>CAWJMA010000001.1:0-11492 GCA_963843855.1 uncultured Alphaproteobacteria bacterium
CGAGTGGTCGGTCGACGGCCTGGTCCCGGGCGAATGGACGTGTCGCACTTCGTAACGGCCGGTGGACCTGACGAGCGGACGTCGTGACACGATAGCGGGTCACCTTTGGGGCCGGGATGCCGTCTGCCATTTCGAGCGATGCACCGCGCGCAAGATCCCACTGGCGAGCACGGCCATGCTTGGATAAGCATTGGTCATGGACGCCAAACGCAAAGTCACAAAACCGGGCCGGACAGCTCGCAAGTCTGCAAAGACCTCGACCGCTACGCCGGTCGCGCTCGAACATGCCGAGGAACTCCAGGATACCAAGCGCGTCCGATTGCTTGCGTCGCTGACGTTGATTGCAGGGGTTGGCACATTGCTCGGCCTGCCGTTCGCCTTGCGGGCAGGCGCGGAATTCTTCCTTCCGGTCACTGCCGCGCTAGTCGTCGCGATTGCGCTGGTGCCGCTGCTGGAATGGTTCGAACGGCGCGGCATGCCGGCCAAACTGGCGGCAGCATTATGTGTCATGATCTTTCTTGCGACGGCAATTTTCGCGGTCGCCGCCATCGTCATTCCCGCGATTGATTGGGTCTCATTGGTTCCCGAACGGATCGACAATGTCACCACGACACTCCAACCGGTTCTTGACCTGTATGCAAACCTCGAACGGTTCGTCGACAATATTGCGTCGCGGATAGCCAGTTCTGGCGCTTCGGGGCGCGAGGTTCGGATTGAAACACCAAACTCTATGCTTGGGATCATCACGGCGTCTGCGCCGCATGCTTTGATCCAGCTGTTCTTCGCCTTGCTGGTTATATTTTTCTTTCTGGCAGGATGGACTGGAATGCGCCGCCGCACGATCCGCAGCCGCGGCAGCTTCGAAGGCGCAATGACCACCGCTCGAGTTATCCAGGACGTGGTCGACGCGACGTCGACCTACATCGGGACGATCACCGCCATCAACGTTACGCTGGGTGTCGTCACCGCCTTTATCCTTTGGCTTCTGGGCATGGATTCGCCGGTGATGTGGGGCGGCATCGTCGCGGTGTTCAACTATGTGCCTTACATCGGACCGATTATCACCGCCGGAATGCTGTTCATCGGGGCGCTCATGACGTTTCCCGACATCTGGGCGGCCATGCTTCCGCCATTGATATTTCTCGGGCTGCACACGATCGAGGCCAATGCGATCACGCCGATGATCGTCGGCCAGCGAATCGAGGTGAACCCTCTACTGATCCTGATTTCGTTGAGTTTCTGGGCATGGGTATGGGGAACGACGGGGGCGCTGCTGGCCGTTCCGTTGCTGATTATCGTCAAGACGATTTTTGCCGCGGCGGGCACGCCGGACATCGCTGGCTTCCTGTTCGAGGAAGGTAGTTTGACCCACATCGGGGATGAGGACGAAAAAGACGACTGAAAGCGTTGACAGGGCAGGGGGCGCGCCCTAGTTGGCCGCCACCGCCAAGCGGGTGTAGCTCAGTTGGTTAGAGCGCCGGCCTGTCACGCCGGAGGTCGCGGGTTCGAGCCCCGTCACTCGCGCCATTCTTTCTTTTTGAATGATGGAAGCGCGCAAAAAAAGGCCGCCTCTTGGGGCGGCCTTTTTCAATTCAGTTCGCTTTGATGGTCGCATCTGTCGCTTTTGCGCGGCCCAATTGCTCGCCGGACGGTTCGGCGTCGTCGCCCAAGGCGTAGCGCAGATTGTCCGATGCCGAGACCTTCTCGATATACGGGGTTCGTTTCTCGACAACCTTTTCGACTTCGGCACGTGCCTGCTGGGTGAACAGAATTCGCACGCGCTTGCCGTCGCCGGCTTCGCGAACCGCCACCCCATCCACTTTCGCGATCGGCATTGCCGCAAGCACGGTCGGTGCGACGACAGTGCGATTGACCGCGAGGGTTGCCGTGCGAAGCAACGCCGGATTGGCCTCACGCCCGGCATAAGCCTGGTTAAATGCGCCCGGCTGGCCCCAATTCCCATTCCAGCGATAAAAGATATGCGCCCCGATCACTGCCGTCTTGGCAAGTGTTGGTGCCCAATAGGGCATAACGTAATTGGCATGATAATGGGTGGCATTGCCGACGCCGGCAAAGACCGCGCCGTTCAATGCTTCCCGCGCGACCTTGCGGGCGCGATTCCACGTTTCGGGCGGTGGTGCACGGAGCAGGGATCCATCGCAGGTGAAAGTGAACTGGCAGCCGGTCTGGCGCGTCGATCCTTCGAAAACAACGCCGCAGACGCTGGCCGGGAAGGCAGGATGGCGAACCCGGTTCAGGACGACCTGCGCAACGGCACGCTGGCCATCGGTGCTTTCCTGTCCCGCTTCATAGTAAATCGCGCTGGTCAGGCATTCGAGGGCGTTGGATTGCGTCACCGCATTGCCGCCGGGAAGGGAAAACGGCCTGGCGACGCTTTCGATCGGCGCGTTGACGGGAAGCGCGGCGTTGAGGCGAAGCGCCTCCTCCGGTGCCAGCGGGAGGTAAGCCATCGGCAAAGGCGGCGGCGGGGCTTCGGAGGCGGCCGCATCGTTAGCTCCGCCGACAATCATGGCAGTACCGACGCCGAGCGCCGCAATGAGCGCAGCCGTCGCCAGGCCGTGCGCGACATTCTCGCGCTCGAAACGTAGCCACTGACGGGCAAAAGGGAGGCTCAGGCTGTTCATGCGGAAGTGGTGATATAGGTCAATAACACGCTTGCTACAAGAAGTCGGCTTACCCCCGCCTGAACCGACCGGTCTCCATCCAGCGTAGCAGCGGGCCCAGCGGGAGGATCCAGACGATGCCGGTCACGAGGTAAAAAAGCGCCTGAAGAAGCACGGGCCAGCCGCCGACCGTATCGGCCAGCGACGCGATGAGCATCGCCCATAACGCGATGAGTGCCAACAATCCTGCGATACCCGCCAATTTGCGTCCGCTCGGCTCGATCATCGGAACATCTCCAGCCCATCGGGCGACGCAAAGCCGTCCATCGCTACGTCCCAATTTTCGGCGACGAAAACGTCATCGATGCGCTGCGCGGTCCAGCCCAGGCCGATCATCAGGCTGCCGTTGCGCCTCAAGTCCGGCAGGACGCGGTCGTAATGCCCTTTGCCTTGGCCTAGCCGATTTCCGCAGCGATCGATTGCCACGAGCGGGACAAGGATCAAGTCGGGGCGAATTTCCTGGTTATCGGCCGCCGGTTGAAGGATCCCGAACGGCCCGCTTTCCACCGGCTCCCCGACCAGAAAACGAAACGGAGAATTGTGGTCAGCAAAGGTTGGGAATGCGACAGCTATTCCCTTTGATCGAGCCATCTCGACCGCTGGCATAGGGCTTATTTCATCGTGGAGCGGGGCGTACGCGCCGATCTGGCGCGCATTGGCGAGCAAGGGTGAAAGATGCGACGCGAGCGCCTCTTCAAGCCTGATACGCGCTTCTGGCGACATCGATGACACGAACAATCGTCGCTCTTCGCGCGCCCGGCGGCGCTGGGCGATCTTGTCGCCGGAAAGGGAAAGTGACGGAACCGCCATGGTCGTTTGCCTTAAAGTCCTCTGACGCCTCAAGCATCAGGTGGGGGTCATATGCATCGTGCCCCGATGAGACCATCGTGACCCGGGCAGGGACAACTCCCATAGGATCGTAATCGCCTCAGGGAAATTAGCGGCTCGTACCGGGCAGTCCCGTCAATTGCCTACTTAGGCGTCGCGCTGGCTCGCCTCAAGGGTTTCGGCAAGCTTTTCGAGTCGCTCGGCAAGCGCTTCGACGCGTGGTGCCAGATCGGGTTCGGCGATTGCCGCTGCGGCACCGGGCTTTTCTAGCATCTGGTCGGCTATCAACAGAGAGGCGAACAGCAATTGCCGCGATTCGCTCAAAGTGCCCAAACCGGACAAAGCTTCGCGGCTTTTGGTATCGACAAGCTTGGCAGCCGAGCGAAGATTTTCTTCTTCACCGTCCCGGCACGCCACTTCGTAGCTTCGACCGGCGATTTCGAGTCGGATGTTGGCCATTAGCGACCCCCGCCGAGAATCAAATCAAGTTCGCTCACGACATCGCGCACGGTGGAGCGCAGGCGTTCCTCGCGCTGTCGTGACGTGGTGT
The DNA here is from genome assembly GCA_963843855.1 of uncultured Alphaproteobacteria bacterium. GTDB lineage: Bacteria > Pseudomonadota > Alphaproteobacteria > Sphingomonadales > Sphingomonadaceae > Sphingomicrobium. The sequence continues at coordinate 4,063 of CAWJMA010000001.1, forward strand.
TTGTCGTCGCCGCGCGTTCGATCCGTTCGATTGCACGTTCGGCGCGCGACAGGGCTTCAAGAAGGGCGGTATTGCTCATTAATTCCTTCGCTAGGACAGGAAGAAGCGAGGCACAAGCGGCGCGAAGGTTGACGCTGGGCCGCGAGATGACAATAGGCACCTAGCCAACGGCCCAGCAACTCCCGTGGCACGGCCGATCCAGTAGGAGCGACCATGCAGCCGACACAGCGCCGCCTTGCCAACGCCATCCGTGCGCTGGCGATGGATGCCGTCCAGAAAGCCAATAGCGGCCACCCGGGAATGCCTATGGGCATGGCCGATGCGGCCACGGCCCTGTTCACCCGACATCTCAAGTTCGATCCGGCCGATCCGCATTGGCCCGACCGTGATCGCTTCATCCTGTCGGCCGGCCATGGTTCGATGTTGCTTTACTCGCTGCTTCACCTGACCGGCTACGCCCGCCCGACGATCGAGGACATCAAGAATTTCCGCCAGCTACACAGCCCGTGCGCTGGACATCCCGAAAGCTTCGAGCTTGCTGGCGTCGAAACGACAACCGGTCCGCTTGGACAGGGGTTTGCTGTCGCGGTCGGAATGGCGATGGCCGAACGCCACCTCAACGCCATCTATGGCGACGAGCTGGTCGATCACCGCACCTATGTTATCGCGGGCGACGGTTGCCTGATGGAAGGCCTCAACCACGAGGCCGCCGGCCTTGCCGGGCATCTCCATCTGGGCCGCCTGATCGTGCTTTGGGACGACAATCGGATCACCATCGACGGGTCGACCGATCTCAGTCGTAAGGAAGATGTGCTGGCGCGCTACGAGGCGATGAACTGGCATACGGTTGAGTGCGACGGCATGGATTCGGCCAAGGTGTCGAAGGCGATTGAACAGGCACAGGCCCATTCGCGGCCTTCGCTAATCCGCTGTCGGACGATAATCGGCTACGGCGCACCCAGCAAGCAGGGCACGGCGGCGACTCATGGTTCACCGCTCGGTGCCGATGAAATTGCCGCCGCTCGCAAGGAGCTTGGCTGGGATTATCCGCCCTTCGAAATTCCTGACGATGTCGCCAAGGCCTGGCGAGATTTTGGCGGGCGCGGAGCCAAGGACCATATCGAATGGAAGCGTCGTCTTGATACAAGTGGCAAGAAGGACGAATTCCTCGCCCGGATCGAGGGCAAGTGCGACGATGGCTGGCTCAAGCCCTACATTGATGAGCTGATCGCCAATCCGCCGACCGTTGCGACGCGTAAATCGTCGGAAATGGCCCTTGAGAAGATCAATACGCATTTGCCGGCGACGATTGGCGGTTCGGCTGATTTGACCGGATCGAATAACACCAAGACCAAAAACATGGGCCCGCTCGACGCGTCCAACTACGCAGGGCGTTACGTCTACTACGGAATTCGCGAGTTCGGGATGGCCGCCGCGATGAACGGCATGGCGCAGCATGGCGGGGTGGTGCCTTACGGCGGCACCTTCCTGGTTTTCTCTGACTATAGCCGCAATGCGATCCGTCTCGGTGCACTACAGCAGGCGCGGGTCATCCATGTCATGACCCATGACTCCATCGGGCTCGGCGAGGATGGACCGACCCACCAGCCGATCGAGCACCTGCAGTCGCTCCGCATGATCCCGGGTTTGAACGTTTATCGTCCGGCTGACGCTGTCGAGACGGCGGAGTGCTGGGCCGCGGCGCTTGCTACCGATGGGCCGAGCCTGCTTGCTCTGTCGCGGCAAAATCTTAAGCCGGTGCGGACGAAGGCGGCGAAGGGGAATATGTCTGCAAAAGGCGGCTATCGCCTCAAGTCGGCAGGCGGCGACCGCAAGGTGATCCTGATTGCTACGGGAAGCGAAATCGAAATTGCGATGACAGTTGCGGAGCGCCTCGAAGAAAAGGGCGTTGGCGCTGATGTCATTTCCATGGTTTCAACCGATCGCTTCGACGAGCAGGACGCGGCTTACCGTGAGGACATCCTGCCTGACGTGTCGAACAAGGAAATCCTGCGCGTATCGATCGAAGCCGGGACGACGGTTGGCTGGGAACGCTACACCGGCCTTCACGGCATGCGTTTCGGGATTGACCGTTTTGGTGCTTCGGCCCCGGCGCCCGACCTCTACGAATATTTCGGCCTGACCGCCGATGCCATCACCCCCAAGATCCTGGAGAAACTGTCAAAATGACCACCAAAGTCGCAATCAACGGTTTCGGCCGTATCGGTCGCCTCGTCGCCCGCGCCATCCTGAGCCGTGACGATCACGACCTCGAACTGGTCGCGATCAACGATCTTGCGGATGCCAAGGCGAACGCCTTGCTGTTCAAGCGCGACAGCGTTCACGGACGCTGGCCGGGCGAGGTCAGCGCGGAAGGCGATGTCATGATCGTCGACGGAAAAAGGATCAAGGTGACCGCCGAGCGCGATCCGGCCAAGTTGCCTCACGGCGACTTGGGCGTGGACATCGCGCTCGAATGCACCGGTTTCTTCTGCGACAAGGAAGGTGGGCAAAAGCATCTCGATGCCGGTGCCAAGCGGGTGCTGATCTCCGCCCCGGCCAAGGGCGCCGACCTGACCGTGGTGTTCGGCGTCAATCACGACAAGCTGACCGCTGATCACACCATCGTATCGAACGCCAGCTGCACCACCAATTGCCTGGCACCGGTCGCCAAGGTGCTCAACGATGCCATCGGGATCGAGCGCGGCCTGATGACGACCATCCATGCTTACACCAACGACCAGAAGATCCTCGACCAGATCCATCCCGACATGCGCCGTGCGCGTGCGGCGGGAATGTCGATCATCCCGACCACGACCGGCGCAGCGCGTGCGGTTGGGGAAGTGCTTCCCGAGCTGAAGGGAAAGCTCGATGGTTCGGCAGTGCGTGTGCCGACGCCCAATGTCAGCCTGGTCGATCTGACCTTTACGCCAAAGCGCGACACCAGCGTTGAGGAAGTGAACAAGCTGCTCAAGGACGCGTCGGCCAGCGGGCCGCTTGCCGGCGTGCTTGATTACACCGACGAGCCGATCGTTTCGATCGACCTCAACGGTGCCTCGGCAAGCTCGACCGTCGACAGCCTCGAAACCGCTGTCCTGGAAGGAAAGCTGGTTCGCGTCGTCAGTTGGTACGACAATGAATGGGGCTTTTCGAACCGCATGGTCGATACGGCCGGTGCGATCGCGAAGCTGATCTGACCGCGATGGCGTCCTTTCGCACCCTCGACGACCTGCCCGCCGACCTGACCGGCAAGCGCGTATTGGTCCGTGCCGACCTCAACGTCCCGATGGACGGCGCGCGGGTCACCGACGACACGCGCCTGCGAGCGGTTCTGCCTACGGTCGAGGAATTGGCGGGGAAGGGCGCAATCGTGCTGCTCCTTTCGCATTTCGGCCGGCCAAAGGGCGAGGTGCGTCCAGACATGTCGACCGCGCAGTTGGTCCAGTCGTTGACCCGGCTAACTGGACGATCGGTCCGGTTCATCGAAGATTGCGCTGGGCCTGAGGCAGAGCGCGGGGTTGATACGATGCTGCCAGGTAACGTTGGCGTTCTTGAGAACACGCGGTTTCACGCCGGTGAGGAAAAGAACGATCCGGACCTCGCCAAGGGTATGGCGGCGCTGGGCGACTATTTCGTCAACGACGCATTTTCCGCCGCGCATCGCGCCCATTCGTCAACGGTCGGGATTACGAAATTCCTGGCATCGTTCGCCGGACGCGCGATGGAGCGCGAATTGAAGGCACTGGAGCAGGCGCTCGGCAATCCTGAGCGGCCCGTCGCAGCAGTCGTCGGCGGAGCGAAGGTGTCGAGCAAGCTCGCGGTCCTCGGCCATCTCGTTGCAAAGGTTGACCACCTCATCATCGGCGGCGGAATGGCCAACACCTTCCTTGCCGCCCGCGGGGTCGATGTCGGCAAATCGCTTTGCGAAAAGGATTTGCTTGGCGAAGCCGAGGCGATTTTCGATCGGGCTGACGAAGCCGGTTGCACGATCCATCTCCCCTACGATGTCGTCGTATCGAAGGAATTCGCCGCCAATCCGCCCAGCTTGCGGACATGCAACGTGCATGAAGTCGCCGCCGACGAGATGATCCTCGACATTGGTCCGGCTGCAACGGAAGCGCTCGCTGACGTGCTCAAGAATTGCCGCACCCTGGTTTGGAATGGGCCACTTGGCGCCTTCGAAACACCGCCGTTCGACACCGCGACCATTGCACTTGCACGGACCGCAGCGGCGCTGACCCAAGACGGAAGTCTGGTGTCCGTCGCGGGAGGCGGCGATACCGTCGCGGCGCTGAACCACGCCGGCGTTGCGGATGACTTCAGCTTCGTTTCGACGGCGGGTGGAGCTTTCCTTGAATGGATGGAAGGCCGCGAACTTCCGGGGGTCGCTGCGCTCAGCACGAACACCTGATTCGCTTTGTAATTTGTACAATTGTCTGGTCGAACTGCCGATCCGAACAGGGTCACATGGCGGCTGTTTGTTCCTTCGCAAAGCTTGTTATCTCAACGATGTGACATCCGCGCTTGTGTAGTATATGGCTAATACGCATTAATCCATCTGACCTTCTTTTCTGAAGGCAAAAACAGGGGAATGGCCAATGCGTCGTCAAGAAATCGTCCTAGCTGCCGGAGCTTTGGCACTCGTAATTCCTTCCGCATCGAGCGCCCAAGCGGGGTCAAACCATTCCCTTATCCCGCGCGAAGCACTATTCGGGAATCCCGAGCGGGTTGCTGGTCGATTGTCTCCGGATGGCAAGTGGCTGAGCTGGATTGCGCCGAGCGAAGGCGTACTCAATATCTGGATTGCTCCCACGGCGGACCCATCGAGGAGCCGCGTGATCACGCGCGAAAAGACGCGACCGATCCGCTCGTATTTCTGGGCGCCTAACAGCACCCAAATTCTCTACGTCAACGATAAGGGAGGCGATGAAAACTTCCTGCTATACGGCGTGGACGTCAAGAGCGGAGCAGAGCGCAAGCTGACGCCTTTCGAGAAAACGCGTGTGCAGGTGATTGGCGTCTCCCCGCTGGTTCCCGGTCGAATCCTGGTGGGTCTCAATAATCGCGATGCCAAGTGGCACGACGTGCATAGTCTGGACCTCGCCTCCGGGAAGTTAAGTTCAGTTCTGATGAACACAGGGGACTATGCAGGCTTCCTGGTCGATCAGAAACTGGTGGTGCGCGGTGCGCTAAAGTCGCGCGACGACGGTGGCAGCGATTATTTCCGGGTAGTGGACAACAAGGTCGACGCAAAGCCAACCGAGAACATTCCGCTCGAGGACAGTCTTACGACGCAACCCGCCGGATATACGACCGATGGGAAAACCCTTTACTGGATCGACAGTCGCGGCCGGAACACGGCCGCCCTGATCGCGCAGGACGTCGTATCGGGTCAAAAGACCGTGCTCGCGGAAGATGCCCGCGCCGATATTGGCGGAGCATTGGCTAACCCGCGGACGGGCCGGATTGAAGCATATGCGGTGGAGTATCTACGCAACAACTGGACGCCCGTGAGCGACGCAGTGAAGGCCGACCTCGCGTTTCTCGAGAGCAAACTGGACGGCGACATATCGGTGACATCGCGAACGTTGGACGATGACAAGTGGACCGTGGTCTCGACCAGTGCTCCGCAGCCGGCAGTGACATGGCTCTATGATCGCAAAGCGAAAAAAATAACCGAGTTATTCAAGAGCCGTCCGGCGCTTGCCGGCATGCCCCTGACCGAGATGCATCCTGTCGAAATTCGATCGCGCGACAACAAGACACTCGTGTCCTACTTGACCCTTCCGCCGGGCAGCGATCCCGACGGCGACGGCAAACCTTCATCGGCCGTTCCGATGGTCCTTTTGGTTCATGGTGGTCCGTGGGGACGCGATTCCTATGGCTATAATTCCTATCATCAGTGGCTCGCCAACCGCGGTTACGCGGTACTGTCGACCAATTTCCGCGCATCCACGGGATTTGGAAAAGACTTCGTCACCGCCGGCAATCTCGAATGGGGCCGGAAGATGCATGATGACCTGCTCGATGCCGTCGATTGGGCGATAAAGAACGGGGTCGCGATGCCAGACAAGGTAGCGATCATGGGCGGGAGTTATGGTGGCTATGCCACACTCGCGGGCGTCGCCTTCACTCCTGAAAAATTTGCTTGCGGCGTGGACATCGTTGGCCCGTCAAATCTGCAGACCTTACTCAAGACAATCCCTGCCTATTGGGAAGCAGGTAAGGTGCAGTTCTATAAGCGTATGGGCGATCTCCGCACGGAAGAGGGGCGTAAACTTCTCGACGAGCGTTCGCCCCTTTACAGTGCGGACAAGATTACCAAGCCTCTGCTTATCGGGCAGGGAGCCAACGATCCGCGCGTGAACGTCGCAGAGAGCGAGCAGATCGTTGATGCCATGAAGGCGAAGGGCATTCCGGTTACGTACATCGTCTTTCCCGATGAGGGCCATGGCTTTGCGCGCCCGGTGAACAGCATTGCCTTCAATGCAGCGGCCGAGAACTTTCTCGCTAGTTGCCTGGGTGGCAGGGCCGAGCCAATCGGCAAAACGATTGCCGCATCGTCGGCGAAGGTCGAGGCAGGAGCGTCTCTGGTGCCGGGATTGGAAAGTGTCACAAGGTAACGAAGGATCGGCCGGACTTTCTCAACCCCGACGATATTCGGGGTTGGGCCAGCCGGGCTTCAGGCCCGCGTCCCAGTCATCGCGCACGTTTCCGATGGCTGGGATTCCGCCGGCATCCTTGAGCATCTTCGCTAGCAGCATACAGTTGAAGGCCATGAAGGTCGTATTGCGCTGAGTGAAGAGGTTGCCAAAGCCGGCGCGGGTACCGTCGTCGAGCTTGTCTCCGTAGGAAGGGCCGGGGCCGGCTTCGCCGATCCAGCCACAATCGGCTTGGGGAGGGATGGTCATGCCAACATGGCTCATCGCGTAGAGGACGCCGGCAGCGACGTGTTTGATGCCGTCTTCATTGCCGGTGACAACGCAGCCTCCGACCTTGCCGTAGAAACGATATTGACCGGCTTCGTTCGTCTGGCTGGAATGGGCGTAGAGTTTCTCAATGAAGGCCTGCGCGAGCGAACTCTCTCACCTAGCCAGATCGGCGTTCCCAGGATGATGATGTCGGAATCCAGGACCGTGTCGCAAATGCGCGGCCAATCGTCCTGCTCATAGCCGTGTTCTGTCATATCCGGATATACGCCGGGGGCGAGCTGGAATTCGGACAGCCTAAGACGGGAAACAGCAACTCCGTGATGATCGAAGATGGCGTCGACCACGTCGAGCAACGTATCGGTATGCGACTGCTGTCCTGGTGGCTTCAGGCTTGCGTTGACGAGGGTGGCTTTCAGCCCCGCTGCATCAAATTTGCTGGCTTTGCAGATGGCGTCCTGTTTTTCGCTGAGCATGTCGGTGGCTCCCTTTTCATAAAAG
>CAWJMA010000002.1:0-51975 GCA_963843855.1 uncultured Alphaproteobacteria bacterium
GGGCCGCGGCTGGGGCAATGGGGACAATCGATCGGACGCCCGATTCTTCGCAGTCACTTGCACGCATTCACTCCTTGTCGCTTTATCGCTGCTGTCGATGCGGGCTGGAAGGGCGGTGCGCGCTCCGCCCCGTTACGGGACAGTGGCGCAATGCGGCAAAATGCCTATGGTCGCTCCTTGTGAGCGACCAAATCCCCCGCCCCGACCCCGACGGCAACGACCTCGCAGCCGCGGGATTTGCGCTCCTGGCGAGCGAATCGCCGGAATCACAGCGTGCCGAAGCGGCGCTTCGCAAGGCTTATCGCTGGGCCGATCCCGACAAGGCCGAGGCGATGGTGGTGCTGGGCGGCGACGGCTTCATGCTGCAAACGCTGCACGCGATGCTGGAGCGCGGGCAGTCGATCCCGTTGTTCGGGATGAACCGCGGCACGGTCGGGTTCCTGATGAACGACTGGCGCGCTGCCGGACTCGCCAAGCGGCTTTCCGGTGCCAAGGCGATCCGCATCGCGCCGCTGATGATGCGTGCGACCAGTGTCGATGGATCGACGTGCGAGCGGCCGGCGATCAACGAAATCTCCCTGCTTCGACAGATGCGCCAGACAGCGAAGATCGAAATCAGCGTCGATGGCCGCGTGGTCATGCCCGAATTGACCTGCGACGGTGTGCTGGTCGCGACTCCGGCCGGGTCGACCGCCTATAATTTTTCGGCGCGCGGACCGATCCTGCCGCTATCAGCCAATATGTTGGCGCTGACCCCGCTGGCGCCGTTCCGTCCGCGCCGCTGGTCGGGGGCCATCCTGCCCGAACAAGTCACCGTCGGACTTCGTGTGCTTGAGGCCGACAAGCGCCCGGTGGCGGCCGTTGCCGACCAGTTCGAGGTGCGCGACGTCGCCGAAGTGCTGGTCCATCTCGACCGTACCAAGGCGCTCACATTGCTGTTCGATCCGGGCCATGCGCTGGATGAGCGCGTGGCGATGGAGCAGTTCGTCACCTAAAGACGCTTGTCTTTGAAAATCGACGCGGTATATCGCCCCTCGCCCCGAGGAATCGGGACCGCTCCCCGATAGCTCAGCGGTAGAGTAGGTGACTGTTAATCACTTGGTCGTTGGTTCGAATCCAACTCGGGGAGCCATTTTTTCCAACTAGAGACGCGGAATGAATGGTCGGCAGGCCCATCGGGTCGGGCGGCGTCGTAGCTTCGGTGGCTCGAAGCATCCCGGTCGCAAACAGAGCACCGACTGCAATCGCCACGCCGTAGGGAATGCCGGACCCGGGTCGCAGGAAAAGAATATTGCTCTCCCCGTCGCCTTGCCGGAGCGAGCGGGCAAGAAGGATCATGAGCGCCAGGACGCCGCCGCTCAGCGCGACTGCGATCAGGAACGTGCCAACTCCCCCGAAATCGAACCAGAAACCGCTAACGGCCAGCAATTTGACGTCGCCGCCGCCGAGTTTTCCAGCGGCAAACAACAATGTCCCGGCGAACAAGGTCACGACCATGACAACCAAATTCTGCCACAGCAACCAGCCCGGACCCACAATCAGTATCGTGACGATCGCGAGGGCGAGGATCGCCGATGTGGTAAGATTTGAGATCTTGAGCTGAACCAGATCCTGCGCTGCCGCCGCGAGGAGCAGCGAGGCGAGAACAGCAATGCACCATAAAGGGCCCAAGACGAGTGTCACTTGGACGCCTCAGCGGCCTTGAGGTTGTTGGCCGCACGCTCGTAATACTTACCGTGCGCCTCGATCGCTTGCGAAAAGGCCGCGATCGCCTTTCGCCGCTGATGATGGCTGAGAGCGACGACGCCGATATCGTTCAGGCGTGCGGCATATGCCTCGGCGTCTTCCCCTGGCTTGCGCTGCGGCAATTCGGCGGCAAGCGCCGCCAGCACGAGATCGCGATTGGCGGCGAACAAGGCGGAACGCGGATCGGCCGCAGCAGCGCGTTCGAAATAGGGCAGCGCGGCAGGTAAATCGCCTGTAAGAAAATACGACCAACCCAAATTGTTGACGATTTCAGCACGGGTCGGGGCAATCGCGAGGGCGCGAGCATAAGCCGATCTAGCCTCAGCGGCATCCCCAGCGCGATCAGCGAGCACACCAAGCGCGTTCCACGCCCGCCATGATGGTGTTGGTGACGCTGTGGCCTTTGCAAGCGCCGTCAGCGCCCGTGAAGTCGTCACCTAGGGCAAGTGCGGACAACCCGACCATCTCGTTGATCCCGGCGTCGTCACGTGAAGCCGTCAGCATCGCCTCCCCCCTTGCCAACGCTTCCGCAAAGGCGCCGCTCTTGTATGCAATTCTTGCGAGACTGGGTTCCAGCGATGCCGGATCGGCACCCTCCTCGATCGCACGCGCGATCATGAGCCTGGCCTGATCGATCCGACCGGCGTCGATGGCATGGTCTATCTGTGCCGGCGAAACCGTCACCAGCATCGCGGCAATGATTGCCGCGAGCGGCCAGATCATGCGGCAACCCGATCGCGCGTGACCCGGTCTGCGACATCCCGACCTAGCAACACGACGATATGCTGCGCGCCCGGGTCCATTTCGGCCTTCACACCGAGGGTCGCTGCAATTCTGATGGCGGAGAATTGTGCGCCCGCTGGAAATTTAACGACGCTGGTCGTGCGAACGGACGCGTAATCGCCAATCGCCATCTCGCTCCAGCCGCTCGCCCGCATATAATCGCGGGTCTGTGCAGCAAGCCTCGACAACCGTGCCGCATTGAGCAACTCGATCCGTACGGCCTTCGCTTGTGGCGTCACGGCTTTGCGCGCTTCTTCCCATAATGGGCCCGGCTTCGTGACCAGTGCGATTTCACCCATCGACAGGCGTACCAGCCGCGGCTGATCCGACGCAGCAATCATCGGTGCGGCAACGGCAGCGACGGTCGACATGGACAATCGATCGGCAAACCCAATCGCTTTTACCACCGCCTCGGTCGACGGCATTGCCGAGCCCTTAACATCTAGCAACGCCATTTCGCGGCGGATACGCCCGGCTTCATCCCTGTTGCCGTCTGCCTCACGATTGGCGGCCAAGCGCGAAAGGAGATCGCGGTTAGACGGTGCGAGCGCCAGCGCGCCTTCATATTGCCTCGCGGCTAGATCGAAGCGCCCCATCCGTTCATAGCCGCTGGCCATCCCGACATATGCCTCAAGCTTGGAGGGGTTTTCGCGAATGGCCTTGCGGAAGGATTCGAGCGCCAAGCCGACATTGCCGAGCGCAAGCTGCGCCCGCCCTTCGGCAACGCGATCGTCCGCGGTGGCGTTTTCCGCAAGTGCCGTGCCTGGGACCGAGCGAATGGCCAGCTTGGCGTCATTGCAACCGGCGAGAGCGAGCATGGCGATTGCGGCGAGCATATTGCGTTGTGTGGACATCAGGATCCCCCTGCTAGTGCTGGCATCACGGCGCGCATAACGCGGATAGCCGCCGGCAACATCAATACACCGATCATCACCGGCAACATGCAGGCGACGAGCGGGATGGAGATCAGGACCGGCAGACGATGCGCTTTTTCTTCCGCCCGAAGGCGTCGGCGTTCGCGCATTTCCGATGCATAGACGCGCAAGTGTTTGCGCGATCGACGACCCGAGCTTGGTCGATTGGATCAGAAGCGTCGCAAAGGCGCGAATCTCGTCCGCGCCTGCGCGATCGGCCATTCGGCGAAGCGCGTCTTCATGGCTTCGCCCGGCACGAAGCTCGAGCACGACCGCTCCGAATTGTTCGGCAAGCCGCGGATGGGATACGGCAATCTCCATCCCTACCCGCGAAAATGCCGCCTCGAGACCGAGACCCGCCTCGACGCAGACCAACATGAGGTCGAGCGCGTCGGGAAAGCCGTTGATCAGTTCCGCTGGCGCCGGTCTGCTTTCGCCCGAATGAAGATGTTGGGCAAATAGAGACCCATGCACCGCCGCGAGAATGATCGCGAAATATAGCTTGATCAGGCTGACATCCGATCCGGTCGACCAGAAAATCGTGACGACGAGAACCGGCAAACCGATCACCATGACCAGGCGAACCAGCGTATAGACGCGCGGTGCATGCTCGCTTTCGAAACCCGCGGCGATCAATCGCTGACGCAGCGAATTGTCGTTGGTGTCGACCAGCGAGAGACCGGTTTTTTCAATCCCATTGACGAGCTGAGCCATGCCGACTGGACCTGGTCGTTGCGAAGCGAGCCACGCATCGGTGTCGGAATTCGTCGAATTCGCCGAATCCCTCGACCAGCCTCGCCGCTCGGCGCTGCGCGTCCCCAGCGCCATGGCGAGCAGATACGCGCCGAAGGCAACAACACCGAACAATGCCGCAAGCAGGATGAGCTTGAGCAGCAAATTCTGGGCGATCAGGTCAATCATGCGCATTATACCTTCAGGTCGACCAATTTTCGGATCCACACAAAGCCGATCACGTACAAAATGATGAGAAATGCAAAGCCCGGGATGAATGCGGGATCGTCGGCGACGTCGAGATAGAAACTGGGATTGAGCACGAACAAGGCGGAGAAGGCCAAGATCGGGAGTGCGGTGAGCATGACAGCTGTCATTCTCCTCTCGCTAGACAAGGCCCGGACCTTGAGCATCATCGTTTGCCGTTCGCGAATAACTTGCGAGAGATTTTCGAGAATTTCGGCAAGGTTTCCGCCCGTTTCCGACTGAACCGACAGCGAAACGACGAACATTCGCATATCGTCCAAGATCCCATCGATCGGCCATCGACTGCAGCGCATCGCGAAGATCGGAGCCATAGGTGACCTCATCGACCACCATGCCGAATTCACTTCCGATCGGATCCTGCATTTCGACAGTGAGAAGATCGAGTGCGGAGGCAATCGGGTGCCCGGCACGGAGCCCGCGGACAAAGACGTCGAGCGCGACGGGAAACTGTTCTTGCACCTTGCGCCGGGCGCGCGTTGCCTTGGCTTGCAGGAACATGATTGGAAGAAACGCTCCGGCGACAAGGCAGAAAGTCGCGAGCATCAACAGGCGTCCGGCGCCGAAATTCATGCCGCTGACGACCATCGCGAGCACGGCAAACAGGAACAGCGCGAACGGGGCGACGGCTATCGCAGTCATGACCTGCGCTCTGGGCCAGGTGATGCGCGACGCCATCAAGCATTCGTTCAAGCTTGCGCGCGCCGCCCTGAAGGAACATCGGAAGTCCCGCGGAAACGTCGGTGGTGCGCCTCAGGAGGGTCATCACTTCGCCGTGCGAGCGCCCCTCCCCGATTAACTTCAACCGGAAGTTCACCGCACGTTTTGCGCCTTGGCTACGGACAAGTCGTTCGACCATGACGTCGGCGACGAGAATTACCGTGCCGAACAGGCAAACCAGAATGAGTGCCTTGATCCAGGAGTCGGTCATCAATCGTACTTCGCGTCGGGCCGAAAGAGGTCGGCGGAAAGGGTAATTCCATGGGCGGCGCACGCTTCGAGGAAGCGTGGCCGGATGCCCGTCGCTTCGAACTTTCCGAGCACCATTCCATCGGCGGTGACCCCGGTTTGCCGGAAACGGAAAATTTCCTGCATGGTCACGATCTCGCCCTCCATTCCGGTCAATTCGGACAGGCTGACGAGCCTGCGGCGCCCGTCGTTGAGTCGCGCGACCTGGATGACGACGTTGATCGCCGAGGCGATCTGCGACCGTGCCGAGCGCGGTGAAATGTCTATTCCGCTCATCGCGATCATCTGTTCGACGCGGGACAAGGCATCGCGCGGCGTGTTGGCGTGAACAGTGGTCATCGAGCCTTCATGGCCAGTATTCATCGCCTGAAGCATGTCGAAGGCTTCCCCGGCGCGGACTTCGCCGACGATGATTCGGTCCGGGCGCATGCGAAGCGCATTCTTGACGAGGTCGCGCTGGCCAATTTCGCCTTTGCCTTCGATATTCGAAGGCCGCGTTTCAAGCCGGACGATATGCTTCTGCTGAAGCTGGAGTTCCGCCGAATCCTCGATCGTCACGATCCTCTCGCGATTGTCGATATAGGCCGACATGGCGTTGAGCATGGTCGTCTTGCCCGAACCGGTTCCGCCCGAAATCAGCACGTTGCGACGGGATGCCGACGACCGCTTCGAGCACTTGCGCAACCTGTTGTGGGACGCTGCCGATCTCGATCAGTCGTTCGAGGCTGATCGGGACCCGCGCAAATTTGCGGATCGAGAGCGTCGATCCGTCGATCGCAAGCGGCGGCACGATCGCGTTGACGCGGCTGCCGTCGGCGAGACGCGCATCGACCATCGGCGAGGATTCATCGACACGGCGACCGACTGCAGAAACGATCTTCTGGATGATCCGGATGAGATGCTTCTCGTCCTTGAAACGAACCGGCGTCTCTTCCAGCACGCCATAGCGTTCGACGAAGACGCTCTGGTGACCGTTAACGAGGATGTCGGTGATCGTCGGGTCCTTGAGCAACGGTTCGAGCGGCCCGAGCCCCAGCAATTCGTCGAGAATGTCGGCGACCAACTGGCGGCGTTCGACCTGGTTGAGGGCATGGTTCTGCTTAGCGAGTTGCTCGGCGACGATATCGCCGACTTCGGCTTCGATCTGTTCGCGCGACATATGGTCGAGCGCGGACAGGTTGATCAGTCCGAGCAGGCGCTGGTGAAGCTCAACCTTCAGGTCCGTATTGCTGTCACGTTTGGCGAAGGCACCGGCGTCACCCATCGTGACGAGGCGATGCTGTTCGAACGCGGTAAGATCCTGTTCCGGCTCGATGGGTTCAGAGCTTGATTTACGAACATTCCACATCGCTTCAGCCTTCCTGTCCGAGGATCGAAGCCAGGTCGTCTGAGAGCGATTCGATGTCCTTGCCGAGTGCGCTCTTTGACTTGATGTCCGACAAGCGGCACGCCGCGGTCGATGGCAGAACGCATCAGGGGATGGTCGTTGGCCATCGTATAGGACACGTCGCGCCCCAGCGCCTTGTGGACGTCGCTTAGCTTGACCGACTTCATCAGCCCTTTTTCGACGCGGTTAACGACGATCCTAATGTCGAGCGCACCGAGATCCTGGCTGCGTAGCAAATCGAGTTGACGACGCGCACGGTGCAGGCAGGAAACCGACATCTCGGTCACCAGCAAGGCGACGTCGGCCCGCGCAGCAAGCGACAGCGACCAATTCGTCCAATTGCTCGGCAAATCGACGAATACCGTCCCGAATTCCTTCGCGGCGAGCGTGACAAGATCGATGACCAGATCGCTCGACAATGATTCTAGCGGCATCATGTCTGGCGGGGCAGCAATGACTCGAAGTCCACTGGAATGGACCGATGAGGTCACGCGAAGGAAGTCGCCATCCACCCTCGACCCGGCTTGGATCAGGTCGCCCACGCGACAGGGTCGGTCGCATTCCGAGTTGGAACGCCGCATCGCCAAACTGGACATCGAAGTCGATCAGGCAAGCTTCCCTGCCGTGTGCCGTAGCGTTTCGAGCAAAACTAATCGCCGTCTGGGTGAGCAGCGACGTCGCGCCTACCCCGCCAACTGCCTTGAGCATCACGACGATCTTACCGGACTTGGTATCGGAGCTGGCCGATCGTTGGTCGATCTCGGCGCGGATCGGGCTCAAAGACGCGTTCGAGTTCGGCGCATTTCGATTGGCAGCGGCAAAACGTCGTGGGCACCGGCCAGGATCAATTCGCGAACCACCTTGAGCGGCGGGTCGTAGAGCGCTGCAATCACCGGCGTCTTGCCCGCGACAAGCGTGCGAAACCGGTCGAGCGAAGCCGAATTGTCGGAATCGACTTGAACGACGGCGGCCGGCGCTCCGTTAAGATCTTCGAGTGCGATAGGCTTGATCGGAGGGGATAATATTCAACGAGAAGCCAAAGCCGGCAATTCGGGTTGATACGAGGTCGGCGGCGTCGCCGCTGCGCTTCGGACAGGAATAGCAGCACTGGGGTTTCGCGGTGGCTTGCCTGCCACACTTTGCCGGTTTCGTTCGGTGTCAACACGGTCATACAATACGCACCCTAATTGGCCTGCGTTCCGGCAGCGTCTTCGGCAGACAGTGTCGTAGCAAAGAAGGAAGATTGAACGCCGCCGCGCCGAACAAGACGATCGGGCGAAATTGCATGCCGACCAAACGGACGGTGACGAGCGGCACGATATCCATGCCGGTCGGGTCACCGGCAAATCCAATGCCCGATCCGCGAAATTGGACCTGGACATTGGCCGCTGCGATATCAGGACGCATCGCTTTCATCCGGTTGACGAGATTTGTGAACGAGGCCGCCGATATCGTCACATTGGAGGGACAAGGCGAAGTCGTGCAAGTGCACGAGGCGCTTGTGCAAGTCAGCAGGCCGAGTGCGGCAGGATTGCGAATGTCAGAGACCGGTCTGGCACGCTTCATACGTGCCATCGTTGTTGTCGTCGCAATTCGCGCTGTTGGTGTAATCCTCATTGACCAGCCCGGCAGGCATGACGTCGGTCACGATCGCGTAGCGTGCGCCCATCTGTGTCGCTTTTTCGGCACGATTGGTTTCGTAGAGGAAGCGACCGGCATCGATAATTCCGAACAGCAGCAAGATCAGGAGCGGAAGACGAGCGCAAATTCGGCGGCGCTCGCCCACGACCGGTCGCCGCGCAACTCGTCAAGGAGGGAAACATGATCATGCGCCGAACACCGCCGCTTGTTCACGGGCATTTAGCGTCAGTCCGGAGCGAAGCCCGAACATCGACGTGAACGGCACGGAAGCACGGACGGTAATGACCGGCACTTGCCCTTTGTTCGCCGAATAAATGCCGCCTAGGCTCGTGCCGTTGGCCGACGTCACGCAGTCGAGGTCGATGGCAAAGACCGTCGTCCCTGCACTCCAGTTGGGAAGCATGCGAGTACCCCCTGAAAGCTGTCCGGTTTGAACCAAAGTCTTGGTCTGGTTGACGACATTCGTCGCAACGGTCGAATTGGCGCAGTCGAAATTGTCGATTCGCTGTCTTGCGGCATAGACCGAGCCGTCGCGGACCGCCTTGACCAGAACATGCTGGCTCCAGAAATAGCGGCCGAGTTCGGTGCAGCCGAACATCAGCGCGACGAGCAAGGGAATGACGAGCGCCATTTCCGCCGCCGCCGTCCCAGCAACATTGTGAACAAGGCGCGCGATCAGCGTCATTTGATCAGCCGCGGTCGTTGGCGGAGATAATATTGGAATGCACTCTGGCCGTTTGCCTTTTCGGCGACGCGGACGATTTCAGCGTAAATCTGGTCTTTGCCTGTCGATGATCCGCGATCAAGCGACGGCTGGACAAGGAACATGTCGACAAAGCGCAGAACGTGGGCATCGAATTTGCCGTTTTCGCCATTGCAGTCGACCACGGCGACCGTCAGTAGTCGGCGATCTTTTTGAGTTCGTGCCTGGAACGACCGCCGTGCCATTCTTCGGGGTCGGATACGAGCATTTGTTCGTAAAGGTGTAGGTGCCATTTCCGGAATTTCCTTTGGGCTTATAATCTGTGGTCGACGAAACGAGCTTCGTTGTCATTCGCGTGGCGGCGTTCGCGAGTTCCCAACGATAGACGTCCCAACGCATCAGAGTCGCTGCGGTTTTGCCCATTTCAGCGGCAATGACATCCGGCGTGGTTCCGCCATGAACGTTGGTCGCATAGGCCGACCGTCCCCACACGCCGGTTCCGATTTTGGGGCAGCTGTTGTCGTTGGTCGTGCATGCGGTCTGATTGTCGTCGCGCGGGAAGTTTGGAGTTCCCGAGTCATACGCGAAATCGCTTTTCATGGTCGCTCCAGCGTCGCCGCAGCCAGGGTTGGCGGGCGGCGACGTGGCGGTGCCATCGATCTTGATTTCCTCGATGCGCGTCATGTCCTTGCGCGTGTTCTGCGCCGGGCAAAAGTCGCCGTTGGTGGCGTTGCAATGTCGTGACACTGGGTGCGTACAGATCGAAACGAGTGTTGAGGAATTTGGTCACCGACGCCTGATTTCCCGGCTCGGTCGGAATGCCCGCATCATTGTCTGAACATGCTGAGGCGTCATTGTTCTTGCCGAGGTTGATTTTCACCCCGCTCGCGCCATTGCCGAAGTCGAGATAGCCGTAATTGCCAGCGACCCAAGCGCCGCCGCCGCCGGGCTCGAGCAAGACACCTTTCCCGATGTCGGACGCGCGAAGGGAAATCGGCATTCGGCGCGCAGATCATCAGCGGCGGAACCTTGCAGATCGCCGACGACAGGCTTGCGACGGCCTCAGCCGAAATCATCCCGCTGTTGAGCGCGCCGACGATTGGCGTGAAGGCGTATGAGGCGCGGCGCTGATTTGTGGTGACGATGACGACCTTGGCGTTGGCATCGGTCGTCGCGAGTGCTCCCGGCGTGTCGGTCGCTTCGTCATAGGATTGATAGAACAGTACGGACGGAACCGCGATCCGCCTTGTGTCTCCAACCGTGGCGCCTTGCGCGTCGGCGAACAGAGTCAGGTTGCGCAGTAGATCGTTCGCCGCTGCTGTTGCGCGGTTGCGGGCATTTGCGCCGCCGTCGAGCTGGGTCGCTGCAGCAAGCGCAGCTTGGTCCGCAGCCGTCTGCAATTCGGTATCCATCCCGGCAAGACGGGCATAATCGAACGCAATTCCACCGACCGCAATCAGTCCAAACAGCGACAAGGCGACGGTCGGGGCGACCGCGCCATCGCGCGATTTCCTAAGGGCTCGGATGGCGTTCCTCATCATTCCGCATACTCACTTGGGCCCGTCCGAAGTGCCTTCGGTGGTGCTTAAGCGTACTGGATTTCGCCGCTGACTGTTTCAGCCTGATGCCGCGTCCGCGTTTCATCGGTTCGCAAGCGTTCGACGGCAGCCTGAGCCTTGTCGCCCTGATCGCCCGGTTGGGCGCTGTCCGCCGGATAGACCGGATCGGGATCGATGGTCTGGAGAGCAGTATTGTATTTGACCGATTCGCCAAACCCCGGGTCGGTCGACTGGCTGACCGGGTCGACGGTGGCGCAACCGGCCAGACCGACCGCGAGCAGGATGAGGGCAGACTTAAAGCGCATGACCATATTCCTTTTCGAAGCCGATCGGAGCCTTATGTGCCGAGCCGCCGGGCGCGGCCGGAGGCGGCGGTTGCGTCGCGGTCGAGGGCACGCCTTGCACCTGGGGCACGCCGGTATCGGTTCGCCCGTTCAGGAACAGGTCCATCTCGTTCGGCGGCGTGACTCGATCGGTCGGCGCCTTGAGCAGTACCCGCCTTCACGGGTTTGACGAGACGCGGCGTCACGATGATGACCAGTTCGGTTTCTTCACGCTGGAAATTCGTCGACCGGAACAGGGCGCCGATAATCGGGATCGAGCCAAGGATCGGGAATTGCCGAACGGTATCCTGGAAATCGCGGCGGATGAGGCCGGCGAGCGCAAAGCTTTGCCCGTCCTTCAGTTCGACTACGGTCTTGGCGCGGCGGGTTTGCAGGCCCGGGATGCGCAAATTGTTGATGACGATCGACGCGGTCGGGTCGATCGAGCTGACTTCGGGCGCGACGATCATGTTGATGACACCATCGGCAAGCACCGTCGGCGTGAACGCAAGGCTGACGCCGAATGGTTTGAACTGGACGGTGATCGATCGCGATCCGCTGTCGCTTCCGCCATCCTGGACGACCGGGATCGGGAATTCGCCACCGGCAAGGAAGGTCGCGGTTTCGCCCGACAAGGCGACCAGGGTCGGTTCGGCAAGGGTGGTGATTGCGCCTTTCCGTTCGAGCGCGTCGAGCGCGGCGTCAAAATTAAGGCCGAATGCGCCGAAGCGCTTGGTCAAAATTCCGAAACTGTCGACGATCGCGCCAAGGCCCAGAACTCCCTCTCCGGTGACCGCATCTGGCGTCAGGCTGGCGCCGCCACCGATGGCACCGGTGAACGAGCCACTATCGTTGCCGACGAAGAAGCCCGCGCCAATCTGCTTGAGCGCCGAACGCTTCACTTCGGAGAAGCGAACTTCGAGCATGACCTGCTGGCTGGCGCCAACCGATAGCATGTTGACGACCTTGCCGGGCGCATAGGTTTCGGCGAGCTGGAACGCGCGATCGGCGGCGACGGCGCTGGACACCATCCCTTCGAGCACGATCAATTCGTTGGAAATCCGCGCACCGGCGGAGCTGCCCGGAAAGAGCTCCGACAATTGACGCTTCAGGCCGATCACGTCGGGGCCGACGATGACATCGACCACCGCGATCAGCATATTGCGCCGATCGTACAGCGTCAGGCTGGTCGTCCCCATCTTCTTGCCGAGGACGTAGAGCGACTGGTCGGTGAGCGGCAGAACGTCGGCGATTTCGGGATTGCCGATCAACGCGCGGGCGAACGGGCGATCGGCGCGGATGACCTGGCTTTTATTGATTGGCACCTCGACCTCGCCGGCGCGGCTGGCTTCGGATGCGGTGATGACCGCTTGCGCACCGGCCGACAGCGGCAGGCAGCGCCGACACGCCGACGAACAGCGCGAGCGAAGCCGCAAGGCGGCCAAGGTGGTTCTTAGGAGCCATAACGCTTGACCTCATATTTGCTGCCTTCGGTGCCGCGAACGACCTCGACGCTGTTGCTTCGGACGGGTGCGGGGGCGCGTTCTTCGCGACGGGGCGCGCCGGGCGGCGGACGACAACGCGAACGGGCGTCGCTGGCACGGCGACGACCGACCGGGGAAGTCCGGCAGCGGCCGGCGCCGATGGCGAGGTCGCATAGCGGGCACCGCCGTAATAGCTGTAGCGAAGGTCATCGAGACTGATCGTCTCGACCACCGGATTATTCTGCTCGTCGCCCGGCTTGCGCAGCACCAGACTGAGCGTTCCGACCTGCTGGGCAAGCGCGAGTTTCTGCGCGTCGAGCGGGTCGACTTCCAATGTCGCGGATTTCGCGACCTGCGGCGTCCCGTCCGGGTTTTTCGCGGTCTGGTCGAGCGCGAGGACGCGGGTGTTCTGCAGCAGGACATCGGTTTTCTGCGAGGTTCCGCCCGGCTCCTGACGGGTGATCAGGACGTCGACCGAATCATTGGGCTGGACGAAACCGGCGACGCCCGAGACGTCGTTGATGCGGACCGCGGCGGCGCGCTTGCCATCGGGCAGCAGCGCGGCGATCGACGCATTTTGGCCTTCGCCCGAAATCTTGGTTTTCAGGATCGGCTCGTTGACTTCCATCCGGCGAAGCGCGACGCGCTTCTGCCCCATCGGGAATAGATCGTTGAGCTGGGTGTAGGTGCCGACCGGCAAAGCGGCATTGGGCAGATTGGCGAAGCGGATCTTGTCGGGCGTGATTTCCATCCCGTAATCGAGCGGCACCACCGCAACCGCGACGCGCGATGTGCCAGCGGCCGCATCGGCGGCCTTGTCTTCATTTCGGGAAAGGAAGATGTTGGCGAAATAGACGGCCAACAGACCAAGCAAAAGCGCGATGCCCAACGCGATCAGCGATTGTCGCTTCATCTGTCTTCCCCCATATTCCATCGAATTCGGTCGTCCGAGCGTAGCAATCTCAGAACATAGTCGGTAAGGCATGCCGAGCGAGTCTGTCCGCACCCGGCGATCACTAGCACTTAGCAGCGTCGCGACCAGGCGTGTCGATGCAGATCGCAAGCATTGTTCATCGAAGTCGAAATCGCATCGCCAAGGCCGATCGCGGCCAAGGCAATCGCCGAGCCGACGATGGCGAGAATGAGCGCATATTCGGCTGCCGAGGCGCCCGAATCGTCGCGAAGCATGTTCAGAAAAGTCTTCATGTTCGTTCCCTTCTTCTGTTCCCCCGAGCCGAAAGGCACGGACTAGCCGAAGGACCGAAAGGGCGGAAAACAAGCGACGCAGCAGCACACGAAATCACGCAACACGTGCGCGGGTTGCGGCTAAGATACCCCCAAGCCACCCGGCACTGTCCAAATGTCCCCCTTAGTTAACTTATTGTCAACACTGAATCTTTCCTGGAAATTAACACGGATTAATGTTCGCTCGTTCTCGGCGTTAAAACAATGAAAATCGTGTAGAAATTTTCGTTTCGGAGCTGAAACATAATAGCGGGATCGGCTGAATCAACAGAATCCCAAAATTGAACAGTGAAGGAACGTGAAAGACGTAGCCGTCAACCGGTCAACAGGCCTCGAAGTTGCTGGCGGACCGCCCTCTCCTCGCCGTTAGCAACGCGATTGGTGATCGTAGTTGATAGCGATCTGTGGATCGACGGCGCTGCCACTGCGGAGGACTTCATAATGGAGATGCGGTCCAGTGGAGAGGCCGGACGAGCCGACGTAACCAATGACCTGGCCCCGCCGGACTTTGGCGCCGGGCAGACGCGCAAACCGGCTCATGTGCGCATAGCTGGTCTGCAATGTGCCGTGCGAGATCCGGACCTGCCGCCCATAGCCGCCTGCCCAACCGGCCATCGTCACGACGCCGTCCGCTGCCGCCGCAATCGGCGTGCCAAGGCCGCGCGAAGATCGAGTCCGCGATGGAAGCGGGCGCGATGAAGAAGCGGATGGCGGCGCAGACCGAAGCCCGAGCTGACCCCGCCGCTCACCGGCATGATCGACCCTTCGCTGGTTCCGCCAACGCCGCTGGCGTCGACCCAGTCGCTGGTCTTGCCGATATTCCATCGCACCAATTGCACGTCGGCCGCGCCCAGCCGGTCAAGCCCAGCGTAGAGCAACGATCCGTATCGCTCCGTACCGTCGGCGAGTGCGTTCGTAGGGAAGCACAAGGTCAAAACGATCCTGCGTGCTGACTCCGTTGGTCAGATTGAGACGCGACCCGATCGCCTTTACGAAATCGCCAATTGCCGCCATCGGAACGCCTTGCTCGCGGAAGAGTCGCGACCAAGTCGGCACCGGCAACCCCGGTGAAGCGGCGATGGCCGGACTCGAACCAGGCGGCCGCGATAATCAGCAAGAAACGATTCGAGCTGCGCCGACTTGGCAGGACGAGCTGAAAGCCGTTCGACCTGGGAAACGACCCCCACCGGCGGTGATGGTTCCGCTTGTGCGAGCGAGATGCGAAGCGTGGACCAGTCGCGCGTTGCCGTTGTCGCTACGGTTTGTGAGGCTGGCACGAGCGCAAAGGAACTGACCGCGCCCAGGCAGGAAAACATGGCGCCCGCGACAAGAAGCGGCGCGGATGGACGACCCGCAACCTTAGCGCCGTTTGCGAACAGTTCGCCGTTCATTAATTCCCCCGCAGCCGGCCGTATGGAGCAGGCGCCGGGAATTTCTCACAAAAGCGGAAGCCGCGTCAACTTATCGTTAATTGTTTGCTTTTCCAACGCATTGGTTGGCTGCGCAAGCCCGATTTTCCTAGCCGTCGATAGCGGCCATCAGGGATGCATTTCCGCCTGCCGCTGTGGTGTCGATACAGGTTACCCGCTCGGTGGCGAAGCGCGCAACATAATGCGGGCCGCCAGCCTTGGGGCCGGTTCCCGACAACCCCTCCCCGCCGAACGGCTGGCTTTCGACGACCGCGCCGATCTGGTTGCGATTGACGTAGAGGTTGCCGACCCTGGCATTGGCCTCGACGAAGGCGCGGGTCGTGTCGATCCGGCTCTGAAGGCCGAGTGTGAGGCCGTATCCGGTGCGGTTGATCGATTCGATGACCTTGCCCAACTCGCCCGCTTTCCAGCGCACGACGTGCAGGATGGGCCCGAAATTTTCCTGCGTGAGCTGCTCGAGCCCACCGATCTCGTACATCGCGGGCGGGACAAAAAAGCCGTGTGCCAAATCGTCGGAAATTTCGCGGCGCATGATCTTTTTGGAATGATGATCGAGCCAGTCGAGGTGGCGGCGCAATGACTGGCGCGCAGCGGCGTCGATGACCGGGCCGACATCGGTGGTCAGATCGCGCGGATCGCCGATGTTCAGCACCTCCATCGCGCCCGATGATCATCCGGATCATGTCGTCGGCGACGTCGTCCTGGATGAACAGGACTCGAAGCGCCGAGCAGCGCTGACCCGCCGACTGGAAGCTGGACGCGACAACGTCGCGGGTGACTTGCTCGGGAAGCGCCGAGCTGTCGACGATCATCGCATTCTGGCCGCCGGTTTCGGCCACCAGCGGGATGATCGGACCTTCGGTGCGTTCGGCGAGCGAGCGGGCGATCAGCCGGGCGGTGTCGGTCGATCCGGTAAAGGCGACCCCTGCCGTTAACGGATGCGCGCAAAGTGCGGCCCCGACCCGGCCATCGCCCGGCATGAGCTGGACGATTTCGCGCGGAATGCCCGGCTTCGTGCAGCAGCGCGATCGCCTTGGCGCCGATCAGCGGGGTTTGCTCTGCGGGCTTGGCCATGACCGCATTGCCGGCGGCAAGCGCGGCAGCGACCGGACCGGCGAAAATGGCGAGAGGGAAATTCCATGGGCTGATGCAGGTCCACACGCCGCGACCGTGCAGACGGAGCTCGTTCAGCTCTCCGGTCGGCCCGGGAAGCGGAATGGCGCGCGAAAATTTCGCGCGTGCTTCGGCGGCGTAATAACGCAGGAAGTCGACTGCCTCGCGAACTTCGAGCACTGCATCGGGCAGCGTCTTTCCGGCCTCCCGGATACAAAGCGAAAAGAAGATTTCGGAATCGCGCTCGAACAGGTCGGCGGCTTTGTCGAGCAAGGTGGCGCGCCCTTCCCCGCCCAACGCATCCCATTTGGGCTGCGCCTTAGAGGCCGCCTGCATCGCGCGATCGATCGCCGCATCGGTGGCTTCATGCGCGATGCCGACTTCGATCCGGTCGTCGTGCGGCGAGGTGATCCGGCGGATTGGATGCTCGCCCGCCGATCGTTCGGTCGGCGTTGCTTCGTAGGTGACAGAGGCGAGCTTTTCGAGGCGGGCCATCAGCGGCTCACGGACCAACGGATCGCTGAGGTCGACGCCTGCGCTATTGATCCGGCCCGCGCCGAAGATCGCATTGGGCAACGGGATCGCAGGATTGCGCTTGGGTTCAATCGAAGAATATTCCTCGACCGGATCGCGGACCAGATCGTCGATCGCGACATGATCGTCGGCGATGCGATTGACGAAGCTGCTGTTGGCGCCATTTTCGAGCAAACGGCGGACGAGGTAGGCGAGCAGTTCCTTGTGGCTTCCGACCGGAGCGTAGATGCGGATCGGGGTTGGCTGTTCGCCGATGCCGGCTTCCAGCTTCGACAGCTCGGCATACAGACCCTCGCCCATGCCGTGGAGCCGCTGGAATTCGAAGCCGGGCGCCGCCTTGCGCGGGCCCGCCATCGCCTTGATCGCGCCAATCGTATTCGCGTTATGCGTGGCGAAGGCCGGGTAGACGCAGTCGCTGGCGGCAAGCAATCGCCGGGCGCAGGCGAGGTAGGAAACGTCGGTTGCGACCTTGCGTGTCCAGACCGGATAATCGCTCAAGCCGGCAACTTGCGCCGCTTTGATCTCGGTATCCCAATACGCACCCTTGACGAGGCGGACCATGAAGTGACGGTCGTGCTTGCGGGCCAGATCGACGATCCAGTCGACCAACGCAACGGCGCGCTTCTGGTAAGCCTGGATGGCAAGACCAAACCCGGTCCAGTCCCCTTCTTGTCCGTCGACGACAAACAGGCTGTCATCGGCAGCAAGTTCCTCGATGATGTCCAAGCTCAGTTCGAGGCGATCGGCTTCTTCGGCATCGATGGTCAGGTGAACATCGGCTGCTGCCGCCGCCTTCATCAGATCTTTGAGGACGGGGACTATGACCGCCCTGGCATCGGCGGCGTGGCTCCATTCGTAGCGCGGGTAGAGGGCCGACAGCTTGACCGAAATGCCCGGAGCGGAGCGAACACCTTGGCCCCTGGCGGATTTGGCGATCGTTGCGAGAGCGTCACGGTAGGCATTCGCATACCGCCGCGCATCCGTCATCGTCTTGGCCGCCTCTCCAAGCATGTCGAAGCTGTGGCTCCAGCCTTTGGACTGCTCAGGCTTCGCTCGTTTCAGCGCTTCGTCGATGGTTCGACCGAACACGAACTGGCGGCCGAGGATCTTCATGGCCTGGGCGACCGCAGTTCTAATGACCGGCTCACCCAGTCGACCGACTGCGCGACCGAGTGCGGCACGCCAACCCTCGGACGTATCGTGGGCTTCTTCGAGAACCTTGCCGGTCATCAGCAGCGAAAAGGTCGCCGCATTGACGAAGGTCGAACGGGAATCGCCGATCTTTTCGGCCCAGTCCGGGCCCGACAATTTGTCGGCAATAAGATCGTCGGCGGTGCCGGCATCGGGAACACGGAGCAATGCTTCGGCGAGGCACATCAAGGCGATGCCCTCGTCGCTGCCGAGATCATAGGCCGCCATGAAAGCGTCGAGCCCGGCCGGCTTATGCCCGCGAATCGATTTCGACAGCGAGCGCGCAATGGCTTTTGCCTCGCGCGCTTCCTTTGCGTCCATGGCTGCCTCGGAAATCCGCTCGATCGCGAGCGCATTTTCATCGGGCCGATAAGAGCGGCGGAGGGCGGCCCGGTCGATCATGGCTGGTGCGTATCCTTAGGCGATGGCGCCGTGGCAGTGTTTGAACTTGCGGCCCGAACCGCACGGACAAGGTGCATTGCGGCTCTCGGGTGGCTGTGTGCCTTCGGGTAAAGAAGGGAGCGGAGTTTGGCGCGGCGGCGGCATCGCAAAGCCGGTCCCACCGTCGACATCATCACTATTGTCGTCGCCCGACATCGGATCGAAATGCGTCGTGATGAAGTCAGGCAAATCAGGCATCGGCGCTGGCTGGATCTGAACCTCGGCGCGCATCAACGTCTTCGTCACATTTTCGCGGATCGCGAGCAGCAGCCGTTCGAACAGCAAGAACGCTTCCTGCTTATATTCGTCGATCGGCTTCTTCTGGGCGAAGCTGCGCAGGTGAATGACTTGCCGCAGGGCGTCGAGTGTGGCGAGATGCTCTTTCCAATAATGGTCGAGTTCCTGAAGCAGGATCTGCTTCTCGACTTCGACCCAGCGACCCGCGTCGGCGCCGGCCACCTTCTGGGCCATCATCTCGTTTGCCATTGCGGTCAGACGGTCGACCAGGATCGCCTGTTCGACTTCCTCTTCCTGCATCCACGCGTCGATCGGTGCATCCATGAACAGGACGTCGCGAACACCTTCCTGCAGGCCAGCGACATCCCACTGTTCCGGATAGGTTGCGGGCGGGCAATAAGCATCGACAAGCGCCGCGATCGTTTCGCCGCGCATATCAACGATCACGTCCGATACGTCCTCGGCATCCATGATCTCGGCGCGCTGTTCGTAAATAACCTTGCGCTGGTCGTTCATGACGTCGTCGAACTCGACGACCTGCTTGCGGATGTCGTAGTTTCGGGCCTCGACCTTTTTCTGTGCGGTTTCGATGGCCTTGGAAATCCACGGGCTGACAATTGCCTCGCCATCCTCCAGATTCTTGTTCATCAACCGCGCGAAGGCGGTTTGCGGGCCGAAGATGCGGAGCAGATCGTCGTCGAGGCTGAGATAGAAACGCGACAGGCCCGGATCGCCCTGGCGACCCGAACGACCGCGCAACTGGTTGTCGATACGGCGGCTTTCGTGGCGTTCTGTGCCGAGCACGAACAGTCCACCGGCTTCGAGCACCTTGCGGCGATCTTCGCCGACCTCTTCCTTGATCTTGGCAATGGCGGCATCGCGTTCCGGTCCGTCAGCGACATCCTTGAGTTCATCCTCGATCCGGAATTCGACGTTTCCGCCGAGCTGGATGTCGGTGCCGCGGCCCGCCATGTTGGTGGCGATGGTCACGGCACGTGGACGACCGGCCTGTGCAACGATGTGCGCTTCGCTTTCGTGGAAGCGCGCGTTGAGCACCGAATGGGTAATGTCCTCGCGATTGAGGAATTCGCTCAGCATCTCCGACTTTTCGATGCTGACGGTGCCGACGAGAACGGGCTGGCCGATTTCCTGGCGCTTCTTGATCTCCTTGGCGATCGCGCCGAACTTGTCGGTGATATTCTTGTAGAATTCGTCTTCGTCGTCGATCCGCTTGACGTCGACATGGGTCGGAATCGACACGACGTTCATCCGGTAGATGTCGAAGAATTCGGGGGCTTCGGTCAGTGCCGTACCGGTCATTCCCGACAATTTGGGATACATGCGGAAATAATTCTGGAAGGTGATCGATGCGAGCGTCTGGTTCTCCGGCTCGATCGCCACGCCTTCCTTCGCCTCGACTGCCTGGTGGAGTCCGTCCGACCAGCGGCGACCGTCCATCATCCGGCCGGTGAATTCGTCGATGATGACGACCTTGCCGTCCTTGACGATGTAATCGATGTCCTTCTTGAACATCTGGTTCGCCTTCAGCGACTGGTTCAGATGGTGGACCGTCTGGGTGTTGGCGATGTCGTAGAGGTTACGCCCTTCGATGAGACCCGCCGCCTCGAGCATGCGCTCGGCCTTTTCAGTGCCTTCTTCGGTCAGGACGATCGACTTTTGCTTTTCGTCCATTTCATAGTCTTCGGCGACGAACTGCTTCACCACCGCATCGACACCGACGTACAATTCGCTCTTGTCGTCTGTCGGCCCGGAAATGATCAGCGGCGTGCGCGCTTCGTCGATCAGGATCGAAATCGACCTCGTCGACGATGGCATAATTGAAGGCGCGCTGGACCATCTGGGTCCGGGTGTATTTCATATTGTCGCGAAGATAATCGAAGCCGAGCTCGTTGTTGGTCGCATAAGTGATGTCGGCGTTATAGGCTTCGCGGCGAAGGTGATCGATCAGGTTCGGAACCACGACGCCAACGGTCATGCCGAGAAAACGATAGACCTGGCCCATCCATTCGCTGTCGCGCGTCGCCAGATAGTCGTTAACGGTGACGACATGGACGCCCTTGCCCGGAAGCGCGTTCAGATAAGTCGCGAGGGTCGCGACGAGGGTCTTGCCCTCGCCGGTCCGCATTTCGGCGATTTCACCCCGGTGAAGCGCAATGCCGCCGACCATCTGGACGTCATAGTGGCGCTGGCCGAGCGTGCGCTTGGCGGCTTCGCGAACGGTGGCGAAGGCTTCGGGCAGCAGGTCATCGAGGCTTTCGCCCTGATCCAGGCGCTCGCGGAACAAGACGGTCTGGTTCTTGAGCTCGTCATCGGTGAGTGCGCTGATCGTCGGCTCGAACCCGTTGATGGTTTCGACAATACGGCGCAACTTCGCGATATAACGATCGTTCGACGATCCGAAGATGCTCTTGGCCAATCCGGCAATCATGAAAATTCCTCAAACTACGCAGGGCTCGCGTGGGCAGCGGGGATGCCGCGCTCGCGCGTGTGCGTGGACGGGGCGCGCCATAGGTGAGCGCCCCGCCCTACGTCAATAAAATCGCACGGTTAGAGTGCGGCTTCGAGCCACGACTGGATCTGGCCGCGCGGCGCGGCGCCGACCTTCTGGGCAACAGGCTGCCCGTCCTTGAACAACACCATCGTCGGTATGCCGCGAACGCCATATTGGGTCGGAGTTCCCGGATTTTCGTCGATGTTGAGTTTGACGATGTCGACCTTGTCGCCGATTTCTCCGGCGATTTCCTCCAATGCCGGGGCAATCATGCGGCACGGGCCGCACCATTCGGCCCAGAAATCGACGAGTACGGGTTTGTCGGAATTGAGCACATCGGACTGGAATGACTGATCGGTAACGGCGCGCGTGGCCATGCAAATTCTCCTTCGGTTCGACGTCCATATGGGACTTCCGCCACACCGGCTCAACCAGTGAGCGTAATGATTTTTGGGCCTGAGGTGTACAGCAGCGAAGCTTCGATCCGGCGAGCGGGGAAAATGATCTCCAGGGCATCGCGGTACGCCGCCATCTGGCGCTGGTGGCTGAGCGGAACCTCCGCTTCGCTGGCCGGGACCGAAAGGCCGGTCTTGAAATCGACCAGGCGCACCCGATCCGCCTCGACCAGCAGGCGGTCAACGGTCCCCGCGATCACCTTTCCGTCGGACAGGGTCGCGGCGATCGGCGCTTCGCCCAGCGACGACGGGCCAAACAAGTCGCGATAGTCGGGATCTTCAATGATCGCACAGGCGAGCGCCGCAATTTCTTCGCGCTGTCCGGCATCGACGACGGCTGCCGACCGTTCGAGCCATGCCACTGCAACGGCATGGCGGTCGTCCGGACTGACCCCGGGGAGCCGCTCGAACAAGGCGTGGAGCAAGATTCCGCGACGTGCGGCAGCGGCCATGGCGGGCGACGGCGGCGGGTGGGGCTGATCGTCTTCGACCAGCGCCGACGGGGCGAGCGGACGCGGTGGACGCTCCTCTTGCGGCGCGGGCCGGGAAAGCCAGTCGGGCAAGCGATGAACGATAGGTTCGCGCCGACCGCCTCGGGTTACGGTGGGCGATCGGCCCTCGGCGCGAAAACGAAGCACGCCCTCCCTTTCGGATTGTGCGCCCATCGCAATCATCGCCCTTTCGACTATGCGATGCCAGCTCGTTTCCCCGTCGCCGCGCTTCTTTACCCCGGCAACCACCAGCCGCTCGCGCGCCCGGGTCAGCGCGACATATAGCAGTCGCCAATGTTCGGCGCGATCGAGCACCTCTTCCTCTTTGATCAAAACGTCATAGGGTGGGCATTGCTCGGCTTTTCGGGGGCGAATGAGCGGCACCGGAATTCCAGCCACCGGAAAATCGAGCGGCGGGTTTTTGGGGCCGAGATTGGCCGGATCGGCGGTTGCGTCGGCGAGGATGACGAACGGCGCCTCTAGACCTTTCGAGCCATGGACGGTCATCACCCGAACCGCGTTGGACGGTGCCGATGGGTCGCGCTTGATCTCGACATCGCCGCTTCCGAACCACGCCAGAAAGCGCTCCAATGACGGTGTCTCACCGCGTTCGAATTCCAGTGCGGCGGAAAGCAATTCCTCGATCGGATCGCGCGCTTCGTGACCGAGCCGGGCAAGCAGTTTGCGGCGGCCCTGGATCGGACCGGACAGGATGGTTTCGAGAAACCGCGCCGGGGTCGTGTAGTCGGCCATTGCAAGGATGGCGTTCAGGATGTCGAGCGCCTGCGCCGCCGCGGGATCGCTGCGCTCGCGATCGAGCAACGCGCCCCACAGGCTGCCGGTGCGGCGGAACGCGGCGGCGTAAAGCTGCTCCTGCGTCCACCCGACGAGCGGCGAGACAAGTAAATTGGCGAGGTTGAGATCGTCGAGCGGCTGCACCGCGAAAATTACCGCCGCGAGCAGATCCTTGACCGCCAACGGGCGATGCAGATGAAGGCGGTCGATCCCGGCGACCGGCACATGTTCGGCGAAAAGCCTCGCCACGATCAACGACGCAAGCTCCCCGCGGCTGCGCACGAGGATCAAGACATCCCCCGCCGAAAGCGGCTGACCCGTCGATGCCAAGACCGGCTTTTCGTCGATCAGTCGGCGGACATAGGAGGCAATCTTCGATGCATAGAGCCGCTCGGAATCGGCGATCCAGCCTTCTTCCCCCGGATCGTCTCCCTCGACCTCTTCGTCGAGTTCAAACGCCGGCCACCATTCGACCTCGCCGGGCCGATCGGTGTGAAAGGCCTGATGCGGTTGCGGGCGGCGCTTGAGCCCCATTGCTTCGAAGCCGAGTTCGCCGATGACCCCGTCCACGAGGTCGAGGATCGCCGGCGAGGAACGGAAACTGGCGCTGATCGAGAGGTCACGAAATTCACGGGTCAGGATGTCGGGATTGTCGCGCGCTTCATTCGTCAGTTGCTGGGCAGCATCACGAAACCGGTCGCGGGCCTTTTCATATTCCGCTGGATCGGTGCCCTGGAACCCGAAGATCGCCTGTTTGAAATCGCCGACCATGAACAAGGTCCGCCAGCGTTGTTCGCTTTCGCTGGATCCGGAAAAGAATTCGCCGACAAGCGCATCAACGATCGCCCATTGATGATCGTTGGTATCCTGCGCCTCGTCGACGAGAACATGGTCGGTGCGGCGATCGAGCTTGTAGCGCACCCAATCGCCCATGCCCGGCGTATCGAGCAATCGTCGCGTCCAGCGGATGAGGTCGTCGAAGTCGGCAACCCCGGCCGCGCGTTTGGCCGAGGTATAAGCGGCGGCATAGACCTGACCGGCGCGAAGCCCCGCCGCCTGAATGGCGACCAAAGCTGCAGCGGAGCGCATGGCGAGAAGCGATCCAATCGCTTCGATCATGGCTTCGGCAATTTGCGGATAATCAGGATCGCATCTGGTCAACCCGGAGCCGATCTTACGGGGCTCGCCCTTTGTGGTCATGAACACGAGTGCCAGATTATCCAGCGAGGAAGCCCGAGCAGCCGGATCCAAAGCCAGCCATTCGCCGATCGCCGTCGCCTGTGCAGTACCGGTGGCGGCTCCCCATGCGATGTTCGCTCGCTGCGCCTGTTCAAGCGACGCGGTGTCGAATTCGTCGTCGCCGCACCACCCTGCAATCGCGTCCTCGATATTGCCATCGGGAAGGCCGACCAATTCACGTAGCGCAGGTTCGACGCGCGTGTTGGGCCCCAGATCGGCCAGTGCATCGGCATGGCGGGCACATTTGAGGAGATATTCTTCGGCCCCGGCCTCACCCAGTCGCATCGACAGCGCCTGGATGTCGCAGATCAGCGCATCGTCGCCGCGCGCTTCGGCGTCGGCGGCGACATCGGCGAGGGTGCGCCTTGCCAGTTCCTGTTCGGCGCGGCCCTCGATCGGCTGGAACCCCGGCGCAATGTCCGCCTCTGCCGGAAACGACGCGAGCAGGCTTTGCGCGAAGCTGTGGATCGTCTGGATGCGAAGGCCGCCCGGCGCTTCGAGAACGCGGGCGAACAGTCGCCGCGCTTCCTCTCGCGTGGCCGGATCGACCGCTTCACCAAGCGCTTCGAGGTCGCGGGCCAGATCGGCATCCTTCATCCGAACCCAACCGGCAAGTCGTTCGCCGATCCGGTTGGCCATTTCGGCGGCACCGGCCTTGGTGAACGTCAGGCAAAGGATCAATTCGGGTCGCACGCCGCCAAGCAACAAGCGAAGCACGCGCGCGGTGAGCACTTGCGTCTTGCCCGTTCCTGCCGACGCCGAGACAGCAGCATGCACCTGTGGGTCGGCGGCAAGACCCTGTTCATGGTGGAGCGGCTTCATGGCCTGCAGGCGACGCGACATGAAAGCCAGCCTAGCAAGTGCGCGGGCGCTTCCCAAGCGGCGCGGAGCAGAATATCAGGCGAATGCCACAAACAGGAGCGAAGCATGGAAAAGGACGACCAGGACGACGAACGCCGGACCAAGCTGGTCAAGGCCGGGGTCGCGGTGGGCGTCGGCTCGGCGGCGATCGTCGCTGCCTTGCTCTACGCTTCCAAGGCAAAGAAAAAACCGCGACCCTGAGCGGTCAGTCGCGACCGTACCATTCGTCGAGCCGCATCAGCTGATCGTAATCGCCGTACGGGGCGTGCGCAGGGTGGAGCTTGGCGACGAACGGGGTGTCGCCCATCAGGTAATCGGCGACAGTTTGCGCGAATTGCGCTTCGGTGCGCCCGAGAAAATCATCGGCGCCGGTCTTCTTGTCGACGGCCTGCCGCTTGCCATAGCCGTCCTTGCCGCGCGCGAGCGACCAATATTCATGGGTATGCGGGTCGCCAGTGACTCCGTCGAAGCCGCCGCTGCGCGCGATCAGGCCAAGCAATCCCAGTTGCAGAGCAAAGCCGGCGTCGATCGCCTTGGGGCGCGGCGGCTGGCCGGTTTTATAGTCGACGATGGCGATGCCATCCCCGGCAAACTTGTCGATTCGATCGGCAATCCCGTGAAGCGTGACGCCGTGGATCACCGCCTTGCCCTCCTTCTCGGCCTTGAGCGGACGACGGCCACCCGCCATGTCTTCGCGAACCTGCCCGGCGATCCAATCGATCGCTTCCAGCAGACGCGGCTGCCATAAGGCGCGCAGCATCGGGTGAATGGCGTCGCCAGCAACCAGGGCCTTCGCACGGTCGAGGAGCACGTCGGGATCGCAGCCGTCTTCGTCGAACCACAATTGCAGGACGTCGTGAACCGCCGTTCCCTTCCAGGCCGCACTGCGATCAGCATCGAGAGGGTCGAGGGAAGACAAGCGAAGCATGGCGCGGGCGTAGAAGGCGAACGGGTCGGCGCGTAGTCGATCGACCTGCGTCACCCAAATCTCGCGCGGGCGATCGTAGGCCGGCGGCGACGGGCGTGGCCGTGCGACCGGTTTCGGCTCGCCCGGGTCGTCGATCGCAGCGACATAGGCTTCCAGCCGATGATCGCGGGCAAGGCCGCCAGTCATTGCCTGAAGGCGTAGCCACAAGCGGGACGCAATCGTCGGCGAGCGACCGTCGCGGCGAG
Organism: uncultured Alphaproteobacteria bacterium; assembly: GCA_963843855.1. Taxonomy (GTDB): domain Bacteria; phylum Pseudomonadota; class Alphaproteobacteria; order Sphingomonadales; family Sphingomonadaceae; genus Sphingomicrobium. The sequence continues at coordinate 26,223 of CAWJMA010000002.1, forward strand.
CGCGGGTGATCAATACGCGCGGTGCGCCTAGCGCGCTCGCGAAGTCATGCGCGGAGAGCCCGACGCGATAATCGAGTCCGGGAATACCGAGCGTCGCGCGCACTTTCGGTGCAAGCCACGGGTCGGGATTGGGAAGCGCTGGCCAGCTTCCTTCGTTGAGGCCGCCAAGGACCATTAGATCGGCCTGCTGCAGCCGCGCTTCGATCAAGCCCCAGATGAAAATACGCGGATGGCCGCCATAAGGCGGGCGCACCGGCATCGCGTCGGCAAGATCGCGAAGGATGGGAAGCCATTCGTCATCGTCGATCACCAAGGTCGCGGAATCGCTTGCGGCTTCCAGCTTGGCGACGAGCCCGGCTGCAATACGGCCGTCGGCGCCGGTCCATGCGCGGTCGCCAGCAATTCGCTCCATTGCCAGGCGGATCGCGCCAGCCAGGCCGGAAAGGGTCGTGACCCGGGCAAAGATAACCTCGAGATCAGCGACCATCGGACGTAGGATCTCCCAGTTCGGTCTGCCCCGGATCACTTTCCTGTCGTCGGTCTCGGCGAAATGTCGGTCGATTCCGGACACTCCGCCCGGCGGTCGCGGCCCCCGAAGCGCAAGATCGAGTTGCCGAACGCCGGCAAGCCAGTTCCTGCGATCATCACCATCGCCGCCCGCCAGCGGATGCTTGAGCAAGGCAAGTAAGGCGACCGGAGAAAATTTGTCCGCTGCGGCAGCGGCAAGATTAAGAAGTAAAGTTCCCGCCGGCGATTGCGACAAGGGACGACCTGCGCTGTCGTCGGCATCGATGCCCCACCTTGCCAAAAGCGCCGACACGCGGCGGGCGAGCATCCGGTCGGGAGTCATCAACGCAGCGGTCTTGCCAGGCACCTCGATCGCTTCACGGAGCGCGATTGCAATTGCCATGGCCTCGCTGGCCGGGTCGGCGAACTCGGCAGCGCGGATTCCGGTCAGGCGACGCTCTGGCGCGGGCAGCGCATTCCATTTGTGGCTGAAGGGTGCCGCGGTCATGGCGTGCGCGACCGCGCGGCCACGCACCGCCGGGGAAGCCGAACGCCCTCCGCGTCGCCACATCTTAACTTCGCTCCGCGCCGCCCCCATCCGATCAAGCAGCAACTTGAGATGGAATTGCGGATGACTTTCTTCGCCGCGTCCATCATCGTCGGGGCCTAGCGCATCCCATTCCGCTTGCGGCATCGCCGCGTCCAGTGACAGCGCGGGTACGACGACCATTCCGCCCTGCATTCCCGCCACCGTGCGGAGCAACGCGGCCACCGCCGGAACAGAGGTCGTGATCCCCGCCGCGACCGTGAAACCCGGTGGCGGCGATCGCGACCAGCGGATCGCCATCGCCCGAAGTAGGCGATTGCGACGTTCGGTGAGGTCGATTGCACCGCGGCGTGCCAGTTCGGCGGGCCAATCAGCGAGAATGGCCTGCAACCGATCCAGCGACTTGAGCCAATGGATCGCCAGCTCAGGGTCGTCCTTTGCGACGTCGTTGAGGAGGGCCGGATCGACTTCCTCGACGGTCAACTGGTCGAGCGTACGAGCAAGGTCGAGCGCAAGCCGCATCGACTCGCTGGCCCCCTCCCCGCTGCGACGAAGCATCGTGGCCAGCGCGAGCTGCCGTTCGAGCGGGTCGATGGCGGGTGGCAGCGGCTGGTCCAGATCGATCGGGTCGAGCGCACCGCCGATCCGGTCGTCGAGGTCGGGGTCGCCGATCGCGACCAGTCGCGGCAACAGCAGGCCGCCGCCGCTCAGCCGCACGAACGCCTCGGTGACCGTCCGGACCGCACGATTATTGGGAAGCAATATCCGCCCACTGGCCAGCGTCATCGGATCAGCACCGAAGTTGGCAAGCAGTCCTGCGGCGAGCGCATCGGCGAAACTGCGATGCGCGGGGATCATGAAGATGTTGGGATGGCCCTGGCGCGGTTCGGCCTCAGCCATCGGCGAGCGCCCGCTCGGTCGCGCCGATCGCACCGGGGGTGCCGACGTCGAACCACAGTCCCTGGTGCACGGCCCCAAAGCAGCGCCCCTCCTCGATCGCCCGGTCCCACAGGATGTTGGTCGAGAATGGCCCCTTCGGCGCGTCGCGAAGCAGGCGCTTGGAGACAATCTGGATTCCGGTGAAAACGTAAGGTGCTACCTTCGAACGGACACGGCGACGGATCTTGCCATATCGGTCGAGATGGAAATCGCCCTGCCCCTTGTGATTTCCGGCGCGGGCCTGCGGAACCAACAGCAGGAGCGCATCCATGCGTTCGTCGTCCCAGCCACTGGCCAGCAGTTTGAGCGCGTCGGTCGGCCCGTCTACCCAGAAATTGTCGCTGTTGACGACGAGGAAGGGATCGCTTGCAATCAACGGTTCAGCGCGAACCATTCCGCCGCCCGTTTCCAGCAGCAGGTCGCGCTCGTCCGAGATGGCGACGTCGAAATGAGTGGCGTGCGATTTGAGATGCGCTTCGAGGGAATCGGGCAGATAGTGGACGTTTACGACAATCTTGCCGACCCCGGCCACGCGGAGCCGATCGAGCACATGATCGATCAACGGCTTTCCGGCGACCGGAACCAAGGGTTTGGGACGAGTCGCCGTCAACGGACGCATCCTTTTGCCGAGCCCTGCCGCCATCACCATCGCCGTTTCGGGCACTTTGGCGGCCACATCGGGACGAAGCCGAAGCGATTTTTTCGGCGGCTTCACGCGAATTCCTCCCATAAAGAAGCGCGTTTGTCGGTAGGGACATTGGCGTCGAACCAGGCCTTGAGCTTTTCCATGCCGGGTTGCGCCAGATCGCGTTCCAGCAGGCCCCACATGCGCGGCTGGAACGCGCGATAATGCGGCTTGCCGTCGCGTTTCCACAGCCGGACAAAGACACCGAGAATGCGGGTGTTTCGCTGCGCCGCGAGCGCCCAATAGGCCTGCTCGAAGGTCGGCCCCTGCCCTGTTATCGCCATGTAGCGATCGATCATCGCCCGCTCGATGGCGGGTGCGACATCGCGCCGTGCGTCTTCCAGCATCGAGACGAGGTCGTAGGCCGGGTGCCCGGCCAGCGCGTCCTGGAAATCGAGCAGGCCAAGGCGTTCAACCCCGTCGCGTCCGTCCAACAGCATGACGTTTTCCGCGTGGAAATCGCGAAGCACGGTGACCGGACCAAGATCGTCCGATGCAATTGGGGCGAGCAGATCTTGCCAGACCCGCCGCCATGAGGCGCGGTCGATTTGAAGGTCGACTGCCGGTCCGTACCAATCGACGAACAGGTCGATCTCATCGAGCCATTGGGCGAGGCCGTGCGAAGGCAGGCCGACCATTGGCGGTTCGGAATGAAGTTTGATGAGCAGATCGGTGGCCGCTTCGTAAAGGCCGGCTTCCAGATGCGGTTCATGGTCGAGCCGTTCCTTGAACCGGTCGTCCCCGAAGTCGGCGAGCAGGAGCAGCCCCTGATCGAGATCGCGGCCAAGGATTTCCGGCGCGGTCAATCCAACGCCCTGGAGCCATTCGGCAATTGCGATGAACGGGCGCGGGTCCTCGTGGGGCGGCGGCGCATCCATCAGCACGGCGCGTTCGTGGTCGCGGACGACGCGGAAATATCGGCGAAAACTGGCATCGCCGGCAAGCGGCTCGATACGGGCCCCACCCCAACCGCAGGCGATGAGAAAATCGGCGGCGCCGGCGGGCGGAATCATCGGGGAGGCCATCGTTCCTCCCATGCCGAGGGCACCGCGGCTGTCAAGCGACGGCGGTCATCCGGTTCGATCGACAGGGTGAGCCGAAGTGCGTCAGGCCAGGCACCGGGCCCCGCATGTTCGGGCCATTCGACCAGCAGGACACCCTCGTCCGTCGCGTCCAGTCCGAGTTCGGCAATCTCCGACGGGTCTTCAATCCGATAAAGGTCGCAATGCCAGACCGGCGGATCAAGATGTTCGTAAGGCTGCACGATGGCGAAGCTGGGGCTTGGCACCTCCCCTTCGTGACCAAGCGCTGCCAGCACGCCGCGCGCCAGGGTCGTCTTGCCGACACCCAATCCGCCCGAAAGCGTGATGATGTCGCCCGGACGAACCAGTGCCGCCAGTTTCCGTGCCAAGCGACGCTGTCGCCGCCTGATCCGCGAGGATCATTGCGGGGCGCGCGGAATCTTGAGGCGGACCGCGGTTCCCTTGCCAGGCTCCGACACCAGGTCGACGGCGCCGCCATGAGCCTCGACAAATTGCCGGGTCAGCGGAAGCCCGATGCCAAGGGCAGACTCGCCCAGCGCCTGCCCGGCAACACGGTGGAAGCGGCGGAAAACCTCTTCCTGCTGGTCGATCGCTATGCCAGGGCCATCGTCGCTGATCGTGACGATGACAGCCGAATCGTCGCCTTTGGCGTCAATCGAGATCGCCCCGCCCTCCTGTGTGTAGCTCACCGCATTGCGAAGCACATGTTCGATCGATTCACGCAGGCGGCGCGGATCGCCAACGACGACGCCGGTCGATGGATCGACGGTCAGTGTCATCGCTTGCTCGCGCTCTTCGGCGCGCGGACGCAGCGAATCGACTGCCGTCTTGCACAGACCGGCGACGTCGATCCGCTCCTTTTCAAGAACGACACCGCGCCGGTCACCTTGTGTCAGATCGAGGACATCGTCGATCAACTTGGCAAGCCGCTCGACCGATTCGAGGATGGCGGCGACATAATCGTTTGCGGCGGGCGGCAGCTTGCCGGCGTATCCCGCCGCGAGCATCTCCCCGAACCCGCCAATCGAGGTCAGCGGGGTGCGCAACTCATAACTCATGTTGGCGACAAAGTCGGTCTTGACCTTGTCGGCTTCCTCGAGCGCAGTGGCCCGTTCGCGAAGCGCCGCCTCGATCCGCGAGGAATCGGTGACGTCGATCATCGTGAACAAGGCGTTCCCGTCGGGCAGCGGGACGGCAGCATAGTCGAAGTGGCGGCCATCGATCATCGACAGGCGACCGGTCCCGGACAGTCGCCCGGTCGTCGTATCACGGACCATTTCGCGGACTTGTGCAGCGGCTGTTGGATTGACCAGCTTCTTCGCCATCGCCGGCACCAATTCATCGACGCGAGGATGCTCCGTCAGCCATTCCTCGTCGAGATCCCAAAGGTGGCTGAACCGGCAATTCCATAGATAGAGTCGCCCGTCGGACGCGAACACGCTGATGATTTCGAACAGGTTGTCGAAGGTTGCGGTGCGGACCCGAAGCAGAGTGTCACGAGCGCTGGCCAGTCGGACATGCTCGGTTCGGTCCTCGAAAATCATCCGAAGGCCGCCGTCGGGCAATGGCTGCGCGACGACGTGCCAATGGTCACCGGTGGCCAGCGTCCAATCTTCGCTGATCACTTCTTCCGTTGAGGTGAACATATCGCGCCGCTCATTCTTCCATGCCGGGAAGTCGCGCACTTCAGGAAGCCGTTCGTTTTCGCGCATCCGGTCGATCAGGCGATCGAATTCGGGTTGTTCGGCCAGCCATTCGGGTTCGATATGCGCCATCACCGCGAACGGCTGGTTGAAGAAGGAAAGGCGCCGATCTACCCCGAACTGGGCAACCGCGGCGGTCATCCGATCAGCCAGTTCGCGCTGTGAAACGACGTTTTGCGCAAGCTCGTAGCGCGCATCTTCGAGATCCTGGATGTCGAGAGCAAAGCCCGCCACCGCGCCGGTCGGCAACGGCACATCGACCAGCTTGAGCATCCGACGTTCACCGCCAATCGTTGCAGGCTGGTGGCGGACATATGGCCGCCCCGCCTCCAGCGCCGATACGGCGCCCGCCTGCGCGCTTTCGTCACCAGGGGAATCGATCAGCTCGCTGCCGCGCGCAATGACTTCGGCAGCATCACGCGCCTCGACGGCTGCGACAAACGCCGAGTTGACGAGGCCAAGGCTCATGTCGGGACCGCGATACCACATCGGGAACGGCGCGCTTTCGATAAGGTGGGTAAGCGCGTCGAGGGCGCCTTCGGTCAGGTGCAACTGGTTGGTCAGCTTGATCCGTTCGCTTTCGGACGAGGTCGTGTCGAACAGCCAGAGTAAAAGCGTTCCGGGCGGATGCGGTGCCGGGGCAAGGCCACCGCGGACTTCGATGACCCGTTCGGACCCGACGATGCGAACCTGCCGGGCAAGCGCGGTACCGCCGATCGATGCCGCCTTCACATCCTGTTTCAATTCCTCAAGATCGCTCCCCTCGATCCCGCCATCGTCCGAGGAGAGATGGTCGAGAGTCTCGGGAATGGTCGCGAGGCCGAGGTCGCGGACCAACAGGCTGTCGGTTTCGACCGTCAGGTCGGGATGAACGATCAGCGGACGCGCCGGCACCGACTTCAACAGTGCCGCGACCGAGCGGGCGCCGCCGACAAGCGCATTGGCGCGCGCGATCCGGCGGCTCGCCATCAGCATCATGACGGCCGCAACCACGACCCAGAATGCGGCCAGGATCACCAGGGCGGTCGAGAGGTTGGGCGAGAAGGTCATGGTCGCGCCATGGGCTGCCACGGTGTCGCCCCCATAGGCAAGCGTAAGCGCATGAAAAAAGGGCGACGCCATCGGCGCCGCCCTCATTTTCCATGTCATCGACCGTTTTTAGTAACGGTAATGATCCGGCTTGAACGGGCCTTCCGGCGTGACGCCGATATAGGAAGCCTGCTTCTCGCTGAGCTTGGTCAGCTTGACGCCCAGCTTTTCGAGATGAAGCGCCGCGACCTTTTCGTCGAGGTGCTTGGGCAGGACGTAGACTTCGTTCTTATACTTGTCGCCGCCAGTCCACAGCTCGATCTGGGCGAGCGTCTGGTTGGTGAAGCTGGCCGACATCACGAAGCTGGGGTGACCGGTCGCATTGCCGAGGTTCACCAGGCGACCTTTCGACAGGATGATGAGGCGCTTGCCGTCCGGGAAAGTGACTTCGTCGACCTGCGGCTTGATCTCGTCCCACTTCATGTTGCTCAGCGCACCGATCTGGATCTCGCTGTCGAAGTGACCGATGTTGCAGACGATCGCCATGTCCTTCATGTCGCGCATGTGGTCGACAGTAATGACGTCGGCATTGCCGGTTGCAGTGACGAAGATGTCGGCACGCTTCACCGCGTCTTCCATCGTCACGACTTCATAACCTTCCATCGCCGCCTGCAACGCGCAGATCGGGTCGACTTCGGTCACCAGCACGCGTGCGCCGCCATTGCGGAGCGAGGCGGCCGAGCCCTTGCCGACATCGCCGAAGCCGGCGACGGTCGCGACCTTGCCGGCAAGCATGACGTCGGTGCCACGACGGATCGCGTCGACCAGCAATTCCTTGCAACCGTACAGGTTGTCGAACTTCGACTTGGTCACGCTGTCGTTGACGTTGATCGCCGGGAAGGGAAGCTTGCCGTTCTTGGCGAGCTCGTAGAGGCGGTGGACGCCGGTCGTGGTTTCCTCCGAAACGCCCTTGATCGCGGCAACCGTCTTGGTGAGGTAGCCCGGACGTTCGGCGAGAAACTTCTTGAGCGTCGCAGCGAAGACTTCTTCTTCCTCGTTTGTCGGCGTGAACAGTGCTTCGCCTGCCTCAACTCGTGCACCCCATAGTGCAAACATGGTCGCATCGCCGCCATCGTCGAGGATCATGTTGCAGGTCTGGCCGTCGCCATTCTGCTCCCAGTCGAAGATGCGAACGACATAATCCCAATATTCTTCCAGCGTCTCGCCCTTGATGGCGAACACCGGAACACCGGTCGCGGCAATCGCGGCAGCGGCATGGTCCTGGGTCGAATAGATGTTGCACGATGCCCAGCGAACGGTCGCGCCAAGCGCGGTCAGCGTTTCGATGAGGACGGCGGTCTGGATCGTCATGTGAAGCGATCCGACGATGCGGGCGCCCTTTAACGGCTTCGATTCGCCAAACTCCTCGCGCAGGGCCATCAGACCTGGCATTTCGGTTTCGGCAATGTCGATTTCCTTGCGGCCAAAGGCGGCGAGGCTCATGTCCTTGACGATGTAATCATTCGTCTCGTTGGCGCGGGTAAGCGTATCGGCAGTCGTTGCCACGGTCATTTCTCCAAGTCTGCAGGTTCGCGTGCGCCCCTAGCGCCCGACCGGCGCAAAGGCAAATATAAAGAATTCTTTATATGATGCTTTATCGTCAGGCAGCTCCGGTCTCGGAAACCAGCAATCGCGGGTCGATACCTTCTTTCCTGAAGGCTTCGTCCCACCGATCGAATGTCGCTGTTTCGAACAGGATCTCTTCGCCGCTGCCCGCAGTAAACCAGCCATGACGGGTCATTTCCTCTTCGAGCTGGCCGCCTTCCCATCCCGCATAGCCCAGAGAAACGATCCAGTGGCTTGGGCCGCGGCCCTCCGCGATAGCCTTGAGCACGTCGATGGTCCCGGTCAGTGCGCCGATCCCGACGACCTTCACGGTATCCTGACCGCCCCAGTCGTCGCTGTGCAGCACGAATCCACGCCCCGGTTCGACCGGGCCGCCATGCAGGACGGGAACGTCCGGCGCCTCGCCAGGATCGATCTCGAGCTGGCGAAGCAAGGCCCGGAACCGCAATCCGGCGCGCTCGTGCCCGACGCCGATTCCGATTGCGCCTTCCTCGTCATGCACCGCGAGAGCAATGACCGCTTTTTCGAACCGCGGGTCTGACATTCCGGGCATGGCGAGCAGCAGCTTGCCGGACAAAAAGGGCGGCGTTTCTTCCATCCCCCTCAAGATGCGCGTCCATTGGCGAGCGCACAAGTCTTGTGACCGTCACGCAGCGCACCTATGTCGCGGCTCACCCCACAGGAGAATATGACATGACGATCCAGGTTGGCGACCGCATCCCCGACGTTCAACTGAGCCTTGCCACTCCCGAAGGCCCGATTCCGGTCAAGAGCGGCGAATTTTTCGCGGGCAAGAAGGTCGCGCTGTTCGCAGTGCCCGGCGCCTACACCCCGACCTGCTCGGCACGCCACCTTCCCTCGTTTGTCGAGAAAGCGGCGGAGCTGAAGGCCAAGGGCGTCGATGAAATCGTTGGAACCAGCGTGAATGACGCCTTCGTCATGGGCGCTTGGAACCAGGCCCAGGGAAGCGAAGACATCACCATGCTTGCCGACGGCAACGGCGAACTCGCAAACGCGATCGGCCTGACGATGGACGGCTCCAAGTTCGGCATGGGAACGCGCAGCCAGCGTTATTCGATGATCGTCAACGATGGCGTCGTTGAACAGATCAATGTCGAAGCACCGGGCGAATATTCGGCGTCCAGTGCGGAAACGTTGCTCGGCCAGCTTTAATCGGCCGAAACGTTTCGATGCCGAGATGACGGCGGGCACTTTTCGGCCCGCCGTCCGTTGTTTCTCCATATCCATTCATTTGTGAGGAGTAACGAAAATGGCCACCACCCGTACCCGCAAGACGACCAAGACGACGCGCAAGCCTGCCGCCGCGAAAGCCGCTCCCAAGAGCCAGAGCCTTGCCGCGCGCACCGGTCGTACCGTCCGCGATCGTCCCTATACCAGCGCCGCGATCGCGACCGGTGCAGCGACCCTGGCCGCCGGGCTCGCCGGCCTGTTCTTCATGAAGAAGAGTGGCAAGAGCTTTGGCGACGTCGCCGACGACATTTCGTCGAAGAGCAAGGAGCTCAGCGCTGACGCGAAGGTGAAGTTCGACAAATTGTCTACGGAAGCGAAGTCGAAATTTGACGACGTCAGCAGCAAGGTCAAGGACGGCGTCAGCGATGTTCGTTCGAAGGTGAGCGAGACCATCGAGCGTCGCCGCGATGGGATTGAGACAGGCAAGACCCAGAACGAGATTATGGAAGAAGCCCTGACTCTCAAGGAAACGGGGAAGAAAACCGAAACCCCGGTCGATCCGGTTGTGGAAAGCCAGACGAAGGTTGGCGCCATCGCTTACTGAGCGATTTGACGTAAAATGAAAAAGGAGCGGCACCGCGAGGCGCCGCTCCTTCCTTTTTTTGTCCCAAGCCGCGGTGTGAAGGAAACCCGGCACTTCGATCCGGTCCCTCCCGCGCCGTTCATGCGAGCGGCCGCAACGCTTCGTTGAAGCGGCAATTCCGCTCGGCGGCTCAGGCTTACCAGCCCTGCGGCTTACCCTTGTTCTGTTCGTCGAGCCACGCCTTGAGCGGAGCGAAATATTCCGCCATCGCCTTGCCTGACATCTGGCGAGTGCCGGTGAAGGCTTCCAGCGCATCGGGCCATGGCTTGGATGCGCCCATTTCCAGCATCGCGTTCAGCTTGGCCCCGACTTCCTTGTTGCCATAAAAGCTGCAGCGGTGAAGCGGTCCGGTCCATCCGGCCTGATCGCACGCCGCCTTGTAAAACTGGAATTGCAGGATCCGCGCCAGGAAATAGCGGGTGTAGGGCGTGTTGCCCGGGATGTGGTATTTCGCGCCCGGATCGAAGCCGTCGGCGGGCCGCGGCGTCGGCGGGACGATGCCCTGGTAATCGGTCCTCAGCTTGGTCCACGCATTGTTATAATCCGCGGTCGGGATCGATCCGTCGAACACGCCCCAGCGCCAGCGGTCGACCAAGAGGCCGAACGGAAGGAATGCGACCTTGTCCATCGCCTGACGCAACAGCAGGCCGATGTCCTTGTCGGCGCTTGGCACCTTGGAGCGCGGAAGCATCCCGATCTGGACGAGATATTCCGGCGTGATCGACAATGCGACGGCGTCGCCGATCGCCTCGTGGAAGCCGTCATTCGCGCCGTTGAGGTAAAGGAACGTCTGCTCCTTGTACGCGCGCTGATAATAATTGTGGCCGAGCTCATGGTGGATGGTGATGAAGTCGTCCGCGTTCGGCTTGATGCACATCTTGATACGGATGTCGTCCTTGTTGTCGATGTCCCAGGCCGAGGCGTGGCAAACCACCTCACGATCCTTGGGCTTGAGGAACATCGAACGGGTCCAGAAGGTCGCGGGCAGCGGCGCAAATCCCAGTGAGCTGAAAAACTGCTCGCCAATCTTGACCATCTTGGTCTCGTCCAGCTTCTTGGCCTCGATCAGGTCGGTGAGGTCATAGCCCACGTCGCCCGCGCCCTTGGGGGCGACCAACGGGTAGATATTGCCCCATTCCTGAGCCCACATGTTGCCCAGCAAATCGGCGCGGATCGGGCCCGTCTTGGCCTGGACCGAATCGCCATATTTCTTGTTGAGCTGGGCCCGGACGTAGGTGTGAAGCGCCATGTAAAGCGGCTTCACTTCCTGCCACAGCCGCTCGGTTTCCTCGGCGAACTGTTCCGGCGGCATGTCGTAACCGGAGCGCCACATCGCACCGACGTCATTGAAACCGAGTTCCTTGGCACCCTGATTGGCGATTCCGACCATCTGGGCATAATCATTCTTCATCGGCGCACCGACGTTGGTGTGCCAGCTGGTCCACATCTCGGCCAATTCGGCGGGCGTGCGCTTGATGTTGCCCATCTCCGCTTCGATATCGCTGCCGCTGATTTCCTTGCCGTTCAGCGTTCCCTTGCCCTTGCCGTAGGCAGAATTCAGCCGGGTCGCGATCTCGTTCAGCTGGGTGGCCGCACCCTCGGTCGTCGGGGCCGGAAGAACGATCCCGTTGCGCAGGATGTCGAGCTTGCGCTTCACATCGGCATCGAGACCCGGGACGGTCGCATATTTGGCTGCCTCGATCGCATAGTTGACACTTTTTTCGGTCCCGATCGCATTGATCCGGGCCGCCATCGCGTCGGTGTCTTCGGTGATGTAGGTTGAATTGACCCAGTTCACCTGGCTCGCCTCGACCGAATAACCGAACAAATCCTTTTCCGCGGCGGCGACGAAGGCAGCGGCGCCTTCGGCTGTCATCGGGAATGCAGCACTTGCGGCCGTTGCAGGCGACGGCATTTCGGGGGCGCTCGCCATCGGCTGGGCCTGTGCGGTTGTGCAACCGGCGGTGACCAAAGCCAAAGTGGCGAGCGAAACGGAAGCGGTGAAACGATTCAAAGGAAGGCTCCTCATCCTGATATTCTTATGTTTTTCGCGTAGCTTGTGACTGGCCGCAAGTGTCCATAAGGTCAAGGCTGGCCGACGAATGCAGCAAGCCGTTCGCCGAATTCGGGCTTGGTTACGCTCGACATGTGCGTGCCCGGCACCGGTTCGTAAATTGCGTCGGGCAGCGACTGCGCGAGGCGCGGTGCCGATCCATTATCCTCGTCTTCCGTCCCGCAAAGGACCTGCGTCCGCATGGAAAAGGCCTCGAGCCATTCCGGTTCGGCATCGGTAAACGTCGGGAGCAGCAATTTCGCCGCTACCAGATCGATCTTCATCGTCTTCATGAACTGAATTGCCAGCCAATGCGGATCGCCGCGCGACGACGTGTCGACATTGGCGATGGCATCGAGAAAGAAATGCTTGCGACGAAGCCAACCGGTCAATCCTTCATAGCCCATTCCCGCAAGGATGGCGCGGCGCGGTCGCAACCCCTCCCCGACCGCTTGGACCGTTGTCCGTGCACCAAGCGAAAATCCGCCGAGATCGTAGTCGTCGAGATCCAGATGCGCGACCAACTCTGTCAGGTCGCGGGCGAGGACGCCCTCGGGATAACAACCAGGATCATGGGGCTTGCCGCTGATACCGTGAGCGCGCAGATCGGGCATAATGACGCGCATCCCATAAGCCGCAACCTTCGCCGCCGTACCGAACTTCACCCAGTTCGTGTTGCCATCGGAAAACAGGCCGTGGACCAGGATGACCGGTCGTCCTGCGCCCGTCTCGCGCCAGGCGAGTTCGACTCCGTCCGACGCCGTCCAGTGATGAATCGTGACGGAGTTCATTGTGGCGGGCTGGCGCCCGCATCCTCCCACTTCTTCACCAGCACATCATATTCGTCCGTACGGATGCGCGGTAGCGCGGTCGTGTCGAGCCACGCCTCGTGCAGGCTCTCCGCCCCGAAATGGTGGACCGGGCAAAACGACGACGGATCGTCGAACGAGCCGACCGTGAGATCCATCTTTTCGCTTCCCTCGTTGAACGCAAAACCCAGCGGTGTGCCGCATTCGCGGCAGAACGGGCGCTTGGCGATCGGCGAACTGGCATACCATTCCGGTTCGGTTTGCCATGCGACATTGGCGCGCTTGACGCTCTTGAAGGCGATCGACACGCCGCCGGTGGCGTGCTGGCACATGCGACAATGACACAGATAGGCGTCGTCATTGTCGATCGTTACTTGATAGCGCACGCGGCGGCACTGGCAGCCCCCGGTCATCGTCTTGCTCATCCGGCCGTGCCCGTCGGTGCGGGCGGCATCGAGATATGTTCATGGACGATCTTCCAACTGCCGTCCTTTTGCCGTTGGAAAACATCGGTGAAGCGCGCGCTGACGACCGGACGCGCCGCGCCTGCAGCGACGGTGAAATTCTCGACGCCTGAACTGACAAACGCGTCGGGGCCGACGATCTGGACATGACGGTCGGTGACCCGGAAATCGGCAGGCTTCATGCTGACGAAGGTCTTGGCCCAACCGCCCTGCACTTTTCGGTCGGTGCTGGGATTGGCGTTGGCCGCATCGATCATCACGGCGCCTTGGGCATATTGATCCATGATCCGGTCGGGATCGTTACCAGTGAATGTCGCCTCTGCAGCCTCGGCAATTTTCACCGCCTCCGCTTCGGTGACCGGCGGACGATCGCCTTTGGGCGTTTGCTGGCAGGCTGTCGCGGTCAGCAATGCAAAGATGATGACGGACGTACGCATGTCTTTCCTCCCGATGATCGGAAAGACCCTAAGCGTCAGGCCGCTTTCTGCAAGTGGCGGCGACCCAGCAATTCTGCGATCTGGACCGCGTTCAGCGCCGCACCCTTGCGCAGATTGTCGCTGACCACCCACAAGGCGAGCCCGTTTTCGACGGTCGGGTCTTCGCGAACGCGGCTGACGAAGGTCGCATAGTCGCCGACGCATTCGACCGGGGTGACATACCCGCCGTCTTCGCGCTTATCGACCAGCATCACCCCGGGCGCCTCGCGCAGCAGCTCGCGCGCTTCGTCGGCGGAAATTTCGTCATGGAATTCGACATGGACCGCTTCGCTGTGGCCAACGAAGACCGGCACCCGCACGCAGGTTGCGCTGACCTTGATTGAAGTACCCAGGATTTTCTTGGTCTCGACCACCATCTTCCATTCTTCCTTGGTCGAACCGTCGTCGAGAAAGTCGTCGATGTGCGGAATGACGTTGAAGGCGATCTGCTTGGTGAACTTGACCGGCGAATTGCTGTCGCCGACGAAGATGTTTCGGCTCTGCTCGAACAGCTCATCCATGCCCGCCTTTCCGGCGCCAGACACCGACTGGTAGGTCGCGACGACGACGCGCTTGATTCGGGCCGCGTCGTGAAGCGGCTTCAACGCCACCACCATCTGCGCGGTCGAACAATTCGGGTTGGCAATGATGTTCTTCGCGCGATAGCCGTCGATTGCCTCGGGGTTCACTTCCGGCACGATCAGCGGCACATCCGGGTCCATTCGGAAATGCGAGCTGTTGTCGATTACCGTGCAACCGGCGTTTGCCGCCTTGAGCGCATAAGCTTTCGATACTTCTGAGCCGGCAGCGAACAGCGCAATATCCCAGTCCTCGAAATCGAAATGCTCGATATTGTGGACCTTGAGCTCTTTGCCGCTGTCGCCAAAATCGATGATGTCCCCTGTCGAGCGCGGGCTTGCGACAGCCGCGATCTCGGCCAGCGGGAATTGCCGCTCGGCGAGAATATTGAGGATTTCGCGGCCGACATTGCCCGTCGCACCGACCACGGCGACCCGATAGCCCGACATCATCATTCCTTTCGCTGGATAGCCCGCGAGGTGGCGATCCTTCGGTTCAATGTCAACGCGGCCCGCCCGGAACACCGTGCCGCTCGAGGAACTGGAAGATCGACGTCCACAAATGGACGCTGATCTTTGGCCCCGTCACGCGGTGGGTGGAACCGGGATAAACCATCATCTCGAACGGGACGGCGTCACCCTGCATCTTGGCGAATAGCGCCGTCGAGTTCTGGAAGACGACATTGTCGTCGCTCATGCCGTGGATGACGAGCAGAGGATCGCGGATCTTGTCGGCCTCATCGATCGCGTTCGACCTTGCATAGGCATCGGGCACCGTGCGCGGATCGCCCATGTACCGTTCCGTGTATGCAGTGTCGTACAGCTCCCATTTGGTCACCGGCGCCCCGGCAATGCCGGCCGCGTACAGGCCAGGATCGGCCTGCAACATCTTTAACGTCATATAGCCGCCGTACGACCAGCCATAGGTGGCAATCCGCTTGGGATCGACGAAGGGAAGCGTCTTAAGATACTCCGCGCCAGCTTTCTGGTCTGCGACCTCAACACTGCCCATCGCGTGGTAGATCGGCTTTTCGAACGCGACGCCGCGGTTGGCCGATCCGCGATTGTCGATTTCGAACCAGATGTAGCCGCGATCGACGACATGCTGTGCCAATTCGCCGCTCCAGCCGCGCGATACCGACTGGTTATGCGGCCCGCCATAATGCTGGAAAAAGACGGGATATTTCTTGCCCGCCACCATGTTGGGCGGCGTAATCATGCGCCAGTATAGCGTATCGCCAGACGAACCCTTGATCGAACCGAATCTCACCGGCTCGTGACTGCCGACATAAGGAGCGTAGGGATGGGCGGCGTCGAGGCGGTTTTCCTCGATCCATGCGATCCGCTTCCCGGTCGCGTCGGCGAGGTATTGCTGGCTGGGCTGGTCCGGCGACGAACGCGCAACGATCAGCCGCGTCGCCGCTTTGTCCATTGTCACGTTATTGCGGTAATTTGTGTCCGTCACCCGGATGGCGGGGCCTGCGCCGGTGACGGGCAGCGCGTAGGCCTGGGTGGTCAATGGGTCACCGGCATTGCTCTGGTAGAAAATCGTGCCTGCTTTCTCGTCGACCCCCGCTAGTCCGACCACCTGTCCGTCGACGTTGGTCAGGCGCAACCACTTGCCCTTCTGCCAGCGATACAATTGCCCGCTGCCGTCACGCTCAGACCACCAGATCAGGCTGCCGTCCTTCATCCAGTGATAATTGTTGGTCAGGTTGATCCAGTGGTTCTTTGCGGCCTTCTCAACGAACAGGATGCGACTTTTGCCCGTCGAAGGATCGACGGCGCGCATGGTGAGCGCATCCTGCACGCGGTTGATGGTCTGGACGTAAATGGTCTTTGCATCCTCGGCCCAGTCGACGCGGGCGAGATAGATGTCGGTATCGGAGCCCAGGTCGACATCGACCTTGTTGCCGCCATCGGGATCGATCACGACCAGATGGGGGACGATATTGTCGGTGCCGGCAAGCGGGTAGCGCTGGTCGAAAGTTTCGGTTTTGTCTGCGCCGATCTTCGTGCGCGTCACTACCGCGACCTTGCTCTCGTCGAACCATTGGACGGCAAGCCGGCGATCATCCGGGCTCCACCAATAGCCGGTCGAGCGGTCGAGCTCTTCCTGCGCCACGAATTCGGCCTCGCCATAATGGACGGTGCCGCCGCCTGGCGTAATCGCGGTCGCGTCCTGGCCGACTGGCGCTGTCCACAATTTCTGGTCGCGAACGAAGCCGACGTATGCGCCCTTTGGGCTGATCGTCGGGTTGAGCTCGCTGTCTTTGCTCTGGGTCAGACGGGTGACGCTGCCATCAAGGCGGGCAAGGTAGAGATCGCCGTCGATTGGGACCAACAACGCCTTGCTATCGGGGGTCCAGTCATAAGCGACGATGCCTTTGAGGTCGCCGATCCGGGCGCGTTCGCGCTGCATCTTCTCGGCTTCGCTGATGGCTGCCCCGCTGCCAACCTTCTCGCTGTCGACCAGCATCCGCCATTCACCCGTTGCGGTGTCGAGTGCCCACAGATCATAGCGCTGGCGGTCGTCGGTCCGGGCCTTGAGCATGGTCAGCAACTTGCCATCGGGCGACAGCTTTACACCGCGCGGGACCGGGCCGGACAGCGAAGGCGACGCGAACAGTCGCTCGAGCGTCAGCGGCTTTTGCGCGACGTCAGGGAGCGGTATGGCGGCATTGGTCATGGCGGAAATCCCGATCAGGCAAGTCGCGAGTAAAAAGTGACGCATCGGCAAAGGCCTCGCAGGCAAAGAAAAAGGGCGCCCGGTTTCCCGGACGCCCTTTCATCGCGCCTTGCGGCGGCGATGCAAGCGGCAAATCAGCCTTCGCTCTTCTCGGTCTTGGCCGGACGGGTATCGCGACGTTCGGCGATACGCGCCGACTTACCGCGACGACCGCGAAGGTAGTAAAGCTTGGCACGGCGAACCGCACCGCGGCGAACCACCTCGATCGAATCGAGCGACGGCGAGTAGAGCGGAAATACGCGTTCGACGCCTTCGCCGAACGAAATCTTGCGAACGGTGAAGTTCGAGCCAATGCCCTTGTTCGAACGCGCGATGCACACGCCTTCGTACATCTGGACACGGCTACGTTCGCCTTCGACGACCTTCACGCCGACTTTCAGCGTGTCGCCTGGGCGGAATTCGGGGATCGCGCGCTCTTTGGTCAGGGCGTCAATCGCTTCCTGTTCGAGCGTCTGGATGAGGTTCATGTTCTTCAAACCCTAAGTTTTACGTTGCGCGCCAGAGGGCGACGATCCGCCAACGCGCCCATCGCGTTGAACCAGATCCGGCCGCCGTGACCGTGTATCGCGAATTGCCATTTCGTGTCGCCACGCAGCAATCCTCGCATGATCCCCCGATCGCAACACTTCGGGGATCGTGCGCCCTTCCCATTCAACAGGTCGGGTATAATGCGGATATTCGAGAAGCCCCGTTTCGAAGCTCTCTTCCTCACCGCTGGAGGCCGCGCCCATTACTCCGGGAAGCAGCCGAACGCAAGCGTCGAGCAACACCATCGCGCCAAGCTCTCCGCCCGACAGCACATAATCGCCGATCGAGACTTCTTCGATGGCCCGCGCGTCGAAAATCCGCTCGTCGAATCCCTCGAACCGGCCGCAAAGGATGATCGCCCCCTCGCCTTCAGCCAGTTCGCGGACGCGTGCCTGCGATAGCGGCTTGCCGCGCGGGGTCATGGCCAGGATAGGCCGACCGTCGGCAACCGCATCAACCGCCGCCGCAAGCACGTCGCAGCGCAAGACCATGCCCGCGCCGCCGCCCGCCGGCGTGTCGTCGACCGTGCGATGCTTGTCGATGGCATGATCGCGAATATTGCGCGCTTCCAGGCTCCATTTCCCCTCGTCCAGCGCGCGTCCGGCAAGGCTGCTGCCGAGCGGCCCGGGGAACATGTCCGGGTAGAGGGTGAGGATGGTTGCGCGAAAGGTCATGGCCGCGCGTCCCTAGACCAGCGGGAACAATGGCGGAAGGGCGGCATTGGGCGGTGATGACCAACAAACTTCTCGATTGCCTCGTCATCGGCGGCGGCCCGGCCGGACTGACCGCCGCTATCTACCTTTCGCGCTACCATCTCGACATCATGGTGGTCGACGGCGGGAAAAGCCGTGCGGCGTGGATCCCGACCAGCCACAACCATGCCGGCTTCCCTGACGGCATCAACGGCAAGGACTTGCTCGACAGGATGAAGGAGCAGGCTCGACTGTACGGCACGCGGATCGAGGACGGTCAGGTGACGCGGCTCGAGCAATGCGACGACGGCACGTTCTTGGCGGAGTGGGGTTCCGGCACGGTCAAGGCGCGCAGCGTGCTGCTTGCGACGGGTGTAACCAATCGCCGCCCATCGATGGACAAGGCGATTCACGACGAAGCGATGGCCGAAGGGCAGATCCGTTACTGTCCGATATGCGACGGCTATGAAGTGACTGACAAGGCGGTCGGCGTCATCGGAACTGGCGCGCACGCCGCGGCAGAAGCGCGCTTCATTCGTTCGTTCACGGCCGACTTGGCGCTGATTGCACCCGAGGGCGAACATGACATGTCGCAAGAAGACCGCGCGTCGCTGGCAGAAGCCGGGATCGCGGTGATCGACGGACCAATCGACGTGATCGAGCCGGGCCAGGGTGCCATCGTCCTGACGATGCGCGATGGCGCGCGCCACGAATATGCAAGCGTTTATCCCGCGCTGGGCAGCGATACGCATGTCAGCCTGGCCGAGATGGTCGGCGCCGATCTGAGCAAGGATCGCTGCATCGTGACCGATGACCATCAGCGCACAAGCGTCGTGGGCCTCTATGCCGCTGGCGACGTCGTCCACGGCCTCGACCAGATCAGCCATGCCATGGGCGAAGGCGGGGTCGCCTCCACGACGATCCGCAACGATCTTGCGAAGGAACGACCGATCCGCCGTTAAGCGAGGAACACGGGATCGAGGACGATCCGGGCTTCTTCCATCCGCGACATCGGATCGCGGAACGGAATCAGCGCTTTCTTCCCGTCGACCTTTTCTATTTCGAGCAGGTCGCCCGCGCCGAAGTTTTCGACGGCGATCACCGACCCAATGGTTTCGCCTTCATTGGAGAAACAGGTCAGGCCGATTAAATCGGCGTGATAATATTCGCCATCTTCGAGCGGAGGCAGCGCTTCGCGGTCGATTTCGATGAGCGTCCCGCGCAGCGCATCGGCAGCCTCGCGGCTGTCGCAACCGGCAAGGCGCGCGATTGCGGTTTTGCCGCCTTCGCGAACCGAGCGCAGAGCGGTCCGCGTTCCGCCGACATAGACATCGGAATGACGGGCGAGGCTGTCGATGCTGTCCGAGAACAGCTTCAACTTTACCTCGCCCTTCACGCCATGCGACCCGGCGATCGCCGCAAGCGCAACGCGCGAAGCGTCCGCTTCGTCATTCGCCGGGGACGTCATGTCGATTACTCGGCCTTTTCGCCTTCTTCAGCGGCCGGGGTTTCTTCGCCGGCTGCTTCGGCAGCGGGCGCTTCTTCCGCAGCTGCTTCGACTTCGGCTGGTGCTTCGGCTTCGGCGGGGGCTTCGACTTCGGCTGGTGCTTCTGCTTCGGCGGGGGCTTCGACTTCGGCCGGTGCTTCTTCCGCTGCGCCTTCAGCCGGAGCCTGGCTCGACTCGCCGGTCACTTCAGCGGCATCGTCGCCGGCATCGGTATTCGGAGCCGCTTCGTTGTTGTCGGCTTCGGCTGCGGGCGCCTCTTCGGCCACAACCTCTTGTGCCGGCGCCGCGGCAGCTGCTGCCTTGGCTTCTTCGGCTTCGGCCAGTTTGGTCGCCTTTTCCTCGGCGCGTTCCTTGGCCTTTTCGCCCGGGACTGCCTTGTTCGGGTTGTTGCGTGCCGGACGCTCCTTGATGCCGGCGGCATCGAGGAAGCGAGCAACGCGGTCCGACGGCTGCGCGCCGACGCTCAACCAATGCTTGATGCGGTCGGCATCGATCTTGACGCGCTCTTCCGAATCCTTGGGAAGGAGCGGGTTGTAGGTACCGACCTTTTCGATGAAGCGGCCATCGCGCGCATTGCGGCTGTCGGCCACGACGACGCGATAATAAGGACGCTTCTTGGAGCCACCACGGGCCAGACGAATTGCAACTGCCATTTGATATTCCTTTGTAAGATCAGTGTGATGTGATTATTTCTTGCCAAACTTGTCGAACCCGGGAGGAAGGCCGCCGCCGCCCAGTCCGGGAAGGCCGGGCATGCCGCCCGGCAATTGTCCGCCCGGCGCCATGCCGCCCAGCGCCTTTTCCATGCCGCCGCTGCCGAACATTGCGGCCAGCTTCGAAAAGCCGCCCATCTTCTTCAGCCGCTTCATCGCAGAGGCCATGTCCATGTGCATCTTCAAAAGCTTGTTGACCTCCTGAACGGTGGTCCCGCTGCCTTTCGCGATGCGAATCTTGCGTTTGGCGTTGATGATGCTTGGGATCGCCCGTTCCTTGGCGGTCATCGAGCTCATCATCGCTTCGAGGCGAAGCAGTGCCTTGTCATCGACAGCGCCGGCCTTGGGCAGGCCCTTCATGCCGGGCATCATCGAGGCGAGCGCGCCAAGCCCGCCCATGCGCTTCATCTGCTGGATCTGCATGGCAAGATCGTCGAGGTCGAACTTGCCCTTCTCCATCTTGGCCGCGAGCTTTTCCGCGTCCTCGATCTTGACCGTTTCGGCGGCACGCTCGACCAGGCTGACGACGTCGCCCATGCCAAGGATGCGTCCGGCGACGCGGCCGGGGTGAAACACCTCCAGCTTGTCCATCGCCTCGCCGGTCCCGGCGAACTTGATCGGCTTGCCGGTGACGGCGCGCATGCTGAGCGCAGCGCCGCCGCGCGCATCGCCGTCCATCCGGGTCAGGATGACGCCGGACAATTCGACCTCGCCGGCAAAGCCCTTGGCGACGTTGACCGCGTCCTGTCCGGTCAGGCTGTCGACGACAAGCAGGGTTTCGACGGGGTTGGAGGCCGCAGCAACCGCCTTCATTTCGCCCATCAGCGCATCGTCGACGTGGAGGCGACCGGCGGTGTCGAGCAGCAGGACGTCATAGCCCTGGAGCTTGGCGGCCTGGAGCGCGCGCTTGGCGATCTCGACCGGTTGCTGACCGGCAATGACCGGAAGCGTTTCGACCTCGACCTGGCGGCCGAGCACGGCGAGCTGCTCCTGCGCGGCCGGACGGGCAACGTCGAGGCTGGCCATCAGGACCTTTTTGCGGTCCTTTTCGCGAAGCCGCTTGGCGAGCTTTGCAGTGGTGGTGGTCTTGCCCGAGCCTTGCAGGCCGACCATCATCACGACGGCGGGTGGATTGACGTCGAGGTCGAGTTCGTCGCCCTGCCCGTCCGACCCTTCGCCGCCGAGCATTTCGACCAAAGCGTCATTGACGATCTTGACGACCATCTGGCCCGGCGTGACCGAGCGGATGACCTCCGCACCGACCGCGCGTTCGGTAATCTTGTCGACGAAATCGCGGGCGACCGAGAGGGCGACATCGGCCTCCAGCAGTGCCACGCGCACCTCACGCATCGCACCACGCACGTCGTCCTCCGACAAAGCACCGCGACCGCGGAGTTTGTCAAAGACGCCGGAGAGGCGATCGCTAAGGCTGTCGAACATTCAAATTCCTCGTCGTTGGCTTACGTCCACAAGGCAAAATACGCCGGCGGGTGAAACCTCACCGGCCAGCGCGCCTCGAAAGGCCTCAGCGATGTATGTCCGTAAAGACAGCCGCGCCCCTACGCGAGGCAGCCGTCGGGGTCAAGATTGGGCGAGGATCAGGCCGAACCAGACGGGGCGAATTCACGGCGAATGTTCACAAATCCTACCGAATGTTCACGGTGACGGGGTCGATCCGCCCTGTGCGCGATGGATGCTGACGATTCGAAAGAGCCGACTGCCATCTTTCACACGATCGGGGCTGTAGGACAGGAGTTTCTAGAGTCAGCTTTGGGTGGAAAGCGGACATTCGCGCATATGCCAATCAAGGATGTGCCAAGCTCGCGCACAGCAACAAAAGTTCGGATTGGCGGGCGGTGCTCGTCTTGGCAAAGATGGAGCGCAAATGGGCTCGCCCGGTATTGCTGCTAATATCGAGGCTGCCCGGAAGCGAAGCGATCGAATGACCGCGGTCAGCACCGTACGATTTGAAGTTCTCTGTCGGTCAAAGCGAACAGCGACGGACCAGCCCAAGATTGCCTATACGCGGCCCTGAATCATGCATTTCAAGGAGTAATTCGCACCGAAGTTTTCCAAATGGGCCGTGACGGTCGATCAATGGGCGAAGGGTCAGCAGCCAAGGGCGTGCGTGAAGCGGATGCTCAATTTTGGCGCGGTCGGAGAACACCCGTCACTGATGTCCCAGCGACATGTGCAAGCGCAGCGTCAAGGGCCGCCTGCTCCGAACCAGCACGTTTTGCAGGCGCTTCCCAACAATTTCCAGAGCTCCTGGACGGTGGAGCAATTGCTCTGCGGTCGTCGTCAAATGTAGCACTACACCACTGCCATCGAGAATAAGGATCGAGCGAGGACTTTCGGGATTGAACGGGCGACGATGAAGTTCGAGCGCGCATCTCCGATGTGATCGAAGAGTATCCGAAACAGCTTTAGCGAGGCGCTGCATGCAGGACCTTTGGCCGCCGGAAAAAGCACAGAGAAGGAGAAGCTAAGTTCGCTGGATGGCGGTGTGTAACCCACACACCATTGCATCGAACCAAAGCGGTCGAGGTTCCACCTGACGAAATCGTTCTTTGAATACTCGTCGGAGGGCAAGGTGCGGATACTGTGGCAACTTTCTTGGATGGGTGTTCCGAGGCCCATCGCAATGATGGATCGTCAACGTGCGTATCGGCATATTCCTCAATGCCGCGCGCGAATTTTAAATCTTCAGAGCCAAAAATCGATAGGTCGAGAACTCTCGCTGGTTTAAGTCAACCAGCGTGGTCAGGACGGCACTCGCTCCGGTCAGTTGCATCACATCAGCGGCGACCCGGTCCCACTCTTCCGTGCGGGGGCCGGCGCGATAAATGCGTTTGATTACCTCGGATACCCGTTCGTCGAAGCCCACAAGTTGCCCGCCCCCATCATGGGTAAGCAATCTGTAGCAACTTTCTTGTCCGTCTGCGAGTTTTATGCGCAGACGGCATTAAGTCGAACGGATCATATCCGGCATATTGCTCTGTCAGGCTTATGCTTGGCGCGGATTGGAACTCTTCACGAGGGAGAGACGGCGTGGAACGTTCAACGGAAATCACAAATCGCAGACAATCAACGGGTCGAATAAGTCGGCATCATCTTCGCGCGAGGCGGGAACGACACCGTGTTCGGCAACGGCGGCGATGACCAAATCTTCGGCGGCGACGGGAACGAAAACACGTCATTCGAGGCGGTGCCGGGACGACACCATCGAGGCGACGAGGGAAATAACGTTTATGCCGGCAATCGACACCCTTTATGGAGAGAGCGGCAACGACACGAATCGGTGAGCGAGGTACCGATTTTCTCGATGGCGGGATGGGGAATGCATTGAACGGCGGCGAGGGAAACGACACCCTCATCGGTGGAGCCGGAAGCGAAACCGTCCGTTTACGCGCCGGGTTGGGGGCCACAAGGTTCGGACCAAATTCTCGATTCTCTAAAGTGGCGTAGATAAAATCGAACCTCAGACCATATCAAATTGGTGCCCTGACAGTATTTCCGCAAACCACGGGCACAAGTACGATTGTATCGGTGGACGTTGATTTGGACGGAGTTGTCGACTTCCAGATCACTTTGGTTGGCGTGTCCACCGTGAACATCCGCTGACTTCTAGGGCCATAGGCGGACATTACGCTACGCGAGAGGCCACGGAGGATTCGTGGCCTTTCCTTCGAGTAAAGATCGCGAACCGCAGACACCTTGATTGACACCCACCCTTTTGACGCCCCTGAATGTCCGCTTCGGTCGATTGCTCACCTCCGGTGTTTCGAGTGGAAAGCAGCCATTGCGGCAAATTGATCAGTTCTCACTGTCGCTGCCCCTCATCCATTGTTCTTCGCTTGGGAACGGGAATCGCACATCGGCCGCCCATTTCTTACCGCCAATCTCGACAGCACCCTTTTCTTTTCGGGTCTTAAGGAACTCTACTAATCGGGATAATCCGCCGCAGGCAAAAAGATACTGAAGCTTTTCTCACCCCGTTTGACCGCATGGGAGCTATCAAAACTGGGCCAATCCTTCGGCCAAATAATCGACGCCTCAGGCGCATATTCATACGGCCAAACCATCACCTCTACTTCTTCCGGCAACCAATCCTTTGCCCCCGGATAGTCGAATTTTACCAGCTTTTCGTAAGCTGCAGTCATTGGAGCTGGCACCTTCGGCCCCTCCGATGCGCCGTAAACCGATATGTGTGCCAGCTTGCCACCATGACCGAGGAAGATGGTTTTAGTCGGTAGATCGGTCGCGACCGAGGCGAGTAACTCCCTAGGACACAAGCGAGAGCGTCAAGATCTAGCGAAGACCGAAACTTAGTCGACTTTCTTGGCTGAGCTTCACGGATTTGAAGGATGTTTCGCTCCGATAGATCACGAGGCCATCGCTGTAGAGGGCCAGTCTCGGTGAATTGGCTCCGATAACCATCGCCCAAGGATCAGTTTCTAGTAACACGACGAGCGGCCGTCGCTCACCGCCCTTCACAGGTGGGCTTAATTTGTCGGGGCAGGTCTTTGGCTGACCATGGGCCGCGGGTGAGCACCCCAACAACAGCACGGCCGCGAATAAAAATGGCTTCATCCCGAGAGCATTACATCTGGCCGCAATGTCAGCAATGGGTCGATTGCTGACTCCGGCCGGAACGGGTGGACTATGGAGTCAAGCGAGTTAACTGCTCGTCCGGGCAAAGTTGTGGGCGCAATCGACGGACGCCTCGAAGGAAGCGCCCGTCGTCGTTGCTCAGAACTCGAAGCCGACGCCTCCATTCGCGCCGACGTTCTTCTCATTGTCGTAGGTAAGTCCGGCTTTGAATGTTGCGTTTCCACCTTGCAGGCGGTGTGACGCGCCAACGGCGAAAGCCGTTTTGCCACGGTAAGTACCGACGCCACCTGCAATCATCGTACGCCCCTCGCCCGACGCCTGCGGCAGTCCAGCCGCTGCCAAAGCGGCGGCAGTTCCCGCGCGACCTTCGCGCTGGGTATCGCGGATGTCAAAAGATAGGCCGTCGAGCCTGGAGGTCAGCGCGGAATCAGCGGCAAGCCGATTTGCTGTTTCTGCAGCGATCATTCCGTTCGTCGCCGTGAGCTGGCTTACGTTGACGGCATCGGTGCCAGCTGTTCCGGCGGCAACGTTAACGACACGCCGCTCAGCACCCACACTTCCGACGGACACGGTGTTGGCCTGCGAAGCGACAGAGTTGGCACCAAGCGCAACGCTGTTGGTCGCAGTTGCGGTAACCGACGCCTGATAGCCAATAGC
>CAWJMA010000003.1:0-593037 GCA_963843855.1 uncultured Alphaproteobacteria bacterium
GGGCAGCCTCGATCTGCGACAGGTCGGACGAGCTGATCTTGATCAGTCCTTCGTCGTCGATGTCGACCTTGGCGCCGGTCGTCGCGACGATTTCGCGAATGACCTTGCCGCCGGTGCCGATCACTTCGCGGATCTTGTCCTTGGCGATCTGCATCGTTTCGATCCGCGGCGCGTGGGCCGACAGTTCTTCACGGGTGTGGTCGAGCGCTTTGGCCATTTCACCAAGAATGTGGGTGCGCCCGTCCTTGGCCTGCGCCAATGCGACCTTCATGATCTCTTCGGTGATGCCGGCGACCTTGATGTCCATCTGCATCGTGGTGATGCCTTCGGACGTGCCTGCAACCTTGAAGTCCATGTCGCCGAGGTGATCTTCGTCGCCAAGGATGTCGCTGAGAACCGCGAAATCCTTGCCTTCCAGGATCAGGCCCATGGCGATGCCGGCAACCGGACGGACCAGCGGAACGCCGGCGTCCATCATGCTCAGCGAGCCGCCGCAAACGGTGGCCATCGACGACGAGCCATTGCTCTCCGTGATGTCGCTGAGAACGCGGATCGTGTACGGGAAATCCTCCGCCGTCGGGAGCACCGGGTGAAGCGCGCGCCAAGCGAGCTTGCCGTGGCCGGTTTCGCGACGCGACGGCGCGCCGAAGCGGCCGACTTCACCGACCGAATAGGGCGGGAAGTTATAGTGAAGCATGAAGTTCGAGTAGGAGAGACCCTCCAGCCCGTCGATCATCTGTTCGCTGTCCTTGGTGCCCAGCGTGGTGGTGCAGATCGCCTGCGTTTCACCGCGGGTGAACAGCGCCGAACCATGAGCGCGGGGAAGGAAGCCGACCATCGCTTCGATCGGGCGAACCGTCTTGGTGTCGCGGCCGTCGATGCGGGTGCCGTCCTTGAGGATCGCCGAACGGACGATTTCCGCTTCGAGCGACTTGACCGCCTTCGATGCGGCCATCTGCTCCTGCGCGTCGGCGTCGGCAAAGGCTTCCTTGGCCTTGTCGCGGATGACGTTCAGGGCAGCCGAACGCTGCGACTTGTCGGTCAGCTTGTAGGCGGCGGCAATGTCCTTGCCGACGATGTCCTTCAGCTTCTTCTTGGCATTGTCCTTGGCGTCGCTGGTGGCGAGTTCCCACGGATCCTTCGCGGCCTGCTCGGCGAGGCGGATGATGCCTTCGCAGATCTTCTTCGACGCGGCATGGGCGAACATGACGGCGCCAAGCATGACGTCTTCGGAAAGCTCCTTGGCTTCCGATTCGACCATCATCACGGCGTCGAGCGTGCCGGCGACGACGAGGTCGAGCTCGCCTTCCTCGACTTGCGTCTTGGTCGGGTTGAGGATGTATTCGCCGTCCTGGTAGCCGACGCGCGCAGCGCCGATCGGGCCCATGAACGGGACGCCCGACAGGCAAAGCGCGGCCGAGGCGGCGCACATGGCGACGACATCGGGCTCATTCTCGCCATCGTAGGACAGGACCTGCGCGATCACGAGGACTTCATTGTAGAAGCCTTCCGGGAACAGCGGGCGGACCGGGCGATCGATCAGGCGGCTGGTCAGCGTTTCCTTTTCGGTCGCGCCGCGTTCACGCTTGAAGAAGCCGCCCGGAATGCGTCCGGCGGCCGAGAATTTTTCCTGGTAGTGGACGGTCAGCGGGAAGAAATCCTGTCCCGGCTTGACGCTCTTTGCGGCGGTGACCGCGCAAAGGACGACGGTTTCGCCCATGGTGGCAATGACGGAGCCATTGGCCTGGCGGGCAACGCGCCCGGTTTCGAGCTTCAGCGTTTTTCCGCCGAGATCGATTTCAACGGTTTTCATATCGAACATTTCAATTCCTTTTCTCGAGCGCCGGATGCGGCCGAGTTCGTCTGTTGCGGGCAATCCGGCCCGCGGCGGATTGGGGCGTTCGTTCGTGCCCCGGGGTCAGCGCCCTGCCGAATTGCAGGACGTCAGATAGTCGAAGGGCGCCCGAAGGCGCCCTTGCTGGTTATTTGCGGAGGCCGAGCTTGGCGATCAGGTCGCTGTAGCGCTGGGCGTCTTCACGCTTGAGATAATCGAGCAGCGAACGGCGCTTGTTGACCATCATCAAAAGACCGCGGCGCGAATGATTGTCCTTCGCATTGGTCTTAAAATGGTCGGTCAGCGTCTGGATCCGGCTGGTCAGGATCGCGACCTGGACCTCGGGCGAACCCGTGTCGCCTTCGGCGCGCGCATGTTCCTTGATGACTTCGGCTTTTTTGTCTGCGGTAATCGACATCGGGTCACTCCTGTTCTTGTCAAAGGTTGAACCCGCGAACGACCTTGCAGCCGTCCACCGAAACTTCGACCAGCGCCACTGGCGTATCCGCCAGCTTGGCAAGGTGAAGTCCCGGCTTTGCGGGGACCCCGATCAGAATCTGTCCCTGACGGAGCAGACGGGCCTGTTCGGGGGTGACGGGGAGGGCCGGGATGTCGTCCAGCCCCGCTTCGAGCGGGAGAACCACCCTCGTCAGGTCGCGCGCCTTAGCGGCATCGTGCAGAAAGTCCAGCGAAATCGCCTGTGCGACGGCGAACGGTCCGGCCTTGGTACGACGCAACATGGTGACGTGCCCGACGCTTTCAACGGCGATTGCGATATCCCGTGCAAGCGATCGGATGTACGTCCCCTTGCTGACGGTCGCGGACAAGGTCGCGCTGTCGTCATCCACTGCCAGCAAGGCAAGGTCGTGGATGGTCACGGTGCGCATCTGCAAGGTCACTTCTTCGCCGGCACGAGCCAGGTCATAGGCTCGCTTGCCATCGACCTTGAGCGCCGAAAAAGCGGGCGGCACCTGTTCGATCATGCCGGTGAAGCGCGGCAGGATGGCGAGCAACGCCTGGCGTGACGGGCGAATGTCGCTGGTCGCGATGACCTGCCCTTCGCCGTCCAGCGTATCGGTCTGCTCGCCGAAGCGGATCGTGAATTCGTAAGCTTTGGTCGAATTCGAGCATTCGCCCGGCTAGCTTGGTCGCCTCGCCGAGCGCGATCGGCAGGACGCCGGTGGCCAGCGGGTCGAGCGTGCCGCCGTGTCCGACCTTGGTCTTGGGCTCGCCAGCCTCGCGAAGCGCGCGCTTGACCGCGCCGACCGCATTGGTCGAGCCTAGTCCGAGCGGTTTGTCGAGGATGATCCAGCCGTTCAGCGTCATGGTGGGCGCGCATAGTCGCTGGGCGATGACTTGGCCATGCTGATGACTTTCACCCCGGCTGGTCATAGGATGGCGACGCCCGTCTCGGTTCGGGCGGCAGATGGGGTGGCGCGGCGATGGACCGGCAAGGGAAGCGTTCGGAGCGAAGGGCAGGCGAAGGTCATGTCTTCGTCAGCTATGCGCGCCCCGACGAAAGCTGGGCACGTGTCGTTATCGATCGGCTTGAGGCAGCCGGGTTCAAGACCTGGTGGGACGGACTGATCCCGGGCGGCGAACGGTTCGGTTCGCAAATTGCCGAGGCCCTCGACAGTGCCAGCGCGGTCGTCGTCCTGTGGTCGAAAAATTCTCTCAAGTCCGACTGGGTGCAGGACGAAGCAAGCGTCGGTCGCGACCAGCATCGATTGGTCCCGCTGACCATCGACGGCAGCCCGCCGCCGCTCGGCTTCCGCCAAATCCAGTGCATCGATATTTCGCGCGGTGGCGCAAAAAGCGGCAATCCGGCGATCGATCGGGTGGTCGCAGCAGTCGGCGAGATCCTGGGCAAGCCGCAGGAGATTGCGGTGCGTCCCCCCATCCGGGTCGACCGGCGCACCGCAATCCTTGCCGGCGGGACGGTGGCGGCAGCAGCAGCCGGCTTTGGCGCCTGGCGCTGGCTGGGCAGCGGTGCCGCCGATAACAGCATCGCCGTGCTGCCGTTCGACAATTTGAGCGGCGATCCGAAACAGCAATATCTGTCGGACGGTCTGTCGGCCGAGCTGCGCGACCGGTTGTCCCGCAACGCTGCGCTCAAGGTCGTCGGTCAGGCATCATCGCGCGCGCTTGCAAGCGAAGAGGGCGGCGGCAAGTCGATCGCGCGCAAGCTGGGCGTCGCCAACCTGCTCGACGGCAATGTCCGGGTCGGCGATGGAACGGTGCGCATCGCCATCGAGCTGATCGATGGTGCGACCGGCTTTTCGAAATGGTCGAACAGCTTCGACCGACCGATGACCAACCTGCTCCAATTGCAGGAAGAGATCGCCGGTGCGGTCGTCGACGCATTATCGCTTCGCCTCGCTGGCCCGTCGGGGGAGAGCCGCGAGCGTAGCGGCGGAACCAGGAATGTCGCTGCCTTCGACGCTTATCTGCATGGCAAGGAGTTGTTCGACAGTCAGGAGGACGAGGCGAGCGACCGCGCCGCACTGGCCCAGTTCGACGAGGCGGTGCGGCTCGATCCGGACTATGCCGCTGCTCGCGCATCGCGGTCGCGTGCAATGGCGGTGATCGGCAATCTCTATGGCCAGCTGGCGGAGCGGCGGCGACTATATGACGCGGCGATCGTCGAGGCGAACAAGGCGATCGCCAGCGCCCCCGAATTCGCCCCCGGATATGTCGCGCTTGGCTACGCATATTATTACGGAAAGCTCGATATCAAGGCGGCGGAACTGCCCTATGCCAAGGCCTATACCTACGGCTCGGGCGATGCCGATGTGCTCAGCCTCTATGCCCTCTATCGGGCTCGGCGGATGCAATTTGCCGAAGCGGGTCCGGCAATCGAACGTGCCGAGGCACTCGACCCGCTCAACCCCAATGTCTTCAAGACTGCGGGACGTATTCAGTTCGCGCGGGGCGCTTATCCGGAGGCCATCGCTTCGGCGGAAAAATCGATCGAAATGAACCCTCAGATCGGCGGATCGCATGGCGATATCGGCAATGCCAAATTGATGCTCGGCGACCTTGACGGGGCGTTAGGCGCATTTGCCACGGAAAAGGTCGGCCTGCTCTCGACGCCGGGCATCGCAATCGCCTCATTTCGCAAAGGTGACCGGTCTGCTGCTGAAGCCGCCTATGGGCGGTTGGTCGAAGAAGAAGGCGACAATGGCCTCTATCAGCAAGCCCAGATTCTGGCGCAATGGGGTCGGTCGGATGCCGCCCTCGATGCCCTCGATAAAGCGCTCGCGGGGCTCGATTCAGGACTCGCTTATGCCTACAGCGATCCGTTCCTTGCGCCGCTCCGCGAAAGCCCGCGATTCAAAGCGCTTCTCGCCAAGCTTCATTTCGTTTAGGCTGCGCAACGTCCATCAATGAAGACGGGGGTTTTATCATGCGCAAGATCATCACTGCAGCGATCGTTCCGGCCGCCATGTTGGCACTTGCCGGTTGCAACAAGGCGGAAGCGCCAGCCGAAAATGCGGTCGTGACCGACGAAGTTGTCGCACCCAGCGAAGTCGTCGACAACATGGCAAATGCCACCGACAATATGGTGAGCGCGACCGACAACATGGCCAATGCGACTGACCAGGGCAGCACCGATCATCGTGAAGTCGGCGTCGACGGTTCAACCGACCACAACAACTAATTGGCTTAATTCCGGCGCGTGGTCCGTTGGACGCGCGCCGGATGAGGCACGGTCACGGCCTGACCCGGTGCAAGCCGTGTCTTTGCGACCGCGATCCAATCGGCATAATAGGTGACATCGGTATAAACCGATGGCGAGCCCGCGCCGCACCCGCGTGACCAGCTGGTCACGCCAACCACCTCATCGTCGCGCCCAAATTCCCGAACGAGCGGTCCGCCGCTGTCTCCGCGGCAGCTGAAGGTCGGTGCCCCGCCACCAATGCGGCGCTCGGTCGGCGTGACCAGGCACAACATGCCCGGCTTTACTTGCGGTCCCATTTTGCGAACACATTCGGCGAACGGCATTTTTTCCAGCGGGGCGTGCATCAGCGCGTTGGGATTGCGCTGCGCGTCCCCGTCCTGCGCCATGTTGATGTTCGCGGTTCCGGCAGTCGCCTCGGTATATCCCCAACCGAACGCTTGCAGCACGGCGCGGTCCGCCACCGGCTTGTTGGCGACGATGATTGGAGGCGGCGTGTAGTGAACGCGGTCGTCACGCTTCAACAGCAATAGCGCGATATCGTGCGGCTGTCCGGTCGCCTTGCCATTATATCCCGCATGGACGGCCATGCCGACGATGGCACGCGTCTCGCCACCTTTGCCGAGGCGCTTGCTTGCAATCCGCACCCGCCGCGACTTGAAGACAAGCTTCTTGTTCTCTCCCTCGAACATCCCGCTCGCGACGCAATGAGCGGCCGTCAGCACGATATTTTCGGCGATCAGCGAGGCGCCGCAGGCATGCGCCCGTTCCGCCGCCGTTTTCTCTTTCAGGAATGAAGTCTGGCTCAGCGGTTTCGCCGCGTCCTTCGCAATTTCCGCATCCGTAAACGGCGTCGGATCGTAGATTGCGGCCATCCACGCCGCGAAATTTCCACCGACAGCAATCCCGCCGCCGACGGCCGGCTGCGGCTCGTCTGATTCCCCGAAAGTGGCATAATGCAGGAACTGCGTCGTCCACGCCGGATCCGCCTTGATCGAAGGAAGTCGGATCGTACATTCCGGGGCGACCCTGCCCACACAATGATAGGATCCCGCGACAACGGCCGACGATTGTTCCAAGGAATCAACCGCGATCGAGCCACTGGAAACGATGATTGCAACGTCGGAAACCTCGCCCGGCATTTCCAGCGTGTGAATGGGGATCGTCTCGCCAGGCGAAAGCGATCGGGTCTTGCTGCCGCCACCCAGGTCAATTCCGGTTACGGCCATGTCCTTGGTGATCGCCAGTAAGGAAATATTCCGCGGCGTGGACGCGCGATTCACGATTGCGGTCAGATAGCCAGACGTGCCGGATCCCGCCTTTGCCGGCAGGCATTTCGCTGAGTCGGCATTGATCGGGCAAATCTGGACATCACTCGACTTGCGTTCCTCGAGCGCCAGGATCTGCTTGCGCCGCGCCGCGCGGGGAAGGAATGCGCTCAACGATCGCTCCGCCTCCCCGTCACGCAAGCGGCCCAATCGGAAGGCCCCCACTGGCGAACGCTGGAACGTCCCTGCCTGCGGATCGTGGGCGACAAGGCTCAAATGACCATAGATCCACGGATCGCTGAAAACGGCGAAGTCGCTGTCATAGCCGACCACGGCCACACCGCTTTGCTCGATGACGCGGGTCAGTTCGGCCTGACCGACCTCCAAACTCGGGAAAAAGCCGATCGTCAGCGTTTCGCGCGATGATTCGGGCGACTGGGCCCGGACCGGCGAGACCAGCAGTGCGCCAACCAGGGTCAACGCCGCTTTCCGCTTTGTCGTCATCCTCGTCTCCCCTGGTCCCGACAGCATCATGGGCCATGAAGGGAAAAGGCGCAATTCCGGGCCAGTCAGCCCGCAGTGATCCCGGCGAGCGAGAGATAGAATTGCGCGATCCGCTCGACGATCGGACCGATCACCTTCGCGACCACATTCGCCTCAGGCAACACCATCGGCACGACCAACAGCAACGCGAACAGGATGACGATCGCGAACCGGCCGAAGTTCCGCCATGCCGGGACCGCCCGGCGCGGCAGGAATCCTTCGACCACATGACCACCGTCGAACGGCGGCAGGGGAATCAGGTTGAACACGCCCAGGAACAGGTTGATCAGCAGGAAATTCACCGCATTTTGCGCAATGAAGAATTTTGCCCCTTCGCCGTCCAGACGTCCCGCGTCGACTGCCAACAGGATCAGAACGGCGACGAAGGCCAGTAGGAAATTCATCGCCGGTCCGGCCATCGCGACGATCATCATGTCGCGGCGCGGGTTGCGCAATTGGTCCGCGGCAACCGGCACCGGTTTGGCCCAGCCGAAAATCGGCGCCTTGGCCAACGCCAGCGCCATCGGCAGGATCACGGTGCCGACCGGATCGACATGCTTGAACGGATTGAGCGTCAACCGCCCAAGCCGTGCCGCCGTCGGATCGCCAAGCCTGCGTGCGACCAGTCCGTGGGCGACTTCGTGGAAGACGATGGCGATGATCAGCGGGACCAGCCACGTCGCGATCTGGATGAGCGTGTCGTTCATGTCCGCTCCGTGGGCCAGCGCCGGGTTGGGATCAACCTAGCGACGGGCCAGGCCAAGGCTGAGCTGGCGCGCCGCGCTTTCGTTGCGACGTTCGAAGAAATGCCGACGACAGAGCGCGATGTAACGATCGTTGCCGCCGATTTCGGTCTGCGCGCCGTCGATGACGGCGTGTCCGTCGCCATCGACGCGCAGGTTCATCGTCGCCTTGCGTCCGCATTCGCACACCGCCTTCAGCTCGACCAGGCTGTCGGCCAGCGCCAGCAGGGCAGCGGAACCGGGAAACAGCTTGCCCTGGAAATCGGTGCGCAGGCCGTAACACAGGACGGGAATGCCGAGCTCGTCGGCGACCCGGGTCAGCTCCAGCACGTGAGCCTGGGTCAGGAATTGCGCCTCGTCGATCAGCAGGCAATCCAGCTTGCGGCGAATGAGTTCCTGTACGACCTGGTCGAACAGATTGACCTCACCGCGAAACCGGTGTGCGTCGGCGCCAATCTCCAGCCGTGACGCGATTCGGCCGGCGCCGGCGCGATCGTCCAGGTCGGCGGTCCACAGCATCGTCTCCATGCCGCGTTCACGATAATTGAAATCGGCCTGGAGGAGCGTGGTCGATTTGCCCGCATTCATCGCGGCATAATAGAAATAGAGCTTGGCCATCAGCCGCCCGTTTGAGCAGGCGGCCACTCGTCCCGCAAGATCGAATACACCACCGAGTTCCGAACATGGCCCGTCCAGGTGATGGTGTCGGCGCGGCGAATTCCTTCGCGGTCGGCGCCCAGCTTCGCCATCGCTGCTTGGCTACGCTTGTTGCGCTCGTCGACCCGGAATTCAATGCGGTTGAAGCCACAATCGATCGCCCGGCGGATCATCATGTCCTTGATCCGGCGGTTGATGCCGGTGCCTCGAAACTTGGGCCGATAATAAGTGAAGCCGATTTCCAGCACGCGGTTTTTCGGGTCGATCCGAAGGAAGCTCGACATGCCGACCAGCGCGTCCCCCTCGAACAGGACGAAGGACGCCGCATCGGGCCACGCTATCAAGGCGTCGATACTCTCGTCGAAATGGTCGGGATCGCAACTGATCGAGTAGATCGACCAGATTTCGGTATCTTCGGCGCAAGCGGTCTTGAGTGGCTCGCGCTGTGCCTCGCTGATCGGCTCGGCGCGGACGCCGTCACCGATCATCGGCGCGGCGAGCGGGCTCATTCGGCCTCGGATTCCTGTCCCAGATCGCGGGCGACATGATCGCTGCGAAGAATCGTGTCGATATGGCCGCCCTCGTCGAAGCTCTCGTCGGCGCGGAATTTGATCTTGGCGGCATATTTGGTGCGCACGCGCCCGGCGACTTCGCGCTGGAAGAAGGCGGTGTGGGTGCGCAGCGCTTTCAGCACTTCTTCCTCGTCCTGTCCGAGCAGGGGTTTGACGAACACCGTGGCGTGACGGAGGTCGGGCGACATGCGAACCTCGGTGACGCTGACGAGATGGCTTTGCAGCGTCTCGTCATGCACATCGCCGCGCTGCAGGATCTCGCTCAGCACATGACGCACCTGCTCGCCGACGCGAAGCAGGCGGACGGAGCGGCCCTCGGTGGTTTCGGTCTTTTTCATTTCGTCACCCCGCCAGCGACGCGAAGTGTATTCGCGCCGTTGGTCCTGTCGCTACGCGCAGGCCGTCCGTGCTTCGCCAACTCTTGCGTCACGTTCACTCGCTCCGCTCCGTTCTCGTTGCGCGCGGCGGCTCAGAGGGTCCGTGCCCGTTCTTCCGTTTCGAACACTTCGAGCATGTCGCCAGCCTTGATGTCGTTGGTGTCGGCCAGCAGCACGCCGCATTCCAGGCCCGCGGTGACCTGTGCCACGTCGTCCTTGAACCGGCGAAGCGAAGCGATCGTGGTTTTCGACACGATGACGTCCTCGCGGGTGAGGCGGGCGTGGAGGCCCTTGCGGATATTGCCTTCGAGGACGAGCAGGCCGGCGGCCTTGTCCTTCTTGCCCGCTGGGAAGACTTCCTTGACCTCGGCGCGGCCGACGACCGTTTCGATGATTTCCGGCCCAAGCTCGCCGGCCATCGCCCCCTTCGCCCAGTCGGTGAGGTGATAGATAACGTCGTAATAGCGGAATTCGACCTTGGTCCGATTGGCTGCTTCGCGCGCTTTGGCATTGGGTCGCACGTTGAAGCCGATGATCGGCGCCCCCGTCGATGCGGCCAATGTGACGTCGCTTTCGGTGATTGCGCCGACCCCGGAATGCAGCACGCGCACGCGGATTTCGTCGGTCGAAATCTTGTTGAGCGCATTGACGATGGCTTCGCTCGAACCCTGCACGTCGGCCTTGACCAGCAACGGGAATTCGATCGTCGTTGAGGCACGGTTGGCGAACATATTCTCCAGCGTGACCGGAGCGACGGTCGTGCGCTTCTTGTCCATTACCGACATGCGGTAGCTGGCGACTTCGCGGGCGCGCGCTTCATTTTCGACCACCGTGAGCTGGTCGCCGGCCTGTGGCACGGCGCCAAGGCCGAGCACTTCTACCGGGACGCTTGGCCCGGCTTCCTTCACCTGGCGGCCATGATCGTCCAGCATCGCGCGGACCTTGCCGCTTGATGCGCCGACCACGATGATGTCGCCGACGCGAAGCGTGCCGCGCTGGACCAGAACGGTGGCAAGCGGGCCGCGCCCCTTATCGAGCTTGGCTTCGATCACCGTCGCTTCGGCGGCGCGGTCGGGATTGGCCTTGAGTTCGAGGATTTCGGCCTGCAGGTTGATCGCGTCGAGAAGCCCGTCGAGATTGGTCTTCTTGAGCGCCGACACTTCGACGTCCTGGACGTCGCCGCCCATGTCTTCGACGACGATTTCATGCTGAAGCAGCTCTTCGCGAACCTTTTGCGGTTTCGCTTCCGGCTTGTCGATCTTGTTGATGGCGACGATCATCGGAACGCCGGCCGCCTTGGTGTGATTGATCGCTTCGATCGTCTGGGGCTTGAGGCCGTCGTCGGCCGCAACCACCAGAATGACGATGTCGGTGACATTGGCACCGCGGGCGCGCATTTCCGAGAAGGCTTCGTGGCCCGGCGTGTCGAGGAAGGTGATCAGGCCGCCATCCTTGCCCTTCACCTGGTGGGCACCGATGTGCTGGGTGATGCCGCCGGCTTCGCCTGACACGACGTTGGCGCCGCGAAGCGCATCGAGCAGGCTGGTCTTGCCGTGATCGACATGGCCCATGATCGTGACGACCGGCGCGCGCGATTGCAGCGTGTCGTCGGCATCGACGTCGACGGACGTATCGATGTCGATATCGCTTTCGCTGACGCGCTTGATGTTGTGACCGAACTCGGTGACCAGCAATTCTGCGGTATCCTGGTCGATTGTTTCGTTCAGCGTGACCGGCATGCCCATCTTGAACAGGGATTTGACCAGGTCCGCACCGCGCTCGGCCATGCGGTTGGCGAGTTCCTGGACCGTAATCACGTCCGGCACGACGACATCGCGGAACTGCTTTTCACGCGGTCCCGACGACTGGTGAGAGCGCCGTTCCTTTTCCCGCGCACGCTTCAGCGCGGCGAGGCTTCGGGCACGATTGCCTTCGTCGCCCGACAAGGCGCGGGTGACGGTCAGCTTGCCCGAATGGCGGCGTTCCTCGCGAACGCGGGCCGGGCTCGGGCGCTGGGGTTCGGGGCGCTTGGGCGCGCCGCCGGCAGGCGCGGCGGCAGGGCGGCGGTTCTGGGTCGGTTCGGCTGGGGCAGGGGCGGCGGCGGGGCGCGCGGCTTCCTCGGCGGCCTGACGGGCCGCGTCGGCGGCATCCTGCTCGGCCTTGCGCTGGGCGTCTTCCTCGGCCTTGCGATTGTCCTCGGCGCGGCGCTTTTCGTCCTCGGTCTGCTCAAGTTTGGAGCGATCTTCGCGGCGGCGCGCTTCTTCCAGCGACGTCATGCGCGCTTCTTCGGCCTCGCGGAGCAGGCGTTCCTGCATTTCCTTGCGGGCGGTAATATCGTCGACCGGTGCACGGCGCTGCGGCGCGGCCGGCTTGGGCGCAGGCGCGGCGGGCTTCGGCGCGGGCGCCGGTGCTTCCGCCTTCTTCGACTCGACGGGGGCCGCCGGGGCTTCGCCGGGCTTGCCCAGGATACGCCGCTTCTTGACCTCGACCACGACGGTGTTCGAGCGGCCGTGGCTGAAGCTTTGCTTCACCTTGCCGGTCTCGACCGTGCGCTTCAGGCCCAGCGGAGGCCGGGTTCCAAGCTTGGGCTTGTCGCTCTGGTCAGTCATTTCATTCCTTCGTCGTCGTCGTCAATCGTGCCACTGCCACGGTCGGTCGCGCCGCCCTGTAGCCCAGCATCGGGGTCAATGAAAGTAAGCCACCGTTGGATGGCATTGCTCACCCGCCGCGCTGCGGCAGGATCGGTCAAGGCGACATGTACCACATTTTCGCGGCCAAGCGCCATCGACAAGATGGTGCGATTTTCGGGAAAAACCAGTCCCTTGGCGGTTTTCGCGGCGGAAGGGGATGGACCGCCGCCGACACGCCATGCCTGGTCGAGCTTCCGGTTGCCGTCCTCGCCAGCGTCGGCGGCATGGATGAGCATGCGGACCTTGCCGCCGCGTGCCGCCTGTTCGATCCGGTCGCCGCCGGTCACCAAGGTGCCCGAACGCGCCTCAAGGCCAAGCCGGTCGAGCGCGGCCTTGCGCAGGGCGGCGATGATCCGGTCGCTCAGGTCGTCGGGAATGCGAACCTCATGCTTGAAGGCGCGGGCCAGCGCGCCCTTCAACTTGCCCTTGGCAATCGCCTCGTCGAGGACGGCGCGCCCGACGCCGATATAGGCACCGCGGCCCGGCGCACGGGCGCGCACGTCCGGCGCGACCTCACCGTCAGGCGAAAGCGCGAGCCGGATCAGCGTCTCCTTGGGCGCAGCACGGCGGGTCAGCACGCAGGTCCGCTCGGGCCCTGCGTCCTTTCCTTCTGTCGGATCGCTTACGCGGTCATTGCGAGGTGTCCGCATCGGCGGCCTCCTCGCTTGCGGACGACGATGCGTCCTTAGGCTGCGACGCAGGCGCTTCGTCCTCGAACCAATGGGCGCGGGCGGCCATGATGACCTCGTTGCCCTGCTCTTCGGACAGGCCGTAATCGGCCAGGATCCCGCCCTTGTCTTCCGAACGATTGCTCTCGGCGCGGCGGCGCGGCTCGACCCGTTTCTTCTGGATCAGCTCGTCGGTCGCCAGGTCGGCCAGGTCGTCGAGCGTCAGGATGCCCGCCTTGCCAAGCGTCACCAGCATCTGCTCGTTGAGGTGCGGCAATTCGGCAAGCGCGTCCTCGACGCCCATGCCGCGACGTTCCTCGCGCGCGGCTGCTTCGCGG
The DNA here is from genome assembly GCA_963843855.1 of uncultured Alphaproteobacteria bacterium. Lineage (GTDB taxonomy): Bacteria > Pseudomonadota > Alphaproteobacteria > Sphingomonadales > Sphingomonadaceae > Sphingomicrobium. The sequence goes on from CAWJMA010000003.1 coordinate 13,370, forward strand.
CGTTCGAGCGCTTCGCCGGCACGGCTCTGGAGTTCCTCTGCGATGTCTTCGTCGAGACCCTCGATCGAGGCGACTTCGTCACGCTCGACATAGGCCACTTCCTCCAGGCTGGTGAAGCCTTCGGCGACCAGCAGCTGGGCCAGCGTCTCGTCGACGTCGAGCTCGCTCTGGAACATTTCCGACCGCTCGACGAACTCGCGCTGGCGCTTTTCGCTGGCATCGGCTTCGGTCAGGATGTCGATCTGCGACGCGGTCAGCTGGCTGGCGAGGCGGACATTCTGGCCGCGTCGACCGATCGCAAGGCTCAACTGGTCATCGGGAACGACCACTTCGATTCGGCTCTCTTCCTCGTCGATCACGACGCGGGCGACGGTCGCGGGCTGAAGCGCGTTGACCACGAACGTCGCGGTGTCCTCGCTCCACGGGATGATGTCGATCTTCTCGCCCTGCAATTCCTGGACGACGGCCTGGACGCGGCTGCCCTTCATGCCGACGCAGGCGCCGACCGGGTCGATCGAGCTGTCGTAGCTGATGACGCCGATCTTGGCACGGCTGCCCGGATCGCGGGCGGCCGCCTTGATCTCGATGATTCCGTCGTAGATTTCCGGCACTTCCTGCGCGAACAACTTCTTCATGAAGTCGGGATGGGCGCGGGACAGGAAGATCTGCGGGCCACGCACTTCGCGCCGGACCGAAGAAATCAGCGAACGAATGCGATCGCCGACGCGGACCATTTCGCGCGGGATCTGCTGGTCGCGGCGGATGACGCCTTCGGCGCGGCCAAGATCCACCACGACGTGGCCGAATTCGACCCGCTTGACGACGCCGGTGATGACTTCGCCGGCGCGATCCTTGAACTCCTCGAACTGGCGCTCGCGCTCCGCGTCGCGGACCTTCTGGAAGATGACCTGCTTGGCGGCCTGCGCGGCGATGCGGCCAAATTCGATCGGCGGCAGCGGGTCGACGATGAAGTCGCCCATTGCGGCATCGGCCTTCAGCTTCTGCGCACCCTTCAGGTCGACCTGCTTGAAGTGATCGTCGACTTCCTCGACCACTTCGAGCACGCGCCACAGGCGAAGGTCGCCGGTTTCGCCGTCGAGCTTGGCGCGGATATCGTTTTCGGCGCCGTAACGGGCGCGGGCGGCGCGCTGGATAGCGTCTTCCATCGCCTCGATCACGATCGCCTTGTCGATCAGCTTTTCGCGCGCGACGGCGTCGGCAATGGCGAGCAGTTCCGCCTTGTTGGCGGTCGCTGCGGCGGGGGGAGCGGCAGAAGCCATGGTCTTAACCTTCCGTCTTGATAGAATCGGCGCCCTCGGTGCTGAGCGGCGCAGTGGCGTTGATGAGGCGATCGGTCAGCACGAGCTTGGCCGATGCGATGTTGGTGAATTCTAGGCTACGTTCGCCTTTGGGCGTCGCAATCCGGATGGTATCGCCGTCGATCGCGACGATGTCGCCGGTCACTTGCTTGGCGCCGTCCTGCGGATTGGCGAACTTGATTCGGGCTTCGTGACCGGCCCAGTCGGCGAAATCCTGCCGACGGGTCAGCGGCCGATCGATCCCCGGCGACGACACTTCAAGGCGGTAAGCACCGTCGATCGGGTCGCGGCCAGCCTCTTCCTCTTGGTCGATCAGGTCGCTGATCGCGCGCGACAATTCGGCGCAATCGTCGATCGTCAGCTGCCGCGTGTCGGGCCGCTCGGCCATCACCTGAAGGGTCGGATCGCTGGCCCCGCCGATCATCGCCACGCGCACCAGCGCGAACCCCTGCGCCGTGACGGCGGGCTCGATCAGCTTGGCAATGGCAACGGTGTCGGTCAAATTGGGATCCGGTCGAAAAGACATGGTCTCTTGCTGCCGGGACCGTTCGGCCCCAGCCCCAAACACTGCGAAATGATTGAGGAGAGGAGGCGGATATAGGCCGCGCCTCCGCCTTAGGCAAGACTCTCGTCGCGGTTGCGAGCGCTAGTTTGCGCTGCCCCATGGCGGCGCCGGCGCAGGCACCGGTTCGCTCAGGTCGAACTCGACCCGGAAGAAGCGGCCCGGACGCCGCAATTCATAGGCGAACGTCTCGCCGCGATACTCGATCGCCCAGACATTCTGCATCCCCGCGACATTGCCTTCGCGGCGCAGCAGTTCCTTGGTGAAGGCGTCGGCGGGAAATTCCTGCCGCGCGGCCGCAACCGGCGTCACCGAATCGCCGCCATATTGGGTGACCTTGTCCTCGCTGCCATCTTCATGGCGATGGTCATGCTTCAGTCGATATCCCGTTGCCGTGCGGGTCAGGACCCAGGTCCGCGACCGGTCGTTGCCGACATGGAACGGAATCCGCACCAAATCGCGGCTGCATTCGCGCACGTGCATCACCAGTTTCTTGTCGGCGAAGGCCGCGTCGGCGGCCACTGGCGGGCTGACGATCCGGCCCTCGAATGCCTGGCCGCACAGCGTCCCCAGCCCGACCAGGAAATCGTCCGGAGCCGCAACGGGGGTGGCACAGCCCGCACCAAGCAATGCGATAATGGGGATGACAATATGCTTCACGGGCAGGGCTCCTTGCTTTCGGCGTCGATCGCACCCTAGGCTTTCGCCTTGAGCGATGGAACCGCAGCCGCGATGGGCCATTGCATTGGTACGAACCACCGCCAAGGAGCTTGTCCCGTGTCGACAGTAAAGACCGCCTTCCTAGCAATTCCGTTTCTCGCCTTCGCCACCGCCTGCCAGTCGCAAAGCGTCGCCGAAAGCGGCACGGCGGCACCGGGACCAAAGCCCTTCAGCGAAACGGTGGTTGGCGACTTCGACCAGCCCTGGGCGATGGATTTCCTTCCCGGCTCGACCTGGGCGGCGGTGACCGAAAAGGGGGGCACGCTGAAATTGTGGGACAGCAAGTCGGCGCGCATGATCGTCGTCACCGGCACGCCGGCACCAAGCGTCGGCGGGCAGGGCGGTCTAGGCGATATCCTGTTCGAGCCCGAAGGGCCAAAGGGCAATCGGTATCCGTTTTACTTGAGCTGGGTCGAGGCGGGCGAGGGCGAATTGCGCGGTGCGGTGGTTGGCCGCGGGACCCTGGTGGTGACGGGCAATAACGCCGCGGTTGAAGGGATGAATGTCATCTGGCGCCAGAACAAGGTGACCGGCGGCGGGCACTTCTCTCACCGGCTCGCGGTGGCGCCGGACGGTCAATATCTGTTCGTGACGTCGGGCGACCGGCAGAAAATGGAGCCGGCGCAGGGCGACGATGGCCTGCTTGGCAAGGTACTGCGTCTGACCCGCGACGGGAAACCGGCGGCCGGCAATCCGTGGGCATCGAAGGGCGGTGTGGCCGCACAATTCTGGTCGATGGGCCACCGCAACCTGCTTGGCATCGACTTCGCCCCCGATGGGCGCCTGTGGCAGATCGAGATGGGGCCAAAGCATGGCGACGAACTCAATCTGGTTTTGCCGGGCAAGAATTACGGTTGGCCCAATGTATCGATGGGCGATCATTATGACGGCAAAAGCATTCCCGATCACGCGCCGGGCGATGGCTACGAAGCGCCCAAGGCCTATTGGGTCCCCGCCATCTCGCCGGGTAGCCTGCTGATTTATTCAAAGGATCTGTTCAAGGATTGGAAGGGTGACGCCCTCGTCCCCGGCCTGTCGGGCCAGTCGCTCAGCCACATCGCGATCGATGGCGACAAGGTCGTCGCCAAGCATGACTATCCGATGGGTGCCCGAATCCGCGAGGTCGAGGAAGGCCCTGATGGCGCAATCTATGTCCTAGAAGACGAACGCAATTCCAGCCGCGGGCGCCTGCTCAAGCTGACGCCCGCGCGCTAGTGGGGCTTAGTTGGGCTGCGGGATTCGGCGAAGGTAAGGCGTCACCGTTTCCCAGCCGCCCGGATATTTGGCCTTGGCGTCGTCGTCGCTGACCGACGGGGGGATGATGACGTCTTCGCCCGATTTCCAGTTGACCGGCGTCGCGACGCCCTTGCTTTCGGTCAGCTGGATGCTGTCGAGCAGGCGCAGCACTTCGTCGAAATTGCGGCCCGAACTCATCGGATAGAGCAACATGGCGCGAATCTTCTTGTCCGGGCCGATGATATAGACAGTGCGGACGGTGGCGTTGTTGGCGGCGGTGCGCCCTTCCGCGCTGTCGCCGGAATCGGCCGGCAGCATGTTGTAGAGCTTGGCGACATTGAGGTTGTCGTCACCGATGACCGGATAATCGACCTTGTTGCCGCTGACTTCCTCGATATCCGGCAGCCAGCGCTGGTTTTCGTCGGTGGCATCGACGGAAAGACCGATGATCTTGGTATTGCGCCGCGCAAAATCGTCCTTCAGTCCCGCCATGAAGCCCAGCTCGGTCGTGCAGACCGGGGTGAATGCCTTGGGATGGGAAAACAGGATCGCCCAGCTGTCGCCGATCCAATCGTGAAAGCGGATGCTTCCCTGGGTCGTCTGTGCGGTGAAATCGGGCGCGATGCTGCCGATGCTAAGGGTCATTGGGGATACTCCTTTGTCAGTCGACCGGAAGATAGTCCGGCTCGATGGGGTCGTGCGCTTCCAGCCAGTGCGGGACCGGCAGGTTTTTCGAACGCAGGAATTCGGGATTGAACAGGCGCGATTGATAGCGGGTCGCCGGGTCGCACAGGATGGTGACGATGGTATGACCCGGCCCCATCTCGCGGGCCAGCCGGATTGCACCGGCCACATTCACACCCGACGACGCGCCAAGCGCCAGTCCTTCGTCTTCCAACAAGCGGAACGTCAGCGCGACGCTCTCTTCGTCCGGGATCAGAAATTCGTGGTCGGGCGTGAAACCGGCAAGATTTGCCGTAATCCGCCCCTGTCCGATGCCCTCGGTGATCGAGCTTCCCTCGGCCTTCAATTCGCCGTTGCGATAGAAATTGAACAAGGCGGCGCCGGGCACGTCGGCAAGCGCAATCTGGATGGCGGCGTTGCGTTCCTTCAGCGCGATTGCGGTGCCAGCAAGCGTTCCGCCGGTCCCGACCGCCGCGACGAAGGCATCGACCTTGCCGTCGGTCTGTTCCCAGATTTCCGGGCCGGTGGTGCGGACGTGGGCGTCGCGGTTGGCGACATTGTCGAACTGGTTGGCCCAGATCGCCCCGTTCGGGTTTTCGCGTGCCATACGCTCGGCCAGCCGCCCGCCGATCTTCACGTAATTGTTGGGGTTCTTGTACGCCACGGCCGGCACTTCGACGAGCTCGGCGCCCAGCATCCGCAACGTGTCCTTCTTTTCCTGGCTCTGCGTCTCGGGAATGACGATCACCGTTTTCATGCCCAGTGCATTGCCGACCATTGCAAGGCCGATCCCGGTGTTGCCCGCCGTTCCATCGACGATCGTCCCGCCGGGGCGAAGCGCACCGCGGTCGATCGCGTCCATCACGATGCTCAGCGCCGCGCGATCCTTGACCGACGCGCCGGGGTTCATGAATTCGGCCTTGCCAAGGATGGTGCAGCCCGTTTCCTCCGACGCGCGCTTCAGCTTGATCAGCGGCGTGTTGCCGATGGCGGCGAGGACGTCAGTGCGTATCTGCATGCAGGGCTAGGTAGGCAGCCCCACCCGAATGGCAAGGGTCACAGACGCCGATAACGGAACTGGTGCGGCACTCGGCCCTGCCGCCGCGCTTTCGCGGCGTAGCGGGTTTCGATCCAGCCCGATGGATAGTCCAGCCACGCGCCCGGCGCGGCATTGACCCATTCGAACTGGTGCGTGTGGCGCGCCATGATCATCAACAGCCAGTCGAGGTAGATCGGATCGTCGGTCGCGACGCGGAATTCGCCGCCCGGCCTCATCTTCGCGGCAATCAGGTCGACCGGCCCGTCGTTCATCATGCGCCGTTTGGCGTGCCGCGCCTTGGGCCACGGATCGGGGTGTAGCAGATAGACCATCGTCAGCGATCCGTCGGGAATCCGGCGAAGCACATCCAGCGCATCGCCCATCCACAGGCGGACGTTGGCCAGATGCTGGTCCCGAATCTGGCCCAGCGCCATGGCGACGCCATTGAGGAACGGCTCGCAGCCGATGAACCCATGGTCGGGCAACAGGTCCGCGCGGTGGGCCAGATGCTCGCCCCCGCCGAACCCGATTTCGAAATGCAGCGGTCGGTCGTCGCCAAACAGGCGCAGCGCGGTCACCTCGCCGTCGACGGGCACGCTGATCGCGGGCAGCAGGGTCTCGACCAGTTCGGCCTGCCCCTTGCGCAGCCGATGCCCGCTCGACCGCCCATACAGGCGGTTGATCGTCGTCGGATCGGATGTCTTGGCCGCAGTCATGGCGCGGGCAGCTAGCCAACTTTGGCGGCGGGGTCAACTCGCTGATGACGCCTACTTTCCGTCGGGCCCCAAGATGATGCTGTTGCCGCCACGTGTCGTACTCGACATCGGTCCCCGGCTCATGACCAACGCGAAGACCTGTTTTGGCTCGGGCAAGGCATTGAAGCTGGGATAGGAATTTAGTGAATCGTGTCTAGCCAGCGTGACTGAGTATTGGCCCTTTTCGCCATTAAGTGAGAACCCCGGGTATACGCTAGCGCCGACGCCGGCATCGCCGATGGCTAGCACATAGCCCTTCGTATCGGCGTTACCGCGATAGGCGCCGTAATCCAGCGTCTGCATGCCTTCACGACAGTATATGACGGTCCGATTTTCCTTTTCGGAATCCTGCCCGGTTTTGGTGGTCACGATGCTGCTCAGTGTTGCGCCGATGAGCGCTTGAGCCAAGTCGGGCGGAACGACCTTCGCTCTCTTGGTCTTAAGCGAATTTGGACAAGGTGCGATGGGCACCGCGACCTCATCCAAAGGTCGCTTTTCGGGCCAGCGCACTTTCGAGAGCACCTCCAACAGATTTGCATCGAGCTGGACGGAAGTCATGGTCGGCGAAGTCAATCGAACGGCGACTAACCATTCTCCAAATGGGACCATCGCCAAGCCGGTTGCCCCGCGATCGCTCCCACGAAGATTGAAGACGATTCGCAGTCCGCTTTCGGTGCGCGAATTGGGCGGAATAAAGCGGGTTATTGGCCCGAGCGGGCTGCCGATAGAAATCTTGGGATTTGTAGTCATGGCGTAAAGCGAGCGGTCGAACCATATCGGAAGGCTCACGATGCCTTGGCGATAAATATAGATGGACGCGGTGTCCTTCTTGTCCGCCGAAAAATAGGTCGCTGAGACATCGGATTCAGACGTGCCATTGTCCTTGAGATCCGATCGTTGGAAGTTCCCCAGCTTAGACATCAGGATGATGCCCGTCCGCGCGTGCTGCCACCCTTTGTCGTTCGGGACATCCAGCGAACGCAACTGGCTGTTTGCCGGCGCGGCGCTGATCATGAAGGCCGCCACCAGCAGTGAAAAAATTCTACGCATCACGATTTCCCCTGCGACCATTCGGCAAGTGAAATGCTCCCACATCCGCAGTGAATTGTCACTCACGCGATTCTGCCGTCATGGCCGTTCAGGCCAGCGCTGCCTTCATTTCTTCGGCCAGGTCGGTCTTTTCCCACGGGAAGAAATCGCCCTCGGCCTTGCGTCCGAAGTGACCGTAGGCTGCCGTCGGCTGGTAGATCGGCTTGTTCAGGCCCAGCGCCGTGCGAATCCCGCGCGGGGTCATGCCGCCCAAACGGTCGAGCTTGCCAATCGCGGTTTCGATGACGTCGTCGCCGACCGTTCCGGTGCCGTGGGTGTCGACGTAAAGCGACAGCGGCTTCGACACGCCGATCGCATAGGCCAGCTGGATCGTGCAGCGCGTTGCCAGCCCGGCCGCAACGATATTCTTGGCTAGGTAGCGCGCCATGTAAGCCGCCGAACGGTCGACCTTCGTCGGGTCCTTTCCGCTGAACGCGCCGCCGCCATGCGGCGCGGCCCCGCCATAAGTATCGACGATGATCTTGCGCCCGGTCAGTCCGGCGTCGCCATCGGGTCCGCCAATCTCAAACGCGCCGGTCGGATTGATGTGATAGACGGTCTCGTCGGACAGCAATTCGGCGGGAAGCACGTCGGCGACGACCTGCTTCACATAAGCCTTGAGCTCGGCCTCGGGCGCGCCCTGGTCGTAGCCGCGGGCATGCTGGGTCGACACGACGATCGCGGTGGCCGCGACCGGCTTGCTCTCTTCGTAACGCAAGGTGACCTGGCTCTTGGCATCGGGCTCCAGGAACGGCGCCGCACCGGAATGGCGGTCGGCGGCCATGCGCTCCAGGATCTTGTGGCTGTAATAGAGCGTGGCGGGGAGAAAATCGGGCGTTTCGTCGGTCGCATAACCGAACATGATGCCCTGGTCGCCCGCGCCTTCGTCCTTGTTGCCGCTGGCATCGACGCCCTGGGCAATGTGCGCCGACTGCCCATGCAGGTGATTTTCGAATTCGGCGGTCTTCCAGTGAAAGCCATCTTGTTCGTAACCGATGCGCTTCACCGTCTGGCGGACGACCTGTTCGATCTCGTCGCGCGATCCCGGCGCCCAGCCGTGCGTGTCGGGGAAAGCGGTCTTGTCGAACACGCCCTTGCACCGAATTTCGCCGCCGATGACGATGCGCTGCGTCGTGACCAACGTCTCGCACGCAATCCGCGCTTCGGGATCCTTCGACAGGAAAAGGTCGACGATCGCGTCGCTGATCTGGTCGGCGACCTTGTCCGGATGGCCTTCGGAAACGGATTCGGAGGTGAAGAGGTAGCTCTGGCGCATGGGCGCTGACGGTCCTTCTGGAAGATATAAGGAAAGCTTTATATCGCGGTGCTGTAGCGGCGGCTCCGGCCCAGCGCAATCGCCGTAAGCAGCAAAATGGCGCCCAAAAGTAACGGTATGGCGTTGCCGAAGCGGGCGAAGGGTCCGACCGATGCGCTCGTCGGGGGAAGCGTCGACCAGATGATCCCGGCGCGTTTCCACGGAAGAGAATCGACAATTCGTCCATGCGCGTCGATCAGTGCGCTGATCCCAGTGGGTGTGGACCGGATCACCGGAAGGCCTTCCTCGGCCGCGCGCAGCCGTGCTTGGGCGAGGTGCTGGGGCGGGCCGAACCAGCCGAACCAGGCATCGTTCGACGGGTTGAAGATGAAATCGGGCCGATGCGCACGGTTCACGACTTCACCGGAAAAGATAATCTCGTAACATAGCTGGAACCCGGCCTTCTGGCCGTCCGGCAGGGGCAGGGATCCCGGCCCCGGACCCGCAATGAAATCGCTGTCGCCCGGCGCAAGCCGTGACAGCCCGAGCGCGCTGAGGATCGGTCGCATCGGCAGATATTCGCCGTACGGGACAAGGTGTGACTTATCGTAACGGCCGATAAAGTCGCCGCGCGGGCCAAGCACGAACACGCTGTTCGCCGCCGCATCGGCGCGTCGCCCGTCGCTGGATTTCAGTGCGATCCCGCCGGTCAGCAGGACATCGCCGGTGCCGACCATCCGCGTTGCCATTCGCCGTTCCATCGCGATCAGGCCGCCCGCGGCGGGCCGGTTGTCGGACAAGGGCGATGTGACTGCGGCCTCGGGCCAGAAGATCAGCTCCTCGCGCTCACCGCGCGGCCCCGACAGGTTGTTCAATCGGGCGCTTGCAACCGCTTCGAATTCGGGGCTCCATTTCTGTTCCTGCCCGATGTTGGGCTGGACGATCCTGATCGCCTGTGCCGTGGTGACCGGGGCAAGTGGCGCGGTCGGCACCAGGGCGACAAGGCCCGCCACCCCGGCAACGCCGATCGCGCCGCGCACTCGCTTTTGGCTGGCAAGCCACAGGGCGCCGCCCATCGCCACGACCAACGCCGACAGGCCGTAGGTGCCGATCAGCCTGCTCAATTCAAGCCAGGGCGTGTCGAGAAGGACCACGCCCAGTGGATTCCATGCGAATCCGGTGAAGATGGTCGCGCGCAGCCATTCGGTGATCGCCCAGCTACCGGCCAGTGCAAGGACCAGCGCCAGCGGCCTGGCCCGCCCGAAACGCCACGCCAGCCCCGCCGCGATCATTGGATAGACGGCGAGGTAAAGGCTCAGCAGGACCACCGCGACCCAGCCAAGCCACGCGGGCATATTGGCCTGGAAGGTGAAAGCGGTCGCGATCCAGTTGAGGCCCAGGACGAACTGGCCGACCCCAAATCCCCATCCAATCAGCAGTGCGCCGCCCAGACGCTTCTGGCGCGCAATCAGCGCTGCAAGAACGGCGATGGCGGCGATCATCACGGGCCACCAGCCGACCGGTTGGAAGGCGAGTGCAGAAAAAAGGCCAAGGGCCAGCGCGATCAGGAACGGTCGAAGCATAGGGCGCGTCGTTAAGCACGCCCGAACGCGATTGACGAGAGCCAAGTCGCGGTCAGGCGTTCGCCTCTCCAGCCGTTTCCGGCGCGTGGAGGCGCAGGCGAAGCACGCGCTTGGTGTCGGCCTCGACGCATTCGATCCGCCATCCGCTGTCATGTTCGACGCTTTCGCCTGGCTTCATCAGATGCCCGGCCAGCGTGAAGGCGAGTCCGCCAATCGTATCGACATCGTCCTCTTCATCGATCAAACGCGCGTCGATCGTCTCGCGCACTTCTTCCAGTTCGACCCGGGCATCGACGTCCCAAACGCCGTCTTCCAGCATGTTGATCAGGCTCTGGGCGTCCTCGTCATGCTCGTCCTCGATGTCGCCGACGATCTCCTCGACGACATCCTCGATCGTGATGAGCCCCTCGGTCCCGCCGAATTCGTCGACGACGATGGCCAGGTGTATGCGGTCGCTGCGCATCCGCGCCAGAAGCTCGAGCACGCCCATCGATTCCGGGACGAACAAGGGATTACGGAGCAGGCCGGTGATGGTTCGGTCGCGCGCGGCATCGTTGAGCGCCTTGTAGACGTCCTTGATGTGGATCATCCCGATGATGTCATCAAGGCCGTCGCCGTAGACCGGAAGGCGGCTATGTTCCGCCTCCGCAAATGCGCCGACCAGCCCGTCGAACGAGATGTTCTGGCTGATAGCGACAATATCGCCGCGCGGAACCGAGACCTCGCCTGCGGTGCGATCACCGAAGTGCAACAGGTTGCGCAACATCAGTCGTTCGTGCGGGCTGAGGTCGCCGGTCTTGGGTCGGCCTGCTTCGGCCTCGTCAATCGCATCCTCGATCTGGTCGCGAAGCGTCGATTCGCCCTCGTCGCCGAAAATCAGCGAGCGCATGCCGCGCCACAACCGCGACCCGTTTTCAGGTTCGTCGTCGGCCATCAGGCTGCTCCGTCCGAATAAGGGTCGGCAATGTCGAGCCGCGCCAGCGCTTTTGTCTCTCTCGCCTCCATATCGGCGGCGGTCACTTCGTCCATATGGTCATAACCTAGCAAATGCAGCGTGCCGTGCACCATCAGGTGCGCGGCGTGGGTGGGAATGGGGATGGCCTTGTCCGCCGCCTCGTCGGCGCAGACTCCGTAAGCCAGAATGATGTCGCCAAGCATGAGTTCCGGTCCAGGTGCAGGGGGCGCCGACAATTCGCCGGCTTCCGCCATCGGGAAAGACAGGACGTTGGTCGCCTTGTCCTTGCCGCGCCACTGGGAATTGAGGGCATGGACTTCGTCGTTGGCCGCGAGGCGGATCGACAGTTCGACCATGCGTTCGCCTTCCCCTAGCTGGGGAAAGGCGCTTTCGGCGATGGCGGCGGTGACTGCGGACCGGGCGAGGGCCGCCCAGTCGGTGCTACTGTCCCAATCCGGATCCGCATCAAGCGCGATGTCGAGTGTCATGCGCCGGGGCCCTCATAGGCTTCGACGATCCGGCCGACGAGCGGATGACGAACGACGTCGCTCGCCGAGAATCGGATCATCGACAGCTTGGGGATGCCCTCCAGTTTCTCGACCGCATCGTTCAGGCCCGAATCGACTCCGCGCGGAAGGTCGGTCTGGTTGGGATCGCCGCAAATCACCATCCGGCTGCGCATGCCGAAGCGGGTCAGGAACATCTTCATCTGCTGCGGCGTGGTGTTCTGTGCCTCGTCCAGGATGATGAACGCATCACTCAGGGTGCGGCCACGCATGAAGGCGATCGGCGCGATCTCGATTTCGCCCGATGCGATCCGCCGCTCGACCTGTTCGGTCGGAAGCATGTCGTAGAGCGCGTCGTACAAAGGACGAAGATAGGGATCGACCTTCTCCTTCATGTCGCCCGGAAGGAAGCCGAGCCGCTCCCCCGCCTCGACCGCGGGCCGCGACAGGATCAATCGATCGACCTGGCCCGTGATCAGCATCGCGACCGCCTGTGCGACGGCAAGATAAGTCTTGCCGGTGCCCGCCGGGCCGAGCGCGAAGATCATGTCGTCGCGCGACAGCGATTCCATATACGCGGTCTGCACCGTCGAACGCGGCACGATGGTTTTCTTGCGCGTCCGGATCATCACCCGCGGCGGGCTGGTCACCTCAGGGCTGATGATGCCGTCGAGCGCGGGCTGCGCCGCCATTCCGAGTACCGCTTCGACGGCTGCGCCATCGACGTCCTGGCCCTGGTCCAGGCGATTGTACAGACCGGTCAGCACGTCGCGGGCGCGCGCCGCCGCGTCGGGCTCACCCTCGATCATCACCCGGTTGCCGCGCGCCGCAATGTGCACGCCCAGCCGATCCTCGATCATCACCAGATGCCGGTCGTAATCGCCAAACAACGGACCGAGCAGATAGGGCTGGTCAAACTCCAGCTCCAGGCGTGCGCGGTCTTCGACATCGGCAGTAGGGAATTCGCGTTTGGCCATTTACGCTGCCTTCGCTTCGAGGAGGGCGCCGCCAAGGCTGTTCGGGGCGGCGCTGGTCAGGGTGACGTCGATCAGCGATCCGATTGGTGCATCGCTCAAGACATGGACCGACTGCAGCCACGGCGACTTGCCGATCATCTGGCCATGCTTGCGGCCCTTGCGGTCGATTAGAATTCGGGTGTCGCGGCCAATGCAGGCGCGGTTGAAGGCCAGGCTGTGTTCGGCAAGACGCGCCTGCAGGCGCTGTAACCGATCATCCATCACGTCCGCTGGAACCTGCCCCTCCATCGTCGCTGCGGGCGTTCCCGGCCGCGGCGAAAATTTGAACGAATAAGCAGAGGCGTAGCGAACCTCGTCGACGATGGCGAGAGTTTCCTCGAAGTCGCGGTCACTCTCGCCGGGAAAGCCGACGATGAAGTCGCCGGAGATGGCGACATCGGGCTTGGCCGCGCGCATCCGCTCGATGATCCGGACGTAGCTTTCGGCGCTGTGGCTGCGGTTCATCGCCTTGAGGATGGCGGTCGATCCCGACTGCACCGGCAGGTGCAGGTAGGGCATCAATTCGGGCACCTCGGCATGGGCGGCGATCAATTCGTCGGTCATGTCGCAAGGATGGCTGGTCATATACCGAATCCGCTCCAGCCCGTCGATCGTCGCAATGTCGCGGATCAGTCGGTCGAGGCCGCGTCCATCGGCGGCCCAGGCATTGACGTTCTGGCCGAGCAACATGATCTCGCGTGCCCCACCGTCGACCAGCGAGCGCGCCTCGGTCACGATGTCGCCCCACGGCCGGCTGACTTCGGCACCGCGCGTGTAGGGCACGACGCAATAAGTGCAGAATTTGTCGCAGCCCTCCTGCACGGTCAGGAACGCGCTGGCGCCGACCTTGCGGCGGGCGGGAAGCGCGCCGAATTTCGATATTGCCGGCATGTCGGTATCGACCGGGCGCTTGCCCGCCGCCGCCTCGGCGACCATTTCGGGCAGGCGGTGATAGGCCTGCGGGCCGACCACCATGTCGATCAACTTGCTTCGTTTCTTTGCTTCGGCGCCCTCGGCCTGAGCAACGCACCCGGCCAGCGCGACCAGCGGCTTGGTGCCGTCGTCGCGGCGCAAGCGTCCGACATCAGAATACGCCCGTTCGGCGGCTTTCTCGCGGATGTGGCAGGTGTTGAGAACGACCAGATCGGCGTCTTCGTCGTCGGTTGCCGCGCGCATTCCCTGGGCGCCGAGCAATTCGCTCATCCGCTCGCCGTCGTAAACGTTCATCTGGCAGCCGAAGCTTTTGACCTTGAAGGTCTTTGGCAGGTTTGTGGTGTCGGTCATTGCGGCGCGCCTATAGGCCAGCCGGCTTGATTCCGGAAGGCAGGAGTGCGGCGGCAATCGCGTCATGCGCCGCCTTCGCCAACGCCTTGCGATCGAAATGCCCATGCAAGGGCGCAAGCACCCGGACCGTCACCGGCAATCGCCCCTTGCGGCCAAGGATGCGCAGGAAATTGTCGACGCCATGTTCGCCCGGACCCCAGGCGAACAACCGCGCAAACCCGTTGTAATCGATCGCCACCGGACGAAGCGTGATGCCATCGGGCGGCGGCGCGACTGCCGACAGCAGGCTTGGCTTGAACGGCAGCAATTGCCCGCCATCCCCCACCGTTCCTTCGGGGAAAATCGCGAGTGGCTGCCTTCGGTGCAAGGCCTGCGTCATTGCCGCGCCCTGCTGGTGGATCCCACGCCGGTCGCCGCGGTCGACATAAAGCGTCGCATTCTGGTCGGCGATCCATTTCAGGAACCAGTGATCGCGGATTTCGGCCTTCGATACGAACGCGCATCCGGTCGCACCGGCAAGCACTGGCACATCCAGCCAGCTGACGTGATTGCCGATCAGCAATTCGCCCGGACCCGGCTCGGGTCCATTGCGGCTGACATCCGCACCGACGATGGTGGCAACGCCGCCCAGGAATCGCCGCGGCCAGCGCGACGGGCCAGCCAATTTGACGATGGAATGCGGGACGATGCAGCATCCGAACCAGCCGACCAACAAGGCAAGCCGCACATAAGCCCGCCAGCGCGACGAGGGGGCTTCAGCGGTCGCGGTCGCTGCGGACGCCATAGAGCTCCATGCGATGGTCGACCAGGCGGAAGCCGAGCCGCTCGGCAATCTTGCGCTGCAGCTCTTCCAGTTCCTCGTCGACAAATTCGATGACGTTACCGGTCTCGACGTCGATCAGATGGTCGTGATGGGTCTCCGACGCCGCTTCATATCGCGACCGTCCGTCGCCAAATTCGTGCCGTTCCAGGATGCCTGCTTCCTCGAACAGGCGGACGGTGCGGTAAACCGTGGCAATCGAGATATGCGGATCGACCGCCGCGGCTCGCGAATGAAGCGTCTCGACGTCGGGATGATCCTCGCTTTCGGCTAGGACCTTTGCGATCGTCCGGCGCTGCTCGGTAATGCGCAGGCCCTTGTCGGCGCAGAGTTGTTCGATGTCGATCGTGCGATGCATGGCATGAAGCTAGTGACTGTCGTCGCCAAGCGCAACGAGAGCGGAGGTCCATTCGGAACGAAAGTTGCGCGAGCGGGCAGGTTCGGATGCCGACGGATCGGCAGGCGACAGAAGAACGTCGTCCGCCACGGAAAATCGCTAAAGTCAGCTTTCGACCCATTGCTGACATTAC
The DNA here is from genome assembly GCA_963843855.1 of uncultured Alphaproteobacteria bacterium. Classification (GTDB taxonomy): domain Bacteria; phylum Pseudomonadota; class Alphaproteobacteria; order Sphingomonadales; family Sphingomonadaceae; genus Sphingomicrobium. Next base: position 28,723 of record CAWJMA010000003.1, read on the forward strand.
GGACGCTCGCTCGACCGTCAGCATCGAAGCGGGGAGTTACCCTTCTTCCCGACGGGGAGAGGGCTAGCGTCAGTTTTCCACACGAACCAGCCTCTAGAAAAGCCTGTCCTACAGCCGCCGATCTATGCCACCGAAGGTGCGGCTCTTTGAAAATTGCTGGATTCATTCTGCAACAACGGAGGAAGGCGGTCGCGCAAAACGCTCCGTAACCGTGAACATTCCGTAGGGATTCGTGAACATTCGCGCACGGGTTTTGGCGAGAAATCGCCGATTCCCGTCATTTTTGATGAATGCGGTGCTCAATGGAAACGGCGCGGGGTTAAATCCCGCGCCGTTGACCGGGTTCGCTTTGGCGACCCGCCGTCCGAAGTTCGCTGTCTCTGCCCAAGCTCCCGATTGCTTGCGCAATCGCTCTCTTGGCCTCGGCAGCTTACTTGGCTTTCCGTTTTCCCCGGCGCGTGCCCAGGCCGATCGACTTGGCCAGCATGCGGCGTTGTTCGGCATAATTCGGGGCGACCATCGGATAGTCGGCGGCAAGGCCCCATTTCTTTCGGTAATCATCCGGCGTCATCTGGTAATGAGTCATCAGGTGGCGCTTGAGCATCTTCAGTTTCTTGCCGTCTTCAAGACACACGATGAAATCGGGCTTGATCGAGGAGCGGATCGGCACCGCCGGTTCGGGCGCGACTTCCGGCTTCGAACTGCCATGAAGTCCCGCAAGCGCACCATGCACGTTGGCAATGAGCTGCGGCAAATCGTTGACCGCGACGCTATTGTTGCTGACATGGGCCGCGACAATGTCGGCGGTCAGGGTGATCAATGTATCGTAATTGTCTTCTTCGTTCATTTCCGGAAATCCCCGAGCTGGATCTGATGGAATAATACGCGAGCATTCACGCCTCACACCTTATTTAGGCCGGAAATAGTGCGTAAGCAACGACGCTGATTAGGCAAAGAGCAAGAAATTAACCTAAATCAATAGCCATTGTAATGGCATCATATCGAAGACCATCAATTCCTCGATAATAGTTGGCGCGTTTGCCGATTTGCTCAAATCCTGCTGATCGATACATGGCGATCGCCGGGTTGCCGTCGCGAACTTCCAGATGCAGCAGTCGAAGGCCAAGTCCGCGTCCTTCGTCGATGAAGTTCGCAAGCAGCAAGCCGCCAATTCCCTGGCCCTGCATCGACGGGTCGACGGCAAGCAGCAACAATTCGCTTTCGTCCATGACCACCCGCTGCAACGAAAATCCGCAGGTCCCGCCGACAGGGTCGCGCGCGACCATCAGCGATACGCCCCACATCGGCATGATCCCGCCGCATTGGGACCGCGACCATCCTTCGCCATATTCGGTGGAAAACGCGCGCTCCATGATCCGCATGACATCATCGAGGTCGCCGACGCCGCCGCGCTGGATCTGATACAGGCTGGGCGCAGGGGATGCCGCCATCAGGCCGCCGCCTTCACCTTGGCATCGGGTAGACGGGCATAGACCGGACTGGGCGGCAGCGACCGCAGCGCTTCGGGAAGCTGCAGGGCCCACGCGGCCGACGGTAATAGATCCAGGGCCTCGCCATCGCCGCGCGCCGCGACGAGCGCCGCTGCGCCGCTTCCCACAACCAACGTCGCGTCGATCCTTGCCGCGGCAGCGTCGGGAGTGAGGTTTTCGACCGGCCCGAGTTCACGAAGCGGAGCGCGATCGAACGATTGGACGAACAGTTCGCCATGACCGCCCGTGATCGCAACGCCGACCGGCCCATCGCCCGGTGCGCCGACTGCGTGCAACGCGAGCGAAGAAAATCCGTTGAGCGGCACGTCCCAGCCGATCGCCAGGCCGTGCGCGGCCGCAATGCCGATACGAAGGCCGGTGAAGCTGCCCGGCCCGACACCGACCAGGATCCGGGTCGGGACATGCCCCTCGACCATCTCGCGCAGCATCGGCACCAGATGCTCGGCATGACCGCGCCCGATCAGGTCGTCGCGCCGTGCGAAAACCTTGCCGCCAGCGCCGATCAGGGCCGCGGTGCATGCAGGCGTGGACGTGTCGATCGACAGGATCAAAGGATCGCGCTCCCCCGATGGTTAACGAAACTGCGCACTTTTTCGCCGTTTTCGCAAGCGCAAAGAACGTCGGGCCTAGATCGCCTCGACCGAAACCACTTCGGGAACATAATGTTTGATCAGGCTCTCGATGCCGCGTTTCAGCGTGATCGTGGACGACGGACAGCCCGCACAGGCGCCTTGCATCTGGAGGTACAGGATGCCGTCCTTATATCCGCGATAGACGATGTTGCCGCCGTCGTTGGCGACTGCCGGTTGCACGCGGGTTTCGATCAGATCCTGGATCTGGTCGATGATATCGGCATCGGCCGGATCGTCCTGGAACGTTGGGCCGGAATCAGGCGCGACATGAATGTCGGCGGCGGTGCCCGGTTTGAACAAGGGCGCGCCAAGCGTGAAATGATCGAGCATCAGGGTCAGCACTTCGGGCTCCAGCTGGTCCCATTCGACCGTCGGCGCGGCGGACACCGAAATGAAGTCTCGCCCGAAATAGACGCCATCGACCATGCCGGTCGAAAAAATGGAATCGGCCAGCGGGCTTGCCTCGGCAGCTTCGGGCGACGCGAAATCGCGGCCCCCCGTTTCCATCACGGTCTGGCCGGGCAGGAACTTGCGGGTCGCCGGATTGGGCGTCTTTTCGATTTCGATCAGCATGTCGGCGATGTGGTCCTTCGGGAGGCCGCGATCAACCCTCGGCGGGCACTTCCCAGCTGTCGTCGATCATCTTGATCATTGCGGAAAAGTCCTTGTGCGCGCCGCCGCGGTCGACGAAGCGCTGGTAAAGCTCTTCGGCTTCGCCGCCCATCGGGGTGTAGGCGCCGGCTTGCCTGGCCGCTTCCATCGCCAACTTGAGATCCTTCAGCATCAGCGCGGCCGCGAAGCCGCCGTCGTAATTGCGGTCGGCCGGGGTTTCTGGGCCCACACCGGGCACCGGACAATAGCTCGTCATCGACCAGCTCTGTCCGCTCGCCTTCGACGAAATGTCGTAAAAAGTTTGCGGATCGAGGCCCAGTTTCTGCGCCAGCACGAACGCTTCGCAGGTCGCTGCCATGGTCGCACCGAGCAGCATGTTGTTCACGATCTTCGCCGCTTGGCCCGCTCCGGCATCGCCGGCATGGATCACCGCTTTGCCCATCGTGGCAAGGAAGGTTTCGGCCCTTGCAAAGCCGTCGTCGTTGCCACCCACCATGAAGGTCAGCGTCCCCGCATCCGCCGCGGCGATCCCGCCGCTGACCGGCGCGTCGACCATCGTATATCCCGCAGCCGCCGCCTTAGCCGCAACCTCCTTGGCGGTGGCGACATCGATCGTCGAACAGTCGATCAGGATCGCGTCGGTCGGCGCGGTGCCGATCACGCTCTCGGCATAGACCGACGCGACATGCTTTCCAGCCGGGAGCATAGTGACGACCGCATCGACCCCGGCGACCGCCTCGGCGGCACTGGTCGCGATGGTGCAGCCATTGCCCTTGGCCCGCTCGATCGCAGGTTCAGCTAGGTCGAACGCGACGACCTCATGCCCCGCCTTAACCAGGTTGGTGGCCATCCCGCCGCCCATGTTCCCGAGCCCGATGAATGCGACTTTCATTTCAATCTCCAGAGCTGCTAAGTCGGCCAGAAAGCCTCGCCAACGCCGCAGCCGCTATGACGACCAGAGCCGCGTGGAATCCGACAATGTAGACGAGCAGTGCTTCCAAATCACCCTGGTCGTAATCGACAGATGCCCATTTGAGATATGCAATCCCCGCGACGTGTAACGCAATCAGGCTCGAAACGAATGTGCCTAGCCGCAATGCGGTCTTTGAAAGTCTCACCTACTTGCCCGTCCAATTGCCCGGCCGCTTTTCGACGAAGGCGGCCATGCCTTCCTTCTGGTCCTGGGTGCCGAACAGGCCGTGGAAGAGGCGACGTTCGAAATTGATACCCTGCGCAAGCCCCATCTCGAAGGCGGCGTTGACCATTTCCTTGGTGGCGATGGCGGCGAGTGGGGCCATGCCGGCAATCTCCTTGGCGACCTTCATCGCCTCGTCGACCAGTTCGGCTGCCGGCACGACGCGCGCGACGAGCCCGCTGCGCTCAGCCTCCTCGGCGCCCATCATCCGGCCGGTGAGGCACATTTCCATCGCCTTGGCCTTGCCGACCGCGTGCGCCAGCCGCTGCGATCCGCCCATGCCTGGTGTGACGCCCAGCTTGATCTCGGGCTGGCCGAACTTGGCCGTGTCGGCGGCGATGATGAAATCGGCCATCATCGCGACCTCGCACCCGCCGCCCAGCGCGAAGCCGGAGACCGCCGCGATCCACGGCTTGCGGGTGCGGGTGACCTGTTCCCATCCCGCGAAGAAATTCGACGCATACATTTCGGCAAAGCCTTGGGCCTGCATTTCCTTGATGTCTGCGCCCGCCGCGAACGCCTTTTCGCTTCCAGTCAGGACAAGGCAGCGCTGAGCGTCGTTGCAGTCGTAAGCCGCAAACGCGTCGATCAGTTCCTTCAGCACCTGGCTGTTCAGCGCGTTAAGCGCCTGCGGGCGATTGAGGGTAACAAGCGTCACGCCATCGCGCTGCTCGACGAGGATCGTCTGGTAATCTGCCACTGGAAATCTCCGTCTAGAAATCGAACGGCCGCCATTCTTCCTCGGTCGGAAGCGGCTCGAAAAAGGCGTCGACGTCACGGTCGCCGATCGCCTGCGGGTTGGTCGGATGCCATTGCGGATCATTGTCCTTGTCGATCAGCAATGCACGCACGCCTTCCTTGAAATCAGGATGGTGGATCAGCCGCACCATGATTCCATATTCCATTCGCATCTCATCGACGAAATGCAGCTGGTACGGACTTTCCTGAAGCAGGCGCAGGCTGACCTTGCAGGCCATTGGCGACTTCTTGCGGATCGTCGCCGCTTCCTTGCTCGCCCAATCGTCGCCCTCGGCCGCCGCCGCGTCCAGCGAGTCGAGGATGTCCTCCAGCCGGTCGGAGGCAAAATGGCGGTCGATCTTCGCGATGTTGCCGACGACCCGCGCCTCGGGGACATCATCCGATGACAATTCGTCGAGGATCGCCTGGACCCGGAACGGCTGTGCCATGATCCGTTCCTTGGCTTCTTCCAATCGATCCGAGGGAATATAGTGGGTCGCGAGGCGAAGCTTGAGGCATTCCGCCCCGTCTAGCCGAGCGCCGGTCAGCGCGAGGAATTGCGCCAACCGTCCACGCAATCGGCTGAGATAGCGCCCGCCGCCCACATCGGGGAAAATGCCGATCGCGGTTTCCGGCATGGCAAGCACGGTTCGCTCGGTCGCGACCCGATAACGGCATGGGCAGGCGATCCCGACCCCGCCGCCCATCGTCACGCCGTCCATAAAAGCGACGCCCGGCTTGGGATAGGTATATTCGAGGTGGTTGAGCCGATATTCGTCGAAGAAGAAGGCGCGGGCCGCCGCATCATGTCCGTCGACATTCTCGCTGATATCGACGACGTCGCCGCCGGCACAAAAGCCGCGGCCTTCCGCGTGGTCGATCAGGATGATCCGGACGTCCGGATCGTCGCGCCATTCGTGAAGCGCAGCGGCCATGTCGCGCACCATCTGACGATTGAGGCTGTGCAGCGCCTTGGGCCGGTTCAGGCGCAGGCGTCCGGCGAGTCCTTCCTTCACGGTCAGCACATCGCGCGTTTCGGTCATCGTCTCGTTCATGTCAGGCCATTGTCGCGTAGGTGCCGGGGGCGGGTTCGATACCGTCATTGATTTTGCGTGCGGCAACGGCCTTGCCGCTGCCATTCGCAGTCAGCCAGTCGGTCCAGTGCGGCCACCAGCTGCCCTCATGCTTGGTCGCATTGTCGAGCCAGTCATTAGCGTCGAAGGGCATCGCTGCGCCGGTCCAATAGCCATGCTTGTTGCGCGCGGGCGGGTTGATCACCCCGGCATTGTGGCCCGATCCGCCAAGGACGAAGTCGGCGCCCATGTCGCGGGCACCGCGATAAACCGCTTCCCATGCCGACACGTGATCGTCCTTCAAGGCGACGACGAACATCGGCGTCTTGATGCTGGCCAGATCGATCGCCACCCCACCGACGGTGAAGCCCGCGGGCTCCTTCAACCGATTGTCCTTGAGAAGGTCGCGGTTGTAGCTTTTCAGGAATGCCGCCGGGATGCGCGCGCCATCCTCGAACCAATAGAGCAGGTCGCTGGCCGGCGCGTCCTTGTCGAGCAAATAGTGATTCACCACGCTCGACCAGATGAGGTCGTTGGCGCGCATCGCCGCGAACAGGCGTTGCAGTTCCAGGCTGTCGATATAGCCCTGCGCCTCGAGATGATCCTCGAGCGCGGCCAGATGCCCTTCGTGGACGAACGCCGACCAATCGCGCATGTCGGAAAAATCGACGAGGCTACCGATCAGAGTCGCGCTGTTGACCTCATTGGCGCGCTTGGCGGCGGCCAGGTAAGCCAGCGCCAGCGCGACCAAGGTCCCGCCCAGGCAGAAGCTGAACAGGTCGGGCGACTGGTCGGTGCGGCGGCGTACCGTTTCGATCGCCTCGACGATTCCCATCAGGACATATTGGTCGACGCCCATGTCCTTGTGGGCGACGCCGGGATTGACCCAGCTGATCACGAACACCGTGCGGCCTTCGTCGACCAGCCATTTGACCATCGACTGGGCAGGGACCAGGTCGATCATGTAATAGCGGTTCACCAGCGGCGGGACATACAGCATCGGTTCCGCCGCGACCTTCGGCGTGGTCGGCGTGTACTGGATCAGTTGGAACAGGTCGTTCTGATAGACCACCTCGCCCGGCGTCGCGGCGATGGTCTTGCCCTTTACGAACGCATTGGGGTCGGTCCGGCGCTGGACGATGCCCTTGCCGCTGGCCAGATCCTCGATGAGGTGCGCGAAGCCCTGGACCAGATTGGCGCCGTTCGTTTCCTTGGTCCGCTTGACAACATCGGGGTTGGTGAAAGCGAAATTGGCCGGGCTCACCGCGTTCAGATACTGGTCGAGGAGGAAGCGCACCGTCGCCTTGCTGGAATCATCGCCATCGCCGAGCGAGACCATTTCGCGAAGCTGCTTGGAGGCAAGCAAATAGCTGTCGCGTACCCCGCGATAATAAGGGTCTTCCTGCCAGTCAGCGGACATGAAGCGGCGGTCGCGCGGGGCATCGGTGGCCTTGCCGCTAATCGCGCCCATCCAGAAATCGCCCCATTGCTGCGCGGCATCCATTTGGACCTGGAGCAGGTCCTGCGGGCGCATCGCCAGGCTCATCGCAACGTCGCCCGTTGCCTTGGCCAGCGCGAACGGGTCGAAGGGCAGGGTGGTCTTACCGCCATTCTTCATCATTTTGTCGGCGGCATCGCGAAGCTGCGCGGCGATCTGGTCGAACATGGTGGTGGCGGTCACTGGCGGGTCAGCTCCCGCCCGACGATCATTCGCATGACCTGATTGGTCCCTTCCAGGATCGAATGGACCCGAAGATCGCGCCAGAAGCGCTCGATCGGATAATCCTGCAGGTATCCGTAACCGCCGTGGAGCTGCAGTGCGCGATCGACCACGCTGGACCCCGTATCGGTGGCGAGGCGTTTGGCCATGGCGGCGAACTTGGTCTTGTCGGGCGCGTTGGCGGTGACTTTTGCGGCTGCGACGTAAAGCAGCATTCGCGCTGCCTGAAGCTCGGTTTCCATATCGGCCAGCGTAAATTGCGTGTTCTGGAAATCGGCGATGGCCTTGCCGAACTGCTTGCGGTCCCGCGTGTAACTGATCGCCTCGTCCAGGCAGCGTTGCGCCCCGCCAAGCGAACAGGCGCCGATGTTCAATCGCCCGCCGTCCAGTCCCATCATCGCAATCCGGAACCCTTCACCCTCGGCGCCGACGCGGTTCGCGACCGGCACGCGGACCTCGTCGAAATTGACCTGCGCCGTCGGCTGCGAATGCCACCCCAGTTTCTTCTCGTTCGCGCCGAAGCTGACACCTTTCATATCCTTTTCGATGACCAACGCGGAAATGCCCTTGGGACCATCCTCGCCGGTGCGGACCATGGTCACGTAAATCTCGTTCTCGCCGCCGCCCGAAATGAACGCCTTGGAGCCGCTGACGATATAATCGTCGCCGTCGCGAACCGCCTTGGTCTTCAGCGCCGCCGCGTCCGACCCGCTCGAAGGTTCGGTCAGGCAATAGCTCGCGATCCGCTCCATCGGGATGAGCGAGGGCAGGTATTTTTCCTTGACCTCGTCGCTTCCGAACCGGTCGATCATCCAGCTCGCCATATTGTGGATCGAGATGAAGGCACTGGTCGAGGGACAGCCATAGGCCATCGCTTCCATGATCAGCGCTGCGTCCAGCCGGCCAAGCCCGATCCCGCCCGATTCTTCGGAGACATAGATCGATCCGAAGCCGAGTTCGGCAGCTTGCTGGATCGTCTCCTTGGGGAAGATGTGTTCCTCGTCCCATTCCGCCGCATGGGGCGTGATGGCGTCGGCAGTGAATTTCTGCGCCATCTCCTGGATCTGGCGCTGGTCGTCGGTAAGATCGAATTGCTGCATGAAGCGGGCCCTAGCACCGCCCCACGCGGCTATCCAGACCCCTGCTCAGGCGCAACGGGCGTAGGTATAGGTGCCTTCATCGTCCGCGCGCGTCAGGGTTTCGCCGGTGCGCGTCAGGGTTTGGACTTTCGTCCATTCGTGGCCCTCGCCGGTAAAATCGAACTGACCGGAAAAACTGGTCGAGATCGCCGGACGTTGCTGTTTCAGCGTGGCGAGCGATTTATAGAATTTGATCGTGGTATCGCCGATCGTAATCAGGCCCTTGGCGTCGCTTCGCCCCGGGTCGCAATCGGCCGGCACCATGCCCCAGCGGCCGCGATAGGAAGCCGGGATGACGCTGGCGGCCAGCGTATCGGGCATGGGCGCTGCGACGCCGTTGCCTTCGCTTGGCGGCAACACTTCGACGTCGGCGTTCGCAGCTTCGGCGGCATTGAGCGTCTCGTCGACCGCGATGTTCGAATTGTCGCGGTTGTCGGAACAGGCGGCCATGCCGAGGGCGAGGAGGGTGGCGATCCCAAGAGCATTCTTGTTCATGCCGGCTTCAACCCACAAACGATGGTATTTCTCCCTTACCCCATCGTCGGGATAACGAACGCGTTGGCGGCATCGCCGACGCCGCCATCGGGCCAGCGCTGGGTGATCGTCTTGACCTTGGTCCAGAATTTCACGCCCTCCATGCCATGCTGGTTGGTGTCGCCAAACCCGCTGCGCTTCCAGCCGCCGAAGGTGTGATAGGCGACCGGCACCGGGATCGGGACGTTGACCCCGACCATCCCGACATTGACCCGCGCCGCAAATTCGCGGGCGGCATGGCCGTTGCGGGTGAAGATCGCGACGCCGTTGCCATAGGGATGCTCGCTTGGAAGGCGGACGGCCTCGTCGAAATTGGCGGCGCGGACGATCTGCAGCACGGGGCCGAAAATCTCTTCCTGATACGACCGGAAACTCGGTTTGACGTGATCGAACAGGGTTGGTCCGACGAAAAAGCCCTTTTCGTGTCCCTGCAGGGTGAAGCCGCGCCCGTCGACGACCAGTTCGCCGCCCTCGTCGGCACACATCTGGATGTAGTTTTCGACGCGGTTCTTGTGCGCTTCGTTGACCACCGGTCCGTAATGCGCGTCCGGGTCGGTCGAAATGCCGACCTTCAATCCCGCAATGGCGGGAAGCAGCTTCTCGCGCAGGCGCTCGGCGGTTTCCTCGCCAACGGGGACGACGACCGGAAGTGCCATGCACCGTTCCCCGGCCGAGCCGAAGGCCGCACCGGCAAGATCGTTGACGACCTGGTCAAGGTCGGCGTCTGGCATGACGATGCCATGGTTCTTGGCGCCGCCGAACGCCTGGACGCGCTTGCCGTTCGCGGTCCCGCGCGAATAGATATATTGCGCGATATCGCTCGATCCGACGAAGCTGACGGCCTTGATGTCGTCATGATCGAGGATTGCATCGACCATTTCCTTGTCGCCGTGAACGACGTTCAGTATGCCGTCGGGAAGACCGGCTTCTCTCATCAATTCGGCGAGGCGCAGCGGCACCGAAGGGTCGCGCTCCGACGGTTTCAGGATGAAGGCATTGCCGGTCGCGATGGCGACGCCGAACATCCACATTGGGATCATCGCCGGGAAATTGAACGGGGTGATGCCGGCGCCGATTCCGAGCGGCTGGCGCATCGAATAAACGTCGATACCGGGGCCTGCCCCTTGGGTATATTCACCCTTCAGCGCGTGCGGGATGCCGCAGCAGAATTCGATGACCTCGAGTCCGCGCTGGATATCGCCCTTGGCGTCGGCGATGACCTTGCCATGCTCGCTCGACAGCGTTTCGGCGAGTTCGTCCATGTGTGCTTCGACCAGCGCCTTGAATGCGAACATGACGCGGGCGCGGCGCTGCGGGTTGGTCGCGGCCCAGGCCGGCTGTGCGGCATTGGCGGCGTCGACCGCTTTCTGAAGCGTGGTCGCGGTGCCAAGGCCGACCGTCGCTTGCACTTCGCCCTGGCTGGGGTTCCAGACGTCGCCGCTGCGCGGGGCGTCGTCATGATGGCTGCCGTTGATGAAGTGGGGAATGGCGCGCACGATTACTCTCCTGCTGGGTCGCACTGATCTGGGGTTGCGCGCTCCCTAGCCAAGCCTCGCGGCGAAGGCTAGCGCATCGCGTCATGGGGCACGCCCGCGACACCGACCGGCCGATCGAGCAGCGCCATCTGCTTGGCATGGGTCTGCGCCTGCTGACGGCGGTGCTGCTCGCGCTGATGTTCGCCGGGGTGAAATGGGCCGCGACGCGCGGCGTCCATGTCGTCGAAAGCCTGTTCTATCGCCAGATCGGATCGGCCATTTGCGCCAGCGTGTGGGTTGCGATGGGGCCGGGCTTCGAAACACTTCGAACCAGGCGCGTTTGGGCGCATGTCACCCGGATGGGGGTCGGCCTGACCGCCATGTATCTCAATTTCCTCGCGATGACCCTGCTTCCGCTGGCGGAGGCGACCGCCATCGGCTTTTCGGTGCCGATCTTTTCGGTCGTTCTGGCCGCGTTGGTGCTTGGCGAGCCGACCGGAAAATGGCGTTGGGGCGCGGTGCTGGTCGGACTCTTCGGCGTGATCGTCGTGGTTCAGCCGGGCGACGGTCATGTGCCAATGGACGGCGGTGCGATCGCGCTGCTTGCGGCATTGCTGACGGCGGCGGTGACCATCGTCATCCGGCGGTTGGGCGCGACCGAGGCGGCCGCAACCACCGTTTTCTGGTTCGCGGTGTCCTCGCTGGTCCCGCTGGCGCTGTTGATGCCGTGGTTCGCTGGCGCACATGATGGCCAGACGTGGGCGATTATCGTCGGCCTCTCGCTTGCGGGCGGGATCGCGCAACTGACCCTGACCGGTGCGCTTCGGCTTGCGCCCGTCGCGCTGGTCATGCCGATGGACTACACTTCCCTCGTCTGGGCGACGTTCCTGGGCATCATCCTGTTCGGGCAATTGCCCAGCCACTGGACGTGGATCGGCGCGCCGGTGATCATCGCATCGGGCCTGGTCATCCTCTGGCGCGAGCATCGGCTTCGTGCAACGATGCAGACATGACGAAACTGATATTCTCCGCCGCGCTCGTTTCCCTCGCCACTTCCGCCCTCGCCGTGCCGCCGCCGACCTCGGTCGATGAGCGGCTGACCGGGCTGACCCGCTTCGTCGATCAGGCGAGGATGAGGGCGACGGTCGAAAAACTGGTCAGTTTCGGGACCCGCCACACCTTGTCGTCGCAAACCGACAAGAAGCGCGGCATCGGTGCGGCGCTCGACTGGACCGACGGGGAATTCCGCAAGGCCGGACTGACCACCGTGCGTCCGTGCGACACAGTGACCGGGCGCCGTGTTCCAACTCCGACGCGGGTCTGTAACATCGTCGCGATCCAGCGCGGCACCGAACGACCGAACGACGTCGTCATCATTTCCGGTCATATCGACAGCCGGGTCAGCGATGTCATGAATGCGACCGCCGACGCGCCTGGCGCCAACGACGACGGCAGCGGCACCGCCGCGACAATCGAGGCGGCACGCGTCCTGTCGAAGCACAAGTTTGCGGGCACGATCGTCTATGCCGTACTGTCGGGCGAGGAACAGGGGCTGCTTGGCGGCAAGATTCTCGCCGATTACGCCAAGGCGCAGGACTGGAACGTCATCGCCAACCTCAACAACGACATCATCGGCAATTCTTGCGGCAGCGACGGCGTGTGCGATGCCAAGACCGTCCGCGTTTTCTCCGAAGGCCTGCGCTGGCAGGGCGGCGACGAATTGCGCGCCCAGGTCCGAAGTCTCGGCGGAGAGAATGACAGCCCGTCGCGAAACCTTTCACGCTTCCTGGACACATTGGCGGATCGACTTCCCGAAATTGGTCTCGACGTCATGCAAATCTGGCGCAACGACCGCTTCGGCCGCGGCGGCGACCATACCGAATTGCTTAACGCGGGCTTCCCCGCCGTCCGCCTCTCGGTCGCGGTCGAGGATTACGACCACCAGCATCAGGACCTGCGCACCGAAAAGGGTACCAAGTTCGGCGACACCGTTGACGAGATGGACTTCGCCTACCTCGCCAAGGTCACCCGCCTCAACGTCGCCGCCCTCGCCGCCATCGCCAGCGCCCCGCCGCCGCCACCCGAACTTAAGGTGGAAGGGGCGGTCAGCACCGACACAGCGCTCGGTTGGACCGAAGCGATGGGCGCGACGCGCTATTTGCTCCGGTGGCGACGCACCGATGCCGCAAACTGGACCGAAGAACGCCTGGCCGAGCCGAATTGCGCAGCCATCGCCATCTCGCCCATGCCACCGGCATCATGCAACGCAATCCTAAAAGGTATTCGCGTGGACGACTGGGTGTTCGGCGTCTCGTCGGTGAGCGCCGACGGCTTCGAAAGCCCGGTCGCCAGCGCCGTCCCCGGCGGCGCCTTCAAACCCTACGCGGCGCCGACCACGAAGCCATAATCGCCGTCGTGCGTTGATCGCGCGAAGGAGTAGGAAATGGCTGGTGGTTGGACCCGCGACGGCGCGGTGCAGGAACAGATTGACGATACCGTCACGGATGCGGTTCTGCGCGCTCGCGCGTTGACCCTGAAGGGTGAAAGCGCGTCGGAATGCGACGAGTGCGGCGAGCCGATCCCGAAGAAGCGCCGCGATGTCTTGCCCGGCGTCCGCACCTGCGTCGCCTGTCAATCGGAGCGCGACAAGGGCGTGCAGCATTCCAGCGTCAATCGCCGCGGCAGCAAGGACAGCCAGCTTCGCTAGTCGGCGCGGCAATTCGCCGCTAGGTGGAATGCGATGCCCCGCAAACCCCAGCCTGGTCTCCCGACCCACAAGCAAATCCTCGATTTCATCGCCTCCAGCGACCAGCCGGCGGGAAAGCGTGAAATCGCCCGGGCATTCGGCCTGAAAGGCAATGAAAAGATCGCCTTGAAGGCCATTCTTAAGGACATGGCGGATGAAGGTTTGATCGACAGCGCGCCCGGCCGCGCCTTCCACAAGATGGGCGGGGTGCCCAAGGTCACCGTGCTTCGTGTGACCTCTATCGAGGATGGTGAAGTCTGGGCGACCCCGGAAAACTGGCACGCCGATACACCCGCGCCCAGGTTGCGCGTGCTTGAACGCGGCAAACGGTCGGCACTCGGCCTCAACGACCGGATCCTTGCGCGGACCGAAGAGCGCGGGAGGGGCCATGTCGCGCTGGTCATGAAGAAGTTGCAGAAGTCGGCGGACATGATCCTGGGCGTGGTTCGGAAAGAGGGTGACCGCCACTTCCTGACACCAGTCGACAAGCGCGAACGGCGCGAATTGCCGATTTCCGATCTGAAGGATGCGCAGGGCGGTGACCTGGTGCTGGCCGAACCATCGGGCCGACCGCCGCGTGTCACCGCGCGGGTCGATGCCATTTTGGGCGATCCCTTTGCGCCGCGCAGTTTCAGCCTCATCGCAATCCACAAGCACGGCCTGCGCGACGAATTCCGCGGCGAGGCCATCGCCGAGGCGAAACAGGTCGCGCTGCAAAAACTGGGCGATGATCGCGAAGACCTGACGCATTTGCCGATCGTCGCGATCGACCCTGAAGACGCCCGCGACCATGACGATGCGATATGGGCCGCCGCGCGCGCCGACGGGGATGGCTGGGACGCGATCGTCGCGATCGCCGACGTCAGTTTCTATGTCAGACCCGGCAGCGAACTGGACCGCGAAGCGCGTTTTCGCGGCAACAGCATCTATTTCCCCGACCGCGTCGTCCCGATGCTTCCGCACGAATTGTCGAGCGACATCTGTTCGCTCAAGGAAGGCAAGGACCGCGCGGCGGTGGCCTGCCACCTCCATGTCGGTAAGGACGGGGCCTTAAAAAGCTGGAGATTCTCGAGAGCCAAGATTTGCGTTGCGGCAAACATTGCATATGAACAAGCGCAGGCCGCGGTGGACGGAAAAGCGTCGACGGTCGAATCCGCGATCCTGGAACGGGCACTCCGTCCGCTTTGGGATTGTTGGGTAGCCTTGCTTGCCGCGCGCAATCGCCGCGAACCGCTCGAACTTGACCTGCCCGAGCGCCGGGTCGTTCTGGACGAGAAGGGCCGGATCATGTCGGTCGCCCCGCGCGAGCGGTTGGACGCCCACCGACTGGTCGAAGATTATATGATCGCGGCCAATGTCGCCGCGGCCAGGGCGCTGGAAAAAAAGAAGGCACCGGTGATGTACCGTGTCCACGAGGGGCCGAGCCGGGAAAAGCTGGTCACGCTCAAGGATTATCTGGCGACGTTCGATGTCGAATTCGCCTTGGGGCAGGTCGTCAAACCTTCCGTGTTCAACCGGATCATCGAGCGGATCGGCAAGGATCACGACGCCCGCCCGGAAATCATGGAGCAATTGCTGCGGACCCAGATGCAGGCGCGTTACGCCCCCGATCCGCTCGGCCACTTCGGGCTGAGCCTCGCCAGCTATGCGCACTTCACGTCGCCGATCCGCCGCTATGCCGACCTTCTCGTCCACCGGGCTCTGGTGACCGCCTACAAGCTTGGCGAAGGCGGTCTGCCCGCCGAAGATGCGACGCGCTTTACCGAAATCGGCGAACAGATTTCGATGCTGGAACGTCGGGCGATGGAGGCCGAGCGGGAGACCGTGGACCGCTATGTCGCCGCTTTTCTGGCGGACAAGGTCGGGCAGATCCTGCGCTGCAGGATTACCGGTGTGCAGCCGTTCGGATTCTTCGCGACGGTCGAGGAATTGGGCGGCGACGGGCTGGTTCCGGCATCGACGCTGGGCAACGAATATTTTCGTTATGACGAGGCCGCGCAAGCATTGATCGGCGAACAGACCGGTGAAACCTTCAAAAGCGGCCAGAAGCTGGAATTGAAACTGGCCGAGGCCAATCCGGCGTCTGGCGCGCTGCGCTTCGAACTCCCGGAAGGAAAGTTTGCCGGATCGTCGGGTCGGCGACAGGACCGGACTCTGCCACGCGGTCCGCGCCGCGGTCGGCCCGCCAATATCCGCCATCAGGGCAAGAAGCGCCGCTGACGGGAACCCACGACGTTGCGCGGCATTGGAGGCACATGACCAAACCCACCATCGCATTCGTCTGCGGCTCGCTCCGCAAGGACAGCTTCCACCGCCGCCTCGGCGACGCCATCGCAAGATCGGTCGACGATCGGCTGGCCTTCAGGACGGTCGAGATTGGCGATTTACCGCTTTACGATTCCGATCGTGATGGCGCGGATGCTCCCGGCGCTTGGATCCGTTTTCGCGATGAGATGCGCGGTGTCGAAGGCGTGCTGTTCGGCAGTCCTGAATATAATCGCTCCATGACTGGCGCGCTCAAGAATGCGCTCGATGTGGGATCGCGGCCTTACGGCAAGAGCATCTGGGCGAAGAAGCCGGCGGCGGTGTTCTCGGGATCGCCCGGGATGACCGGCGGGTTTGGATCGAACCACCATTTACGTCAGTCTTGCGTCTTCCTGGACATGCCCATGATGCAGCAGCCGGAGGCCTATTGGGGTCTGCTCGACGATGACAAGGTCGCGGCGGACGGGACCATCAACGACGAGATGGTGGCGAAGCTGGTAAAGTCGTTTGGTACAGCCTTCGCTGACTGGGTCGATCTGATCCGTCACGGCCAGTCGAAGATCGCGGCGAGCCCCGACAAGGGATGATGTCACGTGGATTGTGGGCGCGAGGTGCATAGGCTTGGCGTTCCACCTTCTGGAGGACGTCATGGCCCACAAGTTCGTGATCACGACAGCATCGAACGGCGAATATCGCGCATATTTCAACTACAAGAGCGAGAAGATGTTCTGGACCGAGGGATATAGCTCGAAGTCCGCAGCCATGAACGCGATTGAATTGATCAAGAAGAATGGACCGGGCGCACCGGTCGAAGACGAGAGCTGATCAGGTAACGACCGACCGTTTGGCATAGCGCGGTTCTTCGTAGCGGCGGTCCGACAGGATTTCGCCGAGGATTTCCGCGGCGCCCCAGACGTCTTCGAACCGGGTGGTCAGCGGCGCAAGTCCGAAGCGAATCAGGCCGGGCTCGCGATAGTCGCCGATCACGCGGCTCTCGATCAGCGCCTGGATAATGGCAAATGCATGGTCATGCCGAAAGACGAGGTGCGATCCTCGGTCGACCGCCATCCGCGGGGACGCCAGTTCGAGGTCCGGACAACGAGCATCAACCGCCGCGATCATGAAATCGCCGAGCGCGTCGGCCTTGTCCTCGAGATTATCGAGACTGACCCCCTCGAACGTGTCGAGGCCCGCGTCGAGTGCCGCCATCGCAATGACCGGAGGCGTTCCGGCAAGGAATCGGTTCATTCCCGCCGCTGGCCGATAATCGGGATCGAAGGCGAAGGGATCCGAATGGCCCATCCATCCTTCGATTGGGCTCCGCATTCGGTCCTGCAGGTCGCGGCGGACATAACAAAAGGCGGGCGCGCCGGGTCCGCCATTCAGATATTTGTAGCCGCAGCCGACCGCCATGTCCGCGCCCGACCCCGACAGGCTCATGCGCATCGCACCGGCGGTGTGCGACACGTCCCACAAACTGAGTGCGCCGCAATCCCACGCGGCCGAGCTGAGCGCTGGCATGTGATGCCGCCAGCCGGATCGGTAATCGACATGGGTCAGCATCAAGATCGCAATGTCGGCGCCCAGCGATTCGACGATCTTGTCGTGCGGAACACGGCGCAGTTCGACATCTGGAAAAAGGCGGGTGATGGCCGCGCCGACGTAGAGATCGGTCGGAAAATTGCCTTTTTCGGTCAGGATCACCCGGCGATCGGTCGTGCCGAGCGCGGCGACCGCCAGCTTGAACAGGTTCACCGACGTCGAATCGCCGACGATCAGGTCGGCCGGATCGGCGTCGACGATGGGCGCGAGCTTGGCAGCCAGCCGCTGTGGAAGGTCGATCCAGCCATTGCGGTTCCAGCTGGTGATGAGGTCGTTGCCCCATTCCTGCTCGACGGTCCTTGCGACACGCGCCGGTGCCGCGGCTGGCATGGCCCCGAGGCTGTTGCCGTCCAGGTAGATGAGGTCGTCGGGGATGGAAAAGCGGGCGCGAACGCCAGACAGCGGGTCGTCTCGGTCGTGCTTTCGGGCCGTCTCCAGGCTTAGAGCTTGGGTAATGTCACACCCTTCTGCCCCATATATTTGCCGGCGCGATCCTTGTAGCTCGTCTCACAGCGCTCGTTGCCTTTGAGGAACAGGAATTGGCAGGCGCCTTCGTTCGCGTAAATCTTGGCGGGCAGCGGTGTCGTGTTGGAAAATTCCAGCGTGACATGGCCTTCCCAACCCGGTTCGAGCGGGGTGACGTTGACGATAATCCCGCAGCGCGCATAGGTCGACTTGCCAAGGCAGATCACCAGCACGTCCTCGGGCACCCGGAAATATTCGACCGTTCGCGCCAGCGCGAAGCTGTTTGGCGGAATGATGCACACGTCGGTCTTGCGATCGACGAAGCTGTTGGCCGCGAAATTCTTCGGATCGACGATCGCGCTGTCCACGTTGGTGAAAATCTTGAATTCGTCGGCAACGCGGGCGTCGTAGCCGTAGCTGGAGAGGCCATAACTGATGCAGCCGTCGCGGCGCTGGGCCTCGACGAACGGTTCGATCATGGCGTGGGCCTGGGCTTGCTCGCGAATCCAGCGATCGGATAGAATGCTCATGCGCAATGGCTAGCCGTGACGGCTCTATCCACGCAATCATTGAGTTATCCACATCGCGCCCACAGCAAATCGCGCTAGGCCCATGGTCGCCCGGCCATCGAAAGCGTAATGGAATTGTCATGGCCGAAATCGTTCGAATCGCGGGGGGCGCCGAAGCCCCCGAACCCAAGCAATTGCCCCGGAATATCGAGGCCGAGGCCGCTTTGCTTGGCGCTTTGATGATCGACAATCGAATCGTCGAGGACGTCCAGCTCAAGCTTCGTGCCGAACATTTCTTCGAGCCGCTCCACGGTCGGATCTACGACGCGGTCCTGCGCATGACCGACAAGAATATGGTCGCCAATCCGGTGACGCTGAAGCCGATGTTCGACGGCGACGAAGCAATGAAGGAAGTCGGCGGGCCGGCATATCTTGCGCAGCTGACAGGTTCGGGCGCTGCTGTGATCGGTGCGCGCGACTTCGCTTCGCAGATTTATGATCTCGCCCTGCTTCGCGCATTGGTCGGCGTCGGCCGCGACATGGTTGAAGGGGCGCTCGACACGTCCGACGACGTATCGCCGCTCGACCAGATCGAGCGGGCCGAGGGCGATCTGTACCGGGTCGCCGAGCAGGGCGGCGGGGAAGGCAAGACCAAATCGTTCAGCGAAGCGTCGAAGGAGGCGTTGCGTGTTGCCGAGGCGGCGCTGAATTCGGGCGGGGGTCTTTCAGGGATCACCACCGGGCTGACCGAACTCAATGGACGGATGGGCGGACTTCAGCGCAGCGACCTCATCATCCTCGCCGGACGACCGGGCATGGGCAAGACCGCGCTTGCCACCAATATGGCATTCGCCGCCGCGACGCGCTTCCTGCAGGATCAGGCCGACGGCATCGAGGCAGATCGTTCGGCGGGCGCACCGACGGCATTCTTCAGCCTCGAAATGTCGGCCGACCAGCTGGCAACGCGTATCCTTGCCGAACAGTCGCAGATTCCGGGGGAACAGATCCGTTCGGGCAAGATCGGGCGCAATGAGTTCACGCGGTTCGCGCGGGCGGCCGATGAGCTGAACGGGCTGCCTTTCTACATCGACGATACGCCGGCGCTCTCGATTGCGGCCGTTCGAACGCGCGCGCGCCAACTCAAGCGGCAGAAGGGCATCGGCATGATTGTCGTCGATTACCTCCAGTTGCTCCAGGGCACCGGGCGCGGCGGAGCGAGCGAAAATCGAGTGCAGGAGATTTCGGAGATCAGCCGAGGGCTGAAACAGCTGGCCAAGGAGTTGCACGTCCCGGTGCTTGCGCTGTCGCAGCTCAGCCGTGCGGTCGAACAGCGTGAGGACAAGCGCCCGCAGCTCTCCGATCTTCGCGAATCCGGCTCGATCGAACAGGATGCCGACATTGTCATGTTCGTTTATCGCGAGGATTATTATCTGGCGGCCAAGCAACCGGCCGACGACCATCCCGATGTCGCCGAATGGCGCGAACAGATGGAACGCGCGTACGGCAAGGCGGAAATCATCATTGCCAAGCAGCGCCACGGCGCGACCGGCAAGGTGAAGGTCAAGTTCGACAGCAAGATCACCAAGTTCAGCGACCTGATCGAGGACGCTTACACCGCCGAACCCCGCGGTTAGGGGAGCGCGCGCCGATAGTCCGGCGTGCGCGGGGCGAATGAGGGCGCTGGAAGTTCCCCCTCTGGCGCCCTCATTTGCGTTTGACTTCGGTAGGCACAGAAAAGGCCGACCACCTGATGGTGGCCGGCCCAATCTTGGTCGCGTGACCGTCGCTTAGCCGCGTTCGGGCATCGGCGGCGGCGGCGGCGGCGGCGGCGGCGGCGGGCACATGTCCGTCGCAAGGATCACCGAACCGTCAGCGCACGTCTGCGTCGCGGCGGCGGCGGCGGAGGCGGCGGGGGCGGAGGCGGCGGGGGCGGCGGAGGAGCCGCTTCTACGCCACCGAAGTTGAAGATCAGGCTGGCCAGCAACGAGTGCGAGCGGAACTTGTCTTCGAACGTCGGGAACAACACCGCATTGGTGGTCGCGACCGTGGCAACGCCGCCGACCGTCTGCGCGTCCGGGTTGCCGGCGACTGCAATCGCGTCGTTGGCAAGGTCGAGCTTGCCGGTCTGGAAGTAACGATACTTCAGGCCGAGATCGACGTTGCGGCTCAGCGCATAGCGTGCGCCAGCGATGAGCTGCCATGCCCATGCACTGTCCTTTTCGCCGAACGCCTTGACGCGGGCACGGCCGAAACCACCGCCGGCGTAGAACGACAGGCCGTCGTCATCGCCGAAGTCGAACAGGCCGTTGACCATGGCCGAATAGACCTTGACCGAACCGTCAAGTTCAACGTCAGCCGCCGACAGCGGTGCCAGACCCGGAGCGCCGGGATCGGGTGCCACCGACGGACGATTGAGCGCTGCGTTCAACGCGGCAAGGTCGGTGTTGTCGACTTCGAATTCGTCGAGGCTGGAACGCTTGTAACCAAGCTCACCCTCGAGGCGGAACATGCCGAAATCGTAACCGGCAATGAGGTCGACATCGAGACCCTTCTTATATTCGATGCCGAACATATTGTCGAAATCGGTGTCGGCTGCACCAGCGACCGGCGGGGTCGTGGCGACCGTCTGGGTCGTGGTAAAGTCGGCGAAAACGTCGGCATCCTGGTCCTTGGGGAGCAGAATTCCGCCTTCGATGCCGACATATGGTTGTCCGTCGCGGGCAACGGCCGGCGAGGTCGCGATTACGGCAGTTGCCGCTGCCGCCATCAGATACTTACGCATGTTAACTCCTATGCTTCACTTCAGCATCGGCCCAACCAAGTGCGACTGCTTTGGTTGCACTGCAAAAAATGAGATCCGTTCCTGTGGCATTCAGGTCACACATCCTAATCCGAGACGTCATCCGGACTGGTCAAACGAACGTCTGGACGCCAAATGATTGCGACAGGCCGAAAAAACACGGCCAATTCGGATCCTGGGGTTCAGGACATGAAGCGAGGGAAGAACATGCGAGCGCGGGTAATTTTGACGATGGCATTGGCGACAGGCGTGATTGCGGCTGCACCTGCCGAAGCCAGGAAGAAGAAAAATCTTCCGCCGCCGGTTCCGGCGCGTCCGGCCCCGATCATGGCGTTGTCGTCACCCAACGCTTCGACCGTGAATTATTTCTTCGAGCGTCGTCAGGAAGCGCCGGTCTGGTTCGGCCAGTCTGGTGGCACTGCCGCGACCGGCGCCCTCCTCTCACTGCTCCGTCAAGCATCAATCGATGGCCTGCCAACCGGTCCTCAGGTTGCTGCGCAAGTCGAAGCCTATGTGCTTCGCGCCCAGGGTGGCGATGCGCTCGCCGTCAAGACTGCCGAGCGAGCGCTCACCAATGCGTGGGTCGATTACGTTCAGGCACTGCAACGGCCCAATACCAACGTGGTATGGGGCGACCCGGCGCTGATGTTGAAGCCCGGCCACCCCGACCGCATCATGGCGTTGCTTGCCGCATCGCCGTCGATTGCCTCGCATATTCAGTCGGTGTCGATGGTCAATCCGATTTACGCCAAGCTTCGCGAAACCGCGCTTGCCGAGGCCGCTGCCAATGGCGGCACGGCATCGACAAAAGTGATGCTGAACCTGGAGCGCGCGCGGATCTTGCCGGGTACCGGCAAGTTCATTCTCGTCAATACCGCCGAGCAACGCCTTCACATGTATGAAGGCAGCCAGAGTGTCGGATCGATGAAGGTCGTAGTTGGCAGCAAGGCGAAGCTGGGGCTGCCGACGCCGATCATCGCAAGCACGATGAATTACGGGATCGCCAATCCCTATTGGCACGTGCCCGACAATCTGGTGACGAAATGGCTGCCCTCCATCATCAAGCAGAAGGACGCCTACCTAAAAGCGCGGAATTATGAGATAATTTCCGACTTCAGCGCCAATCCGAGGATTCTCAAGACTTCGGAAGTCGACTGGGACGCGGTCGCTTCGGGCCGAACGAAATTGCTTCTGCGTCAGCGACCTGGTGGCAGCAACTCAATGGGCAACATGAAATTCCCGTTCCCGAATGTGGAGGGAATTTACCTCCACGACACGCCGACCAGGGAATATTTCCAGCGGTCAGACAGGGCGTTGTCGAACGGTTGCATTCGTGTCGAAGACTATCGCCGACTTGCTCGCTGGGTGTTCGACAAGGATCCCGCCGCTGTCGGCAATGCGCCGGAGCAGGCGTTGGTCCTGCCGCGCGGCATCCCCGTGTACGTCACATATCTGACGATGGTCCCAACGGCCGACGGGATAGCGACCTTCGAGGATCGTTACAATTGGGACCATCCTGGTGCGCTCGCCGGCGGCCGGGAAGCTGTCGGCGGCTCGCCGCTTGCGGCTGCGGCTAGCGGCAGCGCCAACTGATCAGCTTCGTGCGGTAAGGTCGCCTTCGGGGTCGCGAAGGCCTTGAGCGATTGTCCCGCGCGAAAGTTCGCTTTCGCTGCTGGTGACCGGATAGGCGCAATAATCGGCAGCGTAGAAGGCACTGGGCCGATGGTTGCCCGACAAGCCAATTCCGCCAAACGGTGCATTGGACGGGGCGCCGTTCGTCGGTTTGTTCCAGTTGATCACACCGGCGCGGACGTTGGCCCAGAATTTGTCATAATCCTGCGGACTTCCGCCAACCAAACTGGCGGCAAGTCCGAAGCGCGTATTGTTGGCTTCGTCGATCGCCGCATCGAAATCCTTGACCCGGATCAGTTGAAGCACCGGCCCGAACATTTCCTCGTCGGGACGATCGGTCACATCGGTGACGTCGATCAGAGCAGGAGAAAGGTAGGGCCGTTCCTCCCACGGACGGTCCAGCCGCCGGATCGGTTTGGCACCTTTCATCAGCAGGTCCATATATTGGCTCTGCAAGTGGTCTGCAGCAGCAAGGTCGATCACCGGGCCCATGAAAGGTTGTGGATCGGCGTGTGGGTGATCCACGATGATCCGGTCGATCAGCTTGACGATCTCCTCGACAAGCGGCCCTTCCTTGCCATCTTCGACGACCAGCCTGCGAGCTGCGGTGCAGCGCTGGCCCGC
The DNA here is from genome assembly GCA_963843855.1 of uncultured Alphaproteobacteria bacterium. GTDB lineage: Bacteria > Pseudomonadota > Alphaproteobacteria > Sphingomonadales > Sphingomonadaceae > Sphingomicrobium. Next base: position 51,995 of record CAWJMA010000003.1, read on the forward strand.
CGAAAGGAAGGCAGACTGGACGACAATCGTCGCCGCAGCCGTCACGTCCGGCGCATCCCAAACGACCAAGGGGTTGTTACCGCCCAGTTCGAGCGCGAGCATCTTATGCGGCATTTCGGCAAACTGACGGTGCAGCGACATCCCGGCGCGCGCCGAGCCCGTGAACAGCAGACCGTCGATGCCGTCCTGGCTGGCAAGTGCGCGGCCTTCGTCAGGCCCGCCGATGAGCAGACGGACGACGCCTTCTGGAACGCCTGCGGCATGGAAACATTCGACCAGCATCGCGCCGGTGGCCGGCGTCTTTTCTGAAGGTTTGAAGACGATTGCATTGCCCGCGATCAGCGCCGGTACGATGTGCCCATTGGGCAGATGGGCCGGGAAATTATACGGCCCGAGTACGGCCATCACTCCGTGCGGCTTATGGCGGACCGCAATCTTGTTCCCTAGCGCTGCTTCCAGTTTGCGGGTCGGGGTGCGCTCGAGATACGCGTTCACACTGATTTCGACCTTGTTGATGACCGCGGTCACTTCCGTCCGCGCTTCCCAGAAAGGCTTTCCGGTTTCGCGGGCGATCAGATCGGCAAAATCCTGTTCGCGCGCGCGCACTTCATTGGCGAAGCGGCGCATCGTTTCGATCCGGAAGGAAAGACTGTGCGCGGCCCACTCGGCCCACGCGGAGCGCGCAATGGCCACTTCGGCGGCGGCATCACCGGTTTCGCCGCTCCAGATTTCCGCACCCGTTGCGGGTTCGGTCGAAATGATCCTGTCGCTCAATGGAAACTCCGGCCCCGGAACAGTGCGCGCCTCATGCCCCGTGGCGCGGCCGAGTGCAAGGCGGCGTCATGACGTCGCCGCTTCGCGCATTGCGTCGCCCATCCGCCGGATGGCCGCGATCTTGTCATCGAACGCATTCCAGTCGTCATCGTCGGCAATCCGCGACCAGATCGCTTCGACCTCCTCAATGGGCATCGAGCACGGAGCTTGATCGCTCCAATAGACATGCCGGAGCGCGCCCTGCGCAGCGCTGCGGCCCGCCAGGGCGCTGCGCAGCGGGTCGAACAGCGTGTCCGAATAAAGCGGATCGGCGGGGATCCGGCCGCCGCGCCAGTCGAAGAAAAATCGGTCGATGTTCATCAATTGCGTTCGCAGCGCGGCGAGAATTGCCGAGGCAAGCGGCAAGTCGTTCGCCGACGGAGAAATTCCCAAACGCTGGACCAGCGCCGCGACCAGCGCATCCTGAAAACGTGAGCCCCAGCGTTCCAATTCCTCTTGCAGCGTTTCCCGGTTGGCAATCAGCGCCAGGCAGCCAGCCAATTGGGCGAGATCCCAATGGATCGCTTCGGGCTGGACCCCGAATGCATAGAGCGCATTGTGATCGAAATAGGCCGCGACGAAACTCTCGTCCCACACGGTCGCAAAGCGCCATGGTCCGTAATCGAAGCTTTCCCCGGTGACATTGATATTGTCGCTGTTGAGGACGCCGTGGACGAAACCCGAAGCGAGATAGGAGGCGGCAAGTTTTGCGGTCGCTGTGCTTGCAAGAACAAAAAGGCGCCGCGCGTTCGCGTCACTTCCCTCTACTGGCGCTTCGCCAAAAAGGTTGGCCAGCGCGTAGCGCGTCAGTGCCGCAATCGCCGGGCGATCGTCGAGGAAGGCGAGTCGCTGAAAACTGCCGATCCGGATGTGGCCGTGGCCCAGTCGGGTCAACACTGCCGAGCGTGTCGGCGACGGCTCGTCGTTGCGCTGCAATTGTTCCCCGGTTTCGAACAAGGCGAAGGTCTTCGACGTATTGACGCCGAGCGCTTCGAGCATCTCGGTCGCAAGAACCTCGCGAACGCCCCCCTTCAGGGTGAGCCGACCATCGCCGGAACGGCTGTGCGGGGTCCGCCCACTGCCCTTGGTCGCCAGATCCAGCAGGCGCCCGTCGCGGCCGCGAAGCTGGGCGAACAGGAAGCCGCGACCATCGCCGATCTCGGGATTGTACACGCGGAACTGATGGCCATGATACCGTAGTGCTAGCGGATGCGTGAGATTGTCGGGGAGTGGTCGGAACCGTTGGAAGTGCCGTTCCCATCCGTTGGCGTCCAGCGATAGACCGATCTTTTCCGCCCAACGCTGGTTCACGAAGCGCGGGATCGCCGCCGGAAACAGGGCGGGCTCGACCGGATCGTAGAAGTCTGGACCAAGCTCCAGGATGCGGGGATCGGGCAAATATTCTGTCATTCCTGCCTCTACTGGAACAGTCGGCGCGGTTCGGCTAGGCCTGCCAGTGATGACGGCGCCACCAACATGGACCGATCGCTACTGGAACAGCAGCGACGGCCTCAAGCTTCACTATCGCGATTATGACGGCCCGCACGATCGGCCGCCGATCCTGTGCCTGCCCGGGCTGACTCGAAACGCTCGTGATTTCGAGCCTGTCGCCGAACATTTCGCCGGTGACTGGCGGGTGATCGCGGTCGACCTGCGCGGCCGAGCGGGAAGCGCGTACGACGCCGATTCGAAAAACTATCACCCGCGGGTCTACGTCGCCGACATCATGAAATTGCTCGATCAGCTAGGCATTGCGGATGCGGTGTTCATCGGGACATCGCTGGGGGGGCTATGCACGATGTTGCTGGCGGTGAGTGATGTCGAGCGCATTGCGGGGGCACTGCTGAATGACATTGGCCCTGTCATCGACCCTGCGGGCATTGCCCGCATAGCATCCTATGTCGGTAAGCCAGCGCGCTTCGACACCTGGGATTCGGCGATCGAAGAGATATCGGCACGGAACGGAGATATTCACCCCGATTTCGATCGCGCGGCGTGGGAACGTTTCGTCCGGCGAACGATGCGTGAAGAAAACGGTTCGGTCGCGTTCGACTATGATATGAAAATTGCCGATACGTTCACGCAGCCTGGCGACGCGCCGCCGAGCGACACCTGGCCATTCTTCCTGGCACTGGACGGGCGACCGGTCACTCTACTGCGCGGCGAATTGTCGGACCTGCTAAGTGCCGAGATCGCCCAGGAAATGGCTCGGCGGTTCGACGATTGTGAATTGGTTACGGTTCCGCGGGTCGGTCATGCGCCCACGCTGGAAGAGCCCGAAAGCGTCGCTGCCATCGCGCGATTGCTAGACCGGGTGCTCGCCCGCGAGGCATAAAAAAGGGGCGACCGAAGCCGCCCCTTTTCCATTGGTCAGTTGCGATCGCTTAGAAGCGAACGCCGAAACCGAGGCGGGTCTGCCAAAGATCGGCGCCCGAACCATAGTTGTAGTACAGCTGTTCAAGCTTGCCGTAGCCCTTGCCGAAAGCAACTTCGCCGCCAACGCCGACCTTGAAGCCGTCGATGGTGACGCCGTAGCCACGCAGGTTGGTGTAGCCACCAGTTGCGTAGAGCAGGCCGTTGGAGCCGACCTTTGCACCAGCGCGTGCGGTGAGGCCGAGTTCGCGGGTGATGCTCTTGGCATCCTGGATTTCGGCGGTCAGGCCAACAACGGCGCCACCGGCGTCGAAGTCATAGCCGGCTTCCAGACCGTAAGAAAACGTGTCGAAGCCGACGACGTTGTCGTTGAAGAAGCCGACGTTGGCGCCGATGCGCGGACCGGTGAAGGTCGAAGCGGCATCCTGGGCCATCGCAGGCGAGGCAACAAAAGCGGTCGCGGCGAGCGCGATCGAAAGAAACTTCTTCACATAAACCTCATTATTTTGGAGACTGAGCAGCCACAGGACGTGGCGTGCTGCAGTGCACATAGGAATGCGGAATCGGGTTCGTCTACGTCCACTTGTCGAAATTTGATGACCGTGTTGCATGGATAACACAATCAGGATTGGCTGATATTCGTCAATTTTTGCAGCGCCACCGGATCAGCTTCGTCGAATGCGATCGTTCCGCCAAAACTGCCGTCGCGATTGAACAAGAAGGATTTGGGAGCTGTGATCGACTGAGTAACCGCCGGTCTTGTCTGGTACATTCTCCGAAAAAATTCCGAAATTACGTCTGACAGCATCAATTTGGTCGGTCGTTCCAGTGAGCGCGACAACGGGGGTCGCGAACATCTCGACATAGCGCGCCATTTCTTTCGGCGTGTCGCGTTCCGGGTCGACGGTGACAAAGACAATGTCGAATGCCCCATTCCCCTTGCCAACTTCCTTCCTAAGCTTTGCGAGACGGGCCAGCGTGGTCGGGCAGACGTCGGGACAATGGGTGAAGCCAAAAAACATAGCGTAAGGTCGGCCCGCGAGCCGATCGCTGGAATATTGCGTTCCGTCAGACGCCGTCAACGCAAATGGCGCGCCGACCTTTACCTTTTCTGGCGCGGGCGAAATTGCTGCCGGGCGCGTCAGTAAGACCGCAATGCCACCGACGCTTGCAAGGCCGACCAGAGCCCACAGGACGAGGCGAATTTTTCCTAAATTCACATTGCCTCCATCGACGCGTCAGGCGTCTTGACCGGTGCGGTAACTCTTATTTCTCCCGCCTTTTCGAACGACAAGGTCAAGGGAAATGATTTGCCGGGCTGAATTGCCTCGGACGATCCCATCAGCATGATATGGAGTCCGCCGCGCTTGAAGTTTACCTCGCCATTCGCGGGAATTTCGACCGTTCCCACCGGGCGCATGCGCATGATCGAACCGTCACGGACAGTTTCGTGGATTGACGAGTCCGCAATGGTCGGCGCTTTCACCGCCAGGAGGCGGTCGCTACCGCCGCGGTTACGGATCGTCATGTAAGCTGCGCCGCCCATCGGCGTAGCCACCACGACCGGATCAGCAATGGCAATATTCGGGGCCTTTGGAGAGCAGGCAGTTGCCGCCAGCAAGGCGACGATCGGAGCGAATGTACGCATTTCTATCCTCTTCCGGTGCGCCTCTAGCGGCGACGGATCGAGCGCGAAAGCGTCTAGCCGAGTTTGCGCGCAATCTCTGCCGACGAAAATCCATCACGGATCGCGATGAACAAGGTGTCGTCACCCGCAATCGTTCCAGCAATTCCCTCGACCGCTGCTTCGTCGAGCGCCGCACCGACGACATGGGCCGATCCCGGGCGTGTGCGCATGATCAGCAAGTTACCCGCCGGTTCGATCGACAATCTCCATTCTCCGAGGATTCGGGCCAGTGCCGGATCGCCGTGGGTGTCGGGCAGAAGATAGGCGGGACGGCCATCGCGCTTGCCTCGCGTGGCGCCGAGTGCCTCCAAGTCCCGCGACACGGTGGCCTGGGTTACGTCATGGCCAGCCTCGCGTAGTCGCTCGGACAGCAATTCTTGGCTTGCGACATGCTCGCCGCGGATGATGGCCGCCAGGACGGCACGGCGTTCCTCGACGCTCACGGTCGTATCCCGAGCAGCCAGGCGAGCGCACCGCGGGCCGCATGAAAGCGATTTGCTGCCTGCTTCCAGACCGCGCTTTGCGGCCCGTCGATAACATCGGCGGTCACTTCCTCTCCCCGGATGGCGGGCAGGCAATGCAGGAAGGCGGCATCCGGAGCAGCGCCGGCCATCAGCGCCTCGTTCACCTGATACGGCCGGAATATCGTTTTGCGTGCTTCGCCTTCCTCATCCTGGCCCATTGAAACCCACACATCGGTGTAGACGAAATCGGCACTGTGAACAGCCTCGGCCGGATCGGCGGTTTGCGCAATTCCAGGCAGAGCAAGGATCTCGTCTGGCAGTTCATATCCGGGCGGCGATGCCATGCGCAGTTGCGCGCCGAGGCGCGATGCACCGATGGCCAGGCTGCGAGCAACATTATTGCCATCGCCGATAAACGCGATTTTCGCGCCCACGACCGTGCCGCGCAATTGCTGGATGGTCAGCAGGTCGGCAAGCGCCTGCAACGGATGGGCCCGGTCGGATAGCATGTTGACGACGGGCGTGCCGGGGATCGCGGCGGCAAAGGCGTCGAGGAGGGTATGGTCCTTGACCCGAGCGGCGACGATCGCGTGGTAGCAGGCCAGGGTCCGTGCAATGTCGTGCGGGCTTTCACGTGTGCCAACCCCGACTTCATCGGCGCGCACGGTGATCGGATGACCGCCCAGCGACACCACCGCCATCTCCATCGAGTGACGTGTGCGCGCGCTGGGTTTGTCGAAAAGCAGGGCGACACCCTGGCCCGCCAGCGGGGTGGCGGCGGTGGCGGCCAGATCGAGCATTTGCCGGATTGCGTCGGCATCATGGTCGGCGATGGTCATCAGGTTCATTCGCCGGGCTCCTTCGCGATCATGGTGCCGATACCGCTTTCGGTCAGCATTTCGATAAGCAGGCTGTGCGCCGTACGGCCGTCGAGAATGTGCGCGCTGGTGACGCCTTGTTCGACGGCGTCGATGCAGCCGGTCAATTTGGGGATCATCCCTTCGCTGACGGACTTGCCCGCGATTTCCCGTCGTGCATCATTGGGACTGAGCTTCGTGATGATCGATTCCCGGTCGCCCGGATCGGCCAGAAGTCCGGGGGCTGCCGTTAGATAGACCAGTTTTTCGGCGCCCATCGCAATCGCGATGGCACAGGCCGCGGCGTCGGCATTGATGTTGTAAGGCTGGCCCGAGCGGTCGGCGCCGACGGTCGAGACGACGGGGACAAGGTCCTCGTCGAGCAGCCGATTGAGGATCGAGGCGCGGACCATTTCGACATCGCCGACAAAGCCGAGCGCAGGATCTCGCTGGCGCGCGACGAGCAATCCGCCGTCTTCCCCCGACACACCGACGGCGACCGGTTCGTCATCGCATTCGCGGTTGATCTTGGCGACGAGATCGCGGTTGACCTTGCCGACCAGCGTCATTCGCACCGCCTCGAGGGTGGCAGCGTCGGTAACGCGCAGCCCGTCCTTGAACTTGCGTTCGATGTTGAACGCCTTGAGCGTCGCGTCGATCTGCGGCCCGCCGCCATGGACGACGACGCAGCGAACGCCGACGCTGCGCAGCAGGAGGACGTCTTGCGCGAGCGCCTGGTCGATGCGGTGGTCGATGGCGTTGCCACCCAGTTTGACGACGACAGCCTTGCCCGCAAATCGGCGGACATAGGGTATCGCCTCGACCAGGAGGCGGGCGGCATCGGCGGGGGCAAGCCCGTGCAGGCGGGAATGCTGGGTCATGAGGTGACGCTGTTTTCTTTGATGTAGCCGGGGCCAAGATCGATTCCGATAGCGCGGGCGACCGCATCTCCCGAGCCCAGCGAGCACTCGATGGCAATTTCCGCCTTCTTCATGTGGGCCATGACGGCCCCGCGATCGTGCGCGATTTCGACGCCGCCTTCGGCGACGCGAATGCCGCCGTAGGCGACGAAGCAGTCGTCGGCGTGAAAATCGACCTCGGCAGAGCCGGCCGCGGCGAGGATCCGGCCCCAATAAGGATCGGCGCCGAACCAGCTGCATTTGACGAGATTATTCTCGGCGATGGCCTTCGCGCAGGCCCGCGCCTGCGCATCCGACGCGGCGCCGCTGACCGTCAGGCGAACGACCTTGGTCACGCCTTCTGCATCACGCGCCATCTGCATGGTCAGGTCCATGCACAGGTCGCGCACTGCATTGGCGAATTCGGTCAAGTCGGGTTTTCCGGCGCGGCCGTTCGCAAGCAGGAAAACCGTGTCGTTGGTGCTGGTCGCACCGTCGACGTTCAAGGTGTTGAAGGTGTCCGCCACAGCGTCCTGAAGGATGCGGGTCATCGCCGCGCTGTCGATGTCCGCGTCGGTGGTGAGGAAGGCGAGCATCGTCGCCATGTTCGGCGCGATCATGCCGCATCCCTTGGCCATTCCGCCAAGGGTAAAGGTCGAACCCCGGATGACGGCTTCCTTGGCGATATGATCGGTGGTCAGGATCGCGCTTGCGGCCTCGGCATGGCCGGCGCGGGACAAGTGGGACGACAGATGCGTGATCCCGGTCAATATCCGGTCCATTGGCAGGGGCAGGCCGATAATTCCGGTGGAGCAGACGAGGACATCGGTCGGGCTGACGCCGAGTGCCTTTGCGGTCGCCTTGCCCATCGCCTGTGCGTCCTTGAGGCCGGGCTTGCCGGTCCCGGCATTGGCATTACCCGAATTCACGACGATCGCGCTGGCTTGTCCGCCATTCGCCGACAGGATGGCACGACTATGCACGACTGGCGGCGCGACGAACCTGTTCTGGGTAAAGACGCCGGCGGCGGCGACGGGCATCCCGTCGTCGGTGGCGACGATGGCAAGATCGCGCTTCTTGCGCTTGACCCCGGCATGGCAACCGGCGGCAACGAACCCGGGGGCGGCGGTGACGCTCACGGCCACATCCCGGCGCGCGGCAATCCTGCCGTTTCGTCGAGTTTCAGCATGATATTGGCGCACTGGATCATTTGTCCGGCGGCTCCCTTTCCCAGATTGTCGATAGCGGCCTGTGCCAGGATCTTGCCGGTACGCGGGTCGTAGCGGGCGGTAAGGTGGGCGCCGTTGGTTCCGGCCAGCGCCTTGGTCGCGGGCGGATTGTCCGAAACCAGGATGAAGGGTTCGCCCGCATAAGCGTCGGCAAGAACGGCGAGCGGGTCGGCGGCGGTGGTGGCCTGGCCATATGCAGTGACCAATAAGCCGCGATCCATCGGGACGAGGTGGGGGGTGAACAGGATTTCCTGGCCGATCATCATTTCCATCTCGCCCGTGTGGCGGTGAGTGAGGAGGCCGTAGGCGCCGATGTTGCCGCTGACACTGTCGAAATGGGTCTTGGTCGTCGGTGCCTTGCCCGCGCCGGACACGCCGGACAGGCCATCGACCGTGATCGATCCGACCACGATCAGCCCCGCGTCGGCAAGCGGCTTGAGCGCGAGAATCGCGGCGGTGGCATAGCAACCTGCTGCAGCGACGGCACTGGCCTGCGCGATGGCGTCGCGGTTGAACTCGGGAATACCGTAGATGAAGGCGTCGAGCAGGTCGGGGATGGAGTGCGGCTCGCCATACCAGCGACGATATTCTTTGGCGCTGTCGAGGCGAAAGTCGGCACCCAGATCGACGAAGGGAATCCCGGCGGCGAGGATCGCTGGGGCAAGCGCCTGAGCTCTTGCCGTGGGGAAGGGTGGCGAAGACGATGCCCGCGTCGGACAGCATCGCAGGGTCATAGGTGCGGATAGCGGCGTCGGGGTAGGCCAAAGCGAGAGCGGGATGGACATCGGCGAGCGCTTTTCCGGCATCGCTGTCACCGACCAGAAGCGTCGGTCGGATATGCGGATGTGCGGAAAGAAGGCGCAGGAGTTCCCCGCCAACATAGCCGCTTGCACCAAGAATCAGGGCGTCGATCATTCCGGCCAGATAGGCTACCTGCATAACTATGCAATACTTTATGCATAATCATGCATAGCGCGACCGGGTTGCCCGAACAGCTAAAGGTGATTGGGATAATTGGAGGCCCGACCGGGAATCGAACCCGGGTGCAAGGATTTGCAGTCCTCTGCGTCACCACTCCGCCATCGGGCCTCGCGGGGTGCGCAGATGGAAGGCGGCCCGCCGCTTGTCAACCGAAGATCATTCCCCATCTTCCGTTCGTCTTTTCGACCGACGGCGGCCCACACCGCTTGGCGTTGCAGGTACCGGCCGGTAAGACCGGGGTTGAACCTTAGCTGTATTACTGGCATACGACAGCTAATCTTTTCGAGGACCATGATGAACGGCATGACGATGGATTTGGCGCTTGCTAGGCGCGCGATGGTGGTCGGCCAGCTTCGCCCCGAAGGCGTGACCGACACGGCCGTGCTCGCCGCGATGGCCAGCATTCCGCGTGAGGATTTCCTGCCGGCCGCTTTTGCGTCGATGGCATATATGGACCGGTCCCAGTCGATCGACGGAGTGCCGATGATGGCACCGGCCGAACTTGGTCGCCTCCTCTCGGAAATTGCGCCACGAATGGGCGAGCGCGCCTTGGTTATTGGCGGCGGCGGTGATTATTCCGCGGCGATCCTAACGGCGATCGGGCTGTCGGTCGATCGCGCGCCGGCGCTTCATGTCAAATTGAACGGCCATTATGACGTCATCCTGATCGAAGGGGCGGTGCCGCAAATTCCGTCGGCATTGATCGATGGCTTGTCGGACAAAGGGCGGATCGGGGCCGCCGTTCTCGACCGCGGCGTCGCTCGCCTCTCGGTCGGCCGCCGCAATGGGTCCCACGTCGGAATTCGAAGCGTTGCGGATGCCCAAGTGCCACTTTTGCCCGGATCGGTTCCCGATCCGGTGTTTCAGTTCTGACGAGTTCAGGAGAGTATGTTGAAGCGCCACCTTCTTACCGGGCCGATCATCGCGGCTCTTTTCTGCACAGCTGCGTCGGCAGACACACTGCGTGAAGCCCTGGCCCAGGCCTATCAGACCAACCCGACCCTGACCGGCCAGCGCGAATCGCTCAAGGTTAGCGATTCGGGTGTCGCCATTGCTCGCGCGGCCGGACGCCCGCAGGTCAGCGCCGTCGTCGGCGTCAACCGGGATCTGACCCAATCAGGCTCCCTGCGTCGTTTGGGCAAGGGGCCTTTCCTGACCGGCGGCGTCGATCTTAGCTATCCATTGTTTAACGGCGGAAGCGTCCGGAATTCGGTGCAGGCAGCCAAGACCCGCGTCGAAGCCGGGCGGGCAACATTGCGAGCCGTCGAAGGCGACGTGTTCACGGAGGCCGTTGCGGCCTACATGGACGTGATCCGCGATCGCGCGATCGTGGAATTGAACCAGAACCAGGTGCGCGTTCTCAACACCAATTTGGAAGCGGCCCGCGATCGATTCCAGATCGGCGATGTGACCCGCACCGACGTGGCGCAGTCCGAAGCGCGCTTGTCGCTGTCGCGAAGCACCCTTGAAACTGCGCGTGGCCGGCTTGCCGCGAGCGAGGAAAATTATCGCCGGGTGATCGGCCAGCGGCCGGGCGTCCTGGCGCCTCCTCCTCCGCTGCCGCCGTTACCTGCGACCCCGGACGAAGCGGTGCGGATCGCCTTGGCCAACAACCCGGATTTCATCGCCGCTACGCGTCAGGCAGAAGCTGCGCGCTATGATGTCCGCGTTGCCGGTGCGAGCCGACTGCCGACCGTTTCGGGTGTCGTGTCCGGCGATTACGTCAACACGATTGGCGGCGATACCGGCGGCCTGCCGCGCGCCGGGACGTCGACCAGTATCGGTGTCCAGGGCCGAAATCCCGTTATATCAGGGTGGACTTCCTTCGGCCCGGGTCCGTCAGAGCGAAGCGCTGGAGGGTCAGGCACTTGAGAGCCGCGTCGCGGTTGAGCGCGCGGTCATCTCGGCGACGCGGTCGGCGTTTGCCATTTACACTGCTGCGCTGCAGGCGATTTCGGCCAACCAGACTGCGGTCAAGGCCAATGAGTTGGCGCTTGAGGGATCGCGCGCCGAAAATAGCGTCGGCACCCGCACCATTCTCGAAGTGCTCAATGCCGAGCAGGAACTGCTTAACTCGCAGGTCGCACTCGTCACTGCACGGCGCGACGCTTATGTCGCGGGTTTCCAGTTGCTCAATGCGATGGGACAAGCCGAAGCCGACGATCTCGGGCTGGAGGGCGGGCCGCTGTACGATCCGCTCGGCAATTATCGCCGCGTCGCGGGCGATTGGAGCGATTGGTCGGGCGAGCGCCGCATGGCGCCGGTCGCGACCAGCACCGCAACTCCGGAGGAACGATCGCAGGAACTCGCAAAACCCGCCGCGATAAGCGATAGGTCGCTGAATGCAGACCCCGCGCGAACCCTCGATGGAAGACATATTAGCGTCGATCAAACGTGTGATCGCCGAGGAAAAGGAAGTGCGTTCGTCACCTGAGCCGGCAGAGGAGGACGTGCTGGAGCTCGACGAGACGATGGAAGCAATTCCGGTCGTTCAATCCGAGCCCGAGCCCGAGCCGGAGCCGGTCATCGACCTGGGACCGCCGCTGATCGACGAGGACGTGGCCGGGGACAGCCGCGCACGGCTTTCCGAATTGTCCGTTGTCGCTGCCGCCGCATCGCCGCCGCCAGCGACCAATCCACTCGAAGATATGCTCAAGGACATGCTTCGCCCGGCCCTAAAGCAATGGCTGGACGAGAATCTGCCGCGCATCGTCGATGAGCATGTGAAACGCGAGATCAGCCGGATTACCGGCAAGCCACTTTAAATCCCTTTGTATCCGTTAAAAGGTGACCACCATGACCAAGCATTTTCTGCTCGCCGCGACCGCCGCGGTGGCCGTTCTTATGCCCACCGCCGCGCTGGCCCGCCCGATGACCGCGACCGACATGCATTCGATGCGCCGCCTGAGCAGCCCGAGTGTGTCGCCCGATGGGAAGCAAGTCCTGTTCAGCCTGTCGTCGACCGAGGCTGGGACGCTCAAGCGCAGCAACGCGATCCATATGCTGGACCTGACCCGTAAGGGTGCTCCGCCGCAGCCGCTTGAAGGCCTTCCCACCGGTGCGCACAGCGCGGTCTTCGGAGCCGACGGAGCGATCTGGTTTCTTGCGCCGGTCAACGATCGTGACCAGTTGTTCCGCATGGCGCGCGGTGCGGCGGCGATACAGGTGTCGGATTTCGGCGCGGATATCGGCGGTTTCAAGGTATCCGCCGATGGCAGCCGGGTCATCGTGTGGGCTGACACCAGGGATTGTCCCGACATCGCCTGTGCAGCAACGACATTTCCGGCGCCGCAGGAAGGCAGCGCACGGGAATATGACCAGATGTTCGTGCGCCACTGGGACACGTGGGCCGAGCCGGGGGTGAGGAGCCGGATCTTCAGCTACCCGGTGACCGGCGGAAAATTGGTTGGCATGGGTCAGCGGGTGACCGGAAGCCTAGACGGTGACACGCCCTCGAAGCCGTTCGGCGGGGGCGAGGAAATCGATTTGTCGGCCGATGGCCGGACGGTTTATTTCGCGCTTCGCGAGGCAGGGCGGACCGAGCCCAATTCGACCAACCTCGACATTTTCGCGACACCGGCCGACGGATCGGCGCAGCCGACCAATCTGACCCCCGACAACGACGGTACCGACAGCCAACCGGCATTGTCCCCCGACGGGCGCAGCCTGGCCTATGTGTCGATGGCGCGCGCGACCTATGAGGCGGACCGGCAGGTGCTGAAGATTCGCGATCTGGCGACTGGCCGGACCCGCGCGGTAACCCAGGAGTGGGACCGATCAGTGGGCAGTTTCGCCTGGGCGCCCGACGGCCGGTCGATTGTGGTCGAAGCCAATGACGTGATGGAAAATCCGCTGTTCCGGGTCGATGTCGCGAGTGGCCGGATCACGCGCCTGACGCGCGAGGGGACATTCCACAATGCGACTCCGTTGAAGGACGGCAGCGTCGTCGCAACCATGAACAGCGTGATGGCGCCCGACGATCTGTATCGCGTCGATGCGCGCGGGCAGGTGGCGCAACTGACCGCGGTGAACCGCACGCTGCTCGCCCAGCTCGACCCGGTGACGTTCCAGAAATACAGCTTCGCCGGTGCGAATAATGACATGGTGTGGGGTTTCAAATTGAAGCCGCAGGGCGTCACCGGAAAATTGCCGATCGCGTTTGTGGTGCATGGCGGGCCGCAGGGCAGTTTCGGGAACGGCTGGTCGTATCGCTGGAACCCGCGCCTGTTCAGCGCGCCAGGATATGCGGTGGTCAGCATCGATTTCCACGGGTCGACTGGATATGGGCAGGCCTTCACCGACTCGATCCGTAACGATTGGGGCGGGAAGCCTCTGGAGGATCTGAAGAAGGGCCTCGCCTTTGCGACCGCCAACGATCCCAGTTTGGACGCGGACAATGCCTGCGCCCTGGGCGCGTCTTATGGTGGTTACATGATGAACTGGATCGCTGGACAGTGGCCCGATCGGTTCAAGTGCCTGATCCAGCATGACGGAGTCTTTGACCAGCGCGCGATGGCGTATGAGACCGAAGAATTGTGGTTCACCGAATGGGAGCATGGCGGGAAGGCCTATTATGAGGACCCCGCGGCCTACGAGCGCTGGAACCCGGTCAACCATGTCGCGAAGTGGAAAACCCCGATGCTGGTGATCACCGGCGAAAAGGATTTTCGCATTCCCTACACGCAGGGTCTGGCCAGCTTCACCGCATTGCAGCGCCGCAATATCCCATCGAAGCTGATCGTTTTCCCGGACGAGAATCACTGGGTGCTGAAACCCAAGAACTCGGTGCGCTGGTACGACGAGGTGTTCGGCTGGATGCGGACGTATCTGGGCAAGTAGAGCGCGGATCGTCGCTTCCCGGGTCGGGCGAGGCTGGCTTGCGGCGGTGCAGCATGACGGCTAATCGCCGCTGATGACCGAGCTAGCCAAAACGTTCGAACCGGGGCCGATCGAGGCCAAGTGGTACGCCCATTGGGAAGAAAGCGGGTTGTTCCGGCCCGTGCGGCCCGATGCCGTACCCTATACGATCGTCATGCCGCCGCCCAACGTCACGGGCAACCTGCATATCGGCCATGCGCTCGACAACACGCTGCAGGACATCCTGATCCGGCGCGCGCGGATGGACGGCAAAGACGCGCTTTGGGTCGTGGGCACCGACCACGCCGGGATCGCGACCCAGATGGTCGTCGAACGCCAGCTCGACCTGCAACAGAAGAAGCGGACCGACTTCACCCGCGACGAATTTGTCGCGAAGGTTTGGGAGTGGAAGGAAGAAAGCGGCGGCCAGATCACCGGGCAGCTGCGCCGGCTGGGCGCCAGTTGCGACTGGACCAACGAGCGCTTCACGATGGACGAGGGCTTTTCCAAAGCCGTGCTCAAGGTGTTCGTCGAGCTGTACAATCGAAAGTTGCTGTACCGCGACAAGCGACTGGTGAACTGGGACCCAAAATTCCAGACCGCGATCAGCGACCTGGAGGTTGAGAACCGCGAAGTCGCCGGTCACATGTGGCATTTCAAATATCCGCTCGCGGGCGGCGAAACCTACCAATATGTCGAGCGGGATGCTGACGGGGCAATCCTGTTCGAGGAAACCCGCGATTACATCTCGATCGCGACGACCCGGCCCGAAACGATGCTGGGCGATGGCGCGGTGGCGGTGCACCCGGACGACGCGCGCTATGCGCCCATCATCGGCAAGCTTTGCGAGATTCCGGTCGGACCGAAGGAGCATCGCCGCCTCATTCCGATCATTGCCGACGAATATCCCGATCCCGACTTCGGTTCGGGCGCGGTCAAGATCACCGGCGCGCATGACCTCAACGATTATGGCGTTGCGCAGCGCAATGGCATCCCGATGTACCGGCTGATGGACGGCACTGCGCACATGCGCAGCGACGGCGCACCTTATGCCGAAGCGTCAGCGCGGGCGGTGGCTTATGCCCAGGGCGAGGAATTTGCCGCGGGCGACGTCGATGCGCTGAACCTGGTGCCCGAGGCGTATCGCGGGCTCGATCGCTACGACGCCCGCAAGGCAGTGGTGGCCGACATCGACGCCGAAGGCCTGATGATCGCGCGCGAAGACAAGATGATCATGCAGCCGTTCGGTGACCGTTCGGGGTTGGTCATCGAGCCGATGCTGACCGACCAATGGTATGTCGACGCCGAAACGCTGGCGAAACCGGCGATCGAGGCGGTGCGATCGGGCGAGATCGCGGTCGTGCCGGAGACATGGAAGAAGACCTGGTTCAACTGGCTGGAAAACATCCAGCCGTGGTGCGTCAGCCGCCAGCTGTGGTGGGGGCACCGGATTCCCGCGTGGTATGACGCTGACGGAAACGTCCACGTCGCGGAAACGCAGGAAGAGGCACAGGCGATGGCCGGCGCGGGCGTCGCGTTAAAGCGCGATGATGACGTGCTCGACACGTGGTTTTCGTCCGCCTTGTGGCCGTTCGCGACCTTGGGCTGGCCTGAGCAGACCCACGACCTTGCGCGCCATTATCCCAACGACGTGCTGATTTCTGGCTTCGACATCATCTTCTTCTGGGACGCCCGCATGGCGATGCAGGGCTTCGAGTTCATGAAGGAACGACCGTGGAAGACGCTCTACCTTCACGGGCTGGTGCGCGACGACAAGGGCGCAAAAATGTCCAAGTCGAAGGGCAATGTGGTCGATCCGCTGGGCCTGATCGACCGCTATGGCGCCGATGCGCTGCGCTTCACGATGGCCGCGATGGAAAGCCAGGGCCGCGACATCAAGCTGGATGAAAAGCGGGTCGAGGGATATCGCAATTTCGCGACCAAGCTGTGGAATGCCGCGCGCTTCCTGCAGATGAACGGCGTTGGCGCGAGCGACAGCATTGCGGCGCCCAAGGCCGAACTGCCGGTCAATCGATGGATTATCGGCGAAGTGGTCGGGACGCTTTCCGCCCTGAACAAGGCGTTCGACGAGCTGCGCTTCGACGGGATGGCGGACGCGATCTACCACTTCACCTGGGGCACGTTCTGCGACTGGTATGTCGAGCTGGTCAAAGGCCAGTGGGACGACGAGACCAAGGCGGTCGCCGCCTGGGCATTCGACCAGATCCTGGTGATGCTGCACCCGTTCATGCCGTTCGTGACCGAGGAATTGTGGGGTGCGATGGGCGCTGGATCGCGCGACGACTATCCGCTGATCACCGCCAAGTGGCCGTCACCGAAAGCGAGTGTGGATGCTGGGGCAAAGGCCGACATCGACGGACTGGTCGCAGTGGTCGAGGCGGTGCGGGCCATTCGCGCCGAGCTCAATATTCCCTGGACCGCGGCGCTGACGCCGCATGTCATCGGCGGAGATCCCGCAATGCTGTCGCGGCTTGCCGACAATCGCGCAACATTGGCGCGGATGGCGAAACTCGATGGACCGGTGGCAAGTGCGAATGTGCCACCGTCATCGGCGCAGATTGTTGTTGGCGGGGTGACGCTTGCCTTCCCGCTGGAAGGTGCGGTCGATCTGGACGCCGAGCGTGCCCGCCTGGCCAAGGCGATGGACGTCGCGCAAAAGGATCGTGACGGATTGGCGGCAAGGCTGGGCAATCCGAATTTTGCCGAGCGGGCGAAGCCGGAGGCAGTGGCCAAGGCGCAGGCGGATCATGATGCCAGGGCGCAGGAAGTCGACAAGCTGTCAGGCGGCGTTGGCCCGGCTTGGATAAGGCGAGACAGAGATGATCAGGGCAAGCTGGTTCATCCTTGCGCTGATCCACCTGTTGCCGGCGTAGGCGTTGGTCTACCCCGCGCTGATCATGCGACTTTACGGCGTGGAGCAGGCGTCGCCGCTGTTCCTGTTGCTTTGGCACCGCGCGCCACTGTTCGTGGCCGTGTTCGTGATTTGCATCTGGGCGGCGGTGCGGGCCGATGTGCGGCCGCTGGCGAGTGTCGCCTGAAGCGCTTTTCGGTCCTAGCCGAACGGGCGGATTTGCCGAAGCGCGTGAATTGGCGGCCTCAGATCGCCATCTGGTTTTCGCGGGGCGCGGCAACCTCGATTACTGCATCGGCGATTTCGACGGTGACCGGGGTTCTCGCCGCGATTTCGCCGTCGATCGAGATTTTCTGGCGCGGCCGCGATTCCAGGCGCAGCTTCTGGCCGCGCCATTCGGTCGTGGTCAGGTCACGATCCCGCAGCTTGAACAGGGTTGCAAACCAGCTCCACGCCAGGCCGAACAGGCTTTTCCCGGTCACGGCCTGGATCACGATTTCACCACTGTCGAGCGATTGGCTTTCAATCAATTCAACGCCGCCATGATGGGTGCCGTTGAAAATCCGCGCTTCGGTTGCCCAGGCCTTGTCGATGCTGCCGTCGTCATTCGTGATGCGCAGCCGGAATGGCCGGAACTTGAAAGCGACCCGGGCGGCCCACAGCATGTAGCCGACCATTCCGAAATATTTCTTGAGGTTGTGCGGGACGGTGTCGGCAATCAATGGAGAGAGGCCAAGCGCTGCGGCGTTGACGAAATAGTCGCCGTCGATCTGGCCAAGATCGATCCGGCGGCGGAGGCCGTTGGCGATCACGTCCACCGCGGCGTCAAGATCGGTTCCCATACCCAGCGTCTTGGCAAAGCTGTTTGCGGTGCCGAGCGGTAGGATCGCGAACACCGTGTCCTTGCCGACGAAATGATCGACGTTGGTCGAAAGCGACCCGTCGCCGCCGCCGACGATGACCATCGGCGCCTTTGCGATTGCCGCCTTGATGGTCGGCTCCATGTCTCCCGGCTTGTCGACGGCATGCGCCTCAATCAGGTCGACGCCGGCGGCGATCAGCTTGTCGCGGACTTCGGCAAAGACGTCGGCACCGCGGCGGCTCATGGCGTTGACGACCAGGATCGCCTGTTTGGGGAGGGGTTTCATAGCGGCTGAACATTCGGCGCGGCGTTTCTTTCCGCCGACGCAACAAATCGCTAGGACCGGACCATGAGTTCACCCAGCTTTCCCGCCACAAGGATGCGCCGCGCGCGTAGCTCGCCGTGGATTCGCGCCATGCTTGCCGAGCACCGGCTGCATCCATCCGACATCATCTGGCCGCTGTTCATTTGCGACGGCAAGGGCGAGGAACAGCCAGTCGGGTCACTTCCCGGGGTGAGCCGGTGGAGCGTGGACCGGCTGGCCGCGCAGGCAAAAATGGCCCGCGATGCCGGCATCCCGTGCATTGCCTTGTTTCCCAATACGCCGGGTGATCGGCGCAGCGAGCGGGCCGAAGAAGCGCTGAACCCCGACAATCTGATTTGCCAGGCGATCCGCGCCGTGAAGGACGCGGTGCCCGACATCGGTGTGCTAACCGACGTCGCGCTCGACCCCTATACCGCGCATGGCCATGACGGGCTGGTCGACGACACCGGTTACGTCCGCAACGACGCGACGGTCGACGTACTGGTCCGCCAAGCCGTGGTTCAGGCCGAGGCCGGCGCCGATATCGTCGCGCCGTCGGACATGATGGACGGCCGGGTCGGCGCGATCCGCGATGGGCTGGAAAGTGCCGGGCACGTCAACGTGGCAATCATGGCCTATGCCGCCAAATATGCCTCCGCATTCTATGGACCGTTCCGCGAAGCCGTTGGCAGCGGTGGGCGGTTGAAAGGTGACAAGCGCGGTTACCAGATGGATCCTGCCAATGGCGCCGAGGCATTGCGCGAAGTCGCGCTCGATATTGCCGAGGGCGCTGACATGGTGATGGTCAAGCCTGGGCTGGCCTATCTCGACGTGGTGGCGCGCGTCCGCGACCGGTTCGACGTCCCCACCTTCGCTTATGCCGTGTCGGGAGAATATGCGATGCTCGAGGCCGCGGCGGCGGCAGGCGCAGGCGATCGCGATGCACTCATCATGGAGACGTTGTTGGCGTTCAAGCGGGCCGGGGCAACGGGGGTCCTGACCTATCATGCGCTGGAGGCCGCGCGACTGATAGGGGGATAACAATGAGCAAGCCGGACGTTGAAGCTCCGCGCGCGATGGGTACGCTGGGCGTGGGTTTGCTGGTCGTCAACGGGCTGATCGGGGCAGGCATCTTTGGCCTGACCGAGAGCCTCCACGCCGCTGTCGGCCTGTTCGCGCCATGGCTGCATCCTGATCGGCGGCGTGCTGGTCGGGGCAATCGTCATCTGCTTTGCCGAACTGA
Organism: uncultured Alphaproteobacteria bacterium; assembly: GCA_963843855.1. Taxonomy (GTDB): domain Bacteria; phylum Pseudomonadota; class Alphaproteobacteria; order Sphingomonadales; family Sphingomonadaceae; genus Sphingomicrobium. The sequence continues at coordinate 71,436 of CAWJMA010000003.1, forward strand.
CGCGCCTGACCGATCGATCGGGCGGGCCGCACCGCTTCGTCACCGATGCCTATGGGCCCTTCCTCGGCTTTCAGGTCGGTTGGATTTTCTATGCCGCCCGGGTCATCAGCCTTGGTGCCAACGCCATCGTTCTGACCGATTATGCCGGTGCCATCTGGCCGTGGGTGGCCAGTGAACCCGGTCGCTCACTCACCCTGATCGTCATCCTGGGCGGGCTGACGATCATCAATATCGTCGGACTGAAGCGGGTGGTTGCGGTGCTTGGCGCATTGACGATCATGAAGATCGCCCCATTGTTGGTGCTCATCGCGATCGGTCTTGCAGGCAGTATCACGACCGATCCGGTCGTCCTCCCGCAATATAGTGCCGTGGAAGGGGTGGCGCTTGCAGCCCTCTACGCCTTCGTCGGTTTCGAAAACGCGACGGTTCCCGCCGGCGAGACACGAAACCCGCAGCAGGCGATGCCGCGCGCATTGCTCGGCAGCCTTGCCATCGTCACCCTGATCTACTTTGCGCTTCAATGGGTCTATGGCCACTCCCCCGTTGCGGGTCAGGGCGGATCGGCACCGTTGGTCGCATTGGGGCAGGAGCTTGGCGGCGACGTCGGATCCTATCTGATCGGGCTGACGGTCTCGATATCGGTGCTCGCCAACCTCGCCGCGGGCGTGACCTCAGCCAGCCGGATGACGTCGAGCTTCGCGCAGGACGGCGTGCTGCCGTCGTGGTTCGGTCGGTTCTCGGAGCGGTTCGGAACGCCGGCCAACTCCATCGCCTTCTTGGGCGTTACAACGACCCTGTTTGCGCTCAGCGGGTCGTTCCTGTTCCTCGCCGCGGTCAGTACGCTGGCCCGGTTGATCGCCTACATCGCATCCATCCTGTCGCTGCCCGTGATGCGCCGGAAGGCCGGACTGCCGGTGGTCACCGCAACGATCGCACTTGCCATGCCGACGGCATTGCTCCTCAGCCTTTGGGCGACATTCCAGACCAGCGCGATTCAGTGGCAATTGCTTGCCGGCTTCGCGGTGAGCGGTCTCCTGCTCTATTTTGTCTCGACCAAGCTGCTTCGCAATGACCGATAATCACCGAATTGCCGCAACCACAAAGCGCCTGATCCTTCGTGCCTGGGAGGAGGGCGATAGCGATCGTTTCTATGATGTGATGAACACGCCAGCGGTGATGCGCTGGCTTGGCGGCGTCCAGACCCGCGCGCAATGGGACGCCGCCAAGGCGCGTCTCGACGGCTACCAGCGCGATTACGGCCACACATTCTGGATCGTGGAAGATCGCGACGATGGCGAACTTCTCGGCTTTTGCGGATTGAAGCGGGTCAATGCGCCCGGGGCAGGGCCGATTAGCGATGCAATGGAAATCGGTTGGCGTCTGCGGGAAAGCGCCTGGGGGCGCGGAATTGCGAAGGAGGCAGCCATCGCCGCGATGGACCTGGCTTTCGGCACTTTCCAAGCGTCTCATGTCGTGGCGCTCACTGTGGAGGGAAACGAGGGAAGCTGGGGGCTGATGAAGCGGATCGGCATGAGCCACCGGCCCGAATTCGATTATATCGACCCGCGGTTCGGCGAAGACCTCAACCCGACGATCGTCTATCGAATCGATGCCGCCGATTGGCCGACGGCGCGCACGTTGGCGATCGCCTAACGCGCGATCGATGCGCCGATTGCGTCAATCTTTCCGGCAAGACGTTCATTGATTGCCCTGAGCTCGCTTGCCGCCCCTTCGAGAAGCGCCAGATCCGAAGCAAGAATGGGCTGGCCGGATCGTGCGCGCTCGGCGCGAATCTGGTCGAGGTCGGCGGCAGCAGCAGCGGCAGGGGCGCGAATTCGGCCGAGTTCGCTCAATGCGGCTTGCGCGGCAATCCAGCTCTCGCTCTGCGCGGGCCCTGCCGAACCCGCCAAGGCCCGAACGCGCGATTCTCCGGCATCAAACTCGGCCGCGCTACCTCGCGCCTTATTGAGCAACTGGTTCACCTCGGTCACAAGCGCGGGATCGGCTGGATCACCGAGGGCGGCAGGATTGATCGGGACACGCGGATCGATTGCTTCCGCCGGACGGCGCGTCAGCGAAGGGGCATCCGAGGACGCGGTCGAACAAGCAGCAAGTGCCAGAGCCGGGAGGAGTGCGAGGACTTTCATGTCCGTGATGTCTAGGGACGCATTTTCCGGCGCGCAATTGCTACGAACGGGGTTGCGCGCTTCGCCTTGTCTGCCTAATAGCCCGCTCACCGCGCGCCCGTAGCTCAGCTGGATAGAGTACCTGACTACGAATCAGGTGGTCGGAGGTTCGAATCCTTCCGGGCGCGCCACTTTCCCAAATCTGACACAAAAAAGGCGCCTGGTGGCGCCTTCGTGATGTGAGTTTGCTGACGGTCGAGCTCAGGCCGACATGACAACCGGACCATGTTGCTGTGCGCGCATCGCAAAATCCTGGGCGAGTTTGTCGTGGCGCTCTCGCGCTTGCGGTGTCACCGCACGAACGGCTGCAGTCCGCTCCTCAGCGGCGCGGCGAAGATAGTAGCGCAAGTTCAATTCCATCGTGGTCGGTCCTCCCAGGCGACTCGAAGAATGCGAACTCATGCCCTAACACATGGTTAATATCCACAAGCACAAACGAAAATTCCTGATCTTTCTTTCGCGGTAACAAATCGTTATATTCCAGAGTCATGAAGAAGAATTTTCTCGCGCTATGTGGGATCGTTTTTTTTGCGGTTCCTGCCCAATCACTTGCTCCGGCGAGCGTGACATTGGTCAATGGCACAGGAACTCAGATTCGTTCGGTCGAGGTTCGGACTTCGCCGAATGGCACTTGGAACAGTGGCCCGCAGGCTTCTTCCAGTGGCGCACGGACGTCTTGGAATTTCGATAATTCGGACTGCGGCTATGATCTACGGGTGACGACGGGATCGGGCGACACCATCATGTTCAAGGGGGTCAATCCCTGCGACGCGCGGACTTTGACCCTGCGGCGTAATGCCGGCGTGGGCTGGGTCGATTACGACTGACCCGACGCGCACGCCGCCAAGGTTGCGATCGAAGATTATGCGAAACGGTTTCCAGCTTCTGCGGCGTGACTGAATCGATCAGCTTCGCGCCAGCCACGAATACGACACCTGTGCACAGAACCGCGAATACCAGGCCAAGCATCCCCGGCATCATTTCCATATAGTGATGACCGCGCTCGATCGCTCCAAGTGCGATGGCATAGATGATGAGGAACGCCTCGAATCGGGTTTTGATGACGAACAGTCGGCCGAGGCGCTTCCACATGGTCATATGGTTAAGCAAACGTCGTGCCAGTGGCAGAGTTCCGCGAAAAAAGAGTTAACGCACCATTCGAAGTGTTAACTATTTCGACAGTCGAGCAGGGCCAGATCGAGCGCTCCGAGCAGCGCGCATCGCGCGTTCTCGATTTCGCCAATCAATTTGCTCGACTGCAGATCGCCTGCGGCGATTTCCTCTGGCCAGGTGCGTGCGATCACTTCACCCAGCAAGTCGAGCTTGGCCTCATCGACCAGGAAGCGGGGGTCGACGTCGCCCTGGTCGCATTGCACCCGCAAACGCAAGCAGGCCGGGCCGCCGCCATTGGCCATCGATTGACGAACATCAACGAAATTGACCCGTCGGATGGCGCCGTTGGATGCCAGATGCGCATCAATCCAGGCCTTCACGCTGGGCGTCTCGGCGCATTCCGTGGGCGCCACCAGGGTCATCGATCCATCGTCCAATGTCACGAGTTGCGAATTGAACAGGTAAGAGCGAATCGAGTCGGCCAGTGGAACATCGGCGGCGCTGACTTCAACCAATTCGAACCCGTCGACATGGCGCGCGCAAAATTCAACGAGCTTCGACCGGTCGGCGAACGCTTGTTCGTGGGCGAACAATATTGGCCCGTTGGCGACCGCGACGACATCGTTGTGGAATGCGCCGGCGGCAATCGCGTCTTCGCTTTGCGGCGCAAAAAAGGTCCGGTCGGGATCGAGCCGATGCAGTCTGGCGATCGCCCGCGATGCCTCGACATGCTGGCGGGCAGGGAAGGGACCGCCAGCAACGCCATAGACGAAGATTTCGACGCCACGTGCGCCGTGCGTCGGCGCAAGGCGCATGTGGTTGGCCGCGCCCTCGTCGCCGAAGGTCGGCACCGGTGAATGAACCGCGAAAGCAGGATGTGCGAAGGCGACTTCGAGCTGGTCGAGCGTCGCGCGCCATTCGTGGCTGCGGTGCGGCATCGTCTGGAGGTTGGCGACGGTCAGGTGACAAAGTCCGTCGGCGCTGTCGGGCGCGGGGCTGACGGTCGCTGCATTGGCAGCCCACATCGATGAAGCGCTCAACGCGTTCGCGGCAAGGACTGGATCAGCAGCCTCGAGGTTGCTGCCCAAACTGGCAAGCCAGGCTCGCGCCGGTCGCGGCTGCGGTACGAACAGGCCCTGGGTGAGGCCGAGCGCAAGATTGGAGCGCATCTTGTCCAGGCCCTGCAAGGCGGCGGCACGCGGTTGCGAGACGTGACCGGCATTTTTCGCGGAGGCCAGATTGCCGAGGCTGAGCCCCGCATAATTATGGCTGGGACCGACGATCCCGTCAAAATTGATTTCGCGGATCATCGCGGAACAGCCAGCACGCGGTCGCCCGGCCCGATATCCAGCATCCGCATAGCCTTGTCGTCGATCAGCAATTCGCCATGGCTGGATGTCGTCACCTGGGCATAGCAAGCCACGAAATCGTGCAGCGTTCGCGCCGCCACGATCATGGTCTCGCCGCCCGTGCCACTTCCTCCCACCAGTGACCAATCAGCGTTCCGGACGGTCTTAATCTTGTCGGTACGAGCGGTGACGGTCGGTCCTCCGTCGAAAATATCGACGTAACCGTCCCAGTCAAAATTCTCGTTCTCCAGCATCTTGAGTGCAGCGCGGCCGGACGAATGCGGCTGTCCGATCACGGCCCGTGCGCTTTCCGGAAGCATGGATACGTAGATTGGCGAGCTCGGGAACAGGTCGGCAATGAATTGCGTGCCGTGAATCGCGTTGAATTCGTCGGCTTCGGGGAAAGTCATGCCGAAAAAGCGGCCGCCGATAGCGTCCCAGAATGGCGAGTGACCGCCCTGATCCATGACGCCGCGCAATTCGGCGATCACGACGTCGCCGAAGCGCGGACGATGTTGTTTGATGAACAGGTAACGCGACCGAGCCAGAAGCATGCCCAACCCGCCCGCCCGTTCGTGCGGATGGAGGAACAGGCCGCCAACTTCGCTCGACCCTTCCAGGTCGGTTGTCAGGTTGAGTGTCTGGTTGCGAAAGCTGCGCCCCAATTCGGCGCTTTTCTGGGTCAGCGTCGAGATCAGGTAACTGTAGAAGGGTCGATCGGTGCCGACCGCGCCGAACACCTGGCAAGTGCCGCGGATTGCCTTCGTCTCCATATCCTCAAGCATGAAGACATAAAGATCGTCGCCCGGATTTTCGCCCGTACGGCTGAACCCGGCTTCCGACGTGGCGAGCTTTTTCTCCAGCGTCGCTTTTTCGGCGGGCAAATTGGTAAATCCGCCGCCGGTCAGCTTGGCGAGATCGTAAAGTGCGCGATGATCGTCGGGCCGTGCGGCGCGAATACGACAACTCATCCTTCTTCCCCGGCCAGCCGGAGAATGGTCAGCGCAGACAGGGCCGCACGCTCGGCCAGGCTTTCGACAATCAGATATTCCTCCATCGAATGAATCTTGCCGCCGCGGACCCCCATCGTGTCGATGACCGGGACCCCGCACGCCGCGATATTGTTTCCGTCGCACACACCGCCCGTGGCCTTCCAGTCGATTGACTGGCCAAGGTCCGCGCCGGCCTGCCTGACGATTCCGAACAGATGTTCGGCGGCATTGCTGATCGGCTTTGGCGGGCGTGCAAAATGTCCGTGGACATGGATTTCGACGTCATGGTCGGCGATGACCGCCGCGACCTCCCGTTCGATCAGCGCCTGTGCACGGGCCTGGTCATCGGTCGATGCCGGCCGCATGTTGACGCGAAGGACGGCGAGATCAGGCACCACGTTGTTGGGACCGCCCCCGTCGATCCGGGCCGGATTGACGCTGAGGCCTGGCCCCATGCCCGCTTTCAAACGGAGCGCCAGGTCGGCGGCGGCGAGTAGTGCGTTGCGCCCGTCTTCGGGATTGCGACCGGCATGGGCCGAACGACCGTGAATCGTGAAATCGAAATTCCCGCTGCCCGGTCGCGCGCCGGCCAGCGTTCCGTCGGGAAGCGCGGCGGGTTCGTAGGTCAGCGCGGCGCGTTTGCCGAGCGCCGCTTCCGCGAGCAGTGCCGCTGACGCAAGGCTTCCAACTTCCTCGTCACTGTTGATGATGATGTCATAGCCGAACGAAGCCGCGCCGCTGGCTTCGACCGCCGTCAGCGCGGCGAGCATGACGGCGATACCGCCCTTCATGTCGGCCGTGCCGGGGCCGTTGATGACCTTGCCATCGTCGATCCAGCGCGTTTCTTGAAAGGCGTGATCGACCGGGAAGACCGTGTCCATGTGCCCGGTGAACAGCAATTGCAGCGGCGCGTCGGGTCGGACCGTCAGGCGCAAATGGCGGCCGTGCGGCAGGTCGTACGTCTTGCCAGCAGCATCGACCGCTTCGACCGGTGTCGGGTCGATCCAGCGCAAGTCGCCGGGCAGGGCCGAAAGTGCGTCGCCAATCGCGCTTCCAACGCTGGCGAGGCCCGCCAGATTGCGCGATCCCGAATTGATCGCGGCCCAATCGAGCGTTTGCTGCAACATTACGTCCTGCGCGGCCTGCGCATGGGTGACGCAATCGCGTTCAATTGTTTTCAGCCCCTGCATGGTCGCGGCTCTAGCGCGAGGCGATGTTCAAAGCCAGTCGCGGAAGCCGTCGACGATGGCGCGGTACATGTCGCGCTTGAACGGTACGATGAGGTCGGGGAGGCGATCCGGCGCGACCCACTGCCAATGCGAAAATTCCGGATGGGCGGTGGCAATATCGACGTCGGCATCGCGGCCCTGGAAGCGGACCAGGAACCAGTCCTGCAACTGCCCTTTCCATTGCCCTTGCCACAACCGACCGGCGAGTTCGGGCGGAAGGTCATACCGCAATTGTTGTGGATGATCGGCAAGGCGTTCGACGAGGGCTGCGCCGATCCCGGTTTCTTCTTCGAGTTCGCGAAGCGCGGCCGGCCAGGGATCCTCGCCCTCGTCGATCCCGCCCTGCGGCATCTGCCAGGCTTCCACCGCATTATCGATCCGCCGCCCGACCCAGACATGGCGCGCCTCGTTGAGCAGCATGATGCCGACTCCGCGGCGATAGAGATGATCTTCGTTCATTTCCGACTACTGCCCCCGCGGGGGCGTCCTGTGAACCGCTCATTCGGGCAATCGGGCGATTTGCTTCTGAAGGCGTTCGGTGCTGAGTTCAAATTGAACCATGTTGGCCATCAGGGCGGCCTGCGCAGCGATGTGCCACTGGAGGTCGTCGGCAAGCTCGGGATGGGCGCGCAACTTGGCCGCGGCGGCGCTTGCCAAAGCTGGATCGATTTGCAGGTCACAATCAGGTGGCAAGACGAGATAGGTGCCGGTCGGACGATCGCCGCACCGCTCACGAATGGCATCCTGCAGCTCGATCGGAATAATCCGCCGGACGTTGCGGCGGTAAGGCGTGTCGACGGCGGGCAGGTCGAGCTGTCCGTAATCGGCCGACATCAGGAAGGACAGATCGTTTCGCATCGCTGGATCGTCGATGCTGCGCAGCCGGTCTGCGCCAAGCACGCTCGCCCAAGCCGATGAATTTGCGCCGAACGCCAGAATCTGGCTCGATTGGTAGGCGGCGACGACAAAATCGGCGTCGCTGGTCGACGTGTCGCCTCGCCAGCCCGCTAGTGCCGTCTTCGAGTAGGTGCGAGTCACGCCATAATAACTACGCGCCGCCTCGAAGAATTCGGACATGACTTTTAGATTTGGTGCCAGTTGAACCAGCATCTTGCGCGTTTCGTTCTTTTCCAGCCGCTCGGCATTCCAGTTCGACACCTGCGTACCGATGAAAACACCGACGACGACAATCGCGATCTCGATGCTTATCGCAAGCCAGTTCTGCGCGCGAAGATTTGCGGCGAAGCGTTTGAAGATCATGTCAATCGATCCGCCTGATCAGATCGCCCGCATAAATGCGAAGCGTGTCTACATTCTGCAGCTGGGTAGCGATTTTTGCGCGATGCCAATTGAGTTCGGCGACCAGGTCGCGCCGCGTGCGCAGGGCCGCCGCCGTACGCGCCGCCTCAGCAGGGGGAAGCCGAAGTTCGCACGTGGGCGGCAGGATGAGAATTCCGTCGGGCCTCGGAATATCGCCGCACCGCGACCGGATCGCGCTCTGCTGATCGTCGGGAATGACCTTACGCACTTCCTCGCGATAGCGGGACATGGCGGCGGTCAGATTGACCAGTCCATAGTCGAACGTCATCAGCCGCCGTAAGGCACGCCGCATTGCGAGATCGTCGATATTTCGCAATTTGTCCGCTCCGAAAATCTCCGCCCAGACCGAGCTGTTGGTTCCAATCCCGTTGATTTGGCTCGCTTGGTAGGCGGCGATGACGAAATCGTTTTCGCTCACCTTGGGATCTCCGTTCCAGCCCGCCAACGCTCGTGTCGCGTAGCGGCCGCTGACCGCGTAATAATCGTCCATGCTATCGAGATCGGCGAGGACCGGTCCCAACTCCACTTCGAGCTGTGACAACAGGCTGGTGGTCTCCCGCTTCTCCAGGCGATCGACGTTCCAGTTCGCCACCATCGTGCCAATGAAGACGCCGACAACGACGATCATCAGTTCAATGGCGATCGCAAACCAGTTCTGCGCGCGAAGATTTGCCGCAAAGCGCTTGAAGATCATCCCGATTGCCCCCGTCGCAGGCCCCGCTTAATCACCGTTGTGCGCCGATCCGGCCAAGAAACCAAGGGTGGCGGGACGGTAGAGGCTTTCAACCCGCAGACAGCGGTCGTAAGGGCATGGACAACAGTTTCAACTTTAGGCGAAAGTCACTGCATGACCCAGTCGGCAACCCATATGCTGACCCCCGAGGAGGCCAACGCCCATCCCCCCGCCGAAGCGGTGGTCGTCCGGTTTGCGGGCGATAGCGGCGATGGAATGCAGTTGACCGGCGGTCAGTTCACTCTGTCGACGGCTCTTGCAGGGAACGATTTGGCCACCTTCCCCGATTTTCCGGCCGAAATCCGGGCGCCGCAGGGCACCACGTTCGGCGTCTCCGCTTTCCAGATCAATTTCGGATCGACCGCGATCGAAACGGCCGGCGACCAGCCCGATGTGCTGATTGCGATGAATCCGGCGGCCCTGAAGACGAATGTCGGGGCACTTCGTGAAGGCGGGTTGATCATCGCCGATGAAGGCGAATTCACCGCCCGCAACCTGACCAAGGCCGGTTATGATGCCAGCCCGCTGGACGACGGCAGCCTTGGCAAATGGACGCTGGTCAAGTTCAACATCTCCCAATTGACGCTGGATGCGGTCAAGCCGTTCGGTCTGGGCAACAAGGAAGCGCTGCGCTGCAAGAACATGTGGACGCTTGGACTTGCGCTGTGGATGTTCGACCGAGAGCGCGCGCCGATCATCGAATGGCTGCAGACCAAGTTCGCCAAGAAGCCGGAACTCGCCGAAGCCAATATCGCCGCGCTGAATGCTGGCCATGCCTATGGCGAAACGGTCGAGATTGGCGGGCAGGTGCGCCGCACCCATGTCGATCCCGCGCCGTCGGAACCGGGCCTGTATCGTACCGTGACGGGCGCGGAATCGATCAGCCTTGGGCTGGTCGCGGGCGCGCAACTGGCGGGCCTCAAGATGTTCTTCGGCGGCTATCCGATCACGCCGGCATCGGCGATCCTGCATCACCTATCGCGGCTCAAGGAATATGGCATCACGACCTTCCAGGCGGAGGATGAGATTGCCGCTATCTGTGCGACCATCGGCGCGTCGTACGCCGGAGCGCTGGGGGTGACGTCGTCGTCGGGTCCGGGGATTGCGCTGAAGGGCGAGGCGATGGGCCTTGCCATCATCACCGAACTGCCGCTGGTCATCGTCAATTCGCAGCGTGGCGGGCCGTCGACCGGGCTACCCACCAAGACCGAGCAGTCGGATCTTTACCAGGCGGTCTATGGGCGCAACGGCGATGCGCCGATGCCGGTCATCGCCGCGCGTTCGCCCGCCGATGCCTTCGATTGCGCGATCGAGGCGGTTCGGATCGCGACCCGGTACATGACCCCGGTGATGCTGATGACCGACGGCTATATCGCCAATGCGGCGGAGCCTTGGAAAGTGCCGGACATGGCGGACTATGCCCCATTCCCGGTTGCGTTCCATACCCAGCGCCCGGCACCGGGCGAACCGGTACTGCCTTATGCCCGCAACGATGAACTGGCGCGTCCGTGGATCCGGCCCGGCACCCCGGGGCTGGAGCATCGCATTGGTGGGATCGAAAAGGCACCGGGTAGCGGGAACATCGATTATTCACCCGCCGCACACGCCGAAATGACCCGCATCCGCGCGCAGAAAGTCGCCAATGTCGCGGACAGCATTCCCGATCAGGAAATCTGTCTGGGCCGGGCGGGTGCGAAGCTGGCGGTGGTTGGCTGGGGGTCGACCTACGGCCCGATCCATCAGGCGGTGCGCCGCGCGATTGCCGCCGGTCACGATGTCGCCCACGTTCACATTCGTCACATCGCGCCGATGCCGAAGAATATGGGTGACCTGTTGAAGGGGTTCGACCGGATCATCGTGCCGGAAATGAACACCGGCCAGCTCAAGACCGTGCTGCGCGACCTGTTCCTGGTCGACGCCAAGCCGGTGAACAAGGTCAACGGCCAGCCGTTCCACATTGTGGAAATTGCCAAAGCGATCGAGGAGGCGCTGTCATGAAACCGATCAACGTCTGGCCGCTGTTGGCCATGCTCGTCCTCGTTCTTTTCCTGATCTTCTGGTTCTATGGTGGACTTGCACGATGAATGAAGTGACCAAGCTGACCGCCAAGGATTGGGCGAGCGACCAGGAAGTGCGCTGGTGTCCGGGGTGCGGCGATTATGCCGTGCTCAAGGCCGTCCAGCGGACTATGCCAGACCTTGCCGATGCGCTGGAAAAGACGGTGTTCATCTCGGGCATCGGCTGTTCCAGCCGCTTTCCTTATTACATGGCAAGCTATGGCTTTCACACGATCCATGGCCGCGCGGCAGCGGTGGCGACCGGGACGAAGCTTGCCAATCCCGAACTCGACGTGTGGATCATCACCGGTGACGGCGATGCGCTGAGCATCGGTGGCAATCACACGATGCACCTGTTGCGCCGCAATCTCGATTGCCAGTTGCTGCTGTTCAACAACGAGATTTACGGCCTGACCAAAGGCCAATATTCGCCGACCTCGCGGATCGGCACGCGCAGCCCCTCGACCCCATTCGGTTCGGTCGACCGGCCGGCGCGACCGTGCGCCTTTGCGCTTGGTTCGGGCGCGCGTTTCGTTGCGCGCGGGATCGATGTTCACAAGAATCTCGTCGACGTATTGAAGGCAGCCCATGCGCATCGCGGCGCCTCGTTCGTCGAAATCTTCCAGAATTGCGTCGTTTACAATGATGACGTGTTCGCTCCCTTCACCGACAAGTCGGTCGCCGCCGACAAGCAGTTGTGGCTGGTCGAAGGTGAAAAGATGCTGTTCGCCGGCGGGGCCAAGGGCATTGCGCTGGATCGCGACCTACTAGCCCTCAAGATCGTCGATGGCGACAGCGACGAGGTCATCGTGCACGACCCGAAAAACCGAAGTGTGGCGCACATGCTGGTGGAAATGCCCGAAGCGAATTTTCCGGTCGCGCTTGGCGTCCTTTACGACGATCCCGCCCCGACCTTCGACAGTGCGGTCCTTGGCCAGAACGCGGATGCGGCGGCGGGCAAGTCGCCCGACCTCCAGAAGCTCGTCAGCCAAGGCCAGACCTGGCAGGTCGAAAAGGAACCGCGCGTCGAATGACACCGCGTGAGCTGCTCGCCACCGCGCGCATTCCGGGCGGCGAGGAGATGAAGCTCTATCGTCGCGGCGGCGATCACATGATCCTGGTCGAGCGTGACGAGTTGATGTCGAGCCGGATGAGCGGATCGGAAGAGGCGCTGGCCGAACTTGCAATTGCACGATTGCGTGGTCGCAAGGCGCCACATTTGTTGATCGGCGGTTATGGCATGGGGTTCACCCTTCGTCGGGCGCTGCAATTGTTGCCGCAAGATGGAAGGGCGACGGTCGCCGAACTGGTTCCTGAAATCGTCGATTGGGCAAAGGGGCCGATGGCCGCAATGACGGGTGACAGCCTTTCCGATCGGCGCGTCGACATCCGGATCGGCGATGTCGCCGACGCGATTGCCGGCGGCAGTTACGATGCCATCCTGCTGGATGTCGATAATGGCCCGGATGGACTGGTTCGGGCGGAAAACAATCGACTTTATTCGGTTTCCGGTCTGGCCATTGCGCGGGAAGCGCTTAAACCTGCCGGTATCCTCGCGATCTGGTCCGCCGCGCCCGACCCGTCCTTTACGAAGCGACTGTCGGCAGCGCGTTTTCACGTTGAGCAAGAGGTCGTCCGCGCGCGTTCCAACGGCAAGGGGCCACGGCACCATATCTGGTTCGCTACGCCGCGATGAAACGTCATTGCCTCCGCATGACGTGGGGCGCGCGTTGACGGAACCGTCACCGGTGCGAGGAGTCTGATCGCAATGGCTCCTCGTTTAATGTGGTTCCGGCGCGACCTGCGTCTGTCGGACAATGATGCGCTGGTCGCAGCATGTGAAGGCGGTGCGATTGTTCCGCTGTATATCCTCGACGATGAAGGCCCGAGCCATGGCTATGCGATGGGGGCCGCGCAGCGTTGGTGGCTTCACCACAGCCTCGACGCGTTGAATGCCGACCTGCGCGGACATCTCGTCCTGCGTCGGGGCATGAGCGAAGATGTCGTCAGGGCCGTCGCCAGGGAAATCGGCGCGAAAGAAGTCCACGCCTCAACCCTGTACGAACCTTGGAATATCGCGGCGCAGGAAGCGCTTGGCGATCTCGTCACGTTTCACGATGGCGAATGCCTCGTTCCGTCGGACCATGTCCGGACCGGCGCAGGTCAGCCCTACAAAGTCTATGGTGCATTCTGGCGCGCGCTGGCCGAGCAATTGCCGCCGCACAATCCGATCGATCGGCCAGCTCGGATCGATTATGGCGATCTTCCGCCGACCGAAAGATTGTCGGATTGGAACCTGCTTCCCACCGAGCCCGACTGGGCGGCCGGGTTTGCCAAGGAATGGACGCCGGGAGAACATCGCGCGTCCCAGCGATTGCTGGAGTTTGGCCCGGAGGTTGGCGACTATATCGACCGCCGCGATATCCCATCGGTGGAGGGCACCAGTCGCTTGTCGCCGCACCTCCACATGGGGGAAATCTCGCCGCGCCAGGTGTGGCATGCGCTCGATGGAAAGGGCGGCACGAAATTCCTCAAGGAATTGGCGTGGCGTGACTTCGCGCGGCAGGCGATGCGGGCGCAACCATCAATCGGCTGGGAAACCGGACTGGAGCGAATGAAGGCGCTTCCGTTTCGCGATGACGCCGATGCCGATGCTGACTTTGACGCGTGGGCGAAGGGCCGCACCGGCTATCCGATCGTCGATGCGGGTATGCGGCAATTGTGGGCGACAGGATGGATGCACAATCGCGTCAGGATGATCGTTGCAAGCTTTCTGACCAAACACCTGCTGATCCACTGGGAGCGTGGCGCGAAATGGTTTTGGGACACGTTGGTCGACGCCGATTACGGCAGCAACAGTATCAATTGGCAGTGGGTCGCGGGGACAGGAACCGCAAGCCAGATGTTCAACCGGATCATGGCACCGCTGACGCAGTCGGAAAAGTTCGATGCGGCCGTATATATCCGTGAATGGGTGCCAGAGCTCGCTGAGTTGAGCGATGCCGACCTCCACGATCCACCCGACCAAATGCGCGGCGAATATCCGCCAAAGATGATCGGACACCACGAAGGCCGCGCCCGCGCGCTTGCAGCGCTTGCCAAGGCCCGCGGCTAGGGTGATAGGACGCGCCATGGCCAGCCGTGGTGAACATCTCGTCCATGCCGATCGCGGCTTCGCAACCGGTGCCGGCTGGGTCGGTCGCCTGGCCGCCCCGACCTTCGCGCGGGTCCTAGACCAGCTTGACGAGCGCCTCGCCGCCGGCGGGATCGAGGCGACCTTGCCCGATGGATCGAAACGCCGGATCGGCTTCCATGCGGAAGGGCATGTTGCGGTGGTTCGGCTCAACAGCTGGATGGCGCTGGTCCGGCTGGCGACATCGGGCTCGGTTGGCTGGTACAAAGCGTGGGCCAATGGCGAATGGACTTCGCCCGATCCGGTACCACTGTTCGCCTTGTTCATGGCCAATGGCGAAACTCTGGGGAAGACGGCGCGAGCGAAAGGCCCGATGCGCTGGATGAGCGCGCTGGCGCACAAGTTTCGTGACAATGGCATGGCGCAGGCGCGCGATAATATCGCGGCGCATTACGATCTCGGGAACGATTTCTATCGCGAGTGGCTCGACGAAACGATGACCTATTCGTCGGCGCTGTTCCAGCCGGGCGACACGTTGGAGGCCGCGCAACATCGAAAGGTCGCGGCCTTGCTTGATCGGCTCGATCTGGCGCCGGGAATGCGCTTGCTGGAAATCGGTTGCGGTTGGGGCACTTTGGCGATCGAGGCAGCGCGGCGCGGCGTCGCGGTGGTCGGACTAACCTTGTCGGCGGAGCAGAAAGCCTGGGCGGATTCGAAAATTGCCGAGCAAGGATTAAGCGACCTTATCGAAATCCGCCTTCAGGATTACCGGGAGATCGACGAGCGCTTCGACGCCATCGCATCCGTGGAAATGGTCGAGGCGGTCGGTGAACGGTGGTGGCCTACCTATCTCGATTGCATCTCACGATGCCTTCGCCCGGGCGGCAAGGCATCGTTGCAGATGATCAGTATCCGCCGCGAATTGTTCGATGCATATTCGCGCAGCGCGGACTTCATCCAGGCCTATATTTTCCCAGGCGGTTGCCTGGTCAACGAACAGGCATTTGCCGAATTGGCGAAGGAGCGCGGCCTCGACTGGCTCGACCGGGCTGGTTTTGGTTCCGACTATGCCGAAACGCTCAAACAGTGGCGTGCGCGTTACGATGTCGCGGTCGGTGATGGCCGCCTGGACGAATTCGGTGAGTCCTTTCACCGGCTGTGGCGTTACTACCTCATGTATTGCGAAGGTGGTTTCAGGGGGCAGGGCATCGATGTTGCGCAGATCACCATGGTAAAATCTTGAAAGCCATCCACGATCCCACCGGTGCGCTGGCCGAGGGTCTTGTCGCGATCCGTGAACAATATAAGCTTCCGGGCGATTTTCCCCCCTCGGTTATCGCTGCGGCGCAAGAAGCAATTCGCCGCCCGCTCGATGCTCACGTCGATCGAACATCGATCGATTTCGCGACGCTCGACCCCGCAAGTTCGCGCGATCTCGACCAGGCATTCTTCGTCGAACAGTCCGGCAGCGACCTTATCCTGCGCTATGCCATTGCCGATGTCGGCTGGTTCGTTCGCGATGGCGACCCGCTGGACGTCGAGGCCTGGACGCGCGGCACCAGCATCTACCTTCCGGGCGCAAAAGTACCGCTATATCCAACGACGCTGAGCGAGGGGGCGGCGAGCTTGCTGCCCGATGTCGACCGACCGGCGATCGTCTTTTCCGTACGGATCGATGGCGCTGGCAAGTCGAGCCTGGACGGCGTCGAGCGGGCCTTGGTGCGAAGCCGCGCCAAGCTTGGCTATGCAACAGTGGAGCGCGCCGATCTTTCTCCTGCCTTCGCCGAACTGTCGCGCCGCATCGCCGACGCCGAACGTGCCCGCGGCGCGGCGCGGATCGATCCGCCGCAGCAGGAAGTCGAAGCCCTCGACGGTGGTGGCTATGCACTCGGCTTCCGTCCCATGTCGCCGATCGAGCAGGACAATGCCGCGCTTTCGCTGGCGGCGAACCTGGCGATTGCCGATGCGTTGCTGGCGCATCATACCGGGCTGTTCCGGGTGATGGCGGAGCCGGGCAAGCGCGCGATCAAGCGGCTGAAGCACACTGCGAAAGCGTTGGGGATCGACTGGCCCCAGGGCACGGACGTTGCTGCGCTCGAACGGTCGCTGGATCCGAACCAGCCGAACCAAGCCACCTTCATGCTTGCCGCGCGCCGCGCGGGGAACGGGCGACCTATGCGCCCTTCCATGCGGGGGCCGTGCCATGGCATTCGGCGGTTTCGGCAACTTATGTCCACTCCACCGCCCCGCTGCGCAGACTGGGTGACCGCTATGTCTGCCTGGCGGCACTCGCGATTGCCGGGGGCAAGCCGGTCGATCCGGCGATTACCGAGGCGTTTCAGCGGCTTCCGGCCGCGATGGACAGAGCGGACAGCAAGGGCTCGCAGGTCGAATCCGCCGTTGTCGAGCTTGCTGAATCGGTGGTGATGAGCGGCCGCGAAGGTTGTAAATTCGATGCGCGCGTCACCGAAATCGACATGCGCGGCGCAAAGGTCCAATTGTGCAAGGAGCCTGTGCTGACCCGACTTCCCGGCGACGGGCTGGCGGCGGGCGATGCGGTCAAGTTGAAGCTGATCGAAGCCGTTCCTTCCCGCCGCCTCTCCCGGTTCGAAAGGGCCTAGCCGTCAACGCGAAGGCGTTCGCCGGTCGCGGCATTCCCCTGCAGCCGGTTGACGATTGAATCTGCAACGACGGCCGGCGACTTGAGCGATTCGGGCTCTTCGCCTGGAAAGGCGAGTTGGCGCATGCGCGTTCGGGTTGCGCCGGGATCGACGATATGGACTCGCAATTTCCCCGCGTGGGCGGTCTCATCGGCATAAGCCAATAGCAGGTTCTCCAACGCCGCTTTGGATGCACCGTAGCCGCCCCAGAAGGCGCGCGGTTCGGCGCCGACAGATGATGTTACGCCGATCACTTCGGCATTCTCCGACCGGCGAAGCATCGGGTCGAATGACTGGATCAGAGCCTGGTTGGCAAAAACGTTGAGCGCGAAGACACGTTCCAGTTCTTTCGCGTCGAGATGTTCGACCGGGGACAATGTTCCAAGCAATCCGGCGTTGAGGACCAGCATGTCGAGGCTGCCCCAGCGGCCAGCGATTGCTTCGGCCAGCTTGGCGATGTTGTCACGATCGGACAGGTCGACAGGCGCAATGGTTGCCGATCCTCCAGCCATGTGGATCCGCTCTTCGACTTCTTCCAACGACTTGGCCGTCCGGGCGACGAGCACGACATGCGCACCGGCAGCGGCAAGCGCTTCGGCGGTGGCGGCGCCGATACCGCGGCTGGCACCGGTGACGAGCGCAAGCTTCCCCGCGAAAGGCTGGTCGGTGGTCATGTCAGGCATTCCTTATCGCGCGGCTGCAGCCGCGATCTTCTTTTCGGTGGCCAGTTCCTGTTCGCGATCGCTGTTGCCGACCGGAAAATCGGTCAACACGGTCGGATAGGCACCGGTGAAGCAGGCGTCGCAGCGCTGCGGTTGGTCGGTGTCTCGTTCATCACCGAGTGCGCGATACAATCCGTCGATCGAGATGAAAGCCAGGCTGTCAGCCTGGATATATTCGCGCATCGCGGCAACATCCATTTGTGCGGCGAGCAGTTTGGAGCGTTCGGGCGTGTCGACGCCGTAAAAGCAGCTATGCGCGGTCGGCGGTGACGCAATCCGCATATGCACTTCGCTGGCGCCGGCATCGCGCATCATCTGGACGATCTTGAGCGATGTGGTGCCGCGTACGATGCTGTCGTCGATCAGCACGATCCGCTTGCCGCGGATCAGCGCCTGGTTGGCGTTATGCTTCAATTTGACGCCCAGGCTGCGAACTTCCTGGTTCGGCTGGATGAAGGTGCGGCCAACATAATGGCTTCGAATAATCCCCAGTTCGAACGGGATTCCGCTTTCCTGGCTGAACCCGATCGCCGCGGGAACACCGCTGTCCGGGACGGGAACGACATAATCGGCGTCGACGGGCGCTTCGCGGGACAATTCGGCGCCAATGAACTTGCGGACTTCGTAGACCGAGGTTCCCTCGACGATGCTGTCGGGACGCGAAAAATAGACGTGTTCGAAGATGCACGGGCGAGGGCGCATCGTCGCGAACGGACGGAAGGATTTGGCGCCGTTGGCGTCCACGATGATCAGCTCGCCCGGTTCGACGTCGCGAACGTAGGTCGCGCCGATCACGTCGAGGGCGACGGTTTCCGATGCGAAGATTGTTGCATCGCCGAGCTTGCCCATGACGAGCGGACGAATACCCAGCGGATCGCGGCAGGCGACCAGTCCGTCAGGTGTCAGGCAGAGGAGTGAATAGGCACCTTCCACTTGCAGGAGCGCATCGATCAGCCGGTCAAGCATCGCATCCTTGTCCGACCGCGCAACCAGATGGATGATGACCTCGGTATCGCTGGTCGACTGGAAGATCGATCCGCGCTTCACCAATCGTCCGCGCAGCTTCATCGCGTTCGACAGATTGCCATTGTGGGCAACGGCGAAACCGCCGGTTGCCAGTTCCGCGAACAGGGGCTGAACGTTACGAAGGGCGGTCTCGCCCGTGGTCGAATAACGATTGTGGCCGATTGCAACGCGGCCGGCGAGCTTGGCGATGATGTCGTCACGATCGAAATTGCCGGCGACATGGCCCATTGCACGATGGGCATGATAATGGTCGCCATCAAAGCTGACGATCCCAGCCGCTTCCTGCCCGCGATGCTGCAAGGAATGGAGACCCAACGCGACATGGGCCGAGGCCTGTTCGGCACCAAAGATACCGAATACGCCGCATTCCTCGTGCAGCGAGTCGCCGTCGAGGTCCGGATGGTCGAACGGGTTTGTGGTCAGCATGGCGCCCATGATTCGGTGGGAATTTGGTCGCCCTATAGACGCGCTTCGCCGCTTTGTCGCCTCGACAGAGTTGACCTTTACGGAAACGTCAACTAATCTCGCGCACATGCTAGCCGCCAAGCAATATTCCATAGGCGATATGTGTGACGCCTTTGGCGTTACTGCCCGCGCGCTCCGTTTCTATGAGGATGAGCGTCTGATTTCGCCTGAACGGCGCGGTACGACGCGACTCTATTCCGAACGTGATCGCGCCCGTCTCGCCTGGATCTTACGCGGCAAAAGGGTCGGCCTCAGTCTTGCCGACATCAAGGAATTGCTCGACCTTTACGACGTTGGCGACAATCGTCGTACGCAGCGGTTGAAGACGGTCGAGCGCTGTCAGGATCAAGTCGACCGGCTGAAGCAGCAGCGCGTCGATATAGATGCCACCATCCATGAGCTCGAGGGATTTATCGAGCTGGTCAAAGCCCAGGAGAGCTGAGAGATGCCCGTTTATTCCGCCCCCGTTCGCGACACGAAATATGTCCTCGAGCATATCGTCGGCCTCCAGAATTACTCCAACCTGCCCGGGTTCGAGGAAGCGACCCCTGAGCTGGTCGAGGCGATCCTGACCGAAGGTGCACGGTTCTGCGAAGAGGTGCTCCAGCCGCTCAACCGCGTCGGTGACGAAGTCGGCTGCAAGCGTAACGACGATGGCTCGGTGACCACGCCTCCCGGCTTCAAGGAAGCCTGGGACCAGTTCGTGGCCGGTGGTTGGACGACGCTTCACGCGCCTTCGGAATATGGTGGGCAGGGCCTGCCGTCGGCGGTTGCTACCGCGGTTGCGGAATATCTCGGTTCGGCCAATCACAGCTTCGAGATGTACAATGGCCTGACCCAGGGCGCGGTCGCGTCACTTTTGGTCAAGGGTTCGGACGAGCAAAAGGAAAAATACGTTCCAAACATGGTCAGCGGCCGCTGGACCGGAACGATGAACCTGACCGAGCCGCATTGCGGCACCGATCTGGGCCTGCTCAAGACCAAGGCAGAACCCAACGCCGATGGCAGCTACTCGATCACCGGCACCAAGATCTTCATTTCGGCCGGCGAGCATGATTTGTCGGAAAATATCATCCACATGGTCCTCGCCAAGATCGCCGGCGCACCGGACAATGTTAAGGGCATCTCGTTGTTCCTGGTCCCGAAATATCTGGTCAATGACGACGGCGGCATCGGCGAGCGCAACAGCCTCCAGTGTGGTTCGATCGAGCACAAGATGGGCATTCACGGAAACTCGACCTGCGTCATGAATTACGACGGCGCAAAAGGTTGGTTGGTCGGCGAAGCCGAAAAGGGTCTGGCCGCCATGTTCATCATGATGAATGCGGCGCGTCTGGGAGTCGGATTGCAAGGCCTGGCGCAGGGCGAAGTCGCGTACCAGAACGCGGTTCAATACGCCAAGGATCGCCGCCAGGGACGTGCCCTTAATCCCGACGACCGTGACCCTGAGGCAAAGGCGGACAATCTGTTCGTCCACCCCGACGTCCGTCGCATGCTGATGCGCGGCAAGGCCTTCAACGAAGGTGCTCGCGCATTGCTGCTTTGGGGCGCGCTTCAGGTCGACCTCAGCCGCAAGGCACAGACCGAGGAAGAACGGGTCACGGCCGACGATCTCATTTCGCTGCTGACCCCGGTGATCAAGGGTTATCTGACCGATCGAGGGTTTGAAACCACGGTCGATATGCAGCAGGTGTTTGGCGGGCATGGTTACATCGCCGAATGGGGCATGGAGCAATATGTCCGCGACGTTCGGATCGCCCAGATTTACGAAGGCACCAATGGTGTCCAGGCGATGGACCTTGTCGGCCGAAAGCTTGGTGCAAATGGTGGCCGCGCGGTTCGCGCATATTTCGAAACGCTTGCCGAAGACATCGCCTCGGCGCGTGCCGCCGGTGACCCGGCAGGTCTCGCCGATCCTCTTGAAAAGGCGGTCGGTCATCTTCAGGCGGCGTCGATGTGGCTTGCGCAAAACGGCATGAGCGATCCCAACAATGCGGGTGCGGGCGCTTATGCCTACATGGACCTGATGGGTCTCGTGACACTGGGTTGGATGTGGCTGAAGATGGCTGGCGTCTCGGCATCGCTGAAGGACCAGGCAGGCGAGGACAAGACGTTCCACGAAACCAAATTGGCGACGGCGCGCTTCTACGGAGTTTACGAACTCACCGAAGCAAGCGCACTTCGCCGCAAGGTCGAAGCTGGCGCCGACAGCGTCATGTCTCTAGCAGAAGAAGCATTCTGACGTGTTAGCCGGCGGCTTTGTCGGCTGACCTTTCGACATACCAGGGACGAAGCATCTGCCCGTCGTTGCGCTTTTCGACGCGCGGCGCGAGGCGGCGCATATCGAATTCCTCGTCGAACTGGATGCCGAAACGGTTGTTCTGCGACCACCGGACGGTCCCGACAACAGGGCCGACCCCCACGATGTCAACAACCAATCGTATGCCAGGGACCACCGGAACGCGGCATTCGACGAGCGCACCTTTGACGGAGATGTTGCGAAGGCGGATTTCGCATGATTCACCGTCGATCGCGGTTACGGCACGGCGCATCAAACTTTGGCGAGGCTCGCGGACACAGGCAAAACCGTCCGCCTCCATCGACGACTTGGCGGCCATTTCCCGGGCGTCTTCTGCAGCGGACGGCTTGCCGAAAATGAAGCCCTGAACCTGGCTAACGCCCAAATCCCGGATCAACTGGAGGTCGTCATGGGTCTCGACGCCCTCTGCCGTCGTATCCATGCCCAGACTTTCGGCGAGGCTTACGATCGCACGGATGATGGCGGCGTTGCGATTGCTGGTCGAGGCAGCGCCCCGCACAAAGCTCTGGTCAATCTTGATCTTGTCGAAAGGCGCCTTCTTGAGATAGCCCAGCGACGAATAGCCGGTCCCGAAATCGTCGAGAGCAAGTCGCACGCCAACGGCCTTGAGGTTCGAAAAAGTTTCATCGGTCGCATCGCTGTCGGCGAGGAAAACACCTTCGGTGATTTCAAGCTCAAGGCGGCCCGCGCGCAGCTTATGTTCGTTGAGGATTGCGGAGACGGTCGCGGCGATTGCTGGATTGTTGAACTGGATCGGCGATAGATTCACGGCGACCCGCACCTGATCGGGCCACCGCGTCGCTTCCTTGACTGCGGTGTCGAGCACGAAGTTGCCGACCTTTTCGATCATCCCGCATTCTTCAGCCAATGGGATGAACTTGTCAGGACCGATCCAGCCACGCGTCGGGTGGTTCCAGCGCACCAATGCCTCGAACCCGCAGACTTCTTCGCCGGCGGTCCGAACGATCGGCTGGTACACGACCGACATTTCGTTGCGATCAAGTGCAAGGCGTAGGTCGTTTTCCAGCGCCTGGCGATCGGTCGCCTCGGAATGCATGGACTGTTCGTAGAAACAATGCTGGCCGCGACCAGCTGCCTTGGCGGCATAAAGCGCAAGATCGGCATTGCGGATCAACGCGTCCGCACAGCTTCGCCCTGGATCACCGATGGCAATGCCCACGGATGCGCCGATGGTGACCTTATGGCCCTCGATCGAATAAGGCCGCGAGACTTGTTCGATCAGCGTCTTTGCAAGCGACTCGAGGAGGCCGGTTTCGACGGTGCCTGGAAGCACCGCCTTGAACTCGTCACCGCCCAGCCGTCCGACCTGACCATGGTTGCCCATCACCGATTTCAATCGTTCGGCTACCTGGCGAAGAAGGGCATCGCCGATGGGATGCCCAAGCGTATCATTGACGTTTTTGAAACGATCGAGATCGATCAGGAACAGCGCGCAACCCTTCTGCCGACTGGCCGCATTGCGCAGTGCCTCTTCCAGTGTCTGTCGCATCATTGGCCGGTTGGGCAGACTCGTCAGCGAATCGAACCGCGCCAAGCGCGAAATTTCTTGTTCGGACCGACGCTGTTCGGTCAGATCGGTACCGATGCCCCTGAAGCCCATGAAGCGTCCGCTGGCATCGAAAATGGGATTACCCGACAGAGACCAGTGAATGTCCTCGTTCGTCGCAGCGCGAACGACGACGTCGGAAAATGGGAAACGCGCCGACAGATGGAAACCCAGCGTGCGCTCGTCACGCATCGATCCTTCGCCATTGTCGACGGACAACAGATCGGTGAATTGTCGTCCAAGCAGATCCGCGGGAACACATTTGAAGTCGTCGGCCAATTGCTCGGAAACATATGAAAGAGTGCCCTGGCTATTCGTTTCCCAGAACCAGCCTTGGCCGCTATTTTCGAATTCTTTCACGAATTGCAGTGACTTGTGGGCGTCATGATCAAGTTTCAATCGCCGATAGGCGGTTGCAAGCATCGTTCGGGTCGAGGCGACACTGTAGCCGGCAAGGACTGCGCCAAGTGTGCCCATGCCGGTGCTGAGCATCGGGTCGCGCGTCAAAAAGGCGGTTGCCAGCGTGGCGGACACGACGCTTGCCAGCGTTAGCGCTGGCGAAAGGCTTGTTGCGATGGCGCAAGCCACGGCACCCCCTGCGATTACCAACGGGACGATGGCGCTGGATCCAGCGGTCGGGACAGCGCCAATCAAATAACCGAAGACGGCCCAAGCGATCGTGATCGTTGCAGTTAAAGCGCATAATGCAATCGTCAGAGATTTCGGTGCGAGCCCCGCCCTAAGACCAGTCTTCGCGACCACTGCGCAGCCAATGTCGAGGGCGAGGACGACGGCCGCAGCAATTGCGGCCGCCAACAGCGAAGGATGCGGACCTTGCAACAGACAATGGGTGAAGAGCAGGAGGGTCGAAACCCCATGCGCAAACGCAAGGAGGAGGGGCGCATCTCGAAGCAGGGTGACTTGCTGCTGAGCAACAGTAAATTCGTCATGATCCGAAGGTGTGCGAAGATCGAACAGCAACGCGTCGCGCCAAGTGGCACTCGACGAGGTGTCATTGCTGATTGATTTGGCGAATCGACTTCGACGCATGCGGCTCTCTACTCCTGGCCACTTTTTGCGCGCGAAGTGTTAACAGCTTCTCAAACAGAGAGCCCTTCCGTTAATTTAAGCATGTTCGGGAGCCGCGATCAGGCCAGCTCTCGCGCGACCTCGTCAGGGGGCACAGGTGATTCGGGCGGATCGAACGTCCGTGCCGCGCGAAGCTCGGGAAACAGCAGTGCCCAGACCCCGGCCACGCCAATGGCCGCGGCTCCCCCGAAAACCACGGCGCCGACCGGCCCGAGCAGCGCCGCCGCCAATCCGGACTGCAATTCGCCGAGTTCGTTCGACGCGGAGATGGCGAGCCCCGAAACCGCCGAAACCCGACCTCGCATGGCGTCTGGGGTATGGAGTTGGACCAGACTTGATCGAACATAAACCGAAAGCATGTCGAACCCGCCAAGCACGACTAGCGCGGCAAGGCTGAGCATCATGGAATTCGAGATGCCGAAGAGGATCGTCATGACCCCGAAGCCGGCGACCGCGAGCAGCATCTTGATGCCGACATCTTTCCGAAGCGGAAACCATGCATAGTAAAGTGCGAGGCTGGATGCGCCTACTGCGGGTGCCGCGCGAAGCAGTCCCAACCCTTCCGTCCCGACCTTTAATATGTCGCGCGCGAACACCGGGAGCATTGCCGTCGCTCCGCCGAGCAGCACCGCGAACAGATCCAGCGTGATCGCGCCCAGCAGGAACCGGTGATTACGAACATACGTAAGGCCATCCAACATTCGGCGGAAGGGATGGATTGCCCGTTGTGTCGGATCGGACGGTGGATAGACCGGCCGGATAGGGCTGAGTGCGACGATTGCTAACGCCATTAGCGCGGCGGCAACCCAAAAAGGCATCGCCGGATCCGCCGCATAGAGAAAACCGCCCAGCGCCGGACCAAGGACCGATGCGACCTGCCAAGCAATCGAACTCATCGCGATCGCTTCCGGCAGGATCTTGGCAGGCACGATATTAGGCGCAATCGCGGACATCGCAGGATTGACGAACACGCGCGCGATCCCGTGGAGCGCGGCGAACAGGAAGAGCAACGGAAGGTTCAAATTGTCGGTCGCCGTGATCCACCCAAGACCCAGCGCGACACTCATATCGACCAGATTTGCGAGCCGCGCGACCGTTCGTCGCTCGTAGCGGTCCGCGAAGAGTCCTGCGACCGGCGTCAACAAGGCAAGCGGCAAGAATTGGGCGAAGCCCAGCATGCCGAGCACCAGCGAGGCCTGCCGGATCGTCATTCCATAATCCGACCGGGCGACATCGTATACCTGGTAGCCGATGATCACGACCATCCCCATGGTCGCAAGAACCGCCGCAAAACGGGCGATCCAGAACAACCGGAAGTCGCCGACGCGCATCGGCTCTGGAATAAGTGGCATGATCGGCGCGTAGCGGTGCGCCGACCGCTCGACAAGCGGCAGGCGAATGCTAGAGCTTGTCGCATGGCCAAATCAAAGTCGCGCTATGTCTGCCAGTCGTGTGGTTCCGTTTCGTCGCGCTGGCAGGGCCAGTGCGGCGATTGCGGCGACTGGAACAGCCTGGTGCAGGATGCCGGGACGATCTCCACCGTGTTCTCTGCCAAGCACGACCTGTCGAGCGGGGGTCGCACGGTCCAGCTCAGCAGCCTTGATGAGGAAGTTGCTCTCCCCGCGCGAATGGGCACGGGGATTGCCGAATTCGATCGCGCCGTCGGCGGCGGGCTGGTGGCCGGCTCCGCAACGCTGGTTGGCGGCGATCCGGGGATCGGAAAATCGACGTTGCTGCTACAAGTCGCTGCGAAACTCGCGTCGAACGGGCGACGGGTGATTTATGTCTCGGGTGAAGAAGCGGCCAACCAGGTTCGCCTGCGTGCGCTTCGCCTCGGTCTCGGTGGTTCGCCGGTCGAGCTGGCGGCAGCCACCAGCGTTCGTGACATCCTGACGACATTGGGAGAGGGCGAGGCGCCCGCGTTGGTCGTCATCGATTCAATCCAAACAATGCACAGTGACCTGATCGAAGGTGCGCCAGGCACCGTCAGCCAGGTTCGGTCATCCGCGCAGGAACTGGTTCGATTCGCCAAGCAACATGAAACCGCCGTCGTGCTTGTCGGCCATGTCACAAAGGACGGATCAATTGCCGGGCCGCGCGTGCTCGAACATATGGTCGACACGGTACTCAGCTTCGAAGGCGAGCGAAGCCACCAGTATCGAATCCTGCGGGCCATCAAGAATCGCTTTGGCGGGACCGATGAAATCGGCGTGTTCGCGATGGAGGGAGCGGGGCTTGCCGAGGTCGGCAATCCTTCCAGCCTGTTCCTGACGAAGCGCGCCGAAGCGGTCAGCGGTACCGCGATCTTCCCGGCAATCGAGGGCACCCGGCCGGTGCTGGTCGAACTGCAGGCGTTGACCGTTCGCCTTGCCAGCGGAGCAACACCGCGGCGCAGCGCGGTCGGCTGGGACAGCGGGCGGCTCGCCATGATCCTTGCGGTGCTCGAAGCGCGCTGTGGTCTCTCCTTCGCGACGGTCGAGGTCTATCTCAATGTCGCGGGCGGATACCGGCTGAGCGATCCAGCAGCAGATCTCGCCGTCGCCGCGACTCTGGTGAGTGCGATCAGCGAGCGACCCGTGCCGCAGGATGCAATCGTGCTGGGCGAGGTCGCCCTGTCCGGAGAAATCCGGCCGGTCGCCCACGCCGGTCTTCGCCTGAAGGAGGCATCGAAACTTGGTTTCGATCGGGCGTGGAACTCCGACCGGGACGAGTGCCGAAGGCCTATCGATCGAACATTTTGCGACCCTGAAGGCGCTCGTCGACCGGATTCTTGGCCGATAAGGGGTTGGCTTGGCCGCATGGGGGCTGGCATCAAGGCAAGAGGGAGGCTAGCGGCAGGGACATGACGGCGCTCGATATCTTCGTACTTCTCTTGCTCGGCGGCGGAGCCATGGTCGGCTTCGTTCGCGGCTTTTCCCACGAAATCCTGTCTTTAATGGCCTGGGTTGCTGGCGTTATCGTGCTCAAGGTATTTCATGCGCCGGTGGCCAATGCGCTGGTCGGTCCAGTCGGTACCGACGCCGGTGCGGCGGCAGTGACTTTCGTCCTGTTGTTCCTGCCGACATATATTGCGGTTAAACTGTTCGCCAGGGCAGTGGGCGGGAAGGCCCGCCGATCGGTGCTTGGGCCGATCGATCGAATTCTGGGCGGCGGATTCGGCATGCTCAAAGGTCTGATCGGCGCGACCCTGTTTTTCCTGTTCGCCCATCTGGCGACCGACCTGGTCTATGGACCCCAGGCCGAACGACCCGAATGGATGACCAGTTCGCGGACCTATCCCCTCCTCAATGCGAGCAGCAAGGCGGTGGCCGACTGGGTGGAACAGCGCCGATCCGGCACCGAACAATGATCCGCCTTCACGACACGCTGGCCCGGGCCAAGCGCGAATTCGTGCCCGCCGATCCGGCACGCATCACCATGTACGTCTGCGGCCCCACCGTTTACGGGCGCGCCCACATCGGCAATGCGCGACCGGCGGTGATTTTCGACCTGCTTCGCAGGGTGCTGGTACAAGCTTATCCCGACGCCGAGGTGCTTTACGCCCGCAACGTCACCGACGTCGACGACAAGATCATGGGGTCGGCGGCGGAAGAGGGCGTCGATGTTGGCGTGATCACCGACCGGTTCGAACGTTTCTATCTGGAAGATATGGGCGCGCTTGGCGTCGAGCCGCCAGTGATTGCACCCCATGCGACGCAGGAAATCGCCCCGATGATCGCAATGATCGAAACATTGGTTGGCAAGGGACACGCTTACGAGGCCGAAGGCCATGTTCTGTTCGCGGTGCAGAGTGACCCCGATTACGGCGCATTGTCGCGGCGCGACCGCGACGCGATGATCGCCGGCGCCCGCGTCGAAGTGGCACCCTACAAGCGCGACCCTGCCGATTTCGTGCTGTGGAAGCCGAGCGACGCCGATCAGGTCGGCTGGGACAGCCCGTGGGGCCGGGGCCGGCCCGGTTGGCACATCGAATGTTCCGCCATGATCCGTGCCCATCTTGGCGAGACGATCGACATTCATGGCGGCGGGCTCGACCTCATCTTCCCCCATCATGAGAATGAGATTGCGCAAAGCCGCTGCGCCCATGATGGCGTGCCGCTTGCACGTTATTGGGTGCACAACGGCTTCGTCGACATGGGCGCGGAGAAGATGTCGAAGTCGCTGGGCAATGTAGTGACACCCGAAGCGCTCTTGAAGGCGCACAAGGGTGAGGTGCTGCGGCTTGCCTTGCTGTCGGCACATTATCGTCAGCCATTGCCGTGGACGGCAGCGTTGATCGCGCAGGCCAAGGCAACGTTAGATAGCCTGTATCGCAAGGCTGGAAATGCCGAGGTTGGAGTCGTGGACGAAGGGATGCTCGACGCCTTGCGTGACGATCTCAACACACCGCTCGCCCTAGCGCGTCTCGGTCAGATTTCGGATCCGTCCACGCTCAAGGCATCGGCACGCTTCCTCGGTTTGCTCAAAGAAAGTCAGGACGAGTGGTTCCGCGGCGGATCGGATGATGGCGGCGACATCCACGTCCTGATCGCCAAACGCGATGCGGCCAAGAAGGCCCGCGACTTTGCGACCGCCGACCGTATTCGTGATGCACTTAAGGCTGACGGAATCCTGCTTGAGGATGGGCCGGACGGGACGACATGGCGACGGACGTGAGCATCGGCGACCCGGTCTATACCCGCGACATCTTGCGGCTCGCTTCCGCGATTCCGAACCAGGTCGATTTCGCCGATCTAGCCGAGGACAGCCAGTTACGTTCCCCGACCTGCGGAAGCCGCGTCCGCCTCGCCATCGATCATGACCCTGAAGGACGGATCGTCGGCATTCGCCAGGCGGTTGAGGCTTGCGCCTTCGGGCAGGCGGCGGCGGCATTGGTTGGCAATGCCGCGATCGGACAAAATCTCTCATCGCTTGCCGGGATCGATGACGCGGTCGCGGCATGGCTGGAAGGAAGCTTGGACTCCGCGCCGTGGCCCGGTCTTTCGGTGCTGGAACCCGCCCGCGCCAAAACCGGCCGTCACGGTGCCATCCTGCTCCCGTTTCGTGCTCTCGCCCGAGAAGCAAGAAGGCTTCAGTCATGACGATCCTGATGCTCGCCGCCACAACTGCCGCTGAAACGGCGCATGCCACCGGGACAATGCTCGAGGCACTCGCCGTCATGCTTGGGGCTGCGCTGCTTTCGGTGTTGGTTTTCCGCAAGCTCGGACTGGGGGCGACGCTTGGATATATCGTCGGCGGCGTTATCATCGGGCCGCAAGTGCTTGACCTGGTCGGCGAACCCGAACGGCTCGCATCGATCTCAGAACTCGGTATTGCGCTGCTGCTGTTCATCATCGGACTGGAACTCAATCCCAGCCGCTTGTGGCGGCTGCGCAAGGACATTTTCGGCCTTGGCTTTGCCCAGGTTACGATTTGCGGCCTGGCGCTCAGCGGATTCATCTATTTGGCACTTGGGATCTCCCCGGAATCGTCATTGGCGCTTGGACTTTCGCTGGCCTTGTCGTCGACCGCGCAGGTGCTTCCGATGCTCCGCGCCGACGGATTGCTCAACACGCCGCGCGGCGAACGGGCCTTTTCAGTGCTGCTGTTTCAGGACCTATCGATCGTTCCGCTGATCACGATAATTGCCGCCATGTCGCGCGTTCCGCCCGATCCGAGCGCGCCGACCGGATGGATGCTCGCGCTCTACACCGTTCTCGCAGTCGCGGGCCTAGTCCTGGCCGGTCGCTTCCTGCTCAATCCGATGTTTCGCCTGATCGGGAGGTTTGCCGAACAGGAATTGTTTATTGTTGCTGGGCTGTTCACGGTTATCTCCGCCGCCGCGTTGATGCATCTGCTCGGCCTGTCGGTCGCTTTGGGCGCTTTCGTTGCGGGCGTGATGCTCGCGGAATCGCCCTATCGGCACGAAATCGAGAGCGATGTCGAGCCATTCCGAAGTATCCTGATCGGCCTGTTTTTTATGGCGGTCGGTATGATGCTAGACCTTCGCGTCATCGCGGAACGCCCGCTGTTCGTGATCGGTATCGCTGCCGCCGTCATTGTCATCAAAGGCATGATTGTCGCTGCCTTGGCGAAGCTGTTCGGCAATGATTGGCGGCGCAGCATCCGGCTTGGCCTTTTGCTCAGCCAAGCGGGCGAATTCGGCTTCGTCCTCTTCGCGCAGGCTGCGGCGGCGCGCCTGATCCTTCCGGAGGCGGCGTCACTATTTGGTGCCGTCGTTACTTTGTCGATGGCATCGACGCCGTTTCTCATGCGTCTTACCGACTGGCTCGACCGTCGCGCCGTCACTCGCGACGATATGGACGGACCCGAAAAGTCGCCCGAAACCCCGGTGATTGTCGTTGGATACGGCCGGTTCGGCCAGACCGTTTCGCAAATGCTGATGGCCAAGAAGGTTGGCGTAACTCTGATCGACAAGAAGCCGCAACAGATTGAACTGAGCGAGGAATTCGGGACCAAGGTCTATTTTGGGGACGGCACCCGGGTCGATTTGCTGCGAACCGCCGGGGCCAGTGACGCGCGAGCGATCATCTTCTGCAATGACAACGACGATGGGGCGCTTTCCCATGAAGCACTGTCGAAAATCCTCGACGCTTTTCCGCAGGCCTCGGTGATGGTCCGCGCCTTCGATCGTCGCCATTTGCTTTCGCTCAATTCGCTGGACCTCGCTTATGCCCAGCGCGAAATGTTCGATAGCGCGGTGAAGATGGGCCGTCAGGCGTTGAAGCAGGTCGGGTTCGACCGCGAGATCATCGACCGGGTCGAGCGCGAGTATCGCGGCCGGGATTGCGAGCGACTGGAGCGCCAAAGCGCGACAGGCGATCTCCATGCTGGCGAAGAGCGGGCCTTTGGTCCCAATACCTCGATGGCCGACGAATTCAGGGAGCGCGGGCGAGGAAGTCCGAGACAACGGACCGATCGATCGAGCGGTCGACGAAGGCCCGGCCGATCCCGCGCACAAGGACAAGGGTTAGCCCGCCGTCAGCGTTCTTCTTGTCCATTGTCATCCACTCGATCAGCGTTCGTCGATCCACGCCGCTGTCGGCGATCCGGGTTGGAAGCCCGACCGAGGTGAGATGTGCGGTAACACGTCCAGCGTCTTCTTCAGGACATAGCCGAAGCATTACCGAGAGCCGGAAGGCGGTGGCCATGCCGATGGCAACCGCTTCACCGTGCAGCAGGCCGCCAAGGCCGGCCGCCGAACTCGATCGCATGACCGAAACTGTGGCCCAGGTTGAGCAAGGCGCGCACGCCCGATCGTTCTTCGGGATCCGCCATGACGAACCGCGCCTTGGCGTTCAGACAATGCGTGATCGCATGAGTACGGGCGTCTGCCTCACCATTGACGAGGGCTACGCCATGTCGTTCACACCACAGGAAAAAGTCGGAATCGTCGATCAGGCCGTATTTGGCGATTTCCGCATATCCGGCAATCGACTGACGGCGGTCGAGCGTTTCGACAAGTGACGGGTCGACCGCGACGAGGGCAGGAGGATGGAACGACCCGACCAAGTTTTTAACGCCGTCCGAATCGATCGCCGTCTTTCCGCCGACCGCACTATCGGCCTGCGCAAGCAATGTTGTCGGAACGTGGATGACCGGGGTTCCACGCATGTAGAGCGCTGCCGCAAGGCCGGTCAGATCGCCGATCGATCCGCCGCCTAGGGCGATGATCGGGGTGCCGCGCTGGACACCGCGCTCGGCAAAAGCGGTGACGAGTTGGCGCAGCCCGTCCCAGGTCTTTGCGGCCTCCCCTGAGGCGACGAGGATCGGCGGAAGCATTGCAACGTCGCCAAGCTTCGCGCCATGCAGACCGAACACCGTCTTGTCGCTGACCAATGGAAGCAACTTTCCGCCAGACAGGCGATCGATTTCGGGAAATGTCCTCGACAGATCGCAGACCATGATGTCGTAACGGGTCTGTCCGTGGGCCACATTAATCGTCGTCATGATTGGAGGTGACGCTCGACCGCTGTGATGATCCGATCGACCACATCATGGTGCCCGCCGCCGCCGCTGGTGATCCGAATGTGCGCTTCCGAGTAGGAATGCCGGCGTTCTTCGGCAAGGCGCTCCAGCGTTGCCTTCGCGTCGCCGCCGCGAAGCAGCGGGCGGGTGTCGCGGCGGGCCGTGCGTTCCGCCAGAACCGCGACCGGAGCATCGAGCCAAACGGTGATTGCGCGCTGGTTGAGCAGTTCCCGCGTTCGGGCATCGATGAAGGCGCCGCCGCCGGTGGCGATGACGCCGACGGTGCCGTCGATCAGGCGCGCGACCAGCCGACGCTCACCATCGCGAAAATCTTTTTCGCCGAACCGTTCGAAGATTTCCGCGGCGCTGTAACCGGCCGCATCCTCGATCGCGTCGTCGCTGTCAACGAAGGGCAGGCCCAGCTTCTTGGCGAGACGGCGACCGACCGTCGACTTGCCAGCCCCCATCAGGCCGACAAGGACGATCGGGCGATCAAGATTGTCGATCTGCTTTTCCACATTGCGGGCTATACATAGGGATGGGTGGTCGGGCAAAAGGCCTTCAACCATCAATCAAGACGGAAAAAATATGCCCCGCGAAATCCTATTGCTGATCCTCCTGCTGCTGGTCGTGATCGGCGCGATCTTTTTCCTGTCGTCTAGCGCCGACAAGGTGCCGCAAACCGTGATCGAGAGCGAAGTCACCAGCGATGCAGCCGCGAGATAGACTGTTCCTGCTGCTTGCCGGCGGCGCCCTGATCATCGGGCTGCCTGCGCTTGCCCAGGACAAACCGGAATCGATTCTGCCGCCTGGATTTGGCGATCCCGCATCCCCGAAGCCCGCTCCCGCCACCACGATGCCACCAAGGCCGGCGGCGACTCCCAGTGGAACGGTCGAGCAGAACGACGTTGTCGAAGCGACTCCGGCCGAGATTAGCGCTGAGGCGATTGCGGCACTGCGTCCGGTCCCCCCGGTCGAATTGCCCAGCGGGTCGCGCCGCGACGCGTCGCTTGCCGGTCCATTGCCACCTGGATCGACCGGATTCGACGAACAAATGTGGGGCGCATCGAGCGGCAAGTTCCTATCGATCCTGTTGCGTCGAACGAGAGCCCCGCTCGCATCGCGGTGGGGGCATGTCATGGTTCGCAATGCCTTGCTGACCGGTGCCAACGCTCCTGGTGGTGTGCATCCCGCCGATTGGGCGGCGGAACGCAGCTGGTCGTTGCTTCGAATGGGCGAAGCCGACGCCGCGCGTCTCCTGGTTGCCGGTGTCGATGTCCAAGACTTCACACCGAAACTCTATCAGGTTGGGAGCCAGGTTGCGCTGGCAAGCGCCGATCCTGCGGCGTTATGCCCGATCAAGAATGGGCTCAGCCGCAACGACGGCAAGATCAAGCCTTTGGTCGATGCTATTTGCGCCTCGCTCTCCGGAAACAGCGAGGTCGCCGCGTCCGACATCGAAACCTCACGCCGCCGTGGCCGATACGAACAGATCGATCTGACCCTGGCCGCAAAAGTTGTCGGTGCGGGGGCCGATACGGCGCGGGCCGCGACGGTTGAATGGGAGCCGGTCGATCGTCTGACGATCTGGCGCTTCGGGTTGGCCACCGCAACGGGGATGGTGGTCCCTGAAAAGCTACTTTCCGGGGCGCCGCCTCGCTTGCTTGCATGGCAAGCGCGTGCGCCGATGCTAAATCCTTCCGATCGCCTTGCCGCCGCGCGCGTTGCAACCGGACTGGGTGTCTTCTCGTCGCAGACGTTGGTCGATCTTTACTCTCAGGTTTACGATTCGACGGATCCCGACACGCTGTCCCAGACCGATGCCTGGCAATTGCGGCTGGCGATGGTCGGCGAGGATGCGAATGCGAGGGTTGCGGCGATCCGGAAGTTGTTGGCGAACGACAAATCGGCCGTCGAGAAAGAAGCGAGCCGGGCGCTCGTTGCGCGGGCCGCATCCTTGATTGTGCCCGATCCCGACCTTGAGGATATTGCGCCGGACCTGATTGCGGCAATGCTGGCTTCCGGCAACCAACCCGCAGCGGATCGCTGGATGTCGGTAATCGACGACATGTCGGATACGGCCAGGGCGCGATGCTGGGCGATGCTTGCTTTGGCTTCGCCGACGCCAACGATCGACACCGGCGAGCTCGAGAATTTCCTCGACGAGGACGACAGTCCGGTTCGGCAGCGCAGCGCGCTTCTGGTCGCGGGGCTGGCTGGCTTGGGCAAGATTGGAGCTCAGGACGCGGGACGGATCAGTGCGAAATACGAACTCGGCCTGGGTCGACGCAATGTCTGGACCGAAACCATCGACGGTGCGTCGCAGCGCAGGCAGGCTGGAACCGTCGCGGTCCTTGTCGCTGTCGGCCTGCAGGCGCAGGACTTCAATTCGGTGCCCGGCCTCCATCAATTCCACCTGGTCACGGCGCTTCGTCGCAACGGCCTCGATTTCTATGCACGGATGATCGCCGCCGAGGCATTGGCCCGAACGTGAGGGCGGACGACCGCGCGCTGGTCGACCGTTTCCTCGACATGCTGGCGTCGGAAGCGGGGGCGTCTCGCAACACCTTGATCGCCTATCGCAACGACCTCGAAGCGGCTGCTTCGAGTTTGCCTGATGGGGTCGGTGCCGCGTCGATGGAGGCACTCAAGGACCTCGCGCCTACCTGGAGCGACCTGGCGGGATCGACTTTGGCTCGGCGATCGGCGGCACTTCGGCGGTTCTACGGCTTCCTCCACGACGAAGGGCTTCGCGATGACAATCCCTCGGCGGCGCTCGCACGCCCGAAGATCGTTCGACCCTTGCCGCGAATTCTCGACGAAGACGAAGTGGCACGTATGTTTCAGGTCGTTGAAGAACTTGCAGAGAGCGGGCGACCGAACGCTCTTCGCGACCTTGCGTTGCTGGAATTACTTTACGGATCCGGGCTCCGCGCGACCGAATTGGTGTCGCTTGCCCGCCGTGCCGTGCGGCCTGGGCAACCGTTTCTGATCATGCGGGGCAAGGGATCGAAAGAGCGCTTGGTTCCCGTATCCCAGCGCGCGGCGGCGGCGGTGGAAGCCTGGTCTGCACACGTGCCCGACGACAGCAAGTTCCTGTTCCCGAGCCGGACCAGTCATCTCAGCCGAGTCCGCCTGTTTCAGTTGCTGCGCGGAATTGCGGCCCGTGCCGGAATCGCGCCCGAACGGGTCAGCCCTCACGTACTGCGTCACGCCTTCGCCACGCACCTTTTGGCAGGCGGGGCCGACCTGCGTGCGCTCCAGACCTTGCTCGGCCACGCGGACATTGCGACCACCCAGATTTATACGCATGTGGACAGCGATCGACTGGTTCAATTGGTCAATGAACGGCATCCATTGGCCAAAGGACGGTGACGCGACTGCGTTGACGTTCGCCGTCCTGCGTCCTAGTCCGCGCGCCAACCATGAAAACCTATCTCGAATTCGAAAAGCCGATTGCCGACCTCGAAAAGCGTGTCGCTGACCTGCGCGAGACGGCGAGCGAGGGCGAAATCGATATCGACGCCGATGTCGAGCGCCTGGAGGCGAAGGCCGCAAAGCTCCTCAAGGACACCTATTTGCGCTTGACCCCGTGGCAGAAAGCGCAGGTCGCGCGGCATCCGGATCGTCCGCATTTCAAGGATTTCGTTGCGCGTTTAACGACCGATTGGATCCCGTTGTCCGGCGATCGTGCATTTGGCGATGATCCTGCCATCGTCGGCGGACTAGCCGAGATTCGCGGACACAAGGTGATGTTGATCGGCCATGAGAAAGGCGACGACACCGTATCCCGGCTGAAACATAATTTCGGCATGGCCAAGCCGGAAGGTTATCGCAAGGCGATCCGACTGATGCAGCTGGCCGACCGCTTCGGATTGCCGGTGGTCACGCTGGTCGACACGTCCGGCGCGTTCCCCGGCGTGCAAGCGGAAGAA
Source organism: uncultured Alphaproteobacteria bacterium (assembly GCA_963843855.1). Lineage (GTDB taxonomy): Bacteria > Pseudomonadota > Alphaproteobacteria > Sphingomonadales > Sphingomonadaceae > Sphingomicrobium. The sequence continues at coordinate 107,300 of CAWJMA010000003.1, forward strand.
CGCGGTCAGGCCGAAGCCATTGCGCGTTCCACGCAGCAATGCCTGGCCCTGCAAGTGCCATTGATCGCAGCCGTTACCGGCGAAGGCGGGTCGGGCGGGGCGGTTGCGCTTGCGGCTGCCAACCGCGTGCTGATGTTTGAGCACGCCATCTATTCGGTAATCTCGCCCGAGGGCTGCGCCTCGATTTTGTGGCGGACGGCCGACAAAGCGGCGGACGCGGCCGAAGCGATGAAAGTCGTGGCTCAGGATCTCGAAGCGCTCGGCGTGGTTGACCGTATCGTCCCGGAACCGCTGGGCGGCGCACATAGGGACCCGAATGCCGCAATCGATTCGCTTGGCGATGCGATTGTCGAGGAAATTGAAGCGGCAATGCGCCTGAGCGGCGAGAAACTGGTCGCGCAGCGTCGAAAGAAGTTCCTCGCCATCGGTAGCTGACGGCTTCGAATTTCGGAACCAGAACGCTTCAGTGCCCGTTCACGATGGCAAAGCCAAATTGCCAGTGAATGGAGTATTCTATGCGTCACACCCTGATCATGCTCGCCGCCAGCGCGGCGATCGTTGTCCCCGCCGCAGCCCCCGCCCAGCAACGCTACCTCAACCAGCGCGATGTTGCGGAATCGCAGAAACAGCATCCAGAACTGGTCAAAGAATTCGGTGGGGCGGAGACAGGCCCGCGTGCGACCTATGTCGAAGGTGTCGGGCGCCGTGTTTCGGCTTATTCGGGAATCGCCAATCCCGGTCAGTCGTTCCGCTTCACGACGCTAAACAGCGCGGTTGAGAATGCGTTCGCGATGCCGGGCGGCTATGTCTATATCACGCGGCAACTGATGACCTTGATGGATGACGAAGCCGAACTGGCCTTCGTCCTGGGCCACGAAACCGGCCACATTGCGGCCAACCATTCGCAGCAGCGCAAGGCTGCTACGCAGCGCAACTCGATCCTCGGCGTTCTGGGTGCGGTGCTGGGCAGCGTCGTCGGGAACAACGCCTTCGGGAATCTGATTTCGCAAGGCGCGATGCAATATTCGCAAATGGCAACGCTCAGCTTCTCGCGGGATCAGGAATATCAGGCCGATACGCTGGGCACCCGTTATGTCGTGGCGGCGGGCTACGATCCGCTTGGCGGGCCGCGGATCCTAGCTTCGCTTGGCCGAGCAAGCGCACTCGAGTCCCGAATACAAGGCAATAGCGGCCGTTCGACGCCGGAATGGGCAAGCACCCATCCGCTCAGCGAGAATCGGGTGCAGCGCGCCCGCGCCGAAGCGCAACGCACCGGTAAAGCGGGGCGCGGGATGACGAACCGCGACCAATTCCTGAACATGCTTGACGGTGCGATTATCGACGACGATCCTGCCCAGGGCATCATCGATGGTCGTTCATTCACGCATCCGGACCTTGGGATGCAATTCAGCATCCCCACCGGTTTCCTCATGCAGAACGGGACAAGCGCGGTCTCGATTTCCGGGACGGGTGGGCAGGCGCAGTTTAGCGGAGGTCGCTACAACGGATCGCTGGAGCAATATATTACGCAAGTTGTCTACGGCCTGACCGGTGGTCGTCAGCAGGTAGCGATGGGTCAGCCGAGGCGGACCGCGATCAACGGGTTGGAAGCGATGTACAGCGTTGGCCGTGCAAACACTTCTTCCGGCGGTGTCGATGTCAGTGTGATGGCTTATCGCTGGGATCGCGACACGGTCTATCATTTCGTCATGTTGACACGCGCAGGCACGGGCATCGGGCCGTTTACGCCGATGGTCGACAGCCTTCGCAAAATAAGCGCGCAAGAGGCGGCAGCAATTCGGCCACGAGTCATCGACGTCGTCCCGGTCAGGTCCGGGGACACCGTCCAGTCGCTCAGCGGATTGATGGCATATCGCGATTATAAGCTGGAGCGGTTCCTGTCGCTGAATAACCTGTCGGCAAACAGTCGGCTGACGCCGGATCAACGCGTCAAGCTAGTCGTATATGGGCCGCGGCGGCGATAGCTGCGACCCAAATCAGAGCCGGCTATCGACGTTGTTGAATTGCTGGCCTTGCTTGGTTCCAAGCGCCGTAATGCCGACCACGGCGGCCACGGCGATCAGCGACGCAATCATTGCATATTCGATCGCTGACACGCCTGTTCGGTCGCGGAGAAGTCGTTTGAACTGCTGCATTTCATCCCGCCCAATTCTGGTCTGATGACCGGTTATTGATCGGGATTGGTAAATTTCCAATTAACCGCGGGAGTGTCCAGATCCGACGGTCATCCAGAATCTACCTACATTTTGTTGTTCACTTCATTGCTAAGCTTGCCCCACATGCCATTGGCCCCGCCGCCGAGTTTCGAAAGGCCGGCCATCATTGCAATGACAATCAGGGCAGCAATCAGCCCGTATTCGATCGCTGTCGCACCGCGCTGGTCAACGCGGAGCGTGCGCAAAATCAATCGGATAGCGTCCACGCCACCCTCCTCTGGTTTTGGTCCACAATGGGCAGACTAGGCTTGGCTGGTTAACAAGATGTTCTGAGCAGCGCTTAGGGAAACGTTAGCCATCAACTTTTCTTGCGATGAAATTGATGAGGTCGAACCTTTCCTCAATCGGCGCGCGATGCATTTCGTCGACAGCTCGGCGCCAGAAGGAAGGCGGTATCGGCGTCGGCGACGACGCCAGGGTGCGAGTGCACCCCATGCCGCGCAAGTCCGAGACGAGGTGATGCAGGTCACGGTAGCGGACGGTGAGGCGATCGATGTCGACGACCGCATCTTGCAGACCCGCATCGCCAAGCAGACCGGCCAACGACTGTCCGTCCATCATCGGATGGAGACGCGCCGCTGCCTTGCCGGTCGACCGATCCATTGCGAGCAGTGCGGCACGAAGGACGGACAGACTTTCACCCCCTACGATGGATCCGACCAAGATTCCGCCCGGCGCAAGCAATTGCCCAAGGATGAAAGCGGCAAGTTTTGGATCGTTGCAGTGATCCAGTAAGCCAAATGTCAGGACATGCGAACATTGTCCCAGAAGGTCGCTGATGACGCGATCATCGGCCAGGCGGTCAGCAATTCCGGACTCGATCGATTCCGGATCGACGACGTGCAACTGCACCCCCTGCGCCGCGAAGTTCGCGACCCATTCCGAGCGATGGCGACCGACGAGCGCGATCGTGCCGGGACCGGTCACCGGGACCCGTGCAAGCGCATCCTCAAAGGCCCTTTCGAGCAAGAAGGCGTCGACGGCGCTTCGCTCGGCACGGGCCTGCATGAGCAGGTGGCGTCGGGCGTCAAAGATGGAATTCTGCACGCAATGCTTGTGCAAGGTCGAATGCACGGCAACAAGAGCGTTGTGCGGCACGTTATCGCTCTTGGCCGGCGCGGCATTCGCGCTATCGTGGATTTTGCGCTTCCGCCGCGTTGCGGCGGTTGCGGCGCGATCACTGAGGAACTGCATTCATTTTGTATGGACTGCTGGCCGTCGATAGAGGGGCTGGGCGACGACGGTTGCCAATGTTGTGGCCTGCCGTTGGAGGCGACCGACGCAGAACACTGCGCGCGCTGCCTCGCGAAACCCCCCGCAATCGTGCGGACCCGCGCTGCAGTCGGCTATGGCGATACCGCCAGGTCGCTAATCCTGAAATTGAAATATGGCCGCCGGGTCGCGCTTGCACGAACGATGGGGCGATACATGTCGCGGTTCGTTTCCGATCCAACGGACCAAACGGTCCTGCTTCCTGTCCGGTTGCACCGTTCCCGGCTTTGGACCCGCGGATACAATCAATCCGCGTTGATCGCTGCGACCATGTCGCGGCGAACCGGCGTTCGATTTCTGTCGGACGGAATGCGGCGAACCAAGCGTACCCGGCCACTGAAAGGAATGAATCTTCGGCAACGTGGCTACGAAGTGCGCGGCGCTTTCTCGATCGCCCGAACCGCCGACATCCAGAACAAGAAGATCATCCTGGTCGACGACGTGCTGAGGACTGGGAGCACGGCGGAGGCATGTGCGAAGGCATTGCTGAAGGCGGGCGCCGCCGATGTCGAACTGCTTTGTTTTGCGCGCGTGGTGCGTCCCGCCGTCTTTGCGCGTTAATGAAGACCTGCCAACCAGATGGAGCGACCCTTGGCCGACGTGGAAATCTACACCAAATCGACGTGCCCGTACTGCATTCGGGCCAAGAAGATGCTCGACATGAAGGGCGTCCAATACCGCGAATATGAGGTTGCAGGTGACCAAGCCAAGTTGAACGAAATGATTGAACGGTCGGGCGGTCGCAGCACCGTCCCGCAAATCTTTGTCGACGGTCGACATATCGGCGGCTGTGACGATCTCTTCTCGCTGGAAATGGACGGCAAATTGGCTGATTTGCTTACATCGTCATGACTTCGAATCGCGCTTCTTCAGGCGCAGACCGGGATCGATCCGGTCGCTAACAAGCGCTCCATTGTCGATGCAATCCGCCTTGCGGCCAACGGCGGTGCGGGAATGCTCTTCACGCCCGAAATGTCGAACCTGCTCGACAGTGATCGGGTCCGCGCACGCTGTTCGATCCGCACAGAGGACAACGACCTGTTGCTGGCGGCGGCATGCGAGGCCGCCGCTGCATCGGGGATTTGGGTGCATCTGGGCTCACTTGCGCTCGATGCGGGCGATGAAAGCGGGCGCTTCGTCAACCGTTCGTTCGTGATCGACAACAGCGGCAAGATCCGGGCGCGCTACGACAAGATCCACCTGTTCGACGTCGATTTGCCTACAGGCGAGAGCTGGCGTGAATTGGCGACTTACCGAGGTGGCGAAGTGGCGCGGGTCGTTCGCGGCACGCCAGTCGGGACGATTGGACTGACGATTTGTTATGATCTGCGCTTTCCGGCGCTTTTCGCTGCCTTGGCCGAAGCTGGCGCAGATCTCATCGCGGTGCCAGCGGCGTTCACCGTGCCGAGCGGGCAAGCACACTGGCATGTCCTGCTGAGGGCTCGCGCCATCGAAGCGGGGCTTTTCGTTGTAGCTGCTGCGCAAGGTGGATCTCATGAAGACGGTCGGCAAACCTATGGGCACAGCTTGGTCGTCGACCCTTGGGGTAAGGCTATAATGGATGCGGAGGATCGGGCGGGCGTCCATTTTGCCGATATCGACCTGGCCAAAATCCCGGAGGTCCGAAGCCAGATCCCGGCGCTTTCGCATCGCAAAGCCATCGCCGCCGTCGCCGATTGATTAAGACCCGCAGCCTCTCTATCTGGGCCCACCATTGGCTCCGTAGCTCAGCAGGATAGAGCAATGGTTTCCTAAACCAGAGGTCACAGGTTCAAATCCTGTCGGGGCCACCAGATTTGAAGGGATGACGATGGCCGGCAGTCCAGACGATGGCGACTTGATCAAGGCTCCCGCCAAGCTTGCGGTACCGGACGACGTGGCCGCGGCGGTCAAGACGTTGATCCGATGGGCGGGCGACGATCCTGATCGCGAAGGATTGCTTGATACTCCGGCGCGGGTTGCGCGGGCGTGGAAGGAATATGCCGCGGGCTATAACGAGAATCCCGCCGATCATCTGTCGAGAACGTTCGAGGAAGTTGGCGGTTATGACGAAATCGTATTGCTGAAGGATATTCCGTTTCAGTCACACTGTGAGCACCATATGGCGCCGATTATCGGGAAAGCGGCGATTGCTTATTTGCCTGGGGATAAAGTCGTTGGAATCAGTAAGTTGGCGCGGGTTTTGCATGGGTTTGCGCGGCGTTTGCAGGTGCAGGAGCGGCTGACGGCGCAGGTCGCGGACTGTATCTGGGAGCAGTTGCAGCCCAAGGGCGTCGGCGTGGTGATCGAGGCGAGCCATGCCTGCATGACCGCGCGCGGGGTGCGGACGCCGGGCGTGATGATGACGACCAGCCGGATGATGGGGACATTTCGCGAGGACGAGCGCAGCCGCAAGGAAGTGCTCGCCTTAATGGGGTATTAAACCCCTGAAAACTAAATATTTGTGTTTTCTCGATCGAAACGGTAGCGATCCGTTATGGACGCGGAACTAGTTGGCTCATCCGATGCGTCCTGCGTAAATTCGGGGGCGGGTGTGATCGTATTTTCCGAGGCCTGTCGCGCCGCCGTCCTGGCAGCGCACGAGCCGGATCAATTGCTGGACGATGCCGAACTGAAAGCGATGGTCGAGTTTGTCGGCCAGCTTTGCGACGCGCCGATCGCGCTGGTCAGCATTGTCGAGGGACGCCGCCAGCGTTTCCTTGCGCGGCGCGGGCTGGAGGTGACGGAAACGCCGCGATCCGCGAGCTTTTGCCAGCATGCGATGGTCGGCGAAGGCGTATACGAGGTCCGCGATGCATCGCGTAACCCGTTATATGCCGACAATCCAATGGTCACCGGCGAGCCGAACATCCGTTTTTATGCCGGTGCCCCGCTGGTCAGCGACGAGGGCATGCCGCTGGGCGCACTGTGCGCGATCGACACGGTGGCGCGGCCCGACGGGCTGACGGATTTGCAGCGTGAAGGGTTGATCGTTCTGTCGCGCGCGGTGATGCGGCGATTGAACGACCGGCGCGTTGCGCTGTCCGGAAAGAAAGCGAAGGAGGCGCTGGCCGATAGCCGGGCGCGGTTCGACGCGCTGGCCGATGCCATTCCGCAAATGGCGTGGTCGACCGACCGCGACGGAAGCGTCGATTATTTCAACGCGCGGTGGGCGGAGTTTACCGGCAGTCCGATCGAACGGCATCTTGGCGACGGATGGGTCGACGCGTTGCACCCCGAGGACGTCGAAATTGCGGTGGCGGCATGGTCCCAAGCGGTGGCGGAGGAGTCGCCATATGAGGTGGAATATCGCCTGCGTCGTCACGACGGCGAATATCGCTGGACGCTGGCCCGCGGCCTGCCGATGAAGGACGAGAGCGGCGCGGTGATCCGCTGGTTCGGGACCAACACCGACATTCACGATCGCCGCTTGCTGGAGGAATCGCGCGACCTGTTGAGCCATGAGCTGAGCCACCGGATCAAGAATATCTTTTCGGTCGTCGCGGGGCTGATTTCGTTCGAGGCGCGCAGCCTGCCGAGCCTGAAACCAATGGCCGATAGCCTGCGCGACCGGATCCAGGCGCTGGGCCGGGCGCATGATTATGTTCGCCCACAGGGCGCGGGGGACAGTGCCAGCCGGACCTTGCAAGGAATGCTGGGCGAATTGTTTGCACCCTATTTTTCTGGCGATGCGTCGCGAGTCACGATGCGCGGCGACGATTTTCCAGTCAAGGAATTGGCGACGACGCCGCTGGCTTTGGTGTTCCACGAGCTGGCCACCAATGCGGTGAAATATGGCGCGCTGGCGACGCCGGACGGCAATGTCATGCTGAACGTATCGCTGGAAGGCGGGGACGTGGTGATCGATTGGCGCGAGCACGGCGGCCCGGCGCGCGACGGAAGCGGACTCCCAAGCTTCGGATCGACCCTGATCGACATGAGCATCGAGCGCCAGTTGCGCGGCAAGATTACCCGCGGGTGGGACGACGGCTTCGTCGCGATGATCCGGTTGCCGGTGGCGTCGCTGGGGTAAGGGCGACAAAAACGCGCCCTACCTCGCTGCGTTTGGAGCAACAGGATTGCCGCCTGTGTTTATGCGGCCCGTCTCCCATCAACCATAAAGTGCCGGCGTTCAGCAGCAGCCATTGTAGAGCCGAAGGGCGGGACGACGGTGGATCTGAAAGCGCGGGCGGTGCTGGTCGCGATCCTTGCGGCGCTTCGTATGCATGGGTTGATTGCGATTTAGGCAGCTTGCCGCGCGCGCCGCGTCTTCTTATGGCAGGGCCATGATACTTGTCGCTCTCGCCATGCTGCAGGCTGTTCCTGACCAAATGAATTACGTTTTCTTCGACTGGGGAAAGTCTGAAATTTCGCGCGATGCTTCCGCGACGCTCGATGAGATCGCAATCGGGTATCGCGACGGGATGCGGATCGAACTTGTCGGCAACACCGACCGTTCGGGGTCAGCCTGGTCGAACCTTCGAAGTTCCCGCAAGCGAGCCGAGTCGGTCCGTGATTATCTGGCCGGGAAAGGTATCCCCGGAACTGCGATGAGTGTGTCCGCAGCCGGCGAAGGCGCACTGATCATTGCGACCGCCGATGGCGTGCGGGAAGTGCAAAATCGGCACGTCGAAATCAGGATCGAGCGTTAAAGCCTGAGTTCGCGCTCCAGAAAGTATTCGAGCGCCTGAATTCGAACCTCGGACGGGATTTCGTGCTTTCCCTTGAACGGGACGAATAGCACCGGCATCTTTCGTACACGCATCCGCGCGACGATTGAGCGCGTGTAGGAATAAGGCAGGACATCGTCGCTCTCGCCGTGACTGATGAATATGCGTTGGGCAGGGTCGAATTTCGTTGGAAATGCTGGACCGGGCGACAATGCGATAACGGTGCTAAAGAGCTGTGGGTTGGCGGTGCCGACGCTTAGCGAATAAGTCGCGCCGTTCGAAAATCCCATGACAGCCATGCGCTTTGGATCGATGGCGACTTTGGAAAACAGGTCCGCCAGCAATTCGTCCAGCGCCCTGATGTCTTTTCCATACCGTGGGGTGACATTCATCTCGTTCCCGAACCGGCGTTGCAGATCTTCGATCATATCCCAGTTCGCGCTTTTGGGGACCGGGATGAGCAAGACGAACCCTTCGCGATCCGCGTGGGCGCGATAGGCCGTGAGGACGTCATTTGGTTCTCCGCGCGCGCCGACGAAGTAAATCAGCAAGGGCCGCGGGGTGGCGTTCAATCCCTTAGGGAGATAGGCAAAAGCCCCACCAGCGAGGCTTAGCACACCACTCCGCATTTCGGGAGAAACAGGCGGGGCCGAAGGTGCCGGTGTCGTAAGTGCCGGACCGGCAGCCAGACCAGGCGTTGCAAGCGCCAGGATGATCGCGCCGCAAAGCCTAATTTGCATTGATCGCAACGACAGGGTCATTGCGCAAAGCTATCATATCATTCGGGAATCACGAGCACCTCGTTCAGGCTTTGACCGGAATTTTCGACGAACGGACTGCATTCGAACGACTTTTTGTCAGCATGGGAGCGAGATACTGGCCCGTGAAGCTGGCATCGTTTGCAGCGACCTGTTCGGGTGTTCCTTGCGCCACGACTTCCCCGCCATTGACGCCGCCGAGTGGGCCAAGGTCGAGCAGATAGTCCGCCGTCTTGATGACGTCGAGATTATGCTCGATCACCACGACCGTGTTGCCATGTTCTACGAGTGCGTGGAGCACTTCGAGCAATTTGCGGACATCCTCGAAATGCAGTCCGGTGGTCGGCTCGTCGAGAATGTATAGCGTATTGCCGGTCGCGCGGCGCGAAAGTTCCTTGGCGAGTTTGACGCGCTGCGCTTCGCCGCCCGAGAGAGTCGTCGCCTGCTGGCCGACCTTGATATAGCCGAGCCCTACCTCGGCCAGCATTGCCATCTTGTCGCGGATGCCCGGAACAGCCTTGAAGAATTCGACCGCATCCTCGACCGTCATGTCGAGCACGTCGGCGATGCTTCGTCCCTTGAACTTCACTTCCAGCGTTTCGCGATTGTAGCGCTTGCCGTGGCACACGTCGCAGGTGACGTAGACGTCGGGCAAGAAGTGCATTTCGATCTTGATGAGACCGTCGCCCTTGCATGCTTCGCAGCGTCCACCCTTGACGTTGAAGCTGAAGCGGCCCGGCTTGTAACCACGCGCCTGGCTTTCCGGCAATCCCGCGAACCAGTCGCGGATTTGCGTGAACGCGCCGGTGTAGGTCGCGGGGTTGGAGCGCGGCGTGCGCCCGATCGGCGACTGGTCGATGTCGATGACCTTGTCCAGATGCTCGAGCCCGCTGATCTTGTCGTGCTTACCAGCAAGGATGCGGGCACCGTTCAACTGGCGTGCGGCGGCCGCGTAAAGCGTGTCAATCGTGAAGCTGGACTTTCCCGAGCCGCTGACACCAGTGATACAGGTAAAGGTGCCGAGCGGAATCGATGCAGTGACGTCGCGAAGGTTGTTCGCTTTCGCGCCGTGCACTGTAAGTTTCTTGCCGCTGCCCTTGCGCCGTTTTTGCGGGATCGGAATGCTTCGGCGACCCGACAAATAATCGGCGGTCAGGCTTTCGGTACATGCCAGGATATCATCCAGCGAGCCCGAACAAACCACTTCGCCGCCGTGAACGCCCGCGCCCGGTCCCATATCGATGATATGATCGGCGGTTCGGATCGCATCCTCGTCATGCTCAACGACGAGAACCGTATTGCCAAGCCCGCGGAGACGCTTGAGCGTTTCTAGGAGACGGTCGTTGTCTTTCTGGTGAAGGCCGATCGAAGGTTCGTCGAGCACATAAAGCACGCCCGACAGGCCCGACCCGATCTGCGAGGCCAAGCGAATGCGCTGGCTTTCCCCGCCCGACAAGGTGCCTGACGTGCGGTTGAGGTTCAGATAGTCGAGCCCGACATTGTGAAGGAAGCCAAGACGCTCGTTGATTTCCTTCAGGATCGCCTTGGCGATTTCGCCCTGCTTTGGCGTCAACTTCTGGTCGATCGTCGAAAACCATTCGAGCGCATCCATCACCGATCGGCGCGCCGACATGCTGATGTCCTCGCCCGCGATCTTGACCGACAGCGCCTCGGGCTTGAGGCGTGCGCCGAGACAGACCTCGCAGGCATGGGCTGCCTGATATTTGGAAAGCTCCTCGCGCATCCACGCGCTTTCTGTCGACAGCATCCGCCGCTCGAGATTGCCAAGCACGCCTTCGAAGGCCTTCTTGACCTCATAGCTCTTGCGGCCATCGACGAAGCGCAGGGCGACCGGACGACCCTTTGTCCCGCGAAGGATGACCTGTTGTGCCTCCTCGGACAGATCCTTCCACCTGGTGTCGAGTGAAAAATCATAGGCCCGCGCGAGGCTGCCGAGCACCTGCATATAATAAGGCGAGGGAGGGTTTGATTTCGCCCACGGCACGACGGCGCCCTTGGTCAGCGAAATGTCATGATTGGGAACGACGAGATCCTCGTCGAAAATCTGTTTTTCACCAAGTCCGTCACAAGCTGGACACGCCCCTTGCGGGGCATTGAACGAGAACAAGCGCGGCTCGATCTCGGCAATGGTGAAGCCCGACACCGGACAGGCGAACTTCTCCGAGAACAAGATCCGTCCTGGAACTCCGAAATCCAGCTTCATGCCGGATTGCGATACGACGTCATCATCGCCTGGCGGATCGGCCGGATCGAGGTAAGCAAGCCCTTCGGCAAGCTTGAGCGCGGTTTCGAAACTGTCGGCGAGGCGGCTCTCGATTCCATCGCGAACCACGATCCGGTCGACCACAATTTCGATGTCGTGCTTATATTTCTTGTCGAGTGCCGGTGCGTCCTCAATCTCGTGGAATTCACCGTCGATGCGAACGCGGGTGAAGCCCGCTTTCTGCCATTCGGCGAGTTCCTTTCGATATTCGCCTTTTCTCCCGCGCACGACCGGGGCCAGCAAATAATGCCGTGATCCTTCGGGCAGCGTCATCACGCGATCGACCATCTGACTGACTTGCTGCGCCTCGATCGGGAGTCCGGTGGCGGGCGAATATGGCACGCCGACGCGCGCCCAAAGCAATCGCATATAGTCGTAAATCTCAGTAACGGTCGCGACGGTCGAACGCGGGTTGCGACTGGTCGTCTTCTGTTCGATCGAGATGGCCGGGGACAGGCCGTCGATATGTTCGACGTCCGGCTTCTGCATCATTTCGAGAAATTGACGGGCGTAGGCCGACAGCGATTCGACGTAGCGGCGCTGTCCCTCGGCATAGATAGTGTCGAATGCCAGGCTCGATTTGCCCGATCCCGAAAGGCCGGTGATGACCGTCAGGCTCTCCCGCGGGATCTCGATATCGACCCCTTTGAGATTGTGTTCGCGCGCCCCGCGCACCGAGATGTGAGTCAGCATAGCCGGATGTTTGTTCCAGATTTGTTCACGGTACGCAAGAGCCGCCGGATGATCAGCGAGAGCGTCCTAAATGGGGTCCACCGCCTTCGAAACAACCGCTTATGGCGTTACGTCCGAATGCGAACCGACAGCCGAGGGTGATAGGTCGGGCCGTCACGACCCAGGACGCTCTCGTAAAGATGTAATTGCGGTATGGACACCGGCGCGCTTTCCAGCCCGGCCCAGCGATCCGCCCAGCGAATCCCGTCCACCGCACCTCGGCTCCAGCGGCCCAGCGTGATGTGCGGAGTGAACGCGCGCGATTCCGCCTTCAGGCCGCACCGTACGATCGCGCGGTCGATCTTGCGATGAAGCGCCTCCAACGGCTCCTTTGGCGCAACCCGAGCCCAAACCGCACCGTTTCGGCCATGGTCGAACACGCCGACGCCGGCGAGGCGCATAGTCGGCGCCACCGCAGAAACCCCCTCCAGCACCGTCGCAATATCCTCCGCGACCGGCCGTTCCACCTCGCCAATGAAGCGCAATGTGCAGTGGAGGTTCTCGGGCGGAACCCAGCGCATTCCCTCGATCCCGTGCTGTGCCTCGACCAGCGAATTTTCCAGGTCGGGGGGGCAGGGCAAAGCGACGAATAGCCGGATCATGGCCGGTCATTAGTCGAATTGGGACAGGTCGGCGACCGGTTTTGCTTGAACAAGAGGGCAACATTACCGATATATTGGCCCTGAAGGCTTTCCTTCGGGAAGAGGAGTAGAAATGCAGAACCAGTTTGACCCCCGTACCACCTCGTCCGGTTTCGACCCGGCGATTTCGGTAGGCGTGCCGCGCGCCGCCCGCGATGCGGGGCTGCGGTCCTACATGCTCAAGGTTTACAACTACATGGCGTCCGGCGTTGCGCTGACCGGTATCGTTGCCTTGCTGTTCGCAAGCAGTGGCATGGCTGCGCAAGTCTTCTCGGCTGGTGGAATCCTGCCGTGGGTCATCATGCTGTCACCGCTGGCCATCGTTTTTGCGATGAGTTTCGGCGTAAATCGGATGTCGACCGGAACACTGCAAATGCTGTTCTGGGGTTTTGCGACCCTGATGGGTCTGTCGATGTCGACGATTTTCCTGGTCTATACCGGGACATCGATTGCGCAGACCTTCTTTGCGGTCACTGCGGCGTTTCTGGGCTTGTCGGTTTACGGCTACACCACGAAGCGCGACCTTAGCGGGCTCGGCACGTTCCTGGTGATGGGCGTGATCGGATTGCTGGTCGCGATCCTGCTCAATGCGCTCATCTTCAAGTCGGGCGCCATGGCGATGGCGATCAGCGCAATCGGCGTGCTGATTTTCGCGGGACTGACCGCTTACGACACGCAGAAGATCAAGAGCATCTATTTCCAGGTCGCGGGCAGCGACATGATGGGCAAGACCGCCATCATGGGCGCGTTGAGCCTCTATCTGGATTTCATCAACATGTTCCAGTTCCTGCTCAGCTTCATGGGCAACCGTGAGTAGATAACCGTCTTGCCGGTATGACATGATGCGCGTGCCGGCATTGACTGATTGAGAGGGTCGGCGGAGCAATCCGCCGGCCCCTTTTTTTGCGGGCGCCTGAGGGTGTTCGGAGTTAGCTTTGAGAAAGAGGCGACCCTTGCGATCACCGCAAAAGTTTGCGGAAGAAGCGCAACGTCCGTTGCCAAGCCAAGTCGGCGGCGGGCTTGTCGTAGCGTTCTGCCGAGGTGTCGTTGTTGAAGGCGTGGTTGACGCCGTCGTAGCCGAAATAGGTCACATCCTTGTCGGCGTTTCGAAGCGCGTCGATCCACGGATAGGCAGTCCTGGCGACGCGATCGTCGAGGCTGGCGAGATGGATCGTCAGCGGCGCGTCGACCTTGGCGGCCTCCGCCGGATCGGGTGCAGGGCCGTAATAGCTCACCCCGGCGTCCAGCGTGTTGCCCGCCGCGACTGCGACGCGGTTGACGAAAGCACCGCCCCAGCAAAAACCGATGATTCCCAATTTTCCGTTGCTGTGCTTCATCCCTTTTTTCAGCGCCGCGCCCAGCGCGATGGTGTCGCTGACGGCCTGTGCCAGATCGACCTTGCCGATCATCTCGCGCGCTTTGTTCTCATCGGCGGGTGTGCCGCCCTGCGATGACAATTCATCCGGCGCGACGGCAATGAACCCGGCCATCGCCAGACGCCGCGCGACATCCTCGATATGCGGGTTCAGGCCGCGATTTTCGTGGATCACCAGGACGACGCCGCGCTTGCCGCCGCCCCGTGTCGCCGCGACATAACCCGACATCTTGCTGTCAAAACCGAGCGGTCCGCGGCTGGTGACCAGGCGCTTGTCGTCGGGCGGCACGATCGCTGCTGCAGCGGGACTTGCTGCGATCGTCGCGACCAGCAATTCGGCTGCCGCTGCGCTTCCGGCAATGGCCGTCATCCGCGCCATGAAATCGCGGCGGTCCATTCCTTCGTGGGTGAAGCGGTCGTACAGCGTGATCGCCTGCTTGCGGGTGTCATCGGTCATGGCTCAGGCGCCTTGCGCGGCTTGCATTTCAGCGATCAGCTTTCCGTCGATATCCTTGGCCCGCTGGTATGCCTCTCGCGTCGACAGTCGTTCTGCATAGGCTTCGAACGACGGCAATTTCGGGAGGGTCCCGAACATCAGTCCCCACAGCACTTGGCTGCCGACATAGACGTCCGCCGCGGTGAACCGGTCGCCACAAACATAATCATGATTGGCCAAATGGTGGGCGAGCGTGTTGACGGTTCGCTCGAAGCTGCCGAATCCGACTGACTTGCCCTGTTCTTCGGTCGGCTCGAATTCATATGTCCGGGCGGTGATCGCCTGTTCGACCGGCCCCGCCGTGAAAAACAGCCAACGATAATAATCGGCTTTCTCCGTGTCGCGCGGGGCCAGACCGGCATTGGGAAAGACGTCGGCCAGATAGGCAATAATTGCCGCGCATTCGGTCACCGTCGTGCCGTCGTGCACGATCGCCGGTACCTTTCCCATCGGATTGACGGCAGTATATTCCGCGTCGCCCATCATCGCATAATCGATAATATGCTGCGTGTAAGGCGAACCGACTTCCTCCAGCATCCAGCGGACGATCTGCCCGCGGCTCATCGGATTGGTGTAGAAGTCGATCGCCATTTCTCGTTCCCTTTAGTTGCGCTGTGCTGCCGTCTTGTCCCTCGCCGCACGAAATTCGCTGTCCGCGCTCCAGTTCGGCCAGTCGCGGCTGTTCGCCAACCGCAACCCGACAGCATGAAGCAGCTCGGCATCCGCCGCGACCCCGGTCCAATCCCAATTCGCCGACCATTCATCGGCGGGCTGGTGATACATGTTGGCAGTATAGTTCTTCGCCCATTCCTGCGCGCGCGGAACGCCGCCGTTGACCAGATCCTGACCCGGCGAGAAGCTGAGTGCCGGGATGCCCGCCTTGGCGAGCGTGAAGTGGTCGGAGCGGAAGAAGCCGCCTGCCTCGGGCCGAGGGTCGGGCGTGTAGCGGCGACCGCGTTTGCCGGCTTCGTCGACCAGAAGATCGAGTAGACCGAATTTCTGGTTGCCACGGATCGAATAATCGCGCGCCGGACCGAGCACGCCCATCACGTCGGTATTGATGACGCCTGCCGTCAGTGCCGCCGGATAGAGCGGGTTGGCGGCATAATATTCGCTGCCGAGCAGCCCTTTTTCCTCGGCCGTGACGAACAGGAAGACGATCGAGCGTTCGGGTCGCGGTCCGGCGGCGAAACTGCGCGCCTGTTCGAGCACCTGGGCAACGCCGGTGCCGTTGTCGATCGCACCATTATAGATTTCGTCGCCCTTGGCATCGGGATTGCCAATGCCGAGGTGATCCCAATGGGCGGTGTAGATGACCGTCTCGTTCGGGTGGGTTCGACCCGGCAGCAGGCCAACGATGTTGTGCGAGGTGATCACCTCAGCTTTGGCGTCGCCGTGAACGTCGAGCTTCGCCTTTAAGGCGACCGGTTTGAAGTCCTTGCGTTTGGCAGCCGCCTTCATCGAGTCGAAACTGGTGCCGCTTGCTGCGAACAATTTGGCGGCGAGGTCCTGCTGAATCCAGCCTTCGAGAGGCGGGTGAACCGCGCCAGGGTTGGCGCGGACGATGTCGAACATGGTGTTGGTGTTCGAGTTCTTGACCGTTGCCCAGCCGTAGCTGGCGGGTTCGGTCTCGTGGACGACGAGAACGCCCTTTGCGCCTTGTCTGGCGCCTTCCTCATATTTGTAGGTCCAGCGGCCGTAATAGGTCATCGCCCTTCCGCCGAAATCGCCTTCGCCGCCTTCGAAATCAGGGTCGTTGACCAGCATGACGAGGATTTTGCCCTTGAGATCCTGTCCTTTATAGTCATCCCAGCCGCGCTCGGGCGCCTTGACGCCATAGCCGACGAAGACGAGGTCGGCAGCGTCGATCTTCATCGCCTTGTCGCCATTGGTCGGGGCGCGAACGGCAATTTCTTCGCCTTGCGTCAGCGGCGTCGCCTTGCCCGCGAGGCTTAGCGAAATATGCGGTGCGGACGTGAACTCGCTCTTGAGCAAAGGGACCGCTTGGGTCCAGCGACGTTGCCCCCCGGCAAGGTCGCCGCCTGGCTGCACTCCGGCCTTGGCAAGCTGCTCGCTGACATAAGCGATCGTCTTGACCTCACCCTCGCTGGCCGGGGCGCGGCCCATGAAGTCATCGGACCCCAGAATGCGGGTATGGTCGCTAAAACGCTGCGGTTCGAATTGGAAAGCCGGCACCGGCACTTCAGCCGCCGGTTCCGACGGTGGGATCAACAACGGGTCCGGCGATGTGGTTGCACAGGCCGTCAGGCCGACCGCGACAACGAATGGCAAGGCAAGGCGAATGGAACGCATGGGATTCTCCTGGGACATTTGGCCCCAGCTTAACGCTCCTCCCTCAGTTGGCTAGACCCTCAACGCTTCCGGTAGCGATCGAACCAGGCGATGATCGCACTCGCCTTGGCGGCCGATTGGCTTGGTCGCGCGGTAAATCCGTGGCTCGCGTCGGGAACTTTGACCAGGGCGGTCGGAACGCCAACCAGTTTGAGTGCGGAGTAAAGCTGCTCGGACTCGCTGACGGGCGTGCGATAATCCTCGCTTCCAACGACAACCAGGGTCGGAGTTTTCACGTTTGCCATCAGGCTGAGTGGGGATCTGGCCCAATAGCTCTGGTAATTTTCCCATGGCAGAGCGCCCATCCAATAAGGTCCGAAGAAAGGAACGCCATCGCTCGTCAGCGCCATGCTGGTCCAGTTGATGACCGGTTTCTGACTTGCGGCGGCGGCAAAGCGCGTCGTCTTGCCGATGATCCAGGCAGTCAGAATGCCGCCGCCCGATCCGCCGGTGACGAACAGGTTCTGCGGATCGGCCATGCCCGCCGCGACCGCCGTATCGACAGCCGCCATCAGGTCATCGTAATTGCTCCCGGGATAGGTCTTTTCGATACCGTCGGCGAAGTTCTGGCCATAGCCGGTCGACCCGCGCGGATTGGTGTAGATCACCGCATATCCTGCCGCAGCATATAGCTGATAGTCGGTCGAAAAATGAGGGCCGTAGGCGGCGTACGGGCCGCCATGGATCTCGAGGATCGCCGGGATCGGCTTGCTTCGGTCGTAACCCGCGGGAAGAACCACCCAGGTCGGGACCTTGCCGCCATCGGGCGCGCGTACGTCCAGTGTGGTGACCGTCGCCAGCGACTTGCCGGACAGCGCGAGCTCGTTGAGGCGGGTCAGCTGACGGGTCTTGCCGCCACTCGCGACCGCGACATCGGCCGGCCGGCTGAAGCTGTCGGTCGTGAACGCTACGGTGCCTCCGTGTGACACGCTGAAGCCGCCGCCCGCATATGGCCGGTCGAGCCCGCCGCCGCCGACCGCTGTCGTGATCGGAGAAACGCCGCCATTCAATGCAATACGCGAGACCGCGACCGATCCGTCCTGCTCGTAAGCGGCGAAGATGGATCGACCGTCAGCGGCCCAGGCAATTTCCTGGATATCACGATCCAGGCCGCCAGCGACGCGCTGGATGCCCGAGCCACTGGTCCCCATGACATACAAGCCGGACTGTTCGTAGCCCTTCTTGTGGTCGTCAAATCCGATATAGGCGATGCGCGATCCATCGGGCGAAACGCGGGGGTTTGCGTCCGGCCCGTCGCGGTTGGTCAGTGCGGTGATGGTGCCGCTTTCGATGTCGAGGCGATAGACCTCGCTGTCGACGGGCCTGGTTTCCCAGTCCGCCTTGCGAACCGCCGAAAAATAAATGGTTCGTCCGTCCTTGCCCCATTCCGGCGCACCGTCATGATACGCGCCGAACGTCAGTTGGCGCGGGGCACCTCCGGTCGCATCGACGATGAAGATGTGGTCGAAGCCCGGCTTGAGATAACCGGCTCCGTCGGCGCGATACGTGACCTTGTCGATGATCTCGAGGGGTTTGCTCCATTCGGCTCCCTCCGGCTTGGGGGGTGCGCTGCCCAATTTGGGGCCGTCGTCGGGCACGTTCATCGAATAAGCGATGCGCCGACCGTCGGGCGACCAGGCGATGCCCGTCGGGCTGTCGGGAAGGCCGGTGATCCGCACGCTCTGGCCGGTATTCACCCAGCGAACGAACAATTGCGGAGCGCCGCCTTCGCCGGACGACGCATAGGCAAGTCGCCGACCATCGGGTGACCAGCGCGGGCTGAAGTGATTTCCTTCACCTGCGACGAGCGGACGTTGTTCGCCAGTCGCCACATCGACGATCCAGATTGCCGAGCGCGCGGCATCGGTCATGATGTCGTTGGAGCGCCGGACATAAGCAATCTGGCGCCCGTCAGGACTGATCTGTGCATCGCTTGCGGCGGACAGGTTGAACAGGTCGCTGCCGGTAAAGGCAGTATTGGGTCGTTCCGCTGGCGCCGCCAATGCAATGCCCGATGTTCCGACCGAAAGTGCCGCCAGCGCAACTCGCCATGCCTTCATTGTCCGCCCCCTGTTGTTCAGGGAGCGTAACAAAGCAGATTAAGCGAACCGTTCAAGTGGCAGGCATTACCCCTTGGGCTTTTCCGCCTTCGCTGTTCGCGCCTTCGCCACCGGCTTTTTCGCCGCCGACTTCGATTTCGACGCCTTGGGCGGCGCCGGTGCGATTTCGAAGGTCGGCTGCCCTTCCTTCATGTGGACCTTGACCTCACCGCCATCGACCAGCTTGCCGAACAACAATTCCTCGGCCAGCGGCTGCTTGATCTTTTCCTGGATCAGGCGGCTCATCGGACGGGCCCCGTTTAGCTTGTCATAACCCTTCGTGGTCAGCCATTCGCGCGCTTCATCGTCGAGCTGGATGTGGACGTTGCGGTCCGCCAGCTGCATTTCCATCTGCAGGATGAACTTGTCGACGACGCGGGCGACCACGGCTGGCGGCAGGTAGCCGAACGGCACGACCGCATCCAGGCGGTTGCGGAATTCGGGCGTGAACATCTTCTTGATGGCGTCTTCCTGCACATCCTCACGGTTCAGTGCGCCGAACCCGATCCCTTCGCGCGCCATGTCGGCGGCACCGGCGTTGGTCGTCATGATCAGGATGGTGTTGCGGAAATCGACGGTCTTGCCGTGGTGATCGGTCAGCTTGCCGTTATCCATCACCTGCAACAGAATGTTGAACAGATCGGGATGCGCTTTCTCGATTTCGTCGAGCAGAAGGACGCTGTGCGGCTGCTGGTCGACGGAGTCGGTCAGCAATCCGCCCTGGTCGTAGCCGACATAGCCCGGCGGCGCGCCGATCAGACGGCTGACCGAATGACGCTCCATATATTCGGACATGTCAAAGCGCTGTAGCGGAATGCCCATCACGTGGGCGAGCTGTCGTGCAACTTCGGTCTTGCCAACGCCGGTCGGGCCGCTGAACAGATAATTGCCGATCGGCTTGTCGGGATCGCGTAGTCCGGCGCGGCTCAGCTTGATTGCGCTCGACAGCTTCTCGATGGCGATATCCTGGCCGAATACAACCCGCTTCAGGTCGGCTTCCAGCGATTCCAGGACGCGTTTGTCGTCGGATGATACGCTCTTGGGCGGAATCCGCGCCATCGTCGCGACGACCGCCTCGATTTCCTTGGTGGTAATCGTCTTCTTGCGGCGGCTCGGCGGCAGCAGCATCTGCATCGCGCCAACCTCGTCAATCACGTCGATCGCCTTATCCGGCAATTTGCGATCATGGATGTAGCGATCCGACAGTTCGACAGCGCTCTTGATCGCGTCGGGTGTGTAGCGAACGCTGTGATGCTCCTCAAAGCTCGAACGAAGCCCGGCGATGATTTTGATCGTTTCCTCGACCGTCGGTTCGTTGACGTCGATCTTCTGGAACCGGCGGAGAAGCGCGCGGTCCTTTTCGAAATGGTTGCGGAATTCCTTGTAAGTGGTCGATCCGATGCACCGGATCGCGCCGCTCGACAGCGCGGGCTTGAGCAGGTTGGATGCGTCCATCGCGCCGCCGCTGGTAGCACCGGCGCCAATCACCGTGTGAATTTCGTCGATGAAAAGGATCGCTTCGGGCAATTTTTCCAACTCGGTGACGACCGATTTCAACCGTTCCTCGAAATCGCCGCGATAACGGGTACCCGCCAGAAGCGCGCCCATGTCGAGCGAGTAGATCACCGCGCCCTTGAGCACATCGGGCACTTCGCCGTGAATGATCTTGCGCGCCAGCCCTTCGGCAATCGCGGTCTTCCCGACGCCGGGGTCGCCGACATAAAGCGGGTTGTTCTTCGAGCGGCGGCAAAGGATCTGGACGGTCCGGTCGACTTCCGCACCACGACCGATCAGCGGATCGATTTTTCCGGTCTTGGCCTTTTCATTGAGATTGACCGTGAATTGCTGGAGCGCACTTTCCTTTTTGTCGGACTTCGCCTCGACCTTTTCTTCCGGCTGGCCGGATGGATCGCGCGGTTCGGCGGCGGGTTCGCCCTTACCGACGCCGTGGCTGATATAGGTGACCGCATCGAGCCGGCTCATATCCTGCTGCTGCAGAAAATAGACCGCATAGCTTTCGCGCTCGGAAAAGAGCGCGACAAGCACGTTGCCGCCGGTCACTTCATCGCGGCCGGACGATTGGACGTGCAGGATCGCGCGCTGGACGACGCGCTGGAATCCGCTGGTTGGGGTCGGGTCGGTCGTGCTGTCGGCAACGAGCGCCCCAAGCTCGTTGTCAAGATAATGTTTGACCGTCGCCTTCAACTCGTCGCGGTTCACGCCGCAGGCGGTCATCACCTGACAGGCGTGCTCGTCGTCGATCAGGGCGATCAGCAGATGTTCGAGGGTCGCATATTCATGACGCCGCTTCGATGCCTCTCCGAGCGCGTTGGATAGGGTCTGTTCAAGGGCGCGAACGAAAATGGCCATGGGTTCTCCTTATCTATCCAATGTCGGACGGGGGGCGCAGGCAATCAAGGGGATAAGGCGCACAAGGCGCCGGTTTCGCCCATTCCGGCGTTCAACCCTTGCGGAAAAGCTCATCGGCGGCACTACGATGGGCACTGGCCTTGGCCTTATGGCTTTCGACCCGCGCGATTTCGGCCCGTAAGCGTTCGACGCGCTGGTCGAGCTCGCTCAGCGACAACGGGTCGAGGTCCTCCTTGCCGAGATCGACAATCGGCTGGCCGGGTTTGAAATCGTCTTCCTCGTCCATGAACGACAGCGTTGACCGGCGCCAAGCGGCTGTCAATAAGCGCGTCGTGGATATCCCCAATTCAATGCGCGTCATCGCCATTTCATCGCCCGGTGGCCCCGAAATGCTCGAGGTCGAGGAACGGCCGGTTCCGACCCCGGGTCCCGGCGAATTGCTGGTCAAGGTCGCCGCGGCGGGGGTCAATCGCCCGGATGTACTCCAGCGGATGGGGCTGTACCCGCCGCCACCCGGCGCAAGCGATATTCCGGGTCTGGAGATCGCCGGGACGGTGGTCGCGGCCGGCGATGAGGCGACCCATTATATCGGCACGCGGTTATGCGCATTGGTCGCTGGTGGCGGCTATGCTGACTATTGCATTGCCCCGTCAGGCACCTGCCTTCCGGTCCCGGAAGTTCTGCGCATGACCGAGGCCGCAGCCATGCCCGAAACATTGTTCACCGTCTGGATCAATTTGTTCGAGCGCGGCTTTGCCGCCGATGGCGATACGGTGCTGGTCCATGGCGGCACCAGCGGAATCGGGACGATGGCTATCGCGCTCGGCAATTTGTTCGGTCTAACCGTGATCGTGACCTGTGGAAGTGACGAAAAATGCGCGGCAGCCCGAACATTGGGCGCTTCCCTCGCTATCAATTACAAGGCCCAGGACTTCGTTGCGGCCATTAAGGAGGCGACCGACGGCAAGGGTGTCGCAGTCGTCCTCGACATGGTCGGCGGCGACTATGTCGCACGCAATATTGCGTGTCTTGCGGACGACGGGCGTCACGTATCGATCGCGTTCCAGCGCGGTGCGACGGCGGAGGTTTCGATCGTCGATATCATGCGCCGACGCCTGATTCTCACCGGCTCCACGCTGCGCGCGCGAAGCAACGCATTCAAGACGATGGTCGCCGACGAATTGGCCCAGACCGTTTGGCCCTATGTCGAAGGTAACCGCCTGAAACCGGCAATCGATTCGACCTTCCCGCTGGCCGATGCCGCCATGGCGCATGCCCGCATGGAATCGGGCAATCATGTCGGCAAGATCGTGCTGACGATGGAATGATGCGTCCGTTCTGTCTTGCCCTGACGGGTGAAGGCGACTAGACCAATCGGCAATATTCGGCCGCTCCGGGAAGGGGCGGCCCTTCTTGTTTTTGGAGATTCGAGATGGCCCAGCCGCTCATGCCCCACGCAACCGCCGCCTGGCTGGTTGACAATACGTCGCTTAGCTTCACCCAGATCGCCGATTTTTGCGGCCTTCACATCCTGGAAGTGCAGGCGATCGCCGACGATACGGCGGCGACCAAATTGACCGGGCGCGATCCGATTCGCTCGGGAGAGCTGAATCACGAGGAAATCGAGCGCGGCCAGGCCGATGCCGATTACGAACTCAAGATGATTAAGGTATCCGACGCCGTCACCCGGACCAAGGGCCCGCGCTACACGCCGGTTTCCAAGCGTCAGGACAAGCCGGACGGCATCGCCTGGATCATCCGCAATCATCCCGAAGTGACCGACGGGCAGATCGGCAAGCTGATCGGCACGACGCGCACCACGATCGCCGCGATCCGGGACCGCAGCCATTGGAATATGGCCAATATCCAGCCCAAGGATCCGGTTACCCTCGGCCTGACATCGCAGCGTGAACTCGATGCCGCCGTCGCCAAGGCCCAGAAAGCCGCCGGCATGGCCGAGCGCGTCGACACCCGCCTCGACGGCGATCGCGAAGCGCTGATCACCGAATTGCGCGCCGAACGCGAACAGCATGCACGCGACGCGGAAAAAGCGCTTGCCGACGCCGAAGCCGAAGCGCGCGGCGACGTGATCGAGAATGACGAGATCGTTCCGGGCATCAAGGATCCGTTCAAGCGTTGATCGGTGGCTTGCCATTCCCCGCCGCTGGCGACAGGATTTAAGCCATGGAAGCCGATAACATCACAGACATGAGTTTCGAGGACGCTCTGGGTGAACTCGAACAGATCGTCCGCACGCTTGAACAAGGCACCGCGCCGCTCGACCAGTCGATCGAGCTTTACCAGCGCGGCGACCGCCTCAAGCGACATTGTGAGGCGCGGCTGCAGTCGGCGCAGGAACGGATCGAACAGATTTCGCTCGGCCCTGATGGCAAGCCCTTGGGCTCGGTACCGTTCGATGCCGACTGAGATGCTCGACCGCACACTCCCCTCGGTCGCCGACGAAAGTCGCCGCATCGCCAATGCGGTCGATGATCTGTTCTCGCACTATCTCACCGTCCCCGAAGATGGCCGTGCGCGCCTGTTCGAAGCGATGCGCCACGCGGCGCTCGGTGGCGGCAAACGGCTTCGACCTTTGCTCACCGTTGCGGCTGCGCGGCTGTTCGGAATCGATGAGGGCAGGGCGATCCGGGCCGGATCGGCGATCGAGGCAATCCATGTCTATTCGCTGATCCACGACGATCTGCCATGCATGGACGATGACGATTTGCGACGCGGCAAGCCGACCGTTCACAGGGCCTACGACGAAGCGACGGCGGTGCTTGCCGGGGACTGCTTCCACGATTTGGCATTCGAGATCATGGCCGACCATGCGACCCACGAAGATCCGTTCGCGCGTTGCGAATTGCTGCTCGAATTGTCGCGATCGTCGGGCCTGGACGGAATGGGCGGCGGCCAGATGCTCGATCTTGCTGCCGAAGGCGACGCGCTGGACCTTCCGGCTATCACTCGGCTGCAACAGCTCAAGACCGGCGCATTGATCGAATATTCGGTTGAAGCTGCCTGCATCATGGCGCGGTTGCCCGAAGATTCGCGGACGCCTTATCGCGGCTATGCGCGCAATATCGGCCTTGCATTCCAGATTGCCGACGATTTGATCGATCATTCGGGCGACGAGGAAGCTGCCGGAAAACGGGTCGGCAAGGATGCCAGCGCGGGCAAGGCGACCTTCGTCTCGCTGCTCGGTGAGGATCGCGCTCGTCAGCAAGCCGCCATGCTGGTCGACCAGGCGATCGAACATCTCGGCGATCATGGTGAGGAAGCCGACCTGCTCCGCGCCATCGCTCGCTACATTACGGAGCGTGACCGATGAGCAAGCGCATAGCGGTTTACCCCGGCACCTTCGACCCGATCACGTTGGGTCATCTCGACATCATCCGTCGCGGGACGCACCTGGTCGACACTTTGGTCGTCGGGGTCACCACCAACCCGTCGAAATCGCCGATGTTCTCGGTCGATGAACGGGTCGCAATGGTCGAGCGGGAAGTCGCCGATATTCCCAACGTGAAGGTCGTGACCTTCAACGCGCTGCTGATGGATTTCGCCGAAAGCCAGGGAGCCAAATCGATCTTGCGTGGCCTGCGCGCCGTCGCGGATTTCGAATATGAATACCAGATGGCGGGCATGAACCAGAAACTGAATGATGATATCGAAACCGTCTTCCTGATGGCCGATGTCTCGTTGCAGCCGATCGCGTCGAACCTGGTCAAGGAGATCGCCCGGTACGGCGGCCCGATCGACAAGTTCGTGCCCCCGGGCGTGGTCGCCGACGTCGCGGCCAAGCTGCGGCGCTAGGTACCAATCCGGGCTTTCGGGATCGGCAAAGCTGGGCTAGAGGCAGGACATTGCGGGGCGGGAGTATAATTCGATGGTCAAATCTCTGTTTGCGTTACCTTTTTGCGCGCTTGCTTTAGTGGCGGCAGCGCCTGCTCCGACGCCCGTTCCCGCTCCGTCTATGACACCGCCCGCGGAAATCGCGGCCAATCTGGCGAACCGTCTCAACCTGCAATTGTCGAACGGTGGCACCATTGTCGTTCAGCTCCGTCCGGATGTTGCACCGAACAGTGTCCAACGCATCCAGCAGCTGGCCAGATCGGGCTTCTACAACGGCCTTGCCTTTCACCGTGTCATCCCCGGCTTCATGGCCCAGGGTGGTGACCCGCTTGGAACTGGTGCCGGCGGATCCAAATTGCCGGACCTCAAGGCCGAATTCAGCACGCTCCCGCATCTTCGTGGCGTGATGGCGATGGCGCGTTCGGAATCCGTGGATAGCGCGAACAGCCAATTCTATATCATGCTGTCCGCGGGAATGGCGCTGGATCGCCGCTATACCGTCATCGGCCGGGTGATTTCCGGAATGGATGTCGTCGACCGGATCGAAGTCGGCGAACCGCCGCTCAATCCGACCAAGATTGTGCGTGCTTGGATCGACGGCCCTGTCCCAGCGCCCGCTGAAGCCGCGGTACCTTCGCCGACTGAACCCGCTCCGGCGGAGCCTGCACCGGCACAATAATGCGCGTCGACGCGTTCGATTTCGAACTGCCCAACGAACGGATTGCGCTTCGTCCCGCACGACCGCGCGATTCGGCACGAATGTTGCTGGTTGATGGCGAACGCATCACGGATCGTACGGTCCTCGACTTGCCCGGACTTTTGCAGCCCGACGATGTCCTGGTGTTCAACGATACCAGGGTCATTCCCGCCCAGCTGGAAGGAAAGCGCGGTGACGCCCGGATCGGCGCGACCCTGCATAAGCGCGAATCCTTGCGCGAATGGTGGGCGTTCGTGCGCAATGCGAAGCGCTTGCGCGACGGCGAAGTGGTGGACTTCGGCGCCGATGTAAGCGCGACTGCGGTCCGTCGGGACGAAAGCGGAGCCGTCCTGCTCGCCTTCCTTGGTGAAGAGCCGGTCGAAGTCTTGCTTGAACGTGCCGGAACCATGCCCCTGCCGCCCTATATCGCCGGCAAGCGCGCCACCGACGACGACGACCGCCGCGATTATCAGACCATGTTCGCGAAGGAGGAAGGCGCCGTTGCGGCGCCGACCGCGGCACTTCATTTTACCGATCGGCTGATTGCAGCGCTAGATGAACGTGGTGTCAAACGGGAAACGCTGACGCTTCACGTTGGCGCCGGCACGTTCCTTCCGGTCAAGGTCGAGGACACCGAAGAGCATAAGATGCACAGCGAATGGGGCCGGATCGATGCCGCGACGGCACAGCGCCTCAACGAGGCCCGCCAACGCGGCGGGCGATTGATTGCAGTCGGCACCACATCACTCCGTTTGATCGAGAGCGCGGCGGACGAGGGGGGGACGATCCGTCCGTTCGATGGCGACACCGCCATCTTCATCACCCCCGGCTACCGCTTCCGCGCAACTGACGGACTGATGACCAATTTCCACTTGCCCAAGTCGACCCTGTTCATGCTGGTCTCGGCGCTGATGGGGCTCGATACAATGCAGTCCGCTTATGCGCATGCCATCGCCGGGGATTATCGCTTCTACAGCTACGGCGATTCCTCGTTATTGATTCCGCGACGCCTCGACTGACGCCTTTTCGGCTGGAGACTTGCCAACTGGCTTGTTCCGAATACACTTCCCGGATGGATTTTCTTGCCTCCCTCGTGGCTCTCGCGCTGTTGGCCTCGCCGTTTTCCGACCATGCCAACAAATTATTTGGCGCGGGCAAGGATGCTGAAGGCTTCGCATTCGTCGAGGAGGCCGCCGTATCCGATGATCCCGAAGCGTTGGAATATCTGGCCTGGTGCTTTGATGAGGGCCGTGGTGTTTCAAGGGACGCGCGCCGCGCCGTTGAATATTTCCGGCAATCCGCAAGTGCAGGCCTGCCTTATGCGCAATGGCGGCTAGGGGTGATGCTGGACGAAGGTGACGGTACACTGGCTGACCCGGCCGAAGCAGTCGAATGGTTCAAGAAGGCAATCGGGCAGAAGAGCGCCCGTGCGCACGCCAGCATGGCCGTGATGTATGCCACTGGACGTGGAGTCTCCAAGGACTTTGCGCTTTCGATGGTCCACTACCAGTCAGCTGCAAAACTCGGTGACCGGTCAGGTTTTTTCGGTGTGGGCCTGCTCCACGCGCGAGCCGAAGGCGTTCCCCATAACAATCAGGAAGGGGCGGCCTGGATCCTGGCCGCGCAGGCGCTAGAGGACGAGCGTGCCGACCGCGTGCTGGCTGATGCCGCGTTCGTCGGGGTTGATCGTGCGAAGGCGATCAAACGTGCCAATCAGATTCTTGAGGAGTTCGGGAAGAAAGAACGGGTTGAAGTTTGGCTCGACAGTCCCAACAACCTCCAGAAAAAGGGCGCCGTCATCAAGTCGTGAAATAGCCCCACAGCAATCGGGCGGTCATTGCTAGTGAAATGACAACCAGGAGGGGGCGAATGACGCTCGCGCCGAACCGCATTGCGGTGTGACTTCCGATCCATGCGCCGAGCATTGATCCAAGCGCCATCGAAAGGCCTAGCAGCCACACCATTTTTCCGGCCAGCGCGAATACCAGCACGCTTGCGATATTGCTTGTGAAGTTGAACGCCTTGGTCAGCGCCGTGGCCTTGGTCAGACCGTGTCCGCGAAGCGCGACCAGGCTGGTGGTGAAAAACGTCCCGGTCGCGGGGCCGAAGAATCCATCGTAAAACCCGATCCCTCCGGCCACCGGCGCGTAACCCTGCGCAGTCAAGCGGTGATGCGCATCGTCGTCACCCATGCGCGGAGAAACCAGGACATAAAGCGCCGCGACTACCAAGAGGACGGGGATGACGACGCCCAATGTCCGGACCTGGATCGACTGGACGAGCAATGCGCCGCCGACCGCGCCAAGGAAAACCAAGAAAATCGCCAGCCGGTTTGCCTTCCAGTCGATGTGGCCGAACCGATGGAAATTGGTCATCGCCATTCCGGTGCCGAAGACAGACTGCAATTTGTTGGTGGCAAGGGCATTCACCGGCGGCAGGCCCGCGGTCAGCAGCGCCGGCATCATGATCAACCCGCCGCCACCGGCAATCGCGTCGATAAAGCCAGTCAGCACGGCGGTCGCCGTCAGCGCTCCATACATCCAGGGTTCGATCATTCATCGCCTCCTAGCGGGCGACCGTCCAAGCCGCTAGGGAGCGCGCCAGCATGACCCGTTTTGCATTTTCCATTGCCGCGACCGACGGCGCCGCCCGTACCGGACGGATCACGATGCAACGCGGAGAAATCCGGACGCCTGCATTCATGCCGGTCGGGACGGCGGCAACGGTCAAGGCGATGAAGCCGGAAGCGGTGCGCCAAACCGGGGCCGACATCATCCTTGGCAATACCTATCATTTGATGTTGCGCCCAGGCGCCGAGCGTGTGGCGGCGCTCGGCGGATTGCACAAAATGATGAATTGGCGTCGTCCGATCCTGACCGACAGCGGCGGCTATCAGGTGATGAGCCTTTCCGACCTGACCAAGGTCACCGACGAGGGTGTTGCTTTCCGTAGCCACCTTGATGGGTCGAAGCATTTGCTGACGCCCGAACGCTCGATAGAGGTCCAGCGGCTGCTGGGCAGTGATATCGTCATGCAGTTCGACGAGTTGGTCCGTCCCGACGTCAGCGCAAGAAAGCAGCGCGAGGCGATGGAGCGTTCGATCCGCTGGGGGCGACGCTCACGCGACGAATTCGATCGCGGCGATTCCCATGCGACGAGAGCGGCGATCTTCGGGATTCAGCAAGGCGTCCTCGATGAAAAGATGCGCAAGGCATCGGCAGACGCGCTGATCGATATTGGCTTCGATGGTTACGCGGTGGGCGGCCTGGCGGTGGGCGAGGGGCAGGAAGCGATGCTCGCCTGCCTCGACTTCGCGCCAGGACAACTTCCGGTCGACAAGCCGAGATACCTGATGGGGGTAGGCAAGCCCGACGATATCGTCGAGGCAGTCCGGCGCGGGATCGACATGTTCGATTGCGTGTTGCCGACCCGCTCAGGCCGCAATGGCCAAGCATTCACTGCGGATGGCCCGCTCAACATGCGCAACGCGCGCTTCGCCGAAGACCAGGGCCCGATCGATCCTGATTGTGCTTGTCCGACCTGCACGACCTACAGCCGGGCCTACGTTCACCATCTGGTTCGTTCAGGCGAAATCCTGGGCGCGATGCTGATGACAGAGCATAATCTGAGCTTCTACCAGCAGATGATGCAAGGGCTTCGTGACGCGATTTCCGAGCGGCGCTTCACGTCGCATGCCGCCGGTTTTCTCGACCGCTATCGCGGTCGCAAGGCCTGAACCAGGTCGGGAAGCTTCCTAGAGCGCGCTCTTCGACAGGAAGCTGGGCACGGGTCCGTTCCATTCGCCCTCATCCGCGCCGACCTTTTCACGGCGTGGTGAATGCTTGGGCTCCGACTTCGCGACCGCCTTCTTCGGGGCCGGCGCTGCTTGTTCCTCACGCGCTTTGGCTTGGGGCTCAGGAGAAAGCGCTTCTTTCGGCGCGCGCGGCTTGGCGGGCGCCTTTTGCGGGCGATCCCGCACCGCATCCGCCTTCGGTTGTGACGCTGGACCGGGCTGGGACTTCGTCTCGGCGGATTCGCGAACGATTTTCATCCCGGTCAATTTCTCGATTGCAGCGACCGCCTCGGCGTCGCTGCTGGTCGCAAGCGTATACGCCCTGCCACTGGCACCTGCGCGACCGGTACGGCCGATCCGGTGGATATAATCGTCTGCCTGCCATGGAACATCGAAGTTGATGACGTGGCTGACGCCCTTCACGTCGAGGCCGCGCGCCGCAACGTCCGACGCGACCAGGACGCTGATCTCGTCGTTCTTGAACCGATCGAACTCCGCAATCCGGCTGGACTGGTCCATGTCGCCCTGGATCTGCCCGACGGCGAAACCCGACCGCTTCAGGCTGGTGTACAACTCGCGGACCGTGACCTTCTTGTTACAGAAGATGATAGCGTTCTTGAAACCGTCCTCACGCAAGATGTGACGCACCGCATCGCGCTTTTTGGGGCCGGTCGTCATCACCAGTTTCTGGTCGATATTGACGTTCGCCGTTGCCGGTCGCGCGACCTCGATGAACTTGGGATCGCTCAGGAACTTGTCAGCCAATTTCTTGATCGGTGGCGGCATCGTTGCCGAGAACAGCAGCGTCTGGCGCGATTTCGGAAGCTTCGAGCAAATATCCTCGATGTCGGGGATGAACCCCATGTCGAGCATGCGGTCAGCTTCGTCGATGACGAGCAGGTTGCAGTCGTTGAGCATGATCTTGCCGCGCGAAAACAGGTCCATCAAACGACCGGGCGTCGCGATCAGGACGTCGACCCCCTTTTCAAGCGCCTTGACCTGGTCACCCATCTGCACGCCGCCGATCAGCAGGGCCATCGAGAGCTTGTGGTGCTTCCCGTAATTCTCGAAATTCTCGGCGACTTGGGCAGCCAGTTCGCGGGTCGGTTCCAGGATCAGGCTGCGCGGCATCCGCGCGCGGGTGCGCCCTTCGGCCAGCACGTCGATCATCGGAAGAACGAAACTGGCGGTCTTGCCGGTGCCGGTCTGCGCGATGCCGATCAGGTCCTTGCCCATCAATACCGAAGGGATCGCACCTTTCTGAATCGGGGTCGGAACATCGTAACCGCTGTCAGCAACGGCGCGAAGCAAAGGATCGGATAGGCCGAGGTCGGCAAAGCTCATTCAGGGTTCCGGAAAAAAAGGGAGCCGTGCACGGGTGCGGCGGCTGCGCGGGCGATGCGTCGAACGGCCCGAAAAGTCAAGGATTTGCCCCTTAGCGCTCGCGAGCGATAACGGGAACGAGCGTGCGGAACTTGCGGATTTCGCAGGAACCTCCGACGCGGGACCGGATAACGTCGCGACCGGCGCAAACCATCTGGTCTTCGGGCTGGATGTAGAAATCGCCATAGAAATCAAGTCCGTCGCAATCGCTGTCGAAGCGGGCGCGCACACGCTGGCGATTACGAAGAACGAAATCGATGCTGTCGCGGCCGGCCAATGCCGCGCCGGCAATGGCGCGGGCCGGGACGCATTTTGGGCCTTTTTGCTCCTCCCAATCGACAATCATCGACGTTCGAGGCCTGACACTGATGCGAAGTACCATTTGTCGTTCGACGATCATCGTACGGACCGATGGCGTCGATTGCTGGGCTTGCGCTTTCTCCCCGCCAAGCAGGAGTGCGAAAAAACCGATCAAGCCGGAAAACATGCTGTGCTATCTGCCATGGTGCGTGCCGACTTGCCAGTGAAGCATTGAACATCGCATGAACTGCGACTTCGATTGCAAGTCCGACGATTTTGCCGCCTCTCGTAAAGACTTGCGCACGAGGCAGGCCTTTCCTAGAGGCGGCGGAGTCGATTTTTTCTTGTCGGGATTCGCCTATGCGACCGGCAGCCGATCTTCAGATGGAGATAAATGAATGGCGAGCCAAGCGCCGAATAATGCTTCCCTGCCCTTGCTTTACAGCGGACTTGAAGCGCTCAATTCTACCCAGCACGGCAACAGCAAGCTCAAGCGGTTCCTTTCGATCCCGCAAGTCGGCCGTGTTCACGCCGTACCGCTGACGATCGAGGAGTTCATCCACGCCCAGCGCGACTATCCGATCATTTTCTCGGCCGGCGAAGATCCCATTCCATTGGCGCTGATGGGCCTCAACGAAGGCGTCAACACCTTCCTCGATGCCGAAGGCCTGCCAATCGACAAGCAAAGCTACATGCCGGCCTATCTGCGCCGCTATCCGTTCATGCTTGCTCGTCTGCGCCCCGACAGTGACGAGCTTTCACTTTGCTTCGACCCTGGTTCGGGCGGCGTCGCCGACGACAATGAAGGCGAAGCGTTGTTTGACGGTGACCAGCCCAGCGAGCTGACCAAGAACATTCTCCAGTTCTGCGAACAGTTTGAGGCGGCCGGCCAGCGGACGCAGGCATTCATGCAGGAATTGCAGGAAACGGGCCTCCTGATGGAAGGCGAAGTTTCGATCCAGCCGGAAGGTTCGGAGCAGCCCTTCCTGTATCGCGGCTTCCGAATGATCGATGAAGAGAAGCTTCGCGATCTCCGCGGTGACGAGCTTCGCAAGATGAACCAGAGCGGCATGCTCTCGCTGATCTTCGCGCATCTCATGAGCCTCTCGCTCATCCGCGAGGTTTTCTATCGCCAGGTTCAGCAGGGCAAGGGTCCGACCGGAGCCGTTCCGGCCCCTGCGGCCAATGCCAAGGCTGACGCCGAAGCGTGATTTTGTTGCGCCGGATGGTGAAGCGGCGCGCTTGAAGCGCGACTGCGGCACACCATTTGAGAATCACGCCGGACTTGCGGGCTTCCACCCCTTGAACGCTTGGCCGGCAACGCATCTTCCAGGTGCGTTCCTCCCTGAACTCAGGCCATCCCGGAAACGGGGTGGCCTTTTTTTATCGCCCAATATTCATTCCGCCGCGACGGCGTGATCGGCAAGCATCGCCGCGCCAAGTTCACGCGCCATAGTCTCGATCAGGCGCGCCGCCCGGTCGAACCCGGGACCCGGTGCCGCACCTGCACCATCGAGATAGCAGGCGCGGCATATCTCCAGCTGCAGCGCGTGGCGTCCGTTGTCGGGCTCACCGTGCCGTTCGACTATGAACCCACCGGCGTAGGGCTGATTGATGGCCACTACCCAGCCCTGGGCGCGGGCGATTCCGGCGGCCTCCGTCGAAATCCATGGTGCCGCGCTTCGGCCGTGGCGGTCGCCGATCACCAATTCGGCCTGACCGCGCCGCTTCGGCATCGAATGGCAGTCGAGCAGCAAGGCATGGCCGTGCTTGATCGCAAGCCGATCCAGCGCCATCTCGATCGCCCGATGATAGGGCGAATGCGCTTCATCGATCCGACGCTCCAGGTCGATCCGCGAAATATTTCGTGACCAAAGCCTGCCATGGCTGGCCGTCCGGTCGGGCACGACGCCAAGCCCGGCCTTGGCACGGGGCGTCGGACTGGCACAAAACGGCCCGACAACGACGGCGGGGTCGATATCGTCGGGCGATCGGTTGCAGTCCATCGCGGCACGAGGCGCACGCGCAACGACCGCGCCATGTCCGGCGGATATCGCACGCCACGCCACGCGGTCGACCAGCGGGTCAGAGAGCGAATCGAGCGCGTCATGGCCGCCGATCGCCATTGCCAGCAGCCAGTCGGGATAGTCGCGCCCGGAATGCGGCACTGAGAGCAAGACCGGAAAGCCTGACCGATGTGGCAGGACTTCGGGGGCAGGGAGAGGGGTGCGATCCAAGCAACCACCGCTAGCCGTGCCATTTAAGGACAGCAAGAACGTGATTGCGAGACATGCTGGAAAAAGCCGCGCGTTCGATGCATAGCTATTGCCATGATCCGCATTCTCCTCGCCGAAGACGACACGTCCATGCGCGAATATCTGCAGCGCGCGCTTCAGCGCGTCGGTTATTATGTGGAAGCGGTCGGGTGCGGCACCGAAGCGGTGCCGTTGCTCCAGCCGGGCCGTTTCGACTTGCTTTTGACCGACATCGTCATGCCGGAAATGGACGGAATCGAATTGGCGCAGAAAGCGAGTTCGATCGATACCGCTATCCGTGTGATGTTCATCACCGGCTTTGCGGCGGTCGCATTGCAGGCAGGAAAGACCACGCCGGAAGCGAAATTGCTGTCCAAACCATTCCATCTCAAGGACCTTGTCGCTGAGGTGGATCGCATGTTTCAGAGCGAAGATCAGCACGGACGCCTTTAAGGGCCTTGCCCTCGCGGTTTTCCTCTCCTAAAGGCCCGCCAGATGTTCACGCCGCGAAGCAGCGGCGGACCCTAGAGTGGGCGTGTAGCTCAGTGGTAGAGCACTGTGTTGACATCGCAGGGGTCGCAAGTTCAATCCTTGCCACGCCCACCATTATTTCCCGGATTTCCGTGGTTTAATAGACGACTTGGGGACGCGTGTAGAAGTCGCGGTTCCAGCGGCCGTGTTCGGCCACGCCATATCCGGAGTTCTTCCACCCGAGAAACGGGCCATCGGCAGAAAATGCCGGGCGAGCTCGGTTGATGGACAGCAACCCGGCTTCGGCTCCTTCCAGGAATTTCCTCATATGGGCATCGTCGGTCGAATAGAGCACACCGACCAAGCCGAAGCCGGTGGCGTTGTGCGCTGCAAGTGCTTCATCGAACGTGGTGGCTCGCAACAGCAACGCGACCGGGCCAAATGCTTCTTCCGTCAGCAGGGGGTGATCAGCGGGAATGTCGGCGATGATGGTCGGACGATGCCAGCTGCCATTGTGTCTATCTGGGAATGTTCGCGAGCCCCCGGTGATCAAGCGCGCACCTTGCGCGATTGCGCTGTCGACCAGGTTCGCAATCCGGGACCGCGCGGCGCTGTCAATCATCGGCCCCATGTCGCTTGCCGCATCTGTCGGGTCGGTCAGGCGCAATTGCTCTACGGCAGTCGCCAGTTGGGCGGTGAAGGCGTCGTAAACCTCTTTTGCCACGATAATACGCCGGATCGCGGTGCAGCGCTGGCCGGCGAAACTGAAAATGGCGGTAGCAAGATCCTGGGCGGCGGCGCTCAGGTCGGCACCAGCGTCGAGAATTGCCGCATTCGACCCGCCGAGCTCGGCCTGCACGGGGATCGCCCGCCGCCCGCCTTCGGCGATAATTTCCCGCCCGACAGACGCCGAGCCGGTGAAGGAAATGGCGTCGATGCCCTCGGCAGCCACCAGGGCGCGCCCCGTCGTTGCACTGCCGTCAATGCATTCGACAAACTCGCCGAGCCCGACCGAAGCGAGACGATCGACCAGCATGGCCGCTATCCCGCTGCCGGCGGGGGCAGGCTTCCACAATATGCCATTTCCGTAGCCCACTGCCGGAGCGATCTTGCCAAGCGGGATGGCGAATGGGTTGTTCCATGGCGTGATCAGGCCAGTGACCCCTAGTGGACGATATCGCACCACGCGGTCTGTGTGCCGTTCCGTATCGTCGAGCGTTGCTGACACGGCCTTGAGCAAGGCAAGGCCGTAGCCAACTTCGCCTTCGGCATCACGGCGCGGTTTGCCGACATCGCGTATCAGCGCTTCGGTAAAATCGTCGCGATCTCGGGAAATGCGCGCATGCAGTTGCTCTAGCCGTGCCCGCCGATCCGCAAGGGACAACGATTGAAGGGTCGGCTGCGCCTGTCGAATCCGCTCGATCGCCGCTGCGATCGCGGCTGGATCGTGATCCGCAACTTCAAAGAGAATGACCGAGGGATCCGCTGGTTGCCGATGAATATATGTGGCGGCGTCGCGCGGGGAAACCACCTCGGCGACGCGGCCATTCATCCAGCCCAATGCCATTTCCGCAAGTTCAGGACGGTCGCTGCCGACCAATTTCGGATCGATTTCGACGCGGAAACCGCGAGAATAAGCTTCGAGTGCGCTTGCCTGGATGCAGGCATGGGTGTGGACACCAACAAGCCGGAGATCCGAGATTCCAGCGTCGACCAGCGCTTCCGCCAGACCGGCCGCATCAAAAGCGCTGAAAAAGCGTTTGGTGAACACCGGTTCGCCGCCGCTTTCCTCGACAATGGCTGGTGTCGCTGAGCCCGGCGTTCCGTCGATCACCTCGGCACAACCCTGGCGATGCGGCATGGCGTCGCAGCCATGGTGGCCCGCACTGGTGCGGACGTGGAAAATCGCCAGTCTTTGCACCCTGGCGTCAGCCAGCGCCGCCGAAATATTCTGCAGCAGGATGTCCCGGGGTGGCGTGAGACCGGCGCGATCGAGGAAGTCGTTCTGGCAGTCGATCAGGATTAGGGCGGTTCGGCCACTCACAGCGACTGTTCAGTGAGGATTTGTTCGAGATTTGCGCGCACTGCGACCCCAAATTCCTGCGTTCCGACCGACCGAGCTTCGGCGCCCGCGATATCGCCGGTCGCAATACCGCTTGCCAAGGTCTTCCGGACGGCGACGCGGAGCGCGGCATCGGCTTGCGGCCAGCAGAAGCTTTCCCGAAGCATCATACCGAGCGAGAGGATCTGGCCGATCGGATTGGCAATATCCTTGCCCGCAATGTCGCGCGCCGCGCCATGGCCGGTCTGAAAGACGCCGTTGCCACGATCGTTGAAGTTGCCGGAAAAGGATAAGCCGCGCGATGCGAGCAGCAACGATCCGCAATCCGCAAGCACGTCGCCGAACATATTGGGTGACACGAGGACATCGAATTGCCCCGGATTGGCAATCAACTGATAGACCGCATTGTCGATTTCCATTTCGCTGAGCGCGACTCCGGTATCCGCTGCCATTTCTTCGGCGCAGGATTTCCACAGCGAAGAGATTGAAGGAATGCCGCCCGGCTTGAGCACGACGTGAACCATTCCGCGTCGGGTTGCCGCGAGGCGCATCGAGACACCAAGGATGCGCCGGACATCGGCTTCGCGATACTCGAAGCGGTGACTTGCGATGCGGTCACCATCATTTGCAGTATCGTCCCAGACCCCCTGATATATACCGCCCATATTCTCACGTACCGCGATGATATCGGCGGCAGCCACCGTCTCGGGACGCACAACACCGACGGCGCGCAGTTCCGGCAACGGCTCGAGCGGTGTAAACTTGCAATAGAGGTCGAATTCGCGCCGAACCTCATAGACGAAACGGTCGCCGCCGGGGCCGCAAAACAAAGCGCCACCCTCGTCGAAAATCCTGCCTGCAAAGTCGATCACCTCTTCGGAAAGGCTGCTTCCGAATTGCTGCTTCGCCGGCAGCCCGATTAGCCCGCCCCGATGAAGTTTCAACGTCCGTCCGTCATGCTCCGCCAACAAGTGCAGCAAATCGATCGCGACCGGCACAACTTCCGGCCCAACTCCTTCGCCAAGAAAAACTCCGACTTCAATCGGGCGGGCTTTGTCGACGTCAGGACACGGCACCTCCAGCGTCTGTGTCAAACGAGGTCGAAGGGGCTCGGCAAGCTCCACTGGTGCTGTGGTCGGGGCGACAATTGGCTCAGGCATTTGCGATATTTTTCTTTTTCGCTTGGTAAGCTTGGGTGAGCTGCTGGGCAACCAGCGCTCGCGGGATCTTTCCCATCGCATTGCGCGGAAGCGCCCGTACCCGGACCACATGGAAACGGCGCCCTTTGGGCAGGAGGGCCTGGATTTGATTGGCAATCCCGACCAAATCGCGTTCATCGGCACAGACGATTGCGAAAGTCAGCAGGTCGCCCCGGTCAAGCTGCATCACGCAAGCACAAATATCCTGCGCACCGCGGATCATACGCATGCGCTGTTCCAGGTCGACGGCATTGACCTTCCAGCCACCAATATTGAACGTGTCGCTCGCTCGCCCCTCTACCGCCAGTAGGCGATCGTCGAAAAGACATCCGAGGTCACCGGGAACGAACCAGCCATTCTGGAACGGAGCGTTATCGTGCGGATTCCCGATTTGGGTGTTTTCATAGCCATTCACCATGACATTCGATCGGGTCCGGATGATGCCGGTCTGCCCCGACGGTACGATGCGTCCATCCTCTCCGACGATTTCGACATCAATTCCTTTGCGCACGAACCCCACGGCGCCCGCATGGCGATCCAGCGTCGAGGCATCGCCGATCGCGATGCTTCCAGTTTCCGTCGCTCCGTAGCTGATGAGCAACGTTCGACATGCCCTCGCCACTGCATCGTCGCGGATTGCTGTTCCTAATCGCCCGCCTAAGGTGACGATCGTGCGATCTTCCTTCCCGGCCCACTGGGCCTTCGAAATGCGAAGTCGGTCTTCCAATTGTGAAGGCGAACAAAGCAGGATGTTCGATTTTCCGAGCGCCTCACGATCCCGCTCATGGGCTTCCTCAGCCTCAGGAAGAAGAACCGTTCCGCCGGCTTGCCAGACCGCAATCGGATATCGGAACCCTGCGGTGGTGCGTATCTGGAGTAACGGATAGAGGAGAGAGCCAAGAATTCAGCGAGAGTCCATCGGCCACCTGGGCGATCCGCTCAACCATCATCGGCGCTTTCCAAGCTACGAACTTTGCCCGCCCGGTCGTGCCGGATGTCAAATTGACGCGTGCGGCTTGGCTTTCAGACAATTCTGGATGGGGGGCGTTGTCTTCCGGACTTTGCGCCAAGTCGAGGTCAAACCGGATCTGGCGATGGGTCGAGGGAACACGTTTGAGGCCCAGTTCCGACCCGATGGCAATCTCGACCATACCTGCGGCAATACTGTCGCTGACCGACGATGCTTCGACCAACGAAACATGGCGCGCCCCAATCCAGATCGACGCGAGGTGGGCAACCCAGCTGGCGTATGACTGCCCCGTCAGTAACGGACCAGCGCGCAATCCGACTCTTGTTCCTACGCCGACCCCATGCCTTGCGAACAACGCGGCGGCGCTTCGGATGTCGGCGAGGAGGCGCGCATAACTGATCGCGCGCTCGCCCACGAGCACCGCGACTCTGTCGCCATCATGCGCCAATATTTGCGCCAGAATCGTCATTCATTACCCCCGGCCGCAAGACGTAGCCGCGTGGGGATGGTAGCGGCAAGCGCCGCTTGACTGGCGCCTCGGGCCTAGCGCGGCTTGACGAAGCGCAAGGTCATCCGGTCGCTTTCGCCAATCGCGGCATATTTCGCCCGATCCGCATCTTTCAGCCTGTATGTCGGCGGCAGTGTCCATACCCCTTCGGCATAGTCGGAAGTATCGCGCGAATTGGCGTTGATTTCGCTTGATCCGACAAATCGGAAACCCGCCTGCTCGGCAAGACGACGTACGGTCGATACTTTGACGTAGCCCGATTTCAGCTGGTCGGCATCAGGGCGATTTTCGGGAAGGCGATGTTCAACCACGCCCAGCGTTCCGCCCGGCTTGAGCATGGCGTACATCTGCCGGAACGCGTCGTCTGCGAAGGGTTTGTCGCCCATCATCCAGTTGTGAACATTGCGAAACGTCAGGACGGCATCGGCGCTTCCAGCGGGGACCGGCGTTCCACCGGCGGCGAGGATCGGGAAGTTGGCGGTGCGGATCGCGCCGAAAGCGGTAGGGTTGGCGGTCGTCAGGCCGCGGACGCCGTTCAAGCCGCGGTCGCTGGCAGCCGCAAAATATGTGCCGCCGCCCTGCGCCAGATAAGGCGCGAGGATTTCGGCATACCAGCCGCCACCCGGCCAGATTTCAACCACCGTATCGCTTGGCCTGATGCCGAAGTAGGCCAGGGTTTCATAAGGATGGCGATACATGTCGCGGGCGCGATTGTCGGATTTTCGTGCCGGTCCGTCGATTACAGAACGAAGGGCAGCTGAGTCGGCACCTGACGAAGGCGCAGCGTCGACGGTCTGGCATGAAGTAATTCCGATGGCGGCGGTCGCTAGCATGGCAGCGAAGATTGGCTTGATGTGCATCGAATATCCCCTGATCCTGAAGGTTCGGGGTCATTCTAGGCACTGGTGG
This sequence comes from uncultured Alphaproteobacteria bacterium, assembly GCA_963843855.1. GTDB lineage: Bacteria > Pseudomonadota > Alphaproteobacteria > Sphingomonadales > Sphingomonadaceae > Sphingomicrobium. The sequence goes on from CAWJMA010000003.1 coordinate 146,964, forward strand.
ACGGGGCGCGCAACCGCCCCCCGTCGAATAGGTATCAGAGGCAGGCTTCGAGATAGGGCTGGTCGAAGCCGAACTGTTTGGCCTTGTCGAGCGTGTAGGGACGAAGGCCCATCGAGCGATATTCGCCGAGGATCTTGCCGTCGGCGGTTTCGTCGAGATACTCGAACTTGAACAATTCCTGCGTGACGATCACTTCGCCTTCCATCCCGATCACCTCGGTGATGTTGGTGGTGCGACGCGAACCATCGCGCAGGCGCTTGACCTGGACGATGAGGTCGACCGAATCCGCAATCTGGCGGCTGATCGCCTCTTTCGGGATCTTGATGTCGCCCATCATCACCATGTTTTCCATACGTGCCAGGCATTCGCGCGGGCTGTTGGAGTGGAGCGTTGCCATCGATCCGTCGTGACCCGTGTTCATGGCGGCCAGGAGATCAAAACATTCCTGGCCACGAATTTCGCCCAGGATGATCCGGTCCGGTCGCATACGAAGCGCGTTGATGACAAGATCGCGAATCGTGATCGCGCCCTGACCTTCGAGGTTGGGCGGTCGGGTTTCGAGCGGTAGCCAGTGCGGCTGCTGCAGCCGAAGCTCGGCGGCGTCTTCAATGGTGATGACGCGTTCGCCCGGGTCGATCATTTTCGACAAGGCGTTGAGCATCGTCGTCTTGCCCGAACCGGTACCGCCAGAAATCACGACGTTCATTCGGCTGGCGCCCGCAATCTTGAGGATCGTCGCCATCTTTTCGGACATCGACCCAAAGCCGCGCATCATGTCGAGCGTGATCGGCTTTTCGGAAAACTTACGGATCGAGATAGCCGTACCGCGAAGCGACAGCGGCGGGATGATGACGTTGACGCGGCTGCCGTCCTGCAGACGGGCATCGGCGAGCGGGGTGGTCTGGTCGACGCGGCGGCCAACCTTGTTGACGATGCGCTGAGCGATCTGGAACAAATGTTCCTCGTCGCGAAACTGGATGTGCGCCAGTTCGAGCTTGCCCTTGCGTTCGATGAAGGTCTGGTCCGGACCATTGACCATGATGTCGCTGACCGCCGGATCGGCAAGCAACTCTTCGAGCGGGCCCAGGCCGAGCAGTTCGTCGACCAACACTTTTTCCAGCGCGAATTGCTCGCGGCGGTTGAGGTTGATCTTCAGCTCCATCAGCACTTCGGAAATGATCGGCCGGAATTCTTCGGCAAGTTCGTCCTTGCCAAGCGTCGCCGCGGCCTCGGGATCGACGCGCTCGAGCAAGCGCGGAAGAACCTGTTCCTTGATCTTGTGAACCGACGCCTCGAACCCTTCGGTCTTCGACGAGGCGGCGTCGCCGCTGGCATTCTGGCGTTGGTTGAGGCGGTCGAGCGCGCCCATCTGCACGGCGGCGGGTGCAGACGGCTCGCCAAAATCGTCTTCGACGGCTTCCTCGATAGGCGGGAACTGTTCGCCGCCTTCGGGTTCGGACGCGTTGCCCGATCCCTGTCCGCCCTTCATAGGCCGTGCGACCCCGAACTGGGGACGACTGCCTTGACCGTTGCGCTTACCGAATGCGTTCATAACCTGTCCCGATGCTTCCGCTTCGTGGAAATATGGGATGGTGAATAAGAGCCAAACTTTTAGAAAAGCCTAACCGTGGTTAGATTTTTGTGATTTTTACCATGAAGGGGTGAATGCCATGTCGATCATGTTTTCCTTGTTGCTGGCAGCCGCAGTCCCGCAGGGTGACGTAACCAAGATTGACTGGCTTTCGGGCGCTTGGCGGGAACGCACAGCGGACGGGAGCTGGACCGAGGAATATTGGACTCCTGTGCGCGGCCAGGTGATGCTTGGCGCGGGTCTGACCGGGCGCGGCGGATCGCTGCGGCATTTCGAGCAGATGCGCATCTGGCGCAGTTCGGATGGCACGATCATGTTGCACGCCAATCCGAACGGGGAGAAGGGGGCATCGTTCAAGCTGGTCCGACAGACTGCGGACGAGATCGTGTTCGAAAATCCGGCCAATGATTATCCGCAGCGCATTACGTACAGGCGCGAGGGGGACAAGGTGGTGGCCGCGATCTCACTGATCGACGGCAAGCAGGAACGCCGCTGGGTATATTCGCGGCCCTAGGGCTTAGTCGCCAATCGCCTCGGCAAGCACAGTAAGGCCGTTGTCGCCGATCTCGGCGAAGCCGCCGCGTACACGGATCGTTTCGGGGGTCGCGCCCGCGGTCTTGTAGATTTGGAGAGGGGCGTCGTCCTTGAGCGTGGTCATCAGCGGCGCGTGGCCGGCCATGGCACCAATCTCGCCCTCGACGCCGGGGACGACGACCATGTAGACATCGTCGCTGCGGACGAGCTTCTCGGGGGTTACCAGCTCGTAATGAAGGTCGGCCATGTCAGTTCTTTCCTTGCGCTGCGGCAGCGAACACCGTGGTCGCCTTTTCGAATTTATCCCGGTATCCCGGATTGCAGAAACCGACGACCTCACCTTCGAAAAGGGTCAGGCTGTCGGCCTGCACCGGGTCACCCGACCAAGGGCGAACCCGGTTGATGGAGTCCTCGAGGCGGAGGTTGCGGTCCGCCACGCGGATTACGCGTCCTGCGCCATCTTTTCGGCCTTGGCGACCGCTTCGTCGATCCCGCCGACCATGTAGAAGGCGGCTTCGGGAAGGTGGTCGTAACCGCCTTCGACCACGGCCTTGAACGAGGCGACGGTGTCTTCGACCTGGACGAACTTGCCCGGAATGCCGGTGAAGACCTCGGCGACGTGGAACGGCTGCGACAGGAAGCGCTGGATCTTGCGGGCGCGGGCAACCGTCAGCTTATCCTCTTCCGACAGCTCGTCCATGCCCAGGATGGCGATGATGTCCTGCAGGCTCTTATACTTCTGCAACGTTTCCTGGACGGCGCGGGCGACCTCATAATGTTCCTGGCCGACGACGGCCGGGGTGAGGACGCGGCTGACCGAGTCGAGCGGATCGACGGCAGGGTAGATGCCCAGCTCCGAGATCGCGCGGCTCAGCGTGGTCGTCGCATCGAGGTGGGCGAACGACGTTGCCGGGGCCGGATCGGTAAGATCGTCGGCCGGAACGTAAATTGCCTGCACCGAGGTAATCGAACCCTTGTTGGTCGACGTGATGCGTTCCTGCAGCTGGCCCATGTCGGTTGACAGGGTCGGCTGGTAACCGACCGCCGACGGAATACGGCCGAGAAGAGCCGAAACTTCCGAACCCGCCTGGGTGAAGCGGAAGATGTTGTCGACGAAAAACAGCACGTCCTGACCTTCAACGTCGCGGAAATATTCGGCTTGGGTCAGACCCGACAGCGCGACGCGGGCGCGGGCACCCGGCGGCTCGTTCATCTGTCCGAACACGAGCGCGACCTTCGATCCTTCGGGCGTGGGATTGCCGTCGGCGTCCTTGGCGATGACGCCGGCGTCGAGGAACTCGTGATAGAGGTCGTTGCCTTCGCGCGTGCGTTCACCGACGCCCGCGAACACCGACACGCCGCCATGGCCCTTGGCGATGTTGTTGATCAGTTCCTGGATCAGAACAGTCTTGCCGACGCCCGCGCCGCCGAACAGGCCGATCTTGCCGCCCTTCGCATAAGGGGCGAGGAGGTCGATGACCTTGATGCCGGTGACAAGGATCGCGGCTTCGGTCGACTGGTCGACGAAGGGCGGTGCCTCGGCGTGGATCGGCGACTTCATGTCGCTGCCAATCGGGCCGCGCTCGTCGATCGGCTCACCGATCACGTTCATGATGCGTCCGAGCGTCTTGGGGCCGACCGGCACTTCGATCTGCGATCCGGTCGCGGTGACGCGCTGGCCGCGGGTCAGGCCCTCGGTTGCGTCCATCGCGATGGTGCGGACGACGTTTTCGCCAAGATGCTGGGCGACTTCGAGAACGAGGCGGTTGCCATTGTTGTCGGTCTCCAGTGCCGCAAGGATCGGCGGCAGTTCGCCTTCGAACGCGACGTCGACGACGGCGCCGATCACCTGGGCGATCTTGCCGACGATGTTGCCACCGGTGGCAGCGGTCGCGGTCGCGGCCTTTTTCGGCGCGGCCTTCTTGGTGGGGGTCTTGGTTGCGGCGGTTGCCATGATCGGTTTCCTTAGCCTTGGTTCTTTTTAGAGCGCTTCGGCGCCCGAGATGATTTCGACGAGTTCGGTGGTGATCGCAGCCTGGCGCTGGCGGTTATATTTGATCGACAACTTGTTGATCATGTCGCCCGCGTTGCGTGTCGCATTGTCCATTGCGGTCATTTGCGAGCCGTAGAAGCCGGCGGCATTTTCGAGCAAGGCACGATAAAGCTGGATTGCCACGTTCTTGGGCAGAAGCTCTTCGAGGATTGCTTCCTCATCGGGCTCATATTCGACGGCTGCGGATGCCGCATTGCCGACCTGCGCCTCTACGGCCGTCGGGACGACCGGAATGATCTGGTCGACCTTGGGTTCCTGCACCAGCACCGAACGGAATTCGCTGTAGGCGAGGTGGGCGACGTCGAACTGACCGCTGTTGAAGCGGTCCATGAGGTCATTTGCGACATCGAGCGCCTGGCCGTAGCCCGGTTCCTTCGTGGTGCTGGTGTCATACTGGCCGATGATCGCGTCGGGGAAGACCCGGGCGATGACCGGACGACCCTTGCGACCGACGATGTAGAACAGGACTTTCTTGCCGTCGCGCTGAAGCTCTTCGGCTTTCTTGCGGGCGGCACGGACGATGTTGGTGTTGAATGCACCGGCCAGGCCGCGATCCCCGGTGGCGACCACGATCAGGTGGGTGTCATCGTTCCCAGTCCCGGCGATCAGCCTGGGCGACTGCGGGCCGACCGTGATCCGGCTGGCAAGTGAGCTGACAACCTTGCTGAGGCGGGTCGCATAAGGACGGCCCGCTTCGGCATTTTGCTGGGCACGACGCAGCTTCGCCGCGGCGACCATGTTGAGCGCCTTGGTGATCTTCTGCGTCGACTTCACCGAGCCGATGCGGAGCTTGAGTGCCTTGAGGCTGGCCATCGCCTACGTTTCCCCTCGGGTCCGGTTACGCGAACTGCTTGCCGAACGTGGCGAGCGCGTCCTTGAGCTTGCTGACGGTGTCGTCATCGAGCGCCTTGGTCTCGCGGATCTTCTTAAGGATCGCCTTGTGATCGCTGCGAAGATAGCCGAGCATCGCGGCCTCGTAGCGCGTGACGTCCTTGACTTCGACGCTGTCGAGATAGCCGTTGGTGCCGGCGAAAATCGCGGCAACCTGCTCTTCGACCGGCATCGGCTGATACTGCGGCTGCTTGAGCAACTCGGTCAGGCGGGCGCCGCGCGCCAACAGTTTCTGGGTCGAGGCGTCGAGATCGCTGCCGAACTGGGCGAAGGCGGCCATTTCACGATACTGCGCAAGCTCCAGCTTGATCGAACCGGCGACCTTCTTCATCGCCTTCGTCTGCGCGGCGGAACCGACGCGGCTGACCGACAAGCCAACATTAATCGCCGGACGGATGCCCTGGTAGAACAGATCGGTTTCAAGAAAGATCTGGCCGTCGGTGATCGAAATCACGTTGGTCGGAATGTAGGCGGAAACGTCCCCAGCCTGCGTTTCGATGATCGGAAGCGCGGTCAGCGAACCGTTTCCGTTGTCCTCGTTCATCTTCGCGGCGCGTTCGAGCAACCGTGAATGGAGATAGAAAACGTCGCCCGGATAGGCTTCGCGGCCCGGCGGACGGCGCAGCAGCAGCGACATCTGGCGATAAGCGACGGCCTGCTTCGACAAATCGTCATAGACGATGACCGCATGCATGCCATTATCGCGGAAATATTCGCCCATCGCGCAGCCGGTGTAGGGCGCGAGGAACTGCAGCGGGGCAGGCTCCGACGCGGTCGCGGCGACGACGATGGAATATTCCATGGCGCCATTTTCTTCGAGGGCGCGGACGATCTGGGCGACGGTCGAGCGCTTCTGGCCGACGGCGACGTAGATGCAATAAAGCTTCTGGCCTTCGTCGTCGCCCTTGTTGGCTTCCTTCTGGTTGATGAAGGTGTCCAGCGCGACGGCGGTCTTGCCGGTCTGGCGATCGCCGATGATCAGCTCGCGCTGGCCGCGGCCGACGGGAACGAGTGCGTCGAGTGCCTTGAGACCGGTCTGGACCGGCTCATGCACCGACTTACGCGGGATGATACCCGGCGCCTTCACTTCGACCCGGCTGCGCTTCTCAGCCACGATCGGGCCCTTGCCGTCGATCGGATTGCCGAGCGCGTCGACGACGCGGCCGAGCAGGCCCTTGCCGACGGGGACGTCGACGATGGTGCCGGTCCGCTTGGCAGTAGTGCCTTCGCGGATCGCGCTGTCCGAACCGAAGATGACGACGCCGACATTGTCGGCTTCCAGGTTCAGGGCCATACCCTTGGTGCCGTCCTCGAATTCGACCATTTCACCGGCCTGGACGTTGTCGAGACCGTGGATACGGGCGATTCCGTCGCCGACCGACAGAACGCTGCCGACCTCGGAGACCTGGGCATCGGCGTCGAAGTTGGCGATCTGGTCGCGGATGACGCGGGAAATTTCAGCGGCGCGGATGTCCATGTTCAGCCTTTCATCGCATTCGCGAGGGTATTGAGTTTGGTTCGGATCGAGGCGTCGATCATCTGGCTACCCAGACGAACAACGATGCCTCCAAGAAGATTGGGATCGACTTTCGCATCGATCGTGACGTCGCTGCCCTGGCGCGCGGTAAGCTTCGCCTTGAGCGCAGCGAGTTGCTTGTCGTCCAGCGTATGCGCGCTTGTCACCTCGGCAGTGCTCTCGCCGCGATAGTCGCTCGACAGACGACGGAACAGGCGAATGACATTGGACAATTCGCCAAGTCTACCATTGTCGGCAAGAACGCCGAGAAAGTTCCCTGTCGTAGGATCGAGGCCGAGCGCCGGCGTAAGAGCGCGAATCGCTTTGCCGGCATCGTTGCGGGCAACCAGCGGGCTGGTCGCCAACGTGCGGAAGTCGGCCGATTCGGCCATCGCCGTCTCAAGCATTTCGAGGCTCCGCGTTACCGCGTCGACCTTATTTTCATCACGGGCGAGACCAAACAAGGCGATGGCATAACGCCCCGCTAAGCTGGCCTGGATGCCGCCGGAATTCTCCACGCGCCTATAGCTCCAGACAGAGAAATTTTTGGCCCCATGCATTGAATGGGGCGCAGCGAAAAAATCGCGCGCCCCCCACGGGTTGGCGCGCCCCTAGCAAGGGGAACGCCGCGATGCAAGAAGCGCTCGGAACTTTGGCCGCAAGCTGCGGGAAGCGCGGGTGAAAGGCGGCAGGTAAGAGATTGCTCGAACCAAAATAAGGAGCCACTCATGACCTATCGAATCCGCGGCTTGGACCCAGCCGGCTTTGCCCCATTGCTGGCAATGACCAACGATCAATTGGCCGGGCATCGCAGTGTGCGCGTGCGGGCGGACAGCGATCGCGGTTTCCCATGTCGGGTTACGCTGGAAGACGCCAAAAGCGGCGAGTCGCTCATCCTGACCCATTTTGTCAGTCACGATGTGACGACGCCTTATCGAACCGCGTATGCGATTTATGTCAGGGAATCGGCGAACGTCGCCGCCGACTTCGTCGACCGGTTGCCGCCGGTTTTCGATGGAAGGTCCTTCAGCCTTCGTGGTTTTGGCGACAACGGAATGCTGACGGCAGCCCGGCTCGCCCCCGAGGGGAAGGCGGAAACGCAAATCCTCGAGATGCTGGACGATCCGCGGATTGCATATATCGATGCCCACAATGCTGCCCACGGTTGCTTCGCCGCTCGGATCGAGCGCCACGCCAACGAGGTCGATTGAAGTGTGCAACATAGTGAAGGCGCGTGCGCGGCCAGGATCGTCTGGATCCCGATCCGAATCTGCAATGGCTTGGATCGCAAGGTGCGGGAGGCGATGGCCCGGGCGGAAGAATAGGGTAGAACCATGCTGATGCACACATTCGACAGCGAGGCAGCTTGGGCCGCCTTCGAACGGCGTGACCGGACCGAAGACGGTCGGTTCGTCGGTGCTGTGAAGACGACCGGAATTTATTGCAAGCCAAGCTGTCCGGCGCGTCACCCAAAGCGCGAAAACGTCGTCTTTTACGCTACGCCTGCCGAGGCCCGCTCCGCCGGATTTCGTGCGTGTATGCGCTGCCGCCCCGACGAAGTGGGGCGCGATCGGGCGGCCGTGTCGAAGGCTGTCGCGATGATCGAGCGCGCCGAAAACCCGATGTCGCTCGCCGTCCTTGCGAAAGCAGTCGGTTATGCGCCACACCATTTCCAGCGGCTGTTCACCCGCGACGTCGGGATTTCCCCTGCCGCTTTCGCACGTTCGGTACGCGCGCGCCGTGCGAGCGACCTTTTAAGCGGAGGCAAACAAGTGACCAACGCCATTTACGATGCTGGTTACAACGCGCCTAGTCGCTTTTACGCCGACGCCAAGGACCGAATGGGCATGGCCCCTTCGGCATGGCGGGATGGCGGGCGCGGCGAGACGATCCGGTTCGTTATTGCCGACAGTGCGCTCGGGCCGTTGATGGTTGCCGCAACGGCAAAAGGGATCTGCGTCTTGAGTTTCGAAAGTGACGAGCAGGCGCTTCGGCGCCGCTTTCCAAACGCCGAGATCACGCCAGACGACGGCACGATCGCACCGCTGGTTGCAAAGGCGATGGCGGTGGTCGGTTCGCCGATCGCACACGACCTTCCGCTCGATGTGCAGGGAACCGCTTTTCAGGAGAAAGTATGGCGTGAACTTCGCAAGATCCCGCTCGGCGAAACCCGAAGTTATGCCGACATTGCCGCCGCCGTCGGTCAGCCAACGGCGACCCGGGCGGTTGGTACCGCCAACGGATCGAACCCGGTTGCGGTGTTGGTGCCATGCCACCGCGTGATCCGTAGCGATGGGAGCCTAGGCGGGTATGCGGGCGGTCTCGACCGCAAGCGAAAATTGCTCGCGGCCGAGGGTGCCAGTTGGAAAGAGCAGGAAAACCTCGACCTTTAGTTCGGGTCTTCGTCCTTCTTCGGGAACAGCTCTTTCTGCGCCAAGGCGAGCGCTTCGGGGCCCTTACCGGCCTCGACCAGTTTCAACACCTCGAGCGCGCCGTTCTGCTTCGATTGGCCGGCATGCGGCAGGTAGGCCAGAGGCTTGAGCGCTTCTGCCGCCCCTTTCAGATTATTCTGCCGAATATATTCGGTGACCAGTTGAATCGCCGGATAGAAGTCGCGCGGTGCAAGGATCGATGCATAGCGCAATGAATCGACCGCTGACTTCGGAACGGGTGCGTTCGCCGCACGATAGCTCCGGTAATAGAGATACAGCGCCTCGGGATCTTCAGGGTCCAGCTTGTTCGCAGCCAGAAACTGGGTGCGAGCCGAACTGAAGAGCGCAGGATCGTTCGTCTTCTTCGCCTTTGCCAACAGGCTGCGACCCTTATAGATGATGGCCTCGGTCTGGCGAGGATCGATCTTCAAGGCTGCATCGGCGGCGGCGATCGATTCATCGTAGCTCTTGTTGTCGAATTCGGCCTCGGCGAGCGTGCGCAGGACCATCAGATCGTTCGGATAGCGCTTGTTGATCTCCCGCAACTTTCCAACGACGTATCCGATCGAAACAGAATTATAGCCGGTTTTCGAATGGACTCTCAGAGGCATGGCCTCGCCCGCGCCGGGCGTCATGGCGGTGACTTTCACCGGCGGGATCGACAATTTCGAGGAATCGATCTTCACGATCGGCAAGCTCTTGCGCTTCAAATAAGCGCGCATCTCGTTTTCCAAAGTGCCGAGATCACCAAAGGCGGCCTTACCCGCGTCGAGGGCATTCTGGCCCTGCTCGATTCCAGCGACGTATTTTTCGACCTGGCCTTTGCGAGACGGTTCAAAAGCCAGATAGTGGTTGAGCAGCCAGCCCTGCGCATAATTCTGAATCCCGAACCCGGACGATCCGAGCCGGAACGCGTTGCCCTCCAGAAGATCACTCAGCGGCGCCCAGCGACCCTTGATCAGCTGGGCCGCGCGCATTGCCGGAGGAGCGCCGATGGCGATCGAGCCGTCGTCACCAAACACCGGGCTGCCCATGAATTCGGCAAAGCCTTCGGTGAGCCACATCGGCATCGGTCGCTGAGTGCTTTGCAACTGGAGATGGTGCGTATATTCGTGAAAAAAGACCGCCTCCGGATCGATCCGATCCGTACGCGTATTCAGTCGGCGGATCTTCTTCGGCGTCACGATGATCGGACCACTGACCAGCCCCATATAATAGCCGCCAACCCCGGCTTCCGCGCTGCCCAGCGACCGGTTGACCTCAAGCATGCTCGGGACAATCAGGACCTGGACGCGATTGCCATCACCGATGGTCGGATCTTTCATCGCCCTGATCAGGCGCGCCGCGGCATCAAATGCTTCTAGGCGAGTTGCGTAGTCCCGCATCTCCTCCTCGGTCATGTCGCCATAAATCACGAAATGCTTCGACGATGCCTGATACCAATCGGCAAACGCGGGCGTGGTGGCCGAAAGCGCGAGCGCAGCCGCGCCGAGCAGATGAGTGAAACGCATATTCTGAACCCCTCCGGAAAATATTCAACGTATCGATAATGATGCTACGGCAAATCGCAAGATGCTGATTTGCAATATTTTTTGAATGATGTGCGAGGCTTCAGCTTATTTCTTGCCTTGATCTATCAACCTTCGCGCTTCTTCTGTCAGCTGCCCACCGTGCGGATAATAAGCGATCGGAATAAGTACTACGCGCGCTTCGGCGGTTTTTCCTTCCGCGATCAGGCTTTTCGCCACGATGAGTCGAAGGCCCAGATCCTGCGGCGCGAGCTCAGCCGCGTAACGCATCGCCGCAATCGCATTGGGGGTCGGCCGGATACCTTCGGCGACGAAGCTGTTATAGAACATGAGCAGTGGCGCCGGGTCTTCCGGATCGACGCGGTTGGCGCGGTTGAACCAACCACGTGAGGCAGGGAAGGTCGCCCCGGCAACCTTTGCCTTCGCGTCAGCCATGATGGCCTGTCCGATCACCAGCATGGCGGGCACCGATTTGCCATCAAGTGACAAAACCTTCTCTCCGGCGACACGCGCCGCTGCATTGCGGCCGTCGGCCAGTTCCGCTTCGGCGAGCGTCAGCTGAACGAACGGATCGGCAGGAAAGCTCGCCGCAATTTCCCGGATCCTGGCCGCCAGAACCGACTTGTTTTCGTCGGCTCCGGCAGCCAACCTCAGTCGCAACGGCATGATCGCATCCCCTCCGACGCTTAGCGGTTCGACGCTGACCCGACCGATCGGAAGGGTGGAGGCGGGCAAGGTAAGATATGGAAATTTGTCGGCCTGCAGATATTTCTCGGTCTCGAGTTCAAGCTGGTCGAGATTGCCGAATGCCTGCCGCGCAGCTTGTGCTGGCGCAATGCCTTGCGCCATCGCAGTCAGATAGGCCTCGAGTTGGCCGGCTCGCTGCTTTGAAAAAGTCAGATAATGGGCCAGCAGCCAGCCGCGCGCATAGAGCGAATTGCGCTCCATTCCGGTGCTGACACTGGCTGCGGCAAGCATCTGCGTAAAGGGCAGCGGATTGACCCTTTGTCGCAAAGTACGACTGCGATGGACAGGTGCCCCGCCCAAGCCGACGGTCCCGTCCGAATTGACGTCGGCCATGCCGTAGAATTCCGCGAAGCCTTCCACCAGCCACGACGGCATCGGGGTCGTAAGGTCCTGGAACATCAGATGATGCGCATATTCGTGGAAGAAGACGACATCGGGTGTGATCTGGGACTGCTTGCCGATCTTGCGCGGGACGACGGCATGGGCATTGACGGCGCGCGGGCGATAAAAGCCCGCAACAGCGGAATTCGACCCACGATGCAGCTTGGTCACGGCGGTAGAATCCGAAACGACATAGACCGTCAGGCGATTGCCGTCGCCAAGCTTTGGATCCTTCATGTTGCGGGCCGTTCGAACCGCCTTGTCGAAGCGCTCTAGCTTTTGCGCGAAGGCGCGGAGGGTCTCGGGATCCTCATCCGCATAGATCACGAAGTGATTGCTCGAAGCGCGGTGCCAAGCGGCTGATACGGGCGCGGAGAAAAGTGCCAGAGCGGCAAGAATGAAACGCAACATGATGAAGTCCCTCCGCTTTCAACCTAGCAAACTGGCTGCCCGTTTCAATTCCCGCGAGGCTCCGCTAGCTTTTGCAGTGATGGAAGCGAGTAATCCGCCGACGCCATCGCGCGTTTCCCGCTTGCTCGATCAAGCATGGTCTCGCGGCTGGGCGACGAAGCCGAGCCTTGATCCCGAGCATATAGTCGCGTCTGCCTATCGGCGGGAGCGGGGGAACGCCAAAGAGGGGCCGTGGCAAGCCCGCCTCGACCTGCTCTGTCGCTCGCTGCGCGACGAAGCGGACCTGAACGCCTTCGGTTTGACTGCCGCGTATGTCCAGCTCATCAAATTGGTGCGGGCCCGGGTGCGCGCTGACCGACTGCTGGCCGAGCAACCGGCGATCGCCGACCGAGCACTGGCGTCGCCTGTCGTGATTGTCGGGCAAATGCGTTCCGGGACGACCAGGATCCATCGCCTGTTGGCCTGCGACCGTCGATTTGCAGTGAACCGAATGTTCGAACAACTCGATCCCGTGCCTTACCCACAGCAATTCGATCCCCGGCTGTTGGCTGCCGCGGCGACGAGTATGGGAATGCGATTGGGGAATCCCTCGCTGATGGCAATCCATCCCAGCGCGCCGAAAGCGGCCGAAGAGGATTTCGGGCTCCACGCTTTTTCGATCTGGGGCGCCCTGTTCGAAGGGCAGTGGCGGGTGCCCGGTTTTGCGCGCCATGTCGAGCAAGCCGACCCTAGCGATGTCTACCGCGAATTTGCCACCCTGCTGCGCATTTCATCGATACACCGTGAGATCGCGCCGGAGCGACCGTGGTTGTTGAAGGCTCCGCAATTCGCCCAGGAATTGGACGCATTGCTGCATCAGTTCCCGGATGCGCGATTGATTGTGCTCCGTCGACCGAATGAGCAATTGGTTGCGTCTGGCGCCAGCCTGGTCTGGCAGCACAGCAGGATCCAGTCGGACACTGTCACGCGTGAGGAGGTCGGCCACGAATGGTTGCGTAAGACAAAGCTTCGCTCCGACCGGATGGAGGCGGCACTGGAACGGTCTCCCGACGTGCCGATTGTCTCGCTTGATTACGCGGAGGTCAGCCGCGACTGGCGCGCCCCGATCGGGTCAATTTACGACATGCTCGGGTGGGAATTGGGGTCGGAAACCGAGGCACGCATGGCGCGCTTCATCGACCGGTCGACCGTCCATCAAGGCCACCGCTATGCGCTCGAGGATTTCGGACTGGATCGGACGGCCGTCGCCGCCGCGTTCGGCTAGAGAAAGCTATAGGGATCCACGTCTACAGCAACGCGGACCTTGTGACCCCATTCTATCGCACCAAGCCAATCGCGAATGACGTCCTGCACGTCGAGCTTGCGTTCGGCATGGACCAGGATTCGTTGGCGGTGACGCCCGCGAAGCATGGCGAGCGGGGCCGGCGCCGGACCGAACACCGCCATCCCTTCGATGCGCGGTGCCGCCGCACCGATGCGTCGGGCGGTGCCTTCGGCTTCGTCCTGGTCTTCGGCGCTGATGACGATCGCGGCAAGGCGGCCAAACGGCGGCATGGCGGCAAACCGGCGCGCCTCGGTCTCGGCAGCATAGAAGCCGGGCCCGTCGCCGCTGACTAGCGCCTCGATCACGGCAGCGTCGGGATCGTGGGTCTGGACCAGGACGCGACCCGGCTTGTCGCCCCGTCCGGCGCGGCCCGCCACCTGTTGGATCTGCTGGAAGCTGCGCTCGGCGGCACGCAAGTCGCCGCCCTGCAGTCCCAAATCGGCATCGACGACTCCGACAAGCGTCAAATTGGGGAAATGATAGCCCTTCGTTACCAATTGGGTGCCGACGACGATGTCGATCTCCTGTGCATCCATTGAACGTACGAATTCGGCAGCGCGAGCAGGCGACCAGATCGTGTCGCTGGTAACAATGGCGGTGCGGGCATCGGGAAACAGGACCGCCACCTCATCCGCGATTCGTTCAACGCCTGGGCCGCAGGCGACCAGCGAATCCTCCTCCCCGCACTCCGGGCAGGCCTTCGGCGGCGGCATGACATGACCGCAATGATGACAGGCCAGCCGATGGGTCAGGCGATGCTCGACCATCCATGCGGTGCAATTTGGGCATTGGAAGCGGTGTCCGCAGGTCCGGCACAAGGTCAGCGGTGCAAAACCGCGGCGATTGAGGAACAGCAGGCTTTGCTCGCCCGCCGCCAAATTGGTCATCAATTCTGCGACAAGTGACGGGGCCAACCAGCGACCACGTTCCGGTGGGTCCTGCGTCAGATTGATCGCGCGAATTTCCGGCATCCGGGCAGTGCCGTGGCGCTCGGTCAGGCGGACCTCGCGGTATCGACCTAGCTCGACCATGTGGCGGGTTTCGATGGCCGGGGTCGCGCTTGCCAGGATCACCGGAATTTCTTCAAAATGGGCACGCATTACGGCGACGTCGCGGGCGTGATACTGGACGCCCTCTTCCTGTTTGAAGCTGGGTTCGTGGGCTTCGTCGACGACGATCAGGCCAAGGTTGGAGTAGGGCAGGAACAGACTGGAACGCGCGCCGACGACTACCTTGGCTTCCCCCGACGCAATCGCGCGCCAGGCGCGGCGGCGCTGGGACGCGCGAAGGTCGCTGTGCCAGGCCACCGGCTCGCATCCAAAACGCGCGGTGAAGCGCGTCAGGAACGGCTCGGTCAGCGCGATTTCCGGGAGCAGGACAAGGGTCTGGCGACCGCTCCGGATGGCTTCCGCAATCGCTTCGAAATAAACTTCGGTCTTTCCGGATCCGGTCACACCATCAAGCAAGATGGGATCGAATGCGCTTTTCTCTGCCGGACCCACGGCGGCAATCAGGCTGGACGCCGCGCGGCTTTGGCTATCGCTCAGTTTGGGCGGAGCAAAGTCGGGCTCGGGCGGTGGGAAGGACTGGTCGCCATCGACCTCGACCCGCTCCAGGGCACCCGCATTCACCAGGCCGCGCAGCACCGCGTCGCTGACCTCGGCGTGGGCCGCCAACTCGCGCACCGTGCCTTGCCGTCCGGATATCCGGTCCAGCGCCTGCTCACGCTGCGGTGTCATCCGATCGGGTCGCTGACCGGTCGGTCGATATTCGATCATCGTTCGTGGGCCGGCCAGCGCCGACGACGACGGGAGCACCATGCGGAGTACCGCTGCGAGCGGTGAGAGGTAATAATCCGACGTCCATTCGCAGAGGCGGCGGAGCGCTGACAAAAGCGGCGGGACATCGACCAGGCCAGCCAGCGGTCTCAGGCGATTGTCGCCCACTTCTTCGCTCGGCAAACGATCGGCCTCCCAGACCACACCGACCAGCTGCCGCGGACCGAGCGGGGCGATGACGACGCTGCCTGGCGCGACTGCCATTGCATCGGGAACGCGATAGTCCAGCGGGCCAAGGGCGGAATTCAGGGTGACAACGCGGGCGCGGGGGACAGGCATAGCCCCTCTACCTACTGCGTGAGTGACGTCCTCGCCATGCCCCCGGCACGGCGGCGGGCTTCACTTCCCGCGCTTCTTGCGGTGGCTGTCGAGGTCGAGGACGGCGGTGTCGTCGCCTTCTTCGGGAAGCAGCCCTAGGCGGCGAGCGACTTCCTGATAGGCTTCTTCAACTTGGCCAAGATCCTGCCGGAAGCGATCCTTGTCCAGCTTGTGGTTGGTTTTCATGTCCCACAAGCGGCAACCATCGGGGCTGATTTCGTCGGCCAGGATGAGGCGCGAGAAGTCGCCGTCATAGACCCTGCCAAACTCCAATTTGAAGTCGACCAGGCGAATGCCAATTGCCGAGAACAGGCCGCACAGGAAGTCGTTCACGCGGATCGCCATGTCGGCAATGTCGTTCATCTCGTCCTGGGTTGCCCAACCGAAACAGGCGATATGCTCGTCGGCGATCATGGGATCGCCGAGTGCATCGTCCTTGTAATAATATTCGATGATCGTGCGGGGCAGCTGGGTGCCTTCTTCGATTCCGAGGCGCTTCGAGATCGAACCCGCAGCGACGTTTCGAACGACGACCTCGATCGGCACGATTTCGACCTGACGGACGAGCTGTTCGCGCATGTTGAGGCGGCGAATGAAGTGGGTCGGCACGCCGATGTTGCCGAGCGCGACGAAAATCAGCTCGGAAATCCGGTTGTTGATGACCCCCTTGCCGGCAATCGTCCCGCGTTTTTCCGCGTTGAAGGCGGTGGCATCGTCCTTGAAATATTGAATCAGGGTGCCGGGTTCCGGACCCTCGTAAAGGATCTTGGCCTTGCCTTCATAAATCTGGCGACGACGGGACACATGATTCTCGCGAACTGGGGTGGGGGAGGGGCGCCTATAGTGGAGCCCCGCCCCCGCGGCAATGAGACTTCATTCGCAGGATCAGGCAAATAGTCCGCCATGGCTGGCCGACAACGCCTGGAAGCCGTCGATCCCGTGAAGATTAACCGGGGCATGCGGAACGAGGACCCGCGGCGAACCACCACCATTAGCCGGTGCATCCCAAGACGAGGACAAGCTCGCCGACGCCGACGCCGAAGCCGAAGTTGAGGGCGGAGTCAGCGATGTGATGCCGTGCAGGGTAAGCAATCCGTCGCAGGACAGTTCTAGATTCAGATCGGCGAACCCGTCCCCTTTTGTATCGAAGGTTGAGCTGCGCGCAATCGACACGCCGCCTGTCAGGTCTAACGAATCGTGGGGAACGTCGAAGTCGAAGTTGACATCGTTGCCCTCGCCGCGGCCGAACACGAAATGGTCGTTGCCGTCGCCGCCGCGCAGCAGGTCGTCACCTTCGCCGCCGTTGAGCGTGTCGTGGCCATCACCGCTGGACAGCAGGTCATTGCCCTTTCCACCAAGCAACGTGTCGTTACCGGCCCCGCCGATCAGCGTGTCATTGCCATTGCCGCCATCGAGCATTGCTGCGTGCAGTGAAATGGACGTTGATGGTGGTCAACGATTGTCCGTTCACAATCCACTCGGCTCGGTAATCAGCTGTGCCGATTCTTCGACGTAGGTCACGGTGTCGACGCAATATCGTTAGGAAGTCGTTTCGTAACGGGAATTTCCACCCGAGCTGGCCAGTTGCAAACCGTTCGGCAATCGTGAAACAAATTGATTCAAATCAATCATGTTCATTATCACCCTATTTGCGGTATAGGGCGGGCAGTAAAGCGTACCCAACCAAGACAGGGGTTTTGATATGCGTGCATTATTGATTGGGACCGCGCTTGCCGCGGTTGCGATGGCGACACCCGCCGCCGCACAATCCGACAAGGGTGGATATATCGGTGTCGAAGGCGGGCTGTGGTTCCCGAACGACCTGAGCGTTTCTTCTGCTGGTTTTGTCGGAGACGGGATTTTCGTCCTCGACGCGGACATCAATCGAAAGATGGGTTATGATGTCGACCTGATCGGCGGGTATGATTGGGGCATGCTGCGGACCGAACTGGAGCTTGGCTACAAGCGATCGAAACATGGCAGCGGCTCCGTGGCAATCGATCTCGGCAATGGCCGACAGGTCGTGTCGGGAAGCGATGGCGGTCATACCTCGGTCTGGTCGATCATGGCGAATGCACTGCTCGACTTCGGCGGACCCGGCGATGTGAATTTCTACGCCGGCGGCGGCGTCGGCTATGCCAGTGTCAAGACATCCTCCGATGCGCTTGGCGGCACCATCAAGGAGGGCAACTTCGCGTGGCAGCTGATTGCGGGTGCGCGGTTCGAAGTGTCGCCGAACTTCGACCTTGGCGTGAAATATCGTTATGCGGACTTCGGCCGGAGCAAGGACAGCTTCGACGACCGCTTCGAGGTTGCCTCAGTGTCGACTAATCGCCTGCGGTCGCATTCGATCCTGGCGAGCCTGATCTACAATTTCGGTACGGCACCGCCGCCACCACCACCACCACCACCGCCGCCACCGCCGCCGCCACCTCCACCGGAGACGCAGACGTGCCCGGATGGCAGCGTGATCCTGGCGACGGATATGTGTCCGCCGCCACCGCCGCCACCGCCTCCGCCACCGGAGCCGGAACGCGGCTAAGATTTTCCATGGCCGTAAGGCTTAGGAAGACGGGAGAACGGTTCGGGGAAACCCGGGCCGTTTTTCTTCACAAGACGCCATGCGGAGCGAAGCGATTGCACTGCAATCGCAAGTAGCGCGGAGAGCCTGCCTATGCGCGGCCGACCTGCCGCGAAGCGGACAGGATCGACGGGCTCAGGCCGCCCTGAACCCGCACCCCCTCACCCTCACATTGCGTTGCGCCGGGGCCCACCCTCTCCCCGCCGGGGAGAGGGTGGTTGATAGCGTTGCGCGCCGCACCCACTCGACACCCCCACCCTCCTTCGTCAAAACCGACCCCATGCGTATCCTGTCCCTCCCGATCCTCGCCCTGACCCTGTTCGCCGCATCCGCCGCGATCGGGCAGCCTGCCAGCCAGCCGCCGTCGAGAATCCCGCAGGGGCCGCCGGGGACGGTGACGGTCGAGAAGTACTTGGGCGATATCGAGAAGGCGAATCCGCGGCGGGGCGGGGGCGTCAATCCCCGGCTGATCAACCAGGCGCAGTTATTCACGCAGGATCGATACCCTGAACTGGCGCAGGACCGGGAAGTCGAGGGCAAGGTGACGGTGGTCGTCGAGGTCAACGAGGGCGGGCTTGCGACCGATTGCCGGACGTTGGGCAACCCGCCGCCCGAGCTGGCGGGGCCGACCTGCGCCTTGTTCCTGGCCGAGGCTCGGTTCGTGCCGGCGTTCGATCGCAAGGGCAAACAGATCAAGGGCCGGTACCAAAGGACCATCCAATGGCAATTGGAGCCGGTCGTCCCGGTACCGTTCGCGGAAGCACATGACCGCTTGATCGTCTATTTCAACGCGCAGGGCGTGGTTGGCGGATGTCGCCGCGAGCGGTCTGAAGGGGTGCCAATCGACGAGGACGAGCCCGACGCATGCGCCGATGTTACCATGATGGCCCAGCTGCTGGGCATGTTTGCCGGGGTCGAACGGTTGGCGGATTGGGAATTGAGGTTCGAGATGCTGTCGATCCCGGGCGAGACGATATTCTGGAATGGGCTGGGCGAAGGGCCGGACGAGAAATTGCTGAGCCGCACCGCGTTCCAGCTTGGCGTCGCCGCCGATGGCAAGATCGTCCAGTGCGACGAAATCGGGACGGAATTGCGCGCGCCGATCGGGAATAGCGCAATGGATTGCCGGGAAGCAAAACGGGTCCATTACGTTCCGGCGACCGACGCACTGCGCAAGATGCAGATGGTCAATGTGGTTTTCCTGAAGCGCACGGCGGCGCGGACTTTTTGAAGCGCGTGTTGCCCACAGAAAAAGCGGGGTCTCCGCATTCGCGGGGATGACGGGGTGGGGGGAAGCGCGCTAGCGTCTAATCCATGCCCATCGACGAATCTTCCGTAATCGACTCCCCGTTCGCTGCCGAGCTGGCCGACCGCTACCTCGTCTACGCGCTCTCCACGATCACCGCGCGGTCGCTGCCCGACGTGCGCGACGGGTTGAAGCCCGTCCACCGCCGCCTGCTGTGGGCGATGCGGGCGCTGAAGCTGGACCCGGCGGGGGCGTACAAGAAATCGGCGCGTGTGGTCGGCGACGTGATCGGCAAGTTCCATCCGCACGGCGACCAATCGGTCTATGACGCGATGGTGCGGTTGGCGCAGGACTTTGCGCTGCGTTACCCCTTGGTCGACGGGCAGGGCAATTTCGGCAACATCGACGGGGATAATGCCGCCGCCTACCGCTACACCGAGGCGCGGATGACGGCGGTGGCGATGCAGCTGATGGCCGGGCTGGACGAAGGGACGGTCGAATATCGCCCCACCTATAATGGCGAGGATGAGGAGCCCGAGGTGTTCCCGGGGCTGTTCCCCAATTTGCTGGCCAATGGGGCGAGCGGGATTGCGGTCGGGATGGCGACGAGCATACCGCCGCACAACGTGTCCGAACTGGCCGATGCGGCGATGCATCTGATCGACAATCCGGGGGCCGAGGATTCGGCGTTGCTGGACTTCGTCGGCGGGCCGGACTTTCCGACCGGCGGCGTTCTGGTCGAGGGGCGCAGCGCGATTGCGCAGGCCTATGCCTCCGGGCGCGGGAGCTTCCGGCTTCGCGCCAAGGTCGAGAAAGTGGTCGAGAAGGGCGGGGGCTGGCACTTGCTGGTCAGCGAGATCCCGTACGGAGTGGCCAAGGGCAAGTTGATCGAGGCTATCGCGACGCTGATCGCGGACAAGAAGCTGCCGATCCTGGCCGACGTGCGCGACGAGAGCGCGGAGGATCTGCGCATAGTGCTGGAGCCGCGGAGTCGCACGGTGGACGCGGCGTTGCTGGAGGAAAGCCTGTACCGGTTGAGCGAGCTGGAGGTGCGGTTTTCGCTAAACCTCAACGTGCTCGACAAGACGCGGACGCCGGGCGTGATGAGCCTGCGCGAGGCATTGTCGGCATGGCTGGAATTCCAGATCGAGGTGCTGGTCAAGCGAAGCCAGCACCGGGTGGGCAAGATCGACGACCGGCTGGAGCTGGTCGAGGGGTTCATCAAGGCGTTCCTGAACCTGGACCGGGTGATCGCGATCATCCGCAATGAGGACGAGCCCAAGCCGATCATGATCGCGGAATTCGACCTGACCGATCGGCAGGCCGAGGCGATCTTGAACATGCGGCTGCGCAGCTTGCGCCGGCTGGAAGAAATGGAGCTGGGGCGCGAGCGCGACAAGCTGACCAAGGAGCGCGAGGAGCTGGTCAAGCTTATCGAGAGCCCGGCGCGGCAGCGGACGCGGATGAAACGCGATCTGGCGGCGATGAAGGACAAGTTCGGCGATGCGCGGCGGACGGCGTTGCGGCCCGAGGCGGGTACGGTGGCGCGCGACATCGACTGGAGCGCGATGATCGAGAAGGAGCCGATCACGGTCATCCTGTCGCAGCGCGGCTGGATCCGCGCGATGAAGGGGCATGTCGCGACCGGGGACGGCGATTTGTTGAAGTTTCGCGAGGGCGATGGGCTGGAGGCGATGTTCCACGCGCAAACGACCGACAAGCTGCTGCTGGTCGGCGACGATGGGCGGGCTTACACGCTGGGCGGCGACAAATTGCCCGGCGGGCGCGGGTTTGGCGAGCCGGTGCGGTTGCTGATCGACCTGCCGGCGGAGGTCGGGATCGCGGCGCTGATGCCGGTGAAGGCGGAGACGCGGTTGTTGCTGGCGTCGAGCGACGGCAAGGGCTTTGTCGCCAAGGGGGAAAGCGTGATCGCCGAGACCCGCAAGGGCAAGCAGGTGGTCAATCTGCGCAAGGGGGCCAAGGTCGCGGTGGTGCGGATCGTCGGAGACAAGGACGATAGCGTCGCGGTGGTCGGGGAGAACCGCAAGATGCTGGTCTTCCCGCTGGGCGAGCTGCCCGAAATGGCGCGCGGGCAGGGGGTGACGCTGCAGAAATTCCGCGACGGGATGCTGAGCGATGCGACGACATTGGTGCTTGCCGACGGGCTGAGTTGGCCGTTGGGCGGCGAGAGCAAGCGGGTGCGCACCGAGAGCGACCTGACGGCGTGGCGCGCGGCACGCGGCGCGGCCGGGCGGATGGCGCCGATGGGCTTCCCGAGAAGCAATCGGTTCGAGGACGTGCCGCAGGGCGAAAAGTCCAATGACTAACGCAGGTTAAAGGCGCGCGGAAACAGCTTTTTAACGGTTAATGTTTAACCCGCCGAGGATGCAGGTGGCCAAGAAACCCGAGACGGGGCACGATCGAACGCGCATAGGCCACCCGCGCGGCGACCTGGCCGAGCGCGATTTGAGCGACGTCTTGGGCCTGCTGGACGCCCTTCCGATGGCCGCCGGGGTGTTCGGTCTGAAGGGGGACAAGGTGTGGACCCATGCGGTCAACGGCAAGTTCCTCGACACGGCTGGGGTCGATGGTTCGCCCGAAAGCCGGCGGGCGTTGATCCGCAAGACGGCGAACAATGAGACGAGTGCCTTCCTGCGGACGTTCCTGCGCGATCCGATGACGGCGCCGGACGAGTTCGACCTGATCGACGGTGACGGATTGGGACGGCGTTTCTTTACGCTGAAAGTCGCGCCCTTGCCGGTTGATGCCGCGGGTGAACCGCAATGCCTGGTCAGCCTGGTCGACCGCACCACCGAGCGCCAGGCCGAAAGCGCGTTGCGCGCCGAAATGCTGCGCGACAGCCTGACCGGGCTGCCCAATCGGCTGGCGTTCACCGACATATTGGAAAATGCGATCGAGCAGGCGGCAGAAGGCGATCTGCCGGGCGCGGTGCCCACGAAGGGTCATGCCGTGCTGGTCGTCGACATGCTGCGCTTCAGCCGGATCAACGAATTGATGGGCAGCATGTTCGGCGACGAGCTGCTGATCACCTTTGCGCGGCGTCTGATGTCGGCATTGCGCGCGGGCGACCGGCTGGCACGGACGGGGGGCAACGAGTTCGGCGTGATCGTGACGTTGCGCCGCGGTATCGACGATGCACTCCGGGCCGCAGATCGAATTCAGGACGTACTGGCCGCGCCGTTCCAGCTCAGCGACCTGGAAATAAAGGTCGAATGTGCGATCGGCATCGCGATGATGCAGGAAGGGCAGGAACCGGAAGATATGTTCCGCAACGCTCAGTTTGCGGTCAAGCAGGCGAAAGCGAGCGGGCGACCGCAGCTCTATCACCCCGATGAAGCGAGCATGGCGCGGCGGCGCTTTTCGATCGAGACAGAATTGCGCCGCGCGCTTGAGCGCGACCAGCTTACGCTGTTTTACCAGCCGCTGATCGACCTCAAGACTGGAACGGTGTCCGGTTACGAGGCGCTGGCGCGATGGACCCATGAAGATCGCGGCGAAATCTCCCCGAACGAATTCATCCCGGTCGCCGAAGAAAGCGGGTTGATCCTGCATCTGGGGCGCTGGGCCATGGACAAGGCCGCGCATACGTTGGCCGGCTGGGATGCGCAGGTTGGGGAGCCGCTGCCGGTCTATGTCGCTGTCAATCTGAGCGCGATCCAGGTCGCTCGCGACAATATTGCGGATGTTGTTTCCAGCGCGCTCCGCTCGTCGGGCCTAAGTGGAAATCGATTGACGCTTGAGTTGACCGAAAGCTCGATTGTCCAAGATCCGGGCCGCGCCCAGCGCGTCTTCGAAGCATTGAAGGCGCTCGACGCGACCGTGGCGATGGACGATTTCGGAACCGGCTATTCCAGCCTTGCCTATCTGCAGCGGTTGCCGATCGACGTACTGAAAATCGACCGCAGCTTCGTGACCGGAATGATGGGCGATGCCGACAGTGTGGCGATCGTTCGCGCCGTCCTGAGCCTGGCCGACGCGCTCGGCATGTCGACGACCGCCGAAGGGGTCGAGACGGTCGAACTTGCGACGACGCTTGCCGCATTGGGGTGCGCATCGGGACAGGGCTATTATTTCGCCAAGCCGCTGCAGGCCGATGCGGCAATGGAATATTGGAAATCGCGTCGCAAGTGACGCCCCGATTGTCCGTGAGGGTGGAAATTTCAATAACTTGCGTTAAGGTCACCCGGATAGCTCGGAGGGTGAAAAATGCGTGAACCGGGACAGACCAAGCGCCCAGTTCGGATCGACCTGGATGCGCCGGCGGTCTTGATCGACAGCGAAGGCGCCGAAATGTCGGTTAGCGTCCTCGACCTGTCATCAGGCGGATGTCGTCTCAAGACCGACGGTACCCCGATCATCGGCGAGCATGTCCGGCTGCGCGTCGGCAGGGTCGGGGAATATCCGGCGCAGGTGCGCTGGGCGATCGGAGAGGAAGCCGGACTTCAATTTACCGGCCCGGCCGAGCTACCCGAATAAGCTGGCCGCCCCCAGGGCTAAATATCAGGCGCCGCCTTGTTCTTGCCCTTTGCGCGGCGCGCGCGGGCTGTCGCAGCGGCCTCCTTCGCGGCCTCACGACGGCGCTGGACGACGTCGCTGAACGCGGCGGCGAGAATTCCGGTCGGCATTGCGATGAGCCCGATCCCGGCGATCGCGACGAGGCCCGAAAGAACCTTGCCCAGCACCGTGACAGGATAGACATCGCCATAGCCGACCGTGGTCAGGGTAACGATGCACCACCACATCGCCCGGGGGATCGAGCCGAACTTGTCGGGCTGTGCGATGCCTTCGGCCCAATACATCATCGTCGAGGATACCAGGAGCACGAACAGTGCGATGCTGATCGTGAGGAGGAGTTCGTGACGGCGCTCGTACATTGCCCCGGCAAGGTCGGTCCAGGCGTTGCTCATCCTGCCGAGCTTGGCAAGGCGAAGGATGCGCAGGACGCGGAAGAAGCGAAGCAGGACGCTGCCGCCGCCTGCGCCGAGCGAGAAGAGGGTCGGCACGATGGCGAGGAAATCGATGATCGCGGGCAGGCTGACGGCGTAGCGGAGCCGCGGGAAACGATAGTTGGCCCAGACCGGGTTGGCCGGCGCAATCCACAGGCGGAGCAGATATTCCATGCTGAAGATTGCGCCGAAAACGAGTTCGGCCCCGCGGAACAGGAAACGATGCGGACTGGCCAACGCCTGTTCGGTTTCGAGGATTGCGAAGGCGGAGGCTAGGACGATGAACAGGACGAGGAGTTTGTTGGCGAGACTGAGGCCATGCTCCTCGCGGGCATGGGGCTCCAGCGCCACGTAAACCTTGTGCCTGAGCCCCTCGGCCATCCTTATCCCCCGGCGGATGCGATTTCGCGCGTGACCAATGTGTCCCAAATCTCTCCGTCGGGGAAGCCCGCAGCGACCCATGCCCGCTCGACCTCCTTCAGGGTGCGCGCGATGGTCGGGCCTTCAGTCAGGCCGCGCGCGATCAATTGCCCGCCCGACAGCGGCAATCGCGGTGGCGACCAATCGGCCAGCGACGCGGCCGCCACCGGGTCGCCGGCGAGGAGAAGACGGTCGATCGCGCTGTCCTTGCCGATCCAATAGCCGAGCGCCTGCGGGCCGTCCGAAAGGTCGGTTTCGGCGGCGAGAGTCAGGCGTTTCTTGGCCTTGTTCGACAATTTGAGGCGCGAGCCGACGGTGGCGGCAACATCGCGGTCGCGCGGAAGCAAAGCCGCGAGGCGGCGGATCGCGTCGGGCGCAACACTGGCGGCGCGCTCGTCCGCGATCAGCGCGATCAGCGGTGCCGGATCGGTAATTTCGGGCAGGACCGGCGCGAAGATCCCGCGATCGATCATCAGGGCGACGGTGACCGACGGATCGGGCAGGGACAGGATTTTGTGGACTTCATCGGCAATTCGTTCGCGCGACAACGCCATCAGATCGTTGGCGCGCGCCGTGCAGGCCTTGAGACCGGCCGGTTCGGGATCGCCCTGGCCGAAGCGGGCGTGGAACCGGAAAAAACGCAGGATCCGCAAATGGTCTTCCGCGATCCGCACCAAAGGGTCACCAATGAAGCGCACGCGCCGTTCGCGAAGATCGTCGAGCCCGCCGAAATAGTCAAAAATCTCGCCGGTTTGCGGGTCGGCATAGAGCGCGTTGATGGTGAAATCGCGGCGGCTGGCGTCGGCCTGCCAATCGTCGGTGAAGGCGACGGTGGCGCGGCGGCCATCGGTCGAAACGTCGGAGCGAAGGCTGGTCACCTCGACCGGCTGGCCGTCGGCAATGGCCGTGACGGTGCCGTGTGCAATCCCGGTCGGGACCGCCTTGATCCGCGCTTTTTCGAGCCGTTTGACGACGTCCTCGGGCCGGAATCGCGTGGCGAAGTCGACGTCGCTGATCGGGATATCGAGAAGTTCGTCGCGAACCGCTCCGCCGACATAGCGAACCATTCCGGCATCACCGGCAAGCGTATCGAGGATACGTCCGATGCCGCGCCGCCGGCGCCATTTCGCGGCGTCGAGCTTCATGCCGCTTCCAGCCGCCGGGTGAGGTTGACGAGCATTGCGGCGGTCGCGCCCCAGATCCGGCGACCATCCCATTCAATCTGCCAATAATGGCGGGTCATCCCGCGGAATTCGGCGCTCATGCGCTGCTGGTTGGCCCGATCCAGCACGAAGGACAAGGGTGCCTCGAACCAATCGGCGACTTCTGGTTCATGCGGGGCAAGGGCCAGATCGGCGGGAATCGAGGCAAGAATTGGGGTCACACGATAGCCGGTGACGGTTCGATAAGGGTCGGCCATGCCCCAGACGATCGGGTGATAAGCGGCAAGACCGATTTCTTCCTCGGCCTCGCGAAGGGCGGCGGCGATTGCATCTTCGCCGGGATCGAGCCTGCCGCCGGGAAAGGCGACCTGCCCGGCGTGCTGCCGCATATTTTCGCGGCGCACCGTCAGGAGCACGCCGGGATCCTCGCGGTCGGTGATGGCGACGAGAACGGCAGCCTCGACAGCCGTTTCGATCTCGCCCTCCTCGATATCGCCAGCCATCAGACCGGTTGGCGCTGGCAGTGCAAGCGCGGCGCGAAGGCGGTCGGCGACCGTCATCCGGGGAAGGCGAAGAACGCGCCGTTGCTCCACAGGCCCGGCGGGTCGTTGGCTTCGGCCAGCGCGAGTTCGGCAAGCTCGTAATAGACCGGGCGTGCCAGCTGCGCTTCGAGTCCGCCGCGAACGACGACCCGCGGTTCGGGGCTATGGTCGCCGGCGACGAACCGCAGCGGATGCTCGGGGCCGACAATAACGGCATCGGCATGGTCGATCTCGAACGCGATCGAGCGGTGCTTGCCTTCGCCCTCGCTGGTCAACGCGAGGGCTCGAAACGGAGTGACATCGATCGCGATCGTCAATTTCTCGACCGGGGTAACCAGAACATGACTGCCGTCGGGCTCGCGGCGCAGGACGGTGGAGAACAGACGGACCATCGCCGGGCGCGTGATTGGCGTGCCCATGTGGAACCAGGTGCCGTCGCTCGCGATCCGCATCGCGCTGTCGCCGCAGTGCGTCGGGTTCCAGCGATCGACCGGCGGCAAGGTGCGGTCCTCCAACGCCTTGGCGAGCGCGGCAAGCGACTGACCGGCGAGCGGTATTTGCGGACGGGTCTCGGGCATCGCCAATGCTCTTGTCATTCGCGGCGGCGCGGCGCAATCCGCATCGCTATGAGTCAGAGGCAATCACGGACGGCTATCGTTACCGGCGCGGGCAGGAGGGTCGGGCGAGTCCTGGCCGAAACGCTGATCGCCGACGGATGGACGGTGGTCGCGCATGTCAGGCGCGAAAGCGATGACGTTCCGGATGGCGCGGTAAAGGTTGCGGTCGATCTTGCCGAAGCGGCTGCGGCGGCGACGATCATGGCCGCGGCGGCCGGGTCCCCGCCGCTGCGTTTGCTCGTCAACAATGCTGCCCGCTTTGCGCCGGATTCGCTCAATGCGTTCGATGCCGATGAATTCGCGCAGCATATGGATGTGAATGTGCGCGCGCAGGCGGAATTGATCGCGGCTTTCGCGGCGGCTTCGGGCTCGGACGGCGACCGGCTGATCGTCAACATCCTGGATGCCAAACTGGCCGCGCCGAACCCGGACTTCCTGAGCTATACGTTGTCCAAACAGGCGGCGGCGGCGCTGACCGAATTGGCGGCCGGGTCGCTTTGCGAACAGGGCATCCGGGTCAATGCGATTGCGCCTGCGCTGATGTTGAAATCGGCGGGCCAGGACGAGGCCAATTTTGCGGCAATGCATCGCCACAATCCGCTTGGTCACGGAGTGGTGCCTGACGACGTTGCGGAAGCGCTACGTTATCTGATCGGTGCGCGCGGCGTGACCGGCCAGATCATGACGATCGACGGCGGGCAGCGCTTCTGGGCTTTGCCGCGCGACGTGCAATTCCTGTCGCCCAGCGGCGAACTCGGTGAAACCGGAGTGATGATGAGCGATATGGAAATGTACGACGGCCTTGTTCCCGACCATCTGCGCGTTCGTTCGAGCAGCATCCTCCTCGAGTTCGCTGGAAGTCGTGACCGACATCGGCTTCCATGAATTCGAAATCGGGGCGCCGCAACGACTTCTCGTCACGATCGAAATCTGGCTCGAGGACTATGTCTTCACCGAGCGATGACAATCCTGCGGGAGCGTGGGATTACGACTTCCTTCGCAACGAGGTGCGGCGCATTGTGGCGACCCGGCGGTGGAACCTGCAGGAGACGCTAGCCCGCTGTCTTTATGAGCGTTTTGCGGCACTGGCGGGGGTCAGGGCGCTGCGCGTTGCAACCGCAAAACCTGACATTTATGCCGATGCGAAAGGGGTCGGAATCGAAATCGCATCATTCGCGCCAAGAGCGACGGAATTGCGCCGATTGTAACGACAAACGGAACAAAGTCGTTGCGCACCCATTTCTGCTCAATTAGAGAAACGCCTATCCAGCCGATGATATGTTGATACATCGGATGTCCCAATCAGACCGGACGCGTATCGTTTGTCCAGTCTTCCTCCGTGGTCCAACACCACGGTTTTAGAAGGAGAGCTGCGGGTTAATGTCTTACGCCCAACGCAGAGAGATGAGTTCGAATCGCACCGCGGCAATCGTCGTCGTTGCGCTCATCCACGTCGTGCTCGGCTACGCGATCGTTACGGGCCTTGCCTATAACGTCGTCAAGGAGAAGCTTGAGGATCTGAAGACGTTCAACGTCGAGGAAGAACCGCCTCCCCCAGAGGAGCCGCCCCCACCGGAAGACACGCCGTTGCCGCCGCCGCCGATGGTGAGCGCGCCGCCGCCGTTGGTTCGAATCGATACGCCATCGCCGCCGATCGCGACGACCCCGGTGATCAATCCGAATCCGCCGGTCACGCCGATCGCCCGTCCCGCACCACCCGCACCGCCGGCACCGCCGGCTCCGCGGATTTCGCAGGCAGCAGCGTCGCGCGGTGACGTCCGGACGCTGTTCAGTTCCGACGATTACCCGGAATCTGCGCGTGACTCGGGGGCAACGGGTACGGCCCGTGCGCGCCTGGAGATCGGCAGCAACGGACGCGTAACCAGCTGCACGATCACGAAGTCCACGGGCAATAGTGCGCTCGATCGGGCGACGTGCAGTGTCCTTCAGCGCCGTGCGAAGTTTACGCCGGCGAAGGACCAGAACGGACAGCCGACGAACGACAGCTACTCGACCCCGCCGATTACATGGACGCTGGCGGGCTGATCGGTCGCAAGTGATTTAAGCTAGAAACCAACTTAGTTTTTTTAGGAAAGTCGATACTATGGCAACTCCAGCTCCAGGCGCAGCAGCCGCCGAAAGTTTCGGTCTGTTGAATGCACTCCAAGAGGGTGGCATCATTTCGTGGTCCACCTTCATCATCCTGATCGCAATGTCGATTTTCAGCTTCTACATCCTCTTTACCAAGTTGATGCAGCAGCAGAAGATCATCAACCAGGGCAAGAAGGTCCGCGCCAGCTTCTGGAATGCGGCAAACTTGCGCGATGCGTCGACCAAACTCGACCAGAAGAGCGCCTATCGCGCGATCGTGGAAGATGCCCTGATCGCCCAGGACCAGCACTCGAAGCTGACCGACCCGGTCGACCAGCATGAGTGGGTTGCCGGTGGCCTCGCCCGTTCGCAGGGCGCGATTGCCGCTCGAACTCGGCGAAGGCCTCGCCTTCCTCGCGACCGTTGGTTCGACCGCACCGTTCATCGGTCTGTTCGGTACCGTCGTCGGCATCTACCGCGCGCTGATCAAGATCGGTGCTACGGGCGACGCCTCGATCACCACGGTTGCCGGTCCGGTCGGCGAAGCACTGATCATGACCGCGCTCGGCCTGATCGTCGCGGTTCCTGCGGTGCTTGCTTACAACTGGCTGATCCGTCGTAACAAGACGATCCTTGAGGATCTCGGTGCGTTCACCAACGATATCCACGGCTACCTTGCCTCGAATGGCTCGGTGAAGCCGGCGATGGCAGCGGTCGGCAAGCCCGCTCCGAAGGCTCCGGTTGCCCCGACTGCGGCACCGCGCGCCAACTAAGATTATGCCGCCTGCCCCGACGTTCGCGTCGGGTCGGGCGGCAATTAATGCGAACACGACAAGCCAAGTTAGGAATCCCCTATGGGAATGAGTGTAGGCCAGGACAGCGGTGACGAAGACGTCCCCATGTCCGACATCAACACCACGCCGCTCGTCGACGTGATGCTGGTGCTGCTGATCATCTTCCTGATCGCCGTTCCGGTGGTGTTGCAATCGGTCCCGGTGCAGCTTCCGACCGTGGCTTACGAAGTCACCCAGACGAAGCCCGAGAACGTCAACCTGTCGGTTCGCGCGGCGGACGACGGAAGCTGCGAAGTCTATTGGAACCTGCAGAAGGTGACCTCGGACGAACTGCTCGACAAGGCCGTCAAGCAGCTCGAGGATCTCATCAAAGAGGTCGGCGGCGTCGAAAATGTGACCGAAGAGAATATGCCCGAAGCGCATATCCGCGGCGACATCAACACGCCTTACCGCTGCATCGGCGGTGCGGTGTTCACGATGCAGCGCGCCGGCTTTGCTCGCGTCGGCTTCATCTCGCAGCCCAACCCGCTGGTTAATCAGTAAGCTCACCGGAGAACGCCACCATGGCAATGCAAACAACCTCCAATAACGAATCGGGTGAGCCGATGATGGAGATCAACACGACGCCGCTCATCGACGTCATGTTGGTTATGATTATCATGCTGATCATCACGATTCCGCCGCAAACTCACGCGGTGAAGCTCGACCTTCCGCAAAACCAGCCGAACCAGACTCCGCCGCCGATCGATCCGGTCAAGAACAAGATCGTCGTCACCACGGGCGGCGAGGTCCAGTGGAATGGCGCGGCAGTTAACCTGGAACAGCTGCGCGTGTATCTGGAAGCGTCGCAGCAGATCAATCCGGTCCCCGAATTGCACCTGCAGCCGGAGCCGGACGCGCGTTACGAGACCGTCGACGAAGTTCTAGCGGTCACGAAGCGGGCGAAGGTCTCGAAGATGGGCTTTGTCGGCAACGACGCCTACATGAACTGGTAGGATTTCGGCCAGTCAGTCGATTGGGGCGGTCCTTCGGGGCCGCCCTTTTTCGTTGGGTGAGATCAGCAATCGAAGCCGTTGATGGCGAGGATCATGCGCGCCCCGACTTCGCCGATACCGTGCAAGGAGTCAGCTACGGACGCAGAGCGCATCCCGCTTGACACCCAAGGTCCGATGTGATGTTATTACATTGCGTGGACGAGGAGGTCGAGATGAGCAGCCTGACCGTTGAGCCGATGAGCGAATTGAACACCACGCCGTTGATCGACGTCCTGCTGGTCTTGATCGTCATGCTGATCATCACGGTGCCGCCGCAGACCCACAAGGTCTCGATCGATCTGCCGTCCGGTCCGTCGACACTTCGGCCCGACCCCATCCGGAACATCTTGTCGGTTGACGCGAATGGGATGGCGCGGTGGAACGGCGAGACGGCGAGCGACGGGCAGCTTCGTTCCATCCTGACCCAGAGCGCGCGCATGGTGCCATCGCCGGAACTTCATTTCATACCCCATGAGAATACCAAATATGCTCGCGTCGATGCGCTGTTGGCTTTGTCCAAGCGTGCCGAGGTCAGGCGGATGGGATTTGTTGGGAACGAGCGTTACGCCCGCTTTTGACGCATTCAGGCGGGCTGGAAGATCAGAGACAGACCATTGATGCAGTGGCGCTTGCCGGTCGGGGCAGGGCCATCGTCGAAGACGTGGCCAAGGTGTCCGCCGCATCGGCTGCAATGCTCCTCGATCCGGGTCATGCCCAGACTTGAATCCCGGCGAAAGGCGACCTTGCCCGGGATTTCGCGCCAGAAGCTGGGCCAGCCGGTGCCGCTGCCGAACTTCGTCCGGGACAGGAATAGCGGCTGACGGCACCCGGCACAGGCATAGGTCCCGCGCCGCTTTTCTTTCAGCAGTGGGGAGGAATAGGGTCGTTCGGTGCCTTCCTCGCGCAGGATCGCGAAACGGGCGGCGCCCAGCTGGGCCTTCCATTCCGCATCGCTTTTCTGGACCGGGAATTTCCCGGGCGCAGCATCGCCCGGCCTGGAAAGGACGACCAGGCCGCCAAACAAGGCAAAACTGCCAGCGCCAATCGCGAAGCGCCGCGTCATCAGGGTGTCTCTGTGGGTGGGGAGGGGTTCGGTCATGCTGCTAGATACGTGGCGGATGTGCGGAAAGTTTCAATCGCCGAGGATTTATCGGTGCCGCGCACTTAGCCGGACGTGCCCTCGAACTGCAATTTGGCGAGGCGTGAATAGAGGCCGCCATTGCCGGTCAGCGCGCCATGGCTGCCTTCTTCGACGATCCGGCCGTCCTCCATCACGACAATCCGGTCGGCGGCGCGGACGGTGGCGAGGCGATGGGCGATGACGATCGTGGTGCGGCCTTCCATCAATCGTTCGAGCGCTTGCTGGACGAGTTGTTCGCTTTCGGCATCAAGCGCGCTGGTCGCTTCGTCGAGCAGCAGCAGCGGCGCGTCGCGACGCAGCAGCGCGCGGGCGATGGCGAGACGCTGGCGCTGGCCGCCCGACAAGCGGGCGCCGCCTTCGCCCATGAAGGTGTCGAGCCCGTCGGGAAGCTGGCGCAAATATTGTTCGGCATTGGCATCGCGCGCGGCTTCCCAGATTGCGTCCTCGCTGGCGTCCCAATTGCCGTAGCGCAGATTGTCGCGCGCGCTGGCCGCAAAGATTACGGTTTCCTGCGGCACCATCGCGATGCGCTGGCGGATGTCGGCGGGATCGGCGGTGGTCAGGTCGACACCATCGAGCAGCACGCGACCGACCTGTGGATCGTAGAAGCGCTGAGCGAGCTGGAACAGGGTCGTCTTGCCGGCACCTGAAGGGCCGACGACGGCAAGCATTTCGCCGGGCTGGACGCGCAGCGAGAAATCGTCGAGCGCGCTGACTTCGGGACGGGTCGGGTAATGGAAGCGGACGTGATCGAACTCCAGCTCGCCGCGCGCCGGTTCGGGCAAGGCGACGGGATTGGCGGGGGGCGTGATGGTCGGTTCGACGACGAGCAATTCGTTGAGCCGGTCGGCGGCGCCGGCCGCGCGAAGCAGGTCGCCATAGACTTCGCTGAGCGCACCGAACGCGCCCGCGACCAACCCGCCATAGAGGACAAAGGCGGCAATCGTGCCGCCCGACATGCGGCCCGCAGCAACGTCGACCGCGCCCTGCCAGATGATCATCGTGATCGACCCGAAGATGATAAGGATGAAGAGGGCGGTCATGATGGCGCGAAGGGCAATGCGGCGCTTCGCGGTGGCGAATACGGTTTCGGTGGCATCCGTGAAGCGCTGGGCCTCACGGCCTTGCTGGTTGAAAGCCTGGACGACCTTCATCGCGCCGAGCACTTCGCCGGTCACGGTGCCGACGTCGGCGATGCGATCCTGGCTGCGCGCGGATACGGCGCGGACCTTGCGGCCCAGGAACAACACCGGACCCATGATCAGCGGAATGCCGAGCAGGAGCATTCCGGCAAGTTTGGGCGCAAGCACGAAAAGCATCACGGTGCACACGATGCCCATGATCGTATTGCGCAGTGCAATCGACACCGACGAGCCGACGACCTGTTCGATCATCGTGGTGTCGACCGTGATGCGGCTGGTGATTTCGGCGGGCCGGTTTTCCTCGAAGAAGGCGGGCGATTGGCGCAGCAGGTTGCGATGCACCTTGAGGCGCAGGTCGGCGACGACGCGTTCCCCGATCCAGCTGATGAGGTAGAATCGCGCGGCTGTGGCAAGCGCCATCACCACAACCAGCAGCAGCAGATATTGGAACCAGCGGTCGATGCCGCCGGTGCCGCCGACCGAAAACCCGCGGTCGATGATCATCTTGAACGAATAAGGGATGCCCGATGTCGCGGCGGCGGCGACCAACAACGCGAGCGCCGCACCCATCAAGTGGCCGGGATATTGCCGCGCCTGCGCCCATACCATTGCAAGGCTGCCGAGACTGCGGCCCTTGGGGCGCTGAT
Organism: uncultured Alphaproteobacteria bacterium; assembly: GCA_963843855.1. Classification (GTDB taxonomy): domain Bacteria; phylum Pseudomonadota; class Alphaproteobacteria; order Sphingomonadales; family Sphingomonadaceae; genus Sphingomicrobium. The sequence continues at coordinate 180,914 of CAWJMA010000003.1, forward strand.
GCGAGGGAGGAATGGCCATCGCGGCTCCCTAACAGTGTGTCCGCCAAGCCTCAATTGCCGCGTTGCGGCGGCTGCAATGCAGCATTTGTGTTGAAGCTTTGGCCAATGGGGTCCAGACAGGGCCATCCCACCGACAAATCAAGGACATCGAATGCTTTACGACGCCTATGAGGTGCAAAAATCGCTGCTTGCCGGGGCGAGCAAGATGGCCTCGATGGGTGCGGGATGGTTGAGCAATCCGGTCAATCCGTTCGGTTACGGATCGATGGGTCCGATTGCTGCGGCCAGCCTCGATGTCTTTGCCCATGCCAGCGCGCCGCGCGGCAAGCCCGAATTCAACATCACCGAGGTCCAAGTTGGCAAGAAGATCGTCGCGGTCGACGAGGATGTCGTCCTGCGCAAGCCGTTCGGCCAGCTCAAACGGTTCCGTAAGGTCGACGTCGAAAGCCAAGGCCCAAAGTTGCTGATCGTTGCGCCGATGAGCGGCCATTTCGCGACCCTGCTGCGCGGGACGGTGGAGCGCATGATCCCCAAGCATGACGTCTACATCACCGACTGGCGCGATGCGCGTAACGTGCCGGTCGAAGACGGCAGCTTCGACCTCGACGATTATGTCGATTATCTGATCGAGTTTCTCGAGAAGATGGGTCCGGGATCGCATGTCCTCGCGGTGTGTCAGCCCTCGGTTCCGGCCTATGCAGCGGTCGCGCTGATGAATGCCGACAAGAATCCGGCGACACCGAAATCGCTGACCATGATGGGCGGACCAGTCGACACGCGCGAAGCGCCGACCGCGGTCAACACGCTGGCGACCGAACGGCCCTATGCGTGGTTCCAGCGCAACGTGATCGCGACGGTGCCGATGATTTATCCGGGCGCGGGGCGCAAGGTGTATCCGGGTTTCCTGCAACTGGCCGGTTTCATGACGATGAACCTTGGCAGCCACCTGGTCAGCCATTGGGAAATGTTCAAGCATCTGGTCGTAGGCGACGATGAAAGTGCCGATGCGACCCGCGTTTTCTATGACGAATATCGATCGGTCGCCGACATGACCGCCGAATTTTACCTTCAGACCATCGATGTCGTTTTCCAGAAGCACGCGCTGCCCAAGGGCGAATATATGCATCGCGGCCGCCGCGTCGATCCGGCCAAGATCACCAGGACAGCCTTGCTCGCCATCGAGGGCGAGCGCGACGACATCTCCGGCATCGGACAGACGAAAGCCGCGCTGACGCTGGCGACCAAATTGGCTGACGGCAAGAAGCTATATCTTATGGCCAAGGATGTCGGCCATTACGGCATTTTCAATGGCCGCAAATGGCGCGAGCGCATCGCCCCGGTGGTCGAGAAGTTCATCGCGAGCAACCAGGCCTAACGAAGGATTTGGAATCGCAAACCATTTGGTAGGCGAATGATTTATTCCGTGACGTCTTCATTCAGGCCGTCGGCGGAGTTGCATCCTTCATTGGGCGCGTCGGGGCGACCTTGGCTAGGAAGCCCTTGATCGCCCGGCGCGCGGCAACGACCAGCCAGATCGACAGGACGACGAGGCAGGCGGCGACCAGCGCGGCGGCGATCGGATTGGCGATGGCAAGCGCCAACAGGCCACCGGTGACGACATCCTCCATCGTCGATACGGCGACGTTGCTGAACGGTTCGGGGCTGGCATTGACCAGCGTGCGCGCCCCGGCCTTGCCGGCATGGGCGACGAACGCTGCGCCGCCGCCCAGAAGGAAGGCGCCGATTTGCCAGGCCGGGTCGGATGCGTCGACGATGGCAAGGCTGAGCAAGGCGCCGCCGAGCGGACGAATGAAGCTGTGCACCGCATCCCAGGCGCTATCGACCCAGGCGATCTTGTCGGCGAAGAATTCGGCAAAGGTCCCGACCCCGGCCGCGCCGATGACCCACGGATTGGCAAGCACGTCGAGCGCCTGGAGATGTTCGGGAAGCCCGATGAAGCCGAACTTCATCGCCAGTCCGGTCACCAAAGTGACTAGATAGAGGCGCCATCCGGCAAGCAGGCTGGTCGATGCGGCCAGGGCGATCAGTTCCAATGGCGACATGGGCACCTCCGATAATGCCGCGACACTAGCCGAGCGTGACAAAAGGACAAGCATTGGGCAGGAACGCGCGATGGATGCGAGCGAATTGGAGCGGCTGGCGCTCAGTGATGGCGATGCGGCGATGGCGATGGCCGAGCGGACCATGCTTGGTTACGAATGCGTCGCCGACCTTAAGGCCGCGTACGGCTTCGTGGAACAGGCTGCGCGACTGGGGCATGAAGATGGCCGGCGCGCGTGGGTATACCTCACCGCGGCGGGAATCGGATGCACGGCAGATCCGCAGGGCGCAAATCAGATGCTTGCCGAATTGGGACGTGAGGATCGCTTTGCGGCGGTCCAGTATGCGTTCCTGCAGCATTTGACCTGCGAACAGAAAGTCGCACAAGTCGCGGCGGAGGTCATCAGCGCCGACCCCTATATCGCGATCCATCGCGGCCCCTTCAGCGACGCGGAATGTCGATACCTGATGATGCTTGGCACGCCATGGCTGCAACAGGCGGCGGTGCTGGGGCTGGATGGCCAGCCGCGAATGGACAATGTCCGTGACGCCAATTGCGCGACCATCGTCAACCTGGCCGAGGATCTGGTCGTGCAGGCGATCAATCGATCGATTGCGGCCGCGACCGACACCAAAGCCGGGTGGGGCGAACCGCTCAACATCCTGCAATATGCGCCCGGCCAGCAATATAAGCCGCATCACGATGGCACGGGATCAGATAATGTGTCGGTCCGCAACCTGACCGCGCTGATATGGCTGAACGATCAATATGAGGGCGGCGAAACGGACTTCCCGAAGATTGACGTGCGGGTTCGCGGCGGCGTCGGCGACATGCTGGTGTTTCGCAACACGCGCGATGATGGCAGCTTCGACGAGAGAATGATCCATGCCGGTCTGCCGGTCACGAGCGGCGTCAAATGGATGGCGAGCCGGTGGATCCGTGGCGCGGACTATCTGCGCGACGGGATTAGTGCGTGAGTGACGCCGGGTAGGTCGATGAGGGCGGAGCCGGAGCCGGAGCACGGAGCCGGAGCCGGAGCCGTCACTTGAGTGAATCCCGTGACGGCCGTCCTGATCGCATCGCGGCAAGCTGTCAGGCCTTTAGGATCTCTTTGCGCTGTTCAGCCGGCGCTAAGTGCCTAAAGAACCTCGAACAATCCCGCGGCGCCCATGCCGCCGCCGACGCACATCGTGACGACGACATGTTTTGCGCCGCGGCGCTTGCCCTCGATCAGCGCATGGCCGGTGCAGCGGGCGCCGGTCATTCCATACGGATGGCCGATCGAGATCGAGCCGCCGTTGACGTTGAGCAGTTCCTCGGGGATTCCCAGCTTGTCCTGGCAATAAAGCACCTGCACCGCAAATGCCTCGTTCAACTCCCACAGCCCGATGTCGTCCATCTTGAGGTCGAACTTCTTGAGCAAAGCGGGAATCGCGAAGACCGGGCCGATGCCCATTTCATCGGGCTCGGTGCCGGCAACGGCCATGCCGACATAGCGGCCGAGCGGGGTCAGACCGCGCTGTTCGGCAAGCTTGGCCTCCATCAGCACGCTGGCCGAGCTGCCGTCGGACAGCTGACTGGCGTTCCCGGCGGTGATCGAGGTGCCTTCGCCCATCACCGGCGGCAACTGCGACAAGCCCTCCAGCGTGGTCGACGGGCGATTGCCTTCGTCCTTCGAAAGCGTGATCGAGTGGTCGGAAACGACGCCGCTTTCCTTGTCCTTGACCTTCATCGTGGTGGTGACCTCGACGATTTCGTCATCGAATTTGCCGGCGTCCTGCGCGGCGGCGGTGCGCTGCTGCGACTTGAGGGCATATTCGTCCTGCCGGTCGCGGCTGATGCCGTAGCGCTGGGCGACGGTTTCGGCGGTCTGCAACATCGGCATGTAGATCGCCTTGTGCATCGCGATCAGTTCCGGATCGCCAGAGATGCGCATGTCAGGGGTCTGCACCAGGCTGACCGATTCCAGGCCACCCGCGACCACAACATCCTGCCGGTCGACGATGATCTGCTTGGCGGCGGTCGCGATGGTCATCAGGCCGCTGCTGCACTGGCGATCGATGCTCATGCCAGGTACGGTGACCGGAAGTCCTGCTCGAAGTGCGACCTGGCGACCGATATTGCCGCCGGTCGTGCCTTGCTGGAGCGCCGCGCCCATTATGCAATCTTCGACCTGGCCGCCTTCGATCCCGGCGCGTTCGACCGCTGCCTTGACCGAAAAGCCACCAAGCGTGGCGCCCGGCGTGGCGTTGAACGCGCCCTTGTAGGCACGGCCGATGGCGGTGCGGGCGGTGGAGACGATGAGGGCGTCGCGCATGGACATGGAAAATGCTCCTTAGATGAAGGTCAGGCCGAGCCAGTCGGCGGTGAGGGCGGGTTTGTCTTGGCCGTCGATCTCGACGGTGACAGTGTAACGGGCAAGATATTGGCCGGGCGCGCGCTGGTCGAACGCGGCCAGAATGAAGCGACCGCGAACCCGCGACCCGCTGCGCACGGGCGCGAGGAAGCGAACCCGGTCGAAGCCGTAATTAAGCATCATCTTGACGCCGTCGGGCTTGGGCAAAGCGTCATAGGCCATCGCCGACATCAGCGAGAGCGAGAGGAAGCCGTGGGCGACGGTGCCTCCCAAGGGAGTCATCGCGGCAGCGGCGGGATCGACGTGGATGAACTGGTGGTCTTCGGTGGCGTCCGCGAACGCGTCGATGCGATCCTGATCGACCGCAAACCAGCGCGATGCACCGATTTCGTTTCCGATCATCGTGCTCAGATCGTCGATCTTCAGGGTTGCCATCCCCCCTCCTAGGCGAGTGCGCCAAGCGCTGACAAGGGGCGTGCCGATGACGCTACGGCAAGCGTGATCACTTTGCCGCCTGCCGCGCTTTGGGTCGCTTTTCCGCGTCTTCGGTCGGGACTGAAACGACCGGCTGAACGGCCGGATAGGGCATGATCATCGTGCCATCGGGGGCAGAAGTGAAGGTCGTCTGCGTTGGGTAGGCGAATTCGATGCCGTCGCGTTCGAAGATGCGCATGATACCGATGATGATCGCGGATTTGTGCTTGGCCAGCACGTCCGCGTCGGTCGTCCGATCGTCATAGACCAGCTCGATATCGATCGAGCTCTCGCCGAAATTGGTGGCGCAGCAGCGGACCTGTCGAACGCCCTTGATCGGCGCGAGGACCTCGTCGATGATCTTTGGCAAATTGTCGATGACCTCCGGCGAGGTCTGATAAATGACGCCGAATGGCAGCCAGACGCGGCGGGACTTTGCTTCCGCGACATTGGTCAGTTCCTGTTCGAGCAGCTTGGTGTTCGAAATGATCAGTTGCTCGCCGCTGACCGATCGGATCCGCGTGGTTTTCAATCCGATCTTCTCGACCGTGCCCACTGATCCTCCGGCACCGCCGTAACGCACGATATCACCGCGCCGGAACGGTCGGTCGAACACGATCGAAAGCGCAGCGAACAAGTCAGAGAAGATGCCCTGCGCGGCAAGGCCGATGGCGATACCGCCAACGCCGAGGCCCGCCACCAGCGTGGTCACGTTCACCCCCAGATTGTCGAGGATAACGATGCCTGCAATGGCAAAGGCCGCAACGCTGACCAATACCCGAATGATCGACATGGCATTGCCGAGCGTGGATTCGCCCGGTTCGTCGCCCACCCGGCTTCGAACGACGCCAAGGACCAGTTCGCGCGCCCAGATGGCGAACTGGAAAGCGGACGCGATGATGAACAAGGTATGGAGCAGCTTGGCGAGCTTCTCCGGGACCGGCGCATAGGATGTGACGATCTCGATCGCTGCGGCAATCATGAACAAGACGCTGGTTTTCGCCAGCACGGAGGCCGTCACGCCGCGCCACTTCAGGCAATCGGGGTCGCTTTGGAGCAGTCGGCGGCCGATTTCGCGAAGGACCAGCATGATCCCCACAATCCCGATCGCGATGAGGCCACCGATGACAAGTCCCTGGGAATTGTCACCGATCCATTCGAAGACTCCCACCACGGGGGCGGCGCCTTTCTTTGCAATGAGTTCGGTTTTGAGGGCGGCGTCGCTGATTGCGGCAGATGTTGAAGTCATGGCCTGACAATGGGCGGAGCGCCGCTTCGGTTCAACCCGTTGCGGATTTCCGGCGGACACGTCGCCTTGGCTTAAGGAAGGCGATCAATCCGGATTCGGCGGGTGAAAGGCGACGTCCCGCGCGTGGGAGTTTCAGGCCGGCCAACGGATTGTCTGGGGCGTCCTTGACGGCATCGATCACCGCGGGGTGGATATAGCTCTTGCGGCTGATGGCGGGCGTGTTGCCGAGTGCCTCGGCGACTGGCTCGAGCACCGACTGGATGCCTATCTTTTCGTCTTCGGGTTTGTTCATCAATTGCTCGAACGCAATCACGCTGGCGCCCCACGTCCGGAAATGTTTGGCGGTGAAATTGCCGCCGGTGGCTTCGCGGATATAGTCGTTGACGTCGCTCGAACTGATCGGATGCGGCTCGCCATCGCCATTCACATATTGGAACAGTGATTGGCCAGGCAGGTCCTGGCACTGGCGCACGATCCGTCCCAGGCTGCGATCCGTGATTTTATGCTCGTGCATGATGCCGTGCTTGCCAGCGAAGCGCATGACGACCGATCGGCCCTTTTTGCGAACATGGCGATTGCGCAAGGTCGTCGCACCGAAGCTTTTGTTCGACTTGGCATATTGTTCGTTGCCGACCCGGAAATAGGCGTTGTCGAGCAACCGGACGACGGCGGCCAGCACCGTTTCGCGGGCAAGTTTGCGACGCCGCAAGTCCTTTTCGACCCGGCGCCGCAACTTGCTGAGCCGCTTTCCGAAATCGTAGCAGCCATCGAACTTGGACGCGTCGCGCTTGCAGCGATAATCGGGATGGTAGCGATATTGTTTGCGACCGCGGGCATCCTTGCCAGTGGCCTGGATGTGCCCATTGGCATGTTTGCAGAACCATGCATCGGTGTAAGCCGGTGGAAGCGCGATGCGATTCAGCCGATCGACCGTTTCGGAATCGGTGATGCGGTTCCCGTCCTCGTCGAAATATTGCCACGCATCGCCAACCCGCTTGCGACTGTAACCGGCCTGACTATCATTGCTGTGACGCAACATTTTGAATTCCCGAACCGTTGGATGCGGCCTGGGGAGTCCGGCCGTATTCATTCGAATGCCAAATCGCCGGACGTGCCCTGCAGTTCCATCTCGGCGGAAAACAGGAGAAGTTCATGTCCAAACTCGACGGTCGTCACGTGCTGATCATCGCAACCAATCGGTTCGAGGAAAGCGAGCTGTTCGAGCCTCGGCAGCGATTGCTTGACGAGGGCGCGAAGGTCACGTTGGCGTCGCTTGATCGCGCCGAGATCCTCGGCACGGTGCATGACGAACCGGGGAAAACGATCATTCCGGACATCACGATCGGCGAGGTCGACATCGCGGATTACGATGCGTTGCTGCTGCCGGGAGGGGTCGGCAATCCCGATCGCTTGCGAAGCGAGGCACAAGCCGTCGCCATCGTTCGCGAATTCGTCGCTTCCGGCAAGCCGGTCGCGGCGATTTGCCATGGGCCGTGGCTGTTGGTGGAAGCGGACGTCATTCGCGGAAAGACCGTGACCAGCTGGCCTTCGATCCGCACCGATTTGCGCAACGCCGGCGGGAATGTCGTCGACGGCGCCGCGATCGTCGACGGCAATCTGATCACCAGCCGCAATCCCGATGACATTCCAGCCTTCAACGATGCGCTGGTCGCGGCGATTTGCGAATAAGGCGCAAAGGCTAACCGGCTGGTAGGGTTTTGCCGGTACGCAGGGGGGATGGCGATTGCTGTTCCCCCTCCCGCCCAGCGCGGCCTGGATTTTGCTGCTGCGGCCGTGCCCGCGGCCTCCGGCGCTTATGCCGGCATGATGCTTGGGCCATTGATGGATTTTGCGGCATTCCCCGCAGCCGGCATATTGGCGAGCGGAATTTTTGCGGCGTCATTCCTTGTGATGCGTTCGGTGGGCAAGGATGAAGCCGGCTTCAACATCCCGGCATTCGAAACGGCTGTCGATCGGGAGGTCGCCGATCAATCCGAATTGTTGCTCGATTCTCCATTAGACGATGACGTGCTGTTGCTCGACGAAGTGGTGCAGGTGCCGCCGCTTATTCTTGATCGGCCGTACGTCGAGGGACAGGTCGACGAGATCGCCGAACTCCTGCTCAACGACGCGATCCCGCAGCCTGCCCCCAACTCCAGGGTCGTGCAATTGTTTGCGCCACAACCCATGGCGACCGCTGGCCAGCTGGCCGACCGGATCGAACGCCATCTCGGCAATGCGCCGTCCGCGCCGACGGCCGATGCGACTGACGCCCTGCACGAAGCGCTGGAAGAATTGCGTCGCTCCCTGCGCAGGGCTTGATCGTTCAGTCGGCGACAGTGAGCGCCTCGATTTCTATCGTGACGCTGCCGTCTTCATCCTTCGCCTGCCGCTCCACAGCGATGTCCGCTAGCGCGTGACCCGGGATTGGGATTTCGGCCTCTTGCAATCCGTCGAGCAGCATGTGCGCCACGCCCGCGGCGCCGGGTCCCGGAATCCGTAGCGAAATCCGGTGACGCTCGCCGTCAAAGGTAAGCGAATGCCAGTCGACGGAACGGAAACTGCTAAGCAATATCCTATCCCGATCGACACCCGCGCGGTTGAGAAGGCCTCGGAGGAGGCCAGCGGCCGCTGCTGACAGAGACCATTTCATCATCGGGCCAGCTCCAGGTAAGCGCGGACCCGACGAACCGTCCGAGCACCCGGTTCACGGCCGCGACGCAGATCAAAAACAAAGCGCGGATCACCCATAGCGTAGTGACCGAACCGGGTCGGCGGCACGTTGGCGGCGGATAAATATTTCTCAACTTCTCTGAGCAAATGCACTGGCGTCTTCCCCGCTGTGACAGCGATTCGGCTGAGCGGTTTTTCCAATGCGTTTCCTACTTGTCTAGGGTATATCCTACGTTTTATATGGAAACGATGCCGAATGATCCTCGAAAGGTGCTCGAACGCCTCTGTGCGGAGCGTGGTGAAGACTTTGCCGGATTGTCGCGCCTGCTCGGGCGCAACCCGGCCTATATCCAGCAATATATCCGTCGCGGCACGCCCAAACGTCTCCACGAGGAGGAAAGACGAAAGCTCGCAAGTTATTTTGGGGTCCCCGAATCATCGTTCGGAGGACCAGTCGGGGAAGGCCAGGTTCCGATTGGCTTGGTCGCGGTGTCCCGACGATCGGCAATCGCTTCGGCGGGACCGGGTGCGATGCCCGACGACGCGGCGGGGCGTCCTTATTTCGCATTCGACCAACGCTGGCTCAAGAGCTTGACCGGTGCGGCGTCGTCAGACCTTTCGATGATCCGAGTGCAAGGCGATTCGATGGCGCCGACACTGAATGATGGCGATGACATCCTGATCGACATCAGCGATGGCGGCACGCGGCTTCGTGACGGGATTTACGTGCTTCGGATGGAGGACAGCCTGCTGGTCAAGCGACTTGCGATGCATCCGTTCGGCAGGGCGGTGACCGTCCAGTCGGACAATCCCGCTTATCCCGATTGGCCCGATTGCGGCCTGGACACGATCTTTTGTGTCGGCCGGGTGATCTGGGCCGGCCGCAAGGTCGTCTAGCGGCGGCGGTCGATCAGCCAGGTCAGCAGTGCCAGGACAATGCCGACGGCAAGGCCGATCACCGTCCAGAGCGACGCGTTGCCGACCGTCATTCCATAAATGAAACCGGCGATGATCGCAGTAATGAGGAAGAAGCCGCCCGCGGCCCGTGGTCGATTGGTCATGGCGATGCTTTGGCAGAGCCGGATGTATGGCGCCAGATATGGTTGACGCCGCGTTGACGGCGTTCGTGCGCGTGAATGTAAGGCCGAAGAAGTAGGGAAGGCGTCATGAACGATCTCTACATCTCCTGTCGCCGGGCCCTAAACGATGCCATCGACCTGATCGATGAATATGGACGCGACGCGCCAAATGCCGCCGCCGAGCGCGCCTCGAGAAGCCGCGACCTTGGCAATGTGAACGGCTTTTGCCACTGGCGGCAGCTAGAGCGCGTGACTGCCATGTTGGCCAGCGATCACGTGGTCGGGTCGATTCACTGATCGTTCGACTGGCGTCGTTCATGCGCAGTAGGCTAGGCTGCGCAGATGGTGAGTGTTGGTTGGAAACGTGCGCGGTGGCGCCTCCTGATGGTCGTTGGCGCTGCGGCGCTGATTCATCACCCCGTCATTGCCCAGCAGAATCCGCCAACCGATCCTGCCGAACTCGATCCCAGCGCACCGCTCGACCCGATGCCGGAGCTGGGGGTGGAATGGCCCGACATGGATGCCCCCGATCCCGTCCCGGAACAGCTTCCAGGCGAGCAGGCGCAGGCCGCGCCGGTCGGCGATCCGATCGACGACAGCGTCGCGGCACGGGGCTATTCGGTTAGGCTGGAGGGGTTAGGCGAGGCGGATAGCGAGGAGTTGCGTGATGCATTCGAAAAGCAATCCGTCCTCGAGGCCGATGCGAATGACACCGCCAACGCCGCCCAGATCGATCGCCGGGCGCGGGCCGATGCGGAATTGCTCACCGAGTTGCTTCAGTCCCAAGGTTTCTATGATGCCGAGGTTTCCACCGACATCGAACGAATATCCGATCGAATCCTTGTGCTTTTACGGACCCGCCCGGGCAATCGTTATCGATTCGACACGGTAGAATTTCCCGGGCTTGCCGAGGCGGGTGGGGATGCTGACGCCCTGCGCAGCGCGTTCGCCGTGAAAGCGGGCGACCCCGTCGTCGCGCAGGAAGTGATTGCGGCGGGCGTCGCGCTGAAAGTTGCCTTAGGCGAGCAGGGTTTCGCGACCGCCGAAATCGGCGAGCAGGACATTGTCATCGACCATGAGAATGCCACCGCCAAGCTCGTCCTTCCGGTGAAGCCGGGGCCGGTTGCCCGGTTTGGAGAAATAAGGGTCAGCGGCCAGCCGCCCTTCAGCGCGACCCACGTTGGAAGGATTGCCCGGTTCAAATCCGGCGACCGCTTCGAACAGTCCGAGGTCGACGATTTGCGCCGCGCGCTGGTCGCGACCGGACTGGTCGCATCGGTGGAAACGAATGTGGTCCCACGCGAAGGCCGGGAAGTTGTCGACATCGTCGTTCGGCTCGACCCGGCGCCAATGCGCACGATCGCCGGCGAATTGGGCTATGGCACCGGCGAAGGCGTTCGCGCGGAAGCGAGCTGGCAACATCGAAACTTCTTCAACCCGGAGGGCGCTTTGACCGTGCGCGGAGTGGCCGGGACTCAGGAGCAACTGGTTGCCGTTTCATTGCGCCGAAATAACTTCCAGCGCCGGGACCAGGTGCTCAATGCGCAGGTTTCCGCCAGTCACCTGAAGCGCGATGCCTTCGACGCCAAGACCTTTTCGCTATCGGGTGGGATCGAACGGCAAAGCAATTTCATCTGGCAGAAGAATTGGACCTGGAGCCTTGGTGCCGAGCTGGTCGCGTCGGATGAACGTGACAAGATCGAGGCGACCGGCGTGGATCGTCGGCGAACATTCTTTGTCGCCGCCATCCCGGCGAGCCTGGCTTACGATGGAACCGACGATCTGCTCGATCCGACCGAGGGCTTTCGGCTCGGCGGACGCCTGAGCCCGGAAGTCAGCCTGCAAGGGGGAACATTTACCTACGCCCGCGCCCAGATCGACGCGAGTGCATACCGACCGGTTTCGGAGCGGGTGGTTGCGGCGGGCCGCATCCGGCTGGGCACTATCGTCGGCGCAAGCCGCGACGATATTGCGCCATCGCGGCGATTCTATTCGGGTGGCGGCGGATCGGTGCGCGGTTACGGCTATCAACGCCTCGGCCCGCGTGATGTCGATGGCGACCCTGTCGGCGGACGAAGCCTTGCCGAATTCGCGCTCGAGGCTCGGGTGCGATTGAAAGCGTTCGGCGGCAATTTCGGGATCGTGCCCTTCGTCGATGGAGGGACGCTGTCCGACAGCACCGCGCCGAGCATGAAGGATTGGCAGTTCGGCGCCGGAATCGGGCTGCGCTATTATTCGAGCTTCGGACCGATCCGGCTGGACGTCGGCACACCGCTGAACCCACGCAAGAAGGACAGTCCGATCGCGCTCACCGTCTCGCTTGGTCAGGCGTTCTAGCGTGGCGGAAAGCGTAACGATCGACGAAAGTGCCGAGCCGGACCGCGAGGTTCGCCGGATTCGAGTCAAACGCCACTGGGCAAAGCGGCTTGCACGCGAGCTTGCTGCGCTTGTGCTGATCCTGGTGGCGCTGGTGGCGGTCGGGCTCATCCTGCTCGATTCTGCGCCGGGACACCGGTTTCTGGTGGACCGGATCGCGCGGCTGGAGATCAAGTCCGGGTTGAAGATTGAAATCGGCCGGATCGAGGGCTCGGTATTCGGCGAAGCGCATCTCAAGAATGTCCGGATTTCGGACCAGAATGGCGAGTTCCTGACCTCTCCGGATATCCTGCTGGATTGGGCGCCCGGTGCCTATCTTGCGAACCGGCTGCATATCGGGCGGCTCGAAGCCGACCGGGTCCGCTTGCTGCGTTTGCCCGAGTTGAAACCAACCGGCCGGACGGGTTCTATCCTTCCGGGCTTCGACATTCATGTCGGCAATTTCGAAATCCGGCGGCTCGAACTTGCCAAGGCTGTTACCGGGACCGAGCGAATCGGAGCGTTGAAAGGGTCGGCCGATATCCGCTCCGGAAAAGCGCTCATCCGTCTCAACGGCGGGCTGAAGGGTGCCGACCGGTTCGCGATCCTGCTCGATTCCGAACCCGACCGCGACCGTTTCGACGTCGATGCCCAGTTGACCGCGCCTGCCGACGGGCTGTTGCCCGCATTGCTCGGTCGTCGCCTTCCGATCGACATGAAAATCGAGGGGGACGGGACTTGGAGCAAGTGGCGCGGCAGAGCGACCGCCGATCTGGCCGGCAAGCGCAGTCTGGCGCTTGCATTGGCGGCGGATTCGGGCCGTTACCGTCTCAGCGGCAAGGCGGCGACCGGCCAGATATTCAAGGGGAAAGTTCTACGGCTGACGTCGCCTTTGGTCGACATCAAGGGCGAAGCGACGCTCAAGAACCGGCTACTCGACGGTGAGTTGCGGCTCGGGTCCGCCGCGCTGCGGGCGGTAGTCAAAGGCGCCATCGATCTTGGCGCGAACCGCTATCGCAACCTTACCATTGGTGCGGACCTGATCAAGCCGCCGGCCCTCTTCGCGAATATGACGGGGCAGAATGTCCGGCTGGTCGCGACCCTGGATGGACCGATGGGGACGGCAAATTATTCATACCGGCTGACCTCGCCAAGGGTGGCGTTCGACAATATCGGTTTTGTCGATGTCCGTGCGGAAGGGCGCGGCAAGGCATCGAAATGGCCGGTCCGGATGCCGCTTCGGCTCAAAGCGCGGGCGGTAACCGGCGTCGGCGATGTCGCGGGGGCGATTCTCGGCAATGTTAGTCTGGAAGGAATTCTGGATGTCACGCCGAACCTCATTCGCGGTGACAAGATCGCGCTCAGCAGCGACAAGCTGAAGGGCAAGGTCTCGCTGATGCTCGACCTCAAGACGGGCGCGTTCAACATTCTGGTGTCGGGAGGGATGACGCGATATTTGATCCCCGGCCTTGGCGTCGTCGATGTCAAAACCGACCTTCGTGTCATTCCCGGACCCGACGGCAAGGCGCGGGTTGTCGGTAAGGCAGAAGCATGGGTCCGGCGGCTGGACAATAGTTTCTTCCGCGGACTGATGGACGGATTGCCGCGCCTCACGACCGACCTCGAGCGGACCAGCGACGGCATTTTGCGCTTTACCAACCTGCAGCTTTATTCGCCGTCCCTGCGACTTTCGGGCAGCGGAATTCGTCGCCGGGATGGCACGTTCCAGATCAGTGCGGCCGGGCGTCAGGCCACTTACGGACCACTGCGCCTCGCGCTGGACGGCAAGATCGAGAAGCCGCACGTCGACCTGTGGCTGGAACGGCCCAACGAAGCGATGGGCATCCGCGCGATGAAATTGTCGCTCGACCCGATCGCCGAGGGGTTCGCGTACACTGCAAGCGGCGGTTCGAAGTTGGGGCCGTTCACGTCAAACGGGCGGATCCTGCTGCCGCGCGGGGCAAGCGCGATCATCTCGATTGCTGCGCTCAAAGTCGCCGGAACCACCGCAAAAGGCGATCTGCGTGCGGATCCGGGCGGTTTTGCCGGGGCTCTTGCTCTGGCCGGTGGCGGCATCGACGGGACGCTTGGTTTCCGGCCGATCGGCGGTGATCAGTCGATCGAGGCGCATCTGACGCTGAATGGCGCGAAAATCCCCGGCGCGACGGCTTTGTCGCTCCGCACCGGCAAGCTCGACGGGACGATCCTGCTTGCGAAGGGTCAGACGACGCTGGACGGCACCGTCGCTGCGCGCGGGGTCAGCTATGGCGCAATCGACATTGCGCGCCTGACGGCGAGCGGGAAACTGGTCAATGGATCGGGCCAGGTTCGCGCCGCCATCGCCGGACGACGCGGTCGGGAATTCGAACTGGTCGGACTGGCGAATATCAGCCCGGACAGGATCAGCGTGACCGGAAAAGGGGAAGTCGATGGCAGACCATTGACGCTGGAGAGCCCGGCGGTGTTGACCGCCGAGGGTGACGGCTGGCGGATTGCGCCCACCCGGGTTCGCTTTGGCGGTGGCCGCGGGACGTTGTCGGGCCGGACCGGAAGCACGCCCGAGGTGAAGGCCGAGCTTCAGGCCCTACCGTTACAATTGCTCGACATCGGATGGCCAGGCCTTGGACTTGGCGGGGTGGCCAGCGGGACACTCGATTATCGTTGGCGCAGCGACAACGGCCGACCATCGGGCCGGGCGATTTTGAAGGTTCGGGGGCTCAGCCGTTCGGGTCTGGTGCTGTCGTCCAAGCCGATCGATCTTGGACTGGCTGCCGTCCTTGAAAACGGCAAGGCGGCGATGCGGGCGGTCGCGGTCAGTGATGGAAAGACTATCGGTCGGGCCCAGGCGCGGTTTGCGCCACTGGGCGGGGGTTCTCTGGTCGAACAATTGGTTAATGCGCCAATGCTGTTCCAGATGCGCTACAATGGTCCGGCCGATACGTTGTGGCGGCTTTCCGGGGTCGAAGTGTTCGATCTGTCAGGTCCGGTCGCGATAGGGGCCGACATCAGCGGTCGACTGGTCGACCCGACCATCCGGGGCTCGCTGCGGACGCAGAATGCGCGGATCGAAAGTGCCGTCACCGGCATGGTCTTGCAGAATGTCGCGACCAATGGACGGTTCAACGGGTCGCGGCTTTTACTCGACAAGATTTCGGGACAGACGCCCGGCGGCGGCTCCGTCAATGGATCGGGCAACGTCGATTTCAGCGGCGGTTCGCCAGCCTTCGATCTCAACTTCCAGACGGCCAATGCGGTTCTTCTGGATCGCGACGATATTGCGGCCACGGTGACGGGTCCAATCGCAATCCGCTCCAACGGCAAAGGCGGGCGGATCAGCGGCAACCTGAAGCTCGAGCGCGGGCGCTTCACGCTCGGCCAGGCCGGCGGCGGAGCAGGTGTTCCGAAGTTGAAGGTGCGGCATGTCGGCCGCGACGAAGCCGAAATCATCGAAGTCAGGCAACTGGCCCCTTGGCTGCTCGACCTCAAGGTGGCGGGCGGAGACCTCAAGGTTCGAGGGCTCGGCATCGACAGCCTGTGGACCACCAACCTCGACATCAGCGGAAGCGTGTCCGCGCCTCGTCTCAACGGACGCGCCGACCTGGTGCGAGGCGATTATGAATTTGCCGGTCGCGGTTTCCAGCTTGAGCGCGGAATCATCCGATTCCGGGGCGAAACGCCAATCGATCCGCAGCTCGATATTCGGGCCGAAGCGCAGGTCCAGGGACTGGATGCCGCGGTGCTGGTGCGGGGCAGCGGGCTGAGACCCGAAATCACCTTCGCCAGCGTGCCCGCGTTGCCGCAGGACGAATTGCTGTCGCGGATCCTGTTCGGGACGTCGATCACCAACCTGTCGGCGCCTGAAGCGATCCAGCTGGCGGCGGCGGTCGCTGCGCTTCAATCGGGTTCGGGCAGTCTCGATCCGATCAACGCATTGCGCCGCGCGGTCGGGCTGGATCGACTGCGCATCGTGCCGGCGGATGTCTCGACCGGCCAGAAGACGGCGGTTAGCGCCGGAAAATATATCGGGCGGAAATTATACGTCGAAGTGATCACCGACGGGCAAGGCTATTCGGCAACACGTGTCGAATATCAGGTCACCAAATGGTTGTCGTTGCTATCGTCGATTTCGACCATAGGCCGGGCCAGCGCGAACGTCCGGGTATCGAAGGATTATTGAGTGCTTCCTAGCGCTTCAAGAATCCTTCGAGATCCTGAAGCGAAGTGTCGCCCCATGCAGACCGGCTGCTGCCGTCGTGACGCAGGTAATCCGGTGCGACCCAACGATGGTCGGCAACATCCGGCTTTGCGCGCGCAAGTAATGACACGTCGAACGGCTTTACGAACTTGAGGCCGACCTGATCGCCGCGGGACCAGCACACGCTTGCGAAATGCTTTCCGGCACCACCGAGGTCGAGCAGGACTTCGGCGTTCGGCGGGAAGCAATCGGGGCTATCGAGCAAGGCGCCGCTGTCCGAAATATTGCGCAGCCGGACAGGCGTCGTCGAATGATTGAAAAGCACGTCTCCCGTCCAGATGAGCGGGTGGCGCGGAATGGCGCGGCGTTGCTCGGCTGGCATGGTTGGAAGGGCCTTCGAGGAAACCGCCTCGGGCGTGCGGGGCGTCTTTTTCAAGTGCGGGAAATTGCGCTTGAGCACGTCGACCAGCAGGCTGTCACGCTTAGCACGGTCGCCGCCAATCTGCGTTTCGGGCGCGAATTCCAGGCCGACACGGTCGCCCTTGATCCACAAGACGGCGCAGTCGAGGCCGTCGCACTCACCTAGCATCAGCGTGACTTTCTGCCACATTTCGAGCGGTGCGTCGGTCTGGATCATCGCGCCGCCACCAGACAGATTGACGAGGTCGACGAGGTAATTCTTGCGGCCCGCCTTCAGCTTGGCCTGCTCGCTGGGCAGCCGATGGCGGTCGTCGTCGCGATGGTTAACAGTTCGCTGGGCGTCGCGAGCGACGTTCACCGTATTCAAATCCTCGCTGACGCCGGAAGGCTTTTTCGCAGGCATCAACAGCCCGGCCTTCCTAGGTCCGCGACCCTTTTCGAGCCCAGAACGGAAATCATTCATCGAAAGAACCTCGCATGCCATCGCGGGGCCGTTGTCGCAGGGGAGGGTTACGAAAGCGCTAAGACAGGAAAAACGCCGCCCCGATCGACCCGGAACGGCGTGTTTTAATTCGGGCCTGCGTCCTACGAGCTGTAATACATATCGAATTCGACCGGCGATGGCGTGGTTTCCCAGCGCATCACTTCTTCCCACTTCAATTCCATATAGGCGTCGATCTGATCGTCGCTGAACACATCGCCCTTGGTCAGGAAGGTGCGATCATTGTCGAGGCTGACTAACGCTTCGCGGAGAGATCCGCAAACGGTCGGCACGTTGACCAGTTCGGCCGGCGGAAGGTCGTACAGATTCTTGTCCATCGCTTCGCCCGGGTGGATCCGGTTCTGGATCCCGTCGAGCCCTGCCATCAACAGCGCGGCATAAGCGAGGTAAGGATTGGCAAGGGCGTCGGGGAAGCGGAATTCGACGCGTTTCGCCTTGTCACCAGTGCCGTAGGGGATGCGGCAGGATGCCGAGCGGTTACGGCTGGAATAAGCCAGCAGGACCGGGGCTTCGAAACCCGGGACAAGGCGCTTGTAACTGTTCGTCGTGGGGTTGGTGAAGGCGTTGAGGGCGCGGGCATGCTTGATGACGCCGCCGATGAAATAGAGCGCCGTGTCGCTGAGACCGGCATAGCCGTTGCCGGCGAACAGCGGCTTGCCCTTGTTCCACAACGACATGTGGGTGTGCATGCCGCTGCCATTGTCCTTGGCGATCGGCTTGGGCATGAACGTGGCGGTCTTGCCATAGGCCTGGGCGACCATGTGGACGACATATTTGTAGATCTGCATCCGGTCGGCGGTCTGGACCAATGTGCCATAGGTCAGGCCCAGCTCATGCTGGGCAGCGGCGACCTCGTGGTGGTGCTTGTCGCAGGGCAGGCCCATTTCAATCATCGTCGAGACCATTTCGGCGCGGATGTCCTGGGCACTGTCGACCGGCGCGACCGGGAAATAGCCACCCTTGGCGCGTGGCCGGTGGCCCAGGTTGCCGCCTTCATAATCGCGACCGGTATTGGTCGGCAGCTCGATATCGTCGATTTCGAAGCCCGAACCGGCGTAGCCGTCCTGGAAGCGCACGTCGTCGAACATGAAGAATTCGGCTTCCGGCCCGACGAAGACCGTGTCGCCCGTGCCGCTGGCCTTCAGATAGGCTTCGGCGCGGGTGGCGGTCGAGCGTGGATCGCGACCATAAAGCTCGCCCGTCGCGGGATCGACGACATTGCAGAACAGGATCATCATCGGCGTCGCACTGAACGGATCGACATAGACCGCGTCGAGATCGGGCTTGAGGATCATGTCGCTTTCGTTGATCGCCTTCCAGCCGGCAATCGACGATCCGTCGAACATCAGGCCGTCGCTAAGCTGATCCTCATCGAGCGCGCCCGCGACCATGCTGAGATGCTGCCACTTGCCGTGGGGATCGGTAAATCGAAGGTCGACCCATTCGATTTCCTCGTCCTCGATGCGCTTGATGATCTTCGCTGCCGCATTGGTCATGGGTCGCCTCTTTCGTCGCCGAATGTGAAAATGGCGGCCCGTGCCGCCCGTTCGATACTCTTTTCATTCCGCAGCAATTCGGGGGAAGGCCGGGGTGAACAATTCACCCCGCGTCCGCAGCATTGGCAGACGCAAAACGCCGGGCTGCTGGTCGTCCCAGCACCCCGGCGTCATGTTTCATTCCTGGACGAGGATCAGAGACCCGAACGGTCGTCCGTCGTCGAATAAGGCTGTTCCTGGATGCTCGTGTCGACATCGATCATCTTGTAGAACGGGCAACGCGCGAAAAGTCCGGTCAGCAGTAGCACCGCGGCAATCACCATCGCCACGATCGCAGCCACGCCTTCCAGAGTGTCGAGATAGACGAGCAGTCCAAGCACGATCCCGATAACAATTCGAACGACCCGATCTTCCGGTCCGACATTTCTGTCCATGTATTTTCCCCTTAATCGCTTGGCATCGGCCCTGTGCGGGCGCGCCACCTTCTGCCGGTTCGTTTTACGAGCCTTTGCGCGCAAAACCAAGCGCAGGTCATCAATTTCGGTAAAGCCGTGGCATTAGAATATGCGGCGCTGGGCCTGCACCAACATGCGCAGAAGCATGGCGACCGGGCGCGGAACGCCGACTTTGCCCTCGAGCCAAAGGCTGACGGTGGATCGCGACACCCCGATCGCGCCGGCCAGGTCGTTCTGGGTGCGATAGCCCAACGTTCGCATCAGGCGGCGCAGCTCTTCGGGAGCCATCGAGGCCTTCAGGCGATCGTCGACGTTGGTCATTCGGCGCTTCCAGCGGCGCGGCGCGGCCCGCGCCGTCGGTCCTGTCTGCGACAGGCCGTTCGGCCTTCGCCATCTCTTCGCGCTGCGCCAGCAACTCGTTGCGTTGGCGCCACTGCGCTCGGTGGCTCAGATGGCATCCTGACCGCGGTCTCCTGTCCTGATCCGTACAGCCTGTTCGACGGGCAGGACAAAGATCTTTCCGTCGCCGATGCGGCCGGTCCGTGCCGCGGTTTCGATGGCTTCGACAACTCGGTCGACCTGGTCGTCCTCGACCACCACCTCGATCTTCACCTTGGGGATGAAGTCGACCACATATTCAGCGCCGCGGTACAGTTCGGTATGGCCTTTCTGGCGCCCGAATCCCTTCACTTCGCTGACCGTGATTCCGCTCACCCCAGCGTCATGCAGGGCGTCTTTGACGTCGTCCAGTTTGAACGGCTTGATGATCGCTTCGATCTTTTTCATGCATCCTGTCATAGGGCTGCCGTATCGCTGCCGCAATTCACCGCTTGAGGAAGGCCCCATGAAAGCGATTATTCCATGAAGGCCATTATTCTGGCTGCAGGCCAGGGATCGCGCCTTGGTCATCTGACCGACGACCGGCCAAAGTGCCTGATCAAATTTGCCGGACGTAGTCTGCTCGATCGGCAACTCGACACGCTGGACGCTAACGGAATTGACGATGTCGTAGTGGTTACCGGATTTCGCGACGACCAGATCGAAAAGGTGCTCGAACGGCGGCGCACGGAAGGCGAGGGGCCGACGGTGCGGACCGCGTTCAATCCATTCTACAAGGTCGCCGACAATCTGGGATCACTGTTCCTGGTCAAGCATGAACTGACCGGCGACTGCCTTGTATGGAATGGCGACACATTGGTGTCGAAGTCGCTGATGGCCAAGGTCGTCGCGAACAAGCGGCCCGGAATCTGCGTCACCGTCGATCGCAAGGACAGCTATGACGACGATGACATGAAGGTGATCCGCGATGACGCCGACGGCCGCCTGCGCGCGATCGGCAAGCGCTTGCCCAAGGGCGTTAACGCCGAATCGATTGGGCTTCTGGCGTTTCGCGATGGCGGCGCCGAACGCTTTGCCGAGGCGATCGGTGAGGCGATGCGGACCGCAGAAGGCACCACCATCTGGTACCTGCGAGTGATCCATCATCTGGCCCAGGACGGCGAAGTGTGGACGTATGACATCGAGGGCGAAGAGTGGGGCGAGGTTGATTTCCCCGAGGACGTAGTGGGTGCTGAAGAACTGGTGAAGGGTTGGGCTTAGGTTGGTGATGGCCGCTTTAGGCGGGAAGCTTGTGTTTGTGTCGTGCCTCTCGCCGGGGCGAACGTTCACGAACCCTACCCAATGTTCACGGTGACGGGGTCAATCCGCTACGTGCGAGAAGGATGCTGACGATTCGAAAGAGCCGATTGCCATCTTTCATAAGGTCGAGGTTGTAGGACAGGAATTTCTGGAAGGTAGCTTCGGGAGGAATGCGGACGTTGCAAATGTCATATTAGCTGATCTGTAAGACACTAGGGAGATTGCAGCGGTGGAAGATGAATTGAAGCGCGAGCGGGATGCGGAGCGTGCCAAGCGTTTGATGCCCTATCTCCTGGCCATTTCCTCAATCATGCTCGCAGCCATAATTTTTCTTCTTCTGACGAAAAGTTAGACGCCGAATGCATCCGCAAATGGTTCGTAAGCGGACCAACCGCTTTAATCTGAAAAGCTCAGATAGCTGCCTGGGGTTTGAGAAGGCAGTGAGCGGTTTTCCAATGTCAGCAACTGGAGTGGAAATCGGTCGATGAGCCGTGGAGCGTTACCCATGGCAACCATCAGGAGCGGCGGAGCCAATCCTCCATCATCTCCACGAGCGTCTCGAAGGCCACATCATAGATTTCACTACTCTCTTTACCCTCTTCGTCCCAATGCGAGTTACTAGAGATGATACGGCCGGTTTCCAGATCGTAATGGTAATCAAGGTCGGCAGTGGCGATGTTAAGGTAAGTATCCGGGTATTCAACAGTGCCACAATGATCCGGCCCGCGCCGTCGGAAATCTTCGGTCACAGCCTTTATGAGTTGGATCGAATTGAGTCCTTTGAAATCCGGGCCCAAAACCGCCGTCGGAAACAGAGTAAAGGCGCTTCAAGTCCTCTGGCATAGAGCGCGCGACAAGTTGTTCCAGCGCCTTCCAATGGTTCTCCGAAGGGGGCGGCCTTAAAGGCTTGGCTCCGGGCAATTCGGAGAAGACGCGAAAGGAGTGTTCGGTTTCGATCAGGCTCTTGGTTCGAGGAGGTGTCTGGCCCCAAGCACGCATCTGTGCGTCCATCTGGTCCCGCATCGCATCGCGGCTGGCGCGCCACTCGACCATGTGACGCTCGACATCATCCGTAGACATTTCCTTGCCCTCCAGAGCGTTGGAGCGAACGAGAAGATTTCGCGTCCATTCTTCTTCGCGCCGTTCGATTTCGGCAACGGGCAGCTCAACTCCCAACTCGTCCTCGATAGCCGTCATGTAACGGCGCCTAGGGTCATTCGCACACTCGGCAATCCTCGCCAGCAAATCGTCTGTCACTCCGTTCATGGTCCCTCGAATGGTCAAGCGTTCAGCGAGAAGATATTCAACACAAGCGCGGAACGGCCGCAATTGAGACGATTGCTGACTCCGGCCGGAAGGGGCGGAGAGCGGACACATCCTCCAACCATTCTTTCATGACCAGACAGCCTTGCGGCGCCTTCACGATACGATTGGCGGTGCTCGGTGATTCACGATTGTGTTGTGATAGGCGACGACTGTCCATTGCCCTCCTGATTTCTCCAAGACCTGCAGCAGCCGGGTTTCGAGCCGTCCTTCGGGATCGAGTGGCCACACCGGAGGTGGATTTGTCAAATCGCCGACATGCACAATCGTCTCGACGAAGGCGCTGTCAGGCGAGAGATAGCGCAGTGTGGAAATCTCCTGTTTCATCGTCGAGCCCTTGAATAAGCCTTCGAAAATGAAAGCGTGCTGCCGATCGAACACGCTCCTGCCCGACATGTCCTGACCCTGCACGTTGATCGCGATGAAGTCTGGCGCCATGTGGTTCGAGAAGCCTTCGACATCGCCACGGGTCCAAGCGCTTTTTTGATCGGATAATATGGCCCGGATGGCCTGATCGTCAGTTTCACTCATGTCTGCCCCCCGGCTCCAGCATAGTCTGCTGGCAATACGTTGCTCTACTCTGGAACTTCCCACTTATGTCAGCAATGGGTCGCAAGCTGACATTGCAAAAACTAGCCGTCACTGCGTAAATCGGCGACCTCGATCCGGTCGCTGGGCGCCGACCGGTTGGTTCTCGCCGTCTCCTCGCGCAGGTCTGGCGGCGTCTTGGGTCTTACGCGTACGGCGGCTTGTCTAGGCCTGTCGGGCTTTTCGTGAAGATCTCGCAGCCGGTTTCGGTGATTCCGATGCTGTGTTCGAACTGGGCCGATAACGAACGGTCGCGGGTAACGGCGGTCCAACCGTCGTCGAGCACTTTGCAGTCGGCCTTGCCCAAATTGATCATCGGTTCGACCGTAAAGAACATGCCGGGGCGAAGCTCGACACCCGTGCCGGGGCGGCCGACGTGGACGACTTCGGGGGCGTCGTGGAACACGCGGCCCAGGCCATGGCCGCAGAAATCGCGGACGATTCCGTAACGATGTTTTTCGGCATGGGTCTGGATGGCGTGCGCGACATCGCCCAAGCGGTTGCCGGGCTTGGCATGTTCAAGCCCCAGCATCAGGCATTCGTAGGTCACGTCGACCAGCTTGCGCGCTTTCAACGGGACGTCACCGACGAAATACATCCGGCTGGTATCGCCGTGCCAGCCGTCTAGGATGGGGGTGACGTCGATGTTGACGATGTCACCGTCCTTCAGCGCCTTGTCGGACGGGATGCCGTGGCACACGACGTGGTTGATCGAGGTACAGCAGCTTTTGGTATAACCGCGATAGCCCAGCGTCGCCGGCACGCCGCCGCCATCGAGCGTCATCCGATAGACGATGTCGTCGATTTCCTGCGTGGTCACGCCGGGGACGACATGTTTGGTCAATTCGTCGAGGATCTGGGCAGCGAGTCGGCCCGCCTTGCGCATGCCGTCGAAGCCGCCGGGGCCGTGCAGCTTGATCGTGCCGTCGCGATAATCGACGCGGTCATCGTCGGTCACGGTGATATAATTCGTCATCAGCGCCATATAGCGTAACTTCGCCCGATTGCGAGGCGCGGCGCAGCGTGTAGAGATGGGCCCATGACCGCCACTGATCGTATCTGGACCGCCGCAATCGTCGTGATCGGCGACGAAATCCTGTCGGGGCGCACCCAGGACCGCAACATCGCGCAGATCGCATCGTGGCTGAACGTGCAGGGTATCCGCCTGAAGGAAGCCCGCGTGGTCGGGGATACGTCCGACGCGATTGCCGAGGCGGTCAACGCGATGCGGGCCGCGCACGATTACGTCTTCACGACGGGCGGGATTGGGCCGACGCACGATGACATCACGGTCGATGCGATTGCGGCTGCGCTGGGCGTGCCTGTCGTCATCCATCCGGAAGGTCGAGCGCTGCTCGAACGTTATTACGCCAGTCGCGGCGGACTGAACGAAGGGCGGCTGCGCATGGCCCGGGTGCCCGACGGCGCGAGCCTGATTGCCAACCCAGTGTCGGGCGCGCCCGGAATCAACATCGAAAACATCTTCATCATGGCGGGCATTCCACACATCACCGCCGGGATGCTGGAAGGGCTGACCGGAACGCTGGAGGGCGGGCGGCCCCTGGTGTCGGTGACGGTCGGCGCCTTTGCGCCGGAAAGCGAGGTTGCCGAATTGCTGCGCGCGGTCGAGAAATCGGAGGATGGGATTGCCGTCGGCTCCTACCCCTTTTTCAAGGGCGGCAAGGTCGGCAGCAACTTCGTCATTCGAAGCGAGGACCAGGCGCTGGCCGACGCGGTTGCAAGGCGACTTGCGAGCGAGCTGGACGCCGCAGGATTTCCGTCGACGATCGGCGGGCTCTAGCCATCGGTGATACCCCCACGCGAAGTCCGTCGCGCGTCGTTTCCATCAACAGCGCGTCGATCCGTCCCAGCAATCGATCGGGATCGACCGGCTTGCGGAGGTAGTCGTCGGCACCGGCGCCATAAGCGATGCCTTCGTCGCGTTCGGATTGGCGTGCGGTAAGCATCAACACCGGAACGGTGCAAAGCGAAGGGTGATTGCGCATCGCCATCAGGACATGGACGCCCGACATGCCAGGCATCGCACAATCGAGGATGGCGAGGTGCGGTGCGCGCCGCTTTATGACCGTCAGCGCTTCCGCGCCATCGGATAACCAGCCCACGGCGTGGCCGGCATCGAGCAGCAAGTCACACACCAGGCGCGAGTTGACCGGATCGTCATCGACTAAAAGGATTCGAGCCAACCGGCGCCTCCGTCGCTGGCGGGGATTCGCAGGCCGAGGGGTTCAAGCTGGACGATGCAATGGCGCGCCAGTCGGCTGATATCGTCGCACGAAGCTGCGAATTCGAAGACCGGGACGAATCCGGCCGCCGTTGCCGCAAAGTCATGCTCGCCGGAGACCTGGTTGAGGGCCATTCGAACTTCCTGTGCGGTTGGAACTTCCGGTGAGGAAGATGCCGACCGCGACAATAGAGAAGCGAGGTGACGCTTGTTGCGCGAATGGCCGGGGATCGGCTTGGCGGCGTGGTCATCGGAGTGGGCAGGCTCTGCGATACCGCGATTGCGGCACCATCGATCGACGAGCTGGCGTAGCGCAATCGCCTCCAGCGGTTTGGCGACAGCGTCCTGCATCCCGACCCGGCGGCAGTTGCGAACGCAGCCGCTGCTCCACCGCGCGGCGCCGCGATGATCGGCAATTCATCCTCGCCGATGCCGAGATCGCGGGTCCGCCGGGTAGCCTCGAACCCGTCCATCAACGGCATCTGCAAATCCATCAGGACGAGCGAATAGGGGCGCCCACGCTTTCGTGCGGCGGCGATCAGGTCGACGGCGTCGGCACCATTGGCCGCAACCTTGGTGTGACAGTCGGATTTCATAAGAACGGCACGCATCAAGATCTGGTTGATGGGCTCGTCTTCCGCGATCAGGAAAATCGGTTGAGGCGGCAATTTGCCATCGACCGCTCATCCGCTTCGGATGAGGCTCGGACTTAACGGATGGAGCGGGTGAAGGGAATCGAACCCTCGTATTCAGCTTGGGAAGCTGCTGCTCTACCATTGAGCTACACCCGCCCGTAGGCGCTGCCCGCGATTGGCACGGGCCTTGGCCAAAATCAATTCACCAAAAGGAAACGGCGCCGCCCCCGAAGGAACGACGCCGCAATCCTTGTTCGATCGAGAGCGCTTAGAACTCGATGCTGACCGTGCCAGAGACGGTGCGCGGAGCGCCGATCTGGGCGAACGGAGCCGAACCGAACACGCCGCTCGACGCGCTGACGGTCTGGTTCGAACCGGCGGTGTAGCTGCCAACGTAGGTTTCGTTGAACAGGTTATACACGTTGAAGCCGAGGTAGCTCTTCTCGAGGCCGATCAGCTTCTTCAAGTTGTACCGCGCATCGAGGTTGACCAGCCAATAGGCTGGAGCCTTCGCCGGGAACAACGTCGTCACGCCAGCCGGAACATCGACGTCGCCCGAACGGACCGGGGTGTTGTCGTCGTAGATGTAACGCGGCCCGGTGCGCTTGGCGGTGAAACCAAGCTCAAGGTCGCCAATCCGGCCAACGGCCGAAAGGCCGTAGCTGTACTTGGCGGCACCCGCTTCATACTTGCCGGCGGTGAAGGCGCAGTTGCGCTGCGCCGTCGGGGTCGTGGGATCGGCCGCATCGCAGTCGAAGCCGATCGGGCCACCAACCTGGATGTTGTCCTTGATCTTCGATTCCGCAACCGAGCCGAATGCATAGAGTGTCAGCGGACGGACCGGAGCCCACGAGATCGAGCCATCGAGGCCGTATTTCGTGACCGTACCAAGGTTACGATAGACCGAAGCATTGAGTTCGGGATCATAAGAGCTGGCCAGACGATCCTTGAACACGGTGTGCCATGCCGACAGCTGCGCCTGGATCTTGCTGCTGCGGTAACGCAGGCCGCCATCGAACGTGGTCGTGGTTTCGGGGTTCGGCTTCGCGCCTTCGGTCCCAACCGGGAAGAAGAAGGCGTTGTAGAGGTTGTCTGTGCTGGGCACCGACAGGTTCTTGGTGAAGCTGATGAAGGTCGAGAACTGCGGCGTGAAATCAAACGTTGCGCCGATGTTCGGAAGCAGCTTGCTGTACTTGAACACACGCTTTTGGGGCGCTGCGAACGTCGGGTTCAAATTCGCAATGTCGGTGTCGATCGCAGCGACCTGTCCCGAACATTCGACGAAGCCCGAAGCCGACGAGGTGAAGCAATAATTCTCCAGGTCGCGCTTGAAGAAGGGCAAGCGCGCGCCGACGTTCAGCGTCAGGCGATCTTCCATAAACGAACCGATATATTCGGCCGAGATCTGGTTGAGGATCGCGTAAGACTGACGATCACGCTTTTGAAGGGCGATGCCCAACGGGGTTGCGACACCGTCATTGACCGGGAACACATCGAAAGGCTCGCCCGTACCGTCGAGCAGGCCGACTTCGCCGGTTTGACGATGGTTGGCACGATCGAACGTATAGTTGACGCGGACCTGATGGTCGTCGCTGATCTTGTAACGAAGACCGGCAATGACGCCGTAGCGCTTGGTGCGGGTCTGGCTCGGCGCGAGAGCAACAACGGTGTCGCGAAGGTCGCCATCGCCATTCAGGTCGACGCCGCCTGCGTAGGGGCTGCCGCCAAAATAGCCGCCAACGCAATTGACCGTCGCGCTGTTCGCCGTCGTCGAGCAGTTTGCACGGCCACCGGTCGGGTTGATGTCATAGCCGTATTCGCGGGCCGTCACCGTACCGCCGCCATTCGCCTTCACATACTGGAAGCTGGGATCGACGGTCAGCGTGAGCTGGTCGGTCAGCGAAAAGCGCGAATTGATGCGGACGTTGCCCGTGTTCGACGGGTTGTAGCGACGGTCGAACTCGGTACCGCAGCTGTTGGGGGCGTCGGCAACGCCGCCAACCGCGACGTCCACGGTGCACGGATAGTTGATGTCATATTCGCGCTCGCTCGCCTTCGACGGAAAGCCGTTCGGAACGATGCCCGCGTAGTTGAGACGAACCGAGCCGAAGAAATTGTTGCGGTTCTGGTTGTAGTGACCGCTGACCGAAACGAAATCGCCGTTGGTGCCGATCGGCTGGTAGATCTTGGCGTTATACTGCTGCTTGTCGACCTTACCGTAATTGTTGAACGGGTTGTCGTTCTTGGCGGTTGAAGCGGTGAAGAACGCGCGCGTGCCCCAAGGGCCGACTTCGCCGGTGTCGAACGAAGCGAAGATACGACGGAAGTCATATTCGCCAAGCGAGAAGACGACACGGCCGCCAAGTTCCTTGTACGGGTTGCGCGTGCGGTAGTTGACAGTGCCGCCAACCGCCGCTGCGGTCGGGCTGTCGACGTCGGTCGAACCCAGGTTGACGTTGACCTGCTCGATGATTTCGGGATCGAGCTGCTGGTTCGAGTAGATCGCGTAGTTACCCGAATCGTTGAGTGGGATACCGTCGAAGGTCAGGCTGACACGGTCCGACGAGAAACCACGGATGGTCAGGTTGCCGCCCGAGGAACCATAAGCGTCGTTGTTGGTGAAGTTGACGCCAGGAACGATGTTGATCGTGTCGAGGATCGACTGACCCGGGTTCGAGCGCGAGATGATTTCCTGCGTCAAGACGGCCTTGGCTTTCGGCGCGTCAGGCGCCTGGATGCCGCCGACGTCCTGAACGCGCGTACCGGTGATCACGATGGCTTCTTCTTCGAAGTCCTGCGAACCGGTCGACTGGGCAAAAGCAGCAGTCGGCATGACAGCCGCCGCCGAGCAGAGAAGAATGAGTTTTTTCACGGTGGTAACCCCCCAAGGGTGAGCGTCAAAAAGCGAATCGCTAGGGGGCCGCTATAGCCCCATTGCGACAGATCGGTGACGAAGCCGCTTGGCGACGACATCAATTTTTTCAGAGCGTTGCTGGAAGGACACGCGTACGCATACCCGACCCCCGACTCGGGCGGGCCTAGAGCAAATTTTCCCGCTGATTACAAGTCTGTCAGTAACGCTCGTCGAGGCGCTTTCCGATGGCAACCATCAGGTAGATGACTGGTGGGACCAGGACGATCGACAGCACGACCTTGGCAAGCATCTGTCCCATTAGCAGTTCGGCGATCGGGAAGACGCCATAAAAGGCGATGGTGATGAACAGGAGCGTATCGACAATCTGGCTCAGCACGCTTGCAACTGCGGATCGAAACCACAGCAGGCTGGAACCTTCCGACCCTTTGAGCTTCGAAAAGATCGTGACGTTGAGGAACGTCGAAATTCCGTAGGCGATGATCCCGCCCAGCCAAATTCGCGGGGTTGCGCCCATTATCGTTTCGAACGCTCCGAGCCGCGCCGGGTCCATTTCCTTCGCGGCGGGGACCGCAAGCACCATGATCGTCAGCGCAAGGCTGATCAGCAGCGGGACAAATCCCCACAGGACCAGCCGGTTTGCGGTTTCGCGGCCATGCATTTCGGCAACGGCGCTCGACGTCACGACCAGCAGCAGGAAGGCAAAAATACCGGCCTCGACTGCAAGCGGCCCGAGCGCGACCTGCTTGTTTCCGAGCACACCGGCAATGCAGACCATCCCGCCATAGAAGATCGCGAAGGCGAACAGGGAAGGGCGGATCGCCATGCCGGCGCTGGTGTTCTCGTTGCTCATGGGGGCGAAGGCCTAATTCATTCGTGGCGCCCCGCAAGCCTTTTGTTGACCGTTTCATGACGCACAGCTAGCGCGCGCAGCCGTGAGAGAGCCCGCGTTTGATATTGTCGCCATCGGCGATGCGATCGTCGATGTCATTGCGACATGCGACGATGCGTTCCTGATCGACCATGACCTTCCCAAGGGATCGATGCAGCTGCTCGACCCGGCTGCCGCCGCGCACCTTTATGCCGCGATGGGAAGCGCGCAGGAAACGTCGGGCGGGTCGGCCGCCAACTCGATGGCGGGGATCGCCGCGATGGGCGGCCGCGCCGCGTTCATCGGACAGATCGCCGACGACCAGCTTGGAAATATCTTTCGTCACGACATGCGCGCGCTTGGCGTATCGTTCGACACGCCCGCCCTTGCCAAGGGTCATTCCGCGCCGACCGGTCGCTGCCTGATCCTGGTTACCCCCGACGCGCAGCGCACCATGAACACGTGCCCTGGCGCCAGCCACGAGCTGGTTGCCGAAACCATTTCCGAGACCCTGATCGCAAGCAGTGCGATCCTGTACCTCGAAGGATATTTGTGGGGCCCCGAGCGGCCCCGGCAGGCGATGTTCCGCGCCATCGAAATCGCGCGCGCCGCACAGCGTGAGATCGCCTTCACCTTATCCGAAAGCGTATGCATTGCCGGACGCCGCGACGGGTTCAACCGAATGATTGCGGATCGCGGGATCGACCTTTTGTTCGCCAACGAGGACGAAATCCTGCAGCTGACCGGTGCGCCGTCGCTGGGCAGCGCGATGGCGGGCCTGTCGGAACAGGTGCCTACACTGGTCGTCACGCGCGGTGCGCGCGGCGCGCTTGCCTTCGCGCATGGCGAGGGGGTCGAGATTCCCGCGGTGCAGATCGACAAGGTCGTCGACACGACCGGTGCGGGCGATCTGTTTGCGGCCGGTTTCCTGGCGGCGCGTGCGCGCGGGCATGATCTTGCCAAGTGCCTTGAGACGGGATCGATCGCTGCGGCCGAGATCATCGCGCATTTCGGTGCGCGCCCGGAGGCGGATTTGAAAGAATTGGTGAGCCTGTGAGCGCGATCACCAAACTAGCGGTCTATTGCGGCAGTGCCGAGGGTTCCGACCCGGCCTTTGCCGATGCCGCGCGCGACCTGGCCGCGGCGATGGTCGGAGCGGGAATCGACCTCGTTTACGGTGGCGGTCGGCTGGGCCTGATGGGGATCATGGCGGACACCGTCCTGGACAGTGGCGGCAAGGTCTTATGGTGTCATACCGAAGGCATTGGTCGACAAGGAAGTCGCGCATCTGGGCTGCACCGAATTGCACACCGTCGACACGATGCATGAACGCAAGGCCAAGTTTACTGAACTGGCCGACGGCTTCGTTTGCTTGCCGGGCGGAATTGGCACGCTCGACGAATTGTTCGAGGCGTGGACGTGGAACGCACTGGGCTACCATGCCAAGCCGTTCTGCCTGCTCAACGTGAAGCAATTCTGGTCGCCGCTCGGCGAATTCATGGACCATGTTCGCGACAGCGGATTCCTCAGTCATGCGCGGCGCGGCCAGTTGATGATCGCCCGCGATCCGCACGAAGCGATCAAAATGCTGGAAAACGCCGCCGCGAACGCTAACCAAGGCATGGTCTGGTAAATCGCCCGGGGGAGGGGCGTTTCGTATGAATAACGTCCTTCTGGGCCTGCTTGGCATTGCCGCCATTCTCGCCATCGCGTTCCTGTTCTCGTCGAACCGCCGCGCCATCCGCTTGCGCGTCGTCGGCGCCGCGTTCGCGTTGCAGGCTTTGATTGCATTCCTCGTCCTGCGTACGACCGGGGGACGCGCCGTGATCCAGGGCATGTCCGAGGGCGTGTCGGCGCTGCTCGGCTATGCGGGCAAGGGGACCGAATTCCTGTTCGGCCCGACCGCAAGCAACCCGCTTGCCAATACTTTTGCGATTGCGGCGCTTCCGGTCATCATCTTCTTCGCGGCGCTGGTGTCGATCCTCTATTACCTGGGCATCATGCAGCGGGTCGTGAAATGGGTTGGCGGCGCGATTGGCTGGGTCACGGGCGTCAGCAAGGTCGAGAGCCTGGGAGCGGCCGCCAATATCTTCGTCGGACAATCGGAAAGTCCGCTGGTGGTTCGCCCTTATCTTGCTGCGCTTCCGCGAAGCCACCTGTTCACCTTGATGTGTGTGGGGATGGCGGGCGTGGCCGGTACCATCCTAGCCGCTTATGCCAGCCTGCTTGGCGAGGCCTATTTGCCTTATTTGCTTGCCGCCGCGTTCATGTCGGCGCCCGGCGGCATCCTGATGGCCAAGATGATCATGCCCGACGAGCCGCCGGCAGAGGGCGAACTCCCGCTTGAGGGCGCGCTTGCGGCGGCGCCCGAAGACGGCATCGAAATCCATGGCTTCGAGGACGGTGAACAGCCCGCCAACATCATCATGGCTGCCGGGCAGGGCGCGCAGACCGGCGTCAAGCTGGCGGTCGCGGTTGGCGCGATGGTGCTGGCGTTCGTCGCACTGGTCGCGCTGGCCAATGGCATTCTTGGCGGGATCGGCGGCTGGTTTGGCCAGCCCGACCTGAGCTTCCAGGGGATCATCGGCTGGATTTTCGCGCCTGTCATGTTCCTGATCGGCGTGCCGTGGAGCGAGGCGGGAATCGCGGGCGGCCTGTTCGGCACCAAGATCGTGCTCAACGAATTCGTCGCCTTCATCGACCTTGGCAATGCGCAAGGGGCGGCCGCTGCACTGACCGACCGAAGCCGTGCGATCGTCACTTTTGCACTGTGCGGGTTCGCCAACTTCAGCTCGATCGCAATCCAGATGGCGGTCATCGGCAACCTTGCACCCAACCAGAAGGCCAATGTCGCGCGGCTGGGCCTCAAGGCGCTGCTCGCCGGCAGCCTTGCCAACCTGATGAGTGCGGCGCTCGCCGGACTGATGCTGGCCTGACGATAAGCGTTTGATTGCAGTCAATTGCGTCGCGAAGGCGGCGGGGGTAGAGGCGCGTCCATGAGCACCGACATGATCACCAGCGACAATGTCGCTTCCGTTTCGCTTCGCGATGCCGACCGCGACCCACAGGCTTTTGCCGACGAACTGGGCCACAGTTTCGTCGATTACGGCTTTGCGATCGTTCGCGACCATGGCGTCCCGCAGGACCTGATCGACCGGGCCGAGGAAATGTCGAAGCGTTTCTTCGCGCTGCCCGACGACGTGAAGAGGTCGTACCTGATCGCGGGCAGCGGCGGCGCACGCGGTTACACGGCATTCGGGGTGGAGACTGCGAAGGGTGCCAAGGCCCACGACCTCAAGGAATTCTTCCACGTCGGCCGCGACCTGCCGGAAGGGCACAAATTCCGCGCCACGATGGGCGACAATGTATGGCCCGGCGAAGTCCCCGGCTTTCGCGAAATATTCCAGGCGTTGTACGCCGAATTCGACAAGGCGGGGCTCAAGATCCTGCGCGCCGTCGCGCGTTTCCTCAAGATCGACGAGGATTATTTCACCGACACCGTCCGTGACGGCAACAGCGTGATGCGCCTGCTGCATTACCCGCCGCAGCCCGAACCGACCGGCGAACATATCCGTGCCGGTGCGCATGAGGACATCAACACGATCACCTTGTTGCTGGGTGCCGAGGAAGCGGGGCTGCAGCTCAAGACGAAGGACGGCCGCTGGCTGGACGTCAGCCCGAAGCCGGGCGAGTTGGTCATCAACATCGGCGACATGCTCCAGCGGCTGACCAACGGCTATCTTCGTTCGACCAGCCACCGGGTCATCAATCCCGCACCCGACCGCGCATCGAACGCCCGTTATTCGATGCCCTTCTTCCTGCACTTCCGGTCGGACTTCATGATCGAGGCCTTGCCCTCCACCGTCCCGGCGGGGGAGGAACCCAAATGGGCGCCGATCACGGCGGACGACTATCTCCAGGAACGGCTTCGCGAAATCAAGCTGAAATGACCGACGACGATTACGTTTTCGATGAGGCGTCGGGCGAATGGATGCCGGCCGCGCAGCTTGCCGCCAACCAGGCCGCAGCCGAACGGGTCGAGGTTCGCGATTCGGTCGGAAACGTGCTCGCCGACGGCGATCAGGTGACGCTGATCAAGGATCTCGATGTCAAAGGCGCGGGACAAACGCTGAAGCGCGGCACGCTGATCCCGTCGATCCGGCTGACCGGCGACGCGCAGGAAATCGACTGCAAATATCCCGGCATCAAGGGACTGGTTCTTCGCGCTGAATTCGTTCGGAAACGATAAGCTTTCGGATTGTTGGACCTCGCCACCGACGCGGGATTATTGCTCGCGTAAGGATCGCCACAGATGGCTTTTCAGCGGTTCGAGCAGATATTGCAGCGCCGTTCGTTTGCGAATTGCAAGCACCACCTCGACCGGCAACCCAGGACGAAGCTTGCCGCGGCCAAGAACACCGCGGACCTTTTCAAGCTCGCTGGGGCTGACTTCGACTTCGGCACGAAAGTAGGACACACCCGACTTCTCGTCGGCAAAACTGTCGGCAGAGATTGTCCGCACCGTCCCGCTAAGAAGGGGCAGTGAGCTGTCCTCAATGCTGGTAAAGCGGATCTGCGCCTTTTGGCCCTGGTAGACGTCGTCGGCACCGCGCGGATCAAGTTGGACCTGGATGACCAGCTTCTTGTCGGCAGGAACGATGTCCATGATCGTCTGACCCGGCGCAACCACACCGCCAACGGTGAAGACGGAAAGGCCAACGACCTGGCCGGTGGCGGGGGATCGGACCACCGCACGCTGCAATTGCTCGCGCGTCGAGATCAGCTTCGGTAAGGTGTCCGACAACTTGGCCTGCGTGTTACGAAGTTCGGTGGCCACCGTTTCCAGGTTCGCGTTGGTAATCGTCAGCGACTGGAGCCGGGCTTCGCCCATGCCTTCCGCAGCGCGCGCAACTTCGGCTGCCATTGCTGCTTCTCGGCCGCGCAATTCCTCTTTCGCACGTTCCATCGCTCGAATCCGGTTCATCGATGCGAAGCCCTTCTTCTCGAGCTCGCGCAGACCCCGCAATTCGTCCTCGATAATGCGTTGTTGTTCGCGCAACGATTGCCCCTGCTGCTGATACCCACTGCGTTGTTCGTTAAGCTGGCGCGACCGTTGGCCAAGGACCGAATTCTGCGCCCCGAGCGACGATCGCGTTGCGCGCAACTGCGCGCGCTGGATGTCGAGCGCTTGTTCGGCGAGCTCGCGATCTGCCGCTGAGAGGTTTGCAAATTCTGGCGGCGCCGCGAATGTCGTTCGGCCGGCGCGTTCCGCAAGCAGTCTGCTGCGCTGGGCAAGCATGGTCAAATAATCGCTGGTCAAGGCGCGCTCGGCCGCGCGCAAGTCGGGCGCTGCCATTTCGACGACGACCTGCCCCGCCTTCACGCTCTGCCCCTCGCGAACATGGATGGCAGTGACCACGCCCCCGTCGCGATGCTGGACCGATTGGCGATTGCCGGCCACCGCAATCTTGCCCTGGCCATAGACGCCAGCGTCGAGCGGAAGAAAGGCGGCGAAGCCCAGCAGAATTATGAAGAAGAAGCCGGCGATGATGCCTCCGCGCCGCAAGTCGGAACGCGGATCGTCCACGCCGACCGTATCGGCGACCGGAGGCTCGTTCAATGTGATGAGCTGCCCACTCATGCCGCTTTCTCCGCCATCGAGGCCAGTTTCGCGACGACATCCTTGGCGGGGCCGAACATCTTGGGACGTCCACCCTCTACCACCAGGAGGTCGTCGGCAAGGTCGAGTATCGATCGGCGATGGGCGATCAGGAGGATGGTCGCGCCGCGCGCCCGAACCTGTCGCAAGGCTGCTATCAGCGCCGCTTCGCCTTCGCCATCGAGAAATGCATTGGGCTCGTCGAGGATCAACACCGTCGGGTCGCGGAACAAGGCCCGAGCAAGCGCGATACGCTGCGACTGACCCGCCGAAAGGCCTGCTCCCATCGGTCCGAGCGGCGCGTCATAGCCGCCTGGCAGGCGCAGGATGAGTTCGTGCACCCCGGCAAGTTTCGCTGCCGCGATCACTTCCTGGTCGACGTCGCGATCGGTCGCCGTGTCGAATCGCGATATGTTTTCCTTGATGGTGCCTTCGAACAGGCTCAATTCCTGCGGCAGGTAACCGACGAATCGGCCCAGCGCGTCAGGATCCCAGTCCGATCGATTGGCGCCATCGATCCGAACCGTCCCGACCTCCGGCTCCATCGCGCCGGCAATGATCTTGGCAAGGGTCGTCTTGCCGGAACCACTGGGTCCGATGATTCCGAGGATCGAACCGGGGGAAGCCTGGAGGGAAATTCCGTTGAGGATCGGTCGTCCGTCGGGCGCACGAACCCCGACTTGTTCAACCAGAATGGCCCCCGCCGGGTCGGGCAGGGCCGTCCTGACGCGGTCTACATCCGATTGCCGAAGGGCATCGGACAAGCGTTCCAGCGCGGTGCGCGCCGATGTCAATGTCGACCATCCGCCGATCAGCCCGTCGATCGGCTGTAGCGCTCGTCCCAGCAGGATCGAACCGGCGATGATCCCGCCGGCGGACATCTGGCCCGAAATTGCGAGCAATGCGCCAAGACCGAGCGCTGCCGATTGCACGAATAGCCGGATGAAACGGCTGAGCGCGGTGAACCTGCTTCCCAGGAATTGGGCGCGCGCAAAGGCGCTGATCCCGAAGGACCGTCGGCCAAGCTGGCGCCTGGTCATGGCGCCGACCATGCCGAGACCGCGCAATGTCCCGGCCTGAAGCGACGCCGCCTGTTCGGATGCGTGCGAAATCGCCATTGCGCGCGACAATTCCTCGACCGAAGCGCGCGTCATTTGCTGATGTCGCCGCGCAATCACCAGCAAGAGCAGGA
This sequence comes from uncultured Alphaproteobacteria bacterium, assembly GCA_963843855.1. Classification (GTDB taxonomy): domain Bacteria; phylum Pseudomonadota; class Alphaproteobacteria; order Sphingomonadales; family Sphingomonadaceae; genus Sphingomicrobium. The sequence goes on from CAWJMA010000003.1 coordinate 217,250, forward strand.
TCGTCGCGACGGCCAGCACCCCGATCCAGAAGTGCAGCATGAAGCAGACCACCAGGAAGATCGGGACCCATGGCAAGTCGAACAGGGCATTGATCGCCGGACTTCCGGCCGCTTGCCGAACCGTGTCGAAATCCCGCATCGCCTGGACATTTTGCGGTCCGCCACGGGTAAGCATCAAGTGGAGGATTTGCGGGGCGAGCAAATTGTCGAGACGGGCGCTTGCACGGACAAGCAAACGGCTGCGAATGGCATCGAGGGCCGCGAGCGTGACCAGGGCAATGCCCAACGCCAACGTGACGAACAGCAATGTCATCGTGCCGCCGGTCGTCAGAACGCGATCATAGACCTGCAGCATATACAGGGCAGGCGCGAGATAGAGTAGATTGATCAGAGCGCTGAAGATGCCCGCCGCGACCAGGTGCGGACGACAGGCGCGAAACGCTTCCGCCAAGGGGGGCGGCAATTCGACACCGGCAATTTTCATGAATTTACGATCCGAACAGCAATCTTCATTGCCGGCGATGGTGCCGCCACGAGTCGCGGACAACCACGTAACGTCGCTGCTCGTTGAGGGCCCGATCGAAACGCTGGGGAAACGGAGGTCTAAACCAACGATTCTTGCAGTAAAACTACCGGCGAAATGCCAAAACGCTTTCTGCTAGTTGGCTCACGGGTCGCGATCGTCGGTTTTTAACCAACCGTGCGCGGAGAGTCATCAGGCGGTAGGTGCCGGGCGTTGTGCGATAAGCGCTAATTGCTTCCACCAAGGAAGATCGACGGGACCCGCGTAGCATTCCAGATGGTCCAGGTAGGCATCCAGCGTCTCGAATTGCTTTCCGAACGCATAGGGAAGATCGGCAATGCCGTTTCGGTTCGCGGAAGCCTTGCGGTCGGCTTTACTACGCGATCTGTCGTTGGGACTGCAAGGGGCGTACGCCGCGCTTTCTGCTGCAATCTGCCTTGGCGGGGATGGGTCGTCGCGACGGCGGGCTGTCAAGCAAGGCTAGTGAAGCGATCAAGAACGAGGTCAACACGGGTACACTCTCCATCCGTCCGGAAGCGGCCGGTAGGGACTTGAACCTGCACGTCACTCGAACGTGCGGCAAACGCCAGCTCGACCGGCATAGTGCATGAACCCGTACATCTTATTAAACTCTTCCCGGACAAAAAGGGTTTGCTCGTCGCAGGGTTGATCGAGACGTAAATTGCGATCTGAAGTTCGAACATTTAGGGTCTACGTCTGCGTAACAAAGTCTGCCGACGGGACGCTCCATGCGTTCGAAATGTGCGAGCTATTCGTCTAGCTAACTGAACCGCTCATTGGTCGGAGGATCGCTCTCTGACACATCGTTTCCAGTCTCTTTGGGAGCTTGAACGAAGATGGCGTCCGTCTCGATGAGCGGCTTGCTGGCGGCACCGCATGCGGTAGCAAGTAGCTCGGTAATAGCGAGATTAGCAGTCTGCCACGTTTCTGATTCAACGTATTTTTCCTAAAAAACTTACCTTTTTGGCAAAAGCTGGCGAAAATACATTCGAAAACCAATTGCAGCGATTTGTAAACCATGATTTTGTGCCGTTCGCTTGCTCCGGTTTGCGGGGAGCTTCTCAGCATAATCTGGGTGGGGCATTTAGGAGGGTGTAGCTATGTATCGTCGGTCTTTTGAAGATTTTTTCGGTGATGAAGTCGGCAGTGCCAAGAAAATTCAGTCGATGGTCAAGAGCGGCGAACTCAATGCAACGGCAACCAATGTTCCGGATACACCGGGTACACTTGAGGCACTGAAGGTCGGTGATTTGTTCCCTGTCACGTTGACCGCGGGCCAGACCTACACGTGTGACTTATCGCGGTGTTGTCGGGGGCGTATCCGATCCTTATCTTCGCGCTGTTCGACTCCGCCTTCGGCTACCATCGCGGACAGACGACGATGGCGGCGCTGGGCGTGGATCGATGATGACGTTACACGCCGACCGTGTACGGGCACTTATTACCTATACGTAACAACGTACGACACAATCGCATCGGGCGGTGCCATCGCTGGACACCGGTGCCTATACCATTAAGCAATGGTCGCACGAGGCCGACGTGCCGGGCACCACCAATGTACTGGCATCGCTTCGCGACGGCCGCCCCGCTGACGGTCTCGGCACCTATTATGGCAACATCGATACCGGCGGCGACAACGATTATTTCGCCTTAACCGTGGACGGCTGGACAATTTTACACATTCAATTTGCGGGCGGCGCAGCCTCGAATGCGGCGTTTGCGACGGTGGGCAAACGGCGGCGAAAACCTTGTCAGCTTTACACGTAATCGACTGGAACGCTGATTGCGTCGAACCTCAATTATGAAAGCTCGATTACCTATTTCGCGCAAACCGACACGACGATTTACGTCGGGCTGCGCGGGTCTACTGAGCCGGGTGCTGGAGGACCGGGGGGCTACACGCTCGACGTTGCGCAAGTCGATTTGTCGACGCGCGATCCGCTGGAATCGTTTGAACTGGGACAATGCCGCGAATTCACTCCCGACCGTCATGGTCAATGGCGTTCCGACGGTCTATGTCTACTTCGGCGGCGGCGGGCGAGAATTTCGGCACCTCGCCGAAGACGACCTATGGCTGGAACCAGATCGAGATTGACGCGGTGATGAATGCGCTGGCAATCAATATACGCCGATCACCGGGATCAATTATGTCATCACGTCGAATTCGACCGAAGCGACCTTCCGTTTGTTGACCACAACGTGCGGAACAGAATTATGGCGCGCTATTTTATTCCGCAAGACCCGTCCTATGGTGCCCGGCAGGGCATCGGCGTGTTCAACGTCAACAGTGGCGGCTGGCAAGCGGCGCTTCCAGAATCTCGCGATCAGGTCAGCTCTTAGCAAGGTGGCTATTCCGTTCGGCGTGATCCTGCACGAATTCGGACATGCGCACGGCGTTGCCCATCCGCACGATCGCGGCGGCGGTTCGGAAATCATGCTCGGCGTGTCGGGGTCGGCGTCGTACGGGGTCTATAACCTCAATCAAGGCGTCTACACGGTGATGTCCTATAACGACGCGTGGGATTTCCACCCCGACGGCGAATCGTCTTATAGCATCCCAGGGATCGACAACGGCTGGTCGGGCACGCTGGGCGCGTTCGACATTGCCGTCCTGCAGGCGCGTTATGGCGTACACGGCAATAACGGCGGAGATACCGTTTACGCGCTGACAGACGTCACCGACGACGCTTTCTATCAGACCATCTGGGACAGCGCAGGGAACGACACGATCGCTTACTCCGGCGCGCTCAACGCCCAGATCGACCTGACGGCGGCGACGCTCGACTACTCGGCGACCGGCGGCGGTGCGATTTCCTTCCTCAACAACGTTCCGGGCACGGCAGCGTCAGCGGAGGTCAAGGGCGGGTTCACGATTGCCAATGGCGTGGTGATCGAGAATGCGACCGGCGGCAGCGGTAACGATGTCCTGATCGGCAACGGTGCGGCCAACGTGCTGATTGGCAATGCCGGTAATGACACCCTCATGGGTCGCGACGGTAACGATCGGATCGATGGCGGTTCCGGCAACGACAGGGTCTATGGCGGAAACGGGCTCGACGTCGTGACGCTCGGCGCCGGAAACGACGTTTTTGTTGCCGAAATCGGTGCTGACAAGGTCACGCTGAAGGGCCCGAACAAGGGGGCGATGTCGGTCGACATCATCACCGATTTCGATGCCGCCGGCGACGATGTCATCGATTTGTCCGGACTGGGTACCTCGTTTAATTTCCGCGGGACCAGTGCCAACAAGAATGCCGGTGACCTGACCTACAAGACGTTCGACAGCGTCAATGGTGCGGAAAATGCTTTGGGCTTCGACATCGATGGCCAGCCCGGCGCGAGCTCAATCAGCGGGCCGGTCACGGTGGTGTATGGCAACACCAATGGCGGTGCCCCCGAGTTCGCGATCATCCTGCTCAATACGTCGAGTGTCGATGCTTCCGACTTCATCTATGCCGAAGCAGCCCGGGCCGAGGCCGCCAACCACGCATTGCTCAACGCATCGGGTGGCGAAACGTCGAGCTACCTGTTCGTTTGATCTGAGGGGCACGAGCTTCGCAATCGAACCAGTAGGCGAAATAGGAAGGGGTCGCGGCATTCGTGTCGCGGCCCCTTTCTCGTTGTTTTGCAATTCGGCGAGGAACGTCTGACTTTTTCTGTTCCGCACTCTCTTTGCCGATTCCCGTCGGCCTTTATTCCGCATCGGCCAGATTGGCGGGCCCGAAACTGTGCGGGATGAGGTTGTGGATGTGGAGACGCTCGATCTTCGTTCCGTCGCCTGAAGCTGCGAGAATTTCGATATCGGTGCCGCTGAGGTGCGCCGCTTCGAGAATCGCCTGGCGGCAGCCGCCGCAGGGCGTGCAGACATTGTCGCCGGAAAGTTCGGCACCCGATCCGTCACCACCCGCAACCGCGATGCGCTTAACCTTGGCGAGGCCGAAGGCGTGCTGGGCGGCGGTCAGCGCGCTTTGCTCCGCGCACAGCCCGAGGCGGTAGCAGGCGTTTTCCAGATTGGCGCCGGTGACGATCTGCCCGTCCATGCTCTCGATCGCGCAGCCGACCGAGAAACGGGAATAAGGCGCATACGCCTTCAGGGCGGCGGCACGCGCGGCGGCGATGAGTTCTTGGTCGGTCATGGTCATGCAATGTGGCGCGGGCTAAGCGTTCGGGCAATCACCGAATCGGAGTTTGTGATGCGTCGCTGGATTTCGCTGTCGTTCGCTTTGCCACTTGCCGCTTGTGCGACCGTATCCGCGCCACCGACACATTCAGCGGCGGCGCCGCCGATCGAAGTGCAGATCCTGGCGTTCAACGATTTTCACGGCAATCTGGAAACACCCGCGCCGGTCGAGATTACGGAGCCGGACGGACGCAAGGTCAAGGTGACCACCGGCGGCGCGGCCGAGCTTGCCGACGTCTTGCGCGGCGCGCGGACCGGCATTGCCCATACCGTGACCGTGTCCGCCGGTGACACGATCGGCGCGACGCCGCTGACTTCCGCGCTGTTCCTCGACGAGCCGACGATCAAGGCGATGAACATGCTGCGGCTGGAATTCAACGCGGTCGGCAATCATGAATTCGACAAGGGGGTCCTGGAACTCCGGCGGATGCAGTCGGGTGGGTGCGTCCAGCATACCAAGCGCATGCCATGCGCGGTCGAACCGTTTGCGGGGGCCGATTTCCGCTACCTTGCCGCCAACGTCGTGCAGGCCGACGGCACCACCGTCTTGCCCGCCACCGGGATCAAGCAATTCGGCCCGATCAAGGTCGGCTTTATCGGGATGACCCTTAAGGGCACCGGCAATCTGGTCAGCCCCGGGGCCGTTGCCGGACTGACCTTCGCGGACGAGGCCGCGACCGCCAATGCCAACGTCGCGCGCCTGAAGGCAGGCGGAGCCGACGCCATCGTCCTTCTGATTCACCAGGGCGGAAAGCTGCCGACCTTCAACCGCGGCAATGGCTGCGACGGCATTTACGGCGAGATCAAGGATATCGTTTCAAAGCTTGATCCGGCCATCACAACCATCGTGTCGGGCCACACCCATTGGGCCTATGTGTGCCAGCGCGGAGAGGGCGGTACCCAGCCGCACCAGTTGCTGACCAGCGCGGGCAAGAACGGCTATATGTTCACCGACATCCGCCTGCACTTCGACCGGTCGAGCCGGCGATTGATGTTCCAGCGCGCCGAAAACCACCTCGTCGGTACCGGGCCGAGTGGCGGAGACGCGGCGATGAAGGCGCACGTCGCCAAATATGTCGCGGCGGCCGCGCCGCTGTCGAACCGGATCGTTGGGTCGCTCGCGTCGATTGCCACCCGAAGCGTATTCGATGGCGAAAGCGCCGCGGCCAATTTGATCGCCGATTCGATGCTCGCGGCGACCCGCACGAAGGACAAGGGCGGGGCAGAGATCGCGTTGGTCAACGCAACCGGCGTGCGCGTCGACCTGCCCGCCGGGCAAGTGCGGTACCGCGACGCTTTTTCGATGATGCCGTTCCAGAACAATCTGGTGGTGCTGTCGCTCAGCGGTGCGGGCCTGAAGGACGCGATCGAACAGCAATTCGCAATCCCGATCCGTGCGGGCTTTACCGAACCCTCGGTCCTCGCCCCCTCGCAGGGCTTTGCTTATACATTCGACCTGAAGCGACCGGCCGGATCGCGGATTGTCACCATGACATTGGACGGGCGCCCGATTGACCCCGTCGCTACGTACCGGGTCGTCGTCAACAACTACCTCGCCAGCGGTGGCGACGGCCTTTCCGCTTTTACGCGTGGCCGCGATATTGCCGATCCTGGAATCGTCGATGTCGACGCCCTGATCGCATGGATCGCGCCGGGCCGGACGCCGCCCGCCGTCGGGCGCGTCCGTGCAGCGAATTAGCGCAGCGGCGGTTCGTCGAAGCTGCGCAGCTTGCGGCTGTGCAGCCCTTCGCCCTCGCGCTTGAGCAGGTGCAGCGTCTCGATCCCGATCCGCAGATGCTGGCTGATGGCGCGTTCGTAGAAGGCATTGGCCTGGCCCGGCAGCTTGAGCTCGCCGTGCAGCGGCTTGTCGCTGACGCACAACAAGGTGCCGTAGGGCACGCGGAAGCGATAGCCCTGTGCCGCGACGGTTGCCGACTCCATGTCGATCGCGACTGCGCGGCTCTGGTTGAAGCGTAGCGCGGACAAGGTGTAGCGAAGCTCCCAATTGCGGTCGTCGGTGGTCACGACGGTGCCGGTGCGCAGCCGCTTCTTGACGCTGTCCTCGTCCTCGCCGGTGACCTTGACGGTGGCGTCGAACAGCGCGGTCTGGACCTCGGCAATCGCGGGGATCGGGATTTCCGGCGGCAACACGTCGTCAAGGACATGGTCGTCGCGGAGATAGGCGTGGGCCAAGACATAATCGCCGATCGTCTGGCTGGGGCGAAGCCCGCCGCAATGGCCGATCATCAGCCATGCCTCGGGCCGAAGCACCGCGATATGATCGCAGATCGTCTTGGCATTGGACGGCCCGACCCCGATGTTAACGAGGGTGACGCCGTCGCCCTCTGCCGTCTTCAAATGGTAGGCCGGCATCTGGTGGCGCCGCCAGTTGCCGGCTGCAATCTGCGCCTCGGCATCGTCGGCCAAATCGTCGCGCTCGAACGTCGCGCCGGGGGTCGAAAGCATCGTGAACGGGCTATTTTCACGGCGCAATTCGTCGATCGAGAAGCGAACGAATTCATCGACGTAGCGAACGTAGTTGGTGAACAGCACGAAATGCTGGAAATGTTCGGGCGGGGTGCCGGTGTAGTGTTTAAGCCGCGCAAGGCTGAAGTCGGTGCGCAGGCCGTCGAACAGCGAGAGCGGCCGGTGATCGAGCATATTTAGGTCGAGCACCCCGTCGGCAACCTCATCGCCGATGTGGGACAGATCGGTTGAGGGGAACCATAATGACAATTCGCTGCTCGAAAGGCCGCCAAGGTCCACGTCGCCGTCGAGCACATAAGGATAAGCGATCTCGGTCGACGAGCGCGCGACCGTCACCTCGACATCATAATCGGTGACGAGGTGGCGCAATTGCTCAGCCAGATAGTCGCGGAAAAGGGCAGGGCGGGCAATCGAGCTGGCGTAGATGCCGGGCTGGTTGAGCCGGGCAAATGCCCGCGATGTCGATGGTGCCGGTCTGACCGGGTCATAGCCGATGCGCAATTCCGGGTAAGCGAAACAGCCGTTGGCGCGGTCGTTCGGCGCGGGCTTGGTACCGTCAGCAACAAAGGCGCGCAGCCCGTCGCGCAGGTTGCGGACCGACTGTTCGTAAATGGTTTCAAGCTGGTCGAGAAGGGCGGGAATGGATTCGATGGTTGTCATCCCAAGGCCGATTGGCGGTTTTCTGTAGGCGATGCAAGCGGTAGGGATTGATTTACTAAGTATGCTTATTATGTTCCTGCCTATGAACATCGACCAACTGCCATTCGAGATTGCCGAAACCGCGCATACCCTACGACGCGAATTCGATCGTCGTGCTGCCCCGTTGGGGGTCACGCGCGCGCAGTGGCGCGCACTGGCATGGATCGGGCGACAGCCGGGAATGCGGCAGGTGGAATTGGCCGATCACCTGGATATCGAGCCGATCACGCTCTGCCGGATTGTCGACCGCCTGGAGGAAGCGGGCTTGATCGAGCGTCGGCGTGATCCGGCGGACCGACGGGCGTGGCTGCTCCATCTTACCGATAAGGGCGAGCCGCTGGTCCGTGACTTGCGCGGCCTAGCGGCGAGCATGGCTGGCGAAGTGTTCGACGGAATCGATCCGCAGGCGATTGCGCTGGTGCGCGAAACGCTGGCGCGGATCCGTGAGAATGTGGCCGACATGGCCAAGGGACGATTGAGCGCATGAACCAGATGCAGACCATCGACAGCCAGCAGGCAGCCGAATTCGTCGAGCCGCCGCGTAACAAGAAGAAAATCGCGATCATGCTTGCGGTGCCGCTTCTCCTCATCGCGGTGGGCCTGTTCTTCTGGCTGACCGGCGGCAAGAGCGTGAGCACCGACAATGCCTATGTGAAGCAGGATATCCTCGCCGTTTCGACGCAGGTTAATGGCCCGGTGATCGAGGTTTTCGTCGATGAGAATCAGTATGTGACACGTGGTCAGCCACTGTTCCGGGTCGATCCCGCGACTGCGCAGGTTGCACTGCTGCAGGCACAGGCCCAGCTTGCCGCGGCCGAACTGCAGACCCGGCAACTGGGTGTCGCCGCGCAGGGGACACGCGGTGACATCACCGGTGCCGCCGCCAGCCTCAGCGTCGCCCAACGCGCGCTGGCGCGGCAGCAGGCCTTGCTTGCGAAGGGATTCACGACGCGGTCGCGATATGACGACGCGCTGGACGACGTCGCCAAGGCGCAGGCGGCGCTGGCCGATGCGCGGGCGCGGGCCAACAATGCCGATGCGGCCATCGCACCGGCCGGTAACCAGCCGCAGGTTGCGGCGGCCAGGGCAGCCATCGCGAGGGCGCAACTCGATCTTCAGCACGGAATCGTGCGGGCGCCGATTTCAGGCACCATCGCCAAGTCCGACCGCCTGCTTCCCGGCCAGTCGGCAATTACGGGCGTCACGATGGTGTCGATCGTTCGCGACAATGCCGGCTGGGTCGAAGCAAATTTCAAGGAAGCCGACCTGGCGCGGATGCATCCAGGACAGAAAGCGACAATCAAGTTCGACGCTTATCCCGGCGTTGTCCTGAAGGGCCACATCGCGTCGATCGGCGCCGGTACGGGAAGCGAGTTTTCCGTGCTTCCGGCGCAGAATGCGAACGGCAATTGGGTCAAGGTGACCCAGCGCGTCCCGGTTCGAATTGCCTTCGACGCCAAACCGCCACGCGAGATGATCGCCGGATTGTCGGCAGAAGTCGAAGTCGAGCTCGATCGCGCCAAATAGAATGACCCGGGAACACAGCGCCACGGCGATCGACCCGATCGACCGCTTGCTGCTGACCGGCGCGGTCATGCTTGCCGTGCTGATCCAGGTGCTCGACACGACGATTGCCAATGTCGCGCTGCCCCATATGCAGGCCAGCCTTGGCGCGACCCAGGAAAGCGTGAACTGGGTGCTGACGAGCTACATCGTCGCCTCCGCCATCGCGATCCCGATTTCGGGTTGGCTCGCCGACAAGGTCGGGCGCAAGCGGCTCCTTGTCTGGTCGGTGATCGGATTCACCATCACCAGCTTCCTGTGCGCGATCGCCCAGACCTTGCCCGAGATGGTTGCATTTCGCGCCTTGCAGGGAATCAGCGGCGCGTTTCTCGTTCCGTTGGCCCAAGCGACCTTGTTCGATATCAACCCACCCGAACGCCATGCCCGCGCGATGGCGCTGTTCGGCGGCGGGATCATGATCGGCCCGATCCTCGGGCCGATGCTGGGCGGTTGGCTGACCGACAATTATAACTGGCGCTGGGTGTTTCTCGTCAATCTTCCGGTCGGCGTGATCTGCACGGTCATGCTGCTTCGTTTCATGCCGAAGACGCCAAAGGAAGAACGACGCTTCGACCTGTTCGGCTTTGCCTTGCTCGGCCTTGCCCTCGGCAGCCTTCAGTTGATGCTGGATCGCGGTCAGCAACTCGACTGGTTCCAGAGCTGGGAAATCTGGATCGAGGCGGGGGTTTGCGTGTCGGCGGCGTGGATGTTCGTGACCCACACGTTGCTGGGGCGGAAACCGATCTTCGACCGCGAAATGTTTGCCGACCGCAATTTCTCGCTCGGCCTTTTGTTCATGATCGTCACTGGCGTGCTGCTCCTTGCCGGTCTTGCCCTGCTGCCCCCGCTGCTTCAGCGACTATACGGCTATTCCGTCCTGCAATCCGGCATTCTGACCAGCCCGCGCGGCGTCGGCACGCTGATTTCGATGCTCCTTGCCGGCCGACTCGTCGGGCTTGTCGACCTGCGTGTCCTGGTCGCGGCCGGGCTTGGATTGATGGCATGGTCGCTACACATGATGACCGGGTTTGCGATCGAGATGGGCAGCGGTCCGATCATCTGGTCTGGCTTCATCCAGGGTCTTGGACTTGGGCTGGTTTTTGTAACCATGCAGAGCCTCGCGTTCGCGACGTTGCAACCAAGGATGCGAACCAACGCGGCCAGCCTGCTCAACCTGTCGCGCAATATCGGCGGGTCGATCGGCATCAGTTTGGTCGCATCATTGCTGGCCCGCAATCTGCAGATCGCGCACGCCGACATGGCCGGCCACGTCAGCGACCAGGTCTTGCCATCGATCAGCAGCGCCGTGGTCGGCCAGCTCGGTTTGCCGGCCGAAAGCGCCGTCGCGCTCGCCAATGCGGAGATCAACCGGCAGGCGGCCTTCATCGCCTATCTCGACGATTTCTACCTGATGATGTGGCTCACCCTTGCGGCAATTCCGCTGGTGCTGCTGCTTCGTCCGGCCAAGCCGCCGGTATCCGGTGAGCCGAAGATCGCGATGGCCGACTAGGCTGCGACGTAACCGCCGTCGGCCAAGTACAGCGCGCCGGTGCAATAGCTTGATGCGTCGCTGGCGAGGAAAGCGGCGAGGTGGGCGATTTCATCATTGGTGCCGTACCGCCGCAGCGCGATGGTCTCCTCGATCCCGCTGCGCAACGCGGCCGCCTCATCGCCGGCGAGCTGCGTCCCGAGCGATGCCATCATGCGGTTGTCGATTGGCCCGGGGCCGATCGCGTTGACGCGGATTCTTTCCGGTCCAAGCTCCAGCGCGGCGGTCTTTACCAGGCCGAATACCGCATGTTTGCTGGCGATATAGGGCGACATGGCGGGAAAGCCGATCGCGCCGGCGATCGACGATAATGCGATGATCGATCCGCCGCCACGGCTCCGCATCGCCGGCACCGAATGTCTCATCGCCAGCCACACACCGATGACATTGACCCTCAAGGTCTCCTCGAATTCCGCGACGCTCAGCGCCTCAATCGGCTTGAGCGCGCCTTCGGTGCCGGCATTGGCGACCATGATGTCGAGGCCGCCGAACCGGCTGACGGCGGCATCGACCGCGGCCTTGTTGGCGGCTTCGTCGGTGGAGTCGGCGATGGCGATGGCACACTCGCCGATGTCCTTGAGGCGGGAGTGGGTGGCGGAAAGCTTGTCGGCGCTGCGCCCGACCAGCATGACCTTCGCGCCCAGTTCGAGAAACAATTTCGCGGTTGCTTCGCCAATCCCGCCGGTCGCGCCGGTGACGATCGCAACCTTGCCGTCCAACCGTTGACGATTTGTCGCATTGCTCATGAGTGTTCCCCTGCTGCCCCTCCCACCGGGAGAGGCAGGATGCGGGCTCCTGGCCGAATTCCGCCTCTACTGGCGCGCGCTAAAGCTGGGAGCGGAACCGGATGTTGACTGCCTGCTGGTGCAGGCCGAGCGCCGGCACCCGGTCCTTGTAGGGCAGCAGGAGTGTCGCTTGCGCGACCTGGTCACTGGCGAATTCATTCTGCCCGACATGTTCGCGGCCGGGCGGGGCGGGGGTCGGGAAGGGACGGGCGGCATGGCTTCCGAAGCAGCGGTCGTGGACCAGGCAATCGTCGCGGATCGCCGGCCAGACCCGGTCGCGCAGGAAAAACTGGTCCCAATTGGTGTTCATGGGCTGCGTCACCAGGAAGCGATCAAGTGTCCCGCCCATGTCGGGAAACACTCCTGCAATTCCGTCCCAGAGGCCGGCCAAGATCGGATCGGTGTGCGTGTACCAGTCGCGTAGCGCGTGGAATGGCAGGGCGCTGGCGATCCATTCCTGGACTGCCGCCTGTTCCCGCGCATTGACCGCACTGTCGGCGTCGCGGCACATGAAATATCCGACGTGAGGATCATCGCTGACCAGGAAGCGCCGCGACAGTCGCCAACGAACATCATCGTTGCCGCTCTTGTCCATGACGACGTCGGCGCCTTCCTCGGCAAGGACCTCGAGTAAGTCGGGATCGACGCTGTCGTCGGCGTAAAAGCGGCATGTCCAGCCTGGGTAAATGGTTCGTGCAGCAAGCACATTGTGCAGCGCGCCGCGTAGATATTTTGCGCCCGAACCGAAGAGCGAGAAGGCGATAATCCGTTTTGCTTGCCTGACGGATCGACATCGCGGTTCAGCGGCGGTGAGCCGTGGCGGTCCTTCGTCGCGATGTCCTTCAGCGTGAGCGCCATTGTTCCAGACATCTTGGCGCGCATGAAGTCGCCAGTCGCGCTCAACGAATGGGCGAGCGCATCGTAAGCGCTCATGTCGTGGTAGCCCGAAGCGATGAAGGCATGGAGATGCGGGATCGCCTGACGATGCTGAAGGGCTCGCGTGTAGCTGCTGCCCAGGCTGAGCCGGATCATCGGATGGCCGGGAAACAAGGAAACCGCGCGTTCGAGCAGGGCGGCGCCCTCCGAAAAGCGATTGAGCTGGAACAGGTAAAAGGCGGGCTGGATGAAGGCATCGGCGTCGGGTTCGGTCATCGCGTCCAGCGTCGTCAGGCTGGAGGCAAGCGCTTCATCTTGTCGCCCGGCACGCCACAATTGTGCGGCCTCGCGGTCCCAGCGTTCGGGTTGATGGACGAACGGCTTCATCGTTCGCAGGTCTAGTCAGTCAGGCAGCAAACAGAAAGGCCGGGGGAACCTTTAGACTAGGGATGTTTCGTTTTCGGACTACCGGATGTCGGCCCGCCTTAGAATAGCGCCTGCCGATCGACACAAAAAACCCGCCGGCAACAGGTGCCGACGGGTGTTTTTTGCAACAGGTCGCTTGCGATTAGCGCTTCGAGAACTGGAAGCTGCGGCGGGCCTTGGCCTTACCGTACTTCTTACGTTCGACGACGCGGCTGTCGCGGGTCAGGAACCCGGCCCGCTTGACCGTCGTGCGAAGCACCGGCTCGTAGCGGGTCAGCGCCTGGGCGATGCCGTGAAGCACGGCGCCGGCCTGGCCCGACAGTCCGCCGCCCTTGACGGTGGCGACGATGTCATACTGGCCGGCGCGATCGGTGATTCCGAACGGCTGGTTGATGACGAGACGAAGCGTCGGACGGGCGAAATAGATCGCCTGGTCGCGTCCGTTGATCTCGATCTTGCCGCTGCCCGGCTTCAGCCAGACGCGGGCGACCGCATCCTTACGGCGACCGGTCGCATAAGCGCGGCCGTACTTGTCGAGCTGCTGCTCGCGAAGCGGCGCTTCGGGCTGGACGTTGACGGGTGCTTCGACGGTTTCTTCCACGGCGGCGTCGGCAGCAGGCGCCTCGGTCGTCGTCGTGTCGGCGGCAGGTGATGCGGTTTCGGCTTCCGGCTGCTTGGTCAGCGCGCCGAGGTCGGAAAGGCTCTTCTTGTCGGCCATGTTATGCGCCCACCTTGTTCTTGCGGTTCATGCCCGCGACATCGAGAGGTTCGGGGCTCTGGCCGCCGTGCGGATGCTCCGTACCGTTGTAGAGGTGCAAGGCACGCATCTGGTCGCGACCGAGCGGGCCGCGCGGGATCATGCGTTCGACCGCCTTTTCGAGAACACGCTCCGGAAAGCGGCCTTCGAGGACCTTGCCAGCCGGCGTTTCCTTCAAGCCGCCGACATAGCCGGTGTGCTTGTAGTAGATCTTCGTCTTCAGCTTGTTGCCGGTAAAACGGATCTTGTCGGCGTTGATTACGACGACATGGTCGCCGCAATCGACGTGCGGGGTAAAGCTCGGCTTATGCTTGCCGCGCAGGATGTTGGCGATGATCGAGGCAACGCGGCCAACGACCAAACCGTCGGCATCGATCAGATGCCATTTTTTCACGACCTCAGCCGGCTTGACCGACTTGGTGGTCTTCATCAGCGCCTTCATGGGCTGGACCTTTCAGAGTAAAAACGAAAAGCGCCACCTCCAGGCGACGCCGTCGGGCGGGCTAATGCGCAGGAGATCGCGAAAAGTCAAGCAAATGCGGGGGTTTCTCGACGGGTAAAATATTACCCGACGCTATCCTCGGCCCATGTCGCATAAGGTTCGGCCAACTTGGCGATGGGCCACACCACGATCGCCGGCACGTCATAACTGTGCATTTCCACTATGGCCGCGACCAGCGCGTCCGACTGGGCCAGTGTCGTCTTGAACAGAGCGGGCGTTTCGGTCGCCGTCTCTATCTTGCCCTCCCAGCGATAGATGCTTTGGCAGGGCGCCAGGATATTGATGCAAGCAGCGAGCCGACGTTCGATCATCGATCGTCCGATCCGCTCGGCCTCGGCACGGTCGGCGAACGCGGCATAGACGGTCACGATGCTCATCGGCGTCCGCCGAGTATATGGACGCCCCATGCCGTTGCAGCGACCAGGAGTGCACCAACTGCCTGATGAAGAACGGCGAGCACGATGTTCATGCCGCTCATGACGGTCGCGATCCCGAGCAGGATTTGCGAACCGAGCGCGATATGGATGGCGACCGACACCTTGCGGTCAAGGGCCCTGATCTTCCGTGCGGCGACGACCAGAATGGCGACGACGGCCCAAGCCCACCAGCGATGCAGGAAGTGAAGCAGATAAGGATCGTGGGTCAGCGTGAAAAGCGCGCCCTTGCTGCCATCGATTCCGGCAGGAACCAGTTGGTCGTTCATTAGTGGCCATGTGTTCGACAGATAGCCCGCGTCGAGTCCGGCAACCCACGCTCCGAGGAAGAGCTGGACCGTCAACATCAGCGCGGTGGCAATGCCGAGCATTGTCAGTCGGGACGGACGGCTATCGGGATTCTTCGCCAATTGACGCAGGTCAAGCGCGGTCCAGATCAATCCGGCAAGAATGAACAGCGCGGTCAGTAGATGGGCCGACAGGCGAAAGTGGCTGACATCGGTGCGATTCACCAAACCGGACTGGACCATATACCAGCCCAGCGCACCCTGGCTTGCTCCCAACGCAAGGAGGGCGCCAAGCCGCCAGCCATAGCCGCGCGGAATGGCTTTTTTGATGGCAAACCATGCAAATGGCGCCGCGAAGGCAATGCCGACCAAACGGCCCAGGAAGCGGTGCACCCACTCCCAAAAGAAGATGAACTTGAATTGCGCCAGGTCCATCCCTGCCGGGCCATTCACACGGACATATTCGGGCGTTTCCCGGTATAGGTCGAACGCGCGCTGCCATTGCGCCTGGCTTAGTGGCGGGACAGCGCCCTTGATCGGATCCCAGACTGTGATCGAAAGACCGCTTTCGGTCAGCCTGGTAATTCCGCCAACGACGACCATCACAAATACGAGGAGCGCGACGGCAAGGAGCCATTTCGACACGGAAAGCGGACGGGCGCGCGATTCGGGGTGGTTCATCTTGCGGCGCGATATGGGCGCTTTGCGACGCGCTGCCAATATTCTCGACGAACCGTGCAATGAGATATTGTAACGAAACTCGTGAGACCGTATATCATTCGGCATGCGTCACCTCGCGATTCCGACGACAAAGCTCGACCGGATGGCCATCGGCCTGTCCGGGCTTTGCCTCGTCCATTGTCTTGCGACGTCGGTCATCCTTGCGCTGGTGGCGAGCGCTGGGGGCTTTCTGGGTTCTCACTGGGTTCATGAAATCGGTCTGTCGCTGGCAATGGTCATGGGCATGATCGCGCTTGGCAAAGGCATCGTCGAGCACGGCTATGCGATGCCCTCTGCGGTGGGTGGCCTCGGCCTCGGCGTCATGGCGGGCGCGCTCACAATGCCGCATGACGGAACCGAGGCGCTTTGCACGGTGATCGGGGTGTCGATCCTGGCGCTCGGCCACCGGCTGAACAATATCGCAGCGGAATGACGTCGCAGCGCTTGCCGGAAGGCATGCACCGCCCTATTTCAACGATCTGATGTCCGCACATTCCCATCACCTGCACGAAGGCAAGTCGCTGAAATCGGCGGCGCGCGATCGGCTGACCGACAAGGGTGAGCAGTGGACCGCTATGCGTGAGGCAGTTTTCAACGCACTTGCAGGATTCGACCGTCCCGCTTCGGCTTATGACATTGCGGAAGCGGTTTCGAATGCCGAAGGTCGCCGCGTCGCCGCGAATAGCGTGTACCGCATCCTCGACCTCTTCGTGACCTCCAATCTTGCAATGCGGGTCGAAAGCGCCAACGCTTATGTCGCCAACCAGCACCCGGGTTGCCTGCACGACTGTATTTTCCTGATCTGCGACCATTGCGGCAACGCAACCCACATTGACGACGACAGCCTGTCGGGCGGTGTGCGCAAGGCGGCCGCAAAAGCGGGGTTCGAGGCGTCGCGGCCGGTGATCGAGGTACGCGGACGCTGCGGCGACTGTAACTAGCGGGCGGCAGCGGGGGCCTGAATGTCGGAACTCGAGTGGCTCGCCGCCGGGCTCGGCGTCATCAACGTCATCCTTGTCGTGCGCCGCTCGATCTGGAATTTCCCGTTCGCGCTGGCGATGGTCACTCTCTATTTCTTCGTGTTCTTCGACGCGAAACTTTACTCCGACGCACTTCTCCAGATTTTCTTCCTCGTCATCAACGGCTTCGGCTGGTGGGCCTGGAGCCGGGCGCCCGTAATCGATGACGGCGTCAAGGTGGAAAGCATGGGCAATGGGGCCCGCTTCAACTGGCTGGTCGGAACCGCAACCGCGATTGTCGCATGGGGTTGGGGGATGGCAACCTATACCGATGCAGCCGCACCTTATCTCGACGCCACGGTGGCCGGAATGAGCGTCGCGGCACAGGTTCTGCAGTCACTTCGACGTTTCGAAGCATGGATTTTGTGGGTTGCCGTCGACATTCTCGCGATCGGACTCTACGCGTCGCGCGGTCTGGTCGTAACGAGCGGACTTTACTCCTTATTTCTTATCCTTGCGGTCGCCGGCCTGTTTGCGTGGCACCAAAAGCTGTCACCGAAAGTTGTACCTGCGTGACCCTGGTCGTCCTTCACGGTGCAGAAAGCGTCGGCAAGACCAACCTGGGTCGCGAGCTTGCGGTTGCCTACGGTGCGGTGTTCCTGCCGGAGTTCGGCCGGACATGGTGCGAGATCTTCGGCACCGACTGCAGCGCTGCCGATCTCGTCGAGATCGGGGAGAACCAGCAGCGCAATATCGAACATGCCCTGGCAGACCGCGATTTCGTGATCAGCGACACCGACAGTTTGATGACCGCCGCGTGGGCGCAGATGATGCTGAATGAAAATCCGCCATCATTGCTGGGCGCGCGCAAGGCCGACCTCTATCTGCATTGCCGCGCTGACGTCCCGTTCGTGGACGACGGCCTTCGCGTCTTCGGTGACAATGCCGAACGCCAGCGGTTTGACGCATTGTCGCGCAAGGTGCTTGCCGATGCCGACGTGAACGTCGTGGAAATTTCAGGCGACTGGCACGCGCGCCGAGTCAAAGCGGTCGCGGCCATCGACGCCTTGCTGCGTCGCGTAGGGTTCGACAGCGAAGAAACTGCGAGCTAAGACGATTCGGATGACCGATCGTCCCCAAACGCCCCTGCTCGACCAGGTCCAGTATCCCGCCGACATCCGCAAGCTCGACAAGGGCCAGCTGGAACAACTGTCCGACGAACTTCGAGCGGAGATGATTTCCGCCGTTTCGGTCACGGGCGGGCACCTTGGTGCCGGGCTCGGCGTGGTCGAACTGACGGTCGCGATCCACTACGTCTTCGATACGCCGAACGACCGTCTGATCTGGGACGTCGGCCACCAGGCCTATCCGCACAAGATCGTCACCGGACGTCGCGACCGGATCCGGACCATCCGTCAGGGCGGCGGTCTGAGCGGATTCACCAAGCGCAGCGAGAGCGAATATGATCCGTTCGGCGCCGCGCACAGCTCGACATCGATTTCGGCCGCGATCGGCTTTGCCGTCTCCAACAAGCTTGCGGGAACGCCTGGCCGCGGCATTGCGGTGATCGGCGACGGCGCGATGACCGCTGGCATGGCCTATGAGGCAATGAATAACGCTGAGGCCGCTGGAAACCGGCTGGTCGTCATTCTGAACGACAACGACATGTCGATTGCGCCGCCGGTGGGATCGTTGCGCAATTCGCTCGCCCGGCTGGTCAGTTCGGACAAATATCTCGCCCCGCGCAGGGTCGCCCAGAAGATCGCCGGCCTTCTCCCCGATCCGGTTCGTCGGACCGCGCGCCGGATGGAAGAATATGCCCGCGGCCTGGTCACCGGCGGAACCCTGTTCGAGGAGCTCGGCTTCTATTACGTCGGTCCGGTCGACGGTCATGACGTTCTGGCGTTGGTCGAGGTGCTGGAAAACGTCCGCGACGCCAAGGACGGGCCAATCCTGATCCATGCGGTGACGCAAAAGGGCAAGGGCTATGGCCCGGCCGAAAGCAGCGCCGACAAATATCATGGCGTCGTCAAGTTCGACGTCGTTTCGGGCAAGCAGGACAAGGGCCCCGGCGGCGGGCCGCCAAGCTACACCAACGTGTTCGCCGAAGCGCTGATCGCCGAAATGGCTCGCGACGAGAAGGTCGTTGCGATCACCGCCGCAATGCCGTCGGGTACCGGTTTGGACAAGGTCGAGGCCGCGTTTCCCGATCGTACGTTCGACGTCGGCATTGCCGAACAGCACGCGGTTACCTTTGCGGCCGCAATGGCGGCGCAGGGGCACAAGCCGTTCTGCGCAATCTATTCGACCTTCCTCCAGCGTGCCTATGACCAGCTGGTTCACGATGTCGCGATCCAGAATCTGCCGGTTCGCTTCGCGATGGATCGCGCCGGACTGGTCGGTGCCGATGGTTGCACCCACGCCGGAAGCTTCGATCTGGCTTATCTGGGAACCCTGCCGAACCTGGTCGTGATGGCCGCGGCGGACGAGGCCGAGCTGGTCCACATGGTCCATACCATGGCCGAATATGACGATGGGCCGATTGCGGTTCGTTACCCGCGCGGCAACGGTCGCGGCGTCGAGATGCCGACAGTCCCGCAGAAGCTGGAGATTGGCAAGGGCCGCGTCGTGCGCGAGGGCAAGAAGGTCGCCATCCTTTCGCTCGGTACACGTCTGGAAGAGGCCGAAAAGGCCGCCGAGCTGCTCGAAGCCAAGGGCTTGTCGACGACCGTTGCCGACATGCGTTTCGCCAAGCCGCTTGACGAGGCGCTGATCCGCAAATTGCTGACCAATCACGAAGTTGCGGTGACCATCGAGGAAGCCGCGATCGGCGGATTCGGCGCCCATGTCCTCACGCTCGCCAGCGACGAGGGCATGACCGACAATGGCCTCAAGATCCGCACGATGCGCCTGCCTGACGTGTTCCAGGACCAGAACAAGCCCGAAAAACAATATGAGGAAGCCGGCCTGACCGCGCCGCATATCGTCGAGACAGTGCTCAAGGCGCTTCGCCGCAATGACACCGGCGTGGAGGCCGACGCGGGCGCCATCGCCTGATGAACTGGCGCAAATGGGGCCGGTGGACGCTGATCGTCCTTACGACCTTGCTGGTCGTGTTGTCGTTCCTCCCGGCTTGGGAGACCGATCTTTGGTGGGTGCGGCAATGGGATTACCCGCGCCTCCAGGTCGCTGGCGTGCTGGTCCTCTTCGTATTGTTGCTGTTCTGGGTCGAGCTGAAGCGTGGGGCGGCATTCTGGGCGCTGATCGTCGGCACCACTTCCGCCCTTGGATGGCAGGTCAGCCATTTCCTTGCCTATTTGCCATTCCATGGTCGCGAAGTCGCAAGCGTCAACTCCTGCCCGGCCGGGCAACGCCTCAGCCTGCTGAATGCAAATGTGCTGATGACCAATGACGATTATCCGGCGGTGCTTGCGATGGCGGCAAGAGAAAAGCCCGATGTCCTTCTGTTGCTGGAAACCGGAACCGAGTGGGAAGCCGCGATGGCCCCGCTCAACAGGAAATACCCGCATCGGCTCAGCGAAGCGGTCCCGAACGCTTATGGCATGATGCTGTTTTCCAAATTGCCGATGAGCGGCGCGCTCCTGCATCGGATGCAGCCCGGCGTGCCTAGTGCGAAGGTCGAAGTGACCCTGCCCGGTGGAGAGCAGGTGGTGCTGGACGCCTTGCACCCCGAACCGCCATGGCCTGGCGACAACAGCGGCGAGCGCGATGCCGAGCTGGTGGTGGTTGGTCGCGAAATCCGCGACAGCGGCCGCGCCTCGATCGTGATGGGCGACCTTAACGACGTCGCCTGGTCACGCACGTCGCGACTGTTCAAAAAGGTCAGCGGCATGAGCGATCCCCGGATCGGTCGCGGATTCT
Source organism: uncultured Alphaproteobacteria bacterium (assembly GCA_963843855.1). Lineage (GTDB taxonomy): Bacteria > Pseudomonadota > Alphaproteobacteria > Sphingomonadales > Sphingomonadaceae > Sphingomicrobium. The sequence goes on from CAWJMA010000003.1 coordinate 237,900, forward strand.
ATCCGACCTTCAACGCGAAATATCCGCTGCTGCGCTGGCCTCTCGACCATTTGTTCGTGACGCCGCATTTCCGGATTTCTCGAATTCGCGCACTTGAGTCAATCGGGTCCGATCACTTCCCCATCGCATTCGATCTTTGCCTGGTCGAACCGGCCGGAAAACGCCTCGTCAACGCCTCGGCTTCGGCGGCGACCGAAGCTGAAGCAAGCGGCGAAATCCGTGAGGGAAAGCAGGAATCCAAAGAGGAAAATAGTGGCGAATAAGGTTCGCGCCGATCAATTGCTGGTCAGTCGCGGTCTGGCGGAAAGCCGCACCCGCGCGCAGGCGCTCATCATGAGCGGAAAGGTCTTCTGCGGCGACCGTGTTGTCGCCAAGTCGGGCGATCAGTTGGCGGACGATGCCGAATTGACGCTGAAAGGCCGCGATCATCCATGGGTTTCACGCGGCGGGATCAAGCTGGATCATGGGCTGACCCATTTCGGCATGGACGTGACGGGAATGATCGCCCTCGATGTCGGAAGCTCGACCGGCGGATTCACCGACGTGTTGCTAAGCCGCGGGGCAGCGAAGGTCTTCGCGGTCGACGTCGGCACCAACCAACTGGCCTGGAAATTGCGGCAGGACGAGCGGGTTTCGGTGTATGAGCAGACCAATGCCCGCGACCTGACCCGCGAGGTCGTGACCGACACCATCGACATCGTGGTGTGCGACGCCAGTTTCATTGCGCTGTCCAAGGTGCTCGATAGGGCATTGGATCTTGCCCGTCCGGGCGCATTGCTCGTCGCGCTGGTCAAGCCACAGTTCGAGGCGGGACGCGACGAAGTCGGGAAAGGCGGCGTCGTTCGCGATCCCGACATCCACCAACGAGTCTGCGACGATGCGGTTTCTTGGGTCGAATCCAAGGGATGGTGCGTATACGGGGTCGAACGAAGCCCGATTACCGGGCCCGAAGGCAATGTCGAGTTCCTGCTCGGCGCGCAAAAGGAGAGTTAGATGGACGACCGACGCGACGATCGTGGCATCTGGAAAAAGGCTCTGATCACCGTTCCGACGATCGTGATCATCGGGTCGCTGGTTGGCATATTGTCGAACAGCGGTTTCGAAAACGGCTGGTATTTCAGGCTCGTCAAGCCGACCTTCCAGCCGCCCGGTTGGGTCTTCGGTGCCGTCTGGACGACGTTGTACACGATGCTCGGCATAGCCCTTGCGGTGATCCTGAACGAACCGGACAGCAAACAGCGACGCACCGCGCTGTCTCTGTTCGGAGTCCAGCTTGGCCTCAATTTCGCATGGTCGCCGATCTTCTTCGGTGCGCAGATGATCGACCTTGCGCTGGTCGTCATCGTCGTGATGCTATTGGTCGCGACCGTAGCGGCAAATCTGTTCCGCAGGATTCGGCCAGTGGCGGGCTGGTTGATGATGCCGTATCTTCTTTGGTTGTGCCTTGCGACCGCCCTCAACTATGAGACCGGCAAATTGAACCCGGGCGCGGACGCCGCACCGCTTGGAATCACGGGAGAACGCTGAGATGCAATCGCAGAACCGAATGCTCGACGACCTGGTCAAGATGGTGAACGGCGTTGCCGGAACCATGGCCGGCATGGGCCGCGAAGCCGAAGGATCGATGCGCGAAAAGATGCGCGAATGGGTTGGCGGAATGGAATTCGTCAGCCGCGAGGAGTTTGAGGCAGTCAAGGCGATGGCTGCTGCCGCCCGCGACGAGAATGAGCTCCTCAAGGCGCGCCTGGATGCGATCGAACAGTCGAGCAAGGCCAGGCCCGCCGTGAAAGCTCCGAAGGCAGGGGCCTGACCGCTGGGCGAGGACATGACCACTGACGAGCGCGACGACGGCGCGCCGATCGACATCCTCGAGCAATATTTTGAGGCGCGAGGCTGGCCGAGCGAACGCGCGGGCGAGGGCGAGATCATCGCGTCAGCCGGCGGAAGCTGGGCGCAATATGAATTGCGCGGCGTATGGCGCAACGACGACCAAGTGCTGCAATTCCTGGCGTTCCCCGACATCAAGGTCGCGCTTGAAAAGCGCGCGGCGATCCATGAATCTCTCTGTTTGATCAACGAGCAACTGTGGCTCGGCCATTTCGAAATGTGGTCGGGATCGGGCCTTATCGTGTTCCGCCACGCGGCGCTTGTCGGTGCGGGTGACGGCTTGTCTTTCGAACAGGCGGAGGCGATTGCCGAGGCCGCGCTTGAGGAATGCGAACGCTTCTACCCGGTGTTCCAGTTTGTGCTGTGGGGTGGCAAGTCGCCGACCGAGGCAATCTCGGCGGCGCTGATCGAAACGGCGGGCGAAGCCTGACGCCATGATGTCATTTCCCAATCCTACCTGGTTCGTCGGTTGCGGCAACATGGCCGGTGCAATGGTCGCGGGTTGGCAACGCAGCGGTACCGATCTCACTGGCGCGTTCGCAATTCGGCCGTCAGGCAAACCGGTCGCGGGTGTCACGACCGTGCGTTCAATCCCCGAGCGCGGCGAACCGCGGCTCGTGTTGCTGGGCTTCAAGCCGCAGATGCTCGACCAGATTGCGCCGGACCTGGAACCGCACGTCGGCCCAGACACCTGCGTCATTTCGATCCTCGCCGGGGTCGAGCTGGCAAGCCTTCGCAAGCGGTTTGCGCGCGCCGCCGACATTGTTCGCGCCATGCCAAACCTGCCGGTCAGCGAAGGGAAGGGTGTCGTCGCGATGGTCGGAGAGCGACCGATTGGCGATGAGCTACCCGCACTCTTTCGCCCGCTCGGCCTGATCCATCCGTGCCGGGACGAGGCCGAATTTGCGGCAATCGGGGCACTCGCGGGTGCGGGGCCAGCCTATGTTGCGCGCTTTGTTGCGGCGATGGCGAAGGCGGGTCAGGCGCGTGGTCTCGACGCGGGGCTGGCGGCAATGATTGCGCTCCAAACCGTGCTCGGGACATCGGCCATGGCGGCGTCCAACCACGAGACGATGGATGCGCTCGCCAAGCGGGTGGCAAGCCCAAAAGGGACGACCGAAGCGGGTCTTGCCGTGCTGGATTCCGACGGTGCGCTCGTCCAGCTGATGGAAAAGACACTGGAAGCTGCGGCGCACCGCGGCGCGGAACTGGCGGCCGCCGCGCGCGGTTGATTCGCCGCATGGGCTGGCCTAGGCCGCGGCCAAGCAAAATATGGGATGAGGAATGGCCGAACAGCAGACTTTCGACGACCGAGATGGCACGATCTGGTTCGACGGGCAGATGGTCCCGTGGCGTGACGCCAGTGTCCACGTCCTTACCCATGGCCTGCATTACGCGTCCAGCGTGTTCGAAGGGCAGCGCGCGTACGGCGGAACGATCTTCAAGCTGACCGAACATAGCGAGCGGTTGAAGCGCAGCGCCAACCTGCTGGGTTTTGACATCCCCTGGTCGGTCGAACAGATCGATGCGGCCTGCAACGAGGTGTTGGCGGCAAGCGGCCTGAGCGATGCCTATATGCGTCCGGTCGCCTGGCGCGGGTCCGAACAAATGGGCGTGAGCCCAAAAGGATCGAAACCGCACCTCGCGATTGCCTGCTGGAAGTGGGGGAAATATTTTGACCCGGCGCTGGCCGAGCGCGGCATTCGCCTTGAAATCGCCCCGTGGCGCCGGCCCGCGCCTTATACCGCGCCGACGGAATCCAAGGCCGCGGGCCTCTACATGATCTGCACGCTGTCGAAGGGGCATGCCGAGGACAACGGCTATCATGATGCGTTGATGCTGGATTGGCGCGGGCAGGTTGCCGAGGCGACCGGCGCCAACGCCTTTTTCATTCGCGACAACGTCATTCACACGCCGACGCCTGATTGCTTTTTGGACGGCATTACCCGCCGCACTTTGATCGACCTTGCGCAGTGTCGCGGGATCGAGGTTGTGGAGCGCGCGATCTGGCCCGAAGAACTGGAAAGCTTCCAGCAGATGTTCCTGACCGGGACGGCCGCCGAAGTGACCCATGTCGGTGAAGTCGGACCATGGAAATTCGAGGTTGGCGATTTGTCGCGCCAGCTGGCACGGGACTATGACGACCTGGTCAACGGACGTCTCGTGAACGCTTGATTCTCGTTTCTTGCACTTTCACTTTTCGTTGGTGATTGTGCGCTATTTCGATCGCGCTCGGATGGCGTTCATACGTGAGTGGGAGAGTAAGGTTACGTGAGTTCGCAATCCGCAGAATCCTTTCCGTGTCCGACAAAACGAGCTCGACGTTGTCGGGGCGGATCTTCCGCTCGCTGATCTCTTGTCGACATCCCCGCCGACCGAACCAAAGAAAATGGCCGTCCGCCAGGCCCAGCTGGAAGCGCTGGTCCGCATGGTTCCGGCCACCGTCGGGGGGCAGTTCGTCGCCGCTGCTTTGGTTGCAATCATCTTGAGCGACGCAGTACCTGCCTGGCAATTGGCAGCCTGGCTGGCCATGGCCCTGGGCCTTTGTGCCGCACGTGCACACCGTGCCTATCGGCTGCGGGTTGATCGTCAATACGCCAGGCGCAAGCCAGCCGATGCGCGCGCGATCGTAAGGATCGTGACCGCATTGGCCGCGATGTGGTTGGTACCGCCATTATACTGGTACGGGCTCTCAGATCCGGTCGAACAAGTCATCCTGCTCCTGGTCAGCGTAGGTCTGATGAGCGTCGGCAGCGTCACCTTGATCACCCTCCCTGCAGCGGCGCTGTGGTATATTGGGTTGCTTGGTCTGGGCAATATCGCGATGGCGCTGCAACTCAGCGGTTGGCCGCTGGCGACACTCTCCATCCTTTATTCGGCAGTGTTGTCGTGGGTCTCGGTTACCAACGCCCGCCGGTTCTTCGCGCACGTCGGGTCGCGTTACGACCTGCTCGAACGGAGCGAACTTGTCTCGCTGCTTCGCGAATTCGAAGCGAGCGGCAGCGGCGGAATCTGGGAACTCGATCGCAATCTCAACGTCAGTTACATATCCGAAGAACTTGGCCATCGGCTGGGCTCGCGCTCCGAGCGATTGGCCGGGCGGCATGTCCGCAAATTGATCGATCCATCCGGACAGATCGCGCGACTTTCCGAAGGAACCCGGACGCTGTTCTCGCATCTCGAAAACGGCGTTCCCTTCCGCGATCTTGCGGTACCTGCAACCAAGAGCAAGACCTGGTGGTCATTGTCGGGCAAGCCGGTTCATGATCCGAGCGGTGCCGTCATCGGCTGGCGGGGGGTCGGATCCGATATCACCGATGTCCGCCTTTCGGGTAGCGACGCGGTCAGCGCCGCGCGCCGCGATCCCCTGACCGGGCTCGCCAATCGCCTGCTCGTCCGCGAGCATCTTGAAGAAGCCCTGTTTAACCAGCTCGACGGACAGCAGCTCTGCTCACTGCTCCTTGTCGATCTCGACAAGTTCAAACTGGTCAACGATACGCTTGGCCATGCCATCGGCGATCAATTGTTGTGCGCCGTCGCCAAGCGCCTGGAGGCCTCGGTTGGCGAGGGCACGCACGTCGGACGGCTTGGCGGTGACGAATTTGCGGTTGTTCTATACGGAGATCAATCCGACGAACGGCTAGCCAAGATCGCTGGCAGGATCATCGCAGACCTTTCGCGAATTTTCGTCATTGGCGCAGCAAGAATCCACATTGGCGCGACCATCGGAATCGCTCGCGGGGGCCGTGATGGGCAGGTTGAGGAAGCGCTGATGCGCAACGCCGATCTGGCACTCTACCAGGCCAAGGAAGATGGTCGCGGCGGCTATGCACTGTTTCGCCCTGAAATGTACGAGCGCGCCGAGAACAGCAGGTTGCTCGAAAACGACGTTCGCGAAGCACTGAGCACCGATCAGCTTTCGCTTAGCTATCAACCGATCATCGATGCGACGTCAGGCTGGCTGGTCGGGCGCGAGGCATTGTTGCGCTGGAATCACCCCCTTCGCGGCGCCATCCCGCCGGATCAGTTCATCCCCATCATCGAAGACGCCGGCCTGATTCACCAGATTGGCGATTGGGTGATCAGGCAAGCCTGCGCCGAGGCGCGCAAATGGGACCCCTCGATCCGTATCGCGGTCAATATTAGCGCGGCGCAATTGTCGGGTAGCGGCCTTGCCGAAACGGTCCTTGGCGCCCTCGCCGCGACCGGCCTCGCGCCTGCCCGGCTCGAATTGGAAGTCACCGAGTCGATCTTCCTGGGTGATGATGTAGCGACGATCGCATCGCTCGAGCGGCTTCGCGCGCTTGGTGTGAAACTGGTTCTCGACGATTTCGGCAAGGGATATTCGTCGTTCGGATATCTGACCCGCGCGCAATTTTCGAAGATCAAGATCGAGCAGATGTTCGTCCGCGGCGCGGCCGAAGGGAAGCGCGATTGTCTTGCGATCGTCAGTGCCATCATCGCTCTGGCCGAGGGTCTGGAGATGGAAACCACAGCCGAAGGGGTGGAGACCGACCGACAGGCCGAGGTGATGCGATCCATGGGTTGCGACCAGCTTCAGGGCTATCTGTTCGGCCGACCGGTCCCGTCCGGAGATTTCGAGTCAGGTCGAAGCGGCAGCGATATCGCACGTAAACGCGCCTAACCCCCTTTTCACGTCGCCATCAAACGCTATAAGCCGCGCTCCTCCGCATCCCATCCGGGATGTCGGGACGCCTGCTGGGGCGTCGCCAAGTGGTAAGGCACCGGTTTTTGGTATCGGCATTCGCAGGTTCGAATCCTGCCGCCCCAGCCAGACGTTCAGGTCGTGATTGCTTCCGCTAGACGGCCAAGCAATCGGCGATCGTCGCCGCCGAGCGCCGCGCCATTTTCAAGCTGAGACACCAGGTTGGTGATCAGGGACCGGCCAAGGTCGGTTAACGCCAATTCCTCCTGCGCACCTTCGACCAATGTGTTCGCGACCCGGCTATAGCGGCCGCCATGGTAGACCAGTGGCTCCGCGTCACGCCGCTGCAGGTCGATGACGTGTCCGACGAAGATGGCGTGATCGCCGCCCTCATATTCGAATGTCGCTTCACAACCGAACCGGGCGGCATAATCGGGCAAGCGCGGGTGCGCCCTCCGGCCCGTCGCACAAGTCCAGGTCGTCGAACTTGTCTTCGCCGGGGCGGGCAAAGCGCGCCGACATGTCTTCTTGTCCGGCGGCAAGGACATGGACGGCCCATCCCCTGGCTTCGCGGAATGACGGCAAGCTGCCGCTCTTCAGGGACAAACTCCACAACACCAGCGGCGGATCGAGCGAGACGCTGTTGAAACTGTTCACGGTCAATCCGACCGGGCGGCCATCAGGATCGCGGGCGGTAACAATGGTCACGCCGGTGACGAAACTGCCGAGGGCGGCGCGGAAAACCTGGGTATCGATTTCACTCATCGTTCTTGGCCATAGCGTCTGCCAAGCCCACCGCCTACCATGCGTGTGAAGCGATTTTGGACAAGGAGCAGGTGAGATGCCCGAAGCCTATCTGGTTGCCGCCGCGCGAACCGCCGGCGGGAAGCGCGGCGGTGCGTTACGTGGCTGGCATCCGGCAGACCTGGGCGCTGCCGTCCTCGACGAGCTTATCGTCCGTGCCGCCGTCGATCCTGCCGCCATCGAGGATGTGATTATCGGCTGTGTCGGGCAGGTCGGCGAACAAGCATTTCACGTCGGACGCAATATCGTCCTGGCGTCCAGTCTGCCGCAAAGCGTTCCGGCGGTGACCATTGATCGCCAGTGCGGAAGCAGTCAGCAAGCGCTGCATTTTGCTGCGCAGGCGATGATGAGCGGCACCCAGGACCTCGTCATCGCGGGCGGCGTCGAAAGCATGACCCGAGTTCCGATGGGATTGCCGATGCAAGGCGCGGCGGCGGCGGGGGCCAATGCCGACCCTTGGCCGCGAAGTATCAAGGAGAAATTCGGTGTTCCGGGCTTCAGCCAGTTCGCCGGCGCGGAAATGATGGCGCGCAAATATGGCTTCGAAAAGGACGAAATGGACGCATTCGCGCTCGAATCGCATCGCCGTGCCGCAGCGGCGACGGACGCAGGGGATTTTGCCACGGAGATCGTCGCGCTCGACGGTGTCGATGCTGAGGGTGTCACGGTTCGCCACGACCGAGACGAAGGCATTAGGAGCGACGCGACGATCGAAATCCCTCGCAAGCGTGCGCCTGCTTTCGGATGACGGTCGGCTGACTGCTGCGACCGCAAGCCAGATTTGCGATGGGGCATCGGGCGTGCTGGTTGCAAGTGCGCGCGCCGTCAAGGAACACGGCCTGACGCCGCTCGCCCAAATCCATAATTTGACCGTTACCGCGGGCGATCCGGTGATCATGCTCGACGAGCCGATCAATGCAACGCGGCGCGCGCTCCAGCGGGCCGGGATGACAATTTCGGACATCGATCTTTATGAGGTCAACGAAGCGTTCGCGCCGGTGCCGATGGCATGGCTTCAGCAATTGGACGCCGACCCGATGCGACTGAACGTGTCAGGTGGCGCCATCGCGCTTGGCCATCCATTGGGAGCGACCGGCACGAAGCTGATGACAACCTTGGTCCACGCGCTTCAATCACGTGGGAAAAGATATGGCCTCCAAACGATGTGCGAGGGCGGCGGGATTGCAAATGTCACCATCGTCGAGGCGCTCTGACCCTCAGATCCCGGCGTACCACTGGTAGTTGGCGCGATCTTCCCACATGCCGCCCTTGCCGCCGAACAAATCGTCAAGACGCGCGCGCGCTTCGATGCGCATGACGAACTTGGCGTGCTTGTATCCCAGCTGGCGCTCGACACGCAGCCGGATCGGGGCGCCGTTCTGGACCGGGAGAGGTTGGCCATTGAGGCGGTGCGCCAGGATCGTTTGCGGATGGAAGGCGTCGACCAGATCGACGGATTCATAATAAGGGCGACCGCCCTCCACGTCAGCACAGTGGAACACGATGAAGCGGGCTTGCGCCTTGAGCCGTGCCAGATCGAGGATCGAGGCGAGCCGCGGGCCGGTCCACTTGCCGATCGCGCTCCAGCCTTCGACGCAATCGTGACGGGTGATCTGGGTGCGCTGCGGCAGCCTGAGCAACGCATCCATCGTCAGCTGAAGCGGTCGCTCGACCAGGCCATCGACGGCCAGTGCCCAAGTGGAAAATCTGCTGGCGAGGTGGCGTTGATAGTCGGGAGTGTCGGGCATTCGCGACCCGTTGGGCCGGAAGACCGGCGACAAGTCTCTTTCGTCAAATTCGGTCGCCAGCGCATTGCGTCCGATCAGTCGCTGGCTGCGATAATTGGCATCCTCGGCAAGCGAGAAGATCGAGCGCGCCGTCGGCGACTGGTTGACCTTGTCACAGCCCGCCAGCAGCAGGCCTGCCGTGCCGCCAACGATCAGGGTGCGCCGATTGGCGTCAGGAAGAAGCATGAACGTCACCCTCCGGTTCGTTCGGTGTTTCCGAAGGTTTGGGAAACGGATCGGGCTTGATCCGGTAACGCCCGGTAATCATCGATCGGATTTCGTTGATCGGGCCGGCGAGCACGACCATCGCGATGTGCACTACGAAAAATCCGAGCAAGGCCCACATGACGATGAAATGGATCGAACGGGCCGACTGGCGACCGCCGAACAATTCGACCAGCCATCCCGCCCAGGCATTGGTTCCGGGCGACAGGCACAGGCCGGTCAGGATCATCAGCGGGAGCATGACGAACAGGACCGACCCGTAGGCAAGTTTCTGGAGGATGTTGTATCGCGCCGCCGCTTCGCCTGTCGGAAAGCGGAGGCGGGCGTGGTCCTTGACGTCCTGCCACAAATGGGCTGGATCCAGTTCTTCGCGTGTCGGTGCCAGGTCTCGCTGGGCATGACGATTCCAGAAACTTCGGACGAGATAGAACAGCAGTCCAAGCGCCAGAACCCAGGCGAAGAACAGATGCCACAGGCGCGCGTCGGAAAGATTGTAGGTGGACGGGATCGTTGCCCACCCCGGGAACGCATTATGATGGACAGTGCCTGCGCTGTCTTTCCACGCCCCAAGCACGCCGGTCGTCTCGAACTTTTGATCGCCGACGCGAAGCATTCCGACGCCGTTGGAGCCCTTGATCTCAAGCCACGCGTAATCGAAATTTGCCCCATATTCCCCCCAATAGAGCCTTGGATGGGCGTTGAAGATCATCAGTCCGCTCATGACCATGCAGAAGAAGGCGATGACGTTTGTCCAGTGCCACACCCTTGTCGACAATCGGTGCCGTTTGATCTCGTTCTTTGCGGGTGCGCTCATCCGCCAGTCACCGACATGGCGCGACGAACGGAAGCCGTATCATCGATGGCAAAATTGTGACGGGCAGGCTTGATCGCAAGCAAATGAGAGACCTGGCGTTCGAGCATGGCGTCATCCTTTGAATTGCGAATGGCGGGCTTGAGGTCGACAGCGGTCTCATGGCCCAGGCAGGCGTGGAGGCGCCCGTCCGCGCTAACCCGGACGCGGTTGCACCCTTCGCAGAAATTTGCGGTCAGTGGCGTGATGAAGCCGACGACCCCACCGGTCGCCGTTCGTGCGTAACGCGCTGGCCCACCGGTGCGTACGGCAAGGTCGGCAAGTGGCCACCTAGCCTCGATCGCGGCGCGCGCGACGGGCATTGGCACGTGCTGTGCCAGTCGGTCCGCGCCGATATCGCCAACCGGCATGACCTCGATCAGGGTAACCGGCATTTGTTTGCCGTGCGCCCAGGCAATGAGGTCCGGAATGTGGTCGAGATTGTCCTGGCCAAGGACGACGGTGTTGACCTTCACCTTGATACCCGCCGCCAGCGCCGCGTCGATTCCGTCAAGCGTCCGCTGCAGCACGCCGCCGCGGGTAATCGCGGCGAAGCGCGACGGATCGAGATGGTCGAGGCTGACGTTGATCCGCGCAACACCGGCACCGGCAAGCGGGTCGGCAAATTGCGCCAACAGGCTGCCATTGGTGGTCAATGTAAGTTCGTGGAGCGATGCAGACTTGAGGTGGCGTCCAAGCTTTCGGACCAGATCCATCGCCCCCTTGCGAACGAGCGGTTCGCCGCCGGTCAGGCGGATCTTGCGCACCCCAAGCCGGATGAACGCGGTTGCCACACGGTCGAGTTCTTCGATCGTCAGCAAATCGGCGCGCGGCAGAAAACTCGGTCGTTCGGCCATGCAATAGGTGCACCGCAAGTCGCAGCGATCGGTCAGCGAAAGCCGCAAATAATCGATTCGTCGGCCAAAGGAATCGCGCATCAGGAGACCACCATAGGGCCAAACCGTGCCGCGCGGGGATGATTCATTGCCGTTCGATCCAGCGTTCGATCGACGCCCGGCCGTCGTCGTCCGATGGGCGAATTTTTCCGGGCGTCCGTGACAGACGCGGGGCAGGAGCGGGCTGCAATCGACCGTGCTCTTCGACATAGGTTCGGCGCGCCGCGATCTGCGGATGGGCAGGCGCTTCATCCAGCATGACGAGCGGAACCACGCAAGCGTCGGTGCCGGCATAAAGCGCGCCCCACTCGGCTGCGGTTCGGCTCATAAACACGCTTTCCAATTGACGCGACTGCGCGGGCCAGTGGGCAGGATCGAAGCGGGGTCCGAAGGCTGCAGAGGTCATGCCGATCCCCGCAAGAAATGCGGTCCAGAATTTCTCCTCGACCGCACCAAGCGCGACAAAGCGGCCATCGGCGCAGGCGTAACAACGATAAAAAGGCGCGGCACCGCCAAGCACGCTGCGATCGCGCGCGTACGGCAGGGACCCTTTCGGCTCCTGACCCGAGAAGATCGACATCATCGACGTTACGCCATCGACGATTGCGGCGTCGATCACCTGGCCGCGACCGCTGCGTTGTCGTTCGACCAGTGCGGCCAGAATACCGACCGCCATGTATAGCGATCCGCCACCATAATCGCCGACCAGATTGAGTGGCGGCGTTGGCGGTTCGCCCGGCTTGCCGAGCGCAGCCAATGCGCCGGTCACCGCCAGATAGGTGATGTCATGTCCTGCCGTCGTGGCGAGCGGGCCATCCTGCCCCCAGCCGGTCAGCCGGCCATAGATCAGTCGCGGATTTCGCGCGCAAGCGATGTCGGGGCCAATGCCGAGTTTCTCCATCACGCCGGGGCGAAAGGATTCGATCAGCACGTCGGCCTTGTCGGCCGCCGCCAGCGCAAGTGCTTTATCATCGGGGTTCGAAAGATCGAGTTGCAGGGTCGAACGACCGCGTTCGATGACGGGATTGGCCGGGCCGAAGGCACCATCACGCTCGATGCGAACCACGTCGGCACCCAGATCCGCCAGGAGCATCGCACAATGCGGCGCGGGCCCGAGTCCGGCGAATTCGAGAACCCTCAGGGCGTCGAGAGGAGGAGAAGTCCTGTCGCTCATCCGATCAGGCTTAGGCTGCATCGCACGATGCGCCAAGCGCGGCTTGCCCTGACCGGTTCGCCGCTCTAGCGCTCCGCGCGGAACGGGAGAGGAATTGCGATGAATCCGCTTTACGAAAAGATGGCGACCAGCGTGTTCGAGCGGATGAGTCTGGCCGCTGCCCGGCACAATGCGGTCAATCTTGGCCAGGGCTTTCCCGATTTCGGCTGGCCTGACGAGATTCTCGATGTCGCAGCGTGCGCGCTCCGCGATGCAAGCAACCAGTATGCCCCCTCGCGCGGATTGCCCGCGCTGCGCGAAGCCGTTGCCGCCCATTACAATCGCCACCATGGAACGTCATTCGAGGCGGACGGCATTTGCGTTACATCAGGTGCCACCGAGGCTCTTGCAGCGGCGATCCTGGCGACCGTCAGCGCGGGCGACGAGGTCATTGTGATGACTCCCGCTTACGATGCTTATGCACCGTTGATCCGGCGGGCTGGCGGATCGGTGCGCGAAGTTGCTCTTGCGGCCCCCGAATGGCGGATCGACCGCAATGCGCTGGCGGCTGCGGTTGGGCCAGCGACGCGGGCTATCATCTTCAATAATCCGCACAATCCGACAGGACGGTTGTTCGATCCAGATGAACTCGACGCGGTGGCATCGGTGGCGCGCGAATATGACCTTATCGTCATCAGCGACGAAGTGTGGGAGCATTTGTTGATGGACGGCCAGTCGTTCGTCCCGATCTCCGCATTGCCTGACATGGCCGAGCGTACGATCAAATGCGGCTCGGCTGGCAAGATCTTCTCGCTGACCGGCTGGAAGATCGGCTGGATTGCGGCGGCACCCGAAATGGCGACCCAAGCGGCCCGCGCGCACCAGTTCCTGACGTTCGCATCCGCACCAAATCTGCAAGCGGCCTGCGCGTTCGGGCTCAATGAAGGTGATTCATGGCTCGCCCCGATGCGTCAGCGGTTTGCACGCGCTCGCGACCGCATGGCCGCCGGACTCTCCGATGCGGGGTTCGTCGTCTTGCCGAGCGCCGCGACCTATTTCCAGATCGTCGATCTCGCCGCATCGGGGATCACGACGGATGACGAGACGTTCGCCAAGCTGGCGGTAGAGCAAGCGGGCGTCGCAGTCGTGCCGCTGTCGCCCTTTGCCGATGTCGATCCGCCAACCAATCTTATCCGGCTCTGCTTTGCGAAAAAGGACGATACGATTGATGCAGGAATTGCGGCCATGGCCAACGCGCGGTCCCTGACATGCTGACCCCGGCACAGGAAACCGAGGAAATCCTCCGGTCGCTTGGCGTCGATCCGACCGGCGACCTCGTGTCATACTCGCCGATTGATGGTGCGGAGATAGGCCGTGTCGCGGAAGCCGGCGGCGATCAAATCGCAATGGCCTGCGGGATTGCCGAAGCAGCCTTTCGGGAATGGCGCTCCGTCCCCGCGCCAAGGCGCGGCGAGCTCGTACGGTTACTCGGCGAGGAGCTGCGTGCTCACAAGCTTCAACTCGCCCGGTTGGTCACATTGGAAGCCGGAAAGATCATCTCCGAAGGTCTAGGCGAAGTTCAGGAAATGATCGACATTTGCGACTTTGCGGTCGGCCTGTCGCGCCAATTGTACGGCCTGACCATCGCCACCGAGCGGCCGGACCATCGAATGATGGAGCAATGGCATCCGCTCGGCCCGGTCGCCATCATCAGCGCCTTCAATTTTCCGGTCGCGGTATGGGCCTGGAATGCGGCGCTCGCCCTGGTTTGCGGCGACCCGGTGATCTGGAAACCCAGCGAAAAAACCCCGCTCACTGCGGCCGCCGTGATGGCCGTCTTGAACCGCGCCATCGCCAGGTTCGGCGACGCACCGGATGGAATCGTACAATGCGTGCAGGGCGGCAGATCGGTTGGCCAAGCGCTCGCTGACGATGGGCGGATCGCCCTGGTTTCGGCTACCGGATCGACGCGAATGGGCCGCGAGCTAGGACCGCGCGTCGCTGCGCGATTTGGGCGCTGCCTGCTCGAACTGGGCGGTAACAATGCGATGATCGTGACGCAGAGTGCCAACCTCGCATTGGCCGAACGCGCCATCCTGTTCAGTGCGGCCGGGACGGCCGGGCAGCGCTGCACCACACTTCGACGGTTGATCGTGCATGAAAGTGTCGCCGACACGCTCGTTGCGCGGCTCAGGGATTTGTTCGCACGGGTTCCAGTCGGTGACCCGCGCGACGAAGTGACGCTGATCGGGCCACTGATCGACGTGGCGGCCCATGACGCACTTGCGAGAGTTTACCCAAACCATGAAACCGTCGACGCGGTGGAAGGCGGGATCTACGTTCGTCCGTCGCTGGTGGAAGTGGATGCACAAGAAGGAAATGTGCTGCACGAGACCTTTGCGCCATTGTTATACGTTCTTCGCTACTGCGACTTCAGTGAGGCGATCGCGCTGAATAATGATGTCTCGCAAGGCCTTAGCAGCGCGATCTTCACCAACGATGTCAGGGAAGCGGAGCGATTTGTCTCGGCATCGGGATCCGACTGCGGCATCGCAAACGTGAATATCGGTACGTCCGGCGCGGAAATTGGTGGCGCATTCGGTGGTGAGAAAGAAACGGGAGGCGGGCGTGAGAGCGGGTCGGACAGCTGGCGCGCCTACATGCGACGCGCGACCAATACGATCAATTATGGATCGGCGTTGCCGCTGGCACAGGGGGTGAAGTTCGATCTTCGGTAATTTTGGAGTCGTCGATAGCGGCCCAGCGCGAGCCCCACTCGACCGTCCATGACTCCAGATTTTCGGGATCGAGCGGTCGACCGATGAAATAGCCTTGCGCGACATCGCACCCCAGATCGCGCATCATCCGAAGTTGCTCCTCCGTTTCGATCCCTTCCGCTGTCACGGTCAGATCGAGCCGGTGGGCAAGGTCGATGATCGACGCAACGATTGCTGCGCTGTCTTTAGATGTCGTCGCATCCGACACGAAAAAACGATCGATCTTGATTTCGGTAAAGGGCAGCTGGCGAAGTTGCATCAATGTCGAATAGCCGACCCCAAAATCGTCCATTGCAAGACCGATACCCTTGATCCGAAATCGGGTGAGCGTGTCCATCAACTTGATCAGCGGCTGCGTCGCACCCTCGGTAAGCTCGAGCACCAGCCGGTCGGCCGGAACCTCGAGCGCACGGCACATGCGCTCGACCAGGTCCGGAAAATCGAGATGCTGGAGCGACAGCGCCGAGATGTTGAAGGCGATGCAGGTATCGATCCCTGCCGCTCGCCAGTCGATCCATTGGCGAAGGGTGGTGCGCAGGCCCCATTGGGTCAATTCGTCGATCAGGCCATGTTTTTCGGCGAGGGGAACGAAGCGTGAAGGGGCAACGGCCCCAAGATCGGGATCGGTCCAGCGCACCAGCGCTTCGACCCGTTTCAATTTTCCATCGGATAGGCTGACTTTGGGCTGGTAGGCCATTTTCAATCGATGGTTGATCAGTGCGCGTTCGAACCCGTCGAGAAGTCCGATATCGGCCTGTGCGATCACGCGGCAGGACTCGCGACATGCTGTTTCAGTATGGCTTCGAGCGCATCCAGCCTCGCCGGTTTTTCCAGCGGGCCGACCATATTGAGGCCGAGGGCGCCGCCAAGCCGGAATGCACTTTCGAGCACGCGGCGATCGAAACCGCTGATGATGAGGACCGGACCATCATATTCGCGGTCGGCAAGAAAGCGCAGCAATTCCACGCCGTCCATTCCGGGCATGCCAAGGTCCAAGGCCACCATACGCGGCTTTTCATCGTCGAATTTTGATCGGAAGTCTTCGTTTCGCGCAGTTTCCACCGGTTCGAAACCGCTCATCTTGGCAGCGTTCGCAACAAAGGCGGCGAGCTGTGGCTCGTCGTCGATCAACAAAAGACGCGGGCGCGTCATCACGGCGTTATCATCCCTCCTGCCGAGCAAGCACATCGTAGGTACTGATGCCTTAACCAGCTGCGGTCAAACGCATGAAACGCAATATTAACCGCATCTCGGCTAAAACGCCATGTTTCCGCGTTAGGAGGGTCGCTCAAGACCATGGGGATGTTCGAATCATTGATCCGCCGTAAGCCGGCGATGTCGTTTGGTGACGACCATGTGGCTTTTGAAACAACGACATTCTCGTTGTCGACGTCGGTTCCGCGTCCTTCGGAGCGTCGTGGAGACGATCGAATCCCGGCAACCCTGAGCATCGTCAAATTCCGTAGCGACCGCGGTGAGCAACTTGGTCGCCTGCGCAATATGTCCGCCGGCGGACTGATGGCAGAAATTGGCCAGAGACTCGGGGTTGGCGAGTTGGTGGAAGTCGAGATCCAGTCACAAGTCATTCCCTCATCGGTAGTCTGGGTTCGCGAGGGGATGGTCGGATCTCAAGTTCGAGCAGGCCGTCGATCTTGGCGAATTGCTCGCCGGTCGTAAGCCGCGCCACGGATTTCGCGCCCGTCCTCCGCGCCTCGAAGTCAATTGCAAGGCAAGCGTGAAGCTCGGCAAGACCTATTACACTTGCGATGTGCAGGATATTTCGCTGGGCGGCATGAAAGTCGCCCCGATCGGCGAATATTGTCTCGGTAAGCCGGTCGTCGTCGTGGTTGAAAGCCTTCGTCCGCTGCGCGGTGAAGTTCGCTGGTTCAACGAAGGCCATGCCGGCATCGTCTTCGATCAGGCCTTACGCTTCGAGGAATTGGCGGAATGGGTCGGCAAGCGCCTTGAACTCGCAAGCCTGAAAGCGAGCATCAAGAAGAACAGCTAGGCGCGGCTTCGCCCTTGTCGCGACCACTTCCCATCGCCACATCGACCTTCGACCAGCGATGGAGATGATGATGGCGAATGAAGTGGCGGTACTCGCGGGCGGATGTTTCTGGTGCACCGAAGCCGTCTTCGGCCAGCTTAAAGGCGTCCAGTCAGTCGAAAGCGGTTATACCGGCGGCGATACCGTCAATCCGACCTACAAGCAGGTCTGCGGGGGCGATACCGGTCATGCCGAGGCGATCCGGATCACCTACGATCCAAGCGAAATCGGCTATGGCGACCTGCTCGACATCTTCTTCGCGACGCATGATCCGACCCAGCTCAATCGGCAGGGCGGCGACATCGGCACACAGTATCGCTCCGCGATTTTTCCGCAGGACGAGGCCCAGAAGGATTCGGCTCGCGCCGCGATCACGCGCGCCCAGCCCGATCACTCGGCACCGATCGTCACCACCATCGAGCCGATGGACGATTGGTATCCGGCAGAGGATTATCATCAGGAATATTGGTCGGGCGAAGGCCAGCGCAATCCTTATTGCCTCGCGATCATCCCGCCCAAATTGGCCAAGCTGAAAAAGAAATTCGGAGCCCAGCTCAACGAGGCGCCGCAGCTCTCCTGAGCCGGTCGCGGATTGCCTCAGCAAGACCGTCGCCCGGAATTGGCGCGACCGCGATTGCAGCGCAGTCTGCATCGTCGGCGCGGTGCAACAGGTCGAACAGGCGCGAGGCGGCGGTGACGGCGTCGTCGCCGAGGTCGAGGTCGCCCTTGATCCCGCGATAGCCAATCAGCACCTCGCCATGCCTGGCATCGGTTGCATCCAACCGAAGCGGCTTGATGGGGGCGTAATGGCTCGCCATCATCCCTGGCGCCTCAACGTGTCCCGAGGTCGTGTCGATCGCACCGGGAATATCGACCGGCCCGCGACGCAAAAGCCGCAGCGGCGCGCCGGTCGCTGCGACGATCGTCGATTCAATCCCGCGCGCGCTATTGCCGCCATCGATGACCAGTCCGATCCGTCCGCCAAGCGAGCGAAACACATGGGCGGCGCTGGTCGGGCTGATCCGTCCGCTGGCATTGGCAGATGGCGCAGCAAGCGGCTGGCCGCAGCTGCGAAGCAGCGCCTGCATCGCGGGATGGGCCGGGACGCGGATCGCGATGCTGTCGAGCCCCGCGGTCACCAATCCGGCAATGCCGTTGTCCGGGCGTGCCGGAACGACGATCGTCAACGGTCCGGGCCAATTTTGTTCGGCCAGGCAGATCGCTTCGTCAGAGAAATTGCCAAGCACGCGAGCAGCCGAAAGATTGGCGACATGCACGATCAAGGGATTGAAGCTCGGCCTACCTTTGGCTTCATAGATTCGCGCAACCGCTTCGGCAATGGTTGCATCGGCGGCCAGCCCGTAAACCGTCTCGGTCGGCATCGCGACCGGCTCTGCGGCCGCGATGCGCCGCGCGGCTTCGGCGATCCCGGCATCGTCGAACGGCAGGATTTGGGTCACTGGCGGCGCCATGCGCGCGTCGCTATGGCATGCGGCAATAGAATCCAAGGGATGACGATATGAGCTTTCGCTGCGCGATCCAGGACCAGAGATTCATTCTCGACCATGTTGCCGGTATCGGCGACTTGATGGACGAGGTCGACATGGTTGATGCCGTGCTGGAGGCAGCGGCCTCTCTGGCCGAAGGCGAACTGGCACCGCTCAACCGCGTCGGCGACACGAAAATGGCGCGCTGGGACAATGGCCGCGTGCGCATGCCCGATGGGTTCAAGGCAGCATATGATGCCTACGTCGAAGGCGGTTGGATGACGTTGTCAGCGCCCAAGCATTGGGGCGGGCAGGGACTTCCCTACGTCTTGTCGGCGGCCATCATGGATAGCTTCAACGGGGCAAACCTGGCCTTCACCTTGTGCCCGATGCTCAGTGTTGGCGCGATCGAAGCGCTGGAGCAGCACGGCTCGGACGAGTTGAAGGAACGCTACCTTCCCAAGATCGTGACCGGCGAATGGCCGGCGACGATGAACCTTACCGAACCGCAGGCGGGCAGCGACGTCGGCGCGTTGACGACCAAGGCCGAGCCGAATGGCGATGGCAGCTGGCGGATCAGCGGGACAAAGATTTACATCACTTACGGTGAGCACGACCTCGCCGACAATATCGTCCACCTCGTCCTTGCCCGAACCCCCGATGCACCGCCGGGCACGAAGGGCATTTCGCTGTTCCTGGTCCCGAAGATACTTCCGGACGGATCGGTCAACGACGTTCGCTGTGTCTCGATCGAACATAAGATGGGCATTCACGCATCGCCGACCTGCGTGATGAGTTACGGTGATGACGGCGGCGCGACCGGCTGGCTGGTCGGACCGGAAATGGGCGGAATGCGGTCGATGTTCACGATGATGAACAATGCCCGCCTTAACGTCGCACTTCAGGGCGTCGGCATTTCGGAGGCATCGACCCAGCGCGCCGTCGCATATGCTCTCGAGCGCAAGCAGGGCCGCCGCGGACCCGACAAGGTGGCGATTGCCGAACATCCCGATGTCCGCCGGATGCTGGTGCGCATGCGCGCGCTGACGACTGCTGCCCGATCGCTGACGTATTACGCCTTTGCGCAGGTCGATCGCGGCACGCGCGGCGACCGCGACGCCGCCAACCGGGCCGAAATCCTCACGCCGCTGGCCAAGGCATGGGCCACCGACATCGGTTGCGAAGTCGCGAGCATCGGAATTCAGGTTCACGGCGGGATGGGGTTTGTCGAGGAAACGGGCGCCGCCCAATATCTGCGCGACGCCCGAATTGCCCCGATCTACGAAGGGACGAATGGGATCCAGGCGGCCGACCTCGTCGGTCGCAAGCTGGAACTCGACGGCGGCGGGGCGTTCGATATGCTGATCGCCGATATTCGCGATGAAGCTCACGATCCGCGCCTGCAGGCACTCGCCGATTCGGTCGAGGTAGCGGCGGCATCCTTCCGCTCCGCCGAACCTGACGAGCGGCTGGCCGGTAGCGTGCCGTTCCTGACAATGTGCGCAGTGTTGGTGGCAGGATGGCTGCTCGAACGGCAATCCAAGATCGTCGGCGATGGCGCGTTTCACAATGCCAAACGCGCGTCGACGACCTATTTTCTTGGCGCGATCGTGCCCGAAGCGATCGGGCTTGCGGCGGCGGCCGAAATTGGGGCGGCACCGCTTTATGCGGTTCCTGCCGAAGCGCTCGCTTAGGCGGTTTCGCGGGCGATCAATTCCTGGGGGTCGATACCGAGCCGGTCCATCCGCTCGCGAATCGCGGGCCATTCCTGCTGGATGAACGTGTCGCGACCCGATTGGGTCAATTTCTGCCGGGCGCCAGCGGCAACGAACATTCCGACCCCGCGCTTCACGACGATCAACCCGTCGTCCTGGAATCCCTGATAGGCTTTCGCGACGGTCAGCGGATTGGCTCCCTCGTCGGCGGCGAGCGCACGAACCGAGGGAAGGGGATCGCCATCCTTGAAGCGACCCGTGACGATGCCGTCAGAAATCACTTCACGAAGGCGAACGTAGACTGGTTTTTCGTGGCCGGTGCGTAGCGTCATGGTGTGATAATACAGCGAAGCGCGAAAAGTTTCAACCGGATGACGATATTTTACGGACGCCAAGACGAAACGATCGAATCGAGGTCGGGACGATCGCGCTCTAAAAGCGGCATTCCGGGTTGGCCGAGATAGAAAAATCCGGCAATTCGTTCGCCCGTTTCGCAAAATGCAGCCGTGACGGTCGGGTCGTACGCGGGCCATCCCGTAATCCAGCCCCCGACGAATCCCATTGCTTGCGCGGTATGGAGCAGGTTCATTCCGACCGCGCCGCAGGTCAATTCCTGCTCGAACACCGGGATCTTGTGTTCGCGTATCGGAGAAGAGATCAGCACCACGAGTGCCGGTGCGGCGTGGGCGTTGGCAATGGATTTGGCGATCTTGGTGTCCAGGGCATTCGGATCCGCTACTCGAAGCGCTCGCACATAGAGCGCTTCGAGGTCGTTGCGCTGGTCCGACGCGACGGTGACGAAACGATAAGGAACCAGATTGCCGTGATCCGGCGTTCGCGCCGCCACCGCCAGGATCCGTTCGAGTTGCGCCGCATCAGGCCCCGGACCGATCATCTCGCGTGGGCGTCCGGATCGGCGGGTTTCCAGCAGGGAGAGTGCGGTTGAAGGGTCGTTATGGAGCATGCTTTTAGCAGTAGCAGGCTGCCATCTCGTCACAAGCGGCTTCACATATCGGTTTTCGTCGTTAGGGTGCGCGGTCACATTCGATGCGGACGGCATGGACCGCCCGCACATGGTTCCGGAGGGTATACAAGGTGGATTTCCAGCAAATCATCGTAACGGTGGCGGTGGCGTTCCTCGTCCTGCTGCTTGTTGCCGGGGGGACGATCGTCGCCTCATCGAAGAAAGAATTCGCAGGCCACCCGAAGGGCCTTTACGTCCTGTTTTTCGCCGAAATGTGGGAACGCTTTTCCTATTACGGCATGCGCGCGCTGCTCATTTTCTACCTGACGCAGCACTGGCTTTACAACGACGAGAAGGCCTCGGTGATCTATGGCGCCTACACGGCGCTGGTCTACATCGCGCCCGTGCTTGGCGGCTATCTCGCCGACCGTTATCTGGGCCAGCGCAAGGCGGTGCTGTTTGGCGCCGTCCTGCTGACCGTCGGTCACTTCCTGATGGCGTTCGAAGGCGACGCGGCGACCGGCCATACCGCCAATCCGATGATCAACGTCTTCTGGGCTGCACTTGCCTTCATCATCGTCGGCTCGGGTTTCCTCAAGGCGAACATCTCGGTGATCGTCGGCCAGCTTTATCCGCGTACCGACGTGCGCCGCGACGGTGCCTACACCATCTTCTACATGGGGATTAACGTCGGCGCCGCGATCGGCACGATCATCGCCGGCTACCTCGGCCAGACCTATGGCTGGGCCTACGGCTTCGGCGCGGCGGGTTTCGGCATGTTGCTTGGCCTGATCGTCTTCATCGTCTTCAAGCCGCTGCTCGAAGGCAATGGCGAAAGCAACGATCCGGCGGCCCTCGAACGCCCGGTTATGGGCATCAAGTTCGAATGGGTGCTTTACCTTATCGGCCTCGCGGCCGTCGCGGTGACTTGGTGGCTGGTACAGAATCAGGCAATTGTCGGTACGATCCTCGGCGTGTTCGGCGCGATCCTCGTCGCTTTCGTCGTCTGGGAAGCGATCAAGATCGGTGGCCACGACCGCGACCGGATTTTTGCGGCAATCTTCCTGATTATCGGCTCGATCCTGTTCTGGGCCCTATTTGAACAGGCCGGCTCCTCGCTCAATCTGTTCACCGATCGCTATGTCGATCGCCAGGGCGTCGAGGCCTCGCTGTTCCAGTCGATCAACCCGATCTACATCATCCTTCTCGCCCCGCTGTTCGCGGCGATGTGGACAATGCTGGGTCGCAAGGGACTTGAACCGTCGACCCCGGCCAAGTTCGGCCTGGCGCTGATCCAGCTCGGGGCCGGCTTCCTGGTGCTGGTGTTCGGCGCGAATGCGGTGGGCATGGATAATGCCACGCCGGTCCTGTTCATCTTCCTCATCTACCTTCTGCACACGACCGGCGAACTCTGCTTGTCGCCGGTCGGTCTGAGCGCGATGAACCGGCTAGCGCCTAAGCACATGGCCTCACTCATCATGGGGACGTGGTTTTTTGCCTCGGCAACCGGCAATTTCGTTGCTGGCCTGATTGCGGCGGCGACGGGCTCGGAAGAGGCTTCGGGCGAGGGCGTGGGCAAGGAAGTAGTCCTCGGCGTCTATGACAAGATCGGCTGGATTTCAGTCGGCGTCGGCGTCGCGGTGATCGTGATCAGCCCGTTGATCAAGCGCCTGATGCACCTCGACACGCTGAGCGACGAAGATGCTGGCGATCACCTTGAAGGACAGGCTGGTGCCGGTATGGAGCCCCAGGAAGCGGGAACTCACCCCACCACCAAGTCGGTCTGAACGGACCGTTGGTCGAAAAGAGAGGGGCGGCGTTTGCGTCGCCCCTTTTCTTATGCGCTCGACCGCCCCATGCTGCGCGTACGTTTTGCGGGGAGATGACGATGCGAGCCTTTGCGGCTGCTTTTCTGGCACTTTCAATCAGCGCTTGCGCAACCAAAGGCACACCGCCGAAGGCTGCGCCGATCCCGATCAACAAGGATCCCTATCCGTCCACCTACCAGCGCTATCCCGGCGCGGTCACCGCTATCCGCGGCGCGACGGTTTATGATGGCGAAGGCGGACGGATCGACAATGGCACCATCGTCCTTGCGGACGGAGTCGTCCAGGCGATTGGCGGCGCCGATACGGTCGTACCGGAAGGCGCTTTCGTCGTCGAGGCTGCGGGCAAGTGGGTCACCCCGGGCATTATCGACGTCCACAGCCATCTCGGCGACTATCCATCACCGGGCGTCGAATCGCTCTCTGACGGAAATGAAGCGACGGGCAATTCACGGCCCGAAGTGTGGGCCGAACATAGCGTCTGGCCGCAGGATCCCGGTTTCAGTCGAGCCCTTGCAAACGGCGGCATCACGACGCTCCAGATCCTGCCCGGATCAGCCAATCTGTTCGGTGGCCGCTCGGTCGTTCTGAAGAATGTCCCGGCGCGCACGTCGCAAGGGATGAAATTTCCAGGTGCACCCTACGGCCTGAAGATGGCGTGCGGGGAAAATCCCAAACGGGTCTACGGAAACAAGGGCGGGCCTGGTACGCGAATGGGCAATATCGCGGTCACTCGCGCAATATGGCTCAAGGCGCTCGACTATAAGAAAAAGTGGGACAAATATGAAAAAACGGGCGGCGAAATGCCGGGCCGTGACCTCGCCATGGATACGCTACGCGGCGTCCTGAACGGCGAAATCATCATCCACAATCACTGCTACCGTGCGGATGAAATGGCCATCATGATCGATATGGCCAAGGAGATGGGCTACAAGATCGGCAGCTTCCAACACGCCGTCGAGGCGTACAAGGTCGCCGACTTGCTCAAGCAGAACGAAATTTGCGCTGCAATGTGGGCCGACTGGTACGGGTTCAAGATGGAAAGCTACGACGCGATCAAGGAGAATATCCCGTTCGTCGACAAGGCGGGTGCCTGCGCCATCGTCCATTCCGACGATGCCAATGGCATTCAACGTCTCAATCAGGAAGCGGCCAAGGCGCTCGCCGACGGTCGCCGCGCCGGCCATAATGTCAGCGACGCTTATGCGTGGCGCTGGCTTAGCTACAATCCGGCCAAGTCGCTCGGCATCCTCGACAAAACCGGGAGCCTGAAGGTCGGCAAGATGGCCGACGTCGTGCTTTGGAACGGTGATCCATTCAGCAGCTATACGCGCCCGGAGCGGGTCTGGATCGACGGCGCCTTGCTATATGATGCGAACAACCCGCGGCTTCGCCCGGTCAGCGACTTCGAACTTGGCCAACCGGGCGAGGGAGACGTGAAATGAATCATCTGTTCCTTCTCGCATCGGCGGTTGCGATCGCTGCGTCGCCACTGACCGCGCAAACCGTCGCGATCACCGGCGGAACGGTCGCGCTTGGCGACGGATCTGCGCCGATCCCGAACGGCGTCGTCGTTATCCAGAATGGCAAGATTGTCGGCGCCGGTTCCGCAACAGCAATTCCACGCGGAGCGGAAATCGTCGATGCGCGCGGCAAATGGGTCACGCCGGGCATCGTCGGCGGCTTTTCCAGATTGGGCCTGAGCGAAGTCGATCTGTCGGTCGAAGGTACGACCGACGACAATGCGCCGGGCAGTCCGTTCAATGCGGCGCTGGACGTCGCGCCCGCAATCAATCCGATGAACAGCACGATCGCGGTCAACCGCGAAGATGGCGTAACGCGGGCAATCGTCGCGCCCAATGTCGGCCGCGCGATCTTCGGCGGGCAGGGCGCGATGATGGATCTGGGGGCGGATCGCGATCCAATCACCAAATCGCGGTTGTTCCAGTTCGTCGAATTCGGCGAACGCGGCGCCGGGGTTGCGGGCGGCGCACGCACGTCGACTTACGCGCTGTTCCGCAACGCGCTGCGCGAAGCACAGGAAGTTGCGGGACGTCCCACCGGCGGTCGCCGCGACGATGTATTGCTGACCCGGTTGGATGCAACCGCGCTCGTTCCAGTGGTGCAAGGTCGGCAATATTTGCTCATCCATGCCGAGCAGGCGAATGACATCCTGCAAATCATCAAGCTCAAGCGCGAATTTCCGCGTCTCAAGGCCGTCATCGTTGGTGCGACCGAAGGTTGGACCGTCGCTCGGGAGCTTGCCGCTTCGGGAATTCCGGTGATCGCGTCAGCCGTGAACGATCTTCCCGCGAGTTTCGAAATGCTGGCGGCGACTCAGTCGAACGTCGGCCGTATGCGCGATGCCGGGGTAAAGGTCGCCATCGGCCTGATCGACGACAACGACACGCGCTATCTGTTCAACCAGCGCCAATATGCGGCCAACCTCGTCGCGCTGGGCAAGGTTCCTGGTGCAACGGGTGTTTCCTGGGGCGAGGCACTTGCGATGATTACCTCTCGGCCCGCCGAAATCGTCGGCATGAGCGGCGAGATCGGAAGCCTGTCGCGGGGCCGTGCGGGCGATGTCGTGATCTGGTCCGGCGACCCGCTGGAACTGGAGAGCAAAGTGGAGATGGTGTGGATCGATGGCGTTCGACAGCCGCTTGAATCCCGCCAGAGCAAGTTGCGCGATCGTTACAAGGATCTCGATCGCAAGGCGCTGCCCGAAGCTTATCGCCGATGACGCCGATGAATTGTCTCGAGCTGGCAGCGGCGGCCTTCGTCGGGACGCATTTCGTGATGTCGCACCCGCTGCGCCGCTCGATTGTCCGCCTGTTAGGTGAGAAGGGCTTCATGGGCGTTTATTCGCTCGTTGCACTTGGCACGCTGGTCTGGATGGTTTTGGCCGCGCGCGCGATCGGACCGGAAACGCTTCGTTGGGACGCCGGGCAGACCGGCGTTGCAATCGCGAGCTTTCTGATGTGGATCGGGACGATCCTGTTCGTCGGATCGCATCGCGGCAATCCGGCAATGCCACATTTTGACGGCCCGCCGCAGTTTCCGGCAGTGCCGCGCGGTGTGTTCCGGATCACGCGCCATCCGATGATGTGGGCCTTCGGCTTGTGGGCGATCGTCCATGCGATCGTGAATCCGACGCCGTCCGGACTGGTGATATCCGAAGCGATTTTCGTTCTCGCCATCTTCGGTGCGGCGTTGCAGGATTTGAAGAAACGCCGGTTGATTGGTTCGGCGTGGAAGCAGTGGGAACGCAAGAGCCCGTTTTTCCCGTTTACGCGCGGCCATTTCTGGCCCGGGAGTATTCCCTTCATCGGCGGGACATTGCTCTATTTGGCGGCGACGTGGGCGCATGGCGCGCTAGGATATCGCCCCGCGGGACTCTGGGCGCTACTCGGCTAGAGTTTTTCGCGCTAGAGCGGGCGAATGGCACGCAAGTTCTTTGGTACCGACGGCATTCGCGGCCGCGTCAACGAGGCGCCGATCACCCCCGAGATCGCGATGCGCGTCGGCCAGGCTGCGGGCGCGCACTTCCTGCGCGGCGACCACCGCCACCGGGTTGTCATCGGCAAGGACACACGGCTTTCCGGATATATGATGGAATTGGCGATGGTCGCCGGCTTCACCTCGGTCGGAATGGACGTCGTCCTGCTCGGCCCGATGCCGACCCCTGCGGTCGCGATGCTGACGCGCGAGATGCGCGCCGACCTGGGTGTGATGATCAGCGCCAGCCACAATCCCTTCGTCGACAACGGCATCAAGCTGTTCGGCCCCGACGGCTACAAGCTGAGCGACGAGGATGAAAGGTCGATCGAGCGTCGGCTGGCGCGCGAACCGAAACTCGCCAAGTCGGGCCTCGTCGGGCGTGCTCGCCGTATCGACGACGCGCGTGGTCGGTACATTCACTTTGCAAAGTCGACGTTCCCCGAACATCTTCGACTGGACGGCCTTCGCGTCGTTGTCGATTGCGCCAATGGCGCGGCTTACCATGTCGCGCCCGAAGCGCTGTGGGAACTGGGCGCCGATGTCGTTCCGCTTGGCGTCAAACCCAATGGCACCAACATCAACCACCAATGTGGATCGACGCATCCCGCCGCGCTTCAGGAAGCCGTGGTCGCGAGCGGCGCGCACATCGGTCTTGCTCTAGACGGCGATGCCGATCGGCTGATTGTGGTCGACGAACATGGCAAGGTCGTGGATGGCGACCAGTTGATGGCCCTGATCGCACTCAGCGCCGCGCGCCGCGGCGAATTGAAGGGCGGCGCGCTGGTTGCGACTGTGATGTCCAACCTGGGTCTGGAACGCAAACTGGCGGCCGAGGGGCTTGCGCTCAAGCGGACCAAGGTCGGCGACCGCTACGTCCTGGAGGAAATGCGCGCATCGGGGGCCAATGTCGGTGGGGAACAGTCCGGCCATATCATCCTGTCCGACCATGCGACGACCGGCGACGGGCTGGTCGCCGGTCTTCAGATCCTTGCCGCACTGGTCGAATCTGGCACGCCCGCGAGCGAATTGCTCCACCAGTTCGACCCGGTACCGCAATTGCTCAAGAATGTGCGTTTTTCCGGCGGAGAACCGCTGGAGGCTGCGTCGGTCCAAAAGGTCATCGCAGCCGCCGAAAAGGAGCTGGACGGGAAAGGTCGCCTCGTCATTCGCAAATCGGGCACCGAGCCACTCATCAGGGTGATGGCCGAGGGCGACGATGCCGACCAGGTCACCCGCCTGGTCGACACGATCTGCCAGGCAGTGGCATCTGCTTAAGCTTTTGCCGTCATTGCAATCGTTGAGACGCCATCGTGAAGGGTGAATGCGGGCTTCATCGCCGCTAAGGGTTTCCTGCAATGTCCAACAACACGCCCCGAATCCTGATCATTGCCGGCTCCGACAGCGGGGGCGGTGCCGGGATTCAGGCCGACATCAAGACGGTGACCATGCTTGGCGGCCATGCCATGACCGCGATCACCGCCATCACGGCGCAAAACACTCTTGGCGTCGACTCGGTGCATTCGGTGCCGGCCGAAACCATCCTTGCCCAGATCGACAGTGTCGTGAGCGACATCGGCGTCGATGCGATCAAGATCGGGATGATCGGCGGTGCCTTTGCCGCGCGCGTCGTCGCAGAGCGGCTCGCCGCGCTGAACCCCAAGGTGCCGATCGTGTTCGATCCGGTGATGGTCGCGACCAGCGGCGATGCGCTGGCCGATGAAGGAACGGTCGCCGCCTTTGGTCAGCTGATGGAGCTTGCCACCATCGCGACCCCAAACCTGCCCGAATTGCGCCGCCTGACCAGCGAGGAGGATCCGGTTGCCGCCGCGCTTCATCTGGTCGGCGAACATGGTTGCGCTGTGCTGGTCAAGGGCGGTCATGACGAGGGCGAGGCGCTGGCCGACGCGCTGATCGAAACCGACAACATCACCAGTTGGCAGGGCACGCGGATCGACACCACCAGCACCCACGGCACCGGTTGCACGCTGGCTTCGGCCATCGCCTTCTACCTTGGCGCGGGACTGCGCCTGACCGACGCGGTCGAGCGCGCGCGCCTGTTCGTTCGGATCGCCTTGCTCGAAGCGCCGGGGCTGGGCGGCGGCCACGGCCCGCTGGGTCAGCAGAAGGTGCGGCTCGACACCGGCCTCGGCCTTCGCCTTAACCAGGTCACCGTGACGGGCAAGGATTTCCGCAAGATGGTCGGTTTCTACAAGGCGCTCGGCCTGACCCAGATCGTCGACAGTCCGGAAAACCAATATGCACGGTTCGAAGCGGGCGGTGCGACCTTTTCCATCCAGTGCGATCCCGACGCCGACGGTGGGGAAAATGTCGCCGTTTACTTCGAATGCGACGACCTTGATGATCGCGTCGATCGGCTCGCTCGACTGGGGATCCCATTCGAACACGGCCCGCGCAACCAGCCGTGGATGTGGCGCGAAGCACGCCTGCGCGATCCCGGTGGGAACACGGTCTTCCTCTACAAGGCCGGCGAAGCCCGCCGCTTCCCGCCGTGGCGCCTGCCGTCATAGACCCGCGCAGGTCGCGCTCCTGAATTTCTTGTTCCTGCCATGGCGGGAACCAACTTTCGCTTCGAAACTCTGGCGCGGCCCGCTAGTCCTCCACCATGATTGCCGGAATTGACGAAGCGGGCAGGGGCCCATTGGCCGGGCCAGTCGTGGCGGCCGCCGTCATCCTGACCGGCCAGACAATTCGCGGCCTCGACGACAGCAAAAAGCTTTCTGCAACCACGCGCGCCACACTTGCCGCGCGGATCATGCAGCGTTGTCATGTCGGGGTCGGGATCGCCTCGGTGGACGAAATCGACCGGCTCAACATTCTTTGCGCAACGATGCTTGCCATAACCCGCGCAGTCGCAGCGCTAGAAGTCGACCCCGACGAATGCCTGATCGATGGCGACAAGACCCCGCATCGTTGGTGTGGCGAATGGCGCTGGCCGGCCCGCGCCATTGTCGGCGGCGACGCGAAAGAGCGCTGCATTTCCGCTGCATCAATCGTCGCCAAGGAGCATCGCGACGCCATCATGCGTAACGCCGCGCTGGAACACCCGGCCTACGGGTTCGATCGGCACAAAGGCTATGGCACCGCCGCCCATCTCGCCGCGCTCCGCACCCACGGACCGAGCCCGTTACACCGCCGCAGCTTCGCCCCGGTGGCCCAGCTCATGCTTTTATGACCCTCTTGAGTCCTTCAAGTCACACCACAAGATGTTGAGTTTGCCCTGGGGTCGGGGACTCATCATCTTGTGGTTGGAATCGCAGGGATTCCTTTTGTTCTCGTGCTCGCGAAACCGGCGTTAACCCTTGTCGGCTTGACCGCGAGTCCCGCCTGACTCACGGCTGGTGGCGAGCAATTCCAAGGGGGCGTTTCGCGTGAACTACATCGCACCGGTGACCGGCAATGTCGGCCGCACCAGCAAGGCACGGACCGCGCCGGTCAAGCGCGCACTCCCGCTGGACAGCATCCTCCAAGGCGACTGCATCGCCGAAATGGCGAAGCTTCCCGACAAGTGCGTCGATATGATCTTTGCTGACCCGCCCTACAATCTTCAGCTTGGCGGAGACCTCATCCGTCCCGAAGGCGGCAAGGTAGATGCGTGCGACGACGATTGGGACAAGTTCGACAGTCTTGCGGTTTATGATGATTTCACGCGCGAATGGTTGGAACAGGCGCGCCGCATCCTCAAGGATGACGGTACCATTTGGGTGATTGGCAGCTACCACAATATCTACCGCGTCGGTTCGCTGTTGCAGGATGCCGACTTCTGGATTTTGAACGACATCGTCTGGCGCAAGGCCAACCCGATGCCCAATTTCCGCGGCACCCGATTCACCAACGCCCATGAAACATTGCTGTGGTGCGCGAAGGACGAAAAGGCGCGCTACACGTTCAACTATCGCGCGATGAAAGCGCTGAACGACGATCTCCAGATGCGCAGCGACTGGGTGCTGCCGATCTGTTCGGGTGCCGAACGCTGCAAGGATGATGCTGGCGATAAAGCGCATCCGACCCAGAAACCCGAAAGCCTGCTTTATCGCATCCTTCTCGCCTGTACCAAGCCGGGCGACCTCGTGCTGGATCCGTTTTTCGGGACCGGCACGACCGGCGCGGTGGCGCGGCGCCTGGGTCGCAAATGGATCGGGATCGAGCGCGAGACCGCTTATGTGAAGGTCGCCAAGGCGCGCATCGCCTCGACCTTGCCGCTCGACGAAAGCGCGATGCTCACCGTTCCCGACAAGCGCAGCCAACCGCGCGTGGCGTTCGGCCTGCTGGTCGAAAGCGGGATGGTCCCGGCAGGCAGCGTGCTGACCGACTCAAAGCGGCGTTGGAAGGCATTGGTCGGCGCAGACGGGACGCTGACCTGCGACGGGCATTCCGGGTCGATCCACAAGGTTGCGGCCGCGCTTCAAGGCGCGCCCTCGTGCAATGGCTGGACATTCTGGCATGTCGAACAAGGCGGCAGGGTCCTGCCGATCGATGCGCTTCGCCAGCAGCATTTGTCCGGCCTGTAACGGCGTATGCGGACCCTCATCCGACCGACCGGCTTCGTCGATTCCCCATTTGGGCATGACGGCAAAGTCGCGCGTCTCGCGGGCGGGCTCAACTGGTTCGCGACGGTCGAACTGATCCACGCCAACGGCGAACGCGAAATCGCGCCGGTCGATGGCATCGAAGATCGGTTCGATGATGCAATGTCGGCGGACTGGCAACGTCTGACCAGCCCGCGCCATCCATTGGTGATGGGCGAACGAACCATCCGGCTGGACCAGCCGCAGGTGATGGGCATCGTCAATGTGACCCCCGACAGCTTCTCGGACGGCGGCGCCTTTGCCGATGCGCAGGCTGCGGCTGAGGCCGGTGCCGACATGACCGCGGCAGGTGCCGCAATCCTCGATGTTGGCGGCGAATCCACCAGGCCGGGCGCCAAGGCCGTCTGGGAAGGGGACGAAATCGAGCGCGTGCAGCCGGTCGTCCAGCGCCTTGCCGCGGGCGGACAGGCGGTTTCTATCGACACCCGCAAGGCATCGGTGGCGGAGGCCGCATTAAGCGCGGGGGCCCGGTTGATCAACGACGTGTCGGCGATGCGCTTCGATCCGCGCATGGCCGAAGTGGCGACGGCGACGGGTACCCCAATCGTGCTGATGCATGCCAGCGGCGATCCGCTGACGATGCAGGACGATCCGCGCTTTGATGACGTTCTGGTCGATGTCTTCTTGTGGCTCGAACGACGTATCCGGCAAGTCGAAGAGGCGGGGATTTCCCGGGACAAGATCCTGGTCGATCCGGGTATCGGATTCGGCAAGACGGTGGCGCATAATCTGGCGCTAGTGAACGGGCTTGCGATCTTTCACGGCCTAGGCTGCCCGATCGTTCTTGGTGCAAGCCGGAAGCGGATGATCGGAGCGCTCGCGAATGAGGCTCCCGCCGATCAGCGCCTAGCAGGCAGCCTGACGCTTGCGCTCAAAGCGGTCGAGCAAGGGGCGCAGATCGTGCGGGTGCACGACGTTCCCGAAACCGTTCAGGCGATCAAGGTCTGGCGCGGCCTGCGCGATCAGTCGCTGACGCCGCGGCTTTCTTGAAGCCGACAATCATCGGTCCAAGTTCGGTAAACGCATCCATCCGGCCATTGGCGGGGTCCCACAAGGAGCTGACCGAGCCGTCGAGGTAAAGCGCATTACTGGCACCCAGCGCATCGCGATAAAAGCGCGCCAACTTTCCAAATGACACCGGTTCGCGGCTGATCACGAATACGGGCGCACCGGACTGGTCAATTCCAACGGCATTGCGAATATGGCGGCTTTCACCGTCTTCGTCGAAGGCGGGGTGCAGCTTTCCGTCGATTACCAGCATCGGACCCGACTGGGTGGCGAACATAATGTCCGCGGTGGACTGAAATTTACCGGTTTCGACTACCACAGGGGACCCACCCCGCCGGATCAGGAAGACGCCGTTCGGCATCAGATGAAAGTTGCCGCTGCCCTTTCGACGGTTGATCTTGCGAACCTGCTTGCCGCGCTCGATCATCAGTCCGATTGGATTGCCGTCGTCGTCGAACATGCCCGCATTCATTGCAAAGCCGACCCGCTGGGCACGGTCGCCAAGTTTGGCCTCCAATTCGGCAAAACTGCGCGTGCCGCTGACGATTTCGACCGCTTCTCCGGGTCGGCAGACGATGAAGCGGGCGTCGTCGAACAATCGCTCGGTACAGGGAGACGTCGGCAAGCTGGCCGAGGGCGTTTTCTCGGCCGGATCGCAGGCATTGAGGGACAACAGGCACAGGAATATCACAGGGGCACGCATCGCACCTGATTGCCTGTCCTACCCCTTGGTGTCGATTCCCAGCTCGCCAAGCTTGCGATAGAGGGTGGACCGACCGATGCCCAATCGTCGCGCGACCTCAGTCATTCGGCCGCGATAATGGCCGATGGCCAGTCGAATGACGTCGGCCTCAATTTCCTCCATTGGGCGCAAATGTCCGTCGGCGCGGATCAACGTGAGTTGCGGCCCAGAAAGCGCGGCATCGGCGCTCATTTGGGTGAGTTCAGGAGTCCGGTCACTTCGCCGCCCATTGAAGCGCGATTGAACCGCGATATGCGGGAAATGATCCGCGGTCAGGGTGCCATCATCGCACTGCAACGCCGCACGGAACAAAACCCCCGACAATTGGCGCACATTGCCCGGCCAGCCATAGCGCATGAGAACCGCGAGAGCGTCGTTGGAGATACCAAGCGGCTTCATTCCCGATTGCTCGGCAATCCGCATCAGCAAGTGACGCGCCAATGCGGGAATGTCCGTGCTTCGTTCGCGAAGCGGCGGAATGGTGATGGTGACGGCGCCAAGCCGATCCCTAAGCTGCGGATCAAAATTTTCGCTCAGCATTGCGCTTGCCGTCGCAATCACCCGAACATCTACCGAACTTGATCCATTGCAGCCCACCGGGCGGACTTCGCCGGTTGCGAGCGTCCGGTCGAGCAACGCCTGAGTCTCAACCGGAAAAGTCGCGATTTCGTCGAGCAACAGCGACCCGCCATCCGCTTCGACCATGGTTCCGACTTTTTCGGAGAAGGCGCCAGGGAAAGCCCCTGCGACATGACCGAACAGGGTCGAATCGATGATATTTTCCGGCACGGCCTTGCAATCGACCGGGACGAGGGGGCCGCGTGCGCGCAGACTTGCGGAATGAATTGCGCGGGCGAATGTTTCCTTGCCGGTGCCCGGCTCACCAACGATCAGGATTGGCAAACGATTGCGAGCGGCTTTTGCGGCGACGGCGAGAGCGGCGCGGAATACCGGTGCCGATCCGACCAGTTCTTCGAGCGAGAGCGCGGGTGCGAGTTTCTCTGCCAATGGCGCCATTTCACCGGGCGCTCGGCGACGATCGCGATGGACGTTAAGTGCCTCGAGGAGGCGCTCGCTGGCGACGGGTTTGACAAGGTAATCGCTGGCTCCGGCCCGCATGGCATCGACCGCCAAGGCGATCGAGCCTTCTTCGGCCAGGATGATCACCGGCATGTCGGCGCGAGCCTCTCGCAAGGTGGCGACAAGAGCCGGCCCCGCTTGTGCATTCCATTCGGGAACCAATACGGCGCGAACCTCACGGCCATGCGGACCGCTGATCATGTCGAGTGCCGCGGCCTCGGATGCGGCGGATACCAGGCTCCAACCGGCACGCGACGCGGTCGAGGCGATGGCGCGTCGTTCGGCTGGATCGCTGCCGACCAACAGGACGGTTCGAAGCAAATTCTCGCGCATAATCTCGCCTTTCGCCTTCAGGGCAATAAGGCCAAGGTGTGAAAACGGAATTAAAGGCGTGCGATAAACCACTTGGGGCGAACGCGCGTCATTGTTAAGAGCAAAGGGAAATCACATCCTAACGAAGGGGGCCGCAATGGCTGAAATGCCCAGCGCCGATGGCGGACACGATAAGAACTTTCCGGCGCACGCACGCAATTACGAGGGATTCCTTGCGATGTTGAAGTGGGGGACGATCCTCACGGCGATCGTCACAGCTGTCGTCATTTACGTCATCGCCAACTAGGCGTGCCAATGAAGATCGCGATCCTCAAGGAAACGGCCCCGGAAACCCGGGTCGCTGCTATTCCGGAAACGGTGAAAAAATACATCGGTGCCGGTGCCGAGGTCGCGGTCGAAATGGGAGCGGGGGAAGAGGCGAGTGTCGCCGACCAGGCTTTCGCCGATGCCGGTGCGACCATCGGCAGCCGTGCTGCGGTGTTGGAAGATGCCGATATCATCCTTTGTGTGACGGGTCCGGCGCCGGCTTCGTTGGTTGGTACCAAAAAAGGCGCGCTTTTAATCGGTGCGCTTGATCCGTCGCGACGTGCGGATGACATCGCGGCTTATTCGCAGGCCGCGCTCGAACCACTGGCGATGGAGAAGATGCCGCGGATCACGCGCGCGCAGTCGATGGACATCTTGTCATCGCAGTCGAATCTGGCGGGCTATAAAGCGGTCGTCGATGCAGCGGCGACCTATGGCCGCGCCTTCCCGATGATGATGACCGCGGCCGGCACAGTCAGTCCGGCCAAGCTCTTCGTGATGGGGGTCGGCGTTGCCGGGCTGCAGGCCATTGCGACGGGACGCCGCCTTGGCGCGCAGGTCAGCGCCACCGACGTCCGCTCGGCGACGAGGGAGCAAATCCTTTCCCTGGGCGCAAAGCCGATTTTCGTCGAAGGCGTGGCCGGGATCGAAGGCGAGGGGCAGGGCGGATACGCCACAGAGACCAGCGACGAGTATAAGAAAGCCCAGGCCGAGCTGGTCAGCAGCCATATTGCCAAGCAGGACATCGTCATCACGACGGCCCTCATCCCCGGGCGGGCCGCTCCTCGGCTAATCAGTGACGTGCAGCTTCAAACGATGAAGCCGGGCAGCGTGATCGTCGATCTTGCCGCGGAGGCGGGAGGAAATGTCGAGGGCTGCGTAGCGGGTGAGAATGTCGTTCGGCACGGTGTAACGATCGTTGGTGCAGTGCAGCTTGCCCGGACCCTGGCCGCGGATTCCTCGGCATTGTTCGCCCGCAATCTTGCCAACTTCCTGCTGGCCTTCTGGGACAAGGAGTTGGGCGCTCCCGTCTTTCCGGACGATGACGAAATCCTGATGGCCTTGCGGGTAGCCAGGGTCGCCGAACACGCCTGACCGACGACCAATTGCAGCTTCCTGCCGGAAAACGGACGAGCTCGACTTGGTCGGAGGCTGTCCGAGTTGCGCGAAGCTCAACGGATGTCCTTGGCCGCGCGGTTCATTCCACCAACGCGCTGGGCAATGCACAAAAAGAAAAGGCCGCCCGGATCACCCGGTCGACCTTAACTTTCAGATTCTAAGGAATTAATTGGGTTCAGCCACCGCTTCCGGTGCCACCCCAACCAGCTCCCCAAACCCAGCTCCAGAAACCCTTTTGGGTAGGACGCTTAATCATCATCATTCCCCTGTCGTTGCGTGCGAATCGCATCGGCACGGGGACATTATTAACCTTAATGGAAATGGTTAGCAAGTGATTCACTATTAGCGTTAACTATTAGGCAGCGCTCCGCTTCTGTTCTGTCTTTAGTCGGCGGGTGAGTTCTTCGAAGCTCATTGGGCGCCCGACGATGAATCCCTGGGCCTGGTCACAGCCCATTGCCTTCAGTTGCTCCAGGCTTCCCGGATCCTCAACGCCCTCTGCGACGACAATTCGGCCAAGCGAGTGGGCGAGGGTGATCGTCGACTGGACCATGATGAGGTCCGACCGATTGTCACGCATTGCTTTGATGAAGCTCTGGTCGATCTTTAGCTCGCTGGCTGGCACCTTCTTGAGATAGTCGAGCGTCGAAAGCCCGGTGCCATAATCATCGATCGCAATCTTCACGCCCAGATCGCGTAGTCGAAGCAGCAGGTCGATTCCCGAGCCAGTGTCCGAAACGGCAGCGGTTTCGGTCAATTCAAGGATCAAATTGGTGGCTGGCATGTCGTATCGAGCAAGGATTGCCGCAACGCGTTCGGGAAGTTCGCGGTCGTTGAGCATCCGGGCGGACAGGTTGACCGCAACCTCCAGATCATGTCCCTGACGATTGATCGATGCGATGGCCGAAATGGCACGGTCGAGGACGAAGTCGGTAAGATAGCCGATGCGATTGTTCTGTTCGGCCGCAGATACGAATTCAGCCGGACTGATCGGCCCCTTTTCCGGATGGGTCCAGCGCGCGAGTGCCTCGACCCCAACGGTGCGCCGGGTGGCCAGATCGAGCTTCGGCTGGAACGCCAACCAGACCTGGCCATGATCGATCGCCTCGTCGAGCTGCGAAAGAAGCGAGAGACGCCATGGTACTTCCTGTAATCTCACGGGATCGTGGAATTTCCATTTCAGAGTCTCGTCGTCGGCTTCCTGCGCCGCGACAAGCGCACTCCCCATGCGGCTCGAAACGGAGCGGCTGCTGCCAAGTTCGACACCGAAGCTCAAAGCCACGTCGAAAACGTTCTTCTCGACCTTGATTGGCGAACGAAACAAGGAGTGGAGCGCTTCGAGGTGTGGCGCAAACGGAGTGCCTTTGTCGGCAAACCAGGCGAAAATGCCTTCGTCGCCCTGATAAATGCGCTTCTCGCGGTTTCCGATGGTCAGGCGCTGAACCAGCTGATCGACCATCTGCCGCTCTCCCTCGGCATTCAGGGTCGAGGCGATTTCGGCATAATTATGGATTTTTGCAACCACCAGCGGCAAGTCGCGGCCTTCACGATCCAGTCGCAAGGCGGCAAGATTGGGCAGTCCGGTCAGGCTGTTGGTCACGCCGCCTGCGCGGGCTCTACCCCAGACCTTTTTGACGCCGTTGCGAGGACCAGGAAGAGGGCCGGAAACACATCGAAATAAATATGGTAGATCTCCAGCGCAAACTGGATCAGCAGTATTCCGCCAGCGAAGGCAAAAAGATAACGCGCCTTCTCCTTGCGTGAGAGTGCCAGACACCGGCCAGCAAAGGCAAGGACGACAAGAAACCAGCCGAAATCTAGCGAGGGACCACGTTTCAGTGTCTCGGCGCCAAGCATCTGCGCGTAAATGCCGCCCTTTTTGCCATATCCCGGGATCATATACTGATCCCCAATGACCTCGCTGTTGGTCCCGAATGCCACGCTCTTTCCGGCAATTTGTTCCGCGGGACGCGTCCATGCACAATATCGGTGGCACTGATTGTCGGGATGGTCGTGGGATCGATGCTGAAATCGATCCGGAATTGGTTGGTCGATTGGGCTCGATCCCGCAATTGCAGAATTAAGTGAAGGTATCACACGCCCGTCCTTCAGTATCGCCGGTCGGCAACTTCCAGACAGCCAGTTCCCAACTGTGCTGGGCGGAAATCGATCGCAATTTGGGCATCCGGGGCGATTTTCTGGATAAATTCCTTCGCGCCCTTCCACTCCGCATCACTCATCGGGATGGTGTTGAGCGCGAGAAAGATATTTCGCCCACCACGCAGCGATTCCGAAAGCGCGGAATCGTCAGCCGGCGTGGTCGGTCCGCTGTAGACAATATCGGCGCTTATGCGCGCAGCACCGAGTCGGCGTAATTCCGAATAGACCTTTGCTTGTTGCGCCCGCGGCCACGGCCAGTCGCCCAGTTCCCGAATGCTCTTGTTATCGACTTCGACCAGGACAATGTCCTTGCTCGCCTCGCTGGCGTGCATTTTGTTGCGAAGGATACGGGCGACATCTTCGAGGGGTTCGCCGAGCGCCGACGCTCCGATCACCAGCGCAAGTACGATTGGCCACAGCAGCAGCTTGAGCTGCTGGCGAAACAGTTCCGCAGGACTGGCCTTCGTGTTGGGCACCGTGATCCCTTCCTCATCTCTCCCAACAGGAAAAAGGTTAGGATTTCATAAACCCAAAGGCGCGGATTTGGCGTTAACGCCTCGTGGATCGAGTTAACGAGGGACAGTTGTACGGCGTGCACAATGTCATTCTTCCACGTCCTCGCGACCTCGCCCCTCGACAGCCGCTTTTTCCCCCGCCAAGGTGCGAGGAGAAAAGGGGAGGGGCATGGACTTCATTTCGATCCTGTCGATTTTCTTACTGGCCTGCTTTGTGGGCTATTATGTGGTCTGGTCGGTGACGCCGGCGCTTCACACGCCGCTGATGGCAGTGACCAACGCCATATCGTCGGTCATCATCGTCGGTGCGCTGATTGCGGCGGCAGCGGGCGGAAGTCCGGGCGCAAAGTGGCTTGGGCTGATCGGCGTCACGCTTGCCAGCATCAACATTTTCGGCGGCTTTGCTGTGACCCATCGAATGCTCGCGATGTACAAGAAGAGGGAGCGCTAGGACGATGAGCGCTCCGGCACACACCGACACCCTGTTATCCGTCATGTCCCCCGAATGGGTTGCGATTGCTTATCTCGTCGCCGGAATCTGCTTCATCCTTGCACTGCGCGGGTTGTCGAGCCCGACCACCAGCCAGCGTGGCAACAAGCTCGGTATGGTTGGCATGACGATCGCCGTGGTCACGACGCTGGTCACGCATGGCGTTGCATCCATCGTCGAAATCGCCGCTGCGCTTGGGGATCGGCGCGGTGATCGGGCTGGTGACCGCACGCAAGATTGCAATGACCGCAATGCCGCAGCTGGTCGCGGCATTTCACAGTCTCGTCGGCCTTGCCGCGGTCTTGGTTGGAGCGGCGGCCTTCCTCAATCCCGAAGCATTCCACATCCTGTTGCCAGGAAGCAGCCTTATCAATCCGGTCAGCCGGATCGAACTGGGGCTCGGTGTCGCGATCGGCGCGATCACCTTCTCGGGATCGGTAATCGCGTTTCTGAAGCTCAATGGAAACATGTCGGGATCCCCGATCCTGCTTCCTCTTCGTCACGCCATCAATCTTGGCGTGTTGGTCGGGATCGTTGGCCTGGTCGGCTATTTCACGATGGATCAAAGCCCGTGGATCTTCTGGACGATTACGGCGCTGGCTTTCGCCATCGGCTTCCTGCTGATCATCCCCATCGGCGGCGCGGACATGCCAGTCGTGGTCAGCATGCTCAACAGCTACTCGGGCTGGGCGGCGGCGGCGATGGGCTTCACGCTCCACAACACCGCAATGATCGTCACCGGGGCGCTGGTCGGCTCGTCGGGCGCAATCCTCAGCTATATCATGTGCCGCGCGATGAATCGCAGTTTCATCAGCGTGATCGCGGGTGGCTTCGGCGCGGTTGCGTCGAGCGGCGAAGCCGCTGCAATCGATCGGCC
Source organism: uncultured Alphaproteobacteria bacterium (assembly GCA_963843855.1). Lineage (GTDB taxonomy): Bacteria > Pseudomonadota > Alphaproteobacteria > Sphingomonadales > Sphingomonadaceae > Sphingomicrobium. The sequence continues at coordinate 277,722 of CAWJMA010000003.1, forward strand.
GTACAAGCGCGGATCAGCCGAAGATGCCGCCTTCCTGATGCAGCAGGCCGACAAGGTCATCATCGTGCCCGGCTACGGCATGGCGGTCGCCCAGGCCCAGCATGCGCTGCGCGAAATGGCGGACATGCTCAAGAAGCAGGGCGTCGAGGTCAAATATGCGATCCACCCCGTTGCCGGACGGATGCCGGGGCATATGAACGTCCTGCTGGCAGAAGCGAACGTTCCTTATGACGAGGTCTTCGAGCTGGAAGATATCAACAGCGAATTCGCCCAGGCAGACGTGGCGTTCGTAATCGGCGCTAATGACGTTACCAATCCTGCGGCCAAGACAGACAAGACGTCGCCGATCTACGGAATGCCGGTGCTGGACGTCGAAAAGGCGCGGACGACCCTGTTCATCAAGCGATCAATGGGCGGTGCGGGCTACGCCGGGGTCGACAACGAGTTGTTCTACCGAGACAATACGATGATGCTTCTCGCCGACGCGAAAAAAATGGTCGAGGAGATCGTTAAATCCTTGGGTTAACGGATCTTCTTCGCTAGCTCGTTGATCAGACGTTACTGGGTTCAAGCCCCCAGCCGGAACCCCGGCGGGGGAATCCGTAAGGGGTAGGACGTGAAGAAGCTGGGGATCATCGGCGGTACAAGCTGGAACTCGACCGCCCTCTATTACGATCATATCAATCGCGAAGTCGCACGTCGCTTAGGCGGCCTTTCAAGCGCGCGCATGGTCCTGGAAAGTATCGATCTCGCGCCTTATGCCGCGCTCCAGCATGCCGGGGATATCGTTGAAGCCGAAAAGATCATTGTCGCCGCAGGAAAGAGCCTGAAGGCAGCTGGCGCGGAAGCCATCCTGATCGCGTCGAATACCACCAATCGTTACGGCCCCGCAGTCGAGGCCGCGACCGACCTACCGTTGATCGGTATTTCCCAGCCGACAATCGACCGGATGCAACAGGATGGTCGCAAGAGCATTGCGCTGCTTGGCACGCGGTTTGTGATGACCGAGGAATTCGGACGCCAGCCCTACGAAGATGCCGGGCTGGACATCACGCCAATCACGCCGGACTGGATTGCGACGGTCGATCGCATCATTTTCGACGAATTGGCCAAGGGGATAGTCCGCCGCGACAGCCAGCGCGCGCTTAAGACGCTGCTGACAGAATTGGCGCGCCGCAAGACGGATGCGGTCGTGCTGGCGTGCACCGAGCTGGTGCTGGCAGTCGATCCGCGTGCCAACGTTCTTCCGGTCTACGATACCACCGAAATTCACGCTCGCGCCGCGGTCGACTGGATGCTCGGCAAAGAAGAAAGCGCGCGTGTCGCCGCCTGAGGCTGGCGTCGCGCGGGAGCGACCCCTATCTCAGGCCGCGTGAGCAAGGCCGACCGTCCCGATCAACCGAACGCCAAAGAGCGCTTCAACGAAGATGCCGCGACCTACACGGTCAAGGGCGTCGACGCGCCGGATCTGGATGCCGGCGTCGCAGCCATTCGCAATGTGCTGAAAACGCTGCCGTCGCGTCCCGGTGTTTATCGCATGCAGGATGCGCGCGGCGATGTTCTGTATGTCGGCAAAGCCAAGTCGCTGAAAAGCCGGGTAATCAACTACACCCAGGTCGCGAAGCTTCCCAAGCGGCTCCAGCGGATGATTTCGCAAACCCGCAACATGACCATCGTCACGACGCGGACGGAGGCAGAAGCGCTGCTGCTGGAGGCGCAGCTGATCAAGCGGTTCCGGCCACCTTACAATGTGCTGCTGCGCGATGACAAAAGCTTTCCGTTCATCTTGCTTCGTGAAGATCATGCCTTTCCGCAGGTCCGCAAGCATCGTGGCGCACGGCGCGCCAAGGGCCAGTATTTCGGGCCGTTCGCGAGCGCCGGATCGGTTACGTCAACACTTAACGCCCTTCAGAAGCTGTTCCTGCTAAGAAGCTGTTCCGACAGTTTTTTCGCAAACAGGGACCGGCCCTGCTTACTGTACCAGATCCGTCGCTGTTCGGCCCCATGCGTCGGAAGGATCGACGAGCAGGATTATGCTGTCCTGGTCGAGGATGCGAAGGCATTCCTTGCGGGCAAGTCGACTGGTGTCCAGACCCGGCTCGGCAAGGAAATGGCGCTGGCCGCCGAGCGTCAGGATTTCGAATTGGCGGCAGTGTACCGCGACCGCTTGCGTGCACTGACTTACGTGCAGGGCTCGCAAACCGTCCATGCCGAGGGCCTTGGCGATGGCGATATTTTCGCGTTGGCCGGCAAGTCGGGCCAAATGTGCATCCAGGCGTTCTTCATTCGCGGCGGCCAGAATTGGGGCCATCGGAGCTTCTTTCCGGCGCACACGACCGACGTCCCCGAAGATGAAGTACTGACCGACTTCCTGATGCAGTTTTACGAAGAGGTCCCACCGCCGAAACGGATTCTCGTCGACCGCGTCCTCCCAGAAGCCGAATTGATCGCCGAGGCACTTTCCGAACGGGCCGAGCGTAAGGTCGAAATCGGCCGCCCGCAGCGCGGCGACCGACGCAAATTGGTCGACCAGGCCCGGCGAAACGCTGAGGAAGCGCTCGATCGGCGGATGGCGGAATTCGACGACTCAAGCAAAATTGCTTCGCGAGTTGGCCGAAACTTTCGACTTGCCCGACACGCCACAACGGATCGAGGTTTACGACAACAGCCACATCATGGGGACCAATGCGACCGGAGCGATGATCGTTGCCGGGCCGGAGGGCTTTCGCAAGAACAGCTATCGCAAGTTCAACATCAAGTCGAAGATTACGCCCGGCGACGATTTCGGGATGATGCGCGAAGTGCTGGAGCGGCGCTTCGCCCGGCTCGAGAAGGAAGACCCTGATCGCAAGGCGGGCGAATGGCCCGACCTGTTGCTGATCGACGGCGGTCGTGGCCAACTCAACGCGGTGCTGGAGATCATGCAGGAGCAGGGGGTCGACGATGTTCCGGTGGTCGGCGTCGCCAAAGGGCCCCACCACGGTCGTGACGGGCGCGAAGTGTTCCACTTGCCGGGCGGACGCGAAATAACCTTGCCACCCAACCATGCATTGCTGTTCTATCTTCAGCGACTTCGTGATGAAGCGCACCGCTTTGCCATCGGCACGCACCGGGCGAAGCGCGCCAAAAGTTTGACCTCATCCAGCCTGGATGAAGTGCCCGGGATCGGTCCGCACCGAAAGCGCGCGCTACTGATGCATTTCGGAACAGCGAAAGCGGTCAAGGGCGCAGCACTCGATGATCTCGAGCGCGCGCCGGGCATCTCCAAGGCAATGGCGCGTCAGCTTCACGACTATTTTCATCCGGGCGGCTGATGCGGTTCGACACGCCCGCGCTGGTCGTTGCATTGCGCCCGCACGGTGAACATGGCGCGGTCGTTCGTCTGATGACGCCCGATCACGGTCTTCAGCCTGCCTATGTGCGCGGTGCACGCGGGCGACGTATGCGCCCCGTTCTGATGGCAGGAAACCAGGTCGAAGCAAGCCTGAGCGCGCGAACCGATTCCCAGCTTGCCCAAGGTACGGTCGAACTCGTTCACAGCCGGGGACCATTGCTGGCCGAGCCGCTGCCCGCAGCCGCGATCGACTGGGCCTGCGCGCTGACCGCTATTGCTTTGCCGGAGAGCCAGCCGTTCCCACGGCTGTATGATGCACTGGACGGATTGCTTGCGGCGATTGAGGCGGCGCCGGCGGCAAGCGGATGGGGAGCGGCACTGGTTCGCTACGAGCTCTTGCTTCTTGCCGAGCTTGGATTCGGACTCGATCTTAGCGCCTGCGCCGCGTCGGGAACCAAGGACCAGTTGGTCGCCGTCAGTCCTCGTTCGGGCAGGGCAGTGAGCGCTTCCGAAGCGGCGCCTTATCCGGGCCAACTGCTCCCGCTGCCGCCTTTCCTGCTGGAAGGGGGAGTTTCCGACTGGCCTGATATTCTCGACGGCCTGACCTTGACCGGCCATTTTCTGATGCGCGACATCGTTACCGATCGCGCCGAACCGGTAGCAGAAAGTCGTCAACGGCTCGTAGAGCGCTTGCGCCGTGCGGCAGGGCTGGCCTAGCTTCGGGATATGTCCGATGTGATGTCCGCTTTCTTCCCCCATGTCGCGACGACCGGCGATGTGACGGTGCGCGTGTCGGTTTCTTACCTTGCCGAGCAAAGCGCCCCTGCCGCTGGCCGCTGGTTCTGGTCATACCATGTTCGAATTGAAAATGACGGCGACCTGCCGGTGCAGTTGCTGTCGCGGCACTGGATCATTCGGGATGGGCGCGGGGCGATTCACGAGGTACGCGGCGAAGGGGTGATTGGCGAAATGCCGCTGATCTTGCCGGCGACCAGTTACGACTATGTTTCGGGCTGTCCGCTTGCGACGGCAAGCGGCGCAATGCGCGGCAGCTACCGAATGATTGATCAGGACGGCTCGCTACTCGACATTCAAATCCCTGAATTCCCGCTGATTGGGCCTGTTTGACGATGCTGGAGCAACTCTTGACCATTCTGGGGGTTATTTCTTTAGGCCTATAATGTTACGAGTGAGGTCTTCCGGCCAAGGAGGCAGTGATGTTGAAGCGTTTTATTGCGAGTGGCAGCTTGATGGTTGCAATGATTGCGACACCAGCAGTCGCACAAACCTGGGCACCGGGTTCCGAAATCGTGGGCCAGTCGGTCCAGGTAACGACGAACGGAGTCGCCAACACCGTGTATTTCGATCAGGGCGGCTATGCCCGGATCGTGTCGCCCGGTGGTCGCACCGTCAATGCAAGCTGGGCGGTCAATGACGGAAAGCTCTGCCTGAATAGCGGGGGCGGTGCAGAGTGCTGGCCTTACACCCAGGCATTTCAGGCTGGACAGGTAGTGACGTTGACCAGCAGTTGCAATGCGACTTCGACGTGGAGCGTGAATTCAGTGAATGCGCCGCCGCGGGTGGAAAATATGGGTGAGCGGGGATAATTCCAACTCACTTGGAAACAAAAAAGGACGCCTGAAAAGGCGTCCTTTTTTTAATCGGGTAAAGTGATGAACGCCAATCGGTCAGGCTGGGCTGACCGGCGGGGGCGTATTGTTTCCGCGACCGCCGGACTGGCTGGCGATCAGCGCTGCAATGCCGGCGATGCCCAGCAATCCCAGGAGAACCGGCGAAATGCCGAAGCCTGACGGCGCCGCTGCGGCAATGGGCTCGGGCAATGGAGCCGGTTCGGCAACGGGCGGAACAACCGGATCGGTCACCGGCAAGACACAACCCTGAGCCGGACCTTGCGCCAATGACGCGGCGCCAACGGCAGCCGACGTCGCCGCATTGCCACAGAGCGAAGCAGCGGATTGCGGCGAGCCATACAGCCCGATCGCGGCATAAGGGTTGATGGCAGGGACTGATGCTGCCGAAGGCAGGGTCGCCGCGAATGACGAACTGGAACAAAGCGCCAGGCCCAAAACCAGTCCCGAAAGCGTTTTACGAATATTCGTCATACGACAACTCCTACGCGACACATGCCATGCAAAAATGAATTTTTCGCGACAAATTCAATGGGGCAACGCTTTGCAATAGCATCGGTTGCCGCTGTTCGCAATCGCACAATCAACTACTTGCCAATCACACGATCGCGGGTGACATGGCGTCATGAAAATACCTGCCGACCGTGGTTCGAACAAAAGCCGCGCCCCAGTTTTGCTGATATCCAATTCCGCCTGGAATCTTGCCCACTTCCGGCGGCCCATCATCAAGGCGCTGGTATCCTCGGGCCAACGAGTCATCGCGACAGCTCCATCCGACGGAACGGAAGGCAGGCTGATCGAGCTGGGTGCGGAATACATCCCGCTTCCTCTCAAGGCTGCTTCACGGTCGGTGGCTGGAGAGATGCGACTGCTCGCCGCGATCTTGCGGATCATGGTTGCTACTCGCCCACGCGTGGTCCTGACATTTACCATCAAACCCAATATCTACGGATCAATTGCTGCGAGCATAATGAATGTCCGCTCGTTAGCGACGATCAGCGGTCTTGGCTCGGCCTTCATCGGTGGAGGGGCAACGCGAACAATCGTCACTCGACTGCTCGCTTTCGCGCTTGCCAGAACAACGAAGGTCTTCTTCCAGAATAGCGACGACCAAGCCTTGTTCGTCGCTGGTGGACTGGTCACTCTCGGCAAAACAATTTTGGTGCCTGGCTCTGGAATCGATCTGGACCATTTTCGGCCGACACCGCATCCGCCGGCGGACCCCTTTACCTTTCTGATGATCGGCCGTCTGCTAATTGACAAAGGCATTGAGGAATTTGTTGGCGCGGCCCAGATATTTCGCGATTTGGGACTCGATGCCCGCTTTGTCATGCTTGGTGAAATTGGTGTGGATAACCCGTCTGCGGTACCGAAAGATCAGATTGCGCGTTGGGTTTCCGATGGACTTATCGAGCATCTCGAACCTGTCACCGATGTGCGCCCCGTGATTTCGGCTGCACATTGCGTGGTTTTACCGTCGTACCGCGAAGGCTTGCCGCGCAGCCTTCTTGAGGGTGCCGCAATGGCCCGGCCCTTGGTAGCGACCGACGTACCAGGATGTCGCGAATTGGTGCGCGAAGGGGAAAACGGCTTCCTGTGCGCTCCCCGATCAGCCGATGCGCTTGCCACTGCACTTCAGCGCCTGATATCGATGGGCGAAGCCGAACGGGGTCGGATGGGACGGAAAGGTCGCGCGCAGGTCGAACGATACTATGGCGAGCGACGGGTTAGTGACGCCTATCTGGAGGCCATTGGCGAATGAAGCGCTTTGCCAGTTTCTGGAGCGACGAACGCGAAGAAGCATTCACGCCGCTCTTGCCGAAAGGCGTACGGGTCTATGCGGTGGGCGATGTACACGGTCATGATCGCTTGCTTGAACAATTGCTCGACAAACTGGAGCGGGATCTTTCGGGTCGGCCGAAGTCGCGGACGATATTGCTTTTCGTTGGTGACCTGATCGATCGCGGTCCGGGATCTCGTCAGGTCGTCGAACGGCTCAGATCCTATCGTCATGATGGCGTGGAAACAGTATTCCTGATGGGCAATCACGAAGAAATCTTGCTTCGGATTGTCGATGGCGAGGTTCGATTGATTTTCGATTGGCTGAGCTTTGGCGGTGATCGCTGTATGGAAAGTTACGGGGTCGACCCTCAAACACTATTGGGCATGTCGGCGACGGACGCAGCGCGGGCGATCCGCAACGCGATTCCCGATGATCATATCACCTTCATTCGCAGCTTCTCGGACAGTTTCCGGGCCGGCGATTACCTTTTCGTCCACGCCGGAATCCGGCCGGGCGTCGCGGTGGCGCAGCAGGTTCCGGAGGATTTGCGATGGATCCGAGCGCCTTTCCTTGACTGGTCTGGCCGACACGACGCGATGGTCGTGCACGGCCATACGATTTCTGCAAAGGTCGATGAGCGTCACAATCGTATTGGAATCGACACTAGCGCCTATCAACACGGTGTCTTAACGGCGATGGGCGCGGAGGGCTCGAACCGCTGGTTTATCCAGGCAACGGCAGGGCAAGGTTAACGATGGTCAGCAAGTGTGCGGGCTGCTAGGTTCCCATCATCCGCCAGTCGATGGCGGGTGTGTTTGAGCCGGCGTAGGATTGGATTGAACGATGAGAATCTATCAGGGATATGCCCTTGGCATCCTGACGATTGTGGCGTCAGGCTGTGCTGATAAGCGCGGTGGGCCGATTCCATATAATGTGTCGGAATTCGGTAGTCCGGACCGGCCGCAGCCCCTGACCTTGGCCGACGACTATCGGATCGCACCGCTCGACACTTTGTCGATCAAGGTGTTCAAGATGCCCGATCTAAGCGGTGAGTATGACGTCGATCTGACCGGTCAGATTTCGCTTCCACTGATCGGCAACGTCAAGGCGGTCGATCTGACGACGGCGGAGCTGGACAGCAGGCTTACGGAACAGTTCGGTGCGAAATATCTTCAGAATCCGGACGTGAGTGTCGGTGTGAAATCGTCGACCCGCGCTAGTATCACCGTCGATGGGTCGGTCGCCAAATCAGGTGCCTTGCCTGCCGTCGCGTCGATGACTCTGATGCAGGCGGTCGCGCAGGCAGGTGGCATATCCGAAAACGGTAATCCGCGCCGGGTCGCGGTGTTCCGCCAGATCAACGGGCAACGGCAGGCGGCGGCCTTCGACCTGACGGCAATTCGGCGCGGTGAAGCGCTGGATCCCAAGGTCTATGCTGGCGATATCATCGTTGTCGATGGAAGTCAGACGAAGGCCTTGCAACGCCAGCTGCTGAACAGCCTTCCGATCCTTTCGATCTTTAAACCTTTCTAGGCGGGTTCTGATTTCCATGGGTAACGACCTTTCAGTTTCGCCTGAGCGTTCAACGCTGCCCGAGCCGTTCGGGCCGGTGCGCGGCCATGGCCTCCATTGGAACGAACGAAATGACGGCAGCGGACTCGATCTCGCTGCAATCGTTCGGATCCTTCGTGAGCATTGGAAGATCATCGCGGCGACGATTGTCGCGGGAATGGCGCTGGCAGTCGTCGTGACCATGCTTACCAAGCCATTGTATCGGGCGGACGTGACCCTTGAGGTCAACGCCCCTCGCGTCGAAATCCTTAACGAAGAGCAAAGGGCTCAGCAACAGGCTGGCAATAGTTGGGATTTCCTCATGACTCAGGTTGGCCTGCTCAAAAGCCGAAGCTTGGCCGAGCGCGTCGCACAAGATTTGAATCTTGCGTCAAATCCCGATTTTGTTCCTCAAGACGGGGATGCCGCCACGCGGCTTAAGATCGCCGCGGGCAAAGTTGCTGGCGGCGTGAAGGTGACTCCTCCCGAAGACGGACAATTGATCATCTTCAGCTACACCTCCGACAGTCCGCAACTCGCCGCTAGGGTCGCCAATGGCCTCGCAGATGGATTCCTCAATTCTAGCCTGCAACGTCGTTTCGACGCATCGAACAACGCGCGAGACTTCCTGCAAAAGCAGATCGCCAAAACACGCACCGATCTGGAACGTTCGGAAAAGCAACTCGTCCAATATGCTCAGGCCGAAGGAATCATCAACACCGGTTCCGGGGAAGCGGGAAGCACGACAACCGACGCTTCGTCATTGCAGGGCTCGTCATTGGTTGCGCTCAATAGCGCACTTGCCGAAGCAACGGCTCGGCGCATTGCCGCGGAAGGGGCCTATCGCCAAGCGCGTCTCGCCGGCGGATCCTCCGACGTGCAAAACGCAACAAGTGCGTTGCGCGGCACGCGTGCCGCGCTGCAATCCGAATATCAGGACAAGCGGACTTTGTTGAAGCCGGACCATCCTGACATGCAGGCGCTTCAATCGCGGATCGACGAAATCGAGCGGCAGATTTCTGCGGAGCAGTCGCGACTGGCGGGCGGCAAGGCGACCAGCCTGCTCGCGGACTATCGCGGCGCGTTGGCGGCGGAGAACGCATTGAAGTCACGGGTTGATCAATTGCGTGGATCGGTACTCGACCTGCGCGGTCGATCAATTCAATATAATATATTGCAACGCGATGTGGATACCAATCGCAGCCTCTATGACGCGCTACTTGCGCGCTACAAAGAGGTTGGTGTTGCCGGCGGTGTCGGGAATTCGCCAGTGTCGATTGTCGATCGCGCCGAGGTTCCGGGCGGTCCTTTCAAGCCAAATCTGATGTTCAACCTTATTGCCGGCCTGGGGCTTGGTTTGCTTCTCGGGATCGCCGCCGCGCTGGCAATGGAATTCCTCAACGACGTGATCAAGACCCGCGATGATGTCCGCAATCGCCTATCTCAGGCCTGTCTGGGCGTGGTCCCGCGCCGGGATGGCAAGGGCAGTATCGTCCAGGATCTCGAGGACAATTCGTCGCATGTCGCGGAGGCGTATTCCGCGATCCTTGCATCGCTTCGGTTTACCACCGATCACGGCGCCCCGCTGACGATGCTGGTTACCAGCACTGCGCCGGCCGAAGGGAAATCATCCAGCGCATTCGCGATGGCTCAAAATTATGCCCGACGCGGCGAGCGTGTCCTGCTGATCGATTTCGATCTTCGTCGTCCCGTTTTCAAGGCGCATAGCAATCGTCAGGGTCTGACCAAGCTGCTGACAAACGATGAACCGCTGCGCGGGCACCTCCTCGACACGCAGTATGAGAATCTGTGGCTGCTTCCGTGCGGTCCGACGCCGCCCAATCCCGCTGATTTGCTGTCAACGCCGCGTTTTGCTGCTATCCTCAGGGAAGCGTCCGAGCATTTTGACAGGGTCATCGTGGACGGCCCGCCTTTGCTTGGTCTTGCAGACGCGCCATTATTGGCAACCGCGGCCCAACATGTCGTGATGGTAGTCGAGGCAGGCCGGACTAGGACGAAAGCCGCGCGACAGGCGATCGACCAGATCCGCTCGTCGGGTGCGCAAATTCTCGGCGTGATCCTAACGAAGTCAACGGAAGAAGCGAGCACCTACGGTTACCGCCTCTATCGTTACAGCGCCGTCGACGATCAGCGTGATGACCTCATCATGATTTCTAATCAAGCAGACGCATGATGGAGGCGGCGACCATGCGGTCGTCGCCGTTGCGCCGCCTGTTGATCATTGCCGCTGCGATCCTTGCGATCATACTTGCAGTCCGCGACCAGTCTGCTCGCGCACTCGAAAATCACCTTCTCGCAACGATTGGTCGTTTCTGGCCGAAGCATCCCGAACAATTGGGACGGGCAATCGCGCTTGATGCGGCGGCTGCGGCGCGAACGGGCGACCAAATCTCGCGTTCTGGACTGGCGAGGACCGCTATATTGCACCGGGTCCAACCGCTTTCCACCACCCCGCTGATGATCGCTGGTGCAGAAGCTCAAATTTCTCGTGATCAGGTGCGAGCCGAACGACTGTATGCCGCAGCGCGCATCCGAAATCCGCGGGACCCGGCAGCGCGCCTGCTTCTTGCGGATTCCCTGCTTCGTCGCGGTGCCATCAGGCCGGGAACTGAGGAGATGCTGGCACTCGCCCGGGTCATGCCAAATACGTCCGGTCCGGTCGCGCCGGCTCTGGCTGCATTCGCAAGGAACAAAGGAGCTGAGGAAAGCCTTCGGCCTGTCCTTGCTTCCCACCCAAGCTTGCGATCGCAGGTGCTCGCGACGCTTGCGCAGGACCCCGCAAACGCTCCCCTTGTGCTTCGACTTGCGCCATCACCGACCACCGAACCGGGATTGGATCGTCCTTGGGAAGGGATCATGCTCAACTCCCTCGTCGCAAGTGGAAAAGTCGCGGAGGCACGCGCGCTTTGGCATGACCTGACAGGTCTCGGTCGCCGTAACTCGTTGATCGTCAATCGCAGTTTCGCCAACTGGACGGCTCCGCCCCCGTTTAACTGGGAGACTCCCGAGACAGCAGGTGGGATTGCCGAATTTGGTAAAAAGCAGGGCCTTGCTGTGATTTATTATGGCCGCGACGACGTCGTCCTAGCGCGGCAGTTGCTAGCGCTTTCTGCGGGCAAATACCGTCTTTTGACAAGAACCGACGGAAGCGATCCGACCGATAGTATTGCCTGGTCACTTCGTTGCGTCAGCGGTACCAGCATCGCCATCCTGAAATTGTCCCGCAATGGCGGTGGCGACGCACAGTTCGACATTCCAAGGGATTGCCAGGCCCAGTGGATCGAATTGAAGGGCATCGTTCCTGACGCCGAAGCGACGGTGGAAACGCGCCTTCTTTCCGTGGACATACAGAAAGTGGCGGGATGAACCGGGCGTCGATCATTGCCGCTGTCTATCTCGTCACTTGCCTTACCTTTGGTGGCAGCGGGCAAGGTATATTCAGCAATCTCTTCCTCCAGGCGGCGGCGGTGCTCATCCTGGCCTGGTTGACATGGCATCCGGCGCGATTGTCACGGCCGGACTCAATGGCAAGCCTACGGCTCATTATTGCGGCAGGGATATTTTGGTCGGTGTTTCAACTCGTTCCTTTGCCACCGGCCGTCTGGGCTGAATTGTCAGGGCGATCCTTGGTGGCGCAGGCTTACCGACTGACCGGGGAACCGTTGCCGTGGTTGCCCTTGTCGCTGACCCCCGACGCCACAATTGCCTGTCTTTTGAGCTTGCTGCCAGCATCAGCACTTGGCGCCTTGGTTGTCCGCCGCGACGACGTCCGGGTGGACTTGTTAGCGATTGCTTTGCTTACGGTGATGACAGTCGGAATCCTGCTTGAAATCGTCCAGTTGGGCGGCGGCGAGGAATATTATCTTTATCCGGTCAGCAATTTTGGCGCGGCGGCGGGTTTTTTCGCCAACAGCAACCATATGGCGGCGCTGATCTTAGTCGCGATCCCATTCTTGGCTGCGCTGGCGTCGCGCTATTTCGCGACCAAACGGTCGCGCTCCGAACGTCTGGCTGGCTACGCACTAATCGCGCTGATGACGTTTATGCTGCTCACGGGGATTGCAAGCAACGGATCCTTTGCCATCTTGTTACTAGGCGCACCGGTCGTTGTGGCCTCGGCATTTCTTCTGATCCCGCCGGGAAAAATGCGGATCGGACGAATGGTTGCAATGACCGGAATCCTAGCGTTCATCGGCGCTGCGGCATTGGTCGTCATGGCATGGACCGGCCTGTCAGTGGGCAATTCGTCATCGGTGACCATCCGAAAGGAAATTTGGGAACATAGCCTGGCCTTAATCGGACAATATGGTTTGGTGGGAACCGGACTTGGCAGTTTCGCCCAAGTTTATCCGTTGTCCGAAGATCCGATGAAGGTAGAATGGGTTTTCATCAACCATGCCCACAATGACTTTCTGGAGTTGATCCTCGAACTTGGACTGCCCGGCGTTGTTTTGATCATGGTTTTCCTGTTTTGGTGGCTAAAACGAACGATCGCATTGTGGCGGACCCGCGAGCCGACCCGATTCGCGCGCGCCGCAACGATCGCCAGCGGCGCTCTGTTGCTTCATTCTTTGGTCGACTACCCAATGCGGAATGCGGCATTGTCATCGGTGTTCGGGATGGCGATCGCGATGATGGTGATCGGCGGCAGATCGTGGCGCGCGGGCCCAGCGCACGGCACCGCAGCGCGGCACCTTTCTCTCAAAGATCTGGGTTAGCTCTGGACCATCAGCATTCGTATCTACCGAAGCGGGTCGCTCGCAGCGAAGAGTTTGCTGCCTCCCATGAACATCTAGCCAAGTTGGATCGTCGCGGTTCCCAAAAAACGTTCGGTGGGTTCAATCGGGTTGTGCAACTGAGGCATCGGCAGCGCAGTCAAAAACCCGCTTTCGCGGCTGAAGTATGTTGTGTCGAACAGCCGGTGCGAAAGCCAGAGCGCTTCACCTAGGCATTGTCCCGCACCGCGTTGGTCGGGGCTTAGTCGGACCCTGCAATCAACCCTGCAAAATCGGCAAGCCATTTGAGCCGGAACCACATCCTGGAGGAACCGTGAACGGCAATACGTGACTGCAACTCTTGAGATTGTGCGACGTTCAGTAAGCGAAACCAGAAGGGGAAGAGCTCGTGAATTCTCGATTGTTGCGCCTCGGCGCGTGTATGTTACTGATTGCCGGTGCTGGATACGCGCAGCAAAAAACCTCCTCTAATTCTGTTAGCGAATCGCCGAAGTGGGTGCCCCCCGGGACCAAGGGTTCGCCTATCGACGGCACCGCATTTCACGCCCAGGTCCTCCTCGATGCTGCTGGCTTCTCTCCCGGGGTTATTGACGGCAAGAACGGGATGTCGCTCCGCAACGCAGTGCGAGGTTTCCAGGAAGCTCGCGGTCTGAAGGTCACGGGCGCGCTCGACACGGCCACCCGCCAGGCGCTGCTCCTCCAATCCCGACCGTCGACGATCAACGTGAAATTGACCCCGGAGCAGGTCGCCGGACCGTTCGTTTACCCCTTCCCGAAGAAGGCCGAGGATCAGGCAAAACTCGAAACGATGGCCTATCGCAACATGTTGGAGAAAGTCGCGGAATCGTTCCATACGACCCCCGATACGATTGTCGCGCTGAACGGACCTGAAGCGCTTATCGGGCCGGGCCAGATTTTGCGCCTACCCAACGTCGTACCCGTTAGCGCGAACTACGAGACCCACGGAAAAGAAGAAGCCGCAAAATGGATGGCATTGCTCAATGTCGAGGCCGGGTCGATCAAGGGCGATCGCATCGTCGTCGACAAGTCGGAAGGCTTGATGAAGGTCATGGATTCGAACGACCGTATGGTGGCGCAGTTTCCGGTGACCACCGGGTCGGGACACGATCCTCTGCCACTCGGCAACTGGAAGGTGACGACCTATGCCTTTATGCCGCCGTTCAATTACCAGCCCGATCTGTTCTGGGATGTGAGTGACGACAAGGCCGAACAGAAGCTTCCACCTGGTCCCAACGGCCCTGTGGGAGTGGCTTGGTTAGACCTGACAAAGGAGCATTACGGCATCCACGGTACTGGCGAGCCACAAACCATCGGTCGGGCGCAGAGCCACGGCTGCCTTCGTCTGACGAACTGGGATGTCCTTCGCCTGAGCCAGATGATGAAGCCTGGTTTTAAGGCGGTCTTCAAGGCCTAAATGCGCCGCTTTGGCACCATCCTGGTCACTGCCGTCCTGGTCAGTGCATTCTGGCTGTTCTGGACGAACATCACCGGCGCACCCGATCGCGTCGATGGTGCCGTCCAGAAGGCCGGAGACAAGGTGCGTGTCGAGAATGAAGGGCGACCGGGCGTGACAATGGCGGAAAGCGTCGTTGTCGGGCCTTCCGGTCTCGCCATCCCGGTGGCGGGGATTCGTGCCGATCAATTGGTCGATACCTTCACGCAGGCACGTGCCGGAGGTGCGAGAGTCCATGATGCAATCGATATCATGGCCGCGGACGGAGCACCGGTCATTGCTTCGGCGCCCGGGACAATCGAGAAACTGTTTTTCTCGAAGGGCGGCGGAGGGATCAGCGCGTATGTTCGATCCAATGATCGTCGCTGGACCTATTATTACGCCCATCTTCAATCTTACGCGCCCGGCTTGGTCGAGGGCCAGCAAGTGAAGCGCGGCCAGCTTATTGGGCTGGTCGGCCATACCGGCAACGCTAATCCGGGCGGGCCGCACCTCCATTTCGCGATCAACCGCATGGCGGATGGAGAGAATTGGTATCAGGGGACACCGATCAATCCCTACCCCTTACTTGCCGGGAAGCCCGTCAGGCGCTAGGGCGCGTCCGGATTTGCCGGGTCCGTGTTGGGGATGCGGCAGCGGCTTTTTCTCACACCCAAGGGTATCCCATGAAAATCAGCGGCGTGGACATTCGTCCCGGCAACATCATCGAATATGAAGGCGGCATTTGGCGTGCGGTGAAAATCCAGCACACTCAGCCCGGCAAGGGCGGAGCCTACATGCAGGTCGAAATGAAGAACCTGATCGATGGCCGCAAGACCAACGTGCGATTTCGTTCGGCAGAAACGGTCGAACGCGTTCGCCTCGACACCAAGGATTTCCAGTTCCTGTTCGCCGACGGCGACATGCTGACCTTTATGGACAAGGATACCTACGAACAGATCAGCCTTCCCAAGGACCTGCTCGGCGATGCTTCGGCTTTCCTCCAGGACGGGATGGATGTGGTCATGGAGTTGCACGACGAGCGCCCGATTTCGGTGCAACTGCCAGACACTATCGAAGCGTTGATTGTAGAAGCCGATGCGGTCGTAAAGGGACAGACGGCATCTTCCTCCTACAAGCCCGCGATCCTCGAAAACGGAGTCCGCGTCATGGTTCCGCCGCACATCGGTGCCGGTACTCGTATCGTCGTCGACGTGTACGAGCAGACCTACGTCAAGCGCGCCGACTGATGGTTTCCCATTCCGGCCTGATCACCGTCATGACGCGCGCGGCCCGAAAGGCTGCGCCGCGGCTCCGTCGCGACTTTGGCGAAGTCGAACAATTGCAGGTGTCGAAGAAGGGCCCCGCCGACTTTGTCTCAATGGCGGACAAACGTGCCGAGGCGACGTTGATCGAAGAACTCCAGGCTGCGCGCCCGGACTGGGCGATCCTGACCGAGGAATCGGGACTGATCGAAGGCGACCCGAGCAAGCCGCGCTGGATCATCGACCCCCTCGACGGGACTTCGAATTTCCTGCACGGCATCCCGCACTTCGCGATTTCCATCGCCGTCGAGGACAAGAGAGCGGACGGCACGCCGGACATCACGCATGGCCTGATTTATCAGCCGATTACCGACGAAAGCTTCTGGGCTGAGCGGGGCAGGGGGGCGTGGCTTCATGACCGCCGGCTTCGCGTGTCGGCACGCCGTCACCTCGACGAGGCATTGGTCGGAACCGGTCTTCCGCATTTCGGACGCGGCAATGTTGCGACGTGGAGCCGGATTTACGGCGCGGTTGCACCCGAAGTCAGTGGAATCCGTCGGATGGGCGCGGCCAGCCTGGATTTGGCGTGGGTCGCAGCCGGTCGTTTTGACGGTTTCTGGGAAGACGATCTCGACCTTTGGGATGTTGCCGCCGGAATTATCCTGATCAAGGAAGCGGGCGGTTTCATCTCCGACTATCGCGGGCAGGACCGGATGATCGACCGTCGGGAATATCTTGCCGGAAACGGCGACCTTCATTCGAAGCTGCACAAATTGGTGGCTGGCGCGCTCCGCTGATTGACAAAAATCGCTAACTGCGAGTCATTTTCATTGGTTCGACCGCTTGCCCGATACGGGTGGGCGTCCTAGAGAGCCGCCAACCTGTCAAAGCCCCGTGGGAGTTCCCCTTTGGCCGATGTTGCCGCCGGATATTTGCCTATCCTGATTTTCCTTGGCATCGCCATTGCGTTGTCGAGTGCGTTCGTATTTCTTCCGATGCTGGTGTCGCGCGCCACCGGCTCGCATAATCCGACGCCGGAAAAGCTCAGCGAATATGAGTGTGGATTTCCCGCGTTCGAGGACAGTCGCGCGCAGTTCGACGTGCGATTCTACCTCGTCGCCATCCTGTTCATCATCTTCGACCTGGAAGCTGCTTTCCTGTTCCCGTGGGCGGTCAGCCTGTCGGAAATCGGCTGGCTCGGCTGGGGCGCGATGATGATCTTCCTCGCCGAACTCGCGCTTGGCCTTGCTTATGCGTGGAAGAAGGGGGCGCTGGAATGGGAGTGACTCCGGTGAGCGAGAAAGCGGTTCAGGACCCGACCGTCCAGGTCAGCCCGCTGCGCGATGCTCCGCCCGTCCCGATGAGCATGGAGGAGCGCGAAAAGCTCGAGAAAATGCGCCGCGAGCTTGACGAGAAGGGCTTTGCCGTCGCCAGTCTGGAAGATCTGGTCCATTGGGCGCGGACGGGCAGCCTGTGGTGGATGACGTTCGGTTTGGCCTGCTGCGCGGTCGAGATGATCCACGTCAACATGCCGCGCTACGACCTCGAACGCTTCGGCGTCGCGCCGCGCGCATCGCCGCGTCAGTCCGACGTGATGATCGTCGCCGGAACGCTGTGCAACAAGATGGCCCCCGCGCTGCGCAAGGTCTACGACCAGATGAGCGAGCCCAAATACGTCATCTCGATGGGCAGCTGCGCCAACGGCGGCGGCTACTATCACTACAGCTACAGCGTCGTTCGCGGCTGCGACCGGATCGTTCCGGTGGATATTTACGTGCCGGGCTGCCCGCCGACGGCCGAGGCACTGCTGTATGGCATTATGCAGTTGCAACGGAAAATTCGCCGTGACGGGACGATCACGCGATGAGCAGCGTTGCCCCCCTGGTCAAGCCACGCGACGGCTTTGCCGATGCCTTTGCAAAAGCGATTGGCGGCGCGTTCGTCACGTCGAAGGTCCATGTCGAGGAACTGACCATTACGGTCGCCCGCGATTCGATCGTCGAGGCCTGCCGGATCGCCCGCGATGATTTCGACTACCAGCAACTGATGGAGATTGCCGGGGTCGATTATCCCGAGCGGGCCGAGCGGTTTGAGGTCAATTACCACCTGCTGTCGGTCACGCAGAATCACCGCGTCCGCCTGAAAGTGTCGACCGACGAAGTGACCCCGGTGCCAAGCGTGACGGGCCTGTGGCCGGTCGCCGGCTGGCTCGAACGCGAAGTGTTCGACCTTTATGGCGTGATCTTCGCGGGCAACCCCGACCTTCGCCGGATCCTAACCGATTACGGCTTCGAAGGGCATCCGCTGCGCAAAGATTTTCCGCAGACCGGCTATGTTGAGCTGCGCTATTCCGAGGCGGAAAAGCGCGTCGTTTACGAACCCGTGCAACTGCCCCAGGATTTCCGCAACTTCGACTTCATGATGCCGTGGGAAGGGCCGGAATATGTCCTTCCCGGCGATGAGAAAGCGGTGCCGCAGGCACCCGGCGCGCCAAGTCCGGCGCCCGCGCCAAGCACGCCGACAACACCCGCAAAGGCTGGCCCCGGAACGCCGAAAACAACCGACGAAAAATCCGACACCGGCGCCGGAAAGCCGACCGACGACAAGGCGAAGGCGCAGGCCCGCAAGCCAGCCGCTGCCAAGGCCAAGAGCGCGGGTGGAATCACGACCGCCAAGGAAGATCCCAATCCCGCCAAGCCCAAGCGCAGCCCCAAGAAAACGGGTGACGCATGACCCAGACGTTGGATGTCATGGTCGGTGCGCCCATCGACCAGGCTGGTGCCAAACCCACCGTGGGCGACCAGACAGTCAGCAACTACACGATCAACTTCGGCCCGCAGCACCCCGCCGCGCACGGGGTTCTGCGCCTGATCATGGAACTGGACGGCGAGATCGTCGAGCGGGTCGATCCGCATATCGGCCTGCTCCATCGCGGCACCGAAAAACTGATCGAATATCGCACCTATGCGCAGGCGCTGCCGTATTTCGACCGGCTCGATTACTGCTCGCCGATGTGCATGGAGCACAGCTATGTGCTTGCGGTCGAGAAATTGATGGGCCTCGAGGTGCCGATCCGTGCGCAATATATCCGCGTCCTGATGGCGGAATTGACCCGCATTTCGAACCACATGCTCAACCTTGGCGCGCACATCATGGACGTGGGCGCAATGACCCCGAACCTGTGGATGTTCGAGGTTCGCGAAGACACGATGCAGCTGTACGAAGCGGTGTCGGGTGCGCGGATGCACGCCAATTACTTCCGCGTCGGCGGGGTCCACCAAGACATTCCCGAAAAGGTGCTGGCCGACATGACGACCTTCCTCGACAAGCGCATGCCGCTGTTCGAGGACGCAATTTCGCTGGTCGCCGACAACCGCATCTTCAAGCAGCGCAACGTCGACATTGGCACCGTCAGCAAGGAAGACGCGCTGGCCTGGGGCTTCTCCGGCCCGATGATCCGCGCCGCGGGCATTCCGTGGGATTTGCGCAAGTCGCAGCCTTATGAAGTCTATGACCGGATGGATTTCGACATCCCGGTCGGCACCAAGGGCGATTGCTACGACCGCTTCATGGTTCGCGTCGAAGAGGTGCGCCAGTCCGCCCGGATCATGCGCCAGTGCCTAAGCGAAATGCCGCAAGGGCCGATCGGGACCGAGGATCGCAAGGTCTTCCCGCCGACGCGCGGCGAGATGAAGCAGTCGATGGAAGCGATGATCCACCACTTCAAGCTCTACACCGAGGGCTATCACGTCCCCGCCGGCGAAGTGTATGTCGCTACCGAGAGCCCCAAGGGCGAATTCGGCGTCTACCTGGTCGCCGACGGCACCAACAAACCCTATCGCTGTAAGATCCGGCCGACCGCGTTCAGCCATCTGCAGGCGATGGATTTCATGATGAAGGGCCACATGCTCGCCGACACCACCGCCGTGCTCAGCGCCATCGACGTCGTCTTCGGGGAGTGCGATCGCTAATGGCTGAGCGTCATTTCGCCCCTGACACCCCCCAACTGCGCGCCCAGTGGAGCGATTTCGCGTGGGATGAGGCCAATGCCAAGGCGGCGGCCGACATCGTCTCGCGCTATCCGGCGGGTCGGCAGGCGTCGGCCTCAATCCCGTTCCTCGACCTTGCACAACGGCAGGTCGGCGCAATGACCGGCACACAGGGCTGGCTTCCCATGCCAGTGATCGAATTCGTCGCGCGCGAACTGTCGATGCCGCCCATCGCGGTGCAGGAAGTCGCCAGCTTCTACACGATGTTTAACCTTGTCCCCGTCGGCAAATTCCATGTCCAGGTCTGCGGCACCACACCGTGCATGCTGCGCGGGTCGGACGACGTGCTCGCTGCTTGCGCCAAGAAGGGCATGAAGAAGGGCCACACCACCGAGGACGGCCTGTGGACGCTGACCGAGGTCGAGTGCCTCGGCGCCTGCGCCAATGCGCCGATGGTCCAGATCAACGACGACAATTACGAAGACCTGACCGAGCAAAGCATGGCCGCCGTGCTCGACGCGCTGGCGGCGGGCAAGCAGCCCAAGGTCGGCCCGCAAATCGACCGCCAGACCAGTGCGCCGGAAGGTGGCCCGTCGACGCTGAAGAAAATGGCCGAACGCAATTACGATTATCGAGGACAATATTGATGGCTCTTGTCATTGGAATCATCGTCGCGGTGCTGGTCCTTGGGCTGCTGTTCAAGCTCCTTAAGATCGCACTTGTCATCGCCGTAGTCGTGCTGGTCGCCGGGTTCGTCACCGGCAAGATCAAGAACAAGCAAATTAAATGAGCAGCATTTCGCCTCTCAGCGACAAGGATCGCATCTTTACCAATCTGTATGGCTATCAGGGCGCGGACCTGAAGTCGGCGCAGGCGCGCGGCGATTGGGACAAGACTGCCTATTTGATGAAGCGCGGTCAGGACGCGATCATCGAGGAAGTGAAGGCCTCGGGCCTGCGCGGTCGCGGCGGAGCGGGTTTCCCGACCGGCATGAAGTGGAGCTTCATGCCCAAGGAGCCGACGCCGGGCCGCCCGAACTTCCTCGTCATCAACGCCGACGAGTCCGAGCCGGGCAGCTGCAAGGACCGCGAAATCCTGCGCCACGATCCGCACAAGTTGATCGAAGGCGCGCTCATCGCCGGCTTCGCAATGCGCGCTCGGGCGGGATACATTTACGTGCGCGGCGAATTCATCGTCGAGACCGAGGCGCTGCGCAAAGCCGTCGCGGAGGCCTATGACGCTGGCCTGCTCGGCAAGAATGCGGCCGGGTCGAGCTATGATTTCGACCTGTTCGTCCACCGCGGTGCGGGCGCCTACATCTGCGGCGAAGAAACCGCGATGCTCGAAAGTCTGGAGGGCAAGAAGGGCCAGCCGCGGCTCAAGCCGCCATTCCCGGCCGGTGCGGGGCTCTACGGCTGCCCAACGACGGTCAACAATGTCGAAAGCATTGCGGTCGTCCCGACCATCCTTCGGCGCGGCGCCGACTGGTTCAAGAGCTTCGGCCGCGAAGGCAATGCCGGAACCAAGCTGTTCCAGATCAGCGGCCACGTGAACAAGCCGTGCGTCGTCGAGGAAACGATGAGCATTTCGTTCCGCGAACTGATCGACCGCCACGCCGGCGGCATTCGCGGCGGTTGGGACAATTTGCTCGCGGTGATTCCGGGCGGGTCGTCGGTGCCCTTGGTTCCGGCCGAACAGATCATGGATGCGCCGATGGACTTCGACGGCCTGAAGGCTTTGGGCTCGGGCCTCGGCACCGCCGCCGTCATCGTCATGGACAAGTCGACCGACATCGTCCGCGCGATCAGCCGAATCAGCTATTTCTACAAGCATGAAAGCTGCGGCCAGTGCACCCCGTGCCGCGAAGGCACAGGCTGGATGTGGCGAACGATGGAAAAACTGCGCGAAGGCGACGCCGAAATCGGCACCATCGACCGCCTTTATGACGTCACCAAGCAGATCGAAGGCCATACCATCTGCGCGCTGGGCGATGCTGCGGCATGGCCGATTCAGGGACTGATCAAGCACTTCCGCCCCGAACTCGAACGCCGCATCACTGAGCGCCACGGCGCGATGCAGGACGCGGCGGAATGATCAGGTTCATAGAGAAAGAGCATGTTTGCATTCGTCGCGATGGTCAGCGCGCTCAAGTACGCCTGTCGGCTTACAAAAAGAACGGGGCCTATAAAGTCTCGAAGGGACCCAATGTCGTTTCGGCGGAGGTTTCTCGGTAATGCCTAAAGTCACCGTAGACGGCGTCGAACTCGAAGTCCCGGCCGGCGCAACCGTGCTGCAGGCGTGCGAGCTTGCGGGGAAGGAAATTCCGCGCTTCTGTTATCACGAACGCCTTTCGATCGCGGGCAATTGCCGGATGTGCCTGGTCGAGGTCGCGCCGGGCCCGCCCAAGCCGCAGGCCTCGTGCGCGCTCCCCGCCGCGGACGGCCAGACGATCCGCACCGACACGCCGATGGTCAAAAAGGCGCGCGAAGGGGTGATGGAGTTCCTGCTCATCAACCACCCGCTCGATTGCCCGATCTGCGACCAGGGCGGTGAATGCGATCTTCAGGACCAGGCCATGGCCTATGGTCGCGGGGACAGCCGCTACGATGAAAACAAGCGCGCGGTCGAAGACAAATATATGGGGCCGATCGTCAAGACGGCGATGACGCGCTGCATCCAGTGCACGCGCTGCGTCCGCTTTTCGGACGAGGTCGCAGGTACGCCGCAAATGGGGATGCTGTTCCGCGGCGAGGATGCGCAGATCACCTCCTACCTCGAAGGCGCGCTGACCAGCGAACTGTCCGGCAACCTGGTCGATCTGTGCCCGGTAGGCGCCTTGCTGTCGCGGCCATACAGCTTCGAAGCGCGGCCGTGGGAGCTCAAGAAGGTTCCCGGCATCGACGTCATGGACGCGGTCGGCACCAACATCCGAATGGATGTGCGCGGTCGCCAGGTCATGCGCATCCTGCCGCGCATCAACGATGCGGTGAACGAGGAATGGGCGCACGACAAGACGCGTCACCATGTCGACGCGCTGGTCCGCGGTCGCCTCGATCGGCCGTGGATGCGAGTCAAAGGCAAGCTGGTCGAAACCACGTGGGGCGAG
Organism: uncultured Alphaproteobacteria bacterium; assembly: GCA_963843855.1. GTDB lineage: Bacteria > Pseudomonadota > Alphaproteobacteria > Sphingomonadales > Sphingomonadaceae > Sphingomicrobium. The sequence continues at coordinate 300,609 of CAWJMA010000003.1, forward strand.
GCGCTCGACGCGTTCGCCAAGGCCTTCACCAGGGCGGGCAAGAAAGTTGCGGCGATTTCCGGCGATTTGGTCGATGCCGAAACGATGTATGCCGCCAAGGCGCTGCTCAAGGCCGCGGGATCGTCGCTGCTCGAAGGGCGGCAGACCGGGCTCGATTATGACGTCGGCAACTTGAGCGCGGTGCGGTTCAATACGCCGATTGCCGACATCGACACCGCCGACATGGTGCTTCTGGTTGGGACCAATTTGCGCTGGGAAGCGCCGCTGGTGAACACCCGGGTCCGCAAGGCGATGCGCCGCGGCGCCAAGGTCTTCGCCATCGGGCCGCAAACGGATCTTAGCTATCCGGTGACATGGCTCGGCGACGATCTGTCGCTGCTCGGCAAGTTGCCCAAGGATGCGGCGGACGCACTCAACAAGGCTGAACGCCCGGTGATGATCGTCGGCCCTGGCGCGCTTGCGGCGGGCGGGCTCGGTGCGGCTATTGCGGCGTCGGGCGGCTTCATCCAGGGAACGTGGAACGGGTTCAACGTCCTCCACACGGCCGCCTCACGAATGGCCGGGTTGCTGCTCGGATACGCCCAGAAGGGCGGCATCGCCGACATCGCCAAGGCGAAGCCCGAACTGGTCATTTCGCTAGGCGCCGATGAAGTGCCTGAAGACACGCTCATGGGCGCCTTCACGGTCTACATCGGCCACCATGGCGACAAGGGCGCGCGTCACGCCGACCTCGTGCTGCCGGGCGCGGCTTATGCCGAAAAACACGGCACGTTCGTCAACATCGAAGGCCGCGTCCAGCGCAGCGAGCGCGCAACCTTCGCGCCTGGCGACGCGCGCGAGGACTGGACGATCTTGCGGGCGCTATCCGACCTGATTGGCAAGCCGCTTCCGTTTGATCGCTTCGACCAGCTTCGCGCCGCGATGATCGCCGACACGCCGGCGCTCGGCCTGACCGAAGGCAGCGTGATCGATGCGCCGTGGGCGCCGCCAAAGCTCGACGCGAGCGCGAGCGGTTCAATCAGCTATCCGATCAAGGATTTCTACCTGACCAACGCCATCTGCCGTGCAAGCCCGACGATGAAGCGCTGTTCGGACGAATTGATCCACGGCGTCACTTTTGCGGAGGCGGCCGAATGACCGACTTCTTCGTCAGCAAGGGCATGCTCTACGACTGGGCCTGGACGCTTTCGACCGTCATCGGCATCCTCGTGATCGCACTCCCGCTGATGCTCGCGGTCGCGATGATCATCTATGCCGAACGCAAGATCTGGGCCGCCATCGCCCTTCGACGCGGGCCCAACGTGGTCGGGCCGTGGGGCTTGCTGCAAAGTTTCGCCGACGGCTTGAAGGTCTTCCTTAAGGAAACCATCATCCCGTCGAGCGCGAACAAGGGCCTCTTCATCCTTGCGCCGATTATCACCTTCACGGTCGCGCTAATCGTCTGGGCGGTGGTGCCGTTCGACGTCGGGGTGGTGCTGACCGATATCAACGTCGGCCTGCTCTACATCCTCGCGGCAAGCTCGCTCGGCGTCTACGGCGTGATCCTGGCGGGCTGGGCTTCCAACTCCAAATATCCGTTCTTCTCCGCCATTCGCGCCGCCGCGCAGATGGTCAGTTACGAAGTCTCGATCGGCTTTGTTCTGATCTGTGTCGTGCTTTACGCGGGCACGTTCAACATGACCGGCATCGTCATGGCGCAGAAGGGCAATGTACTGGGTTTCCTCAACGGCTATGGCTTCAATCCCTTGCTGTTCCCGATGGCGGTGGTTTTCCTGATCAGCTCGATGGCCGAGACATTCCGCACCCCGTTCGACCTGGTCGAGGCGGAGAGCGAACTGGTCGCGGGTCACCAGACCGAATATTCGAGCATGTCCTTCGCGCTCTTCTGGCTCGGCGAATATGCCAACGTAATCCTGATGTGCGCGCTCAACGCCATCCTGTTCTGGGGCGGCTTCCTGCCCCCGATCGACTGGGCACCGCTCTATGCTGTGCCAGGCATCCTGTGGTTGTTTTTGAAGATGGGCATCTTCTTTTTCATCTTCGGCTGGGTAAAGGCGACCGTTCCGCGCTACCGCTACGACCAGCTGATGCGGCTGGGCTGGAAAATCTTCCTGCCACTCAGTCTCATTTTCGTGACACTTATTTCGGGTTGGCTGATGCTAACCCGCTATGGAGCAGGCGCATGATCGCCCGGACCATCAAGGCTTTTACCCTTTGGGAATTCGTCAAGGCCCATGCGCTGACGCTGAAGTATTTCTTCAAGCCCAAGGCGACGATCAACTATCCGTACGAGAAGGTGCCGCAGAGCCCTCGCTTTCGCGGCGAGCATGCGCTGCGCCGCTATCCGAACGGGGAAGAACGCTGCATCGCGTGCAAATTGTGCGAGGCGATTTGCCCCGCGCAGGCGATCACGATCGAGGCCGAACCGCGTGAGGACGGCAGCCGCCGCACCACCCGCTACGACATCGACATGGTCAAGTGCATCTATTGCGGGCTGTGCGCCGAAGCGTGCCCTGTGGACGCGATCGTCGAAGGCCCGAACCTAGAATTCGCCACCGAAACCCGCGAGGAATTGCTCTACGACAAGGCGAAATTGCTCGACAACGGCGACCGCTGGGAAGGCGCGATTGCCGCCAACCTTGCTGCCGATGCAGCGTATCGATAGGGGCCGCGCCAACTTATGATCGCCACCTTCGCTTTTTACCTGTTCGCAGGACTCACCCTCGGCTCCGCGCTGCTGGTGATCTTCGCGCGCAATCCAGTACATAGCGTGCTGTGGCTGATCGTCGCCTTTTTCAACGCGGCCGGCCTTATGCTGCTGGTCGGCGCTGAATTCATCGCGATGCTGCTGGTCATCGTCTACGTCGGCGCGGTCGCAGTGCTGTTCCTGTTCATCGTCATGATGCTGGACATTGATTTCGCGAAATTGCGCTCAGGTTTTTCCAGCAATCTGCCGTTCGGACTGCTGATCGCGCTCGTCCTGCTGGCCGAGATCGCGGTTGCCGCCAATGCGCGCCAATCCGACCCGCTGATCGCCGCCAAGCCGTTGTCGAGTGCGCAGCCCAATATCGAGGCGGTCGGCGAGGCATTGTACACCCGGTTCCTGATGCCGTTCGAACTGGCCGGGCTGATCCTGCTGGTCGCGATGATCGGTGCGATCGTGCTGACCCACCGCAGCCGCGGCGATTCGCGCGGCCAGAACGTATCGAAGCAGATTGCGCGCCGCCCGCAGGACGCAACCAGGAACATGCAACCGAAATCGGGCGAAGGGGTGACGCTGTGATCGGGTTGAGCCATTATCTGACCGTTGCCGCGATCCTGTTCACCATCGGCGTCCTCGGCATCTTCCTCAACCGCCGCAACATCATCCTGATGCTGATGGCGATCGAATTGATCCTGCTGTCGGTCAACATCAACCTGGTCGCGTTCAGCGCCTACCTTGGCGATGTCACGGGCCAGGTATTTGCCATGTTCGTGTTGACCGTCGCCGCCGCCGAGGCCGCGATCGGCCTTGCGATTCTCGTCATCTTCTTCCGTCGCCGCGGCTCGATCGCGGTCGACGACGTCAACCGGATGCGCGGATAAATGCACCCCATCATCGCCATCGTCTTCCTGCCGCTACTGGCCGCGCTTGTCGCGGGGCTCGGCGGGCGTCTCATCGGCAAGCTGCCGGCAAAGATCGTCACCACGGGCGCGCTGCTGATCGCGGCGGCGCTGAGCTGGCCAATCTTCCTGTCCTTTGTGGCGGGCAGCGGCGAGGCCGAGGTCGTCCCTGTGCTGAAGTTCATTGAAAGCGGGGCGCTGAACGTCGACTGGGCGCTTCGCGTCGATACGCTGACCGCGGTGATGCTGGTCGTGGTGACGACGGTGTCGAGCCTCGTCCACCTCTACAGCTGGGGGTACATGGACGAGGATCCCAGCCAGCCGCGCTTTTTCGCTTATTTGTCGCTGTTCACCTTTGCGATGCTGATGCTGGTAACGGCGGACAGCCTGGTCCAGATGTTCTTCGGTTGGGAGGGCGTCGGACTGGCGTCCTACCTGCTGATCGGCTTCTGGTATCACAAGCCCAGCGCGAACGCGGCGGCGATGAAGGCGTTCGTGGTCAACCGCGTCGGCGACTTCGGTTTCAGTCTCGGCATTTTCGGCACCTTCTTGGTGTTTGGCACTGTCTCGATCCCCGCGATCCTCGCGGCGGCACCGTCGATGGCGGGATCGACCATCGGTTTTGCGGGAATGACGGTCGATACGATGACCTTGCTTTGCCTGCTCCTGTTCGTGGGGGCAATGGGCAAGTCGGCGCAACTGGGCCTGCACACTTGGCTGCCCGACGCGATGGAAGGGCCGACGCCGGTGTCGGCGCTGATCCATGCCGCGACCATGGTGACGGCTGGCGTGTTCATGGTGTGTCGCCTGTCGCCGATGTTCGAAGTATCGCCCGACGCATTGATGGTCGTCACCTACGTCGGCGCCGCAACCGCCATCTTCGCCGCGACGGTCGCGGTGGTGCAAACCGACATCAAGCGCGTGGTCGCTTATTCGACCTGTTCGCAGCTTGGCTACATGTTCTTCGCGGCAGGCGTCGGTGCCTATGGCGCAGCGATGTTCCACCTGTTCACTCACGCCTTTTTCAAGGCGTTGCTATTCCTAGGCGCGGGCAGCGTGATCCACGCCATGCACCATGAACAGGACATGCGTCATTACGGCGCGCTTCGGAAAGAGATCCCGCTTACCTTCTGGGCGATGGTCGCAGGGACGCTGGCGATTACTGGGGTTGGGATCATCGGCGTGTTCGGTTTTGCCGGCTTCTATTCGAAGGACGCAATCCTGGAGAGCGCGTTTGCGAGCGGGACGGTGCACGGCAATATTGCCTTCTGGGTCGGTGCGTTCGCCGCGCTGCTGACCAGCTTCTACAGCTGGCGACTGATCTTCCTGACTTTCTTTGGCAAGGCCCGATGGGCGGGCAGCGAACATATCCAGCATGCCGTCCATCACATCCATGAAGACGAGAGCGAGGAAGCGAGCGATCACGACAGCGCGCACGATCATGGTCACCAAGCCATCGAGGGCACCGCGGGCTATCACCCCCATGAAAGCCCGTGGACGATGCTGGTGCCGCTGGGCGTGCTGACCCTGGGCGCGATCCTGTCGGGTTTTGTTTTCCATCACGAGTTCTTCGGTGCCGAAGGCGGCACCGCCTTTTGGGCCGGAAGCCTGGTCAACAACGAACATCTGATCCACGCCGCGCACGAGGTGCCATTGTGGGTCAAGCTGACCCCGGCGGCGGTGATGCTCATCGGGCTAGCGCTGGCTTATCGCAATTACATCCGCCACCCCGGCGCGCCCGCGGCGTTCGTTGCGCAATTCCCCTATCTGCACCGCTTCTTGATGCACAAATGGTATTTCGACGAAATATACGACGCGATTTTCGTCCGTCCGGCGATGGCGATCGGCCGTTTCCTGTGGAAGCGCGGTGACGAACAGACCATCGACCGCTTCGGTCCGCACGGCGCGGCCCATGCGGTGGCGCTCGGCAATCGGCTGACCACCAGGCTGCAGTCGGGATATGTGACCAATTACGCCCTCATCATGATGCTCGGCCTGATTGCCGCTGCAAGCTGGGTTTTCTGGGTGGCCAAATGACCGGAATTCCAATTCTGTCGCTGTTGATTGCAGTGCCGCTGATCGCGGCCATCGCGGCCTTGTTGGTCAAGGCCAATGGTGCCCGGTGGATCGCGCTTCTCGCGACATTTGCCAATCTGCTGCTTGGCGCCGCGATGTGGGCCGCGTTCGAACCCGCTGGCGCGCAGTGGCAATTCGTCGAGAAGGTGTCGCTTGGCGGGCCATTTAACTGGGCACTCGGGATCGATGGGATCGCATTGATGCTGATCGTCCTGTCGGTGTTCCTGATGCCGATCTGCATCGGTGCGAGCTGGAAGGCGATCGAGAAGCGCGTCCCTGAATATATGGCCGCCTTCCTGCTGATGGAGGCGCTGATGATCGGCGTGTTCGCGGCGCAGGACCTTTTGCTGTTCTACATCTTCTTCGAGGCCGGGTTGATCCCGATGTATCTGATCATCGGCATCTGGGGCGGGGCCGACCGGATCAAGGCGGCCTACAAATTCTTCCTCTACACCCTGCTCGGATCGGTGCTGATGCTGGTCGCGATGCTGTTCATGATCCTGAACGCGGGGACGACCGATATTCCAACGCTGATGGCGCATGACTTCGCGCCGCATGTCCAGACTTGGCTGTGGCTGGCCTTCTTCGCCAGCTTCGCGGTCAAGGTGCCGATGTGGCCGGTCCACACCTGGCTTCCCGACGCTCACGTTCAGGCGCCGACCGCGGGTTCGGTGATCCTTGCCGGTGTCCTATTGAAGATGGGCGGTTACGGGTTCGTCCGGTTCAGCCTGCCGATGTTCCCCGAAGCGTCGGCGCAATTCATGCCCCTTGTCTTCGTGCTCAGCGGAATTGCCGTCGTCTATACTAGCCTCGTCGCGCTGGTGCAGAAAGACATGAAAAAGCTGATCGCTTATTCGTCGGTCGCGCACATGGCGTTTGTCACCTTTGGCCTGTTCGCCTTCAACCGGCAGGGGATCGAGGGCGCATTGATGGTGATGCTTGGCCACGGTCTGGTGTCGGGTGCGCTGTTCCTGTGCGTCGGAGTGGTTTACGACCGCCTCCACACCCGCGAAATCGCGCGCTACGGCGGCCTTTCCGACAATATGCCCGCCTACGCCTTTTTCTTCATGGTCTTCACGATGGCCAGCGTCGGCCTTCCCGGACTGAGCAACTTTGTCGGGGAATTCCTGTCGCTGATGGGGACGTACGAAGCATCGAGCTGGGCCGGGATCGTCGCGACCACCGGCATCATCCTTGGCGCCGCCTACATGCTCTATTTGTACTGGCGGATATGTTTCGGCACACGTGACAACGAAGATGCCGCCGCAATGCCCGATCTGGACAAGCGCGAATGGGCGCTGCTTGCGCCACTTGCTGCTGCGACCTTGTGGATGGGGGTCTATCCGGAAAGCTTCATGAAGCCGATGCGCGCCGATGTCGGCCGGATTCTGGAACGTATCGACCGAGCCAAGCCGGCGAGCAATTCCAACCTGACCGCCGGAAAACCGGTTGCCGCCAAGGATGAAGCGCACGGGGGAGCGCACTGATGAAACTTGCCGCCTTTCTCCCCGAAATCATCCTGACGCTGGGTGCGATTGCGCTGATGATGGTCGCTGCCTTCAGCGGCCGCCGCAGCGGAGGGGTGACAAGCTGGGGCGCAGTCGCGCTGCTGGTTGCCGCCGCGGTGAGCGTGTTCGGTGCGCCGATGACGGCGGGGCCGCTGTTCGGCGGGCTGGTCGTTGCCGACGGCTTCGGCGCGTTTGGCAAGATCCTTGTCTATGGCGCTGCGGCGACCGCAATCATTGCCGCCCACAATTGGTTCGAGCGCGGACTGGAACATGGCGCGGAATATCCGGTGCTAGTGCTGTTCGCGGTGGTCGGGATGAGCGTGATGGTGTCCGCGACCAGCCTGATGAGCCTTTATGTGGGACTCGAGCTGAGCAGTCTGAGTGCTTATGTGCTGGCCTCCTATCGTCGCACGGACGACCGCTCCGCCGAGGCGGGCCTGAAATATTTTCTGCTCGGCGCGCTTGCTAGCGGCATCCTTCTGTACGGCATTTCGCTGCTTTACGGCTTCACCGGTTCGGTCAGCTTTACCGGAATTGCCGCCGCTTTCGCGCGTGATGGGGTGTCGTCGATTGGCCTCTTGTTCGGTCTGGTCTTTGTGCTTGCCGGAATGGCGTTCAAGGTCAGCGCGGTGCCGTTCCACATGTGGACGCCCGACGTGTACGAAGGCGCGCCGACGCCGGTGACGGCGCTTTTCGCGTCAGCACCGAAGGTCGCCGCTGTCTTGCTCGCCACGCGCCTCTGCCTCGATGCGCTTGGACCGGCAATCGAACAATGGCGCCAGATCATGATCGTGGCCGCTCTGGCCTCCATCGCGGTGGGGGCGATTGCTGCGTACGGCCAGACCAATATCAAGCGACTGCTCGCTTATTCGTCGATCAACAACGTCGGCTTCGCGTTGATCGGCCTTGCCGCAGGCGGGCAGCGCGGTGCTTCAGCGGTGTTGTTTTACATGGCCGTCTATGTCGTGATGACGCTTGGCATGTTCTTGTGCGTGCTGCGGATGAAGGACGCGTCGGGAACGCCGGTCGAGAGTATCGACAGCCTGTCTGGCCTGTCGCAGACCCGGCCCGGCCTGGCCGCCGCGATCGCGATATTCATGTTCTCGCTGGCCGGCATTCCGCCACTGTTCGGCTTCTGGCCCAAGCTGCTGGTGTTCTGGGCGGCGGTCGATGCCGGCCTGATCGCGCTTGCGGTGGCGGGGATCGTGGGGACGGTCGTCGGGGCCTATTATTACCTCAAGATCATCAAGGTCATGTACTTCGACGCGCCTGGCGCTCTCTACGCGAAGTCCGATACGCCGGTGGAAGGCGCACTTATTGGGATCGCGGCAGTGATCGTCAGCCCGCTCGGCTATCTGTTGATGGGGCCGGTTGGCCGCCTCGCCGACAATGCGGCGGCGTCGCTCTTTTGAGCCGACTGCGTTTCGTCGAGGAAACCGGATCGACCAATGCCGACTTGCTCGGCGATCGCGATGCGGTTGAAGGCGATTGGCTGCTTGCGTCACGCCAACATGCCGGGCGCGGGCGGCAAGGCCGGTCCTGGCTGAGTCCCGACGGCAATTACTACGGTTCGACGCTGATCCGGTTACGCAGCGGCGATCCGCAGCCGCCGACGCTATCGCTCGTCGCTGGGCTTGCGCTGATCGAAGCGCTCGAGACGGCCGCGCCAGGCACGCCCGTCAGGTTGAAATGGCCCAATGACGTGCTCCGCGGCAAAGCCAAATTGGCCGGCATCCTGCTGGAGAGATTTGGCGATCGCGTCGTCGCCGGCTTTGGGGCCAATCTCGCCGTCGCTCCAAAGATCGAGGGCCGCGAAACAGCGTCGCTATCCGACATTCCCAACATCACGCCGCCATCGTTCGCGCCGCTCCTCGCGGGCAGCTTTGCGCGTCTGCTGGGCGCTTGGCGACTATCCGAACCTGGCGCGCTGGTCAGTGCCTGGGAGGCGCGCGCCCATCCACACGGCAGTCGCCTGACGGCTCATCAAGGTCCCGATGACATTGTAACGGGGACGTTCGAGGGATTGGAGCATGATGGAGCGATGCGATTGCGCCGCGATGACGGCACGATCAGCATTGTCCGCGTCGGTGATGTCAGCCTTGGTTGAAGCCTCGCTTTCGCGGGCGCCATTCGCTAGGGGCTAGCCCATGTTGCTTGCCATCGATGTCGGAAACACAAACCTCGTCTTCGCGCTCGTCGACGACGGCGAGATCAAGACCCGCTGGCGGATCGCTACCGATCCGCGTCGGACTGGCGACGAATATGCCGTTTGGTTGCATCAATTGCTTGAACTCGAAGGCTTTTCGAAAGGCGATGTGACGCAGGTCATCGTCGGCACGGTCGTTCCGCGCGCGCTCCATAACCTGGACGTTCTCTCGCAGAAGTATTTCGGTGTCGCGCCGCTGATCGCAGGCCAAGGCGATGCGGGCTGGCCGATGGCGCTCGATGTCCCGGATCCCTCCAGTGTGGGCGCTGACCGGGCATTGAATGCGCTGGCCGCGCACTCACGGCACGAGGGCGACCTTATCGTGATCGATTTCGGAACGGCAACGACGTTCGACGTGGTCGATTACGACGGGGCCTATAAGGGCGGCGTCATCGCGCCCGGTATCAACCTCAGCCTGGATGCGCTGGTTAGTGCAGCGGCCAAGCTTCCGCGGATCGCTATCGCCGCACCGCAAGACGAAAGCGTGATCGGCACCACGACGGAAAGCCAGATGCTGATCGGGGTATACTGGGGTTATGTCTCCATGATCGAAGGAATCACCAAGCGAATGAAGGCCGAGATTGGTCGTCCGACCAAGGTCATCGCGACGGGCGGTCTCGCCATCCTGTTCGACGAGCACACCGACGCATTCGATGCGATAGAGCCGGACCTGACGATTCAGGGTCTCGCGATGCTGGCGAAGAAAGTAGCGAAATGACGCCGCGCGACGACGAGCTCCTGTTTCTCGCGCTGGGCGGGTCGGGTGAGATTGGCATGAACGTCAATCTCTACGGTACCAAGGGCAAGTGGCTGATGGTGGATCTTGGCCTGACCTTTGCCGATAGCGATTATCCGGGCATCGATCTGATCCTTCCCGATCTGGAATTCATCGAAGAGAACCGCGACGATTTGGTTGGCATCGTTCTGACCCATGGCCATGAGGACCATATCGGCGCGATCCCGTATCTTGCTGCTGATCTGAAGGTTCCGCTTTATGCGACACCGTTCACTGCCGGACTAATCGCCGGGAAATTGGAAGAAGAGGGCCTGACCGGCCAGGTCAAGCTCCACATTATCGATCGCGGTGGATCGATCGACCTCGATCCGTTTCGCGTGACGTTCGTGGCGCTCGCGCATTCGATTCCCGAGGGCAACGGAGTCCTCATCGAAACCCCGCACGGTAACATCTTTCATACCGGCGACTGGAAGCTCGACGAGACCCCGGTGCTGGGCGAACCATCGAGTGTCGAAACTCTCGAAGCGATCGGGCAGGAGGGTGTTCTTGCGCTCGTCTGCGATTCCACGAACGTGTTCGATCTCGAGGCGTCAGGCAGCGAATTGTCGGTGCATGAAGGACTTCGCGAAGCCGTCGAATCGGCCCGCGGCCGCGTGCTCGTGACGACCTTTGCCTCCAATGCCGCGCGGTTGCAGACACTTGGCAAGGTCGCGGAAGAGACCGGGCGCAGGGTCTGCGTGGCCGGCCGTAGCCTCGATCGCATCCTTCGCGTTGCGAAGGCCAATGGCTATTTGCTCGACTTTCCCGACATCGTCGATTTCGACACTGCCATGCGGCTGCCAAAGCGCGAGGTGATGATCATCGCGACCGGTGGGCAGGGCGAGCCGCGCGCCGCGTTGGCGCGCATCGCAAGTGGAACGCACGATCTGAAGCTGACCCAGGGCGACACGGTTGTCTTTTCGTCCAAGCAAATTCCTGGAAACGAAATCGCCATTGGACGGATCATGAATTCGCTCAGCGACATGGGCGTGACATTGGTGACCTCACGTCAACTCCATATCCACGTTTCGGGTCATCCTGCGCGCCCCGAACTCGAGCAAATGTATCGGTGGATCAGCCCTCAGATCGTCGTTCCCGTGCACGGCGAGGCGCGCCACATGCGCGAACAAGCCAAGATCGCACTGGAAAGCGGGGTTCCAAACGCCGCGATCCAGAGGAATGGAGATATCGTCCGGCTTGCGCCCGACGGCCCCGAAAAAGTCGGAGCGGTTCGTACCGGCCGCCTAGTCCTGGATGGTGATGTGATTCTGCCGGCCGACGGCGCGACACTCCAGCAGCGTCGCCGAATGGCATTCAGCGGGCTCATCGTCGTCTCCGTCGCTGTCGGCAAGAACGGTAGAATCGCTGCCGATCCGCTGGTTCGGCCATTTGGCATTCCGGTCGAGGCGGATGCCGATGACTTCGTGGCCGACGCTACCGATGCGGCCCGCAAGGCTTACGGCGATGGAAACGGCGACCCAGTTCGCATGCAGGAGGCGGTTCGCCTCGCCGTGCGACGCTGTGCCACGGTTTGGACCGGCAAAAAGCCGCTGGTCGATGTGAAAATGATCGAAGTCAACTGATGCAGATCGGATCGGCCCTTGCGATCTATTTTCTGTTCTTTGTTGCGAGCGCTTTCTTGCTGTTGCCATTTGGCGTGAAGACCGACGAGGAAGTTGGCAACGCCAAGGTTCCGGGGCAGGCGGACAGCGCGCCACACCAATTCAATTTGCCACGCCACCTCCTGCGCGCCGCGGTACTAGCGGCGGCCATGTTCGCGCTATTCTACCTCAACTATTCGTTTGGCTGGATCCGTGTGGAGGACCTCGACCTGACGCGCTAGCGCTTGTTTCCGACGATCGGCGATAGCGCCGCATAAAGCTTGCCCATGTCACTCGACATCAAGGTAACCGCCATCGGCCCGCCATCGCGGTCGAGCGTCACTCGGCGAAGCATCGCTTCGAAATCGTGGACGTAGCGATTTACTGAGTCCCGAAACTCGACGTCCTCTTCATAATGATTGGTCAAGGCGCGGGTTTCGCCGCCGCCGATCAACCGCACGGCGCGGCGCGTGAAAACCGCGCGGTCGCCCTTCAGATACGCCGCCCAGGCCTTGTCATTGACCTCGTCGGACAGGATCTTGCCAACGTCGATCGACGCCGAGTGCATCGAGTCGATCAGCAGGGATACACGGCGGCCGAAGCTTTCGCTGTCGCGTTCCCGCTGCGCATCCTGGGTTTCGGTCATATGGGCTTCGAGAGCGGCTGCGCTTTGGCCGATTGAGAGCATCTGTTGCATCAGTCGTTCCGACGCGCCGCGCGCCAATTCCACGGCGCGGTCGGCCGTGCGCTGGACTTCGGCCATCTGCTCGGCGACGGTCTCGCGCACTGCGCGTTCCAGCGCTTCACGAGCCGAGGCGGAGAGGTTAGCCGCACTTTGCGGAATGATCGCTGAAATTGCCTCCCGCGCGCGATCGGCAGCATGAGCGGCGGCTTCTTTGACTTGAACCAACGAGGCAACCAGCGCCGGTCCAGTTTCGGACGAAAGGCGGCCCGCCTCCCGTTCGGCATTGGCGATCGTCTCGGCCAACTCGCCAAGGCGACGCTGCGCACCGCCGACGCCGGTGTCGACGGCCGCAAGCAACGCGGCGAGGCGGTCGTGCTGAGCTTCGATCACCTCTGCGCCTTGCTCAAGCCTGATGCTGGCTTCGTTCGCTGCGTCGCGCGATGCCAGAATCGATGGGTGGATTGTCTCTGTCGCCAGCCGCAGCCGTTCGGCACCATACTCCACATCGGCAATGCCAGCCGTCAATTGCTGGCGGACAGTGACGTCGAGCGCGTCAAGGGACTGGCGTAGGCCCTCGGCGCGACTGCCGATGCTAGCAAGAACGTTGTCACTTGCGCCACTTCGGTCGCCAATCGCGTCGAGTTCGGCGCGAACGAGGGCAAGAGTGGCGCCAACAGCCGCCGCGCGTTCATCGCCCTGGTCTGCAAACAACTGGAAGCGCTGGTCGATCGACTGGAGGCCTTGATCTATGTCGGAAAGCAGCGTGCGCGACCGCTCATCCTGTTCTGCGATACGCGCCGAAAAGGCGTCGAGCGATCCATTGGCGTCGCCGAGTGTCTGGCGGAGCGCCTCCGCAGCGCGGAAACCGGATTGACCAAGGCCGGCCGACGACTGGTCGACTAGCGCGGTGACCGCTTGTGCCTGGAGATCGATGCCAGACCGAATTTCGCTTAGCGCCTCCGCCGTGCGCTGAAGCAGGCGGTCGACCGTCGAATCTGACGATGCCGCGACTTGTGCCAGGCCGGTTACTACTTGCGTTCCACGATCTTGAAGTCGATCGAGCAGTCCAAGGAGCCGTTCTGTCGCCTCGCCAGTCGCGAGGCCCGCTTCTTTCGTTCGTTGGGTGAGGGTCGCCACCTGCTGTTCGAATCGGGACGCCTCGTCATTCGCCGCGCTCCCGGCATCGCGCAGCTGCAGCGCCATTGCCTGCGCTGTCGCCTCGGCGCGGGGCAGATCCTCGAGCAAGACGCCAATGTCGACCCGCGCCGATTGCGCCGCGCGATCAAGGGTGTCGCCGTGGCGAGCAAGGGCAAGCGCACCTGCGTTCAATTCCGCCGTCGTCGCGCCAAGCCGGTGACTGGCTTCATCGCCTAGCGACATCAGATCGGTCGACATTGCACGCAGGGCGACATGATTATCGTCAATCCGCTGCTTGAGCACCGCGAGCAGTGCTTCGAGCGAGCGAGATTCCTGCCGCATCGTGACAACCGAACGCGTGAACGCCTCCGCCTCCTTGCGCCTCGTCCGTCCAAAAACCAGCCAGATCAAGCCGACCAGGGCAAGAGGTCCAGCCGCAATCGCCAGCCATTGGGCAATCGCCGGCGGTGAAACGACACTTCCCGACAGAGACTGGCCTGCCGACCATGCGCTGAACCCTATCCACCCGATGGCGAGCAACGATAAAGTCCAGCCCAGCACCATCCTTCCACCTGCGCCCGGCTCCTCCGGAAGGTCGGGCTCGGCCAGCCAATCCAGCAATTCGTCCTGAAGCGGCGCCCGTTCCTCCATCGCCTTTGTGGCAGGGCCGGCTTCGACGATATCGTCGAGCGGGCTGTGGGAAGTCGGTCGCGAGGTCATAACCGGCAATTTACCAATTTCTGAGGTTAGTGGAAGCGACAATAGCCGATCGGGACTGGAAAGCGTGCGCAGGCCTCGCCTAGAAGGTTCGGATGGACCGGGAGGTGGGGATATAATGGCGCTCGGGGCGTTGATTGGCGCTTATCAGGAAGACGATTCGGGAAATCTGCGGGCGCTCTATCCGCTCGCCGGGCGAACGTTGCTCGAATATCAGGTCCGCTGTGCCGCTGCTTCCGGTGCGGCGCCGATTGTCGTGCTGGTCGAGCGGCTTCCGATCGAACTGAATGCAGCAGTCGATCGATTGCGTACCGAGGGCATTTCCGTCGTTGCGGTCAGCGACGGGATTGAGGCCGCCAGCCGGTTCGAGGCAGGGAGCCTCATCATAGTGATCGCCGACGGTTTTGCGCCCGATTTCGGATTGCTAACCCGCCTGAATGAATATGCCGAACCAGCGGTCGCGCTGGTTCCTGACGATGAAACGCATACGAATCATGAGCGCGTCGATGCGATGAGCCGATGGGCCGGTGCTGCGTTGGTCGATGCTCATCTGCTGGGGTCGACGGCAGCGATGCTGGGCGATTGGGACTTGCAATCGACGTTGCTCCGCCGCGCGGTGCAGGACGGTGCCGTTCGGATATCTGCAGGAGAACCGGGTAATGGCGGCATTCTGTCGCAGCGACCCGAAGACCTGACCCATTTCGAACGACGCCTGGTGGTTGCGTCGCGCGGTGCGCGCAGCGACTGGTCGAGCCGATATCTGCTTCCCGTGGTCGAGGAATTTGCGACCGAGAAGTTGATGGAAAGCCGAATCAAGCCGGTCGCGCTGGTGGCGACGGCGCTTATCCTGACGGTGGGCGCGGCATTTGGCTTCACGCGGGGCTGGATCTGGCAATCCTATGCCCTTCTTGTTCTTTCAACGCCACTCGATCTGGTTGCTGCGCGTCTCGCCGCGTTGCGCCTTCGCCCGCTTGCCCCTGGCTTGGTTGTCCGGCGACTGCTCTGGCCAGCCGCTGGTCTGGCGCTGTTGGCATTGGGCTGGTGGAGCCATCATCATGGCGGCGGATGGGGATCGACGATGACCGCACTGACCGCTGGCGCCTTCGCACAGGCGTCGCGCAATGAGCGGCTCGGGACCCAGGTGCCTAACGCGCAATGGCTGTTCTCCAGGCGCAACGCGATTTTCGTCGCCGCTCCATTCATCGGTGTCGGCTGGTATGCTGCTTTGCTGGTGGTCCTTCTGGTTTATGCCGCATCGAGTTTCTTTGTGGCCCAGCATTGGCGGCATCGTATCGTTCGCGATTGACGCGGCGTTAACCCCATTCGTCTACTTGAGAATGTGATGATGCCCGAGGAATGGCCGATTACTGCCGATGCAGCCGACCGCTTGGTCGACCCCGCGCGTGCGCGTGGGCCAAGCCGCTTGGCCACCATACGTCGCGATTTCTTTCTCGATCCGGGCGACCGTCTGACCGAGCAGGAGCGGGCATTGATGACCGCGATGCTCCACGACCTGGTCGAAACGCTCGCCAATGAAATTGCGGTTGCCGCAGGCTTCCGGAAAGTCGATCGCGACCCCGGCGAAATTGCCGCCATGTTGGCCGACGCCGGTCTGATCGACCGAGCCGGCCTGGTGTCGCTGATGCTCCGACGCGCTGATGAATTTCGCATCGCCGCCGGTTTTTCCGGGCATTCCGGTCCTCGTCGACTGCCCCTGCTGCCACGTCTAGTCAGCGATGAAGATGCCGGTGTCGCTGCAGCGGCGATGGCATTGGTCGTGGCTCGCGGACGACGTCGTGACGCCTTCGGCCAACCCCGGCTCGAATTGTGTGACCTTGACCAGACGGACGCGCTTGCGCTTGCTCATTCCGTTGCGGCTGCAATCAGTCCTGACCGCCGCGAAGACGCGCGCTTTTCCAAAGCGGCCGCCAATGTTTCGAATTCCGCCCTCCCAGCGGACAGGCTCGACCAAGTCACCGAAGCATTGCTCGACGCTATCGACGCGTCGGCACGGAATAGCGATGAGTTGATTGAGCAGGCATCGAGCGAAGGGGAAGTTGCGCTAGTAGCGTGTTTTCTTTCGCGTCGTTCCGGTGTTGGTCCCCAGGCAGCCTGGGATCATTTGCTGAATTCGGGCGAAGGAGGATTGGCCTTGCTGGCGCGAATGGCAGATTTGCCTCGGCCGCTGGCCGCACGTTTGATCGCCGACCTTGGCGGAAGCACGGGTCCATCGTCAGTCGAAGACGAAATCGCCCGATTCGACAGCCTGGATGACGACGAAGTTTCGTCTGCACGGTCACATTGGCAGCTACCTCGCGATTATCGCGAAGCACGGATCGCGCTTGGTGACCGGCATGGCTAGTGCTGCGGGACATGGTGACGTGGTCCACGGGCGCGTCGATCAAAACGGGCGGCTGGTCGCGGCAGATCCCGTGCTTGCTGCCCTGCAGGAAGACGCCGGCGCAGCGATCGGCGAGCGCCTCGTCCTGCCGCAATTGGCGGCAATCGCTCGACTTGCCAGGCGCCTCGGCATTCCCGTCGCCCGGCCCGCACTCGTGGCGGGAACCGATCACGACGTCGAAATGTGGGTTCGCGCCGAACCGGATGGCGACGATATCTTGCTCACCGTCGAGAGCTGGCGCCGCAAGGGTCCGCCAGGGCCACGTCTGGAGCTGGCGGCGCGCACCGACGATGTCATTCCCTCACAGAGTGGCGAATGGGCAGCCGACGCAGAATTGCGCATCACCGAGCTCTCCGGCGATCTTGCTACCTTGCTTGGTGCGGGTGCAAGCGAAGCGATCGGTCAACCGCTAACCAAGTGGTTGCGCCTTGCCGAGAGTGACGATGGCGCCATGCCGATGCTGGTTGCAGTCGCAGCTCGAACGGGTTTCGCCGGACAACCGGCACTGGCGCGTCACGGCGGAAGCGCGAAACTCACCTTGTCGGGCAACCCTCATTTCGCAGCAGACGGCAATTTTGCAGGTTTCCGTGGCACTGCGGTGCCGGAAGAACGCAATCAGCCTGAAGCTGCCAACGAGGCGAGCACGCTCGGAATCGACCCGGCGCTGGACCATGCCCTGCGCTCACCGATCGACCGGATCATTCGAGCCGCCGAGGGGATCGCGGAACGTAGCGAGGGGCCGCTGCGCACCGATTATGCGGTATATGCTGGCGACATCGCTGCCGCCGCGCGACATCTTCTTTCGGTTATTCGGACAATGGTCGATCAGCCACCGGAGGAAGCCGCACCCGTGGATGCGGTATTGCTGGCAGAAGAGGCCATCGGACTGGTCGAACCAATGGCGGACGAGAAAGAAGTCGAAATTCACCGGTCCGGAATTGATACGTTGCATGCTCTTGGCGACGACCGCTCGATCGTCCAGATCCTTGTCAATCTCCTCGGAAATGCGGTTCGCCACACGCCCAACGGAAGCAAGGTCATGGTCAGCCTGGCAGCGGGCACCGAATTCGCCTCTCTTACCGTGGCAGACGAAGGCAAGGGTATTGCGCCTGTCGACCAGGAACGGATTTTCGGTCGCTTCGAACGCGGAGAAGAGGGCGGCGGCAGCTCCGGTCTCGGCCTGGCCATCGCACGCAGACTGGCGCGTTCGATGGGCGGCGACATCACCTTGGTCAGCACGCCCGGCGAAGGCGCGCGCTTCACTCTCTCGCTGCCGCTCGCTTAACGCTGTCCTACCGGCGTGTAATCGCGCTGCGTAGCGCCAACATAAAGCTGGCGAGGACGACCGATTTTCTGCTCGGGATCGGAAATCATCTCATTCCATTGCGCGACCCAGCCGACGGTGCGGGCGAGCGCGAACAATGCCGTGAACATTTCGGTCGGGAAACCAATCGCGTTCAGGATAATGCCTGAGTAGAAATCGACGTTCGGATAAAGCTTCTTGTCGATGAAATAGCTGTCGTTGAGCGCGATATGTTCGAGCTCGCGGGCGACGTCGAGGACCGGATCGCTCTTGTTGAGCTCCTTCAGCACTTCCTCTGCGGTCGCTTGCATGACTTTCGCGCGGGGATCGTAATTCTTGTAGACGCGGTGGCCGAAGCCCATCAAGCGGAACGGATCGTCCTTGTCCTTGGCGCGCTTGATATACTCCGGAATGCGCTTCACGTCGCCGATTTCGCGCAGCATGTTCAGCGCGGCCTCATTGGCGCCGCCATGTGCAGGTCCCCACAAGCAGGCGATCCCTGCCGCGATGCAAGCGAACGGATTGGCACCGGACGAGCCGGCGAGGCGCACGGTGGAGGTCGACGCATTTTGCTCGTGATCGGCGTGAAGAATGAAAATCCGACGCATCGCATTTTCGATGACTGGATTGACCTCATAGGGCTCTGCCGGGACCCCGAAGGTCATCCGCAGGAAGTTGCCTGTATAGCTCAGATCGTTCTTCGGATAGACGAACGGCTGACCAATCGAATATTTGTACGCCATCGCTGCAATCGTCGGCATTTTCGCTATCAGGCGGTGGGATGCGATCAAGCGTTGCTGCGGATCGGTAATGTCGGTGCTATCGTGGTAGAAGGACGAAAGCGCCCCGACGACCCCACACATGATCGCCATCGGATGGGCGTCTCGGCGGAATCCGCGATAAAATGCGGCAAGCTGCTCATGGACCATCGTGTGGTAGGTGATCGTCTGGACGAACTCGTCCAACTCGTCCTTTTTCGGCAGGTCGCCGTGGAGGAGCAGGTACGACACTTCCATGAAGGTCGATTGTTCGGCCAGCTGATCGATCGGATAGCCGCGGTGGAGCAGGATGCCCTCGTCGCCATCGATATACGTGATCGCGCTCTGGCATGACGCCGTAGACGTAAATCCGGGATCATAGGTGAACATGCCGGTTTGACCGTACATCTTGCGGATATCGACAACATCGGGACCGACCGATCCGTTGAGGCGAGGATAGGAATATTCCTTGTCGCCGGTATTGAGGGTGACGGTCTTGTCAGTCATTCGGGTCGCTCCATTTGATCGGCGATGCGGGCGAGGCTTTCGTCGCGGCCCAACAGGACCAGGACGTCAAAGATGCCCGGCGATGTCGTCTTGCCCGTGAGCGCCGCGCGGAGCGGCTGGGCGAGTTTTCCTAGCTTAAGTTCGTGCTCTTCTGCAACCTTCCGCACTGCAGCATCGGTGCTGTCATGCGTCCAACTCTCCAGTGTCGATAGGGCTTCATGGGTCAACGCTAGATGTGCTGGAGCGTCCCCTGTCAGCAAGGCGGCGGCCTTTTCATCGGGGCGCAGCGGCCGTGCGGCAAACAGGAAGTCCGCCCCTTCGGCAAGCTGGTTAAGGTCGTGTGCCCGCGCCTTCAGCTCTGGCATGGCGCGCAATAACATGGCGCGACCGGCATCGTCGGCGCCCAGTTTCGGCGCAACCAGGTCGACCAGACGCGCGTCCCCGGCTTCGCGCATGTAGTGGCCATTCAAGTTTTCCAACTTCTTGACGTCGAAGCGCGATGGCGATTTGCCGACGTGATCCAGGTCGAACCATTCCACGGCCTGCTCGCGGCCGATGATCTCGTCATCGCCGTGCCCCCAACCGAGCCGAAGCAGATAATTGAACAGTGCTTCGGGCAGGATACCTAGTTCGTCCCGGTAATTGTCTACTCCCAGCGCCCCATGACGTTTCGATAGCTTCGCGCCATCCTGGCCATGGATTAGCGGGACATGACCGTATGCTGGGCGAGCCCAACCCATCGAATCAATGATCGCCAACTGGCGGAAGGCATTGTTCAAATGATCGTCGCCGCGAATCACGTGGGTGACTCCCATGTCATGATCGTCGACCACCACGGCAAGCATGTAGGTTGGCGTCCCATCGGAGCGGAGCAGGACGAAGTCGTCGATTTCGGAATTAGCGACCTTAACCTCGCCCTGCACGAGGTCGTCGATAATCGTATCGCCGTTATTCGAGGTCTTGATCCGGACGACAAATGGCTTGCCTGCTTCATCCGGGCCTGGCGAACGGTCACGCCATTCGCTGTCGATTCGGAAGGGGCGTCGCTCGGCCTGCGCTTTTTCACGGCGCGCGGTCAACTCGTCGGGGGTCAGGAAGCAGCGATAGGCATGGCCGGCATCGACCAGGGCATGTGCCACGTCGGCATGGCGAGCGGATCGTTCGAACTGGAAGACAGGCGGCTCGTCGCCCTCGAGGCCAAGCCACGACAAACCATCGAGAATCGCGTCGATCGCCGGCTGGGTCGAACGCGCCCGGTCGGTATCTTCGATACGCAGGAGATACTTGCCGCCGTGATGTCGCGCGAACAGCCAGTTGAACAGCGCTGTCCGTGCGCCGCCAATATGAAGATAGCCGGTCGGAGACGGAGCGAAGCGAGTGACGACGCCGTCGATTTTCTGACTTGCGCCCACGCGCATATTCCCCTTGTCTGGCACTGCCGATGTACGAGCTGAGCGCCCTAACATAGTGGTCGCGCCGCTGAAACCGGCGCGTTCCTCATGCTTCGTGACCAAAGCGGCGACTACATCCAGGGATTGATGAGCGAGTCAGCGGGCTTTGATGGTGCACCGCTCGCTTTGTCCGAAGCAAGACACGCCCGGTGTAGCGCCGATACATGCATTGCGGCCATTGACCGCGATGGTCGTCGTTGGACAGTGATGGCGACCCGGTCGCCGCACTTCCTGGTTTGGCAAAATATGGTCGACGCGCGCGCGCCGACGTCGTGGTGTCGGAACGACGATTGCCGAAAGCATGTAAGCCGCGCTGGCTCAAGCTCGACCGCGAGCAATTGGAGCGCAGCGGCGGGATTGCCATCGAATTAGGATCGTCACCCAAGGTCGAAAGCGTTTTCGATCTGACCAAGGGCCATCCCTGGGCGCCGCGGGTCAGTACCGGCGGATCAGTCCGGCGAGGCGCCCCTGGATCTGGACCTGCTCAGGCCGATATCGCTGCGCCTCATACGTCCGATTGGCGGGATCGAGGCGAATCATCTGACCCTCGCGGCGGAACGTCTTGAGCGTGGCCTGTTCGTCGTCAATGAGCGCAACGACGATCTCACCTTCGCGGGCCGTATCGACCCGCCGGATGAGTGCAAAATCACCGTCGAGAATGCCTTCCTCGACCATCGAGTCACCAGAAACTTCCAAAGCATAATGTTCGCCAGGACCAAGCAATGCGGCCGGAACCGCGAAATTCTCCGTCCCCTGAAGCGCCTCGATCGGCGTGCCGGCGGCAATCCGTCCATACAAAGGAATGTCGATCGTATCGTTGGCCGGGGCTGGAACGACCGGACGCTCGCTTGCCTTGGCCGCAGCAACGATTTCCGGCACCGCCAGGTCAGGCATCTTGATTACTTCGAGCGCGCGTGCCCGATTGGGAAGGCGGCGAATGAACTGTCGTTCCTCAAGAGCGCTGATCAGACGATGGACACCTGATTTCGACTTAAGTTCCAGCGCTTCACGCATTTCGTCGAAACTGGGCGATACGCCGGTTTCGCCAAGGCGCAGGTTGATGAAGCGCAAAAGTTCATGCTGTTTGGCGGTTAGCATGTTGCAGCTCTCCCTCGTGAACGAACGGGGAACGTCTATCGAACGTTCCGGCACACGTCAAGCGCATCGCGCAAGGAAAGCGCCGAGCAGTCGATGACCATGTTGCGAAGCAATGCTTTCCGGATGAAACTGAATTCCGTGCACAGGTGCATCGTCGTGGCGCATGGCCATGACGACATTGTCTTCACTCCACGCATTGGCCAACAAAGGAGGCACAGGGTCGGTCGCCGCAAGCGAATGGTATCGCGTCGCTGAAATCGGGGAGGGAAGGCCGGCGAAAAGTCCGCTTCCATCATGACGCACGCTCGCGATCTTGCCATGCATCGGCTGTACCTGTGTGACGGGCTGACCGCAGGCAATCGCGATCGCCTGATGCCCCAGGCAAATTCCGAGGAGCGGTCGCCTCTCCGTAATGCAGGCTTTGGCCAACGCAACCGAAACGCCGGCATCTTCCGGGCGTCCCGGTCCCGGCGATATCAGGTAGCCCGCATAGTTTTCGGCAAGCAGATCGCTGACATTCCGTTGATCGTTGCGTACGACGGTGACAGCAGCTCCTAAAGTGAGGAGATAGTCGACCAGCGTGAAGGTGAAGCTGTCGTAATTGTCGACCGCGAGGATCCGCGGGGCCGACATTAGTTGCCGGCGCCGCCGCCGACGATCCGCTTACGGGCCGCCTCGATCGATTCATCGTTCCGCTTGATTCCGACGTCCTTGCCGATTGCCCGGGTAAACTGCTCTGCATATTCCGACTGTAAGGGTTGACGGAATTCGGTCTGAAGCTGGGCGACGAGGCCCGGCTGTAGAGTGACATCGCCCGGAACGATCTTCGTCACCATGACGATGATGAATTCCGCGACCTTCGGGATCCGCGACCATCCGGCTGCGTCCCTCGGCAAGGCTGAACATCATCGCAAGCGCGGGTGGAACCTTGCCGCCCATCTGGCTGAGCTGGATCCGCCGTACCTTTGTCTTTTCGGGCGGGGGAAGCGTTATTCCCGCCTTGGCGGCCGAGATTGCTCCGCGCAGGTCCTGACCCTTGGCCACTGCAGCCGCGACTGCGTTGGCGACGTTTTTGGCACGATCATTGGCCTGCTTGCGCTGCCAATCCTGGATCAGTTGGTCTCGCACGGCAGCAAGAGGGGCAGGGGCAGAAGGTATGATCGAATCAACCCCGACGAACACATAACCCGCCTCACCCGGAAGCGTTTCGACGACCGGTTCGTCGCCCTGACCAAGTTCGAAGCCCGAACGTAGCGCGGGTGCCAGGTCGGCAGGTAGCGCGTAGCCGGGCTGTGCGCGCGAAACGCCGCCAGCGGTAATCACCGGCGTGCGGATCGGCTTGATCCCGACAGCCGCGGTTGCCTCGGCAAAATTCTTGCCGTCGGCGACCTCGTCTTCTAGTCGCCCGATCAGGTCGGCAAGTGCATCCTTGCGCTTGTCAACGACCAACTTCGCAACAATCTCTGCGCGCGCCTGGGCCAAGCTTTTGCCGCCTTGCCTGGTCATTCCGTCGATCTTGATGACATGATAGCCGAGGTCGGACCGGATGGGACCGACGACGGCGTTGGCAGCGACATTGTCGGCGAAAGTCGCATTGGCAACCGCCGAGTTGGTCAACGTCGCAAACTGGTCCTTCGTCTGCGGACCAACCGAAATATCGGCATTCGAGAAGCCGAGCGGCTTGGCGGCATCGGCGAACGAGGCTCCCGATCGAATCTTTGCTGCGAGCTGGTCCGCGGCGGGCTTGGACGGCAGCACTACCTGGCTGATGACCCGTTGAACTCTGGCCGCATAAAGCGCGTCGTTCGCCGCATAATATTCCGAGATTTCCTTGTCGGTCGGTGTGACGTTTGCGACATTTTCCGGGCCGATCTTGGCGATGTCGAGGACGCGCTGCTCGGGCACCGAATATCGGGCTAGGTTGGTCTTGTAATAGGCCTGAATCTGCTGGTCGTTGGGCGCCCCGACCAGTTTCAGGAAAGGCGCAGTCGGAATCAGCGCGATGTCCGCTTCACGCACCTCCAACTGCATTTCGGCATAAGGCCGCGCGACGCCGACTGGCACGCGTGCTCCGGCAGCAGTCGGCGCAAGCATGACGCGGTTGAGGATCGAGCGCTGGATTTCCTGGCGTACTTCCGCATCGCTCATCCGAACCTGGGCGAGAAAACGGTCGTAGGCTTCCTGGCTGAAGCGCCCGTTGAGGCCCTGGGCCTGCGGGAGCTTCGCGATCTCGGCATCAATCAGACGCTTGGAAATGACAACGTCGTTTGCATTTGCAAACGAAAGCAATGCCTTCTGCTGGATCAACGCATCGACGATCGGATCAAAATCCGCAGCGATCGACGCATAGTCGGCCATTGGATTCTCCCGGCGGGCTTCTGCCAGACGGTTCTGCAATTCCTTGCTGAGGTCCTGGTCGGTTAGTTCGTACTCGCCCGCTTTTGCGATCGTTTGCCCCGACATGCCGCCACCGAATGGCGACAAGTTTTGTACGTCCTGCATCGCAAAGCTGGCCGCAATGGTGAGCAGGAAGAGGATCATGATCGCAGTGCCGACAGCCGATTTCGACATGCGGCGAACAAAGGACATCATTGGTGTATCGAACCTTTATAAAAACCGGTTGTCGCTTTAGGGGCGGCGTCAAGGAACAGCAAGCACAGGAAGGGGAAACGCATGACGCGAAGAATGTTGGTCGCCGGAAATTGGAAGATGAATGGCGTCGCGTCGTCGCTCGAAGAGCTTTCCGCTATCGCGCGTGGCGCTACGGATCAACCATCCGTCGATGTTGCGCTGTGTCTCCCCGCTACGTTGATCGAGAGGTCACATCGCTTGGTCCCCGATTTCGCGGTTGGTGGCCAGGACGTCCACGCGGCCAGCAACGGTGCGCATACTGGCGACGTCAGTGCAGAAATGCTGGTCGACGCCGGCGCCCGAGTTGTGATTGTCGGCCATAGCGAACGGCGCCAGGGCCATGATGAAAGCGATGGCGATGTGCGGGCCAAGGCACAGTCGGCACTGGCGTCAGGTCTGCAAATCATCCTGTGCGTTGGTGAAAGCGACGAGATTCGGAGTGCAGGCACCGCGGTCTCGGCCGTATGCTCCCAGCTCGATTCCTCTTTGCCGGCCGAAGCCGATGCGGGCCAATTGTGTGTCGCCTACGAGCCAATCTGGGCAATCGGGACCGGCAAAGTACCGTCCGTCGCTGAAATCGACGAGATGCACGTTGCGCTTCGCCAGCGCCTCGTCGCAGTCTTTGGCGAGCAAGGCGAAAAGATGCGCATTTTGTACGGGGGTTCGGTCAAGGCGTCGAATGCGGCAGAGATTTTTGCAGTCCCAGATGTCGACGGCGCATTGGTCGGCGGAGCGAGCCTGAAGGCGGTCGATTTTCTCCCAATCGTTGACGCCGCAAGCGGAAGCTGACCGCAAAGTTGCCCCAGAAAGCCAGACGCGGTAAAGAAAGATGAACTATTTCAACGCGAAAGGAAATTCATTGCGTCCGTATGCTATTTCGATGATCGCCGCCCTTACCATGACAACGGCGATTGCCGCGCCAGCTGCGGCGCAGGCTCAAGTCGCCCAGCCCGGACCGACCGCCTGGATCGGCAAGAAAGTTTTCGATCCCAAAGGTGGCGAAGTGGGGATGGTCACTGCATTCAAGCAGGACATGGTCGTTGTGAAGACGGACAAGCATGAGGCGAGTTTGCCACCCACCAGTTTCACCTATCAGAAGAACAAACTGTATTTCGGGATGACGCGCAATCAGCTGAATGCTGAAATGGACAAGCTTGTCGCAGCAAGTGCCGCGTCAATGGCCGTTGGCGCGTCCGTGAAGGGCAGCGCGGGCAGTCCCGTCGGCACCATCGAGAAGATTGACGAGCAATATGTGACGATCAAGTTGGTCAGCGGCAATTTCGTCAAAATTCCCCGCTCGGGAATTGTCGGAACCCCCGATGGCGCGATGATCGGCATGACTGCGGAGGCGCTTGAAGCGCAGGTTGCCTCGGGCGGCCAGAACTAATCCACGAACATCGATTGAATCCGGGACGCGCGGGGGCTATCTCGCGCGCCTCGACGTTTTTGAAACAGGCTTTTGCACTATGTTGACCTTCCTGCTGATCGTTCAGACCGTGATTGCGGCCGCGCTTGTCAGCGTCATCCTGATGCAGCGAAGTGAAGGTGGCGGACTGGGAGTTGGCGGTTCATCGTCGGGTTTCATGACCGCGCGCGGGGCGTCGGACTTCCTGACCCGTTCCACCGCCGTTCTGGGGGCGCTGTTCATCTTGCTTTCAATCGCCCTTGCCGGTGTCGCGGGGTACAATCATCGTCCGACCACCGTCGACACACCGCTGGTCAACCAGGCCGCGCCTGTTCAGACCCAGCCGACCGGGCCCCAGCCGGTACCGCTGGACACTCCGGCGGTCCCGCTGGCCCAGTAATTCGATTTCCTCAGAATTTTTTTTCGACGGTTTTCGATTCTTGCGCTTGCCTAGGGGGCGGTACCATCCCTAAGGCTCGCCTCCCATGGCGCGGTTCATTTTTGTCACCGGCGGTGTGGTCTCCAGCCTCGGTAAAGGTCTTCTCGCAGCGTCCCTCGGGGCGCTCCTTCAGGCGCGCGGATTCAAGGTGCGGATCCGCAAGTTCGATCCCTACCTGAACGTCGATCCAGGGACGATGAGTCCCTATCAACACGGCGAGGTCTATGTGACCGACGACGGAGCGGAAACCGATCTCGATCTTGGTCATTACGAACGCTTCACCGGCGTGTCGGCGCATCAGTCCGACAATGTCACCTCGGGCCGAATCTACCGCGACATCATCACGCGCGAGCGGCGCGGTGACTATCTTGGCGCCACCGTCCAGGTCATCCCGCACGTCACCAATGCGATCAAGGAGTTCGCGCTGTCGGACATCGACGGGCTGGATTTCGTGATCTGCGAAATCGGCGGGACAGTCGGCGATATCGAGAGCCTGCCGTTCGTCGAGGCGATTCGGCAGTTGCGCAACGATTTGGGCCGCGACCAGACGCTGGTCGTCCACACCACGCTTGTTCCATACATTGCCGCGGCCGGCGAACTGAAGACCAAGCCGACCCAGCATAGCGTTCGTGAGATGACGGGCTACGGTATTCAACCGGACATCCTGTTGTGCCGCGCCGATCGCCCGATCCCAGAGGCCGAACGCGCGAAGATCGCGCTGTTCTGTAATGTTCCACCGTCGGCAGTCATCCAGGCCCTTGATGCGCGGTCGATCTACGACGTCCCGCTGCAATATCACAACGAAGGACTCGACGACGAAGTCCTGCGCATCTTCGGAATGAAGGATGTGCCACAGCCTGATATCGAACGATGGGTCGATATCATGGACCGCGTCGACCATCCCGAAGGCGAAGTGACGATCGGCGTCGTCGGCAAGTATGTGGGGTTGCCGGACGCCTACAAGTCTCTGCGGGAGGCTTTGGTCCACGGCGGAATCGCAAACCGCGTAAAGGTCAACATCCGCTGGATCGACGCTGAATTATTCGAAAAGGATGACGGCACGCTCGCGGGGGAACTGGAGCCCGTCAACGGCATCCTCGTTCCTGGCGGTTTCGGCGAGCGCGGCAGCGAGGGCAAGATTGCCAGCGTCCGCTTCGCTCGTGAGCGCGAGGTCCCGTTCTTCGGAATATGCCTTGGCATGCAGATGGCCTGCATCGAGGGTGCTCGCAATACTGCCGGAATCGCGGAAGCATCGACGACCGAATTCGGCGATACCAAGGAGCCCGTTGTCGGCCTGATCACCGAATGGATGAGCCCGGAAGGTATGCAGAAGCGGACCTCGGAAACCGACCTGGGCGGGACGATGCGGTTAGGTGCTTACGATGCGAAGCTCAGCCACAACAGCAAGGTGGCCGAGCAATATGGGACGACCGACATCTCGGAGCGCCACCGCCATCGCTACGAGGTCAATGTCCATTATCGCGACGCGCTGGAGAAAGGGGGACTGATCTTTTCCGGGATGTCGCCCGATGGCGAATTACCGGAAATCGTCGAGCGTCCGGACCACCCCTGGTTCATCGGCGTCCAGTTCCACCCCGAACTCAAGAGCCGCCCGTTCGATCCGCATCCGTTGTTCGCCGGCTTCATTGCTGCGGCGCTGCAACGCTCGCGGCTTGTCTGAGGCCGCTTTGCTTCCCAATTGAGGCCCTGACATGAGCAATATCCAATCAACCCGTCTCCTCGTCCTCGGATCGGGGCCTGCAGGCCTCACGGCTGCGATTTACGCCGCCCGCGCCGGACTTTCTCCGATCGTCGTTCAGGGGATCCAGCCCGGCGGCCAATTGACGACGACGACCGATGTCGAAAACTATCCCGGCTTTCGCGACGTCATCCAGGGTCCATGGCTGATGGAGGAAATGCAGGCGCAGGCCGAGCATGTCGGCACGCGGATGGTCTGGGATCACATCAACGAGGTTGATTTCGGCAAACGCCCCTTCGTTCTGAAAGGCGACAGCGGGGAATATCACGCCGATACGATGGTCATCGCGACGGGTGCGCAGGCCAAGTGGCTGGGTCTTCCCTCGGAGGAACATATGAAGGGCCGCGGCGCGAGCGCATGCGCTACCTGCGACGGCTTTTTCTATCGCGGCAAGAAGGTTGCGGTGATCGGCGGTGGCAACACTGCGGTCGAAGAAGCACTCTACCTGACCAATCATAGCCATGACGTCACGCTTATCCACCGACGCGATTCCTTGCGTGCGGAGAAAATCTTGCAGGACCGTCTGTTCGCCCACCCCAACATCAAGGTCATGTGGGACAGCGAGATTGCCGAGTTCGTCGGAGGTGGCCAACCCGAAGTGTTGGTCGGACTCGACGTTCGCAACGTGAAAACGGGTGAGATCAGCCGCCTCGACGTGGATGGCGCCTTCGTCGCCATCGGCCACAGTCCGGCGACCGAATTGTTCGCTGATAAGCTTGAACTCGACAACGATGGCTATCTGAAAGTCGAAACCGGCTCGACCCGCACCAGCATTCCCGGTGTGTTTGCGTGCGGTGACGTGATGGACAAAATCTATCGTCAGGCGGTGACGGCGGCAGGAACCGGCTGCATGGCCGCACTGGACGCCGAACGGTTCCTCGCCGCTGAAGAATTCAAGGCGCTGGAAGCAGCCGAATAGTCAGTCGCGTTTGGTCAGCCGCCCGACAAAGGCACAAAGCGCGCCGAACGTGACGAAATCTTCCGCCTCGACATCGTCGTCCTCGATAAGGACGTCGAATGTTTCTTCAATGCCGGTGAGCAGGGTGGCGACAGCCATCGAATCGAATTCGGGCAAGGCGCCGAACAATTCTGTTTCGGCATCGAAGGACGCGACGCGATTGGTGGTCATCCCGAGCACGTCGGCAAGGAGCGCGCGCAGTCGCTTCTCGATGCGCCCATGTTCGTCACGCGCCACCCGCTCGGTCTTTCGCTGTTGCACCGCAGCGCCACTAGGGGAGGCTTGCGGGGGAGGCAAGCGCGCGGGTAGACGCCAATAGTGACGCCGCAGCATCCGCAAGCTTTACCGCTCGACCATCTTGCAATCCGCGGGGCTTCGCAGGCGACTGCGCTAATTGTGAACAACGCCTCATTTACTTACGACGCTCTCGACGAAATGGTTGGGCGGACGGCAGGTGATCTGTTGGCGCGAGGGCTCCAAGCTGGTGACCGTGTCGCGACATGGATGGGCAAGACCCTAACCGCCTGCGTGATGCCATTGGCAGCAGCGCGGGCAGGGTTGGTTCATGTACCGATCAACCCGGTGCTCCGACGGGCCCAGGCTGCGCATATCCTCGCGGACAGCGGCGCAAGTCTGCTCGTTGCGAACAGGGTACGGATCGAGAGCCTTCAGGACGACGATGTGGCGGATGCGGCGACAATCTCGATTGAGGATTGGTCACCATCCGGTGAGGTCCTGCCGCCGTCGCAGCATGACCCCGACGATCTCGTTGCCTTGCTCTACACATCGGGATCGACCGGACGTCCAAAGGGGGTCATGCTCAGCCATGCCAATTTGTGGCTCGGCGCGATCAGCGTTGCCCAATATCTTGATCTCGACGCCAACGATCGAACGCTTTGCGTCCTGCCGCTGGCTTTCGATTATGGCCAGAACCAGCTGCTGTCGACATGGGCTGGCGGTGGCTGTGCGATCGCCTTCGATTATTTGCTTCCGGGCGATGTCAAGAAAGCGGTTCGACGTCATGACGTCACGGTCCTCGCAGGTGTTCCCCCGTTGTGGAACCAACTCGCTTCGCTCGAATGGTTGGACGGGGCAAGGGAAAGCCTGCAAACACTGACCAACAGCGGCGGCCATCTTCCTAAATCGTTGGTGCGGACCTTACGATCGACCTTTCCTGCAGCGCAGCTTCACTTGATGTACGGTCTGACCGAAGCATTTCGCTCGACCAGCCTTTCGCCAACGCTGGTCGACCAACACCCCGACAGTGTCGGCAGTGCGATCCCTTTTGCCGAGATCATGGTCGTCCGGTCCGATGGGACGCCGAGCAAGGCTGGCGAAGAGGGCGAACTTGTTCACGCCGGGCCGCTTGTCGCGCAGGGCTATTGGAACGACCCTGAGAAGACGGCGGAGCGTTTCAAGCCCGCTCCGGATCACAGCAGTTATGGCGGAAAGGCCGTATGGTCGGGGGATCGGGTTGTTCGTGGGCCGGACGGTATGATCCGTTTTCGCGGCCGCGACGATGCGATGATCAAGGTTAGCGGCAACCGCTTGTCCCCGACGGAGGTCGAGGAAGTGGCGCTTGCAAGCGATGCCGTTCGCGACGTGGCGGCTTTCGGCATGGCGGACGATGACTATGGTCAGTCGGTCGCTTTGTTCGCGGTGCCAAAGGGTCCCGACGCCGAGCAGCGCTTGATGACTTGGTTTGCCGGCAACGCGCCGGCCTATATGAATCCGAAAAAGATTATCTGGCGCGACCGGCTTCCGACCGGAGCGACCGGTAAGATCGACCGTGCAGCACTGCAGGGAGAATTGGGATGAAGGCAATGGGGCCGATCCCCGCCGGATTCGAGGCCGGAAGCGAAGGTTCGCTTTTGATCGATAGACATTCGGCGACGGCGTTGGTTGCCGAGCACGGGTCGCCGCTTTTCGTCTATGATCGTCACCGTATCGGTCAAAAGATCGCGCATTTCCGAGCTGTCATGCCAGATAATGTGGCCTTGCATTATGCAGTTAAAGCAAACCCTTATTCGCCATTGTTGAGATGGCTATCGACCCGCGTCAGCGGCTTCGACCTCGCCAGCGGAGGCGAATTGGCCACGTTGGAAGACGTTGGCGGTCTGTGCGTTCCGGTCAGTTTCGCGGGTCCGGGCAAACGTGACAGCGAGCTCGAACAGGCAATCGCGCGAGGCGTTACCATCAATCTCGAAAGCGAGGGGGAAGCAGATCGGGCGCTCGCCGCTGCGGAGCGACTTGGTGTCACCCCCAAGCTCGCCATTCGGGTCAACCCTCCCTTCAGCCTCAAAGGCGCCGGGATGAAAATGGGCGGGCGGGCGAGCCCGTTCGGCGTCGATTCCGAACAAGTCCCCGTTCTGGCCCGGAAAATCATCGAAGCCGGAGCCGAGTGGCGCGGACTTCATGTCTACGCCGGAAGCCAAGTGTTGCGCGCCGATGCGATCGTCGAGATGCAGGCAGCGACTGTTGCGCTCGCCGCCGATATTGCCACGCAAACAGGTCTTGCGATCCCGCACGTCAACTTGGGCGGCGGGTTCGGCATTCCCTATGCGCCGGGAGACGAAGTGCTCGACATAGACGTTGTTGGAAAGGCGCTCTCCGAAACACTTCGAAATGCGCCGGATGTCCTTGCCGACACGCATTACGCCATTGAACTGGGACGCTGGCTGGTAGGGGAGGCGGGGGTCTATCTTGCCCGCGTCATCGATCGCAAAGTCAGCGGCGGCAAAACCTTTCTCGTTACCGATGGTGGTCTCCAGCACATGCTTGCCGCTACCGGCAATTTCGGCCAATTGCTGCGCCGCAATTACCCCATCGCCAACGCGTCGAATTTCGCTAATCCAGAGACCGAGGAAGTCACGGTGACCGGCTGTCTTTGCACGCCATTGGACCTGCTCGGAGATGAGGTCATGCTGCCCTCGGCCGAGGTGGGCGATCTGATCGCAATCTTCTGCGCGGGTGCCTATGGCCTCAGTGCAAGCCCGCAAGCGTTCCTCAGCCAGCCAGCCGCGTCGGAACTTCTGCTCTAGGGATAGATCGCTTCGACAAAATACAGGCCATGG
Source organism: uncultured Alphaproteobacteria bacterium (assembly GCA_963843855.1). Classification (GTDB taxonomy): domain Bacteria; phylum Pseudomonadota; class Alphaproteobacteria; order Sphingomonadales; family Sphingomonadaceae; genus Sphingomicrobium. The sequence goes on from CAWJMA010000003.1 coordinate 332,701, forward strand.
GGCGGCGCATTCAGCCCCAGGGCATTGCGATCCCTGGCATTAAGCGCGGTTCGAATGTCATCCGGCCCCCAGCGACCCAGTCCGACCAGTGCAAGGCAACCCGTCATCGATCTTACCTGATGATGCAGAAAGCTTCGTGCAGCAGCGCGGATATGGATCTCGCCATCGACCAACTCGACGGTCAGACGGTCGAGCGTCTTGAGCGGGCTTTCCGACTGACAATGGACCGACCGAAACGTCGTAAAATCGTGATGACCGATCAGGTGCGATGCACCTTCGATCATCGCGGAAATCTCGATCGGTTTCGCGATATGCCAGACCCGCCCACGGTCGAGGGCGGGTGGCGGGCGTCGATTGACGATACGGTAGAGATAGCGACGCTCCGTGCAGGAAAAGCGGGCGTGCCAGTCGTCGGCGACCTCCTGGGCTGCCAGGATGGTGACCGGATCGGGCCGAACCAGCGCATTGATCGCTTCCCGAAGGCGAAAGCCCGTCATCGGCTTGGCGATGTCGACATGAGCGGTCATCGCCAACCCATGCACCCCGGCATCGGTACGCCCGGCACAATGGACGCGCGAATCCTCGCCGGTCATGCGGTGGATCGCGTCCTCGATCGTTTTCTGGACCGTGGGTGCCTCATTCTGGCGCTGCCATCCAAAGAATGGGCCGCCGTCATATTCGATCGTCAACCGCCAGCGGGTCACGGAAGGATCGTTCCTTTGGGCATCGGGAATCCACGAAGCAGATCTTCCACTGGCATGGCGCCCTTTCCGGCGCGCTGAACGGTGATCGGGCGAAGCGCCATCTCGCCGCATGCGATCGTCAAATGATCGTCGATCACTTCGCCGGGGTCGCCGTATTCTTCGCTGGTTTCGGCCTCCAATATCTTGATCCGTCCGCCGTCGACAGCAAACCAGGCGCCGGGGAAAGGGGCCAGGCCCTGGATGTGACGCTGGAGGTCTTGGGCCGGACGACTCCAGTCGATCCGAGCCTCGTCCTTGGTGATCTTGGCGGCGTAGGTTACGCCTGCGTCCGGCTGCTCGATAGGGGGATAACTTTCCATATCGGCCAGCACATCCACCATCATTTCGGCACCCAAAAGCGACAATTCTTCCGTCAGTTGGGCAGCGTTGTTGCCACCAACTGGTAATTTGGCGAGAAACCGGATCGGACCCGTGTCGAGGCCCGCTTCCATCTGCATGATGGTGATTCCGGTTTCCCGGTCTCCGGCCATGATCGCGCGTTGGACGGGTGCTGCTCCGCGCCACCGGGGCAATAGCGACGCGTGGACATTCAGGCAGCCGCGCATTGGTGCATCCAGGATCGGTTGCGGAAGGATTAGCCCATACGCCGCTACGACTGCGACATCGCTCCGATGCGCGGCAAATTCGGCTTGCGCTTCAGCGCTGCGCAACGAATTCGGGCTATTCACTTCAAGTCCAAGTTCGCGGGCGCGCTGCTCGACCGCCGTGGGATGCAGCGCCTTGCCGCGACCGGCGGGGCGAGCAGGCTGTGTATAGACCGCGACGATCTCGTGCCCGGCGGCGACCAGGGCGTCCAGTGTCGGCACGGAAAAATCCGGCGAACCCATGAAAATGATGCGCATCGACGCGGCCTATGGCCCAGCGCGCCGAAAATTCCTATCTCCGCTGTTGATGGCATCCCACCAGATCAATGCGCTGACCCAGGCGCTTGCCCGGCTACCGGGCTTGGGGCCGCGCTCTGCCCGTCGTGCGGTGCTGCATTTGATGAAAAAACGAGAGGCGGCACTCGAGCCGCTTCTCGGTGCCTTGCAGGCGGTTTCCGAATCGCTGTCGAACTGCACGACGTGCGGAAATGTCGACACCTCCGATCCATGCAGCATCTGCCGCGATCCGCGCCGCGACGACAAGATGCTGTGCGTCGTCGAGGAAGTTGCCGATTTGTGGGCACTCGACCGATCGCGCTTGTTCCCTGGCAGGTTTCATGTGCTTGGCGGCCGTCTCAGCGCGTTGGAAGGGGTTCGACCGGAAGATCTTACCATTGATCGCCTAGTCGCTCGGATCGGCGCAGGAGGCATAGATGAAGTCGTTTTGGCCATGAATGCGACGCTGGAAGGGCAAACGACCGCTCATTATCTCGCCGAGCGATTGGAGAAATTCCCGATTCGACTGACTCAACTCGCCCACGGCCTCCCGGTCGGCGGCGAGCTCGACTATCTCGACGAAGGGACGCTTGCCCAGGCATTGCGTGCGCGTCGACCGGTCGCTTGAACCCGCTGACATGAAAGACTAAATCGCCGCCATGGCCATTTTGAAGATATACGAGACGCCCGATCCGGTGCTGCGGCAGATTTCGACCCCGATCGAAACGGTCGACGACGACACGCGCGCGCTGATCAGGGACATGTTCGAGACCATGTACGATGCGCCGGGCATCGGCCTTGCCGCCGTGCAGGTCGGAGTTCCAAAGCGCCTTTTGGTCATGGACCTGCAAGAGCCCGAAGACCCGGACAATCCCGACAGCCCGGTAAAGAAGGAGCCGCGCGTCTTCATCAATCCCGAAGTGCTCGATGCTTCCGGCAGCGAAGTGCCCTACACCGAAGGATGTCTGTCTGTTCCCGATCAGTATGCCGAAGTGATGCGCCCGGACCATATTCGCGCTCGCTGGCTGGATGAAAACGGCAAGCAGCATGAGGAAGAGATGGAAGGGCTGCTGGCGGTTTGCCTACAGCATGAGATGGACCACCTCGAAGGTGTCCTGTTCATTGATCATCTGTCGAAGCTGAAACGCGACATGGTGCTGAAAAAACTGGCCAAGACTAGGCGGGAACGCGGTGCGCGGGCGGCCTGATCCGCTCAGACCGCCGCGCAATCAGTCTATCTCGACGGTGTGATCGATTCCGCAGCGCGGCGGCAATCGGCGGCGCATTCGCGACACATGGTCGCGCACAGGCGGCAATGGTCGTTATCGTGCTTCTCGCACTCGGCGGCGCATTCCTCGCAAGCGCGGGCGCAAAGCTCGAGCATCTCGACCAGCAGATGTTCGTTCGATCCGGTCCGGCGCAATCCCAGTCGCGTCGTCGCCTCGCACACGTCGGCACAGTCGCTGCAAAGGCGGACACACTGGTTCATGTCCATGGCTTCGGCGACGCAGGCGTCGGCGCAGCTCAGGCACATCTTGGCGCAATACATGGCGTGATGGACGGCATCGCCGAGCGCCTGATTGACGTGCCCCGACTTTGCGACATCCGGGTGGAACGAGATCATCTTGCGAATGGACATAAGCTCTCCTCGGTTACGTCGAACGAACCTGCAGGCTGGGCGTAATGTTCCGCTTGAGCAAGAGGGGATTTCAACCTAGGGTTCGCCTTTCGTTCCGCAGTTGGAGGGCATCGTGGATTCTGGCTTGATCATTGTCGGGTTGGTCGCGCTCCTTGTCGGCGCCGCGCTCGGCTGGCTGTTGGGGACTCGCGGCGGGGAAAAGGGCAAGGCGACCGCCGAAGCTCTGCGACTGCAACTCGACGGGGTGCGCGACGAACGCGATGCTGCGCGCGGTGAGGTGGACCGGATTCGTGCATTGCATGATACGGCGTCTCGCGAGCTTGCGACCGTTCAGGCTGACGCCCGCAATTTCGACGCGCGGATGAAGGATCTTCAGGAATCCAAGGATTCCCTAATTGCCCAGATGCGCGCGGTTGGCGACCAGTTACTGGAAAAAGCGCACAAGGATTTCCTCGAAAAGGCCGGCGAGCGATTTACCGAGGCTGACAAGAATTCGCAGGCCAAGTTGCAGCACTTGCTCCAGCCGGTGGAAGCAACGCTCAAGCGTTATGAAGAGGGGCTCCAGCGGGTCGAAAAGGAACGCGTCGACCAATATTCCGGGTTGAAGGCCGTCATCGACCAGGTCCGCGAAGGACAGGGGCGCGTGCGTGACGAGACCCGCAACCTCGTCAATGCGCTGCGATCGTCGCCCAAGGCGCGTGGTCGCTGGGGGGAGCAAAGCCTGCGCAACGTCCTGGAACAGGCGGGGCTGATCGAATATGCCGACTTTGCCACCGAAGTCAGCGTCAACACGGAAGATGGACGACTGCGCCCCGACGTGATCGTCAACCTCCCCGGCGGGCGCAAATTGGTGATCGACGCCAAATGCTCGCTAAACGCCTTTCTCGACGCGTCGGAGGAAGTCGACGACGAGCGACGCAAGTCCCACCTCAACGCCCATGTCGCGTCGCTTCGCAATCACGCGCAGCAACTGGGGTCCAAAAATTATTGGGCACAATTTGGCGACGCCGCCGATTATGTCGTGATGTTCATTCCGGGCGAGCATTTTCTAACTGCTGCGCTGGAGCAGGATCATCTGCTTTGGGAATGGGCCTTCGAGCGCAGGGTCCTTCTCGCTACGCCTACCAATCTGGTCGCCATTGCGAGGACTGTTGCAAGCGTTTGGCGACAAGAAAAACTGAATGAGGCTGCAGAAGAAATCGCTAGTTTAGGCAAAGAATTGCACTCACGGCTTGCGACGATGGCACAGCATATGGAGCGGGTCGGGAAGAACCTTTCAACGGCCAATGCGGCCTATAACCAGATGGTCGGTAGCTTCGAAAGCCAGGTGTTTACGCAGGCCCGTCGCTTCGAAAATCTGGGGGCCGGGAGTGCAAAGGAACTGCCCGAACCACCAATGGTCGAAGCAGCGCCGCGACCGTTGACGAAACTCGCCAGCCCAAAACAGAGTGCAAACGAGGATGACGCTGCAGCCTGAGCTGCCGCGCCATCGCTTCTTCGCTTAGCGCCGGACGATTTCGATTGATCCGGCCTGTGCCTCGATCAGCAGTCGGCTCGGATTCAGCATTCGGATCGTCATGACCTGATCGAGGATCGCGAGTCCTTGCGCCTCGAACTCGTTGTTCGGACACGCCATCCGCGTTGCCATCACTGCGCCGGCATCGAGCGAACTCCCATTTTGCGCATACCCGGCATTGAGGCGATTGCAGCCGAATGATGCGTTCAACTTGCCACCATCGAACTGCATCGAATAGTCGCCGTCGCGCGGGACCGGCCGACGGTTGATCGAAATGACCTGCCAGCGCGTCCGATCCAACGGTGGTGCTGTGCCCGACCCAACGTTGGGCGGCGGCATCGGCATCGCACTGCCGCGTTCGTCGACAGACGAATAGAAGCTGCTCGCCGCGCCGCATCCACGATATAATTTTCCGTCGACGTAGACCTGGACGGTGTCGGGATAGGTACGATCGCTCATGCCATCCGTACAGCGGATGTGGTTCACATTCACTTCGATACGCTGTGTCCGGTAGATCTCGCCCGCAGTCCCGTTGATCGGCCGCGGCGTCGGCTGCGAAACGACGATGTTGTTGCCCCGATCCGTAAAGGTCAGCTGATCACCGATTTCCAGGTCCCAGAACGGCTCTGTTCCGACCGCCCGATAAGTGAAAGGACTGGTTTGGTAAGGGGCGGGGGGATATGGCCCCGGCTGCGGAGGATAAGGCCCCTGAGGAGGATAAGGGGCCTGCTGGGGATACGGCTCAGGCGGCGGATAGCCTTGCTGGCCGGAATAAGGGTCGTTGTAGGTCGTGCAACCGGCAAGACCCAGAGCGAGCGGCAACAGCCATGCGATCGTTTTCATGGCGGAACAAACCCGCGAAAGGGGTCAGCGGTTCCGCCAGCTCGCGCGCACCTGATAGGCCATCACTGCGGCCGCCACCGCGGCATTCAAGCTGTCGGCCCGGCCAAGCATCGGCATTTTCACGAGCAGGTCGCACGCGTTCTCATAAGCTTCAGGCAATCCCTGGCTCTCGTTGCCCACAAGCAAAAAGCAGGGCTGCTCGTAATTTGCGTCCAGATAGTCGGTTTCCGTGCGCAGGCTGGTGCCGACGAGTTGGCCGTTGCCGCTACGTAACCATGAGATGAATTCAGCCCATGACGCTGCCGCGATTCTTTGCGTGAATAGCGCGCCCATCGATGCCCGCACCGCTTCGACCGAGAACGGGTCGGCGCAATCGTCGATCAGGATCAGCCCGCCCGCACCGACGGCATCACCGGTTCGCAACACGGTGCCGATATTGCCGGGGTCACGCATCGCCTGCGCGACGATCCACAGCGGCGATGCTGACCGGTCGATCAAGGCGAGGTCGGTCGCGGGTTGTCGATACACGCCAAGAACGGCCTGCGGATTATCCTTCCCGCTCATCTTCGACAGGATCTCCGGGGACGTCTCGATCACGTCGGCGCCCTGCGCCTCGGCCTCGGCAACGATTTCAGCGGCCAGAGGGTGAAGCGGCTGGCCGCCTGCATAAGCAATGACATGGGGCAAGAACCCGCTGTCGCGTCCTTCTGCCAGGATCCTCAGCCCTTCGGCAAGGAACATCCGTTCCAGCCGCCGAACCTTCTTGTCACGTAGTGAGCGAATACGCTTGACGGTGTCATTGGAAAAGCTGGTTATTTCGCGGGGCACGCGTTCACTCTTCCCCGAACTTGCCTTCGACCAGCGCGACCAATTGCGCAAGCGCGTCGGCAGCGCCTTCGCCCTGGCAGGATATTGTGATGCGGTCGCCCATCGCGGCTCCGAGCATCATCAAGCCCATGATCGACGTGCCTGTGACCTTGTTGCCATCCTTTTCGACTTCGACGGCGGCGGGCAACTCATGAACCGTGTTGACGAACTTCGCACTCGCGCGGGCATGTAGCCCGCGACGATTGGTGATCGCGACGGTTCGCGATAGCGGGCTCAAGCAGCTGCCTCGCCGAGCACTTCGGATGCGACCGAAATATATTTGCGCCCGGCTTCTCGGGCCGCTGCGACCGCGGCGCGGACACCCATCACCTTGCGCGCGCCCTCAAGGCGAATGAGCATCGGAAGGTTGACCCCGGCGATCACCTCGACGTCCTGGTCCTTCATCAGGCTGATCGCCAGATTGGATGGCGTTCCACCGAACAGATCGGTCAGGATAATGACGCCATTGCCATCATTCACTGTCTCGATGGCTTTAGCGATATCGGCGCGCCGAACTTCCATATCGTCGTCGGCGTCGATGCAAATTCCTTCGATCCCCTGTTGGGGGCCGACCACATGTTCCAATGCCGTGATGAACTCCGCTGCCAGACGGCCATGGGTCACCAACACAAGTCCGATCATTCAATCACCTGAAATAATGCCCGCCGGGTCGGGCCGGAGGTCTTCGACGCTGTCGCTCGGCTGGGAGGTGAGGTCGCGGTGGCGGATATTGGCAGGAAATCCTGCCGCGTCGAGCCGTTTCGCCATCTCGGTCGCTGCAGCAACTGAGCGGTGCCGTCCCCCGGTGCAGCCGAATGCCACCGTCAGGTAGGTTTTGCCGGCCGCCCAATAGCGGGGAATCAGCGTGGCGAGAAGGCTTTGTGTGGAATCCATCATTTCCGACCAGATCGGGTCAGCCGCGCAATAGGCCTGAACCGGCGGATCAAGCCCCGTCAACGGCCGCAAGTCGGCAATCCAGTGCGGATTGGGCACGAAGCGCATGTCGAAGACCAGATCGGCAGTACGAGAAATCCCCTTTGCAAAACCGAATGACGTCACCGTCACTACCGGCTGGTCGCGATCTTCCGAGTAGCGGCGGCGCAATTCGTCGCGAAGTTCAGCGGGAGTAAGATCGGTCGTGTCGAGCAGCGAATCTGCCGACTGGCGAAGCGCAGCGGTGAGTGCACGTTCCCGAGCTATGCCGTCTTCGGCGGGCCGGTCAGGAGCGAGCGGGTGGCGACGTCGGGTCTCGTCATAACGTCTCACCAATTCTGTGCCGGCACAATCGAGATAGAGGATTTCAGGGCGCACGCCCTCGACAGAGCGGATAATTGCGGGAAGCTGGTCAGCGTCGAAGCCGCGCGAACGCGCATCCATCCCGACAGCGACTGGTGCGGACTGGCGCGCAGCACGTTCGCCGTGGACGAAATCGGTCAGCAGCGCGACCGGAAGATTGTCGACGCAATCCCAGCCCATATCCTCAAGCGCGTCGAGCACCGTGGATTTACCGGCTCCGGACATGCCGGTGACCAGCAACAGTCGCGGCATGGAAGGGATACGGTTCGTCATGGCCAGCGCAGTCCCAGCATTTCGAGGGCCAGTGCCACCTTGATGTCGGCGGACGCCATCATCGCATCGACGGCGAACAATGGAATGTCGACGCCCAAGAATGTCCGCTGACGGCTGTCATCTGGCATTCGCTGGATGTCGCTGGTCAATACGACGGCAAGAGCGACGGGGGTTTCCTCGAGCGCCGGAAATTCCACAATCCCGATCCCGCGAACCTCCATCCTGCCTGCGATCGTGGCGGGTGCAGATGCCACAATTCGTGAGTCATCCCGGCGCAACAGGGTTTGATCGTCGCTCACAAGCCCGAACCCGCGATCGAACAGACGAAGGGCGAGGTCGGATTTCCCGGACCCCGAAGGACCGATCAGCAAGACTCCACGACCTCCCGCCGCGATGGATGTCGCGTGGACCATTTCGGATGAGAGGTAACTGCTCATGCGACGTCGGCCGCTGGCAGGTCGATGATAAAGCGCGCTCCGGTCGGTGCGTCGTCGCGGTCGGTCACATCGATGGTTCCGTCATGGCCCTCGACGATTGCCCGGGAAATCGCGAGCCCAAGCCCCGAGTGGCGCCCGAACAACTCCGCTTGCGGGCGGATCGAATGGAAACGGTTGAAGATGGCTTCGCGCATCTCATCAGGGACACCTGGCCCTTCATCATCGATCCGGATCACAATGCGGTCGCCAACGTGGATGGCGGCAATTTCGACGAGCCCATTCGCAGGCGAAAAGCTGATCGCATTGTCAACGATATTGTCGATGGCACGCGCCAGGCGGGCGGGCTCTCCCATCACCGTCGCGCTCGCGACTCTAGGTCTGGCGAAGGCGATCCTGACGCTTCCCGTCTCGCGGCGACTTTCCCAAACACCGACCAGTTGCTCGATCAATTGCCCCAGATCGACAACCTCGAAATTGGCTCGCGCCAATTCGGCGTCGGTCCGTGCCGCTTCGCCAATGTCCCCGATCAGCCGGTCGAGTCGCATGACGTCCTGGCGAATGACGTCGATCAATTGCGCCTGATGCTCCGGCTTTTTGACCCGTTCGAGGCCATCGACCGCACTTCTCAACGATGCGAGCGGATTTTTCAGTTCGTGCGTCACATCGGCGGCAAATGCCTCGATATTGTCGATCCTCATCCGGAGCGACTGGCTCATGTCGCTTACCGCGCGCGCAAGTGTACCGATTTCATCCCGGCGCGACGGGAGCCGAGGAACGCGAACCTCGCGCGCACGGCCAAGCCGGACGCGGTGGGCGGCGAGCGCTATTCTGCGCAGCGGGCGAACGATGGTGCGGGCGAGAAACAATGACAGTAGCACCGAGAGGATCGTCGCGACGCCAAGCGCCAATGCCAGTGTGCCACGCTGGCTTCGGACGGTACGGGTCAGATTTCGGTCATTCTTGGTGATCAGCAGGCGTGATCCATCAGCCAATTGTGCAGCGGAGACGAAGACGGGGGTCAGGTCGGCGGCGTTGAGGATCGAGACCGTCGGCTCTCCACCAATATCGGCTAGTTGTGGCCATGCTCCGGCACGATCGATCTTGGGTTCGGCGAAATCCGGAGCGGACTTCGCACCGACGATAAAGTTGAACCCGCGGTCGAGCGATCTTGCGAACGATTTTCGCCACGCTTCGGTCGCGGGATCACGAATGACGTAGGTCGGTTCCGACTTCTCCCAGCTGTCTGCCGCCAACTGACCGTTGGGCGCGTAGAGCCGTACCCTGCTGTTGTTAGGCTTTCCGAATTCGGCGATTGCTTTGGCACGGTCGCGTCTGGCCGTGGTGTTTAGCGCCTCTGCCGCGATCGCCGTCTCGCTGGCGAGGCGTTGCTCGCGCTCTTCCGTGATCCGGTTGCGATAGGCGTCGAGATACAGGATCGAAAGAGCGAAAATCGCGAGTGTCAGAATGTTTACCGCCAGAATGCGGTGCGCCAAAGTCCACCGTCCCGACCAGGTCAGGACAAGGTCGGACTCGTCATTCCTCGCCGAATCGGTAGCCGACGCCATACAAGGTCTCGATCATGTCGAAGCCGTCGTCGACGGCGCGAAATTTGCGGCGAATACGCTTGATATGACTATCGATGGTTCGATCATCGACATAGACATCATCCTGATAAGCGATGTCGAGTAACTGATTGCGCGATTTTACCACTCCGGGACGCTGTGCCAGCGCTTCAAGGATAAGGAATTCGGTCACCGTCAGCGTAACGTCCTTGTCGTCCCACTTCATTTTGTGTCGAGCGGGATCCATCACCAGCCGGCCACGTTCAATGATTTCCTCAGCTTCGCTGCCATCTTGTTGGGCCTGTCCACGCTCCAGGTCGCGACGGCGCAGGATTGCGCGAATCCTGGCGATCAGAAGGCGCTGGCTGAACGGTTTCGCGATATAATCGTCGGCGCCCATCGCAAGGCCCAATGCCTCGTCTAGCTCGTCATCTTTCGACGTCAGGAAGATAACCGGCATCGCGCCGACGGTGTTGCCCATCTCGCGCACCCGGCGAAGCAATTCCATGCCGTCCATCTGCGGCATCTTGATGTCGAAGACGGACAAGTCCGGGGGATTGTCGGCGAACGCCTTGAGTGCGCTTGCGCCGTCCGAATAGACCCGCGTCACGAAACCTTCGGCCTGAAGGGCAATCGACACCGAGGTCAGGATGTTGCGATCGTCGTCGACGAGCGCGATGACGTGGCTCATGGGTGGGAATGATTAGAGAGCGGCGGCGGCCCGCACAAGGCCGCCGCGCGCGCGATCAGTCGAAGATTTCCTGCAGCCAATGTTTCTTGTGCTTCGAATAGGGACGATTCCCATGCGCCGGAGGATAAGGCGAGGGGGCATGGCTTGGCGCCGCGCCGCGCGGGGAAGACTCTGCCGGTGGGACGCTTCGATCAATTATCTTGTCGAGTTCGCCGCGATCGAGCCAGACGCCGCGACATTGCGGACAATAATCGATCTCGATTCCCTGGCGATCGCTCATCGCAAGTGGAACCCGGCAAACCGGACAGGCCATCGCTGCCACTTCATTTTCACTTCGCATCGATTCTTCCTTGTTCGGTTGACTGCCTTCGCGGCGGAACGTGTGGTCGTGGGCGCGCGCATACAAGAGCAGGGAGCGATAATCGGGGTCGATTGACGGCAAGCCGCTTTGACGATCTGGGGGGCGCTCTGTATAGGCGCTGGCAGACGCATGCCCCGTGGATTCTAACGCGGCGTGAGCCATTGATTATCTTGGGAGAATCGACGTGAGCGAGCGGGTTCCTGCGTACAAGCTGGACGATCAGGGTATTTCCAGCGGTGCGTCGTTGCACTGGAACCTGACCACCGCGCCGCTGGTCGAGGATGCCGTGCGCCGGGGCGAGGGGCAGCTGACCAACGACGGTGCGCTGCTCGTCGATACGGGCAAGTTCACCGGACGCAGCGTCAAGGACAAATATGTCGTCCGCGACGCGACAACCGAGGACACGATCAACTGGGGCGCAATCAACCAGTCGATGTCGACCGAGCATTGGGCAAACCTGAAGGCCGACTTCTTGACCGCGGTCGAGAGGCAGGACGAACTGTACGTCGCTGACCTATACGGCGGCAGCCAGCCCGAATATCGGGTCAATGTGCGCGTCATCACGCAGATGGCGTGGCACAATCTGTTCGTGCGCACCTTGCTGGTCCGCCCGGATGCCAGCGAGCTGCCCGGTTTCGTCCCCGAATATACGATCATTAACCTGCCCAGTTTCAAGGCCGATCCGGTTCGGCACGGCTGCCGCAGCGACACGGTGATCGCGGTAAACTTCACCGAGAAGATGATCCTGATCGGCAACACCGAATATTCGGGGGAAATGAAGAAGGGCGTGTTCGGCCTGCTGAACTTCCTGCTTCCCGCGCAGGGCGTGATGCCGATGCATTGCAGCGCCAACATTGGCGCGGACGGCAAGAGCGCGATCTTCTTCGGCCTTTCGGGCACCGGCAAGACGACGCTGTCGGCCGACGCCAGCCGAACGCTGATCGGCGACGACGAACATGGTTGGTCGGATACCGCGGTCTTCAACTTCGAGGGCGGCTGCTACGCCAAGATGATCAACCTGTCGGCCGAGGGCGAGCCGGAGATTTACGCGACGACCAAGATGTTTGGCACGATCCTCGAGAACGTGGCGATGGACGACACAACGCGCACGCTCGATTTCACCGACGCCAGCAAAACCGAAAACACGCGCGGCGCCTATCCGATCGAGTTCATCCCGAACACGAGCGACGACAATCTTGGACCGCCGCCGTCGACGATCATTTTCCTGACCGCCGACGCATTCGGCGTGCTGCCGCCGATCTCGCGGTTGACTCCGGACCAGGCAATGTACCACTTCCTGTCGGGCTATACCGCCAAGGTTGCAGGCACCGAGATTGGCGTTACCGAACCGACGGCGACGTTCTCGACCTGCTTTGGTGCGGCCTTCATGCCGCGGCCGCCGAGCGTCTATGGCAATCTGCTGAAAAAGCGGATTGCGGACGGCGGCGCGCAATGCTGGCTGGTGAACACCGGTTGGACCGGGGGGAAGTATGGCGTCGGCAAGCGCATGCCGATCAAGGAAACGCGTGCCTTGCTCAATGCGGCGCTGGACGGCAGCCTGAACAATGTCGACTTCCGCAAGGACCCGAATTTCGGTTTTGAAGTTCCGGTTGCAGTGCCGGGCGTCGACAATACTATTCTCGATCCGCGCACGACCTGGGCAGACAAGGAAGATTACGATCGCACTGCCGCGAAACTGGTCGATCTGTTCGTCGAGAATTTCGCCGAATTCGCACCACACGTCGAGGAGGGCGTCAGGCAAGCAGGGCCGCAAAAGGTCACTGCCGCCGCCTGACACGCCCGGTCATCCGGATCGGGCTCTTCCAAGAGAAAGTCCGATCCCATGACTGATTTTCCAGTCCGCCATTTTGAAACTGACGACGCGGTCGCTCACGTCGGCGAAGGGCTGCTCGCGCGCAGCTTGCCGCGCGCAGAATGGACCCACGAGGCGCATCTCGCCGCGACGACCTATTTGTCGTTGCGGCATCCCGAAATCGACCTGGATGCAAAATTGCCCGACCTGATCCGGCGATACAATGAGAGCGTCGGCGGGGTGAACGACGACACCCAGGGCTATCACGATACGATCACCAAGGCGTATCTGCGCGGCGTCAGGTTTTTCCTGAGCGAGGCCGATCGCAACGCGCCGATCCACGAACTCGTCAACGAATTGCTCCATTCGCCGATGGGCAAGCGTGATTGGCCATTGCGATTCTGGTCGAAGGAAAAACTGCTTTCGGTAGCGGCACGGCGCGAATTCGTTGCGCCCGATATTGCGGCAATGCCCTGACCGGCGGAACGACGTCCACTGCCAATCATTGAGATACAAACCCAATGAGGAGATGGTCGATGGACATGATGCGCGCTCTTACCGAAGCAGGCGGACTCGACGCGATTTCGCGCGAACTGGGCGTCGATCAAAGCACCGCGCAGACGGGAGTGAACGCGCTTCTTCCGGCGATTCTCGACGGTTTCCGCGGTCAGGCCCAGGGCAGCCCGCAAGGTATTGGCGGGCTCGGCGCGATCCTGTCCAGTGTTGGCGGCGGCGTATTGCTTGCCAATGTGCTCGCCCCCGAAGCGACCGATGTTGCGCAGGGCAATGACGTGCTCGGCCAGATTTTCGGATCAAAGGACACCAGCCGGGCGGTTGCCCAGCATGCTTCGACGCAGAGCGGTATCTCGCCCGAATTGCTCAAGAAGATGCTGCCGATCGTCGCGATGCTGGTCGCGGGCTATTTGTCGCGGCAGAGCCAGGCGGCACCGGCGGGCGCCAATGGTAGGCCGGCATCGGACGGCGGAATCTTGGGCAGTCTGATCGGTGCGGCGACGGGCGGCGACAGCGGCGGCCTGCTCGGATCGATCATCAGCGGGATGACCAAGCGCTAAGCTTTGTGGGATGGCAGGAAATTCGCCCGGATCGCGCGTTCAACCTGACCCGGATTCGCCGCGAATGTTCACGAATCCTACCGAATGTTCACGGTGACGGGGTCGATCCGCCCTGTGCGCGATGGATGCTGGCGATTCGAAAGAGCCGACTGCCATCTTTCACACGATCGGGGCTGTAGGACAGGAGTTTCTAGAGTCAGCTTTGGGTGGAAAGCAGACATTAGCCGAGTAGCTAGCGTCATGGACCGACGACGTCAGCCGACAGACGATCTATCGCACGATCGGGCGGCTTCCTGCCATGCGATGATGGTGCTCCCGATACAAGCCGACGACCACGAATGCTATGACTGGAGCGTCGGTAGTCAGAACGCTGATTGACCTTGCTCGTCTTCGGGAAACAACTGTCACGCCGAAGCCAGGGCGACGTCTTCTGCGCGACGCAGTCCTGAACGCTCCAAAATTCCATGAGCGCTGAGATCGCTGCCCAGCTACGGCCGGTCGCTGAGCGGCAAGCCTCGATGAGCCGGAAGTTCTGATAGACGCGAGCACTGCCGCCGTGAAGAGCGCGCAGTTGGACGCTTCAAGGCACAGGTGCGCCCGCTAGATGTCCGCAATGGGTCGAAAGCTGACCCTAACGATTTAGCAGAAGGAATGGATGAAAAGCGGATATGCCGTTTTAGGAAACCAGAGACTACCATTGCGGCCGATTGCAAATAGCATTCGACTACGTGCTGTGCCGAGGCAGGATAGACGCGCGTATTGAGGAGAACGAATATGCGGCAGGGCGGACACATCATTGTCGCATTAGCACTTGCGCTCGGCAGTTGCGCCGCCCTCCAGCCCTCAACTCCGCCCAACATTTACGTCATGCGGCACCTGAATACGCCGGCCGGCGTGACCGACCCCGATCTGACGGCCGAGGGCCGGCGCAACGCCTTGCTCCTCGCCAGATGGTTCAAGCGCGAGAGACCGATGGTAATTTACGTCAGCAGCACCAAACGTGCGCAACAGACCGCCGCGCCATTGGCGCAACGGCTCGGGCTAACCCCGAAAATCTACAACCCATCCGACACCCCCGCGCTGGCCGCCACCATCTTGGCCGAAACGCGGACCGTGCTGGTCGTCGGCCACAGCAACACCGTGCCAGACATCATCGCCCGGCTTGGCGGCCAGCGCCCCGCGCCATTGGCCCATGAAGATTTCGGCGACATTTGGCGGATCGACGGCCGGACGCAGGTAACGGTGGCATCCAAGTTTGCCCGCTGAAGCTAACGAGCATCGGCCCAATGACAGCAATGGGTCGAATGCTGACCCAAGCGATTTAGCGGCAGGAATGGGGGGGGACGGACATTAGCGGCGTACCCGGGGCAGTCACTGCTGTAGTTAGCCGCCCTGTGAATTCCAAACTCGGATGCTCATTCCTTCGTTCAATGGAGGGTTCGAGGCGACCGCAGCACCTTGGCCCAACTATATAAGAGCCGCGTAGTTTCGACGCGAGTAAAACCTTGGGCGTCGTAGGTCGGCAGTTATTTGCTACTCGGTTCAAAGACCCCGTCCCAGCCTTCCGGCGGCGGAGTGGCTGCAAAGGCGATGATCCGGTCGCGATACAGCATAACCAATTTGGCTAGCCCAAACCGCGTGGCCACCTGCTCGTTGCGGTCGTTGAGCTCGGCGGCCTTGTCCCACAGATGGCCGAAATAAGCGTCGAGCATCAACCGATGCGCCGCCGCAAACGCTTCAAACTCGTTAGTAGCGCACAGGGTTTCATCGCCCAGCAGAACATGCACCGTCTCGCCCTTGGCACGTCCAACCACCCGCACCCGGTCGATCGGCAGGACCGCAAATCCGCTTAAGTGCTGAGCCAGATTGTCGCCGATCAGGATCGGCACGCCATAATATTTGGACAGGCTTTCAAGCCGCGATGCGAGGTTCACCGGATCGCCGATCAAAGAGTAGGACAAGCGCCGCTCAGACCCGATATTGCCGACGCAACACAATCCCGAATTGAGCCCGACTCCGATCTTGACCTCGCCCGGCCAGGTTCCGTCGCCGCGCGAGATCATCTCGGCGTTTAGGTCGGCCAATCTTTGCTGCATCGCCAGCGCCGCGCGCGCCGCATTGACGTGATGGTCGGGATCGTCGAGAGGCGCATTCCAGAACGCCAGAACCGCATCGCCAATATATTTGTCGATGGTTGCGTTATAGCCGAGCAGCAAATCGGTCATTGGGGTCAGGAATTTGACCATGAAGCCGATGACCTCGCTCGGCGCGAGCTTCTCGGCGATGCGTGAAAATCCACGGATGTCGGCGAACAACACGCTCATGTCACGCTCGACCCCGCCGAGATCAAGCAATGCCGGATCGTCGGCGATGCGCTTGACCAATTCGGGCGAGAGATAGCGGTCGAAGGCGTGGTGGATATAGGCCCGCTGCCGTTCCTCGCGGTAAAAGGTCAGGATAGTTTGGACCAGATAGGCGGTCGCCACCCCCATCGCCGGCCATGTCGGATCGAGCAGGAAATGGTGCGCGGTGTAGGCATACCAGCTACCCGCACCAGTCAGTCCGATCGCCCCCGCCCCGACGACCGCGCCTTTTAGCGCACCGATTTGGGGCAGTAACACGGCTATGCCGATGCCGAGTGCCAGCAGCAAGGCGATCTCCAGCCCCGGCGCCCAATCGGGGCGGACCAGGAAATGACCAAGGATCATCTGCTCGGCCGCCTGGGCATGGACCATCACGCCAAGTTCGCGGTCCTGTAGCGGGGTCGAAACGAGATCGCGCAGGCCGATCGCCCCCGCCCCGACAAAGATGACCCGCCCTTCGACCTCGGCGCGCAGTTGCTCGGGGCCGATCGCGCCCGCCAATATTTTCCAGGCCGGAATCGTCCGTCCCGGCACCGGCGCGGTGTAGCGCATCCACAATTCGCCCGACCGTGTGGTCGGTACCTCGAACTGGCCGACTTTTACCGAAACTACCTCGCCACCGCCGCCAATTTCGCCGCTGCCGTCGCCGGTCTTGACGATTACCGCGCCAGCGCCTTGCGCCACGCGCAGCGCGTCGAGCGACAGAGACGGCACCATGGCCGCCCCGTTGCGCGCGATCAGCGGTGCGCGGCGGACGATCGCGTCGCTGTCGGTGGCGATGCTGACGAAGCCATTGCCGCGCGCCGCCGCCTCGATCCCTGGCAACGGCGTGATAGCGTTGCCGAAGCTAGCCAGCCGGGTCGGCTCGGTCCCCGACAGCGCAAACCCCGCCTTGGGCTGGACGGTACGGCCATACGCATCGTGGGTCAGGAAAAAACCGGTGACGACCGGCGCCTTGGCGAAGCTCTCGGCCAGGACGACATCATTGTCGGGCAGACGGGCCAGCATTGCCCGCGCTGCCGGGTCGAGCGCCAACCGCTTCGCCAGCCGCGGAGGCGAGGTCCGGTCGGGTTCAGACAGGACGATGTCATAGGCGATCGCCGCTGCCCCGGCCTCTGCCAGCCGGTCGGTCAGCAGCGCGATGTCGGTGCGCGGCCATGGCCATTGGCCAAGGCGGCGGATGGTCTCCTCGTCGATATCAACCACTCGCACCCCAGCATCTTCATAGGGTCGGGGCTCGATCCGCTGGAAATTGTCGAAAAACAGAAAACTCATCCGCTCGAGCGCAGGCGCCAGGATTGGCGGTGGGAACAAGGCGAGCAGGGTGACCAGCAGCACCGCGACCACGCCGGGAAGCGATGCGCGGCGGCCGGTCCGTGCCGTCCCTTCGACCATCGCCTACCGTCCCCCTATGCCAATTCACCATGTTCTGACATGATGCGCTCATATCGATCGCCTAAGATGGTTGCTAAACTAGGGCAAGTTCGGGGGGAAGCGTGTTGAAAGTTTGTCGTACGGTTGCGCTGGCTGGGATCGGTCTGGCCGCCATTTCGGCCGCAGGTCCGGCCTTCCCCCAGAGCGAGCAGGAGATCGAAGCGCTGATTGCCGAAAGCCAGACCCCGGCCAACGCCATCGCCACCGCGCGCCAGCAGGCTGCGGCGGGCGACCTGACCGGCGCTGCGGCGACGCTCGACCGTGCCTTGCTGGAGGATCCCAACGCCAATGATGCGCGGCTGCTCTATGCCGCGACCTTGTGCCGCCTCGGCGATCCTCAGGGAGCGCGGATCGAGATCGGCAAGCTGGACCGGCAGAATGTCAGTAATGCCATGTTCGTCGAGGCCAATGATGCGTGCGGCGGCGGCCTTCGGCGTCCCGCACCGGCCGAGGGCGAGAGCGCCGAAGGCGTGTCGGGCGAAGTCTATGGCGGCTTGGCCTATGACAATGACGCGGCCGGCGCACTGTCGCTGCAGTCTGACTTCTTCGGCTCGGGCAAGCGCGATAATGGTTTCAGCATGATTGGCGGCGCCCGGCTCGCGATGCGTTCGGCTGGCTATGCCCGCAGCGGCGGTTTCTACGGCGGTTTCAGTGTAACCTCGAAGCATGAATTGTCGGGGCCGCGGCTCGATTACGACATCGGCGAAGTGCGCGCCGGTTTCGGCAGCGGCGGCGGACGAATCGGCTATTCGATCGGTCCGGTGGTGCGCCACATCCGCCTGTTCGACGATCCCTATGTCACTGAATATGGCGGCCAGGGCGAATTGATTTTCGGCCAAGCCAGGGCGCAACGCGTGCGCGTCCGGCTCGAAGTCGTCTACCAGAATTACGATGGCAGCGGCTTCCCCGGAAATGGCGCTGACGGCGCCCAACTCGATCTGTCGGCGGCCTATGAAACGCGGGTTGGCGAGCGTGGCTATGTCTCGGTTGGCGTGGCGGGCGAGCTCAAGGACGCCGACGAGCGATACTTTGGCTATCGCGGCGGCCGTCTGTTCGGCGCTTACCAGCATAGCTTCGCCAATCGCGATTATCTGACCTTGTCGGGCACGCTTCGCCACATCAATTTCCGCGACGCCGACTTCGTGATCGATCGCAAGGACACGCGGGCCTATGCTCGCCTCGCTTACGCCATCGCGCTCGCCACCAGCGGCCTGTTCGTCGAGGGCGCAGCTACCTACACTCATCGCCGCTCAAGCATCGATGGTGCGCCCGATTTCCGCACCTATCGCAGCCCCGGCGCCGAAACGCGCCTGATCTGGAAATTCTGATGACGAGGAACCATGCCATGAACCGCAACAACCTATCGCTTCTCGCGCTGGCCGCGAGCCTGTCGATCGTGTCGACCGCCCAGGCTGCGAGCGTTGTCGGGATCAACGCCGCGATCCGCAACAAGGTGGTGATGCGCGCGGCGACCGATCCGGCGCCGCGCGCTGCGGTGCTCAAGGCGCGGGTCTCGCTCGGCGACCAAGTCCAGACCGCCAATGCCTCGATGCTCCAGATTTTGTTGCTCGACCGGAGCAATTTCACCGTCGGCTCCAACGCCCGGGTGACGATCGACCGCTTCGTTTACGACCCGCAGCGCAGCGCCAGCGCCGTCGGCGCGTCGGTTGCCAAGGGTGCGTTCCGATTCATCTCAGGCAAGTCGGTCAAGAACATGCCGGGCCAGACCGCGATCACCACTCCGGTGGCCTCGATCGGAGTGCGCGGCACGATGTTCGAAGGCGCGGTCGGGCCCGACGCGGTCAGGATCGCGGGGCGCGAAGCCGGCGCGGCAGGTGGCCGGGTCGATCCCGAAACCGCGACGCTGATCGTGCTTCGCGGCCCGGGCGCGACTGCAACCGAACCGGGCGGCGCAATCGACGTCACCGCCAACGGCGAGGTCGTGGCGCTCGACAAACCCGGCATGGCGCTGTTCGTCCCAGGGCCCAATCAAAAGGCAATTGGCCCTTTCAGCCTGTCGGACAGCGGCTTGCTAGCGCTTCACGACCTGCTCCGCACCACCCCCGATTCGCGCGACGCGCTGGCCAAGTTCGATGCCGAGGGCAATCCGATTGTAAATCGCACGCTGGAAGATATCCCAGTCAACCAAATCATCGACATCACCGACGGGGGGCAATAGGTCTGACTAGGTCGTCGTTAGAGCACTCTCAGATCGCGAGAATGAAGTGGCATGGTGCTCCGACGCAATGCCGATGCGCCGCTTACGCCGGTGCTCACCAAGCGATGGAGGAGATGGGAGTGGCGGCGCCCGGGCGTCATGTCAAAGCCAGATTCAAGGTCGAGGGAGCGCACTTTAGGGGCGCAGGTGAATGAACGTCCGTCAATGAGTGCCGACCAAAAGCCCAAGAATGACTGTAGCGGGCGCAAAGGGGCCAGAATCCTAGAGTCCGCAATGGGTCGATTGCTGCCACCGGCCGAGGAGGGGTGGGACTAGGCTTCAGCTACTGACGCTATTTGAGCGACTGAGCGTCAGCTACTCCGCCCATGTGTTTGACGAACGCTTGCCGAAGGCTCGAACGATGCTTGGATGCGTCTATGCCATTCGGGTCCATGCCCTCAGCTCGAAGTACCCAATCGACAAACTGGTCCGCGTCCACTGGACCATGATCAGGAATGAAGCGGCCCAAGTGCAGCGGTTCACCATCTGCGACCGAGCCGCAGAAACCCAGGCCGACGCACACCTCAGCCATCGGAGCGTCATAGGGTGAGTTATTGCTCATGGCCTTGACCCTAGCTGCTGAAGTAATGTCCGCAATGGGTCGATTGCTGACTTTAGCGATCGAGCCGCACAGGCGGCATCAATTCTGTCCGTGCTATCCTCGGCTGGTCGCGACATAGTCGGCGACGTTTTTGGCGAGCACGTCCATCGGGACGTTGCCGCCTTTCACGACGGCGTCGTTGAATGCCTTGAGGTCGTAGCGCGGGCCGAGGGCGGCTTGGGCCAGGCCGCGTTGACGGACGATTTCGCTGTGACCGACCTTATAACCGCAGGCCTGCCCGGCCCAGCTGCAATAGCGGTCGACCTCGCTCGCGACTTCCTGCGCGTTTGATCCGTTGCGTTCGACGAAGAAGCGGACGCCCTGTTCGCGGGTCCAGCGCTTGGCGTGCAGCCCGGTGTCGACGACCAGTCGGCAGGCGCGAAAGGCGAGGGACTGGAGGTAGCCGAGTCGTCCGACCTCGAAATCGTCATAGGCGCCGAGTTCGTCCATCAATTGTTCGGCATAAAGCGCCCAGCCTTCGGAATAAGCGTTGAACGCCAGCATGGTGCGGATGAGCGGAAGACGGTTGGCATATTCGCCCTGCCAGACGTGGCCGGGAATGGCTTCGTGCGCGGCAAGGTCGGGCAGGCTGTATTTGCTGTGCAGATCGGTGGTGCGCAGGTTGATCCAGAATTTGCCGGGAATGGTGCCATCGATCGATCCGGCACCGCCATAAGCGCCGGGCGCACCGGGTTCTTCCTCGGGCGGGAGGCGCTTGACCTCCAGATTGCCCTTCACCAACGTATTGAAAGCGCGCGGCGTCAGGCTGCGGAATTTGGCGATCCATTGGTCGATATAGGCCATGATTTCGGCGCGGCCCGGATCGCCGGAGGCGAATTTGTAGCGCTTGTCCTCGGCCAGCGCGTTCATCCGTTCGCCGACCAACCCGCTGGCATAACCCAGCTTCTTCAGGATCGGGTCCATGCGGCCATGCAATTCGGCAAGCTGGTCGAGGCCCATCCGGTGAATCTCGTCCGGCGTCATCCTTGTCGTGGTCGAGGCACGCAGCGCCCACGCGTAAAAGGAGTCGCCGCCGGGGCGCGCCCAAAGTCCGGGATCCATTGTCGCACTGCGCCGCTGCAACCGGGTTTCCGCCAACTGCGCTTCCAGCGCGGGGGCGATCTTTTGCGTGACGATGGCGCGGGCACGCGCTTCCCAATCGCCGCGCATCCCTTGGGTTCGGCGTACCAGGCTTTCCACCATGGGGCCGCCCTTCATGGCGCCAAGCAAGACGGCCTCGAGCTGCTTGTCAGCCTTGTCGAGCAGGAAGGCAGGTGGAATGAGGCCCTTGCCGCGGGCATCCTTCATTCGGGCCAGTTCGCCGCCCAATTGACTGGCCATGCCGTCGAGGCGGGCAAGATAGGCCTCGGCATCCGAAGCGTCCTTGACGGTATGATCGCTGTCGAGGAAGCGCGGCGTGTCGAGGTAGGCGCCGACGTTCTGGATCACGACATAAGGCGTGTTGCGCCAGCCCCCGATCGCGACGTCGCCATAAGGTTGGGCGAAGCCTTCAAGAGCGGTGCGATAGGCGGACCGAACGACCTCGACGCTGGTGCGGGTGGCGAAGGGCAGCGCGGTGGTGTCGATCGCCTCGGCGCGGGCCAGGTCGGTGCGCAAGGTCGCGGCGAGGCGCGCCTGACCGGTCATCGAACGATCGCCGAGGCGCGACCGGAGCGGGGCGCGGGCGCCCTTGTCGATGCCGAGCGATGTCGCGGTTTCCGGACTCTGCCAAAGCAAATTCTCCGCGATCGAATCGAGGAGCGCATTTGCTTGCGCTGCGGTTGCAGGACCGCGCAGCGGTGCAATGCTGTTGCAGCCGGACAAAGCGACCGCGCCGCCGACCGCGCCGCTCCCCGCAAGCAGTTCGCGCCGGGTCAGTTCTCGCATATTCATTCTCCTGAATGGTCCGCAATCATTCGCAGCGTCCCGACCACCAGGCAATTTCCGTCGACGCCGAGAATTTCGACGCGGTCGCCGATTGCGGCGGGACCGCCACGCGCACTCCACTCGCTATCGCCCAACCGGACCCGCCCCTGATGCTCGTCAATTGCAGCGACAACCGTTCCGCTTTTGCCGACGAGGCGGCGCGACGGGTTGTTGATGCCGCCGACATGGTCGGGCAGGTCGGGTTCCCCGTACCAGCGCTTGCCGATCATCAATGCGAGGCCGGTGTAGACCACGAACAGCGCCAGTTGCGGGGCCAGGCCAAGGTCGAAGAGAAGGGTGAACAGGCCGGTCGCGATTGCCGCAGCGCCCAGGAAAACGAGGAAGAATCCCGGCGCAACCACTTCGGCGATGAGCAGCAGGACGCCGCCGATCGCCCAGAGCCAGCCATCATGAAGGCCAAGGTCCATCAGCGGTCATCCTTTGACGAAGGGACAGTGGTGGTGACGCGCGGCGAGGAAACGGCGTCCGGGCTCATCGCGCTTCGCGCCAATTCGCCGATCCCGCCCAGCGTCCCGATCAGCTGGGTCGCCTCGACCGGGAACAGGATGGTCTTGGCATTGGGAGACGTCGCGAACTTGCCGAGCGCCTCGACATATTTCTGGGCGATGAAGTAATTGATCGCCTGCGTGTTGCCGCCCTCGATCGCGTCACTGACCGACTTGGTGGCGGTCGCTTCGGCCTGGGCGGCGCGTTCGCGCGCTTCGGCTTCGCGGAAGGCGGCTTCCTTCAATCCTTCGGCTTGCAGGATCTTGGCCTGCTTCTCGCCCTCCGCGCGCAGGATTTCCGACTGGCGCATGCCTTCGCTTTCAAGGATCGCGGCGCGTTTTTCGCGTTCTGCCTTCATCTGGCGGGTCATGGCGTTGACGATATCCGCCGGCGGACGAATGTCCTTCAGTTCGACGCGGGTGATCTTGACCCCCCACGCCTCGGTCGCGTGATCGACGACGACCAGCAGCCGCGAGTTGATCTCGTCGCGCTTCGACAGCGTTTCGTCGAGGTCCATCGACCCCATCACGGTGCGCAAATTGGTCGTCGAAAGGGCCAGCAGCGACGGATAGAGATCGCTGACCTCATAGGCGGCCTTGGCAGCATCGAGGACCTGGAAGAAGACCACCCCATCGACCGCCACCATGGCATTGTCCTTGGTGATGATTTCCTGGCCCGGAATGTCGAGCACCTGTTCCATCATGTTGATCTTGTGACCGACCCGGTACACGAAGGGCGTGACCAGGTTCAGGCCGGGTTCGGCGACGCGGACGAACTTGCCGAAGCGTTCGATCGTGTAGCGGTAACCCTGGCTGACGATCTTGACGCTCATCATCACGATGATCAGCGCAAGGACAACGAGTGCGGAAAGAAAGTAAGTCATGACATATTCCCCTCAGGTGACCTCCATGATGCAATCGCCGCGGCTGGTGGGGAAGGAAAATCGGCATGTTGCTTGATCTTTTCGACCGACCGTCGGTGCTTTTCCTGCCCGCAAGTCGCGCCGGCGCGATTGCCAAGGCGCGCGAAAGCGCAGCGGATGTCGCGATTCTCGACCTGGAAGATGCCGTCAAAGCGGAAGACAAGGACATGGCGCGCGAAGCGGCGGTCGCGGCGGTCGAACTGGCCTGGCCGATGCCCGTGGCGATCCGGGTCAATGCGGTGGGCAGCCCGTGGCATGACTATGATGTGGCGGCGGTGCGCAATGCCCAATGCGACTTCGTCGTGCTGCCTTTGGTTCGCGATGCCCATGAGGTGGCGGAAGTGGCCGAAGCGACGGGCAAGCCGGTCGCCGCGATGATCGAGACGGCGGCGGGCGTGCTGGCAGCGCCGGACATCGCCAAGGTGGCAGCCGCCTTGATCGTCGGGACGAACGACCTGTCTGCCGACTTGCGACTTCCCGCAGGGGCAGGGCGAGCATCGCTTCAGGCTGCGTTGCAACTGGCCGTCATCGCCGGCCGGGCCGCCGGGGTCGCCGTGTTCGACGGCGTGCACAATGCGCTGGATGACGAGCCCGGCTTTGCGGCAGTGGCGGCGGAGGGGCGCGCGCTTGGTTTCGACGGCAAGTCGCTCATTCATCCGAGCCAGATTGCGCTTTGTCGAACGGCATTTGCGCCGGGCGCTTCCGAAGTCGAACGCGCCCAGCGACTGGTCGCAGCCGCGACCGGCGGTGCCGAACGCTTTGAGGGCGAAATGATCGAGAGCATGCATGTCGAGGCGGCCCGCCGCTTGCTGGATCGCCGTTCGTGAAGTTCGTCCTGCTGGCCGCCAGCCTGCTGCTATCGGGTTGCGCAACCATGCGCGACGTGCCGCCGGCGATGGCGCTGGTGGACGATTCCGAGTTGCGCGCATTGATGGCCCCGCTCGCAAGCGACGCCTTCGAAGGACGAATGGTGGGCACATTTGGCGAGGAGAAGACCGTCGCCTTCCTGACCGAGCGTCTGAAACTGGCCGGAGTTGCTGGCGGGATGGCCGACGGCGGATATGTAATGCGCTTCGATATCGCCAAACGCGACCGTCCGGTGCCCGCCGAGGGGCCGAATATGCCCAACGGTCAAATCGCTTTCATGAACGCGATGAACGCGGCGGGAGCGACCGGCAGCCGCAACATCGTCGGCGTGGTTCGCGGCAAAAATTCCGATGGCAAGTCTGTCGTCGTGATGGCGCATTGGGATCATCTGGGGATCTGTCGCCCAACCGATCCGGTCGACCGCATCTGCAATGGGGCGGTCGATAATGCGAGCGGGACCGCCGCCGTGCTCGCGGTCGCGGCGAGGGTGGCGAAGATGACGCCGGACCGCGACGTCTGGTTCGTCCTGACCGGTGCGGAGGAATGGGGATTGCTGGGCGCGAAGGCCTTCGTCGACAAGCCGCCATTGCCGCTTTCGTCGATCGTCGCCGGGTTCAACCTAGACACCATCGCGATCGCGCCGAAAGGAATGCCGGTCGCGATGGTCGCCGCGCCGAAAACCGGACTGGACGCGTTGGTGAAGGGGGCCGCCGAATCGCTCGGTCGCAAATGGGATGGCGATGACGAGGCCGCCGGATTCCTGCGCCGACAGGATGGCTGGGCATTCGCGGAAAAAGGGGTACCGATGGTGATGGCGGGCGGCAGTTTCAGCGACCTGAAAATGCTCAAGGCGTTCCTCGGCAAGGGCTATCACGGGGTGGATGACGAATTGACCGACGCGACCGACCTAAGCGGCGCGGTCGATGATGCCAACCTTCATGTCGAATTGGTCCGGCGCGCCGCGTCGCGGGAATTTGCGGGTCGTCGATAGCCAAGCCCCTTCACGAATCGGCTCAATCTTGGCATGGGCCGCTATGGCCGACCATCTTCACGACGACATCCCGCTCGGGCTGACCTTCGACGACGTGCTGTTGCAGCCGCTCGAATCGAGCATCTTGCCGAGTGGCACCGACACACGCACCTTCCTGACGAAGGCAATCCCGCTCAATATGCCGCTGCTATCGGCGGCGATGGACACGGTGACCGAGGCCGATATGGCGATCGCGCTGGCCCAGCTTGGCGGGATCGGGGTGCTGCACCGTAACCTGACCATCGAAGAGCAGGCCTCCGCCGTTCGCGCGGTCAAGCGTTTCGAAAGCGGCATGGTGGTCAATCCGATCACGATGACGCCGGAGCAGACGCTAGCCGAAGCGTTCGAGCTGATGAAGGTCAACAAGATCAGCGGGATCCCGATCGTCGAGAGTAATGGGCGACTGGTCGGGATCCTGACCAATCGGGACGTCCGCTTCGCCGAGAATCCGAACCAGCCGGTACGCGAATTGATGACCAGCGAGAATCTCGCGACGGTCCCGCTCGGCACCGGGCAGGAGGAGGCGCGGCGACTGCTCCATCAACGCAGGATCGAGAAATTGCTGGTCGTCGACGATGCGCATCATTGCGTCGGACTGATCACCGTCAAGGACATCGAAAAGGCCGTCGCCAGCCCCAATGCGACCAAGGACGAGCAGGGCCGCCTGCGCGTGGCTGCGGCTTCGACCGTTGGCGACAGCGGCTTCGAACGCGCCGAGGCGCTGATCGATGCGGGCTGCGACTGTATCGTCATCGACACCGCCCACGGTCATAATCGCGAAGTCGGATTGCAGGTCGAACGGGTCAAAAAGATCTCGAACGCGGTCCAGGTCGTTGCCGGCAATGTCGCGACCGCGGAGGCCGCACGCGCACTTGCGGGGGCAGGGGCCGACGCAATCAAGGTCGGCATCGGCCCGGGATCCATTTGTACCACGCGAATTGTCGCCGGCGTCGGCGTCCCGCAATTGTCCGCCATCATGGCGGCATCGAAGGCTGCTGCCGAACGCGGGATCCCGGTGATTGCCGATGGCGGCGTTCGTACCTCCGGTGACATCGCCAAGGCATTGGCAGCGGGGGCGTCCACCGTGATGGTCGGTTCCTTGCTGGCCGGAACGCAGGAAGCACCGGGCGAGACGTTCCTCTACCAAGGGCGCGCCTACAAGGCGTATCGCGGCATGGGCAGCGTCGGGGCGATGGCACGCGGTTCGGCGGATCGCTATTTCCAGCAGGACATCAAGGACCAGCTGAAACTCGTCCCCGAGGGGATTGAGGGCCAGGTGCCGTACAAGGGGCCGGTCCGCGACATCGTCCATCAACTGGTCGGCGGCGTGAAGGCGGCGATGGGCTACACCGGAAGCGAGACGATCGAGCAGCTCCAGAGCCGCGCCCGGTTTGTCCGGATCACCAATGCGGGGCTCAGCGAAAGCCACGTTCATGACGTCGCGATCACCCGGGAAGCGCCCAATTACCCGACCCGCTAAGCCACCGCGCGCGAAATCCCGTCGGAGCGCAGCATGACTCCCGCCGCGCGCATTCAGGCAGCCATCGAAATCGTCGATGCCGTTGTCGCCTCTGCCCGTGATGACGGGCCACCGGCGGACGCGATCGTCAGCGCCTATTTCAAGACCCGCCGTTATGCCGGGTCCAAAGACCGCCGGGCCGTTCGCGACCTCGTCTTCCGCGCGATCCGACGGTCTGCCACTCCGCCGCTGGACGGCAGGGCCGCGCTGCTCGGGATCGACGAGGCGACGGCGTTGTTCGACGGATCGGCGCATGGTCCGGCACCGCAACAGGTTGGCGAGCAAGCCATGCCGGCAAGCTTCATTCCCGACTGGATCCAGCCGTTGCTGTCACCGCTGGTCGGCGAAAGCGAATGGCCCGCACTGCTGGAACGCGCACCGATCGATCTTCGCGTCAATGTTGCGCAAACGACGCGCCAGGCGATGCTGACGTCGATCGAGGATTCGCAGGCGACCGACCTCAGCCCATGGGGGCTCCGCCTGGCCACCGACCGACGCATCGATGACCACCCCGCTTTCGTCGAAGGGTTGGTCGAGGTACAGGACGAAGGCAGCCAGTTGATTGCGCTCGCCGGAAAGCCTGCGGGTGACATGGTCATCCTGGACCTTTGTGCCGGTGCGGGCGGCAAGGCGCTGGCGCTTGCCGCTGCGGCGCCGTCCGCGCGGATTATCGCCAGCGACACCAACCGCCAGCGCCTCTCGCGGCTCGAACCGCGCGCCCATAAAGCTGGCGCGGCAATCGAAACGATGTTGCTGGACGGCGGTCGCGAAGCCGAACAGCTTTCCGTCCTTGAAGGGCAATGCGACCTTGTTCTCGTCGACGCGCCATGCAGCGGCTCTGGAACGTGGCGGCGCAATCCCGAGGGGCGCTGGCGGCTGACGTCCGATCGCCTTGACCGCGTGTCCGATTTGCAGGCCCATGTGCTCGATCTCGCAGCGCCGCTGGTCAAGCCGGGCGGGGCGTTGGTCTATGCGGTCTGCTCGATATTGTCGCGCGAGGGGGCCGGGCAGGTCGACACCTTCTTAGGGCGGCATTCATCTTGGGCGGTGCAGGATGCGTTCGACGAATTCGGTCGCCGCGACGGGCATGGTCGGTTGTTGACCCCGGCCCATGACCGGACCGACGGCTTTTTCGTCGCAAGGCTGGAACGGGCGTGTTAAGCCATCCGGCGAACGGATTGGAGATCATGATGCGCGTTACGCCTTTTGTCCTGATGCTCGGTATTGCGGCATCGACTATGTCGGTTCCGGTCGCCAGCCAGCGCGCCGACGACCAGATCAGGCCGCAATCGGTATCACTGGTGCAAAAAGGTGAAAGCCTGCTCGCCGCCGGGAAATTCAATGAAGCCGACGACGCACTTGAAGCAGCACTTGTTGCCGATCCGAAGAACCGCAAGGCGTTCGTCGTGATGGCCAAGGTCGCCGCCAAGCAGAAACTTTACGGTCAGGCGATCCGCTTCACCAATCGCGCCTTGTTGCTTGAGCCGACCGATCGCGAGGCATTGAAGGTTCAGGGCGAAGCGATGGTCGAGGCTGGTGCAACCGCGCGGGCCAGGGAAGTTTTGGCCAAGTTGCAAAAGGTCTGCGCGCCGGGTTGTCCGGAAGCGGTAGCGTTGAATTCGTCAATCCTGCGCGGGCCGACAATGGCTGCAAACAAGCCGTCCGCGACCGTCAAGAAGAACTGACGGTTCAGGCTGGGCCGCTGAGGCCCCTGGCAATCGCGACGAAGTCGTCGACGGCCAGCGTTTCGGCGCGCCGTTGGGCATCGATCCCGAGCGTTTCGAGCATGTCGAGCGCGCCTGGCACCGATTTCAGACTTTGCCGAAGCATCTTGCGTCGCTGTCCGAAGGCGGCGGCTGTCAACCGTTCAAGCACGAGCGGGTTCACGCCGTCCGGCTGATCCGCAGGGGTCAAGTGAACGATCGCGCTCATCACCTTCGGGGGTGGCACGAACGACGATTTGTGGACGAGCATCGCGATCCTCGCAGTCGCCCGCCATTGGGCCGCGACCGCGAGCCGCCCGTAATGATCGCCGTCCGGCGCGGCGACGATGCGTTCGGCCACCTCGCGCTGGAACATCAACGTCAGCGAGCGCCACCATGGCGGCCACTTTTCCCCGGCCAGCCACCGCAACAGCAACGCGGTCCCGACATTGTAAGGGAGATTGGCGACGATATGTGCGCGGTCGCCGATTTCGGCTGGTTCGTCGACTTCGAGCGCATCGCCTTCGATCAATCGGAAACGGTCGCCGAATTCGTCGTGCAATTCGCCAAGCGGTGCGACGCAGCGGCGATCACGCTCGACGGCGATTACCTTGGCGCCGGTGTCGAGCAATGCGCGGGTCAGGCCGCCAGGGCCGGGGCCGACCTCGTAGATCGTGTCACCAGCAGCAATGCCCGGAACCGCTGCGATCCGGGCGAGCAATTGGCGGTCGAGGATGAAATTCTGTCCGAGTGCTTTGCTCGCGCTCAGGCCATGGCGGGCGATAACGGAGCGAAGTGGCTCGACTTCGCTCATGGCATGCGCGTTCGGCGGCGCTGCTCTGCGCAAGTCGACGCAAGACGGATCGCGGCCGCCATCGCCCTCGGATCCGCGCGGTCCTGCCCGGCAATGTCGAAGGCCGTGCCATGGTCCGGCGAGGTCCGGACGATCGGCAGCCCCAATGTCATGTTCACGCCTTCATCGAAATGAAGCGCCTTGAGGGGAATCAGCGCCTGGTCGTGATACATGCACAAGGCGGCGTCGTAACGCGATCGTGCGGACGAGTGGAACATGCTGTCGGGCGGCAAGGGCCCGGTGACCTGCCAGCCTTCTTCGCGGAGCATATGGATGGCGGGTTCGATGATCTCGATTTCCTCGCGGCCCAGAGCGCCCCCTTCGCCGGCATGGGGGTTGAGTCCCGCCACGGCCAGTCGAGGCTCGGCGATCCCGAAATTGCGTTGGAGACCGCGCAGGGTCGCCCGTCCACGCGCGGTGATCAGTTCGGGCGACAGCATGGTCACCGCCTGCGCCAGTGAAACATGCGTGGTGACCGGAACGACCCGCAATGTCGGCCCGGCGAGCATCATCGCAACGTTCGAACCGTCGATGCCGCAGCGTTCGGCTACGAATTCGGTCTGCCCGGGATGGGTGAAACCGATCGCATAAAGTTGCTGTTTGCTGACCGGTCCAGTCACGACCGCGTCGACCATTCCGGATCGCGCCAGCCCAACTGCCAGTTCGAGTGAATCGAGGGAGCAATGGGCGCCCGCTCCACTGGGTCTACCGGGCTGCGAAGGAGCAGATGCCGGGACTTGCAGGATTGGCAGGCCGACATCGAACGCCGCATCGGCGTCGGCAACGTCGTCGATTAGTTCGATCGGGCCATCCCACACGCCAGCAACCGATCGGGCGTCGCCGACCGCAACGAACGGCGGCAGGCCGCTGGAACGATGCCCGTCCCAACACTTGGCGACGACTTCGGGACCAATTCCGGCAGGGTCACCAAGCGAGATGGCAAGTGGGCGGGTGAAGGCTGAAGCCATGACCCGCCTTTAGCCGCTGGACTTAACGAAAGTCGATGATCGCGTCGCGGCGAAGGTCGCGAAGATAGCGACGGGCGCGAAGGTTGACGCGCTCCTCGTTCATCTGCGCAAGGACCTGGTCGTAGGTCGGCAAATTTGCATCGACCTCATCGCGTCCGCACATCACCAGGACGCGAACGCCCTCGTCGAGGCTGCCGAAAGGACGGGTCGACTGGCCGACCTGCATCGAAATCATCATTTCCTGCAGGGCAGCCGGCAGTTCGCGCATTTTGACGTTGTCAGACTCGACGACCTCGGCGTTGAATTCCGACGCCAGCTTGTCCGCGCCCCCACAACCACCGATATTCTGCGATGCCTGCGCGAAGCGGGCGACGAGCGGTTCCGCCTGTGCGCGGGTCGTTCCCTTGGGGAAGGTCACCGAGACTTGCTTGAGGGTAAGCACGGCATCGCGCGGATCGGAGGTCAGCACCTTGCGGACATCCTGCACAGCCACGATCGACACGCCGCCCGGCAACGGAATCGGGGCCGAGACCTGTCCCGGGCTCATTTGGCGAAGTGTTGCTGCAATTGGTTCGGGAAGCTGTTCGGGACGAACCCAGCCGAGATCACCGCCAACTGCCTGGGTCGAGGCTTCGGAGAATTGTCTTGCGTAGCCGGCGAACGAGCCGCCCTGTCGAAGCTGTTCGAGCAACTGGTTGGCATTCGCCATCACCTGCGCCTGGTTGGCGGAAGTCGCTGCAAGGAAAATTTCGCCGACGCGATACTCTTCGGTGCCCTTCGCTGCTTCGAGGCGTGCGATGACCGCTTTGACCTCGTCGTCGGCGACGCTGACCGTGCTTTCGATCTTCGCGCTTTGAAGGCGGCGCCACGAGGTTTCGCCGAGGATCTGGCGGCGGATCGATCGGATCGAGGAACCGCGTGCCTGAAGATAGGCCGCCATTTGTTCGGGCGTCTGTTTTACGTTGGCGGCGACGCGCACGAGCGTCCTGTCGACATCTGCGTCCGACACTTCGATCTTGGCCGCCTTGGCGGCCTGAATCTGGAGCGTTTCGTCGATCAGGTTGCGAAGAACCTGCTGGCGCAAACGATCGATCTGGTCGGCAGGAATGTTACCGCCATTCGCGATCGCCAATAATGCGAGACGCTGATCGACGTCGGTTTGCGTGATCACTTCGCCATTGATGATGGCGGTCGCCTTGACCACGTCGGGCATTGCCGCGCCGAAAACTTGTGGATTGGCGGGCAGGTTGAGCGTTCGGGTGCTATCGACAGGCTGGTCCTGGGCGATCGCCGATCCGGCGGCCAGAACAGCCGCGGTAATCGCCGCGAACGACGCAGTACGATACTTCATTTTCATCAATCCCACCCTCAAAATTCGTTATTCTTCAATCAATTGCGACACGGGCCTTAACCCGATTTCGCTGAACGCCAGCTTAGCGGCCAAGACCTTTCAGCGACAATCGAAGCGCAAATGTACTGCCTTTGCGAAACTCTCCGATGCGCTCATAGTCGCGCTTCCATGACAGGCCAAGCTCGAGGCATTCGTCTTCGTACGTCACTCCCAATCGGTGCCGGACGGGTTCATAACCGTCGGCCAGGCTGATCGGGTCTTCATTCTTGTCGGTCAGGTCGATCACCGTTGTGCCGAACACCGACCAATAGCGCGCGAATTTCAACTCGGCCCACCAAGCGCAACTCTTCCTTGTCGCGCAAATCTTCCAGCGCTGCGCCGATGTTCCGGTTAAGGCGAAGATAGCCGACCTGAACATAGGTTTCGCGCGTGCCCACCGTCAGATCGAGCTCGCTGCGTCGAGGGGCAAAATTATCCTTGTCGAGGCGGAATCGATGGGTCAGGTCGACGAATTCGCCGAACCTGACACGCGTCCGGCCCACGATATCGCTGAATCGGTTGGTCAGGCCGGTTCCGTCGGGAAAGATGCTTGCACGATTATTGAGGCGATAGCTTTGGCCAATGATCGTGTTGATCGACACATTGGGACGATCGAGCGCCCATTCGACACCGTAGGTGAGCCGCGATCCATCTTCCCAACGGTCGTAGCCCGGGAAGCGATTGAGCGCGAAAAGGTTTGAATCTTCCAAATCGACCGCGCGCGCATCTTCGTTTGGAATTGACAGGTTGTTGGTCGGCGGGGTCAGGACCAATTGTACCCGAGGTGTCAGGCGCTGCGTGCCGCCAAATGCGGGGCCGATGAACGGCCAGCGCATGTCGGCGGCCAGCGCGCCAATTCCGCGGAAATGCCAGCCGTCGGTTCCCGCATAGGCTGTAACGCTCGTCGCTGCACTATTGTCGGTGTGGTAGACATCGCCGCGCGCGAATGCAGTGAACGTGACCTCTTGGCCCAGGCCGGTGAGCGTGCGCAGATCCCAGCGGGCGCTGGCGAAGGCGCGCTGTGTATCCTGTCCATCGATCCGAACGATCGACAGACTGTTGGCCTGCAATTCGGCGCGGCCGCCAAGCAAGTCATCGAACAGGAACCGCGCATCGAGTGCGGGCAGGACAATCGGGATCTGTTTTTGAACGTCATCGACGCGCAAGCCCTGAAACGCCCATGCACTGATCGAAATATAGCTGTCGGTGTCGATCCGTTCGGCTTCGAGGAAGTTGCGCAGGACGTCGTCGCGGGTGATGTCGTATCGGGGCGTGACCGTCTTGTCGCTCGCGGCCCGAAGCGACGCAGTCAGGCTCCAATAGGGATTGAATTGGAACTTGCCATTGCCCTCGACATAGGCCCGAACGTCGCGGCGGGTGGAAGGAGTCAGCTCCGCGGGGTCGGGATCGTCGACCTGGCTGTAGGTCAGGAAGCCACCAAGCTGAAACGCGCCGAGGCTGGTCAGCTGCCGATATTTCGCTTCGATCGCCGGTGCCGTCCCCGAATAGATATGCGGCGTCAGAGTCAGGTCGCGGTTGGGTGCGAGCCTGAAATAATAAGGGAGTGCGACTTCAAGGCCATTCGAGCTGGAATAAGACAAATCGGGGACCAGCGCACCGGTGGTCCCTCCGCCGTTTCCACCACCGACGCTGAAGACCGGCAGAAGCGGCACCGTAAGGCCAAACAGGCTCAATCGTCCGCCCTGGAAGCGAATTCGGCCGCTGGTGGGGTCACGGACGACGCGCGCAGCAGTGATTTTCCAGCTGGGATTGCGCGGACAGCCGTCGGGTCCGGTCACGGGGCACGGCGAATAGACCGCATTGTCCAGCGTGATGACGCCGCTGGATCGAGTCGCCTTTTCCGCTGCAATCCGCCCGCCGCTTTCCAGCACGACGAGCAATTGCTGCACGGTCCCGTCACGAAGGTCGTCCGTCAGCACGACGGTCTCGCTGACCAGCTTGTCACCTTGCGGATTGACGACCACGACATTGCCGTCGGCACGGACTTCGCCGGTCTTGCGGTTCCAGACGATGCGGTCGGCAGCGAGATAATTGCCGTCGCTGTTCATTCGCACCCGCCCGGTGGCGGTGACCAAGTCGGCTTCATTCTCGTAAACGACATCGTCGGCGGCGAAATCGACCATTCTCTCGCCGACTGGATCGGCCGCCTCGGGCGACGAGATGGCGCTGACATCCTGCGCAGCTGCGGGGGCTGCCAGTACAAAGGGCAGCGCCGACCAGCACAATGTCGAAAATTTCACGCGCAAAATCTGCAACCCGCCCCGGAGTTTGTCGTTCACACATGGCCTATTGCACCGGATCGTCGCCCCGGCAATCCGCCTTGCGGCCAATTGCCCCTTATCCACCTTTGCGTCGCGGGCTTCTGCACCCTAAGAGCGTCCGCAACCCAGTGATCACCAACAGGAATTCCGACAAATGAAGATCAGTTTCGCCGACACCCGCCCGACAGGGGATTATGCCCTCGTCCTGCCGGTCGCCGCCAAGGCCCGTCCCGGGATAGAAGCCCTTGGTGAAGGCAAGTCTGCTGCCGAAGCGGCGATGAAGCGCCAGCGCTTCGACGGCGGACCAGGCGAAAGTGCCGAATTCTACGGCGCCGACGGCCACCGCGTCGTCACGATCGGCCTTGGTGATGCGACCCCTGCCGATGCCGCAGAGAAACTGGGCGGCGCTGCCGTCGCAAAGTTGCTGACTTCCGGCGATACCCATGCGGTGCTCGACCTGACCGGGTTTGATTACGATGCCGATGCCGCGGCCCGCGTCGCGCTTGCCGCCGAACTTCGTTCATGGCGTTACGACCGTTACCGCACCCGACTGAAAGACAAGCAGAAGCCCACGCTGGTCCGGCTGACAATCGTCGGTGGCGGCGATGGCGCGGGCAAACGATACGAAAATCGCTATTCCGCGGTCGCCCAGGGCGTCGCGCTGACCAAGGAACTGGTCACCGAGCCGGCAAATATCATCTATCCCGAAAGCTTCGTGTCGCGCGTCAAGGCGCATGCCGACGGAAGCGGGCTGGAGATCGAGGTCCTGAACGGCCCGGCGATGGCGAAGCTGGGCATGGGCGCGTTGCTCGGCGTTGCGCAGGGCTCGGTCCGCGAACCGCGCATGCTGATCATGCGCTGGAATGGTGGCGCAAAGGACGAAGCGCCGATCGCGCTGATCGGCAAGGGCGTCACCTTCGATACCGGCGGAATTTCGATCAAGCCTGCCGCCGGAATGGAATCGATGAAGTGGGACATGGGCGGGGCCGGTGCGGTTGCCGGTGCGATGCTGGCAATTGCCGGTCGCAAGGCGAAAGCCAATGTCATCGGGATTTGCGGACTGGTCGAGAATATGCCGGACGGAAACGCCCAGCGTCCAGGCGATGTCGTCACATCCATGAATGGGCAAACGATCGAAGTGATTAACACCGACGCCGAAGGGCGATTGGTATTGTGCGACGTGATGACGTGGGCCCAGCGCACGGTGAAGCCGAAGTTGATGGTCGATCTGGCCACCCTGACCGGCGCGATGGTCATTGCGCTTGGCCATGAATTTGCTGGCATATTTTCGAACAATGACGAACTTGCCAGCCAATTGATGGCAGCGGGCAAGGAAACCGGCGACCATTTGTGGCGGCAACCTCTGGGCGAGGCGTATGACCGACTGATCGACAGCCCGATCGCCGACATGAAGAATGTCGGACCGCGCGAGGGCGGATCGATTACGGCCGCGCAATTCCTCCAGCGCTATGTCGAGAACGATACGCCTTGGGCCCATCTCGACATCGCCGGCATGGCCTGGTCGGAAAAGGACAAGACGACCTATGGCAAGGGCGCAACCGGCTATGGCGTTCGCCTGCTCGACCGGTTCGTCGAGGATACTGCCGAGAAATAATCGGTTATGCCGCGAATGCGCCAGAAGGCCGATTTGCCCACTAAGATCTGCGTATCGTGCGGTCTTCCGTTCGCTTGGCGAAAAAAGTGGGAGCGGGATTGGGAGCAGGTCCGGTTTTGTTCGGATCGTTGCCGGCGTGCGGCCGCAAGGGTGAAGGGCGAATGAGGGTCGATTTCTACCAGCTTGGTGCCGCAATGGGTCCGGAGGGTATCGCCGCTTCCCTAGCCGGCAAGCTGGTGGCTGAGGGGCAACGGCTGGTCATCGTCGCCGCCGACGAAACGTTGCTCGCGCGGCTTGATCGCTTGCTGTGGGATCAGGCACCGGCCAGCTTCCTGCCGCACGGCGTGGCCGGGGGTCCCGACGATGCGCGTCAGCCGATCCTTCTCGCAACCGGAACCGAGGCGCCCAACGGGGCACGCAACCTGCTGATCGCCGACGGGGAATGGCGCGAGGCCGCGCTGCATTTCGAGCGCGCCTTCTTCCTGTTCGACGCCGAAACGATCGATGCCGCCCGTGCCGCGTGGAAGGCGCTGAAGGATCGCGAAGGACTGGAGCGCCATTACTGGGCCAACGAGGAAGGACGCTGGCTCGAGAAAGCCTGACGCCTTTGCCATCTCTTGCGTACATCGCCGCCGCCCGCTAGGGGCGCGGCCAATCCCACCCACCAAGCATATCGATGGAGTTTTCCATGGCGGTCACCCGCACCTTTTCGATCATCAAGCCCGACGCGACGCGTCGCAACCTGACTGGCGCCGTCACCAAGATGCTGGAAGATGCTGGCCTTCGCGTCGTCGCGTCGAAGCGCATCCACATGAGCAAGGGCCAGGCCGAGGGCTTCTACGCCGTTCACAAGGAACGCCCCTTCTTCGACGAGCTGGTCGAGTTCATGATCAGCGAGCCGGTCGTTGTCCAGGTTCTCGAAGGCGAAGATGCCGTCACCCGCAACCGTGACATCATGGGCGCGACCAACCCGGCCGACGCCGCCGAGGGCACGATCCGCAAGTCCCATGCGCTGTCGATCGGCGAAAACACCGTTCACGGCTCGGACAGCGAGGAAAATGCGGCAATCGAGATCGCTTACTTCTTCAACGACGACGAAATCGTCGGCTAAACTGGCAATCTTTTCTGTTTAGGGAGGCCGTCGGGGCGATCCGGCGGCCTTTTTCGTCAGAGTAATGGCCCGAACATCGATAACGTGTTCTGCAGCAGTCGACGGAGCATGCTGGTGTCCGCCACCATTTGCGCGGTGACGATGTTGCTGTCGGCAATGAATTCATCCTGTCGATCCCAAATCCTCGACGCGAAATCAACATCGTAGAACAGGATATTGTTCTCGAAGTTCAGCTCGAAGCTGCGTCGATCGAGGTTGGCGGAGCCGATCAGGCCGACCGATCCATCGACCACCATCGTCTTAGCGTGGAGCAGACCGCATTGGTATTCGCGAAGCTCGACGCCGGCTTTGAGCAAGTCGCCGTAATGGCTTCGGCTCGCAGCTGCGACGATCCTGCTGTCATTGCGCGCGGGAAGCACCAGAACGGTCCGCACGCCGCGCCTTGCCGCGGACAATATAGCGTAGAGCAACGGATCGTCAGGGACGAAATAGGGCGTGGTGATGACTAGCTCATCGCGTGCAGCGTGGACCAGTTCGGCGAAGCAGGCGGTCATAGCGGCGTAGGGCAAGGTCGGCCCGGTTCCGATCACCTGCGCGACGATGTTCCCGGTGGCGGGAGCCGGTGGAACCAGCAATAGCGCGCTCAGGTCCTCGCCATGTTCGCCCATCCAGTCGGAAACGAACAGGAATTGCCAATCGCGGGCGACTGGCCCCTCCCAACGGCTCATGACGTCGACCCAAGGGGCATAATGCGGCTTGATTCGAAACTCTGGATCCGCCGCATTCTGGCTGCCGCACCATGCAATGCGGCCGTCGACCACCAGCAATTTGCGGTGATTGCGCAGGTCGACCCGCCCTTTGATCATCGTCCACAGCAGGTTTCCGACGGGGAGGGCAACGCGCGCCTCGACGCCCGCGTCCTTCAAGTCGCGCCAATGCTGCGACCGGACGAACTGGCGTGAGCCCAGCGCGTCACTCAATATCCTGACGGTCACACCGCGACGGGCAGCGCGAACCATCGCATCCTTCAGCTTGAGGCCATTGGTATCGTCGAGCCAGATATAGAAGCAGGCGTGGACGTGATCGCGCGCGGCATCGACATCCGCGACCATCGCTTCGACGGCCTCGTTGCTATTTTTCGCCAACGAGGCCCGGTTGCCCGCTGTCGGGCCGAGGTCATTGACCGTGCGGGCGAGAGCGAACGGCGCATCATAAGTCGTATCCGCCAACGTTCGCACGGTCTGATCCTCGACCAACGGTCGCGGCAGTTCGAGATCTATTTTGCGCCCGCGTTCCTTGCGACTGGCACTGACCCGGGCCTCGCCGAGCAGAAGGTAGGCGATCATTCCAATGATCGGCGCAACGATGATGACGATCACCCAGGCAAGGCGGGATTCCGGATCGCGATGGGGGCGAAGCATCGCCCGAACGACAGTAGCAATCTCCGCGACGATCAGGAGGATCGTAAGGGCGAGATGAAGCGGCTTCACCCGCGCCTGATGCCTGTCAGCCGAAGCGATCTGCCGCCGAACAGGCCGCCGTCGATCCAGCGATAGCTGATCACGTAGCGACCGCCGCCGCGACGATCCTTACCAAGTTCGACATAGCGTACGTCGGCCGTAACGCTCAGCGTGCCGCGTTTCGCCTTTTCGTCCGCATCGGAAACCAGCAATTCAACATCCGAGGCGTTTAGTCGACCGTCGCTGTCGATCGCCAATTGCGGCTCGCCCTTCACGGTCAGGGCGATAGATTGCAGCGCATGGTTCGGTTCGACTGGCGACAAGACCAACGTCTTGCCATCGTCTTGCGCGACGCCGCGCAGGGTCAGTGGAATGGCAGTGGGCTGCTGTTCGACGATCGTGCTGTCGCTTCTGTCGGCCTTCCAGCTGTTCCAGAGGGCGAGCGCGGAGATGATCAGGCCCGCAACGGCAACAATTTCGCCGATGTTGATCCAGCGTCGGCGCGTCTCGGCCCGGGTTTCGGGGGTTTCCGTCATGGTGCGGCGAGCCTCCTAGAATTCTTCGGCAATGTCCATCAGGCGGGTCAGCCGTTTCGGCGCGCGGGAGCGCCAGCTACGGGCCAGCCAATCGGAGACCTGATCCCAATCGACATCGCGGCGGTTAAGTTTGAGGCCCAGCCAACCCGATGCGCCATAATATTTCGGCCAATAATAATTGTCCGGCTGGGCTTCGATCAGACCGGTCATCTCGTCGACGCCGCTCGCCTTGACGAGCAGGCCGACGGCGTCTTCGCCATGATGACGATCAGCAATGATCGCAAACAACTTGCCCGATTTCTCTCCGCCGACCTGCCAGCCGGGCGAGCCGTGGCTCGTCTTTCGACTGACCTCGGGAAGCTTGCGTGCGAGCGCGTCGACCTGTGCGTTGATCCAACCCACATCGAAGGGCCGGGCAGCGTAACGATCAAGGATGCGGGGATAAAGCTGATGTTCGGCAATCAGGACCCGCGCATCCAGATTCGCTGCGTCCTCGCCGGGCAGGATTGCAACTTCGACCTGACCCAGGATTTCGCCCAAATCGACGTCGGGTGTCACCAGGTGAACGGTGGCGCCCGTCATCGTGTCGCCATGGTCGATAGCGGACTGATGCGTGTGCAATCCCTTATATTTGGGAAGCAGCGAGGGGTGGATGTTGATCATCCGCCCGCTCCAGCGCTCGACAAAATCGGCCGGGATGATTCGCATGAATCCGGCGAGCGCGACGAGATCGACCTTCGCTTCGATCAGCGTCTTTTCGAGCGTTTCCCAATAACGATGACCGAGCGCCTTCAAATCGAGCCGCGTGACGGCAACGCCTTCCGCCTCGGCGATGGTGAAGCCGGGCGCGTCGGGCCTGTCTCCGCTGACCAGTACGACCTCGAAAGCGCAATCGTCAGCCTTGGCCGCATAGAGCAGCGCCGCCATGTTCGAGCCGCGGCCCGACATCAGGACGGCGACGCGCGCCCGATCAACCATGATGCGTGGCGGACCAGTCTTCGCGCGCGCTCCAGCGATCGGCGCTGCCTTTGATCGTGCAACCCTTCTCGCCGGCTTCGACGATGCCAATGCGGTGGACCGTTTCGCCGGACGCTTCCAACTCTTGCGTGACCATATCGACGTCGGCGGCGCTGACCACCGCAACCATCCCGATCCCGCAATTGAAGGTCCGCGCCAGCTCGCCCGGTTCGATCGATCCGCCTGCCTGCAGGAAGGCGAACAGGCGGGGCAGAGGCCAACAATCCGAATCGACCATGGCGTGCGCACCATCGGGCAGGATTCGCGGGATATTTTCGAGCAGTCCGCCGCCGGTGATGTGGGCAAGCGCGCGAATGTGGCCGCCGTGGACCAGCGGAAGAAGGCTCTTCACGTAAATTCGCGTCGGTTCGAGCAGCGCATCGCCGAGCATGACGTCATGGTCGAACAACGCGGGGCGATCGAGTTTCCAGCCGTTCACCTCGATCAGCTTGCGAACCAGGCTGAACCCGTTGGAATGAACGCCGGAGCTCGCCAGACCCAGCAGGACGTCCCCGGGTTCGACCGAAGCGCCGGTCAGTGACTTCGCGCGATCGACCGCGCCGACGCAGAAACCGGCGAGATCGTAATCTGCGCCTTCGTACATGCCGGGCATTTCTGCGGTTTCCCCGCCGATCAGCGCGCATCCGGCAATTCGGCAGCCACGGGCAATCGACCCGACGACGCGCGCGGCAATTTCCTGGTCCAGTTTGCCGGTCGCGTAATAATCGAGGAAGAATAACGGCTCGGCGCCCTGTACGATGAGGTCGTTGACGCACATCGCGACCAGATCAATCCCGACGCCGTCGTGTTGGCCAGTATCAATCGCCAGTTTCAGCTTGGTTCCGACGCCGTCGTTGGCAGCGACCAGCAAGGGATCGTCATAACCCGCTGCCTTCAGGTCGAAGAATCCGCCGAAACCACCAAGTTCGGCGTTCGCACCGGGCCGGGCGGTCGATTTGGCGAAAGGCGCGATGGTCCGTACCAGCGCATTGCCGGCGGCTATCGAAACGCCTGCGTCGGCGTAAGTGAGCGGCTTATCGGTCATTGGAGACGCGCCCTAGCCAGAACGCGCTTGGATTTCCACGCCATTGTCGCCAAAAGCCCCTTCATGCTGCTTTCCCGGCGATTGCTGACCCTGACCGCCTGCTTCGCGGTGTCCGTTCTCGCCGGCGGCGCCGTCATGGCGCAATTGGAGTCCGGCGAGCGCGGAATCCTTCCGATCGACAGTTCGGGGACGCTGGAAATCGCCGGGATCAACGTCGATGTCGGCGGCAAGAACGCTGACGAGGCGCGCTTTAACGGTTGGCGGATTGCCCAACGCGAAGGTTTCAAGGCGCTCTGGGCCAAGCAGCACAAGCGCCCGATCAGTGAAGCGCCGACACTGAGTGATTCGACGCTCGACACCCTGGTCAGTTCGATCATCGTCGAAAAGGAACAGATTGGGCCAAACCGCTACATTGCGCAGCTCGGCATCCTGTTTGACCGCGCGCGCGCCGGTGAATTGCTCGGTGTTGCCGGAATGAGCCGGCGTTCGGCGCCGATGATGCTGGTTCCGGTCCTGATTTCCGGCGGAACCCTGACCGGCGTCGAATTGCGCAATCCGTGGCAGCGCGCGTGGGCGTCGTTCCGGACATCGCAAAGCCCGATTGATTATGTTCGGCCAAGCGGGATGGGTCCCGATCCACTATTGATCAACGCGGCGCTTGCCCGCCGGCCCGGACGCGGCTGGTGGCGCAACGTCCTCGATTATTATGGCGCGGCGGACATTCTGGTTGCCGAGGTTACGCTGCACCGCGCCTATCCGGGCGGGCCTGCGGTTGCACGCTTCGTCGGGCGTCATGGCGCGGATGGCGAGTTGCTGGGCAGTTTTACGCTGCGCGCCAAGGACAGCGCCGATCTTGCCCGGATGATGAACGAGGGCGTCCAGCGGATGGATGAGCTGTTCACGTCCGCATTCGTCGGCGGGAAGCTGCGTCGCGACTCGACACTGATCACGATTGCACCGCCACCGCCGGTCGAGGAAATTGCGGTGGCGTCCGAGACCAAGGAAAAGCAGGTTGCTGCCCGTATCTTGCAGGTCCAAATCTTGTCACGCGGCGAGGACGGGCTGGCTGCCGCGTTCAGCACCATTCGAGGAATACCGGGTGTCCAGTCGGTCAGTCCGCGAAGCACAGCCGTCGGCGGCTGGTCCCTCCTGCTGGTTGACTATGCTGGCGAGAGCAGCGCCCTTGCAGCAGCGCTACGGGCGCGGGGGTACGCCGTCAGCGACGTCGGCGGCACTTTGCGCGCCAATCCAGGCCTTCCACCCAAGGACACTCCACCTGCAAGACCGGCTCAGAACCCGACTGGACCGACATGAGGACTTCCGACCAGATCGCGCTTCCGCTCGACTGGCCGCAAGCGGATCATGACAGGCGCTTCATCCTTTCCAGTGCCAATCGCGAGGCTTCCGACCACTTTCACCAGTGGAGCCTTTGGCCGGTCAAGG
Source organism: uncultured Alphaproteobacteria bacterium (assembly GCA_963843855.1). GTDB lineage: Bacteria > Pseudomonadota > Alphaproteobacteria > Sphingomonadales > Sphingomonadaceae > Sphingomicrobium. Next base: position 375,506 of record CAWJMA010000003.1, read on the forward strand.
CGACCGTGCTGACCGGGCCGCGCCGGTCTGGCCGAAGCCTGCTGGCGCGCGGTTTCGTCGACCGGGTCGGCGGTCGCCTGTTCGATCCGGCGGAACGGCACGACGAGGAAGAATTGTTTCACGCCTGGAACCAGGCACAGGAAACCGGACGGCCGATCATCATGGTGGTATCCGATCGCGACTGGGAAATTGCGCTGCCCGACCTTCGCACACGAATCGCGGTCACTCCCCGGGTCAGGATCGGCGAACCGGATGACGCATTGTTCGGGCAGTTGATCGAATTGCTGTTTTCCGATCGCGGCCTGGTCATCCCGCCCGATGTGCTGCGCTACATCACTCAACGCGTGCACCGCGACTATCTGACCGCCGAGCGTGTCGTCGAAGCGATTGACCGTTTCGCGATTGCCGAGCGTGCCCGATTGACCATCCCGACAGCCCGGCGCGCATTGGTCGAGGCAGGGATCATCGATGCAAGGGGCGAGTCGTGAAGGAGCGCGGCCCTTCTGATCTCTATTTCAACCGAGAACTAAGCTGGCTGGCGTTCAACCGGCGTGTGCTCGAGGAGGCGACCAACGCTTCGCATCCCTTGCTCGAAAGACTGCGATTCCTCTCGATCTGCGGCGCCAACCTCGACGAATTCTTCATGACTCGGGTCGCCGGTTTGAAAGGTCAGCAGTTGCGCGGGATCGAGGATCAATCGCTCGATGGTCGAACCCCGACCCAGCAACTCGATGCCATCGCGCTGGAAGCGGATGCGCTGGTCGTCGCGCAGCAGGCCGAGTGGCTGATCCTTCGCGAACAGCTGGCCGAAAAGGGCATGGAGGTCATCGGTGCCGACGCGCTGACGCTTGGCGAAGTCGAATGGCTGCGCGATTATTTCCGCGAACAGATCCTGCCGGTGCTGACACCGCAGGCGGTCGACCCGGCCCATCCGTTCCCGTTCATTCCAAACCGTGGTTTCACCCTGGTGTTCGAACTGGAACGAACCGTTCGGCGGAAGACCGAAATCATCACCGAATTGCTGATGATCCCGGCGATGTTGCCGCGCTTCATCGCCTTGCCACGACAGGGCGATCGGTTTCAATTCGTCGCCATCGAAGCGGTCATCGAAGCGCATCTCGACCAGGTCTTCCCCGGATTTCTCATGCTTGCGTCGGGCGCTTTCCGGGTCCTTCGCGACAGCGACCTGGAAATGGACGAGGAGGCCGAAGACCTTGTCCGCTATTTCCGGTCGGCAATTCAGCGACGACGCCGCGGACGGGTGATACGTCTCGAGTTCGACGCCGGTACGCCGCCCGACCTGGAAAAGGGCGTTCGCGATGCGCTTGCCGCCGACAGCGCGCTGATTTCGGAAAGTGCCGGGATCATCGGGGTCGCGGATCTTGCGCAACTGGTCGAAACCGACCTTCCTGGACTGAAATTTCCGCCCTACACACCGCGCTTTCCCGAGCGGATCGCCGAGCATGACGGCGACATTTTTCCGGCGATCCGGGCCAAGGATTTCGTCATCCACCATCCTTATGAAAGCTTTGAAGCGGTGGTTTCCTTCCTCCGGCAGGCTGCTGAGGATCCCGATGTCATCGCAATCAAGCAGACGCTTTATCGCGCCGGAAAACAGTCGGCGATCGTCGATGCGCTGGTGACCGCTGCCGAAGCGGGCAAGTCAGTGACGGCTGTCGTCGAACTCAAGGCGCGGTTCGACGAGGAACAGAATTTGCTCTGGGCCAACCGCCTGGAACGGGCAGGGGTCCAGGTGATCTACGGGTTCGTCGAATGGAAAACCCATGCCAAGGTGTCGATGGTCGTTCGGCGTGAAGCAGGCTCGATCCGCACCTACTGCCATTTCGGAACGGGCAATTATCACCCGACGACCGCCAAGATTTATACCGATTTAAGCTATTTCACCGCCTCACGCCGTGCCGCGCGCGATGCCGCCAAATTGTTCAACCTCACTAGCGGATATGTCCAGCCCAAAGGCCTCGAACTGCTAACTCTTAGCCCCAATGGATTACGCGATCGTATCCTGGGCCTGATCGATACCGAGATTGCTAATTCCAAGGAGGGCAAGCCGGCGGCGATCTGGGCGAAGATGAACAGCCTTGTCGATCGCCATGTCATTGACGCGCTCTATGCCGCTAGCGAGGCGGGTGTTTCGATCGATCTCATCGTGCGCGGGATCTGCTGTCTCAAGCCGGGTATCGCGGGCCTGTCGAGCAATATCCGCGTCAAGTCGATCGTCGGTCGGTTCCTTGAACACAGCAGGATTTTCGTCTTCGCAAACGGTGCCGCGCTGCCGAATCGCAAGGCGCGAGTCTACATCAGCTCGGCAGACTGGATGGGGCGCAATTTCGATCGCCGGGTCGAATATATGATGCCGCTGGAAAACCCGACGGTGCACGCGCAGGTGCTTGACCAGGTGATGATCGCGAATCTGATCGATAACGAACAGAGTTGGGAATTGCTTTCCGACGGTAGTTATCGCCGGATCAGACCGGGGCGGCGCCGCTTCAATCTGCACCATTATTTCATGACCAACCCATCGTTGTCCGGACGCGGGCAGGCGCTGGAGGGCAAGGCCGTTCCCAAGCTTCGCCTGACCCAGCGCGGGGCGGCCTGAATTGGGTGCGCTCAAACCGGTCGGGATCATCGACATCGGCTCCAACAGCGTCCGCTTCGTCGCTTATGCGGGGACGCGCCGGGTCCCGACGCAGATGTACAACGAAAAGATTTCGCCTGCGCTCGGTCGCGGGGTGGAGCGCAACGGCCGACTGGACGACGACGCAATGGAACGCGCGTTGGCTGCGCTCGCGCGGTTCCGCTTACTCGCTCACGAGATGCGCTTGCCAAGTCTGCGTGTCGTTGCGACCGCCGCGGTTCGCGATGCCGAAAATGGCGGTGAATTCCTGGCGGCGATCCGCAAGCTTGGACTTCGACCGACCATGCTTCCCGGACCCGAGGAGGCGGAGCTGGCTGCGCTTGGCGTCATTTCCGCCATACCCCATGCTCGCGGAATCGTCGCGGACCTGGGCGGTGGCAGTCTCGAACTGGCGTGGATCGAAAATGGGGCGGTCGGCTCCACCATTTCCTTGCCACTGGGTGTCCTGCGAATAGGTGATCGCGACCGCAAGGTGCTTCGCCGGAGCATCACCCGTGCACTCGAGGAACAGGGGCTCGTGACTGATGGAGCCGGGCTTTATCTGGTCGGGGGATCATTTCGTGCACTGGCGCGGCTCGATCTCCACGATTTGGGACACCCCTTACCAATCATCCATCAGCATCGCCTCACCAGGGCACGCATGGTCGTCCTTGAAGGGCTGATCGCCACGATGGAGCCGGATCAACTCAAGGTGCTGAGCGGGCTGAGCTCCGGCCGTGTCGAGAATCTCGGCCCCGCCAAGCGGATGCTCGACACCCTGATCGACGCGCTCTCGCCATCGGTCGTGATGACGTCCGCCTACGGTTTGCGCGAAGGCTTGCTTTACCGCGATCTCGACAAGGTGACCCGAGCACGCGATCCTTTGCTGGCCGCCGCGCTCGAAATCGGCGAGAGGCTCGGCCGGTTCGGCGATCACGGCGCGACGATCGATGACTGGATTGCCCCCTTGTTCGACGGTGACGATGCCGGCAACCGACGATTGCGGCTTGCCGCTTGCCTGATGAGCGATTTCGCGTGGAACGCGCATCCGGATTTTCGTGCCGAACGCGCGGTCGACATGGCGTTGCACGGCAATTGGGTCGGGATCGACGCCCATGGTCGCGCCCTCATCGGCCGAACTTTATGTACCGCTTTTTCCAGCGAAAACGGAATGAGCGCAGAAGTTGCAGGCTTGCTTGGCGTTGTGGAGCAGGAAAAAGCGACCGCCTGGGGACGCGCGATACGGCTTGCCCAACGATTATCGGGCGGGACCGAGGCGATTCTTTTGCGCTCGGCGCTCTCGATTGAGGGTCGCGACGTCGTGCTGGGGCTGAAAGAACGAGATTTGTCGCTTGGGAACGAAGTGGTAGCGAAGCGCCTCAGTCATTTGGGCAAGGCGCTTGGCCTCGAATCGCGGATCGTATCAGTTTAGCCGCACCGCACGCTTTCGATCTGGTTCGCTTCATCGAGCACCGCATTCACCCGGTCACCGCGATATTCCATCGTCACCATCATGCCCTTGGGCAACCAGCGGAAAACGCGAGCGCCCGTCGCGGATTGAATACGCATTGCGATGTTTTGGGTCGCTGGTTGGCCGACGAACTGTCCGACCTGGTCGGCGGTACACATCACGCCATCGCCCGCGCGCACCGGAACGGCGTCCGCCGTCGTGCTGCACGCCGCAACGCTCAAGGTAGCAAGCGGAATGATGGCGAGAAGCGCAAACGCCCCACCACCCGACGAATTTCTCGACTTCACGAAAGGTCTCCTTTGGACACCTAAACGCCTGAAGTCGAGATGGTTTCCTAGGCGGTGCGAGTCAATTTCAAACGGCCATCTTCGGTCGCGAAAGCAAGGCGACCTTCGACGAGGTCGAGGGCATCCTGACCGAATTGCTCGAATCGCCAGCCGCTAAGGATTGGAAGCCCCTCGCGAACACCGGCGGCAAGGGCTTCCAAATCGTCCGATCGAGCAATCAATTTGGGCGCGACGCCGGTTTCCTTGGCGCGAATCTTCAGGAGCAGCTTGAGCAAGTCGCTGACCAGCGCCGCATCCTTGGTCAATCCGGGGCGCTTGGGGCCGCGTTCTGGCATTTCCTCGGCGCTGATCGGTTCTGCGTTGGCAATCGCCTCCATCAGGCGACCGCCGATATCGTTGTTGCGCCAGCCCTGCGACAACCCGCGAATACGGCCGAGGTCATCCTGGGTCTTCGGGGGGTGTGCCGCGAGTTCCCCCAGCGTGTCGTCCTTGACGATCCGGCCTCGCGGCAAATTCTTCTGTCGGGCCTCCGTCTCGCGCCACGCCGCAATCGCGCGCAGCCGTCCGAGCAGTTGCGGATTGCGTCCGGGCAACTTGAGCCGTTTCCACGCATCTTCCGGCGGGAAGGCGAACGACGACGGATCGGCAAGTCGCTCCATTTCCTCGTCCAGCCAGTCGCCGCGTCCGGTCTTGATAAGTTTCTCGACCATGCGCGGAAAAACGGTCGAAAGGTGGGTGACGTCGGCGATCGCATAATCGATTTGGCGCTTGTCGAGCGGACGGCGCGACCAGTCGGTGAAGCGCGCACCCTTGTCGAGCTGGATGCCGAGCATCGATTCGATCAGGCTGGAATAGCCGACCTGTTCGCCGAACCCGAGCGCCATGGCCGCGATCTGCGTGTCGAACAGCGGCGCCGGCGTCTTGCCGGTCATATTATGGATGATTTCCAGATCCTGCCCGCCGGCATGGAAGATCTTGAGAACGTCCTCATTGGCGACAAGCAGATCGAGCAAGGGGTCTAGATCAATGCCGTCGGCCTTCGGGTCGATGGCCGCAGCTTCGTTGCTGTCGGCAATCTGCAGGAGGCACAGGTCTGGCCAATAAGTGTTCTCGCGCATAAATTCGGTATCGACCGCGACGAACGGCGATTGGGCGAGTCGCTCGCAGAGCGCGGCGAGGCCAGCACTGTCGGAAATCAGCTTGTGAATCTTCATGTTGGCGGGGGCCATAGCGGGCCGCGCGGGTTGACAAAAGGGGAGTGGGCGGGAATTCGCCGCGGCAACTTCCTAGGAACACATCATGCACTCGTATCGCACCCATACCTGCGCCCAGCTGCGCGCCTCCGATGTCGGCTCCACCGTCCGTATTTCCGGCTGGATTCATCGCAAGCGCGATCATGGCGGCGTGTTGTTCGTCGACCTGCGCGATCATTACGGCCTGACCCAGGTGGTGTGCGCCGAGGGAAGCGACGCGCTCAAGACCCTTGAAGGTCTGCGCGTCGAGTCGGTCGTCACCGTGACCGGCGAGGTCGTGATGCGCGAAGGCGGCGCGGTGAATGCCAAGCTGGAGACCGGTGATATCGAAGTCGTTGCCAAGCAAGTTGAAATCCAGTCGCGCGCCGACGAATTGCCGATGCCGGTCGCGGGCGAACAGGAATATCCCGAGGATATCCGCCTCAAATATCGCTACCTCGATCTGCGCCGCGAACGGCTGCACGCCAACATCCTGCTTCGTTCCAAAGTCATCTCATCAATTCGGCGCCGGATGATCGACCAGGGCTTTACCGAGTTCCAGACGCCGATCCTGACCGCGTCGTCGCCGGAAGGCGCGCGCGATTACCTGGTGCCGAGCCGGGTTCATCCGGGCAAATTCTACGCGCTTCCGCAGGCGCCGCAGATGTTCAAGCAATTGCTGATGGTGGCCGGCTTCGACCGTTATTTCCAGATCGCGCCATGCTTTCGCGACGAGGACGCCCGCGCGGACCGTAGTCCGGGCGAGTTCTACCAGCTCGATTTCGAGATGAGCTTCGTCACCCAGGACGACGTGTTCAACGCGATTGAACCGGTCCTGTCGGGCGTGTTCGCCGAATTCGCCGGCGACAAGTTCGTCACGCCGGGCGACTATCCGCGCATCCCCTACAAGGAAGCGATGCTGAAATATGGCAGCGACAAGCCCGACCTGCGCAACCCGTTGATCGTCCATGATGTCGGCGACCATTTCACCGGCTCGGGCTTCGGCTTGTTCGCTGGGATGGTCGAAAAGGGGATGAAGGTTCGCGCCATCGCGGCGCCGAAGACGGCGGAGAAAAGCCGCAAGTTCTTCGACGAGATGAACGAATGGGCGCGCAGCGAAGGCTTCGCCGGTCTCGGCTATGCGACCCGCAAAAGCGGCGAGTGGGGCGGGCCGATTGCCAAGAACCATGGCGCCGAGGGCATGGACAAGATCGCCGAGCAACTCGGTACCGGTCCCGACGACGGCATCTTCTTCGCCGCCGGTCCTGAGGCGCAGGCCGCAAAGCTCGCCGGCCTCGCCCGAACCCGGGTCGCCGAACAGCTCGACCTGATCGAACAAGGCGCGTTCCGTTTCTGCTGGATCGTCGATTTTCCGATGTTCGAATATGACGAAGACGCCAAGAAGGTCGACTTCAGCCACAACCCATTCTCTATGCCGCAGGGCGGAATGGAAGCGCTGGAGACAAAGGACCCCCTCGATATTCTGGCCTGGCAATATGACATCGTGTGCAATGGCGTTGAGCTGTCGAGCGGCGCGATCCGTAACCACCGGCCGGACATCATGTACAAGGCGTTCGAAATCGCGGGTTATTCGAAGGATGAGGTCGATACGAACTTCCCGGGCATGATCGGCGCCTTTAAATTCGGCGCGCCGCCGCACGGAGGGTCTGCGCCGGGAATCGACCGGATCGTGATGCTGCTGGCCGACGAACCGAACATCCGGGAAGTCATCGTCTTCCCGATGAACCAGAAGGCCGAAGATTTGATGATGAACGCACCGGCACCGGTGACGCCGCGTCAGCTTAAGGAGCTGTCGATTCGGGTCGTCGCGGACGCGGAACCAAAAGCGAACTAGGCATTGCCCCAGAGTGGGATTCGTCCCGGTCGGGGACGAATTGCCGCCACTCTAACTTTCAGTTACGCAGCGCTGGTGTCGATCGAGTTAACAGATTTTGAACGAGGGGCACCGTTCCCAGGTGATCTTGGTGCAGCGCTTGCAGCGCTGCAGGAGAGGATCGCGCACGCCCAGCGTGCCCAGATCGTCCGCAGCAAGCGCGCGATCATCGTATTCGAAGGGCCAGAGGGGGGCGGCAAGGCTGCTGCCCTGAAACTGCTTTCAGGATCGTTCGACCCGCGATTTGTCACCACGCAGGCGGTCGTTCCCGACCGCCGCCAATCCGACGACGGCCATTGGCTGGCGCGCTTCTGGCGTGACCTTCCGGCGGATCGGCGGACAATGCTCTATTTTCACAGCTGGTATCGCCGCGTGCTCGAGGACCGGCTGCTCGACCTGGTCGACCGAGATGGCGCCGAACGCGCGTTCGATGAAATCAACGAGTTTGAAGCCCAACAGCGCGACCACGGCACACTGATCCTGAAATTATTCTTCCACGTCACCGAACCGGTACGCTCGGAGCGATTGGCGCTGCGCGATACCAACTCAACCGGCCGCTTACTGATGGGTCCTACCGAATTGCGCGGCGCCGAAATGCGAAATGAATATGACACGGCGGTCAGGCAGATGTTCGCCATGACCAATACGCGCTGGTCACCGTGGACGGTCATCGACGCCAATGATGAGGGCGCCTCCATGGTCATCGCCCTCAGCGCCGTTGCCGACACATTGGAGGAAGCGTTTCCCGATCTGGGCGACGACGAACAGTCCTCTGTCATCCCGTTGCGCCGATCGTCGAAACTGCGCCCCGCCTGATCAGGCGTTGGGGTAGCGAAGCGAGATCACCTCATAGCTTTTTTCGCCGGCTGGCAAATGCACGATGCGCTCATCGCCGATCCGCGAACCGCGCAGAGCGCGTGCGATCGGCGCGTTCCAACCGATCTTGCCGTTGGTAGCATCGGCCTCATCGTCCCCGACAATGGTCAAGATCCGGCGCTGGTCATCCTCGTCGGCAAGTTCGACCGTCGCACCGAAGCGGACTTCGTCGCGGATGGGCTGGCTCGCCGGATCGACGACCGTGGCTTCCTTCATCACCTTAGACAAATAACCCAGACGACGATCGATTTCGCGCAGGCGCTTTCGCCCGTAGATATAGTCGCCGTTCTCCGAGCGATCGCCATTGCCCGCAGCCCAGGAAATGACTTCGACCAGCTTGGGCCGCTCCGTCCCGAACAATTGATCATATTCCGCGCGGATCCGGGCAAACCCTTGTGGCGTGATGAAACGTTTGCCGCGCGACTTTGGGGCACCACGAGGGTCAAGAACGGGCATCAGCCGGGACGCGACTTGCCGAGGAAGGTCGACAGGTTGGCACTTTGCGTAGCGCCGTTAATCTCGTCATACACAACGCTGTTTTCGAGCACGCGTTGGACGTAGCCGCGCGTCTCCATGAAAGGGATTTGCTCGATCCAGCGCAGCACGTCGACATCGCCGTTGCGCGGATCGCCATAACGCCGAACCCATTTGTTCACATTGCCCGGCCCGGCGTTATACGCCGCGACGGCGAGGACGAAACTGCCGTTATAATTGCCCACCATCCGGCGCGCGTAATTGCTGCCCAACAAGACGTTGTACGATGGGTCACTGGTTAATCGGCCCAGATCATAACTAACGCCGGCCTTTCGTGCCTCGTCGCCTGCAGTGCCGGGCATCAACTGCATCATCCCGCGCGCGCCGGCATGGCTGACAACGCTGCGATCGAATGAGCTTTCCTGCCGCGTGATCCCGTGGACCAGGGCCCAAAGGCGACCCGATGGGACGTTGGCAGCGTGAGCGGGGAAGGCTGGTCGGTAATAGAATGGCGTTCCGGAATTGCGCGCCGAGCGCGCAATCCATACCGGCAAGTCGATCCGGCCGAGGCGTTGGCCAAGCTCGGCCGCGAGAATGCGATCAGAATCATTGTCGAGTGCTTCCGATAAAGCACGGACGAATAGGGTCGCTTCGTCGCGGCGGCCCTGACCGACCACTACCTCCAGCGCCTTGGCGAGCCGGTTGCCCTGGAAGGCTGAGCGCTGTGAGGGTGTGACGAGCATTGTCGGAAGAGCGCCGGGCGCGGGGACGGTTCGTCCCAGTTGCTCGATCGCAAGCTGCCCGTAGAACAGTTCGGGATAGACTGCGGCCTGCGCGAAATATGCATTAGCCTCGGTGCCGCGCCGGGCATAACCCATGGCACGACCCGCCCAATAATAGCCCTTGGTGGTTACCTGCAGCGAGCGGCCGCCCTTCGCATATTTCGCGAATTCCGCGGCAGCCGCAGCATAATTGCGCGTTCCGGTCAGCGCGGATTGCCCGGAAAGCCACGTCAGCGACGTGTAATTGTCGCGAACGCCATAACTTTGCGTGGAAATGTCGGTGCCCGGAGCGAAGCTGTCGTCGACCTGGCTGGCGATCGCATAGGCTTGGGCATAGGCGCCGTCGGCATAAGCGTCCTTCGCCAGGATCAACAGCATGTCGTAAAAACGCTCGGGGTTGGCGGGCCGGTGAACGAAGCGATGAGGCCGCGCGGCCAGCGTGCGCGCACCGGCGGCGTTGCGGAACGTGTCTTTCAGGAAACGCAGCCGATCCATCAGGAGGCCGGCGTCCTGGGCCGCGCTCGCATCGACAACGCGGTACAATGCGTCGGCGTTGACCTGTGATGTTTGCATCGCGATCCGCGCGGCGAAAGCCGGGCGTCGCGCTGGACTGGTGTAGCCGAGGACACGCGCGGCGTCAGCGGGGTCCTTCGCGAACAGCAAGGCGTCAGCGCGCCGATCATGGTCGGCGGTCGTCAACGCACTCCAGTAACGTGACTGGATGAGGGCCTCGTCGGTGCTGGAAAGATCGTCCGACGCCCAGGCTTCGCGCGCGGCGGCATAGGCCTCGGCGGTGCGATTCGCAGCGGTAAGTGCCTCGGCGTAGCGCGTCCAGCCATTGCCGGAACGCGGCTTGTTGTCGCGGAAGAAGACGATGACGGTTGGCCCGTATTCGCCTGCCCGCATCTGCTTTTCGGCAACGCGGCGCAAACGCAAATCTTCGGGCCAGCCGGGATTGGCGTTCAGAAACCGGGCATAATCCTGGAACGCATATCCATCGCTCTGGCGAAGACGCCGCCAATCATTGAGTGCATAGCCGACATCGGCGGCGCTGACGGGACGAACCGAAACCGGCGTCGTCGAAGGCTGTGCATGAACACTTGCCGCAGGGGCGGTGCTCAACAGGAAAAGGAAAGCAAGGGTCCGCATGCTGGACATCTTGCCGAAACACTTCTTATCAGACGCTGAACGCACCCCATATCCCCCGCATTGTTTGTCATCATGACGGCAAGTGAAGGAAAAAGCATGTTTTTCGGCTCGATTCCCGCTCTCGTGACGCCATTTGCGGCAGGACGAGTCGATCATGCGATATTCCGAGACTTTGTGGAGTGGCAGATCGACGAAGGCACGAACGGCCTGGTCCCGTGCGGTACGACCGGCGAAGCGGCAACGCTGTCGACCAAAGAGCATCAGGCGCTGATCGCTCTGACGGTCGAAGTTGCGCGGGGCAGGGTGCCAGTGCTCGCCGGATGTGGATCGAACAACACGCTGCATGCCGTCGAACTGACCCGCAATGCGATGGCGGCTGGCGCCGACGCCGCCCTACACGTTCCGCCATATTACAACCGACCGAACCAGGACGGCATCTATGGCCATCTGGCGGCGGTTGCCGACGTTGGAATTCCGGTTGTCCTTTACAATGTACCGGCACGCACCGTGACCGACATCTCGGTGGAGACGATGGGCAGGCTGTCCCGACTACCCAATGTCATCGGGGTCAAGGATGCGACTGGCAATCTGGCCCGCGTCACCGCGCAGCGGGCGTCGTGCGGCCAACAGTTCGTCCAACTATCCGGCAATGACGACATGGCATTGGGCTTCAGTGCGATGGGCGGTGTCGGTTGCGTCTCCGTCACTGCGAATGTCGCGCCGAGACTCTGCGCCAGATTCCAGGAAGCGATGCGTGAAGCGCGCTGGGACGAGGCGTTGGAGCTTCAGGACAAGCTCTTTCCGCTTCACACAGCGCTGTTCACCGATGCGTCGCCGGGCCCGGTCAAATATGCCCTCAAGCGCGTTCGTCCGTCGTTTCCGTCCGATTTGCGTGCGCCGATGACTCCGCCGTCCGAGGCATCGCGCAAGGCGGTCGACGATGCACTTGCTCATGCCGGATTGATCTGAAGTCCATGGCAAAACAGAGCATCATAACGTTCGACAAGGTCAAGGTAGTCGCCGACAACCGGCGGGCCTATTACGAATATTTCATCGAGGACAAGTTCGAGGCGGGCATCGAGCTCCTCGGGACCGAAGTGAAGTCCCTTCGCGGCGGCGAGGGATCGATCGCGGAAAGCTATGCCATGGTCGAGGACGAAGAGGTCTTCCTTGTCAATTCCAACATCGCGCAATATGCCAAGGGCAGCTGGATGAACCATGAGCCGCGCCGCAAGCGCCGATTGCTGCTCAAGAAGCGCGAAATCGCCAAGTTGCAGGGCGCCATCACGCGGCAGGGGCTGACGCTGGTTCCGCTCTCGCTTTACTTCAACGGTAAGGGCAAGGCGAAGGTCGAACTGGCGCTCGCTCGCGGCAAGAAGGTCCATGACAAACGCGAGACGATCAAACAGCGCGACTGGAACCGCGACAAGCAGCGCTTGCTGCGCAATCACGGCTGACGCGTCGTTCGTCGCTTGCGGTTGCGCTCTTGTCGGTGGACGCTGGATGACAAGGACCGCTTGACGCAGGGCAGCAACAACGAAATCACATCGCTTCGAGGGAGAGATACATGAAGAATTTGATGATCGTACTGGCGGCAACGACGGCATTGACGGCCTGCGCCACCTCCAGCGAGCCGCCGGTCGCCGCGATGCCGACCGCCGAAGCAGCAATGCCGGTTGAGACTGCGCCAGTCGCCAAGGCCGAAATCGGCAGCTTTGGGTTCGATGCTGCTGGGATGGATACGACGATCCTGCCGGGCGACAATTTCTACCAATATGCCAACGGCACATGGCTCAAGAATACGCCGGTCCCGGCCGACAAGTCGAACTATGGCATGTTCACCAAGCTCGACGACCTGTCGAAGGAGCGTACTAGGCTGATCATCGAGGAAGCCGCCAAGGATCCGTCCAACAAGGTCGGTATCGCATACGCCAGCTACACCGACACTGCTGCGATCGAAGCCAAGGGCTTGTCACCGATCCAGCCATGGCTCTCGGAAATCGACGCGCTCTCGAACAAGGCGGCCTATCCCGCGCTTGCAGCCAAGGCCGGTCGTTACGGCATTGGCGTTCCGTTCGGCTTCTATGTCGGTCAGGACGATAAGAACCCGGACCGTTATGTGCCGATCATGTTTCAGGGCGGGATCGGCATGCCCGACCGCGACTATTATCTGAAAGCCGACGCCAAGATGCTTGAGACGAGGGCGAAATACCTCAACTTCCTGACGGCGATGTTGAGTGAAGCCAACGTCCCCGATGCGGCGGCGCGTGCCAAGGCTGTCCTCGATTTCGAAACGAAAGTTGCCGGCGTCCAGTGGAACCAGATCGACAGCCGCAATTCGACGAAAACCTATAATCTCAAGACGCTGTCGCAGCTCCAATCGATGGCGCCGGGCTTCGACTTCCGCCGTTTTCTCGTGGACAGCGGCGTCAACTTCAATGAAATCATTGTCGCGCAGCCAAGCGCTGTGACGGGGATCGCCAAACTGGTCGCTGCAACGCCGCTTCAGGTGCTAAAGGACCAACTGACGATCCGCAGCATTTCCAGCTACGCTTCCTTCCTGCCGGCGTCGATCGACAGCAAGGTGTTCGCTTTTTACGGCACCGCCTTGTCCGGCACGCCGGAACAGGAGGCCCGCTGGAAGCGCGGCGTGAACTTCGTCACCGGCGCCTTGGCGGACGATGTCAGCAAGACCTACGTTGCCCGATATTATCCGCCGGAAACAAAGGCCGCGATGGATGCGCTGGTCAAAAACGTCGTGGCCGCCATGGGTCGGCGGATCGACGGTCTGACGTGGATGAAGCCGGAAACCAAGGTGAAGGCACGCGCCAAACTTGCCAACTTCAACACCAAGATCGGCTATCCGGAACGCTGGCAGGATTATTCCACGTTGGAAATTCGCCAAGGCGATGCGTTCGGCAACGCCTGGCGCGCCAACGAATGGGGCCATAACGACAATGTTTCCAAGCTAGGTCAGCCGATCCGTCGCTGGGAATGGGGCATGACCCCAATGACGGTGAACGCATATGCCAATTTCGGGATGCAGGAGATTGTTTTCCCGGCGGCAATCCTTCAGCCGCCGTTCTTCGATCCGAATGCCGACCCGGCCATAAACTATGGCGGGATTGGAGCGGTTATCGGTCATGAAATCAGCCATCACTTCGATGACCAAGGCGCGAAATATGACCAATATGGTCGCCTGAACGACTGGTGGACCAAGGAAGACGTCGCCGCCTTCGAACGGCTGACCAAAGAATTGGTCGCGCAATATGACGGCTATGAAATCTTCCCGGGCGCAAGCGTCAAGGGAGCCTTCACACTGGGTGAAAATATCGGCGATCTTGCCGGCGTCACCGTCGCTTACGATGCCTATCGTCATTCACTGGCTGGGGACGAAGCTCCGCTCATCGAGGGCACCACCGGCGATCAGCGCTTCTATCTCGGCTGGGCACAAGTGTGGCGGCGCAATTATCGCGAAGCAAACCTTCGCCAGCGCCTGATCACCGATCCGCACTCACCGTCGGAACAGCGCGCGTGGGTCGTGCGCAATTTCGACCGCTGGTACGACGCGTTCAACGTCCAGCCCGGCCAGAAGCTCTATCTCGCGCCCGAAAAGCGCGCGAAAATCTGGTAACGGGTGCTCGACCAGCAGATCGCCCTGCTCGAAGCCGAGCCGCCGGGGGGCCTTCCATGGGCTGCCCCGGCGCTTGTCGCGGCGGTTGCCGCGAGCGGTGCTTTGCTGTTCGCGTGGGCCGGTGAGCCGGTCTACGCCGGGATTTTCGCGGGCGGCATGGTCGCGATGCTGGTTGCGGCCTTCATCATCGAACGCCGCGGGATATCTCGCCCGATCGAGGTCGCGGCACCATCTTCGCCCGATTTCGCGCTTGCCGCATCGGTTCTCGATGCCTCGCGCGATGCGGCCGCGCTGACCGACGCATCGGGTAGGCTCCTACTCGCCAATTCGGAATATCGCGATCGTTTCGGGCAGCGCTTGCCGGATCAATCGGCGGTCGGCGAGGACGAGGTTGAGCGACTTCGTTCGTTGCGCGCGGCAGCGTGGAGAGATGGCGCTGCGGACGATGCCGACTGCGCGATGCTTGATGGCCGCTCGCGGGTGGCGGTCGAACGGGTCGGCGCGAGCGGCGATTTGCTGCTTTGGCGCTTCGCGCGCGTCGAGCGCAGCGCAATCGAGATCCTTCGGGGACGGGTGACCGGCTTCGAAGGAGAAATGTTCACGCATAGCGGCGTCCTTGCCGCCGCCATCGACGACGAGGGCCAGGTCGTTTCTATGAACAACGCGTTTCTCGCGCGCGCCATTCCCGACGGCAGCGATCCGAAGAATCTATCCCTCGATGACGTCGTGTCGATGGACGGCGATGTGCTCAAGCTTCGCTCCGAAGGCGAGAGCGCTTCGCCGATGCGCCTCGTCCATGTGCCGGTCGATCCCGCCGGAGGCGCCGGGCTGACCTTGCTCCTCGACCAGGTCGACCAGGGCGATCCCGATTCGACCAACGTGCAGGCTTTGCTCGACCTGCTCCCTCTCGGGCTCGCGCTGGTCGATCGTGACGGGCGATTCCTTACGATGAACAAGGCGTTCCGCACCGCCGGAGGGATTCCGGAGGGCAAGAACCTGGTCTATCCCAGCGACCTTGTCATCAAGGAAGACAAGGGCGCGGTTGCGGACTCGGTGCGCCGCCATGCCCGTGGCCCAGCAATGTCGCGCGATCTTCCCGTGCGAATCCACAGCCAGCCAGGCGAGTCTGTAGCAATGACAGTTGCGGGCCTGCGCGGTATCGGCGACGCCGTGGTTCTTCTGCTCCTTAAGGACAATAGCGAGGAAGCCAAGCTCAAGCGCCAGGTCGCACAGGCGACAAAGATGCAGGCGGTCGGACAGCTTGCGGGCGGCGTCGCGCACGATTTTAACAATATCCTGACCGCAATCATTGGGCATTGCGACCTGATGCTGATGCGCCATGCGCCGGGCGACAGCGATTACGACGACCTCCAGCAGATCAAGTCCAACTCGAACCGCGCGGCCGGACTGACCCGGCAATTACTGGCCTTTTCGCGGCAGCAGACCTTGCGCCCACAGACGCTCCAGCTTCCCGACGTGGTCAGCGAGGTGTCCCATCTCCTCAAACGGCTGCTTGGCGAAACCGTCGTCCTGAACGTCAAGCATGGCCGCGACGTCTTCCCGGTTCGAGCCGATCCGGGGCAACTTGAACAGGTCATCGTCAACCTGGCGGTCAATGCGCGCGATGCGATGCAAACCAAGGGCGGCGGCGCACTGACCATCCAGACCTATTCGGTCAAGTCGAGCCAGGTCGCCGAACTGGGAAGCGACATCCTCCCGGTCGCGGACTATGCGGCGCTGTCGATCACCGACACCGGAACCGGCATCCCGACCAATGTGCTCGGCAAGGTATTTGAACCGTTCTTCACGACCAAGGAGGTCGGCAAGGGCACCGGGCTGGGCCTTTCCACCGTCTATGGCATCGTGAAGCAGTCGGGCGGCTTCATCTTTGCCGACAGCGAAGTCGACGAAGGAACCCAATTCACGATTTACCTTCCGGCGCATGAAGTCGACAGCGGCGCTGCTGCGACGCGAATTCCGAACAAACCAAAAGAAAATGAACTGTGGGGCAGCGGCACGATCCTGCTGGTGGAAGATGAGCCAATGGTACGAACGGTGGCCGAGCGGGCATTATCGCGTCACGGCTATACAGTGATGACGGCCAGCAATGGCGAGGATGCGCTCGAACTTCTCGCGAACAGCGAAACGGTCGATCTCCTGATTAGCGACGTCGTCATGCCGATTATGGATGGACCGACGATGGTCCGCGAAGCGCGCAAGACCCATCCCGACATGCCGATCCTCTTCATGTCGGGCTATGCGGAAGAACAATTGCGCAAATCGATCGATATCGAGAATGTCGCCTTTCTGCCCAAACCCTTTTCGATGCAGGAACTTGCAGGGGCGGTTCGCGTGGTGATGGCGACGAGCGCGGCGAAATAATCCTTTCCACTGCCGACACGGATGCTATTCGTTCGGCCATGTCCGAGACACGTTGCATTCTCATTGTAGAAGACGAGCCGCTCATTTCGATGATGCTCGAGGATTTTCTGTTGTCGCTCGGCCATGAAGTGGCGGGCATTTGCGAGAGCGTCGAAGAAGCGCGCGCCGCGGTTGCCGACCGCGAATTCGATTTTGCGATCCTCGATGTCAATCTGAAGGGCGAAAGCGTCTGGCCGGTTGCGGCCGACCTTCGCGAGAAAGGCGTCCCTTTCATTCTAGCCACCGGCGGCCACGTCGATGCGCCGCCGATCGACTTCGCAAGCGTGCCGATGATCGACAAGCCCTATACGATCGACCGGATTCCGCCGGCTATCCAGCAAGCATTGGTCGCCTGACGTCCCGAAATCAGCGCTTCGCCGCGCTAGCGCTGGCGATTTTCTTGCCGCTTGGAGTGATAATCGCCGTGCTTTCGTCTTTTCAGTCCAACTTTGTTTTCCCGGTCGGTTCGGTTCGCATGGCCCGCATGCCTGCCGACGCGACACCACTCGACGCAACGGCAGCCGATGGAAAGACGCCGCTGCGCGGACTGCATTTTGCGCCGAAACCGGGAGGAGGCGATCCTCGCTTAATTTTGGGATTCGGCGGCAACGGCTGGAACGCGATCGACACCGCCCAGACGCTTCGCCAAATCTATCCTGACGATCATATCGTGGCCTTTTTCTATCGCGGCTATCCGCCATCGGGTGGCAGCCCTTCGTCGGATGCATTGCTTGCCGATGCGCCGATCGTCTACGACGCGGCCGCCGAGGCGGCGGGGGTCGACCAGGTCATTGCGGTCGGCTTCAGTATCGGCAGCGGTGTTTCGGCGTCGCTTTCCACCCGGCGCAAGCTGGAGGGGATCATCCTCGTCACCCCGTTCGATTCTCTCGAGCGCGTCGCTGCGGATCATCTTCCATGGGTGCCGATGGGACCGCTGTTCCGGCACGAAATCAATGCTGCATCCGCGCTCGCCAATGTTTCTTCACCGACGGCGATCATTGCTGCAGCCAATGACGAGATGATCTGGACACGGCGGACCGACGCCCTTCGCGCGGTGGCGAAGAATGTGGTGCTCGACCGAACGATTGCCGGGGTCGGGCACAACGATATCTACCTCCATCCTGCCTTCGGAAAGACGATGGTGGATTCCCGCCAGAAAATCCTGGAATTCCGCTGATGTTCTTCACTTGTTCTTCCAGAACAAATGAGATACATCACTATTAATCGGGTCGGCAGTTCGCCGCCAGTTTGACGGAAGGACAGGGGTCATGGCAACGCAACTCAAGGTCGTCGCAGGGAACGGAGATTCGGTGAGCACGGAACGTCAGAAAGCGCTGGAAGCGGCGCTTGCACAAATTGATCGCGCATTCGGTAAAGGCAGCGCCATGAAGCTTGGCAGCCGCGAGCAGATCGAGATCGAGACAGTGTCAACGGGCAGCCTTGGGCTCGACATCGCGCTTGGCGTCGGCGGCTTGCCGCGTGGTCGTGTGATCGAGATTTACGGACCGGAAAGCTCGGGCAAGACCACGCTCGCACTCCACGCCATTGCCGAAGCGCAAAAGGAAGGTGGAACCGCCGCGTTCGTCGATGCCGAACATGCGCTCGATCCAATCTATGCTCGCAAACTGGGCGTCAACATCGATGAACTGATCGTCTCGCAGCCCGACACGGGCGAGCAGGCGCTCGAAATCGTCGATACGCTGGTGCGCTCAAATGCGATCGACGTCCTGGTCATCAACTCTGTCGCAGCACTCGTCCCACGCGCTGAAATCGAAGGGGAGATGGGCGACAGCCACGTCGGCCTCCAGGCACGTTTGATGAGCCAGGCGCTGCGTAAGCTGACCGGGTCCATCAGCCGGTCGCGCTGCACCGTCATCTTCATCAACCAGGTCCGCATGAAAATCGGCGTGATGTACGGCAACCCGGAAACCACCACCGGCGGCAACGCGCTGAAATTCTATGCGTCGGTTCGCCTCGACATCCGCCGCATTGGCCAGATCAAGGATCGCGATGACATCGTCGGCAATGCGACCCGCGTGAAGGTCGTCAAGAACAAGGTCGCGCCGCCGTTCAAGCAGGTTGAATTCGACATCATGTATGGCGAAGGCGTCAGCAAGGTCGGCGAAATCCTCGACCTCGGCGTCAAGGCCGGGTTGGTCGACAAATCGGGTGCCTGGTTCAGCTACAATTCGACCCGAATCGGGCAGGGTCGCGAAAACGCCAAGCAGTTCCTCAAGGAGAATCCCGAGATGGCCGACAAGATCGAGGCGGCCATTCGCGGCAAGAAAGCCGATATCGGCGAAGCGTTGATGGTCGGTCCTGAGCCGGACGCCGACGAGAAATAATTATTCGAACAATCAGCGGGCCGTCGCTCGTCCGTCTCCGATGCGGTAAATCCGTTCGCAGGCGGCGAGGGCGCCCTGCCTGTGTGAAATGATCACGACGCCGCACGTCGAGCGCACGGCACGAAGGGTCGAGAGAAGCGCCTTTTCGGTCTTTTCGTCCAAGGCGTTGGTTGCTTCATCGAGCAGCAGGAACGGGGCATCCTTGTAGAGCGCACGGGCGATCCCAAACCGCTGGCGCCGCCCTCCCGAAATTCGCTGTCCGCCTTCGCCGACCTCGTTGTCGAGACCATCGGCCAAGTGTCGCCCGACTCATATTCGATCGGCGATTCAAGTCGCCGATCGAATATGAGATCGTCAGCGCGCCCAATCCCGCGCAATTTGGCAAGGCTGGACACTCGGCCGTCGATTTCAGTCGAACATCGGGCGAAGCCGCGCGAGCGAGGGCTCGTGCGTCAAATCGAGGTGGAGCGGCGTAACGCTGACAAAGCCATCGGCAATCGTTTCCAGGTCGGTCTGATGACCGGCAGTCTGGACCGTGGCGGCCAAACCAAACCAAAAATAAGGGAAGCCGCGCGGATCCTGACGCTCCACAATCTGAAGCCTGCCATAGTCGCGAAACCCCTGGCGGCAAACACGGATACCCTTGACCTCGTCCGCCGGCGTCGCCGGGAAATTGACATTGACCAGCGTGCCGGGCGGCATCGGGTCGCTCATCAATGGCGCTATTACCTTTTCCGCCCATGCCTCGGCAGCGGCGAAGGGAACGGTCGCCCCCATTCCTTGCCGGGCATAAGCCTGGCTAAGGGCAATGGAGGGGACGCCGGCAAGAGCACCTTCCATCGCCGCCGATACTGTGCCCGAATAGGTCGCATCTTCGGCCAGATTGGCACCGCGATTAATTCCCGAAAGGATGAGGTCTGGCGGACTGTCCTTCATCAGGTGGGCGAGAGCCATCATGACAGCGTCGGTCGGAGTTCCGGTGACCGAAAATCGGCGTTCACCGTGACGGCGCAACCGGATCGGCTGGGTCAATGTCAGGGAATGGCCGGTTCCGGATTGCTCCTCCGCCGGGGCCACCACCCAAATGTCGTGGCTTAATCGGGAAGCAACCGACTCGAGAAGAGCCAGTCCCTTGGCATCAACGCCATCATCGTTCGTAATCAGGATTCGCATGGCACTGCTATGGGGGAAGCATCGTGCCGCGCCAATGCTGCGCTCATTTGGCAACAATCGTCGATAATTGTCCGGGTCAGTCGGTCAGTCCTTGTTAAGCCTTCGACCTTTACCTATAGGCCCCGTGGGGATGACCAGCTGAACCGGCCAAGTGTCGGGAAAGCTTGGTGGAATCACCTCCGGCTGTGACCGGTCGCCCGGTCGCAGAAGCGGTGGGTGATGTGCGTCTGGGGAGGGATTTGAAATGGCGACCGCTCTTAAAGACATCTACGGATCACAACGGTTTGACGAGATTTCGTTGCCGGAGGATTATCGTCCGGCTGCCGAAGAAGAATTCATGAATCCGCTTCAACAGGCGTATTTCCTTGGCAAACTGCGGAGCTGGAAGGAAGCGATCGTCGACGAATTGCGCGCCACTATGGCCCAGCTACAAGTCGATACGCTGCGCGAGCCCGATATGGCTGACCGCGCGTCGAGCGAGACGGATTGGTCGATCGAGCTTCGCACCCGGGATCGCCAACGCAAGTTGATCGCAAAGATCGATTCGGCGGTTCGTCG
The DNA here is from genome assembly GCA_963843855.1 of uncultured Alphaproteobacteria bacterium. Lineage (GTDB taxonomy): Bacteria > Pseudomonadota > Alphaproteobacteria > Sphingomonadales > Sphingomonadaceae > Sphingomicrobium. Next base: position 396,437 of record CAWJMA010000003.1, read on the forward strand.
CTTGTTCGATGGTGAATATGGCTATTGCGAAGTGACCGGTGAACCGATTTCGCTGGCGAGGCTTGAAGCGCGTCCGATTGCGACGATGACGCTCGAAGCGCAGGAAAAGCATGAGCGTATCGAGCGGATATCCCGCGACGATTAATTTGGGCTGATCGGGCGGGCGTCGTGCCCGCCCCATCGCACATGAGAAAACCGGCCTCCCTTAATGGAAATGGCCGGTCATTTCGTCCCTGATTCGGAGTTTTTCCTTTTTCAGCTCGTGCAACCGGACGTCATCCGGATGAGGGCGATGTGCTTCTTTATCGATAAGCGCTTCGAGCGCGGCGTGCTTCTGTTCGAGTGACTCGACCTGAGCCTGATTCATCGGAGTCATTCCTTTCTTCGCTGGTGGAGTGACGAAAGGGAGTAAATCACGATTCGCTGCGTTTGTCTTCATCCTGCAACATCAGTCCATCGCTGCGGGCGGGCGGGCGGTCGTTGATACGATGTCGTGACGCGAGCGCTGGCCTCGGCTAGACGGGTTGGCGATGAACGATGATGATCCGCGCCACATCCTGGAAATGTTAAAGGCGGAGCATCGACAGCTGGACAGCGAGATTGAGGAATTGCAACTGGCCGGCTCGGTCGATCAGCTCGAAATCGCACGACTTAAGAAGCGCAAATTGATTCTCAAGGACGAGATCGCGGCGCTCAACGACCGGATCGTTCCCGACATCATTGCCTGAAATTTCGCGTCCCGGCATGGGACAGTTGACCCGGCGCGGGAGCGCAAGGGCAAGAGAGACGTTTCAACCCGTGATGGATTTTGGCAACATCATCGACATGGACGATTCGTTCGATCAATCCCCCCGCGAGAGCCGCATCACCCCGCGGTTGATCGATGCGCTTTATACTGAGGCGATGGTCCTTGCGGATGAAGCGCGAGCCTATTTCGACGACGCGGGTCGCGAGGACCAACAAGCGCTCGAACCGTTCGCGCGGGTCGGCTTCGCCTGCGAATCGCTGAAGGTGACCACCCGGATCATGCACATTGTCGCTTGGCTCTTGACCCAGCGCGCGGTCGAGAGTGGCGAGATCCGCGGCGCCGATGGTGGACGGCCGGAGCGCCGTCTTGGACGAGCCGGAGAAAGCGAGCTCGATATTCTCGATCAAATGCCGACATCAGCGCGCCAATTGATCGCAGCGAGCTCTGACCTCTATTCCCGAGTAAAACGCCTCGACGAAGGCCAGATGATCGACGAACCGGTGCAAAGTCCTGCGCGCGCTTTGATGGGACGGCTCGAGCGGGACCTGATCTGGAACCGTGACGCCTGACGATCTAGGGTAGCTGGCGATGCAGCCCTTCATTTACCATCCTGGCCCCGCCTTGCTGTCTGGCCCGGGATCCGCCAACGACCTTCCGGCACGAATGCCCGCAGGCCCTTGCCTGTTCGTCAGCGACCGTGATGTCGTCGCTTTTGGCATCGCTGACGATTGCCGGAATGCATTCGAGGCCTCGGGCCGCTCCATGATCCTGTACGCCGAAGTCGAGGCAGATCCGTCAAAGGAGACTCTGCTCGCCGCGGTCGAGGCTGGCCGTGCGGGCGGCGCGACGCACGTCATCGGATTTGGCGGCGGCAGCCCGATGGATGTCGCAAAGCTCGCCGCTTACTTACTTGGCAGCGGCGACGAGCTCGATTCGATTTGGGGTGTCGGCCTGGCAAGGGCGAAAGGTCTTCCCCTCGCGCTGGTCCCGACCACTGCAGGGACCGGTAGTGAGGCCACCCCGGTTGCTGTCATCACCTGCGAAGGCGGCGAGAAGCGCGGCGTTAATTCGGCAGCGCTGATCGCCGATTGGGCTGCACTTGATGCAGCGCTGACAATTGGCAAGCCACGTGCGCTGACGGCCGCAACAGGAATCGACGCCATGGTTCACGCTGTCGAAGCATTTACGTCGGCGAAGGCCAAGAACCCGATCAGTGATCTCTATGCCCGTGAGGCGCTGAAGTTGGTGTCTGCCAATTTGATTCGCGCCTGCGAGCAGCCTGGCGATCTCGATGCGCGATCCGCGATGTTGCTCGGGGCGCATCTTGCCGGCCTCGCATTTTCCAACGCGCCGGTCGCCGGAGTTCATGCGCTGGCTTATCCGCTCGGTGGTCTTCATCACCTCCCGCACGGCCTCAGTAACGCGTTGATGCTGCGTCCGGTGTTGCAGCATAATAGCGAAGCGGCGCGAGAACTTTACGCACAGCTTGCCGATATCGTCGATCCGTCATGCGCAGGGCAGGGCAGTCAGGCGCGCTGTGCCCGGCTGATCGATCGGCTCGACGAGTTGTCGGTCGCTAGCGGGCTTCAATTGCGCCTCCGCGACCATGGAGTGCGCGAGGACCAGATCCCGACGTTGGCTTCCGAAGCGATGAAACAGCAGCGTCTGCTGGTGAACAATCCTTGCCCGATCGACGAATCAGATGCTCGCCGTCTTTATGAGGCTGCGTGGTGACCACGCGCCCCGAACCGCGCGCGCGCGCCGCCTACCGCCATTCGACGACCATCACTACTCGCTGGGCCGACAATGACGCCTACGGGCATGTCAACAACACGATCTATTACGCCTGGTTCGACACTGCCGTGAACGAATGGCTGATTGCCAACGGCTTGCTCGACATAGTCGATGGGGATCCGATCGGCCTCGTCGTGGAAACCGGCTGCCGCTATTTCGCGTCGCTCGAATATCCGGGCGCCGTCGAGGTTCACCTGGGCGTCGAACGACTTGGAAGGAGCAGTGTTACCTACCGCCTCGGCGTGTTCGCGCCTGGCGCAACGAGTCCCGCCGCAGAGGGCCATTTCACCCACGTCTACGTGGATCGCATCAGCCGCCGCCCGGTTACCTTACCCGATGATTGGCGCAAGAAGCTGGCCACCATCGCCTAGGCGCAAAGTGCAGCCTTGGCCTCGGCATATTCGCGGGCCAGTCGGTCAACCAATTCGCCGGCGCCGACAATCTCCTTGATCGCGCCAATACCCTGTCCCGATCCCCATATGTCCTTCCACGCCTTGGCGCCGCCGAAGTTCATCGCGCTGGGATCGCTTTCCGGCAGATTGTCGGGGTCCATGCCGGAACGAACGATCGACCCGCGCAGATAATTGCCATGCACCCCAGTAAACAGCGAGGAAGCGACGATATCGCCCGCACCCGACTTCACAATCTCTTCCTTATATTCGTCCATCGCGCGTGCCTCATGCGTGGCGATGAAGGGTGATCCGATATAGGAGAGGTCGGCGCCCATCGCTTGCGCAGCCAGCACCGACTGGCCGCGCGCGATCGCGCCCGACAGCAGTAGCGGCCCATCAAACCATTCCCGGATTTCCTGGGCCAATGCGAACGGCGACCATTTGCCGGCATGGCCGCCAGCACCGGCAGCAACCGCAATCAGGCCGTCGGCGCCCTTGTCGATCGCCTTGTGCGCAAAGACGTCATTGATGATGTCGTGGAGGGTGATTCCACCCCAGCGGTGCACTGCCTCGTTCAAATCGACCCGGGCGCCAAGAGAAGTGATGACGATGGGGACCTTATGCTTTTCGCAAATCGCCATATCCTCCTCGAACCGGGTGTTCGAGGGATGGACAATCTGGTTGACCGCGAACGGCGCCGATGGTCGGTCGGGATGCTCGGCATCATGCTTCGCCAAAGCTTCGCTGATTTCGTGCAGCCATTCGTCAAGCTGGCTGGCCGGACGCGCGTTCAGTGCTGGAAAACTGCCGACGACACCAGCCTTGCACTGGGCAATGACCAAGGCCGGATGGCTGATGATGAAGAGAGGAGCGGCGACGACAGGGATGCGCAGGTTGGACAGGATCGGGGGAAGGGACATTCGCACTCCTCGGGCTCGCGTTGCGCTTACCCTTAGCGGTGCAAAAGAAGTTGCGCGAGGGGCTGTGGACGTTTGTAAGCGACATCGTCATTGCGCTCAGGAAGCATCATGTAGACGGGAGACTCACGATCAAATATCTTTCTGATGAAATCGTCGATCGAATTCGGTCGGCTAACCCGACTTGGCTGGTAACGGGCGCAGCCGGTTTCATCGGCTCCAATCTCGTCGAGACACTGCTTTCGGCAGGGCAGGACGTTGTCGGTCTCGACAATTTTGCGACCGGCCATCGCCGGAACCTAGCCGAAGCCGAAGCTGCAGGCGCAATTGGGGGCGGCAACTTCCGTTTCGTTGAAGGAGACATTCGCGATCGCGCCACTTGCGCGTCGATTGTCGAAGGCATCGACGTCGTTCTGCATCAGGCAGCGCTGGGGTCGGTGCCTCGCTCGATGGTTGATCCGTTGTCCAGCCACGATGCCAACGTCACCGGGTTCATCAACCTGCTGGACGCGGCGCGCAATTCGGGCGTCAGACGCTTCGTCTACGCCGCGTCCAGCTCGACTTATGGCGACCATGAAGCTCTGCCAAAGCGCGAGGACGTCATCGGGAATGCTTTGTCGCCCTATGCGGCGACCAAGCTGATCAATGAAATTTACGCCGACGTTTATGCGCGCGCTTTTGGATACAAGGCCACCGGCCTGCGCTATTTCAACGTATTTGGACCCCGGCAGGACCCCGATGGCGCTTATGCCGCGGTCATCCCGAAGTGGGTATCGGCCATGGTTCGCGGAGAGCCGATCACGGTCAATGGAGACGGTGAAACAAGTCGCGATTTCTGTTTCGTCGCAAATGCAGTCCAGGCCAACGTCTTGGCAGCGCTCGCCCCGGACGAGGCGCAGGGGCGTATCTACAATGTCGCATTTGGTGGGAGGACCAACCTGAAGGAACTCTTCGGCCTGATCCGGGAAGGGCTGGAACGGCATCAGGTTCACTATGACCTGCCGCCAAATTTCGGCCCGTTCCGGCACGGCGATGCGCGGCACAGCCAGGCAGACATTTCCCGTGCTCGGGAGGGACTGGGTTATGCGCCTTCGCATGACATTGAGCAGGGTATCGACGAGGCATTGCCATATTATCTGGCGCGCGAAGATGCCTGATCGGGGCTCTGTGCGTTAAGTACCGTATGAGGAAAAACCTGATCCTTTGTCTGGCGCTGACTTCGTGCAGTCCCGTTCTTGCGCCCGTTTCGCGCCATACGGAGTCGGCGCAGCGCGCTTCTCCGCAATTCTGGCTCGCCGCCCACAATCGGGAACGTGCGTCGTTCGGCGCTGCACCACTGACGTGGGATCCGCAGCTTGCGGCCCAGGCTACCGCTTATGCAATCGAACTTGCACGCATCGGTCGACTACAGCATGCACCACGGAGCCGAAGGCCGGGTCAGGGCGAGAATTTGTGGCTCGGGAGCCGCGGCGCGTATTCGCCGCAGGTCATGATCGCGTCTTGGTCGAACGAGACACGAATGTTCCGCCACGGTGTCTTCCCTGCCAACAGCCGTACCGGGAATTGGGCCGATGTCGGCCATTTCACGCAAATGGTATGGCCGACGACGACCCGGCTGGGCTGTGGCCTGGCGAGTTCGCCCCGTTGGGACGTTCTCGTTTGCCGCTACAGCCCGCCGGGCAATCGTGATGGCGTCCGAATCTGACCGCTCACGCGGCGATGGGTAGGCGCTCTTCCTGATTGTCGTGCGGCGCGGTGACGATCGCATCGACCGTGTCCGTCTGCACGGCGCGCGGGAAGAAATAGCGCGACACCGCAACGACTGCGCCCAGCAACACGTAGGCCGCAAATGTATAGGCGGGCTGCCAGAACAATGGGGCGATGAAAGCAAGGCGCAGCCAAAGTGGATTGAAGCCGAAATCCTGACCGATCGCTTCGCAGACGCCAAGAATGGTGTCGTTGCGCAGGGGTAGCGGTGTCGCTTTCTTGATCTTGGTCGTCATGGCTTCTCAAACTCCATCTCGGTTCGGCCGGGGGTGCCGCACTTCACACAGCAGGAGAAGCAAGCGCCGTGCCAAACACGAAAAAGCACGATCCACTAAGTGGTTACCGCATTGCAGCATTGCAAGATGAAACTGACTAGTTGGTGACCGGCGCCGACGAGTGGTGGGATTTCCGACTTACCGTTCGGATTTTCCGTCGCGGATATAGTCGATCCGGATCCGCACCCATTCGCCGACCAGCACCTTGCCGCCGACGCGTGGCGGGCGGACCAGGAATTGCCAGGACGCGTCGCGGACGGCTCGGCCAAGTCCGGCGCCGGCGGGCCCACTACCGATATCCACGCATTGATCGACCTTGTACCTGGCGACGGTCTTGCACGCGACCATTCCCCATCCGCCGCCTTCGGGCATCCGTTTGGGCAAATAATAGGCAAGCTCCTGGTTTGTCGGTTCGCGGTACCATTCGGCGGCGTAAAGCGGTTCGCCATTCGGCGCGGTCCCGACGGTTGCCGAATCGCCCGGCATTGCCGCTGCAACCTGTTGCCCGCCAGCATCCACTGCCTTCTTGGGACGGCCGAGCTTGGCGATATCCGATGCTGCGTAGACGTCCTTGGTCACGATCAGCATCGGCAATGGCTTGTCGGGCTGGGGTGGTCGCTGTGGCACTTTGGGAGGAGTTCGCGGCGGATTGACGGGCCGATCGGCGGCAGCCTTATCCGCAGTGTCCTTCGCCGCTGCGGCAGTGTTGGCGGCAACGTCGAATGTCACGATTCCGCCTTGAGGTGCCCTGCCTTCGGGCGGGCGCGAATTCAGCGCGACGATGGCAAGCAGCAACAACGCTTCGATGAGGATGGCCAGGACAAGGGCCACCAGTCTCCGCCGCGGGGACGATCGATCTTCATTGGACTTCGAACGATATGAGGCGGTGAACAAGGGTCAGGCACCTTGGATCGTCGGACTGTTCACGCAGGCGTTGAAGAACCTCGGATGAACCGGGCGTGACCCCGGTGAGCAGCGCAATCGCGACTGCACCACCGTGATCCGCCTTACTGGTCCAGGAAGCTGCGCATCTTTCGCGACCGGCTCGGGTGCTTCAGCTTGCGCAGCGCCTTCGCCTCGATCTGGCGAATACGTTCGCGGGTCACGCTGAACTGCTGGCCGACTTCCTCGAGCGTGTGATCGGTATTCATCCCGATCCCGAAGCGCATGCGAAGGACGCGTTCCTCGCGCGGCGTCAGCGACGCGAGCACCCGAGTCACGGTTTCCTTCAAATTCGCCTAAATCGCGGCATCGACGGGGATGATCGCGTTCTTGTCTTCGATGAAATCCCCAAGATGCGAATCTTCCTCGTCGCCGATCGGCGTTTCAAGGCTGATCGGCTCCTTGGCGATCTTCATCACCTTGCGAACCTTCTCGAGCGGCATCGACAGCCGCTCGGCCAGCTCTTCCGGGGTCGGCTCGCGGCCGGTTTCGTGGAGGAACTGGCGGCTGGTACGGACCAACTTGTTGATCGTTTCGATCATGTGGACCGGAATGCGGATCGTTCGAGCCTGATCGGCAATCGAGCGCGTGATGGCCTGGCGAATCCACCAGGTCGCATAGGTGCTGAACTTGTAGCCGCGGCGATATTCGAATTTGTCGACCGCCTTCATCAAACCGATATTGCCTTCCTGGATGAGGTCCAGGAACTGAAGGCCGCGATTGGTGTATTTCTTGGCGATCGAGATCACGAGGCGAAGGTTGGCCTCGACCATTTCCTTCTTTGCGATGCGCGCCTCGCGCTCGCCCTTCTGGACCTGATTCACGATCCGGCGGAATTCCGGAAGCGAGGTGCCGACGGCCTGCGCTATTTCGCCAATCTCGTCACGGATGCGATCGACGCTGTCGCGCTCTGCCGCAGCGAAGGCAGCCCATTTCTTGTCGAGCTTCGTCGCGCGCTTGAGCCAGCCGTCGTCGAGTTCGTTGCCCATATAGCTGTCGAGGAAAGCCTTGCGCGGCACCTTGTGACGTTCTGCCAGGCGGAGCATCTGTCCACCAAGCGCGGTCAGGCGGCGGTTGTAGCTATACAACTGGTCGACGAGATATTCGATCTTCGCCGCATGGAACTGGACGCTCTCGACCTCGGCAGTCAGCTGTTCTGACAGCTTCTGATATTTCTTCTCGTCCGACGCGCCGAATTCCGCGCCCCCGGCCATCGCCTCGAGGCGGGCCTGCTGAAGCTTGGCGAACTTCTTGTAGAGCGAGGTGATTCCCGCAAACTTCTCAAGCGCCATGGGCTTGAGCGCTTCTTCCATCTGGGCGAGGCTGAGCGTGTTGTCCTCATCCTCTTCCTCTGCCTTCGCGGGCTTGGGCTTGCCGTCGCCGTCCTCATCGTCCGAATCGGCTTCGGGTTCGTCCTCGACTTCCTCTTCTTCCTTGATAGTCGGACCGGCGTTCTTCTCGCTGATCTCGCCATCGTCGTCGTCTTCGGCATCGTCGTTGATCTGGTCGGGCGAGGGACCCTTCGACAACATCGCATCGAGATCGAGGATCTCGCGCAGTTGCATCGTTCCTTCGTTCAGATTGTTCGACCAATCGATGATTGCGTTGAAGGTGATCGGGCTTTCGCACAGGCCCCAGATCATCGTGTCGCGGCCCGCTTCGATCCGCTTGGCGATGGCGATTTCGCCTTCGCGGCTGAGCAGTTCGACCGCACCCATTTCGCGAAGGTACATGCGGACCGGGTCATCGGTCCGGTCGACGGCTTCCTTCTTGGTGGCGACGGCGGGGCGCGGATTGCCTTCGTCGATCGGATCGACTTCGTCTTCCGGCTGTTCGGCCTCTTCCTCTTCGCTATCGCCCTTTTCGACGATATTGACGCCCATCTCCGAGATTGCGGACATGATGTCCTCAATCTGGTCGGGACTCATCTGGTCGCTGGGCAGCGCCGCATTGAGCTCCTCGTAGGTGATGACGCCTTTTTTCTTGGCGCGCGCGATCAGCTTCTTGATCGACGCATCGTTCAGATCGATCAGGGGCTCGTCGCCAGCTTCGGAGGTCTCGGTCTCGGGGGTGTCGTTTTTCGCCATATTGCGTGCCGCTTACTCATTGCCGGCCAGAGAAGCCAGCCTGTCGTTAACAGAAGCCCGCGCAGAGATCAGCCGCTGCTGCTCCGCGAAGGCATTTTCGGTAAAATCCTGCTCCAGCCGACGAGTTGCGGCGGCCAGTGCCTGATCGATTTCGCTGCGGGCGATGAGTGCATCGACGGCCAATGCGAGGTCACGGCGCGCCATATCCGGGTCGCCGCGGGTTCGCGTGAAGCTGAAGCCTATATCGCCACTGGAAGAAACGTCGGCCCAGGCGGCTGCCGTCTCTCCTTGCGCCAATATGGTGACGAGGGCGGCGCGATCAAGCATTTCGCCTGCCATCGCCAGGTCGATCATCCGGTCGCGCAGGCGACGCGCGGCATTGTCGTCCAGTGGCAAGGCGGCAAATTGCTCGGCATGATCGCTGATTGCGGTCGGGTAGAGCGCATGGCCGAGCACCAACGCCCGCGCCGTCGGACGGTCGATCCCGCCGCTCGCAATCGCCCGCGCCGCCTGGCTGGTCGGCGGTTCCGGCGGTTTGAACCGGCTGCCGCCACGCCCCGGCTGCCATTGCCGCTGGGGTACGAACGCGCGCTGCTGTCGCTGGGGACGAACCAACGCATCGAATCGCTGCAGCCATTCGTCGCGATACAGGCTGCGCAGGCTTAGATCGGCGATCGTCCCGGCATGCGCCATCAATCGCTCTTTCAGCCCGGCCCGCGCCTCGGGCGTTTCTAGTGGCGCTGCCGCGAGCTCGAATCGCCACAAGCGGTCTGACAGGGGCTCGGCAAGTGCCAGCAAATCCTCGATCGCAGCGCGCCCGCCGGAATTGACGACATCGTCGGGATCCTGACCGGTCGGCAGCGCAACGAATCGCAACGTCCGCTCCGACCCGAGGTGGGGAAGGGCGCGAATCGCGGCGCGAATCGATGCTTTCTGCCCAGCGCTATCGCCATCGAAACACAGGATCGGCGCGGGCTCGAGCCGCCACAAGCGCTCCAATTGCCCCTCCGTCAGTGCCGTGCCGAGCGGCGCCACCGCCTCGGCTATTCCTGCGCGATCGAGCGCGATGACGTCCATATAGCCTTCGACCACGATCACCCGCCCGACCTTGCGGCTGGCCGGACCGGCACGGTCGAGATTGTAAAGCGTGCGCCCTTTGTCGAACAGGACCGTTTCCGGACTGTTGAGATATTTCGGCTCGCCTTCGCCGATGATCCGCCCACCGAATGCGATCACCCGGCCGCGCGCATCGCGGATCGGGATCATCAACCGTCCGCGAAACCGGTCGTAACTGTCGCGGTTCGATTCTTCCGGCTGGATCAGCAGGCCGCAGTCGATCAGTTTGTCCTCGCCGAACAGTGCCAGCGCGACCTTCAACTTGCCGCGGCTGTCGGGCGCGAAGCCCAACCCGAACCGCTGGATCGCCGCTTGGTCGATCCCCCGCGCCGCCAGATATTCGCGCGCGCCCCCGCCTTCGATCCCGCCAAGCTGCTCGGCAAACCAGTCCTGCGCTGCCGCCATGACGTCATGCAGACCGGCACTACGCTCGGCCCGTTCGCGCGCCTTGGGATCGGCGGCGGGAACATCCATGCCGGCTTTCAGCGCCAGTTCCTTGACCGCGTCCATGAAGGGCAGGCCGCGCTGTTCGGTCAGGAAACGGATGGCATCGCCATGCGCCCCGCACCCGAAGCAATGGTAGAAGCCTTTTTCGTCGTTGATCGTGAAGCTTGGCGTCTTCTCGTTGTGGAAGGGGCAGCACGCCTTATACTCGCGCCCGGCCTTGACCAGCTTGACCGACGGCCCAATCACCGCGCTTAGCGTCGTGCGCGCCCTTAATTCATCCAGCCATTGCGGAGTCAGGCTCACGCGCCCGACAGCGCCGCCTTGACCAGCTGGCTGGCCTTGGCCGGTTCGATGCTGGTCGCATGACGGGCCTTCACCTCGGCCATCACCTTCCCCATGTCCTTCATCGACGATGCGCCGGAATCGGCGATGATGGAGGAGATTGCGGCCTTGGCCTCGTCCTCGGTCATCTGCTGCGGCAGAAAGCGTTCGATCACCACGATCTCGGCTTCTTCCCTGGCGGCCAGTTCCTCGCGATTGCCCTGGCGGTACATCTCGACCGATTCGCGGCGCTGTTTGATCATTTTCTGAAGCACTTCGGTGACCATCGCGTCATCGTCGGGCTGTGTGCTGGCCGTGCGCAGCTCGATGTCGCGGTTCTTAATCGACGACTGGATCATCCGGATCGTGCCGGTCGAATCCTTGTCGCCGCTTTTCATCGCGCTCACCAACGCGCTCTTGATATCGTCGCGAATCATCTTGTTGTCGTCACGCCTCGCCGGAAAAGACCAGTGGTAGCGGCCATTTCGACACTTTCACAGCGTTGACCTGCTGTCCATTCGCTCGTAGCAGCCATCGCTTAGCGACATTGCTGCGAATTCTACCCGGAAAGGCTCCTTTTGCCGATGGCCGATGCACATCCTGCGCGCGCGTCCCAACCCCATGGAGCGACGGGAGTCATCGTCTTTGCCGACGGGCGGACCATCTGGGGCAGGGGCTTCGGGGCTGAGGGCAATGCCGTCGGTGAATTGTGCTTCAACACCGCGATGACCGGCTATCAGGAAGTGATGACCGATCCGTCCTATGCGCGGCAGGTCATTGCCTTCACCTTCCCGCACATCGGCAATGTCGGCGCCAATGACGACGATCATGAGGCGGATGCCGCCCACGCTGTCGGCGCCATCGTCCGCGAAGCGGTTACCAGTCCGTCCAATTATCGAGCGACCGAGGATTTCCCAAGCTGGATGGCGAGAACGGGCCGGATCGGCATTTCGGGGGTCGATACTCGCGCGCTGACCCGCTTGGTCCGCCGCGAAGGCCCGCCGACCATTGTCATCGCCCATGACGCCAAGGGCGAATTCGATCTCGAATCACTACAGAAACTTGCCGCCGACTGGCCCGGCCTTGAAGGCATGGACCTGGCCAGCGAAGTTTCCGCCAACCAATTGTTCCGCTGGAGCGATGGCGGCTGGGACATGGCCAAGGGCTATCGACTTTCCTCGGCCGATCCCGCAGCGCCGCACGTCGTTGCCATCGATTATGGCGCCAAGCGCAACATCTTCCGAAACCTGGTCGAGGCCGGCGCGCGCGTCACCGTGTTGCCCGCCACCGCCAGCTTCGATCAGGTGATGAGCGAAAATCCTGACGGTTTCTTCCTGTCCAACGGCCCAGGCGATCCCGCCGCGACTGGGGAATATGCGATCCCGGTAATCCAGGAGATGCTGGAGACCGGAAAGCCGCTGTTTGGCATCTGCCTTGGCCACCAATTGCTGGCACTCGCCGTCGGCGGAAAGACCGCCAAGATGTTTCAGGGCCACCGCGGCGCCAATCATCCGGTCAAAAGGCTGGACAGCGGACAGGTCGAAATCACCAGCATGAACCACGGGTTCGCGGTCGAACGCGGCGGCCTTCCCGCCAACGTCCGCGAAACGCACGTCAGCCTGTTCGACGACAGCAATTGCGGGATCGAACTGACTGATAAGCCCGCCTTCAGCGTCCAATATCACCCTGAGGCAAGCCCAGGGCCGATGGACAGCTTCTATTTGTTCGAGAAGTTTGTTGGGATGATGCGCTAATGCCCCGCCGCACAGATATTTCTTCTATCCTCGTCATCGGCGCTGGCCCGATCGTCATCGGGCAGGCCGCGGAGTTCGATTATTCGGGCAGCCAGGCGCTGAAAGCGCTGAAGGAAGAGGGCTACCGGGTCATCGTCGTCAATTCGAACCCGGCGACGATCATGACCGATCCCGATTTGTCCGACGCCACCTATATCGAGCCGATCACCCCCGAGATTGTCGAACGGATCATCGAGAAGGAAAAGCCGGATGCGCTGCTTCCGACGATGGGCGGGCAGACTGCGCTCAACACCGCGCTGACGCTCAACAAGAATGGTGTGCTGGCCAAGCACAATGTCAAGTTGATCGGCGCCCAGGCCGAAGCCATCGATAAGGCCGAGGATCGCCAGAAATTTCGCGAGGCGATGGACCGCATCGGCCTCGAATCCGCGCGCAGTGGCATCGCACACAATCTCGACGACGCCTTGAAAGTCCTTGAATCAACGGGACTTCCCTCGATCATCCGGCCCAGCTTCACGCTCGGAGGCACTGGCGGCGGCGTGGCCTACAACCGCGAGGAGTTCGAGGCGATCGTCAAGTCCGGCCTCGATGCCTCGCCGACCACCGAAGTGCTGATCGAGGAATCGCTGCTCGGCTGGAAAGAATATGAGATGGAGGTGGTCCGCGACCGCGCGGACAATTGCATCATCATCTGCAGCATCGAAAATGTCGATCCGATGGGCGTCCACACCGGCGACAGCATTACCGTCGCCCCCGCGATGACGCTGACCGACAAGGAATATCAGCGGATGCGCTCGGCAAGTATCGCCGTGCTTCGCGAGATCGGCGTCGAAACCGGCGGCTCCAACGTCCAGTTTGCGGTAAATCCCGCTGACGGCCGGATGATCGTGATCGAAATGAACCCGCGCGTCTCGCGGAGTTCCGCGCTGGCGTCGAAGGCGACCGGCTTCCCGATTGCCAAGGTCGCGGCCAAGCTGGCGGTCGGCTACACGCTCGACGAAATCGCCAACGACATCACCGGCGGCGCGACCCCGGCCTCGTTCGAACCGACCATCGATTATGTGGTCACCAAAATCCCGCGCTTCGCCTTCGAAAAGTTCAAGGGAGCCGACAATCTCCTCTCGACCGCGATGAAGTCGGTCGGCGAAGTGATGGCGATTGGCCGAAGCTTCCCCGAAAGCCTGCAAAAGGCGCTGCGCGGTCTCGAAACCGGCCTGTGCGGCCTCGATCGCGTGCGCGAACTTGAAGGCGCCGATCCGACCGCCATCGAAAACGCATTGGGCCGCGCCACCCCCGACCGCTTGCTCGTCGCCGCTGAAGCACTTCGGCAGGGTTTCACCGTCCAGCGCATCCACGAATTATCCGGCTTCGACCCTTGGTTCCTCGAGCGGCTTGCCGAGATCGTCGGCGCCGAAGAGCAGATTCGCGCCGACGGGCTTCCCGCCGACGCTGCCGGCATCCGCCGGTTGAAGGCCATGGGCTTTTCCGACGCGCGTCTTGCCCAGCTGTCGCTGCGCAGCGCCCATGTCGACCGCGAAGCCTCCGAAGCCGCCGCTTATGGATCTGGCATCGTCCATGACGCATTGCGCGCGATGACCGGCGGGGTGACCGCTTCCGAAGTCCGCGCAACCCGCCACCGTCTCGGCGTCCGTCCGGTGTTCAAGCGGATCGACAGCTGCGCGGCCGAGTTCGATTCCGCAACGCCTTACCTTTACTCAACCTATGAAACGCCGACCTTTGGCGAACCCGAAGACGAGGCCGAGATTTCCGACCGCAACAAGATCGTGATCCTCGGCGGCGGTCCCAATCGCATCGGGCAGGGCATCGAATTCGATTATTGCTGCTGCCACGCCAGCTTCGCCTTGAAGGAGGCGGGCTACGAAACGATCATGATCAACTGCAATCCGGAAACTGTCTCGACCGACCCGGAAACGTCCGATCGTCTCTATTTCGAACCGCTGACCGAGGAAGACGTCCTCGAAATCCTGTTCCGTGAGGCGGAAAAAGGGACGCTGAAGGGCGTCATCGTCCAACTGGGCGGCCAGACCCCGCTCAAGCTGGCCGAGGCACTCCAGGATGCAGGCATCCCGATCCTCGGCACCTCGCCCGACAGCATCGACCTTGCCGAAGACCGAGAACGCTTCGCTAGGCTGGTCGACAAGCTCGGGCTCAAGCAGCCCGAAAACGGTATCGCACGAAGTCGTGAAGAGGCGCTCCATGTCGCCGAGCGGATCGGTTATCCGGTGCTCCTGCGGCCCAGCTACGTGCTTGGCGGCCGCGCGATGGAAGTCGTTGATGGGCCCGACCAGCTCGAACATTATATTGCGACCGCGGTACAGGTTTCAGGAAACTCACCGGTACTGATCGACCGCTACCTGCGCGACGCGATCGAAGTCGATGTCGATGCGATCGGGGACGGGGAAGCGGTCACGGTTGCCGGTATCCTCCAGCATATCGAGGAAGCTGGCGTTCATTCGGGCGACAGCGCCTGCTCGATCCCGCCCTACAGTCTGTCACCCGACATCATTGCGGAAATCGAACGGCAGACCGAGGCGCTCGCGCTTGCGCTCGACGTTCGCGGGCTGATGAACATCCAGTTCGCAGTCAAGGACGGCGAAGTCTATCTGATCGAGGTCAATCCGCGCGCGAGTCGTACGGTCCCGTTCGTTGCCAAGGCCATTGGGATCCCCGTCGCAAAGATCGCCGCCCGGGTGATGGCTGGCGAAAAACTCGCCGATCTGCCGACCATCGACCGGAACATCGCGCACGTCGCGGTCAAGGAAAGCGTTTTCCCGTTCGCCCGGTTCCCGGGCACCGATCCAGTCCTCTCACCGGAAATGAAAAGCACCGGCGAAGTGATGGGAATCGATCGTACTTTCGACATTGCATTCGCAAAATCGCAAATCGGTGGCGGGGTTTTTCTTCCCGATAGCGGCACGGTCTTCATCTCCGTCAAGGACAGTGACAAACCGATCATTCTACCTGCGGCAACGCTGTTGATAGAGCTTGGCTTTGCAATCATCGCGACTGGCGGCACCGCCACTTTCCTGGCCGATAACGGCATTGCCATCGAACGGGTCAACAAGGTCGCACAGGGACGTCCGCACATCGTTGACCGAATCAGCGATGGCGGGGTGCAACTGGTGTTCAACACCACCGAGGGCTGGCAGTCGCTTAAGGACAGTTATTCGATCCGGGCGACGGCGCTGAAAGCCAAAGTGCCCTACTTTACGACGGCGACGGCGAGCATCGCGGTTGCCCATGCGATCAAGGCGTTGCGCGGGCACGAACTTGAAGTCCGGTCGCTACAGTCCTATTATTCGGCTCCACCACACTGATTTTCCCGACACTGGCGCGATAATTTCGCCCCTCCCGCCGAGGAGGGGCACAGTTGCGAAGTGCCGAATGACAAAGGGGTTTTGATCATGGCGAGCGAAAAAGTGCCGATGCTGATGGACGGCTTTCGCCTGCTCGAGGACGAATTGAAGCGGCTCAAGGCCGAACGTCCGCAGATCGTTGACGCGATCGAGGAAGCGCGCGCCCACGGCGATCTGAGCGAAAATGCGGAATATCACGCCGCGAAGGAACGCCAGGGCCAAGTCGAAGCCTATATCGGCGACATCGAAGACCGGCTAAGCCGTGCCCTGGTAATCGATCCGACGACTTTGTCCGGCGACAAGGTAATTTTCGGAGCGACGGTCACGTTGCTCGACGAAGAGAGCAAGAAGTTGCGTTACCAGTTGGTCGGACAGCAGGAAGCTGACGCCAAGGTCGGCCGGATCAGCTACAATTCGCCACTTGGTCGCGCGTTGATCGGTCGTCAAAAGGGCGAGGACGTCGAGGTCACCACACCTGCCGGTGATCGCGTTTACGAAATCGCGAAAATCGAGTTCATCTAGAACGAACCGGGAGGGCTTGCGCCACCCCGGTTCCGTCAGGCCTGGTTATCCGGCTCGAGCAGGCGGTGCAGGTGCACGACAACATATTTCATCTCGGCATCGTCGACCGTCCGCTGTGCGGAAGCGCGCCAGGCTTCTTCGGCGTCGGCGTAATTGTTGAAGATGCCGACCAGGTCGATCTTGTCGAGGTCGGTGAATTCCAGGCCTTGCGGATCCTTGACCCGCCCGCCGAATACCAGGTGAAGTTTGCTCATGGGCGGCCCGCTAGCAGCAAAATGATGTTTTGCGAACCGCCTATGAGCTCCTCAGTCATTCGCCTTTGACAGAAGTGGCGGCTGCCTTTGCCGAAGTTTTGAGTGCGTCGAGGGCGCCATCAATGACCTGGCGCATGACATCACTGCCTTTGGTCTTGGTCAGACCTAGTTCGCCAAGGCGCGTCGCGCCCGCTTCGCGGGCAGCATCGGCCGCACCGGATGCGCTTTCCTTGATCCGTTCCGTGACTGGACCGAGCAATTCCTTCTCTTTCTTCGACGTCGGAAGGAGGGCGGCGATCAGCGCGCCCAGCGCAAGGCCGCCACCAAGCGCGATCAGCGGCGCTTCGCCAATCTGGTCACCAGCATCACGGCTAGCCTTACGTGCGGTCGACCGGGCGGTGTCATAAGTCTCGATCGCGCGTTCTCGAGCACCATCATAGGCTTCCTCAGCGCGATCGCGCAGGGTGAGCGATTTGTCGGTTTTCTTGGTCATTTCTTCTTCTCCGTCGTGGCCGTGGGTCGGGACCGCGGTGTTCCGGGCGACGTCTTTTTGGCGATCTGTTTCTCCGCCACCGTCTCCTCGTCCGGCCCTGACGTCATGGCGTCATAGATATTGACGATTCCCTGCTTGATCGGTTCCCGGGCGAGGAACATTGTCAGCGCAGCAACGATGCCCGTCGCTGCGACGGGCCGACTTTTGACCGCATCGACTGCGTCGCCAGCGATCCCGGCGCTCTTCTCCTTGGCGCTGTCCCACATCTCATTCAGGATCTTGCGGGGTTCCAGGCGGTCGGCAAATTCACCAACGGTATCAAGCAATTGGCTCCGGGCGCGATCGACCTCTGCCTCGGCTTCGATGATACGGGGGTTATCCATCGTTTTTCTCGATGCTTCGGTAGCCGAGGAAAATCAGCACGCCGGCGACCGCGCCGACCAGAATGGTAGCCAGCAATCCGCCTAGCAGTGGCCCGAGCAAATCTGCCAAGGCCAATACCAGGGTGAGGCAAAGGCAGACGATAGCGGCCATCCCGAAGACGGCCCCGATGACAGCAAGGATCGCGGCGCGGCGGTAGCCGACCACTTCATCTTCGACACGCAATCGAGCCAGATCGAATTCGGCCTTGCCATAGGCCTTGCCATCATCAATCAGCCGTCCGACCAACGTTCGGATCGAACCGTCGTCGTCCACCTTCATGCCCCCTGCATCTCAGGTCAGGCCTTGGTCTTGCCGCTGTCAAGGCCGGACTTGACCAACCGCGCAATCGCGAAACCAACGATCGCCGCACCGGCTAACGCGACTCCCGGGCTTTTCCGAACGAATTCGCGGGTGTCGTCGATCAACTCGTCCGGATTCTTGCTCGCCAACTTGTTTGCCGCATCTTCAATCGCGGTCGCAGCCTTGCGCGCGTAATCACCATATTCGGCACCAAGGCGGTCATCCAGGCCATCGGCGGTATCGCCGACCAGTTTGGAGACATTGGCAAGCGCTTCGCTCGACCGTTCCAGTCCCTGGCCAACAAAGCCACGGGTCTTGTCGGCAGCCTGGTCAGCAAGCTTGTTCGAGCTTTCCTTGACCTTGCCGATCATCTTGTCGCGGGCAGTGGGTTCACGCACGATCAATTGCTCCTCATTCTCACTGGTCACGGCAGCGCCCGACACAATGTGGTCGGTGCCTTCGGGAAGGGTATCTTTCTGTTCCGTCATCGTCATTCTCCTTGTCTTTCCCGATCAACAATCCCGCGGCCCGCAACGTTCCGGACTTTCTTCCGCAATATTGCGCCAGTCCGTCTGACCTATATAGAGCCCGCCATTCCCACTTTCCATGGAAGAAGAGCCCATGACCGCGATCGTTGACATTCACGCCCGCCAGATTCTCGACAGTCGGGGCAATCCCACGGTCGAGGTTGACGTCACGCTGGAAGATGGATCGATGGGTCGGGCGGCGGTGCCCTCAGGTGCATCGACCGGTGCTCATGAAGCCGTGGAAATGCGTGACGGTGACAAATTGCGTTGGGGCGGAAAGGGTGTTTCGAAAGCAGTTGCGGCCGTCAATGGCCCGATTGCCGACGAAGTGCTTGGTTACGAAGCGGAAGATCAGGTCGACATTGACGCGTTAATGGTCGCGCTCGACGGCAGCGACAATAAGGGGACGCTCGGCGCCAATGCGATACTCGGCGTCAGCCTCGCCGTGGCGCGGGCGGCGGCGGAGGCGCGGGGCCTGCCGCTCTATCGCTATGTTGGGGGCATTGGCGCGACGCTGCTGCCGGTCCCGATGATGAACATCATCAATGGCGGCGCGCACGCCGACAATCCGATCGATTTCCAGGAATTCATGGTGATGCCGGTCGGCGCGCCCGATTTTTCCGAAGCGCTGCGCTGCGGTGCGGAGATATTTTACGCGCTCAAGGTCAATCTTCATGCCAAAGGATTGTCGACGGCGGTCGGCGACGAAGGCGGCTTCGCGCCCAATCTTCGTTCGGCCCGCGAAGCACTTGATGTTATTGGTGAAGCAACCGCGACTGCCGGCTACACGCTTGGCGCCGATGTCCTCATCGCACTCGATTGCGCAGCGACCGAATTCTTCAAGGACGGTGTCTATGTGATGGAAGGCGAGGGGCGTTCGCTGTCGCCTGACGAAATGGCGCGTTATCTTGGCGAACTTGTCGATGCCTACCCGATCGCCTCGATTGAAGACGGCATGGGCGAAGACGATATGGCAGGCTGGAAATCGCTTACCGACTTGCTCGGCAAACGCATCCAGCTGGTCGGCGACGATCTGTTCGTGACCAATGAAGCGCGCCTGGCCCAGGGCATCGAGGATGGCATCGCCAACTCGATCCTGGTCAAGGTCAACCAGATCGGAACGCTGACCGAAACGGTCAACGCGGTCCGACTTGCGCAAAGCAGCGGTTACACCGCGGTGATGAGCCACCGCAGCGGCGAGACGGAGGATTCGACGATTGCCGACCTTGCCGTTGCCTTGTCGTGCGGTCAGATCAAGACCGGCAGTCTTGCCCGTTCGGACCGGACCGCAAAGTACAACCAATTGCTTCGGATCGAGGAGGAATTGGGCGACGCAGCGCGTTATGCGGGCCGATTGGCGCTGAAATTGTCATAAACCTGCAAAAGCGCTTGATTCCGTTACGCGAATCTGATTCTGTCTCTTTATGGGAGGGGCCGCCAAAAGCTTGGGACTGATCCGCCGCGCGGCATGGCCTGCGCTCGCGTTGATTGTCATTGGTACGTTCGGAGGTCATGCGATCGCCGGACCGAACGGATTGCTCGCCTGGGGTGGCTATCACAAGGACCTCGAACAGCGGCGGATCGAGCTTGTCCAGCTCGATGATCGACGTGCTGCGCTTCGTCATCGTTCGGTGCTGCTCGATCCCAAAAAGGCCGATCCCGATCTCGGCGAAGAAATGATCCGCAAGGACCTGGGCCTGATCCGCCCGGACGAAGTTATCATACCCTTCGAATAAGGGCGCGGCTCCTCCGAATTGACGACAGCTGACGCTACGGCATTGCCCTTGTGGCCATGCCCACCCTATAGGGCCGCAACTAAGGTAAGACGGAGAGCTTCGTGGCAAAACGTGCCCGCAAAAGTGATGCCACGCCCGCATCGGCCGACCGGCCGAACCGCGAGCGGCCAAAGCAGCCCGGTCGCTACAAGGCGTCGAAGGAAGAGTTGCTCAATTTCTACAAGCAGATGCTGCTGATCCGCCGTTTTGAAGAACGCGCCGGGCAGCTCTACGGTCTTGGACTGATTGGCGGGTTTTGCCACCTGTATATCGGACAGGAGGCCGTTGCCGTCGGCCTCCAGAGCGCCATGAAGGTCGGCCGCGACAGCGTCATCACCGGTTATCGCGATCACGGGCATATGCTTGCCTACGGGATCGACCCCAACGTCATCATGGCCGAATTGACCGGACGTGCCGCCGGCATTTCCAAGGGCAAGGGCGGTTCGATGCACATGTTCAGCGTCGAACACGGCTTTTATGGCGGTCACGGGATTGTCGGCGCTCAGGTTTCGCTGGGCACCGGGCTCGCCTTCAAGCACCAGTATAGTGACGATGGCGGCACCTGCCTGGCTTATTTCGGGGATGGCGCCGCCAACCAGGGCCAGGTCTATGAAAGCTTCAACATGGCGCGCCTGTGGGATTTGCCGGTCATCTACGCGATCGAAAACAACCATTATGCCATGGGGACCAGTGTCGAACGGTCCGCATCGGAGCCCGATTTCTACAAGCGCGGCGAAAGTTTCCAGATTCCCGGGATCCAGGTCGACGGCATGGACGTGCTGGCGGTCCGGGCCGCCGCTGAAGAGGCGATGGCGTGGACCCAGGCTGGCAAAGGTCCGATCATCCTGGAGTTGCTGACGTATCGCTACCGCGGCCATTCCATGAGCGACCCGGCCAAATATCGAAGCCGGGAGGAGGTTCAATCCTACCGCGAACAGCGCGATCCGATCGAACATGCCGCTCAAGAACTTGGCAAGTTCGGCGTGTCCGAGGAAGAGCTCAAGACTATCGACAAGGAAATCAAGGCGATAGTCGTCGATGCTGCCAAATTTGCTGAAGAAGCGCCGGAGCCCGACGCGGCGGAATTGTACACCGACGTTCTGGTGGAGAACTACTGATGGGCGTTGAGCTGAAAATGCCGGCGTTGTCGCCGACAATGGAAGAAGGAACGCTCGCCAAATGGCTCGTCAAGGAAGGCGACAGCGTGTCGTCGGGCGATATCCTTGCCGAGATCGAGACCGACAAGGCGACGATGGAATTCGAAGCCGTCGACGAAGGCACGATTTCGAAGATCCTGGTTCCTGCGGGAACGGATGGGGTCAAGGTCGGCACCGTGATCGCGATGATTGGCGGAAACGGGGAAGAGAGCGCTCCTGCGCCGGAACCGGCGAGCCAGCAGACCGAGCCGACCCCTCCCGCGCGCCCGGAAGTGGTCGAAGCGCCCAAGCCTGAAACTAAAACGCCGACGATGATGGCAACCGACGTTCCGGATGGGACGGCAATGACGTCAACGACTGTCCGCGAAGCCCTGCGCGACGCGATGGCGGAGGAAATGCGCAAGGACGAACGCGTGTTCGTAATGGGCGAAGAAGTCGCGCAATACCAAGGTGCCTACAAGGTAACGCAGGGCTTGCTCGACGAGTTCGGCCCAAAACGCGTCGTTGACACGCCGATCACCGAATATGGCTTTGCCGGCCTCGGCTCTGGCGCGGCGATGGGCGGACTTCGCCCGGTCATCGAATTCATGACCTTCAATTTCGCGATGCAGGCGATCGATCACATCATCAATTCAGCGGCCAAGACCAATTATATGTCGGGCGGACAGATGCGCTGCCCGATCGTTTTTCGTGGTCCCAATGGCGCCGCCAGCCGAGTAGGGGCGCAACACAGCCAGAATTACGGGCCGTGGTACGCCAGCGTGCCCGGCCTGGTGGTGATCTGTCCCTATGACGCCGCTGATGCCAAGGGTTTGCTCAAGGCGGCGATCCTCAGTGACGATCCGGTCGTGTTCCTCGAAAATGAGCTGCTCTACGGCCAGAGCTTCGACGTTCCCGATATCGACGATTACGTCCTCCCGATCGGCAAGGCACGGATCATGCGTGAAGGGGCTGACGTCACCATCGTCAGCTACTCGATTGGCGTCGGCGTGTCGTTGCAGGCGGCAGAGACCTTGGCATCCGAGGGCATCGAGGCCGAAGTGATCGACCTGCGCACCTTGCGACCGCTCGACAAGCAAGCCGTGTTGACGTCACTCGCCAAGACCAATCGTATTGTCGTGGTCGAGGAGGGCTGGCCGACCTGCTCGATTTCTTCCGAAATCATGGCAATCTGCATGGAAGAAGGCTTCGACGACCTGGATGCGCCAGTGATGCGCGTCACCAACGAGGATGTGCCGCTGCCTTATGCGGCCAACCTGGAGAAGCTGGCGCTAATCAAGGCCGATGACGTTGTGACGGCCGCCAAGGCAGTCTGCTATCGCTAAGACGATCGGGACTGCGGAGGAGGGCGACCTTGGCCTAGTTCGGCTCTACTGGCCGCTGGAATTACGCCCGGCCTTCGATGCGTTAATGGCAATTGACGGCGCCTTCGCCGATGTTGTCGCGACGTCGAGCGAGCCGGCTCTTGGGGCGATCCGACTGGCCTGGTGGAGAGAGGCGTTGGAAAGGCTCGACGCTTCTCCTTCGCCGCCCGAGCCGCGCTTGCAGGCTGCTGCCAGCGAACTTCTTCCGCGAGGCGTCACGGGCAAAGACCTTGCTGAGATCGAGGATGGCTATGCTGCGCTGCTCGATGAAATTCCGGACTCCGACCGGGTCGGTGCAAGCGGTGCCGCGCTGTTTGCCTGCGCCGCCAAATTGCTTGGCGCGGAGGACAAGTATCTCGTCAATGCCGGGGAGTTATATGCCTTCAGCCGCGCGGCACGGTTAGGTTTCATGGCGTATCCGGAGCAACATTCAGCGAAATCGCTTGCCGGGCATCGTTTTTCCCGTGCGGTTCGTCCGCTCACGGCACTGGCGCGCCTCGCCGCCAGAGACCTGAAGAATCACTCCGCAATCGAGCCGGAAGCAACGCCGGGACGCGCCGTCGCGCTGCTTTCGCACCGCATGTTCGGAACGATTGCCTAAGGCTTCAAAGCACCTTAGCGTGGCTGTCGCCGGATCGATTTAGCCCACGGAGTTTCGTGATGGGCCGTTTCTTGCCGGCGCTGCCGCCACTTTTCTCATGCTCACGGGTGCCTTCCTGATCTGGCAGGGTCGTGCCCAACAACCCGACGTGTTGAGCGCTCCGCCACCGATGCTAGCGGCGGCACCTGCCGGTCAGGCACTCCCCGCCATTCCCGATGCACCCTCGGCCGATCCAAACACCAAGGAGCAGAAGCGCTTTGCCCGCGCAGACAAGAATGACGACGGCAAAATTACCTTTGCGGAACTGGTCGAGCCGCGTCGCAAACCGTTCGCAAGGCTTGGACGTCAACGGGGACAGCAAGCTGAGTTTCGAGGAATGGACGGTTAAGACGATCGACAAGTTCAGTGCTGCCGATGCCGATAAGAGCAAAGCGCTGACCGCCGCAGAATATGCGACCACCGCGCCAAAGCCAAAGGCCCGGAAGCCCGCCTGCAGCTGCAATTAGGCGGGAACCGATTCAGTCTGATCGATCCACTCCTTCAGTGCCGCCCGGGCGCGCTCGGTGTAGAGCTTCTTGCGGCTCGCCTTCTTAACCTTGGGTCCTTCGATTGGAGGCATGAGGCCGAAATTGATGTTCATCGGTTGATAGGTTTCGGCATCGGCGCCGCTGGTAATGTGATGAAGCAATGCGCCCAATGCCGTCTCGACGGGCGGGGGCGGCAGGATGTCACCACGTTTTTCGGCAGCGGCGAATCGCGCCGCGAGCATGCCAATGGCAGCGCTCTCGACATAGCCTTCGCAGCCCGTGATTTGTCCGGCAAAGCGGACGTTTGGCACCGCCTTCAGTCGAAGTTCGCTGTCGAGCAGGATGGGCGACTTGATAAAGCTGTTGCGATGAATTCCGCCCAACCGGGCAAATTCGGCATTTTCCAAACCGGGTATTGTCCGGAAGATGCGGACCTGTTCGGCGTGCTTTAATTTGGTTTGGAATCCGACGATGTTCCACAACGTACCGAGCGCATTGTCCTGCCGAAGCTGCACGACCGCATAGGGCCAGCGGCCGTTGGGGTGCTCGGGGGTCGCGGTGCGCGGATCGTCCAAGCCGACGCCCTTCATCGGGCCGAAGCGCAAAGTCTCGGGTCCGCGCGCAGCCATCACCTCGATCGGCATGCAGCCTTCGAAATAAGGGGTGTCTTTCTCCCAATCCTTGAATTCAGTCTTTTCACCCGCATTCAGCGCGGTGATGAAGGCATCATATTGCGCCTTCGTCATCGGGCAATTGATATAATCCTTGCCGCCGGAGCCAATAGGATCCTTGTCCCATCGCGACTGGAACCAGCAGATCGACATGTCGATACTGTCGCGGTGAACGATCGGCGCGATCGCGTCGAAAAAGGCGAGGGCGCCGGTCCCCGTAACCTTGGCAATCGCGTCGGCGAGGCCCGGAGCGGTCAATGGTCCGGTGGCGACAATCGTCGGCACGTCCGTCGGCAGTTCATCGATACGTTCGCGTATGATCGAGATGTTCGGATGTTCGTCGAGACGCTTCGTCACTTCGGCGGCGAAAGCCTCGCGGTCGACCGCCAGCGCCGAGCCGGCTGGCACGCGGTGAAGCTCGGCGCAGGCCATGATCAGGCTGTCGAGGGCGCGCATCTCCTGATGGATCAGTCCGACCGCGTTATTTTCGGCATCGTCGGACCGGAAACTGTTGGAACAGACCATTTCGGCCAAGCGGTCGCTTTCGTGCGCCGGCGTCATATCGCCGCCGCCCCGCATCTCGCTGAGTCGGACGCTCAAGCCAGCCTTCGCGAGTTGCCAGGCTGCTTCGGAGCCAGCGAGCCCGCCACCTATGATATGGATGTCGTGAGTTTTCTGTTCGGTCATATGGGCCGCCGCTTAACGACAGCGGCCCAATCCGACCAGTGCTAGACTTCCGCCAATTCCTCGGACTTTGTGGCGTTGACGATCAATTTTTCGATATCTTCTATCGGATGCCCGGTCATTTCCTTGGCAATTTCGACGACCACGCGCTTTTCCGCTTCCTTATGTAATTTCTTGCGAAGTTCACCAAGTGTCTTGGGCGGAGCGACGATTGCCAGCGCGGCGAAATCGTTTGTTAGTGCACGCTTGTTGATCGCTTCGGCGGCTTCGTGCGCCCAGCGATCTTCCTCAAGCTGGTGGAAATCGGTTTCCTCATATGCCGATCGACCCGTCGTTCCCGACTGAAAGACGCGTCCCGCCGTGTCCGTTCCAAGGTCGCGGTCGGGCGCATCGTCCCGTTCGCGGTGACGCTCGACACGTAAGTCGATCTGATTTTGATCGCCCTCGTTGCGTAGGAACAGCATCTTGCGCCCATCCGTGACCAGGACGAGGGCGTTGTTGGCGAGAGGCATAAGCGGTCTCCTTTTATTGTTAGCTCATACCCGGCCAACGAAGCGGAGACCGCGCTCGTTCCACATTGTTACTCTCCGTCGTCTGGTCCTGCCGCCAGATCCTCTCCGACTGTCGCGTCAGGCACGTCCGCGCGTTCGTCACCGCCTTCGAGTTCGATTTCCTCTTCCTCGGATTCCTCAATCTTGGCGACCGACACGACCCGCTCGTTCTTGTCGACGTTGAAGACCGTGACGCCCTGGGTGTTACGGCCAGTGATGCGGATGTCCGCAACCGTCGTTCGAATCATTTTGCCCTGGTCGGTGACCAGCATCAGCGACTCGCCCGGCGCAACCGGGAAGCTGGCAACGACGCCGCCATTGCGTTCCGAGGTGACGATATTGATGATTCCCTGACCGCCGCGATTGGTGCGACGATATTCGTAGGTGCTGGTTCGCTTGCCATAGCCGTTCTCGGTCACAGTCAGCAGGAACTGCTCCTTGTCGGCCATTTCGGCATAACGATCCGCGGATAGGCCCTCGGCACCGTCATTATCCCGCCAGCGCGGCGATTTCAGATAGGCTTCCCGATCCTCGGGCGAATTGCCGCCCCGGCGCAGGATCGACATCGAGATCACCTCGTCATCGCCGATCAGTCGGACACCGCGAACGCCCATCGACGCGCGGCTCTGGAATTCGCGAACGACGGTCAATTCAAATCTGATTGCTTTGCCGTTACGCGTTGCCAACAAGACGTCGTCATCCTCGGTCAACAGGTCGACCCCGATCAGGCGATCGAGATTTTGCTCGTCGCTGTCCTCGCTGTCGCCTTCGTCGGCATTGCCGAACTTCATCGCGATTTTGCCGTTCGACGGGATGTTGGTGAAGGCGTCCATGCTGTTGCGGCGAACCGTCCCCTTGGCAGTGGCGAACATCAGGTGAAGATTTTTCCATTCCTCTTCGTCTTGAGGGAGTGGAAGCACGGTCGTGACCGTTTCACCGGCTGCCAATGGCAGAATGTTGACCATCGGTCGGCCCTTCGCGGTCGGTCCGCCTTCGGGCAGGCGCCAAACCTTCATGCGATAGACGCGGCCGATACTGGTGAAGAACAACACCGGATTATGGGTCGACGTCACGAACAATTCGGTGACGATGTCCTCGTCCTTGGTGCTCATTCCGCTGCGACCCTTGCCGCCGCGTTTCTGCTCGCGGAACAGCGCCAGGGGCGTCCGCTTGAGGTAGCCGGTCATCGTGACGGTGACGACCATTTCCTCGACCTCGATCAGGTCTTCGTCCTCGATCCCGTCAGCCGCAGGCGCGAGCTCCGCAACGCGCGGGGTCGCGAATTCGGCCTCAACCTGGCGAAATTCCTCGCGCATCACCTCATAGAGACGAACGCGATTGCCGAGAATTTCCAGCAATTCCCCGATCGTTTTGGCAAGACCTTCCAGTTCCTCGCCAATTTCGTCCCGGCCCAATTGGGTCAGGCGATGGAGGCGAAGCTCCAGAATGGCTTTCACCTGGGCTTCACTGAGGCGGTAAACCGTTCCAGCGGCCTGCGGTTCAACCGCTTCGACAAGACGGATGTAAGGACGAATTTGTTCGCCGTCCCATTCGCGTGAAAGCAATTTCTCGCGCGCTTCGGCGGGCGTGCCGGAACCCCGGATGATCTTGACGACTTCGTCCAGATTGGTGACCGCAACGACCAGGCCGAGCAAGAGATGGGCACGCTCACGGGCCTTGAGCAGCTCGAATTTCGACCGGCGGGTAATCACTTCTTCGCGGAACTTCACGAAGCTTTCGATGATATCGCGCAGGGTCAGCGTTTCGGGTTTGCCGCCACGAATCGCCAGCATGTTGGCCGGGAACGAGCTTTGTGCTGGCGTGTGCCGCCACAGCTGATTGAGCACGACTTCCGGCGTCGCATCACGCTTCAACTCGATTACGATGCGGACGCCGAGGCGGCTCGATTCGTCGCGGATGTCCGATACGCCTTCGATTCGCTTTTCCTTGGCGGCCTCGGCGATCTTCTCGACCAGCCCGTTCTTGCCGACCTGGTACGGGATGGCGGTCAACACGATCGACTTGCGATCGTTGCGACCCTCTTCGACATGGGCGCGGCTGCGCATCATGATCGAACCGCGACCGGTAGTGTAGGCACTGCGAATGCCCGACGTGCCGAGGATCAGCGGAGCGGTCGGGAAATCCGGACCCTTCACATGCTCCATCAGGCCTTCGACGGTGATGGCGGGATCCTCGATATACGCGTGGCAAGCGGCCAGCACTTCGCCCAGGTTATGCGGCGGAATGTTCGTCGCCATCCCGACCGCGATTCCACCGGCGCCATTGACCAGCAGGTTCGGGAAGCGGGCAGGGAGAACCTGCGGCTCGCTCTCGCTGGCGTCGTAGTTCGGGGTGAAGTTGACCGTATCCTTGTCGATATCGCCGAGCAGGAAATTCGCGACCTTGGCGAGGCGTGCTTCGGTGTAACGCATCGCGGCAGGGGGGTCGGGATCCATCGATCCGAAATTGCCCTGGCCGTCGATCAGCGGAACGCGCATCGACCAATCCTGCGTCATGCGCGCCAGGGCGTCATAGATCGCGCTGTCGCCGTGCGGGTGATATTTACCCATGACGTCACCGACGATGCGGCTGGACTTGCGATAGGGGCGACCTGCGACATAGCCTGCTTCCTGGCAGGCATAGAGAATGCGCCGATGTACTGGCTTCAACCCGTCGCGAACGTCGGGCAGCGCGCGACTGACGATGACGCTCATCGCATAATCTAGATAGCTGGTTTTCATCTCGTCGACGATTGAGATGGGTGCGATATCCCCGTGATTATGCGGGGTCTGGTCGTCGGATGGAGGCTGGGTAGCCAAGGCAAATCCTGTCGTAGCTGTTCAAGTGACGCGGTGCGGGAATCGGGTGTCGTTCTGGACACGCCTTCCCCCGATCCCCTGCTAGCCGATGCAACTAGTCAGCGCCACCCCGCGCACGTGTGCGAGCGTGCGCGCATACGCGAAGCCGAACACTTGGAGTGATCATCGTTAAGTCATTGAATTCCGGACTTGTTCAATCGGCGTTCAGTCGCCAGAAGCCATCACTTGGCAGTCTTCCAATCCGGGTCTATTCCCTGATTATCACAAAAATATATGTCGTCGCGCGTGGTGCGGCGGAGAGGAGCACCTTCAATGAATTATTCTAGCAAGCTCGCAATTGCTGTTGCGGTCGTCGCAATCGCGACCCCTGCGGCTGCACAGCGCATGCCCGTCGGCGGCAGTTCGTCGAACAAGAAAGCCGTCGAAGGGGCCAAGCCTCAGATGGATGACGAGGCCAAGGACGAGGGCGCGACATCC
This sequence comes from uncultured Alphaproteobacteria bacterium, assembly GCA_963843855.1. Classification (GTDB taxonomy): domain Bacteria; phylum Pseudomonadota; class Alphaproteobacteria; order Sphingomonadales; family Sphingomonadaceae; genus Sphingomicrobium. The sequence goes on from CAWJMA010000003.1 coordinate 425,519, forward strand.
ACGACGGGACGTAAGCTGACAGTTTCGAAAGAAGCGCAAAAATCGATACTTGCGCTGCAGACGGCGGTGAACGCGAAAGAGACGGCGGCCATTCCCGGTCTCGTTGCAGAAGCGTTAAAGGTTGCGAAAACCGCGGATGACAAGTTCATTATCGGTTCGAACCAGGCTCGTGCGGCACTGATGGCGAACGACCTGACGGGCCTTAAGGCGGGACTTGATCTCATGGCAGGTTCAGGCTCCGGAGAAAATGCGACCCTGTCGATGAATTATGCGGATCTTGGGAAGCGCCTCGTCGCGGCGGGTCGGACTGCGGATGGCATCACGTCGTTTGAAAAGGCGATTGCTCTGGATGCCAACAATGTTGCGGCACTTGCCCTACTGGCCGATCAGAAGTCGAGGGCCGGTGACAAAGCGGGCGCGGTCGCGCTGATGCAGCGCAGCTTCGCCGCTAGCAAGGCAAGCGGCGCGAAGGTCGCGGAAGGGAATTACAAGTTCGCTGCCAACCTGGCCTTCGAAAGCAAGCTTCCGGCCGCCAATGACATTGCTCGCGAATGGGCCGGTGCCTATCCCTCGCCCGAAAGCTGGCGCGGTGCGGTCACGATTTACCGCGGGATCAGCCAGCCGCGTGGTCAGCAGCTCGCGGATATGTATCGTCTTGCGCGCGCAGCTAACGGCCTGAAGGGTGAGTCCGACTATCATGGCTACATGAGCACGTTGGTCGCACTTGGCGCTCTCAGCGAAGCGAAGTCCGTCCTCGCCGAGGCGGCGGCTGCTCCCAACATTGATATGTCGAAGACGCAGTTCAAGGATATTGCGGCGAAGACCGCCAAGGCCCCCACCCGGGCTGCGATTGACGCTCAAGCGAAAGCGGCGGCAACGCCTGCCGCGTTGCTGTCTTCTGGCGACGCACTCTACGGGGTAGGCGCCTATGCCGAGGCTGCCGCGCAATATCGCGCTGCGCTTGCCAAGGGTGGCGATGCGGACCTCGCCAATTTGCACCTTGGTATGGCGCTCGCGCGTGCAGGCGACAAGGCTGGTGCGGCGACCGCGCTTAAGTCCGTCGGCGGAACGCAGGCGGCCGTCGCGAAATACTGGTTGATGTACGTCGGCGGCTAATCACCGAACAAACTGGATCGTAGAGCAGGGCGCCGGAGAAATTCGGCGCCCTTTTTCTCGCCTGGCGATCGCCGTCCCGAATTGGGATGGTTAATCGCTGCAAGCTGCCGCAACGCATCGAAATCGCCCTAGAAGTTTTACGCAAAGTCACTTTGATTAAAGACGGAGTAAACAACGGTTGCGGTTCGACGATCGCCTGGCAACGGTACTGTCACAACCCGTCGGCTCGGCGCACGACAGGATTGTCCGTTGGCGCCAACTGGTCGATCTGATCGCCCGGTCCGGGGGGGAAGGCGATCGTGACTTGCTGTCGCAGGCGATGGATATCGTTCGCGATGATCGGTCCAAGGTCCGCGAACCTCTCCGCGCGGCAGCCGCGCGATCGATTTCGGGAACAGCGGTACCGTTGGGGCTGCTGACCCTGTTTGCGAAGGACAAATTGGCAGTCGCGGCTCCGTTATTCGCCGCGGCCGATCTTGATGACGAAACTTTGGCTCACTTGCGCCGAGAGTCTTCACCGGAAGTGACCGTGTTTCTCGCCAACCTCCATCCGGAACCTGCAAGCCCACAGACGTCGATCGCGCAGGAACCGGGAACCGCTTCGCCGTCGATCGGTGACATGGTCGCGAAGATCGAACGCCTTCGGAGCGAACGGTTTCCAAGTTCTCAACCTGAGGAAACGGTCGTCGCACCGCCCATCGCAGAACGCACTCCGCCTGTGCCGGTTTCGCCGCGAAGACCCCGAACGCGCCACCAGCCATCTGGCGAGGGCCCTGCGCTGTTCCGCTGGGAATGTAATCCGGGCGGCGAAATTGATTGGGTAGAAGGTGTGTTGCGCGGCCCGCTGATCGGGCGGTCGATTGCCGACGCTGACCCGGATGAAGGCGTGGACGAATGCGTCGAACGTGCGTTTAAAGTTCGCGCGCCGTTCCGCAATTGCCTTTTGGAATTGCAAATCACGGGCGAATTGGCAGGGACATGGACGATTAGCGGTGCGCCTGCCTTTGCCACGGGTGATGGACGGTTCGTCGGCTATCGCGGGGTGGCTCGGCGCGGCCTTCCGACAGACGGCGAGCAAGCGGCGATCTCTTCTACGATCGTACCAAGCGGCCACGATTCGCTTCGCGAGATGATCCACGAAATCAAGACGCCGCTGAATGCGATCATCGGGTTTGCCGAGATTATCGACGGACAATATTTTGGCCCTGCTCATCGACGTTATCGGTTGCGCGCTGCGCAGATCGTGACGAATGCGCGCCTCTTGCTTGAAGCTGCCGAAGATCTCGACTTTGTGGCTCGTGCCCAGTCGGAAGCTCCCGACATCTCTTTGATGGGCTGGGTATCGGACGTTGCGGGACAATTGAACGACAAGATGATCTCGCGCGCAGTCCGGAAAGGAATCCTGTTCGAAATTGATGATGCGGTCCCCGGCGGCGGCGGCCGTCGGATCAATCGCGACCTGGCGGAGCGGCTTGGATTGCGGTTCGCCGATGCCATGGCTGGTGCTGCAGTCGCCGGCGAACGATTGGCGGGGATAGTGATGATGAAGGGTGACGATTTCGTCCTTTCCCTGGCGCGACCGGCGTCGCTTTCACTGGCGCGTGGCGATCGTTTGCTGAACCCGGAGTTCGCGGTCGACGGCGGTGACGATACTGCCTTGGGAACGGGATTTGCGCTGCGCCTCCTCAACGGTCTAGCTGGGCTGGCGGGGGGGCGTCTTGAAGTGGACGGTGATGCGCTGACCCTCGTCCTGCCCACCATTGCGGATTGAAATCATTGTTGTGCTTGGCCTCATCGCCAGACATGGTTATCGCGCCCCACGCGGGTGGGGCCTGTAGCTCAATTGGTTAGAGCTGGCCGCTCATAACGGCTTGGTTGCGGGTTCGAGTCCTGCCGGGCCCACCAGCAAATGACTTGCCCGCCGTGAATTTGGCGACTAGCGGGCTGGCGGAGTCGGGGAGTGGCGCAGCCTGGTAGCGCGTCTGCTTTGGGAGCAGAGGGTCGCAGGTTCGAATCCTGTCTCCCCGACCATCGCCACGCGCAGCCAGTCCGCGGGACTGGCGAGCATGGCGATTTTGAGCGGCGAGCGTGTGTCGGAGCGCGCAGCGTTAGTTGGTGGAATTATTGCTGACCGTCACATCGACGTCGGCGCTTTCCACCTTGTCTTTCGCGGCTTCGGCACCGTTCACAACGGCCGCACCTGCTTCCTTGCTACCCGTGACGATTGCCGCGCCGGCTTCTTCGGCCCCATTCTTGATGTCATCGACGGCATTCTCGGCAACGGCCTGATTGTAGCCGACAGTCACGGAATCATTTCCTTCGGTAACCTGGCAGGCGGCGAGCAAGGCAAGGGGTGTAAGGGCGATCAGTCGCATGGATAATCCTCCTTTTGGATGGGTGCTCAACGCCGCGCGCGCCGTTTCGGCTCCGCCGCTGGAACGATCGGCCCCGCAAGAATTGCCAGCGTAGCCGTCCAGGCGGCGACATTCTGGCGAAGCTGGGCCGGATCGATCTTGTCGAGCGTGTCGTCGGGTGAGTGGTGGTAATTGAAGTAGCGTGTGCCATCCTGGCTGAGGCCGACACCGGGCAATCCATCGGCCAGCATCGGGCCGATGTCCGATCCCCCGGCCTCGTCGAACGATCCGGTGACAATGCCGAGCGGTGCGAGCGCTGCACCAATTTGTCGCGCTTCCTCGCGCCGTGCTTCGCCCAGCTTGCTGTTGACCCGGTAAATCCGGTCGGCGCCGAAATCGCTTTCCATGAGAGCGTAGTGCGGCTGCTTGCCGTATCTAGACTGATAATCGAGCCCGCCGAACAGGCCAACCTCCTCCGAACCGAACCAGACGACGCGGATCGTGCGAAGGGGGCGGCCTGCGTCCATGATACGCTTGGCGGCGGCGGCGGCAACCGCAACGCCCGATGCGTCGTCGACCGCACCCGTTCCAAGGTCCCAACTGTCGAGGTGACCGCTGACAAGTACCGGCGCAAGCGACGGATCGCGGCCGACGACTTCAGCAATGACATTGCCCGATTGGCCGCCTTCTTTCTTCTGGTTGACCAGTACGAGCCGGATGCTGACCGGCTGACCGCGTTTCAGGATGCGGGCCAGTTGTTCGGCATCGGGTACAGACAATGCGCCTGACGGAATGGGCGGCGCGCCATTCTGGAAGGTTTGGACGCCGGTGTGCGGGTTGCGATGATGATCGGTGCCGGCGGAACGAACGATGATCGCGATGGCGCCCTTCATCGATGCAAGCGTCGGCCCGATCCGGCGCGGCGTACCGCCGGGGCCGTAACTCGATCCGTCCTGTGTCGGTGCCATGCGATGGTCAACGAAAACAATCTTTCCTTTGACCGCAGTGTCCGGCGCAATGCGCAATTCGTCGATCGAGTTGAAGGCGACGATTTCGCCAACAATTCCGGCCGGGCCCGTGGAGGCGCTGTTTCCGAGCGCCGTGACCGCAAGCTTCTGGGGGAACGGAGCAAGGATTTCGGCGCTTTCAACGCCGCGCGTCCAAACCGGGATGGTGAACGTATCGACGCGAACGTTCGCAAAGCCCATTGCCGTGAGTTTGCGCACCGCCCAGTCGCGTGCACGCAATTCGGCCTCGGTTCCGGCCAGACGCTGGCCGACTTCGGTCGTCAATCCCTCGGTAATATCCCAAGCATATCGGTCGTTGCTCAAAGCATCGTCGCGAAGGGCGGCGACCTTCGGATCGACGCTGACCGGCGGGGCAGGGGCCGGTTGTGTAAAAGATGGAGCGGCGGTTGCGGCGAGAAGTGCTGCTACGAGAAGGTTTTGGTTCATGGTCCCTACGCTAGGGCCGCTCGCTTCGCCTGTCATCATCGCCTTCGACCAACGCACTAAAGCAACCGCATCTGTGCGCCTTCCGGCGGTTGGAACAGGTCACGCCGGAGTGGGAATTTCGATTGTTGCAGCCCGTATCGGACGACTGCCTTTTCAAAACGCACTTTCAGAAGGTCGGCCCAAGCCCCTTGCCCTTTCATCCGGCTGAAGAATTTGGGGTCGTTGTCCCGGCCGGCTCGCATGGCGTTGATCGTGGCCATCACCTTTGCCGCACGTTCCGGAAAATGCTCGTCAAGCCACGCGCGGAACAGCGGCGCAACCTCATGCGGCAGGCGAACTGGCAGGTAAAACGCACCGCGTGCCTTTGCTTGGGCGGCCGCTTCAACAATGGCATCCAGCTCATGATCGGTGATTTGCGGCACGACCGGCGCGATGGCCACGTGGCAGGGAACGCCGGCCTCGTTCAGCGCTTTAACCGCGGCGAGCCGCTTGTGGGGTACTGGCGCTCGCGGCTCCAGGATTCGTGCTGTCGCCGGATCAAGCGACGTGATGGAAATAGCGACCGCAGCAATTCCCATCCCCGCGGCCGGCACCAGCAGGTCGAGATCGCGAAGGACGCGGTCGGACTTGGTCGTAATCGTAAAGGGATGGCGCGTTTCCAGCAGTAGCTCGATCAGCGATCGGGTGATCCGCCAGCGCTCTTCGATCGGTTGGTAGGGGTCGGTATTCGTTCCCATGGCGATCGGTGCGCACTCGTAGCCTGGTCGCGACAGCGCGCCGTGGAGCAATTTCGCGGCCTCAGGTTTCACGAACAGGCGACTTTCGAAATCCACTCCTGGCGAAAGGTCATGATAAGCGTGGCTCGGTCGCGCAAAGCAGTAGATGCAGCCATGTTCACAGCCGCGGTAAGCGTTGACCGAACGATCGAACCCGATGTCTGGCGAACTATTGCGGGTAAGGATGGTCTTGGCGCGCTCGATGGTCACCGTTGTCTTGCGCTTCGGGATGTCGTCCAGCGCCTCGACCTGATCGAGCCAGTCGCCGTCGACGACATGCTCTTTCAGCTTGAAGCGCGTTGACGTCCGATTGCGGGTTGCACCGCGGCCCTGGATCAATTCGACCGACATCGGTCGAACCTAAGTGACTTAACGAGAACGAAGCAAGAACATTTTTACCGGGAAGGTGGGGTCGGGAAGCTTGGCCATTGGCGTTGTGCCAATTCTTTCAGGGTTTTGGGCGTGGTTCCCGCCAATTGCTCGTAAACCCACATATTGCGCAAGACGGATGGCACATAATAGCGTGTTTCCCAATAAGGCAGGCTTTCGATCCACAGAAGGGGATCGCCCTTGTCGTTCAGATAATTCCAGCGACTTACCGGTACCGGACCGGCGTTATAAGCCGCCATGATCTTGACGATCTGTCCCTGCGTAACGGCATTCCGCCGCATCAACTCGATGAAGCTCTGGCCATATTCCACGTTGGTCGCGGGATCGGCGAGATTGCCGACAGCGGTTCCACGTTGCCGGGCGAAATCGCCCGCAGTCCCTGGCCGCACCTGCATCAGACCCACGGCGCCGGCGGGGCTGACGGCACCGCTCCTGAAGTCGCTTTCCTGCCTCGTGTGCGCCCATGCCAGCGCCGGATCGATCCTCCACCCGCCATTGGGCGTCCAGCGCGGCAGCGGAAAACGATCGGCAGTAGTCATTTGAGTGCCGGCCTGGCCATTGTGGGCTAGCCAATAAGCCGCGCCATGCAAGTCCAGGTCACGCGCCTTGGCGGCGAGAGCGGCATGATCATTACGACTGCCGATGCGGGCCTGATAACGAATCATTTCCTCGGCAAGGGCGCGTTCGCCGATCGCGGCCAACTCGATGGCGCGCCTGACGTTGGGCAATCGCTCGATGATCAATGGCGCACGGGCCGGACGGGGCGGCGATGTTTGGATCCCGAGCGTTTCCCGGGCGAGCAGGCCGTAGAAGCTTTCACTCGAGCGGGCTGCCCGTCGGAGCAAGGCGTCGACCTGGTTGGGTCGGCGGCACGCTTGTTCGGCGCGTGACGCCCAGAAGGCGCCGGCCGCCACAAGTTCGGTCTCGGCGCGGCCATAAGCAACGGCTTTGAAGTGCCGTGATGCTCCCTCGCAATCGTCCATTCGCCATGATGCAAGCCCGGCAATCCAATGCGCCTGCGTCGCCCATTCGCCGCTTTCTGTGGCGATGCCGACTTCGGCAATGCGGCGAGCATCGGAATCGCGGCCGAGAACGTAATAGATCCAAGCGACCCGCTGGGCCATTTCGGCGCGTCCTTCGGGGGACAGTTGGTCCGCACCGGCAATGAACATCGCTTCGGCTTCCGGCCCCAAATCGGCTTTGACCATCGGATCGAGCGCAACGCGCATGGCATCGGCAGCAAGGTCGCCCTTGACCGGCCTCGATCGGTGGCGACGTGGCGCACTGTTGAGAGGCACGATGCGATAGGACGGGTTGATTGGCGGAGGATCGACAATTCCGCGGGCGACCGCCATGCGCTGCAACTGCGCCGCCTTCGACAGGTCGGGCGCTTCGGTCAGCAATGTGATCAGATCGCTGACTTCTGCTCGCGGACTATTCTTGGCCGTGTAGAGTTCGGCCTTTGCAACCGGCGTGAGCGGATGGTTGGGGAGGGCAGCGATGCCGGCCCGGGCGCCAGCCCAATCGCCGGACCTGATTGCAGCAAAGACACCGCGCCAATCTTTCGGTACCACCAAGGGTCGAAGGGTAGGTGTCGTCGGCGCCGTCGTAATCGGCTCGGGCGTCGTCAGGATAGGGCGGTCCTCGTCGTCGGTCTCCGGAACCGGCGAAAGCGGGTCCTGGGTCTGTGCCGCCAGCGGGCCGGCCACCAAGGCAAGCAAGGCCAATGTCCAACGCATTCTCATTCCTCTTCCATCAGCAGCAGCAGGTCGCGCCAGGCCAGGGCCTTCTCGCCTGGCCGCTTGAGCAGCCATGATGGCGCAAAGGTCGCAATTGTGCGCACGCCTTCTAACCTGTGGATCTTGCCCCGTGCTCTGGTGGTCGGCGCGCCAAGCAGTGCTTTGGCCGGTCCGTCGCCAAGCAGGATCAATCGCTTCGGCGCGGCGAGCGCGATGTGCCGACGAGCAATGTCGGCGCAGCGAGCTACTTCCTCGTCGTTCAGCCGGGCACCGGGTGCCGCCATGCATGACAGGCTGGCAAGATAGGCATCCTCTGCCTTGATCCCGATCGCAGCCAACATCCGGACGGCCAAGGACCATGCTTCCCCGCCGATCGGTCGGTCGCCGTCTTCGGTTCCGGGGATATCGGCGATCAGCATCACGGGCGCACCGGCGGCGCCGTGCGGGAGCACGCGGCGAGAACCCGGCCGGTCGAGGGGAAGTCCCTTCGCTTCGCCGAGCCATGCGCGGAAGGATTCGAAATCTGCAGGAATTGCGGCAGGCGGCGTCACCGCAACGGGGGGCTGCGGCGACGTATCGGTCGCGACCCTGGGCATCGCGAGCCATTCGCGCGGTTGATCGTCGACAATCGTGTCGACGCCGCTTTCCAGCCACCATTGCAAAAGCCGTGCCGCATCTTGCCGGTTGATTGTGATTCCCTCCGCTCCCATGACACACTGGTGGTCCAAGGTTGACGGCGCGGTCAAGGAATTGGCAGTGCTGCTCAAGACAGAACGACTTGGCGATGCGACGGGAAAGGATAACATGAGCGACCGCGAATCGATGGAATATGATGTCGTGGTCGTGGGTGCAGGCCCGGCGGGCCTGGCGGCTGCGATCAGGCTCAAGCAACTCGCTGCCGAACAGGACCGCGAGATCGGCGTATGCGTGTTGGAGAAGGGCAGCGAAGTCGGCGCACATATCCTGTCCGGCGCGGTCATCGACCCGAAGGGGTTGGACGAGTTGATCCCCGACTGGAAAGACAAAGGCGCGCCGGTTGGGGTTCCGGTCATCGATAACCAGCATTGGGTGCTGGGCGCGAAGGGCAAGACCGCGCTTCCCCACTTCATCATGCCGCCGTTCCTGTCGAACAAGGGCACTTACACGTGCAGCCTTGGCAATCTAACACGGTGGCTTGCCACGCAGGCCGAGGAACTGGGTGTCGAAATCTTTCCCGGATTTGCCGCTGCCGAAGTGCTGTTCAACGCCGATGGAAGCGTCAAAGGGGTCGCGACCGGCGACATGGGAGTCGCACGCGACGGCACGCACAAGAGCGACTACCAGAGGGGAATGGAGCTTCATGCCCGCTACACCTTTTTTGCGGAAGGCGCGCGCGGTCATCTGACCAAGGAACTGACCCGGATTTTCGACCTCCGCAAGGACAGCGGACCGCAGGTATATGGTATCGGGATCAAGGAATTGTGGGACGTTCCTGCCGAACAGCATAAGCCTGGGCGTGTGATCCATTCCCAGGGCTGGCCGCTCGAGGAGGCATGGGGCGGCGGCTTCCTGTACCATCAGGAAAACGGGCAGGTCGCCTTGGGGTTCGTGGTCGCGCTGGATTACGAAAATCCTTATCTGTCCCCGTACGAGGAATTCCAGCGCTGGAAGACCCATCCCGCAATCCGCGCCGAGATCGAGGGTGGCAAGCGCATTTCCTACGGTGCACGCGCGATCAACGAGGGCGGCTGGCAATCAATTCCCACCCTTGCCTTCGCCGGTGGCGCATTGGTCGGCTGTGCCGCGGGTTTCGTCAACGTGCCGCGCATCAAGGGCAGCCACACCGCGATCAAGTCGGGAATGCTGGCCGCGGAATCGGCGTTTGCGGCGGTCGTCGCCGACAGGCGCGGCGACGTCCTCGAGGATTACGAGCCAAACTTGCGCAAGAGCTGGATCGGCAAGGAGCTGAAGATGGTCCGCAACGCCGAACCGGCGGTTGCGCGATGGGGCGGGACGTTGGGCACCCTTTTTGCCGGTTTCGACATGTGGCTCAACTATCTGGGCCTCAGGACGCCATGGACCCTGCGCCATCGCCATAGCGACGCTGAGCATATCAAGCGCAAGGATGCGGTGCGCCCGATTGCCTATCCCAAGCCCGACGGAAAATTGACATTTGACCGGCTGTCGTCGGTGTTCCTGTCGAACACCAATCACGAGGAAGACCAGCCGATCCACCTGACCTTGAAGGACAAGGATGTCCCGATCGCGGTAAATCTTGCCCTCTACAATTCGCCCGAGCAGCGTTACTGCCCGGCAGGTGTCTACGAAATCGTCGAGGAGGGCGCCGGGCCGCGCCTGCAGATCAACGCCCAGAATTGCGTCCACTGCAAAACGTGCGACATCAAGGACCCCACGCAAAACATCAACTGGGTCGTGCCCGAGGGCGGCGGAGGACCGAATTATCCCAACATGTAAATTCAGCCTTTCAGCATTGCTGTTCTGCGTTTCGACGCCCACGCTCGCCTCGACCCCCGGGGAGGAGAGCCGGTTGGCCGATTATGTCGCGGCGCGGGCGGCCAATTCGCTGGGCAATCCCGGCGAAGCGGCCGTGCTGTTGTCGCAATTGCTTCGCGAACGGCCCGATGACGCCCGGCTTCGCGAGCGCGCGGTCACGCAGGCAATCGAAGCCGGGGACATGAAGCTTGCGCTTCAGCTCGGCAAATCAACTCCATTTTCGCAGGCGCCACTCGAATATCGGATGCTGATGATTGCGGACGATCTGCGCCGTGGGCGAAATCGTGAGGCCTTGGCCAATCTTCGCGATCGCACCGGCACGCTGGACTCGACCTTCCTGCTGCCGTTCGTTGAAGCCTGGACACAAGCGGCCAAGGGCGACCGCAACGCGGCCCAGAGACTCGATCCGGTTGGTGAGCAGACATCTCTCGGCAAGCAGGTCGACGAGCATCGCGCGCTGATCCTGCTCAAATTGAAACGATCGTCGGAAGCACTGCCTTTTGCCGAAAAAGCACTCGCCAGTGCGGGCGGGCGGGCCGATCGTCTGCGGCTTGCCTATGCCGACGGCTTCCGTGCGGCCGGGGATATGGCATCGGCGAACGCGATGCTTATGGGCGGCGGACCGGCGCTCGCCAACGGACGTGCCCGATTGGCGGCGGGGAAAGCACTCGACCAGGCCGTCGACACACCTGCAGAGGCCTTCGGTGAGATGTTGCTTGGTCTCGCCATCGCACTCAACCGGATGGAGGACAAATCGCTGTCCGTCGCACTCGCGCAGACCGCGCGCTACGCCAATCCGGGCAATGGTGCGGCATCGCTTCTGCTCGGCCTTCTTCTGGATGATGCCAAACGAACCCCGGATGCGCTTGCTGTCTTGCAGTCAATCCCAGCCGACGATCCGTTCGCCAGCCAAAGTGCTGATTCAGAGATGCAAATCCTGCTCGCCGCGAACAGGGCCAGGGAAGCGCAAGTTCGCGCCCGTCAGGTTGCAGCCGCCAACCCCGGCGCAGACGGCTTCTCGCGCATCGCTGCCATTCAGGGCGAACTGGGCGATTATGCCGGCGCAGCCGAATCCTATGCGCAGGCGATCGCCGCATCCCGGCAAAGTGGCGGTAGCGACGAAATGTGGACGCTCCACCTGTTCCGTGCCGGCGTTCTGGAAGATGCCAATCGCTGGGAAGAATCCAAGGCGGAGATTGCGCAGGCGATGGCCCTGTCGCCGGACAATGCGCTGCTTCTCAACTTCCTGGGCTACGGAAAGCTTGAGCGCGGCGAGGACCTCGACTCTGCCGAGGCCATGATTCGCAAGGCGAGTGCAATCCGTCCTGACGACGCATCGATCACCGACTCGCTGGGTTGGGCTGAATTTAAGAGGGGCAAGATCGATGAAGCGATTGCGACCCTCCAGAGAGCCGCCGATCGTGACCCCAACCAGTCCGAAATCCGCGAACATCTGGGCGATGCCTTGTACACCGCTGGTCGGCAAATCGAGGCGCGCTTTGCATGGCGCGCTGCGTTGGTCGGCGCCGATGAAAAAGCGATGCGCGATCGGATCGTAGCCAAGATCGCCATTGGGCTTACCAAAGCCAACGCCGCGCCGTGACCCGAATCTCGGAGCCGGCTCCGGCCAAGCTCAACCTGGCGCTTCACGTTCGCGGCAGGCGAGAGGACGGGCGACACAATCTGGAAACGATCTTTGCTTTTTGCACGGACGGCGACCTTCTCCATGCCGAACCCGCCGCAACGATCTCCTTGAAGATGCAGGGGCCGTTCGCTGACGCACTGAAAAGCGATGGCGAAAATCTTGTCATTGTCGCGGCACGGTCGCTCGCCAGGACGGCAAGCGTCGCTGCGGGTGCGCGGCTGACACTAACCAAGAACCTGCCGATCGCATCGGGGATTGGCGGCGGCTCCGCCGATGCGGCTGCAGCGCTTCGATTGTTGACCCGCTTGTGGAAGATCGACCCTGCCCACGCATCCCAGGTCGCTCCGACGCTCGGCAGCGACGTCCCTGCATGCCTGCTCAGCATGACCTCGCGCGGCGTAGGAGCGGGCGATGAGCTCGAATTGGTCGACGCCGGAGTCACTGGTACGCCGGTGCTTGTGGTCAATCCGCGCACGGCTCTTTCTACCGGCGCGGTCTTCGCCGCGTGGAACGGGATCGATCGCGGTCCGCTCGATGATTGGCGTGACGGTCGCAACGACCTGGAAACGGCGGCGCGAACCGTCATTCCGGCGATCGGAGACGTCCTCGGCTGGCTGGCCGATCGGGAAGGGGTGAGCTTCGTCCGCATGTCGGGAAGCGGGGCGAGCAGCTTTGCCTTGTTCGACAGCGAAGCAACCCGCGACCGGGCTGCCATAAGCTGCCCGCAGGATTGGTGGCATCTGGCGACGTTCCTGCGCTAGGGGGGCGCGATGAGCCGCCTCATTCTTACCGCCGCCGCAATGCGCGCTGCCGAACAAGCCGCCATCGACGCGGGCACTTCCGTCGAAATACTGATGGATCGGGCGGGCTCAGCGTTAGCCGAGACGATCTACGCTTTTGCCGGAATGCGACCCGTCCTGTTCCTCTGCGGTCCAGGCAATAATGGCGGCGACGGTTATGTCGCGGCGCGATACCTGCGTGAAAAAGGGGTCGATGTCCGGATCGCTGCCTTGAGTGAACCCAAAGGCGCGGCCGCACGATCGGCGCGCGACGGCTGGAGCGGACCGGTCGAAGTCTTTGGCGATGCCCAACCGGCACCAATCCTCGTCGATTGCCTGTTTGGAACGGGGCTCTCGCGCGGGCTGGAATCTCAGGTCGTCGAAAAACTGACGTCACTCACCGATGCAGCGCGCATAAAGATTGCTTGCGATCTTCTGAGCGGGGTCGAGACCGACACCGGCGCCATCCTTTCTCCAATCCCGCAATATGACCTGACCGTGACCTTCGGTGCCTTGAAGCCCGCGCATCGCCTGATGCCAGCGATGGGCGCGATGGGTCGTGTTCTGGTGCAGGACATCGGGATCGATTCAGCATCGAACTGGCTGGAAATCGCCAGGCCTTCGTTGCCGCCAATTGCAACCGACGCGCACAAATATTCTAGGGGGCTGGTGCACTGCCTTGCGGGCGCGATGCCCGGCGCGATCGCCTTGTCAGCATTGGCCGCAGCGAGGGCAGGGGCAGGTTACGTTCGCATTTCGACGTCGCAGCATATTGCCGGGCTTCCGAATGCCATCGTCCAAACGGGCGACGCGCAACTGAATGATCCGCGGATCGGATGTCTGATCGTCGGACCGGGGATGGGAGACCTGCCGCCGGTTCTGACGTTGGCACTGACCAGCCACGCGCCCAAGGTGATCGACGCCGACGCCATACGCCATATTGGCGATCCTGACCGCCTGCATGGGCAGAACGCCATACTCACTCCCCACCAGGGCGAATTCGAGGCGCTGTTCGGTACGCTGGACGGAAGCAAGGCCGATCGTGCGCTGGAGGCCGCCAGACGCGCGCAAGCGGTTATCGTTTATAAAGGGCCGGATACGTTGGTGGCGGCGCCGGACGGGCGGTTGGGATTTGCTCCTCCTGCGCCAGCTTGGCTGGCGAGCGCTGGCACGGGCGATGTCCTGTCCGGGATGATAGCGGCGATGCGCGCGCGCGGTTTGCCGGCATTCGAGGCGGCCTGTGCTGCCGTTTGGCTCCATGGCCGCGCTGCCGAGTTTGCCGGACCTGCTATGATCGCAGACGATCTGGTCGCCGCCATTCCGAATGTGCTGGCATGAGCGACCCAATCATCCGCATTGCGGCGCGCGGCGATGGCGTCAGCGCTTCCGGGAAGCACATTGCCTTCGCCGTGCCCGGCGATCAGCTCGATGAAGAGGGAACGCTCGTCCTTGGACCGGGCCACCGTAAACCGCCCTGTCGGCATTTCCCGGAATGCGGTGGTTGTCAGCTGCAGCATCTGACCGATGCGGCTTATGCCGAATATTGCCGTAGCCGTATCGCAGGGGCGCTTTCACAGCAGGGGATCGAGGCAAGCATTCGTGGACCCCATCTGTCGCCGCCGCGCAGTCGGCGCCGCGCTACCTTGCGCTTCGTTCGCGCGGAAGGACGGATCATGCTCGGCTTCAATGCGGCCGCCACCAACCGGGTGATCGATCTTGCCGAATGCCATGTGCTCCGTGAGGAACTGTTCGCCTTGTTCAAGCCGCTTCGTAAGATGATCGCAAAGCTCGGCGGTCGAGCGGGAGAAGTGCAGCTCACGCTGACCGATCAGGGTGTCGACGTCGCGCTCAAGGGGGTGAAGACCGAGGGGCTGGCGGCAATCGAGGCGCTGACGGAATTTTGCGAGACCAACCGTCTTGCCCGTTTGAGCATTGACGAGGGCTATGGGCCGGAACCGCGCTACGAGCCGCGTCCCGTCACCGTGACGCTCGGCCAGATCGCAGTTCCCTTGCCCATCGGCGCATTCCTGCAGGCGACGGTTGACGGTGAAGCCGCACTTGTCGCGGCAGTGCGTGAAGCGTCAGCGGGCGCAGCAAGTCCCGTCGATCTGTTCGCGGGCCTCGGCACCTTTGCGCTCGCTTTGGGCGGCAAGGTCACCGCTGCGGAGGCATCACGCGACGCAATACTCGCGCTAAAACGCGCAGCGTCCCATGTCGACGCCCAGCACCGGGATCTCTATCGCCGACCCTATGACGTTGCCGAACTCGCCGCGTTCGATGCCGCGGTGCTCGATCCGCCCCGATCGGGCGCAGAAGAGCAAGTGAAGCAACTGGCGCGCAGTGGCATCGCGCGAATTGCTTACGTCAGCTGTAATCCGGCGACGTTTGCCCGCGATGCCGCGATCCTGCTTGCCGGTGGCTATCGTCTCGACTGGGTCCAGCCGGTCGGCCAGTTTCGTTGGTCAACCCATGTCGAAATGGCCTCCGCTTTTTCCCGCTGATCAGGCGTGGAAGAAGCGCAAGGCGGCGTGAAGCGTCATCGCGACCAGGCATAATGAGGAAAGCAGGAACAGCGGGAAGCGCAATTTCAGATCATTGACGGTGTTCTGAACGATCGAATGGACCATCCTGAGCGCGACATAGCCCCAGGCCAGCCAAAGGTTCATCGCAATCCGATCATCAAGCGCGATAAGCGCGAGCGTGATCGCATAGAATAATGTCGGTTGCTCCATCAGATGGGTGTAATTGTGGGCAGGCCAGTTCGCCTCGGGCGGAAGCACGCCTTCAAGATCCTGTCCGCGACCGCCACGTTTGGCATTGCCCAGTCCACGCCCGACCTTTTTCATCGCGCCAAAGCGAACCAACGCCATCCAGAACAGGACGACAATCGACCAGGCGACAAGCGCAATAATCGGACCAATGAGGGGGTTGGGGCTCATTTGGGGAATTTCCTATGCGAATGCGGAGACGGAAGTGACACCGACAAGATAGACGAGGCACAGCGAGGCCAGCAGGAACAGGCCAAAGCGGTAACGGATCCGGTTGCTGAGCGACTGGACAAGGCTGTGGGCGACGCGAAGTCCGACATAGCCCCACGCCGCGTAGAGCGCGCCGCGGCTTTCGCAGGCCATCAGGACGAGCGCGAAGCAGGCGGCGTAAAACAGCGTCGGCTGTTCCATCAGGTGATTGTAGTTATGCGCTTTCCACTGGACGTCGGGCGGAAGGATCGCGTCCAGGTCCTTGCCTTGGCCGCCGACCCGGTTCTTCAGGTCGACCCCGGCCTTCTTCATTGCCGGGATGCGGGTCGCATACATCCACACCAGCATGATCGCCGACCAAGCAAGAAGTGCCGCGACCGGCCCAAGTAACGGGTGATGCCCCATGAAAATGCCCCCTCCACGCATTGGCGAAGGGGGCACCATGTCAGATTGGTTCGGAAACGCAACGGTTTCCCAAACCGCCCGCTTTCGGGTTTAATCGAAAAGCTTGGCGAATCCTCGCTTGTCGCGGTTCTTCCAAGCGCCGCGATGGTAGGCATCGCTCGCGATCAGCGGAAGGACCGACGTCGCCTCGGCGAACACCATCTGTTCCAGCGCGGTCGACACTTTGCCCCATGAGGCGGCTTCCTGAAGCGTCGAGGACGAACAGGCGCCGTCGCGCACGTCGGCGACGGTGATCTGGATGGCGTATTTGTGGACCTCGACATCGTCGTGGCCAAGGATTTCGGCGCAGACCACGGTGTCCTGGGTGAAGTTCTTAGGAACGCCGCCGCCGATCATTAGCAGGCCGGTGGTGCCCGCCTTGATCTTGATGTCGGTGAGTTCGCGGAAGTCGGCGATGGCGTCCAAGACCATGTAATGGCCGCCGCGTTTCATTGCGTCGACCTGGTGCTTAACCAGGCCGAAACCCGCCGAGCTGTCGACGAACGCCGGGCAGAAGATCGGAACGTTATGTTCGTAACAGGTCTGGACCAGGCTGTTGGTCTTCTTGGCATTGCCCGCGGCAAGCCACTTGCCCATTTCCTTGATGAATTCCCGGCTGGAGTAGGCGCGCGGTTCCAGGCCGTCGGCGATCGCGCCGATGGTATGGTCGCAGTCCTGCAGCGCGACCTCGTCGATGTAGGTGTCGTAGATGCGGTCGATGTAGAGCGAGCGCAGCGTGTCGTCGTCGGGAATTTCGAGCGCCTGATAATGCTTGTGTCCGAGCGCCTCGAAAAAATCCATGTCGACGATCGTCGCTCCGGTGGCGACGATGGCATCCACCATGTTCGACTTCACCAGCTGGGTATACAGGTCCATGCAACCACCTGCCGAGGTCGAACCAGCGATCACCAGAATGACCGAACAATCCTTGTCCTCGAGCATCTGGTTGTAAAGCCCGGCGGCGCGCGACGTATCGCGGCTGGTGAAGCTCATCTTGCCCATCGCATCGATGATCGGGCGCGCATCGAAGCTGGTGATGTCGATATGTTCGACCACGGACGACAGCAGTTCGGCCTTTCGGGTGTCGTTGATCTTGGTCTCGTCCTGGACCTTGTTAAGCGTGTCGGTGGTCATTTTTGGCTAACTCCATGCGTCGCTCGGCCCGTGTCGCGTGCCGAATGAATGGTGGGGTGCACTGCCAAGGCGGCGCACCGAACTCAAGACTGAACTGGTTTACAGCGTGACGACGTTTGAACCGCGTGCGCGTTCCAAGTCGAGGTAAAGCGATGCCATCGGCTCGTCTTCCACGATCACCCGGTCCTCAACCCCGAAACCGTTGAAGCCGGTGCGCATCGCACAGCCATAAGCGCCCAGCATTCCCACTTCGATATAGTCGCCTGCAGTGACATCGCCGGGCAGATCGAATGGGCCAGCCATGCGGTCGAGATCATCACAGGTCGGACCATAGAAACTGAAACCCATGTCGCGAACATCGCTTGGCGTTTCGCGAAGCAGGCGGACGGGATAACGCCAACCGATATGCGCCGCATCGAACAGAGCGCCATAAGCACCGTCGTTGATGTAGAGCTCATCGCCGCGACGCTTTTCAACGCGAACGAGGACGCTCGCATATTCCGCGCACAAGGCGCGGCCCGGCTCACACCACAATTCGGCCGAATAGCTAATCGGAAGCTCTTCAAATGCACGGTGGATGACGTCGAAATACGATTCGAGGGCAGGAGGCTCCATTCCTGGGTAGGAGGACGGGAAGCCGCCGCCGACATCGACGATATCGACGGTCACCGCCGCTTCGACGATGGCATCGCGGACTCGGCCCATTGCTTCGGCATAAGCGGCCGGGCTCATTGCCTGGCTGCCGACATGAAAGCATATCCCAAGCGCGTCTGAAGCCTGGCGCGCTGCCATCAGCAGGCTTTTCACCTCGAAGGGCTCTGCGCCGAATTTTGCGGCAAGGCTGAGTTTTGAATGATCCGAGCTGACACGCAGGCGAACCAGCAGGTTCAGGTCGCTCGCACCCCGGGTGGCACGGACGATCTTTTCCAATTCCTCGATCGTGTCGAGGCTGAACGTCTTCACGCCGTGCTTGAAATAAGCCTCGGCGATCGCCTCCTCGGCCTTGACCGGGTGCATGAAACACAAGGTCGCGTGCGGAAGAGTCGCGGCGACGAGCCGGACTTCACCAAGCGAGGCGACATCGTAATGGGTGATTCCGGCGCTCCACAAGACCTCGAGGAGGTCGGGGGAAGGATTCGCCTTAACCGCATAGAGCGACTTGCCCGGAAACTTCTCATGAAAGAAGCGGGCAGCACGCATTGCGGCATGCGGACGGAGGAGCGTGACCGGCTGGACCGGTCGGTGGGCAATTGCTAGCCCCAGCGCGCTATCGTGCTTGTGCAATTCAAGGGACCTCCAACGGGTAGTTCGAGAAAGCTGCCTTGCGGTTGGAAGTCCCATGGGGCAGCGGAGGCGCGATATATGGTTCGCTTGCCCCCAAGTAAAGGTTTTTCGAAAACATAGTCCGTCTCGGACCAATGCGGATCATACTTGCAGCAATACAGAGCATTTTGCGAGTAGATTCAGGGAGTTGAGTTTGGCCTTGAAGGTGAAATATGAGGACGTTGTTGCTGCTTCCGAGCGGATAAGAGGCAGCGTCGTCGAAACGCCCATGATCGAGGCCGGAATTTTGTCATGCAGAATCTGGCTGAAATGCGAGAATCTACAGACAGGGGGCGCGTTCAAGCTGCGCGGCGCGACAAACCGCCTGCTTCAGCTAAACCGAAACCAGCGCGAGAGCGGCGTTGTCGCATTCTCATCGGGCAATCATGCGCAAGGCGTTGCAATCGCCGCGCGCCGCCTGGGCATTCCGGCGGTGATCGTCATGCCGGCCGATGCCCCAGCGCTGAAGATCAAAGGGACACGCGCCCAGGGCGCCGAGATCATTTTTTATGATCGAATGACCGAAAGTCGCGAGGAAATTTCTGCGAAGATTGCAGCGGAAACCGGCGCGGTCGTGGTCCCAAGCTTCGACGATCCGGCCATCGTTGCAGGGCAGGGCACTGTCGGACTGGAGATTCTCGCACAATTGGAGAAGGTTGGAGCTCAGATGCCGCCCGCCATCGTTATTCCCGTGGGTGGCGGCGGACTTGCTGCGGGCATAGCGCTGGCTTGCCCAAACGCGGCCATCATTGGTGTCGAGCCATCGGGTTGGGACGACATGGCGAATTCGCTGGCCAGCGGTACCATTGTCCCGGTCGGGTCCAATCCGCCAGCGACCTTCTGCGATGCGCTGCAGACGCCGCGCGTTTCGCCGATCACGTTCGGTATCCTGCGCGAACGAGCGGCACAGCTTACCTGCGTTGACGATGTTCAGGTCGCGCGGGCCATCCGCTGGGCGTTCGTAAATCACGGCCTGGTGGTGGAGCCGGGGGGAGCGGTCGCGCTTGCTGCGGTGCTGGAAGGACAAGTCGAACTTGCCGACGGCAGTGTCATTGTTCTTTCGGGAGGGAATATCGAATCCGCACTTCACCAGCGGTTGGTCGCGCAAGGTTAGGCGGCTGCAGTCCGATATTCGCCAGGGTCGACATGGGCCGGACTTGATCGTTCGACGGCGCGGGTCAGCTCTTCCAATTCAGCTGCAAGCGTCTGCAATTCGGCGGCGAGCGCCTTTGGGTCGGTTTCGGCCATGTTCGCCGACGCGTCTAGAAGGGTGTCGAGCATCATCGCAATGCACGGCAGGATCGTCCCTTCGATCCGTTCGAAGGCCTCATCCAGGCGCTGTTCTCGCTCGTCGCGGGTCATGCTTCGCGTTATGAACGGATAGGGGTTAAGTCTTCGTGAAAGGGGATAAGTGTGCAGACCATAGCCAATACCGCACTCGCGCTCGCCATGCTGGCGGCATTCCTCCTGATCCTCGGCGGTTATGTCGCTTGGCGACGCAAAGGCGATCGCAAGCGCGGCGTCCTGATGTTTGTAGCCGCAGCCGTACTGATCGCAAACGTTGCAATCTGGACGGTTTAGCGGCCCGAAAAACCTTGGCCCAGCCGCATGTCCAGATAATCGTCGACACTCTTCATCAACAGGGGGATCTCGTCTGCGAAGAAATGGTTCGCACCTGGAATCGTGTCGTGGTGGATCGTGATGTGCTTTTGGGTACGAAGTTTGTCGACCAGTTTCTGCACCGCACTGGGCGTGACAACCTCATCGGCCTCGCCCTGGATGATGATCCCCGACGACGGGCAGGGCGCAAGGAAGCTGAAGTCATACATGTTGGCGGGCGGCGCGATTGAGATGAAGCCCTTGATCTCGGGGCGGCGCATCAACAACTGCATGCCGATCCACGCGCCAAAGCTGACACCGGCGATCCACGTCTGTTCTGCTTCGGGGTGAATCTGCTGGACCCAATCGAGCGCACTTGCAGCATCCGACAATTCGCCAATGCCGTTGTCGAACGTGCCCTGGCTTCGCCCAACGCCGCGGAAATTGAAACGCAATGTCGCGAAACCGCGGCGGACGAAGTCCTTGTGCAGCAATTGGACGATCTTGTTGTTCATCGTTCCGCCGGCCTGCGGATGGCTGTGAAGGACCATTGCGACAGGTGCGCGGGGACGCGGACCGGGAGTGAAACGGCCTTCGAGACGACCTTCGGGACCAGGGAAAATGACTTCGGGCATGAAAGGCTCGCTCAATTCTTCGACGAAAACGGGTCGCGGGTGGGTGCACCGCGCGGGCCGAGCCTATATAGGGTGGTCGCTCCATCTGGCAATCGGCAGGAATCGCACGCCTCTTATGCGCATCTATCTCGACCACGCCGCCACCACGCCGGTTATCGCGCCCGCGCGAGACGCGTTCCTTCGAGGGCTCGAAACGCCGGGCAATCCGAACAGCCCTCACGGAGAAGGCAGGGCGGCTCGGGCGCTCCTCGAGGAAGCGCGAGAGAGTTTGCGGTTGGAACTGGGTTGGCGTCATGACGTCATTTTTACGAGCGGAGCGAGCGAAGCGGTCGAGATGGTCGGCAAGCGCGCCTGTATTGCCGGGCGCGCTTATGGCGCAACGGAACATGCCATCGTCCCTCATGCGATGGGCGCGGATGCGGCGGTGCTTCCGGTCCGACCCAACGGGCTGATCGACGAGGAGGTCCTCGCCGAACGCCTTTCCAAAGGCCCCGCGCTGATTGCCATCCAGCAAGTGAATAACGAGACGGGAATCATTCAGCCGCTCGATCGCCTCTATCCCGCCATCCGCGAAGCGGGTTCGCTTCTTCTTGCCGATTGCGCGCAAGGTGCCTCGAAAATTCCGCTGCCCGATGCGGATTTCGTTGCGATTTGCGGCCACAAGCTCGGCGGCCCGCTGGGCGTTGGGGCGCTGTTGGTGAAGGATCCGGCAACGCTTGCGCCTTGCGGCGGCGGACAGGAAAAGGGATATCGACGCGGAACGCAGGACATGCCGGGCGCCCTTGCCTTCGCCGCCGCCGTCGCCGCCAGTCCGTACGACATGGACCGCATGGCATCACTTCGCGCGCGGATCGAGGATGGCGTCATCGCTTGCGGTGGCGAAGTCATTGGCGCGGACGCACCGCGGGTCCCAACGATCGGCGCAATCGGCCTTCGCGGCGGAACCAGTGCGGCGATGCTCGCGAGTCTGGATCTGGCCGGTATCGCGGTCTCGGCCGGAAGCGCTTGCTCCTCAGGCAAGGCAAAAGCGAGCTTCGTCCTGGCCGCGATGGGGGTCGATCCGGCGCTTTCCGCTTCCTATCTCAGGACCAGCTTCGGCCCCGAAACCAGCGAAGCCGACGTCGACGCATTCCTTGCCGAATTCGCTCGCCTCGCCGATCGCGTCAGGGCGGCGCGCGCAGCATGATCTATCTCGACTATCAGGCGACGACCCCTGTTGCGCCCGAGGTCGCTGCGGCCATGCGACCCTGGAACGAAGAGAAATTCGCCAACCCGCATAGTCCATCGACGTGGGGCCGAGAGGCCGCCGCTGCCATCGAGATCGCGCGCGACCGCCTGCTGACGGCAATCGGGCTCGACGAAGGGCGGTTTGCCTTTACCTCGGGCGCGACCGAAGCAATCAACTGGGCCATCCGTGGCACGATGGAGCGATCCGAACGGCGTAAGATCGTTACCGTCGCCACCGAACATGCAGCAGTCCTCGACACTTGCGAATGGCTTGAAGGGCAGGGGGTCCAGGTCATCCGGCTGCCAGTCTGCGGGGACGGATTGATCGACCTCGATTTGGCCCGCGACGCGATTGACGAGCGGACCGCGCTGGTCGCGGCGATGCTGGTCAACAATGAGATCGGCGTGATCCAGCCGATCGCGGCGCTGACCGATCTGGCACACGACGTCGGGGCGGTCATGCTTTGCGATGCCGTTCAGGCGTTCGGCAGAGTCGAACTCCCGGTCGGTCCCGACATGATCGCGTTATCCGCGCACAAGGTCCACGGCCCGAAGGGCGCTGGCGGGCTGTGGATGCGCAGGGGCAGCGAGCCACGCCCGTTGCTGCACGGTGGGGGCCAGGAAGAGGGGCTTCGTTCCGGAACGCTGTCGCCCGCACTCTGTACCGGCTTCGGCGAAGCCGCACGGCTCGCATCCGATTGCGCGTCGCGCGACGCAGAACATGTCGACCGGCTGTGGAATGTCGCGCTTTCCACCTTGTCGGACGATTGGCAAGTCAACGGCAGCGTGACGGACCGCTATCGCGGAAACCTGAATTTGCGGCTGGAGGGCCTCGACGCCGCACGTTTGATGGCCGACCTTCGCAATATCGCGTTTTCGCTGGGAAGCGCCTGCGCCTCGGGCTCCGGCCGACCCAGCCACGTCCTGCGCGCCCTTAGCCTCAATGATCGTGAAGCGCGATCATCGATCAGGCTTGGCTTCGGCCGTTATACAGGGGAGGCCGAATTGCTCTCCGCATGCCGCCACATCGACCGGGTTGCGCGCGAGCAGCGCGAGTGGGCCGCATGACCGTCGTCCGTTTTTTGAACGCTTACGGGACGGTGGACCGGGACGTGGTGGCCGAGGCCGGTGCAAACCTGCTCGACATTGCCCAGGCCAATGGCCAGCCGCTGGAAGGGGCGTGTGAGGGTTCGATGGCATGCTCGACCTGTCATGTGATCATCGCGGCCGCGGATTTCGCTCGACTTGAACCCGCCAGCGTCGAGGAAGACGATCTTCTCGATCTGGCGGCCCATGTCACACGATACTCTCGCCTAGCCTGCCAGATTGCCGTACCCGATGGCGAGAAGCTCACGGTCACCATCCCGCCCTCCGCCTACAATCTCGATCGGTAAACTCTTGCGTCGAATGGTGTGGGTCGCCATATGGCCCGCGGAAGTCGGTGGGCGGGGTTATCGCCAACTTGGTCAGATCCGGAAGGAAGCAGCCACAACGATTTTGCCCCGGGTCGCCGGCTTCCACCTTCCAAAAAAGACGAAGACAAAACTGGAACAGGCGGAGTTGTGCGCCTAGTTTCGCGGGATGAGTGACGAATCGCCCGTACCCGACGAACAGGTCGATCTCGGCCCCGGCCTTGGTCTTGACGAGCCGCCGCAGCCGGTAAAGCATCCGATTGCATCGCCGGGCACGCCTTATCGCGTGCTTGCCCGCAAATACCGGCCGCGCAATTTCGACGAATTGATCGGCCAGGATGCGATGGTTCAAACCCTCGCTAACGCCATCGCGCGCGGTCGGATTGCGCACGCCTTCCTGCTGACCGGGGTCCGCGGCGTCGGCAAGACATCGACAGCCCGCCTGATTGCGAAGGCGCTCAATTGCATTGGCCCGGATAGCGAAGGCAGCCCGACCATCGATCCGTGCGGTATCTGCGAACCGTGCAAGGCAATCGCCGAGGGACGACATATCGATGTCGTCGAAATGGATGCCGCCAGTCACACTGGCGTCGACGACGTTCGCGAGATCATTGACGCGGTCCGTTATTCGGCGGTTTCGGCGCGCTTCAAAATCTACATCATCGATGAAGTGCATATGCTTTCCAAAAGTGCTTTCAACGCCTTGTTGAAGACACTTGAGGAACCACCGGAGCATGTGAAGTTCCTGTTCGCGACCACGGAAGTGGACAAGGTGCCGGTGACAGTGCTGTCCCGGTGCCAGCGTTTCGATTTAAAGCGCATTCCCGCCGATAAGTTAGCTGCACATTTCACACATGTTGCCGAGGCGGAAGGCGTCGAAATCGAGGATGAGGCCGTCGCGGTCATCGCGCGGGCCGCCGAAGGGTCGGCGCGCGACGGATTGTCGATCCTCGACCAGGCGATCGCCCATGGTGAAGGCAAGGTTCAGGCCACCGAGGTGCGGACCATGCTGGGCCTCGCCGATCGCGGCCGCGTCCGGCGCTTGTTGGCCGCATTGTTGGAGGCGGATGCGGGGGCGACCCTGGCACAGCTCGATGAGGCGCATGGGCTAGGGATCGATCCCAAAGCGCTCCTGCGCGGCCTGATGGAGACGTTGCACAGCGTCACGCGGGCCAAGGCCGGTGCGACCGGCGACGTCCTGCAATCGGCCGAGGAGCGCGAAGCAGCCTCCGACTGGGCTGGCAAGCTCGGTTGGCCGATCATCCATCGTCTGTGGCAAATGCTGTTGAAGGGCCTTGAGGATGTCGCCCAAGCGCCCGACCCGCACGAAGCAGCGTCAATGGCGCTGTTAAGGCTGGTCCATGCTGCCGATTTACCCGATCCCGGTGCGTTGGTCAGGCAAATCAACCAGCAGGCGTCGACGCAATCGTCTCCTCAAGCGGCTGCTCCTGCAACTTCGACAGCAGTCCCAACGTCTTCGGGGTCGACAAATTCGGCACCGGCGCAACAGCAACCGACCGATTATGGTTCGTTCATCGATGCGTTAGAGCAAGGGGGCAAGCACCTGCTTGCTATCCAGCTTCGTGATCAGGTCGGACTCGTCGACTTCGCGCCGGGCGTATTGGCGCTGCGTCCGCTGCGCCCGCTCGGCCCTGACTTTCCTCGCGAACTTGCGATTGCCGCGAAAGAAGTCACCGGCCAGACGTGGCAAATCGCGTTCAGCGATCAGTGCGGACAGCCGTCGCTTCACGAGCAGGAGAAAATGGCGGAAGAATTCGATGCGCGCTGCGGTGCTCGCCGAAGACGGGGTCAAGGCCTTGTTCAACGCCTTTCCCGACGCCACCTTGGAATTGATCGAACGGAAAGAAGCCTAATCATGCCCAGCCTCGAAGAAATCATGCAAATGGCCCAGAATGCGCAGGCGGAGCTCGCCAAGGCGCAGGACAATCTCGACAAGGTCGAAGTCGAAGGAACATCTGGCGGCGGTCTGGTCAAGATACGCACCACGGCCAAGGGTCGCATTCTCGGTCTCGACATCGATGACAGCCTAATGGTCGCCTCCGAAAAGGCGATGCTGGAAGATCTTATCGTCGCCGCGATCAACGACGCGCGCGGGAAGGCGGATCATGCCGCCTCGGCGGAGATGGAGAAAATGACGTCCGGGTTGCCGATGCCTCCCGGCTTCAAGATGCCGTTCTAACCCGAAAATGGTGATTTTCCTTGAGTTGGGAAGGATTTCGCGGCATGATGCATGTTGCTCGAATTTCCTGAAACGACGAGGAATGCCCATGACCGCTTTGGGGGCAATGCAGGACTGGCCGCTGCGCGTTATGCGTCTCGTCGATCATGCCGAACGCGAACATGGCGACGGTGAAGTCGTCAGCGCGTGGGCCGATGGAAGCGTCACTCGCACCACGTGGCGACAAATTGCCGCCAATGCCCGCCGCATGGCAAAGGCGCTGGAAGCCTGGGGTATCGCGAAGGGCGACCGCGTTGCCACCCTAGCGATGAACCATGCCGGACATCTGACGTCATGGTACGGTGTTTGCGGGATGGGCGGCGTGCTTCATACAATCAATCCGCGCCTGTTCGAGGATCAACTCGACTATATTGTGAACCACGCCGAAGACCGTGTCTTGCTTTACGATGCCGCATTTACGCCGCTCGTCGAGAAGATGAAGGCCAAGTGGCACACCATCGAACATTACGTCTGCTACGATCCGCCCGCTGGCTGGACC
Organism: uncultured Alphaproteobacteria bacterium; assembly: GCA_963843855.1. Lineage (GTDB taxonomy): Bacteria > Pseudomonadota > Alphaproteobacteria > Sphingomonadales > Sphingomonadaceae > Sphingomicrobium. Next base: position 451,755 of record CAWJMA010000003.1, read on the forward strand.
GGCGATATCGGCTTCGAAGAGTGGCTTTCAGGGTTCGACGATGACTTTCGCTGGGTTGATGGGGACGAACGCGACCCGTGCGGCCTTTGTTACACCAGCGGGACGACCGGAAATCCCAAGGGCGTCCTTTACGAGCACCGCTCGACGATGCTGCACGCCCTTGCCGAGATCCAGCCCGATTGTTTCGATTTGTCGACCAGCTCGGTCGCGTGCCCGATCGTGCCGATGTTTCATGCCAATGCATGGGGCCTGCCTTGGGCAGCGCCGCTGACCGGGTGCAAGATGGTCCTGTCTGCCGACTATCGACCCGACCGCATGGTCGACCTGTTCCGCGAGGAGAAAGTCACCCATAGCGCCGGCGTCCCGACGATCTGGATGACCATGATCCAGCATATCGAGGCGACGGGCGACGATCTCGGTCCACTCAAGAATGTGACGATCGGCGGATCGGCGGCGCCGCGAGCAATGATCGACTGGTTCCGTAAGCGCCATATCCATGTCGGCCATGCCTGGGGAATGACCGAAACTTCGCCGATTGGAACGCTTGCGGGCATGCCGCGCGGTTGGGATGCAATGACCGACGAGGAGCAATTGGGCTGGACGGTTCGGCAGGGCAGGGTGCCGTTCGGCATCGAACTGCGCATCGTCGACGACGTGGGCAATGAATTGCCGCGCGACGGTGTGGCGTCCGGCAACTTGCAGATCAAGGGCGCATGGGTGCTCAAACGCTACTTCAAGGCCGAAGAGGACGCACTGACCGAAGATGGCTGGTTCGACACAGGTGATGTCGCCGCGCTCCATCCCGACGGTGCGATGCAGATCACCGATCGATCGAAGGACGTCATCAAATCGGGCGGCGAATGGATCAGCTCGATCGAGCTTGAAAATGCGGCCGTCGGCTTCACAGGCGTCGCCGAAGCCGCAGCGATCGGTATGCCGCATCCCAAATGGGATGAACGACCGTTGCTGGTCGTCGTCAAGCAGGCGGGCTGTGACGTTTGTCCCGATGCGCTTCGCCAGCACCTGGCGTCGCAGGTTGCGAAATGGTGGCTTCCCGACGACATCGCGTTTGTCGACGAACTGCCCCACACCGCCACCGGCAAGCTCAGCAAGAAGACGTTGCGGGAGCAATTTTCCGATTACCGTTTCCCCGATGTGGATGCACGGATGGAGGAACTTCGCCACTAAGCGTCTGGATTTACGCTGCGCCAAACCCTAAGTGGCGCCTCAAATCCCAATCTTGTCAAAGGATCAGCGACCCCATGGCCGCCCAATATGCATTCGTCATGAAAGGCATGACCAAGAGCTTCCCTGGCGCTGCCAAGCCGGTGCTGAGCAACATCAACCTGCAATTTTATCAGGGTGCCAAGATCGGGATCGTCGGTCCGAACGGCGCCGGCAAATCGACGTTGATCAAGATCATGGCCGGGCTCGACACCGAGTTCACCGGTGAGGCTTGGCCGGGTGAGAACATCACGGTCGGTTATCTGGCGCAGGAGCCGGAGCTGGATCCGACCAAGACGGTTCTTGAAAACGTCAAGGACGGTGCGCGCGACATCGCCAATATGGTCGACCGGTTTAACCAGATCGGCATCGAGATGGGCGAGGACGGCGCCGACTTCGACGCGCTCGGGGCCGAGATGGGTGAATTGCAGGAAAAGATTGACGCCGTTGACGGGTGGACGCTCGACAACCAGCTCGAAATCGCGATGGAAGCACTGCGCTGCCCGCCGGGGGATTGGCCGGTCGCCGACCTGTCCGGCGGCGAAAAACGCCGCGTTGCACTGACCCGCTTGCTGATCCAGAAGCCGTCGATCCTGCTCCTCGATGAGCCGACCAACCATCTTGACGCGGAAAGCGTGCAGTGGCTCGAAAATCATCTCAAGGAATATGCTGGCGCGGTCTTGATGATCACCCACGACCGTTATTTCCTTGATAACGTCGTCGAATGGATCCTGGAACTCGATCGCGGTTCTTATTATCCATACGAAGGAAACTACTCTACATATCTGGAAAAGAAGGCAAAACGCCTCGAACAGGAATCTCGCGAGGAAAGCGGCAAGCAAAAGGCCCTGACCCGCGAATTGGAATGGATCCGCCAAACGCCGGCAGCACGCCAATCCAAGTCGAAAGCCCGTATCCGGAAATTCGAGCAACTCCAGGATGCGCAGGATGACCGCCGCATCGGAAAGGCCCAAATTGTCATCCAGGTCCCGGAGCGATTGGGCGGAAAGGTCATTGAGGTCGAAGGGATATCCAAGGCGTACGGCGACAAACTGCTGTTCGAGGATCTGAGTTTTACCCTGCCGCCAGGTGGAATTGTCGGCGTGATCGGCCCCAATGGCGCCGGCAAGTCGACGTTGTTCAAGATACTGACCGGCAAGGAACAACCCGACGAAGGCAAAGTCGATATCGGTGAAACCGTCCGTCTTGGTTTCGTCGATCAGAGCCGCGACCACCTCGACCCAAAGAAAAATGTCTGGGAGGAAATCTCCGACGGTCTCGATTACATGAAGGTCAACGGCCAGGAAGCATCGACGCGCGCCTATGTTGGCGCGTTCAACTTCAAGGGTCCCGACCAGCAGAAGAATGTCGGCAAGCTGTCAGGCGGCGAGCGCAACCGCGTGCACATGGCAAAAATGCTGAAGGAGGGTGGCAACGTCCTCCTGCTCGACGAACCGACCAACGATCTCGACGTCGAAACCCTCGGTGCGCTCGAGGAAGCCATCGAGAACTTCGCGGGTTGCGCCGTCGTCATCAGCCACGATCGGTTCTTTCTTGATCGGCTTGCGACCCACATCCTTGCTTTCGAGGGTGATAGCCACGTTGAATGGTTCGAAGGCAATTTCGAATCCTATGAGGAAGACAAGCGTCGGCGCCTTGGCCCAGAAGCGGATCGTCCGCATCGGATGAGCTACAAGAAGCTCACTCGCTGATTGATCGAGGATGGCCTCCGGACACCGGGGCCTTTTCGAACTGGCTGGTCAGCCTTTGCCCTGAAGGCCAAGATAGCCAGCGGGACCGTCGCCATGCCGGCGCCGACGCCACCAATCGTCGAAACTGAGTGGGCCAGGTCCCTCAAAGGCGATGTAGAGGAAGATGAAGCAAAACAAGATTGCTGATTCCCCGCCGTTCAACATCGGGTAGGTGCTGTTTGGGGCGTGAACCATGAAATAACCGATCGCCATTTCACCGCAAAGCAACAGTGCGACAGGCCTGGAAAGTATGCCGACCAGAAGCGCCAAGCCGCCAATCAGCTCGATCATTCCAGCGACCCAGAGGAGCGACCAAGCCGCAGGTCCGCTGGCCGAGGAAATCGGAAACATCAGAATTTTGCTTGTGCCGTGAAGCAGGAAGAGAAGCGCCGTTATGATCCTCAACAAACTCAAGGCATGCGGCGCATAGCGGTCACTTAGGCCACCATCATCAACAATCGGATTTTCCATCTCGGCCTCCTTTGCGGACGGGCTTCGGAAACGCCTTACTCTTACCCCTTTGGCCGACAGAACGCGACCCATTCGTACCGTTGCGCGTTATGCGCCGCCATCAATTGCCCGCCGAACTTCATCGCGGACCTGCTTGCGAATACGATCTTTCTGTTCGTCGCGCTGTTCTTTCGACTGATTTTTCGCGAAATCAATCTTGTCGGTGAGTTCATCGACCCGCACTTGTGCGACATCGACCCGCTTTTCCGCCGCTTCCAGCTGCTCCTGCGGAGGATCCTTTCCGATGGTCATCAGTGCAAGGGCGCCATTGGCCTTGACCAATTCCGTTACTGCCGATGCCAACTCCTTCATGACTGCGCTATCGAGATCGACGGGGTCACCGTTTTCATCGACCACCTTGGCTTCGGCGATCTTCTCTTCGATGATACGCTCCACCACGCCGTCGACCTTCTTGTCGGACAATGCCTTGTCGCCGCCCGAGCGAACTTCCACGCTTGGGCGATTGTCGCGGTCGTTACCGAACATGTCCCCCTGAAAAGCCATGCCCGCCGCGATCGCGGCGCCGCCTGCGAGAATCCAAGCAAGTCTTCCGGCCATCATCCACTCCCAACTGACCGATTCCTTAGCAGCCGGAGACAGCGGTCAACAAGTCGGCAGACCCACAAATCTGCTCTTTTTGATGGAAGAGGCGCCGTACCGTCATCGACAAATTCGGCGCCCCTATAAGCATCGGAGACAAGAATGTTAGATTGTGACGGTCGCCTGATGATCAGACTGATGCTCCTTGCCCGGATCAATGTCGAACAGCGCTTTCAGCGCTGCCGCCTTTAGCGTGGAACCAGTGTCGGCCTCCCAGATATCGGCACGTTCAGTCTCGAAACGAAGGAGCTGCAGGTCGGGATCATCCTTGCCGTCCTTGTACCAGCTGGCAATGAACGGGTTCCAGAGGCGCTCGATGACAGCGCGATCGTCGGACGGAACAAGATCGCCGTGGACATGGGCAAACACATTGTGATCTTTTCCGGCAAAGGTCGCGACGGCGCGGTGTCCCTTGCCTATGTCCTGGCCGACTCCATCGCTCTTCGAGGCAAAGAAATAGATTGGACCGCCTTCATCCTTGTCGCGGTCCTGGCGGTCGATTTGCGCGGTCATGGGGCGGGTCCGGCTGTCTTCGACGCCCGCGAGGCCAAGCATCATGAAAGGGCTGTCGTCGAGCGCTTCCCAAAACTTCTTCTTGAGGTGGACTTCAGGGCTTTCGTTGTCGCCGAACATTGGTTCTTCTCCGTTGGTTGCACTTGATGCGTCAACGGCTCGACGTGCGATCGCGTTCCCGCTCTAGCGCATCCGCTTGACCATCATGCGACCGTTTTCGCCCTGCTTGGTATCGAAGTTCGGAACCGCGCGGATCAGGTCGCTAAGGCGATTAAAGCCATAATTGCGGACCGCAAAACTGGACACCGCCTTGGCGCGCTGGCCCAGTTCGCTGAGTGACGCAAAGCCTTCTTCGTCACGCTTCGACGCCTTGTAGGCGGATCCGAGGACCTGGAGCAGTTCGGCGTCGACCGTGCGCTGTCCTGCCGCCGCCGGCGGGGCTTCGAGCGCATCTTCGCCATTCATGTCGAGTGCGGCAACGTCGAAGAAGCGGGTACAGGCCTGTTGGAAGCTCATCGGGGTCTTCGCGCCGCCAAACCCGTATACGGGCAGGCCGTCCTCGCGAATTCGCTGGGCCAGGGGAAGGAAGTCGCTGTCGCTCGACATGATCCCGAAACCATCGACATGTCCGCGATACAACAGGTCCATGGCATCGATCGTCATGCGCATGTCGGTCGCGCTCTTCCCCTTGACGACGTCAAACTGCTGCATCGGCACGATCGAATGAAGCCCGGTCAGGCCGCCCCAACGCTTCAGCGAAGGCTTTGACCAGTTGCCATAGGCGCGTCGAATATTGATCGTACCGAGTTCGCCAAGCACCAGAAGGACCTCGTCGAGATGATCGGGGCTGGCATTATCAGCGTCGATCAACAGCGCGATATTGAGCTCGGGTTCGCTGAACTGATGGTTGGAACTCATGGATTCGTTCGTCCTTTTGTCCCGTCATAACGCATCGGTGGCGGAACGAAATGCCTCCTTCGTGCGTCGAAAGCCCAAGGGGTTGGGAGACGAGTGAAAGGTACAACCATGAAAAAGATCATTCTGACGACTGTTGCGGCCAGCATGCTGCCATTATCCGCGTGCGCAACCTACAATGACCCGTACCGTAACAACAACGACCAGGCCCGTCGCGCCGCGACCGGTGCGGCCGTTGGTGCTGCAGCTGGCGCGGTTGCAGGCGCTGTCATTCCTGGTGTCAGCACGGTAGAAGGCGCAATTGCCGGCGGCATTGCCGGCGCCGTTCTGGGTGCCGTGATTAAGGGCAAGCAATATTACCGCGATACCAACAACTATTGCTACTATGTCGATCAATATGGTCGTCCGGTCTACGACTATAACGTCCGCTGCTAGTCGCGAACGAAGTTAGCCTGCTGACGCGGGTCGAAACTCACCGTTTCGCTCGTCGAGCAGGTATAGTTCTCCATGCTTGATGGAAAAGTGGCAGCCGAGGATCGCCAAGGTCCCGGCTGCTTCTCTTTGCGCGACAAACGGAAAGGTCCTTAGATTGGCGACGCTTTGTCGGATGCCAGCCTCCTCAAGCAGGAGCGCGGCCTCCTCGCCGGTACCATGATCTGCCGCAATCGTCTCAGCGACTTCGTCGATCTGTTCCATCCAGCGATGCACGAAACCGCCCTCGCCGGGCGGCGCTTCATGGAACACGCCGGTCAGTGCCGCGGAGATGCCCCCACAACGCTCGTGGCCCATCACAACGATTTCCGGCACACCCAGCTGGGTCACCGCAAATTCCAATGCTGCCGAAACGCCGTGACGCCCGCCATTCGCCTCATACGGCGGCACGAGATTGGCAACGTTGCGAACGACGAAAATTTCGCCGGGATCGGCGTCGAAGATCAGCGCCGGGTCGGCGCGACTGTCGCAACAGGCGATGACGATCGCCCTGGGGCTTTGCCCTTCGGCAAGCTCGGCCCAGCGATCCCGCGCGCTAGCAACCTTGTCAGTCCGGAAACGCCCGTAGCCTTCAAGCAAGTTACCGAAACCCTTCATGGCGCTCCCCTCTGTTTTGCCGCGCGGTAGACCGGGCAATCGGGGGTGGCAAGATGCCATCGCAGTCGCTATCTGGCCGGCACGATGAACGCACCGCTCGACATTCCGCGCCAGCGCAAGCCCGACTGGATCCGAGTCAAGGCACCGACCAGCGAAGGCTACGCCGAAACGCGCCGCCTGATGCGCGCGAAGAAACTGACGACAGTTTGCGAGGAAGCCGCGTGCCCGAACATCGGGGAATGCTGGACCAAAAAGCACGCGACGGTGATGATCCTTGGCGACACCTGCACGCGCGCTTGCGCTTTCTGCAATGTGAAAACCGGCATGCCGCGCGCAGTCGATCCGCTTGAGCCGCAGAATACTGCCGATGCGGTGGCAGCGATGGGGCTGGAACATATCGTCATCACATCCGTCGACCGCGACGATCTGCCCGATGGCGGTGCCCATCAGTTCGTCAAGGTCATCGAGGCAATCCGCAAAACGACGCCGACCACGACAATCGAAATTCTGACGCCGGATTTTCGCAACAAGCATGAGGCCGCGGTCGAAGCGATCGTCGCTGCTCGGCCTGACGTGTATAATCACAATCTGGAAACAGTGCCGAGGCTCTACCCGACGATCCGTCCCGGTGCGCGTTATTATGCGTCACTACGGCTGCTGGAACAGGTCAAGCGACTGGACCCGTCCATCTTCACCAAATCGGGGGTGATGGTTGGTCTGGGCGAACAGAGGCTCGAGGTTCATCAGGTCATGGACGACATGCGCTCGGCGGGGATCGATTTCCTGACGATGGGACAATATCTCCAGCCGACGCCTCGCCATGCGACGGTCGAGGAATATGTCCATCCTGATGCCTTCAATGCTTACGCTTCAATTGCCCGGGCGAAGGGCTTCCTGCTGGTCGCGGCAACGCCGCTGACCCGGTCAAGCTATCACGCTGGCGATGACTTCAAGAAAATGCAGGACGCCCGCAACAAGCAGTTGGCGCGGGCAGGGGGTCAATAAGTCGAATGCCGCGCCATAGCGAGAAGCGCCACCTGCCATATACCCCTATCCAATTGTTCGACATGGTCGCCGACGTCGAACAATATGACGAGTTCCTGCCGTGGGTTGTCGCAGTACGCGTGCGATCGAGTAGCGACGAAGAGACGGTCGCTGATCTTGTTGTCGGCTTCAACGCGTTCAAGGAGCGCTTCACCAGTAAGGTGACGAAGCATCGACCGGACAGGATCACGGTGGATTACATCGAGGGTCCGCTGAAATATCTGCACAACGAATGGACGTTCGAGCCCGGCGCGGGCGGTGGCACAGATCTTTGTTTTTCAGTGGACTTCGCGTTCAAAAGCAGGATTTTCGAGACGATTGCGGGCCAGATGTTCGATCGCGCACTGCGCCGGATGACGTCAGCATTCGAACAACGGGCTGCCGTGCTCTACGGAATGAGCAATTCCAGTGCACAAAGCGTCGCCTGACGCCTGATCCCCGCACGTCCTTCGCCAGCATCGAATAGCTTGCTGTCGGCGACGACCGCATCGGCATCATCTTCTCGGCGTGCTCTGGCAAAGACGACCGTGCCGACCGGCTTGGAGGGTGTTCCCCCATCCGGCCCCGCGATCCCGGTGATTGCAACTGCCGTATCCGCGCCTGAAGCTTCCAGCGCGCCTTGGGCCATTGCCCACGCCGTCGCCACGCTAACTGCACCGAACGTGTCGAGAACGTCCTGGCTGACATTGAGCCGGCGCGTTTTCATATCGTTCGAATAGGTCACGAATCCCGCCTGGAACACCTCGGACGAGCCGGCAATTTCGGTCAGGGCCGCACTGACCAGACCCCCGGTGCAGCTTTCCGCGACAACGATCGTGCGCCCGGCCTTGCGGTTCGCCTCGATCACTTCGCGCGCCTTTTCGACGAGATCGTCGGGAAGAAGGTTCATGCGATTGGCATCCTTATGGTAGCGCTGGCCTGGGCAGCAATGCCTTCGCTGCGACCGGTAAAACCCATTCTCTCGGTCGTCGTCGCCTTGACGCTGACGGCGCCGATGGGAAGATCAAGAATTCGCGCGACATTCGCACGCATTGCTTCGCGGTGCGGACCGACCTTTGGTGCCTCGCAAATCACCGTGCAATCGACGAAATCGATGATGCCTCCCTGTCCGCGCACTAATGCCGCGGCATGGGCAAGGAAGATTTCACTGTCTGCGCCTTTCCAACGAGGATCGGTCGGCGGGAAATGTTGGCCGATATCGCCAAGCGCGGCTGCACCGAGCAAGGCGTCGGTAATCGAGTGAAGGACGACATCGGCGTCGCTATGCCCTGCCAGTCCTTTATCATGGTCGATCGAAAGGCCGCCCATGACAATCGGACCGTCCCCGGCAAAGGCATGAACGTCGAATCCGGTTCCGGTCCGGCTCACAAGTTTGGCAGCAAGCATCGCTTCCGCTCTCGACCAGTCCGAAAGCGACGTCAATTTCTCCAGGCTCGCGGCTCCCTCGACGGCGGCAACATGTCCGCCGGCTGCGCGAACAACACTTGCCTCATCGGTCGGGGGCGTCGGACCTGGCCAGCAACGATAGGCGTCAACCAGCTTTTGGCGTGGAAACGCCTGCGGCGTCTGCACGCGGACGACGCCGCTGCGATCGACGGCTGCTTCGATTGTCGCGCCGGCCAAGGCCAGTGTGTCCGCAACGGGTAGAACCGGCACCGCGCCGTCATGGTCGAGAAGTCCAGCGAGGAGACGGTCGATGACGTCGGGCGGGCAAAAGGGGCGGGCAGCATCATGGACGAGCACGATATTGTTGTCGATTTCCGCGAGTCCGGCCCTTACGCTCTCCGATCGTGTCAACCCGCCCGTGATCAGAGTGCCAACATCGCGCCCTTCGATAGCGCCCGATGCCTGCCGTTCCTGACCCGGCCCAATCACGACCCGGACCACGTCAATCAGCGGGTGTGACGCCATTGCGTCGATGGCGTGCGCAAGAACGGATTTCCCACCGATCCTCCGATATTGCTTGGGCAGGTCGCCGCCCATTCGACTTCCCGATCCGGCGGCGACAATGAGGGCGGTGACGCTCATGGTGGTGCCTTGCCCGCTCCCATGCCTTGATGTAAAGGCGCGCGCTCTCATGCAGACGCTGAAGCCTATCTCGGTTGGCCCGCTGACCATCGATGCGCCCGTCATCCTGGCGCCGATGACTGGCGTCACCGACCTGCCGTTCCGCAAGATCGTCAAGAAATATGGCGCAGGCCTTACCGTTAGCGAGATGATCGCAAGCCAGGCGATGATCCGGGAAACCCGCCAGTCCCTACAGAAAGCGGCATGGGACCCAAGTGAGGACCCCATATCGCTCCAGCTGGCAGGTTGCGGCCCGGTCGAAATGGCGGAGGCCGCGAAACTCAACGAGCAGCGCGGCGCGGCGATCATCGACATCAACATGGGTTGCCCGGTCAAGAAAGTGGTCAACGGCGATGCCGGTTCAGCATTGATGCGCGACCTGAAGCTTGCCGGGCAAATCATTGAAGCGACAGTCAAAGCAGTCGACATTCCAGTCACATTGAAGATGCGGATGGGCTGGTGCCACGACAGTCTTAACGCGCCTGATTTGGCTCGAATTGCCGAGGACCTTGGCGTCCGGATGATCACCGTGCACGGACGCACGCGCAATCAAATGTATAAGGGTTCGGCCGATTGGCGCTTTGTTCGTCAGGTCAAGGAGGCGACGAGCCTACCGGTGATCGTCAATGGCGACATTTGTTCTCGTAAGGATGCGCGCGACGCGCTCGAACAGTCGGGCGCCGACGGCGTCATGATCGGTCGCGGGGCGTACGGTCGACCATGGCTGCTCGGCCAAATCATGGCGGACTTGAGCGGCGAAGGGGGTCGCGACGACCCAAATCTCGACGAACAATTGGCGATCATCCTTGACCAATATGACGCCATGCAATCGCTTTATGGGACGGTGACAGGCGTAAATCTGGCCCGCAAACATATCGGTTGGTACACCAAGGGCCTGACAGGATCGGCAGAATTCCGTAATAAAGTCAATCAGATGGATGATCCAAAGGCAGTCATTTCTGCGCTCCGGGAATTCTATTCGCCGTGGCTGTCGCGCGCTGCCGCCTGACCGATGCAATAGTGTGTTCTTTATGCAACGCGTCCGTGCTACGGCGCGAATATGGATGCGCCGGCGGCTGACTCTTCGCTGATCTCGAACAAGTGGAATTGGCTTGCCCGTGAGCGGCAAAGTGGTCGTCTGTATCAGTGGGCAACCGCGCTTTCCGGACTGACCCTCGCAATCGTCGTCATCGCTAGTTTCCTGGCATTTTCGAATGTCGAGCGACCGGGGTCATTCCTTTCGCCGCCGTTCGTTGCCTTGCTGCTCGTGGCCGTCCTCATCCCGTCGATCGCGCTGATGGTGCTTCTGTCTCGGCGCCTGGTGATGAACCGTGCGGTTAAGCAGGGGCTTGCAGGGGGCCGACTTCACACTCGCCTGGTGGCGTTATTTTCGGTGATTGCTGCAGTTCCGACCGTGCTCGTCGCGATCTTCGCATCGCTGATGTTCCAATCCGGTCTGGAGTTCTGGTTCTCGGAACGCCCAAGGAACATGATTGCCAATGCCGTCGAACTGGCGCGGTCTACCTATGAAAATGAAGAGTTCCGCGTCGGCAGCAACACCGCCACCATGGGCGCCGACCTTTCGGGCAAACTCCAGGTTCTGGACATCGACAGCAAGGAATTTGCCAACGAATTCTTCGGCCAGATTTATGCTCGAGAATTGTCGGAAGGCATCATCTTCCGACTGGGCGACGATGGCGTCATCCGAACATTCGTTTTGATCAATCCCTATGACCGACCACTGGACCAGGTGGTTCCGAAAGCGAAAATCGCCGAGCTTCGCGGAAAGGAATATGTCCAGGTCAACAGCAGCGACCGGATCGGCGCGCTTAGTCGACTGCAGTTTGGCGACGACCTGTACGTCTATGCATCCCGCGTGTTCGACCCGGAATTCCGCAAGCAGATCGAGCGTGCAAGGGATGTCCAGACAACCTACCGCGACCTTCAGGAACGTTCGCGCCTCTATCAGATGCAATTCAACGGAGCGTTGTTGCTCGGCGCCTTGATCATTGTTGGCCTTGCGATTTTCTTCGCCCTGAAGATTGCGGACCGTCTTGTTCGTCCGGTCGGCGAATTGGTCGCTGCGGCCGGCAAAGTCGAGGAAGGCGATTTTTCGACCCGGGTTTCGGTTCACGAACCGCATGATGAGGTTGCGATGCTCGCGACCGCCTTCAACCGCATGACCGGACGACTGCAGGAACAGACCGGCGCGCTGATGTCCGCCAATCAGCAGCTCGATACCAGGCGGGCCTTCATCGAAGCAGTGCTGTCGAGTGTGACGGCAGGCGTGATCGCACTCGACCAGGGCGGCAGTATCCTGTTGGTCAATCGTTCGGCGGAAAATTTGCTCGAGCCAGAAGGCGAAGACATCGAGGGAAGGGCACTTGTCGACGTTTCGGTGGAACTCGCGGAGTTCATGACCGGCGATGCCCGCAATTCCGCCGTCACCATCAATGCGGATTCGGGGCCCCGAACCCTGGCGGTCAAGCGGGTTCGCTATGCCGACGGCGCGGTGCTGACCTTCGATGACATTACCGATCAGTTGAGCGATCAACGGCGTGCAGCCTGGTCAGACATTGCCCGCCGAATTGCGCACGAAATCAAGAATCCACTGACACCTATCCAGCTTGCCGCCGAACGTTTGCAGCGTCGCTATGGCGAAGAAGTGACGTCAGATCCGGAAACGTTCGAACGATTGACGGGCACCATTGTCCGCCAGGTGGGCGACCTTCGCCGGATGGTTGACGAATTCAGCAATTTCGCACGGATGCCGAAGCCCATCTTTCGGCTTGAGAATATCCACGAAATCGCACGTGCCGCGCTTTTCCTTCACGAAGTCGCCCATCCCGGAATCAGCTTTTCAATCGATCCTGCGCACGATCAGATCCCATTGGTCTGCGATCGACGCCAGCTCAGTCAGGCCCTGACGAACGTCGTGAAAAACGCGGTCGAGGCGATTGAGGCGCGCCGAAATCGCGGCGTCACCAGTTTTGAGGGTGACAAGGTCGACGTCAGGGTTCGCGCAGCGGAAGGACAATGCGTCATCGACGTCGTCGATACCGGAATCGGCCTGCCCGAGGATCGTGAGCGGTTGACCGAGCCTTATATGACCACCCGCGTGCGCGGTACCGGCCTGGGCCTGGCGATCGTCAAGAAGATCGTCGAGGAACATATGGGTGAGATCGCGTTCCTCGATCGTCCGGGCGGAGGAACCCACGTTCGGATTGCCTTCGATAGCGAGCGGCTGGCGCCACTGGTGGACGAAACCAACGCTGACGGTGAACCGCGCCCGCGAACTGCAGAAGATGGCGAATATGATGAGGAAGGTAACGACTGATGGCGCTTGATGTGCTCGTCGTCGACGACGAGGCCGATATTCGCGACTTGGTCGCCGGCGTACTGGAGGATGAGGGCTATGCGGTCCGAACCGCTGGCGACAGTGACAGCGCGCTGGAAGCGATCGAGGACCGGCGACCCAGCCTCGTCCTTCTCGATGTCTGGCTGCAGGGCTCACGCCTGGACGGCCTGCAGTTGCTGGAGCAGGTCAAGCACCGCGATCCGACGCTTCCGATCATCATGATTTCAGGGCACGGCAATCTCGACACTGCGGTCGCCGCCATCCGCGAAGGTGCCATCGATTTCATCGAGAAGCCGTTCGAGGCGAGCAGACTGCTCCATCTTGTTGCACGTGCGACCGAAACCGACCGCCTTCGCCGCGAAAACGCGGCATTCCGCGAAAAGATCGGCCCAGACGATCATCTCGACGGTTCATCGGTATCGATCAACACGGTTCGCGCCACCCTGAAGCGCGTCGCCCCGACAGGCAGCCGGGTACTCATTACCGGTCCTGCCGGAGTCGGTAAGGAAATCGCGGCGCGCATGATCCATCAGTGGAGCCCGCGCGCAGACGCGCCCTTCATCACCGTATCGGCAGCGATGATGAGCCCGGATCGGATGGAAGAGGAATTGTTCGGCTCGGAGGACGGCGGAGTCGCCCGGCCCGGTCTGCTCGAGCAGGCGCACGGAGGCACGCTGTTCCTCGACGAAATCGCCGACATGCCAGCGAATACCCAGGCCAAGATGCTTCGCGTCCTGACCGATCAAAGCTATACGCGGGTCGGTGGCCAGCGCCCGGTGAAGGTCGACGTCCGCGTCCTGAGCGCCACATCGCGCGAATTGGCCGAGGAAATCAGCGCAGGCCGGTTCCGCGAAGATCTTTACTATCGGTTGAATGTGGTACCGGTCCGACTGCCGTCGCTGCGCGAGCGGCGCGAGGACATTCCCGATCTGGTTGCCCATTTCCTCGCGCGATTCGCTGCCGAACGGCGCATTCCGTCACCGACCGTGACAGAGGAAGCGATTGCAGCGCTGCAGGCCCATGATTGGCCCGGCAATGTTCGCCAATTGCGCAACATCATCGAGCGGACCCTGATCATGGCGCCTGGCGACCGGGTCGAGCGCATCGATATCGACCTGTTGCCGCCCGAGATCGTCGAAGGCCAAAGTAGCGGAAGCAGTTCGGTATCGTCGATGGCGATCATGGGCTCCCCGCTTCGCGAGGCGCGTGAAAGCTTCGAACGCGAATATCTGCGCATCCAGATTCGGCGCTTTTCGGGAAACATCTCGCGCACGGCATCGTTCATCGGAATGGAGCGCTCCGCCTTGCATCGTAAACTTAAGGCGCTGGGGCTCGCCGATCGCCGCGATTTCGAGGACTAGATGTCAGAACGATTGCCCAGTTTGCAGGACCAGTTCCTGAACGCCGCCCGCCGCGCCAAGATTCCGGTGACGATTTTTCTCGTCAAAGGGGTCAAGCTGCAGGGCACGATTACGTGGTTCGACAATTTCTCGATGCTCCTTCGCCGAGAAGGCAGCCTTCAATTGCTCTACAAACATGCCGTTTCGACGATCATGCCGATGGACCGGTTGCCGGAATTCGATGGTGGCAAGCCAGCGCTATCGCCGCGCCCGCAGTTGCAGGATGTCTTCCTGACGGCGGCATTCGATCAGCGCGAACCGATGACCGTGTTTCTTGTCAACGGCGTAATGCTGCAGGGAATGGTGGTCGGTTTCGACCAGTTTGCGATGCTGCTCGAGCGCGGATCGCAGTTGCAACTGGTGTACAAGCACGCCGTATCGACGCTTCAACCAGCCCATCCGCTCGACCTTCAGGGCGAAAGCGATGACGGAGACGAAGGCTGAGCGTTTTCAACCGCGACGACGACGATGGGATCAGTCGCGGTGCGCGCGCTGTGCTTGCGCTGCCGGATGTTGCCGGCAACGGCAAGATGCGTTCTGTCGATGCGCGTCTCGACGAGGCCGAAGGCCTTGCGGCGGCAATCGGAATCAGCGTTGTAGCACGCAAGGCATGGCGGGTGCGCAATGCACGTCCGGCTAGCCTGTTCGGCAAGGGGCAGGCCGAAGAAATGGCGGTGCTCGTCGAAAGCAACCATGCCGACCTTCTGGTCGTCGATGCAGCGCTGACGCCTGTCCAGCAAAAGACGCTCGAAGAAATGACGAAGGCCAAGGTGATCGATCGGACCGGTCTCATTCTTGAAATCTTCGGCGAACGTGCAGCCACCGCGGAAGGTCGGTTGCAAGTCGAATTGGCCCATCTCGATTATCAGGCCGGGCGTCTCGTTCGCAGCTGGACTCACCTTGAACGTCAGCGCGGCGGATTTGGCTTTCTCGGCGGTCCGGGTGAAACCCAGATCGAGGCCGATCGCAGAATGATCCGCAACCGCATGGCACGTATCCGCCGTGAATTGAAAGACGTTAGCCGGACGCGCGGTCTGCACCGCGATCGTCGTCAGCGCGCGCCTTGGCCAGTTGTTGCGCTGGTTGGTTACACAAACGCAGGAAAGTCCACCCTTTTCAATCGCTTGACGAATGCTTCTGTGATGGCGGAAGATCTCTTGTTCGCGACTCTAGATCCCACCATGCGCGAAGTCAGGCTGCCGGGTCACGCAAAGGCCATCCTTAGTGATACCGTTGGTTTCGTTTCAGACCTTCCAACCGAACTAATCGCCGCCTTCCGGGCGACGCTGGAAGAAGTGACGGCCGCGGATCTCATCCTCCATGTTCGTGATATCGCGCACCCAGACACCGAGGCGCAGGCCGCCGACGTCGAGAACGTGCTCGCTTCGTTGGGCCTGGAGGAGGGGAGTGGGCCGCCGCGTTTAGAGATATGGAACAAGATCGACACGCTAGACTCCGTGGATCGTGTCGCCGTCCAGGGCGAAGCGGATCGCCGCGAGGACGTGGTTACTCTTTCTGCGCTGACCGGAGAGGGGATCGATCTCTTGCGCGAGTTGATTTCGACGACGTTGCGCGGGCCCGGCGATGTCCGTCGGGTCAAGCTTACGACCGGCGACGGCAGCCGAATTGCATGGCTTCATGCCCACGGCGATGTGCTTGAGCAGAATGTGGCCGGCGATGTCATGGAAATGGAGGTCCGGCTTGGGGCCGCCGACTGGGATCGCTTTCATTCCCTTTGAGCCTGTTTCGCAGCGACCCACCGCGATTCTTTCTCATCGAGGGTTAGTCCCGAGAACCCTTCTTCGGTTTCGATTGCACGGAAACGACGCTCGAATTTCCGATTAGCTGCTCGAAGCGCGTTTTCCGCAGAGATACCCATCTTTCGGGCAAGGTTGACGACGGCGAAGAGTATATCGCCCATTTCGTCCGTGCGGCGCTCGAGATCTTCTTCGGCGTCGAATTCTGCCAATTCCTCGTCGACTTTAGCGCGCGCGCCGGTCGCGTCAGGCCAATCGAACCCTGTCCGGGCAGCACGTTTCTGCAGCTTCGCAGCTCGTTCCAGTGCGGGGAGACCCAATGCGACGCCGGCAAGTGCGCTTTTGTCGTCCTTGGCTGCTCGTTCATTCGCCTTCAATTCTTCCCAGCCTGGACTGGCGTCAGCATCGCCGAAGATATGCGGATGTCGGCGTTCCAACTTGTCGGAAATGCCGATCAGAACGTCGGACAGATCGAAATGACCGGCCTCCGATGCCATTTGAGAGTGAAACACGATCTGCAGCTGGAGATCGCCGAGCTCGTCGACGAGGGAGGCCATGTCATCGCGCTCGATCGCGTCGGCGACCTCATAGGCTTCTTCGATCGTGTAAGGGGCGATGGTCGCGAAAGTCTGGACTCGATCCCACTCGCAGCCGTCGTGTGGATGGCGCAACTGACGCATGATGCTCACCAGCCGCTCAAGAGGTTCGAGGGGGCAATTTGTCATGCTCATCCTTAAGTATGATAATATGCATTATGTAAAGTCGACGATGATTTCACCGAAAGGGCTCCCCCGGTCCTCAGCTTTCCAGAACAAGCCATCGTCCCTCAACGCCCCAACGTTTGAGCGACGACAAATAATTCATGCCGAGCACATTGATCTCCTCCATTTGCGAAATGTGGAGTCCAACCTGGCGTCGCTCGATAGTCTCGACGTCCAGTTGCTGCGCCACGGCAGTGCCGACCCGAATCATTCCGTTTCCAGTGCGAACATACTGCTCACCAGAGCCGGCAACGTTGATTCCCGCGCGCTTGGCCGTCGCTTGGTCGATCGTCGTCATCGTGGCCCCGCTATCGACCAGGAACCTTACGGGCTCGCCATTAATCCGTGCCTCCACCCAAAAATGGCCGTCAAGCGCCATCGGAACACGTAAAACCTCGCCCATGTGGACCGGCTTTCCCGTCGCTTCCGCACGCAACCTCTGTCCGAGATAGCCAAGATCGTCGCGGAATGTGAAAACCACGAAGCCAGACGCAAAAAATCCGATCCAGCCGATCAGCAGCACCATCGATCGGGCAAATCGTTCGCGTCGGCTCAGCAGCGCACCGACAACAATCATGCACGCCATCAATATGTAGACCGTGCCGAGCATCGTGCTGTTGCTCACGGCTGCAGTACCAGATGTTGACCCTCGACCCGCCAGTTTGCCAATGTGGAAAGGAAATTCATCCCGATTATATTGGTTTCATCGGCGTTGCTGATATGAACTCTCATATCCTCGCGATCGATGGTCCCGAGCTTGAAAGTCTCGGCACGACCCCGACCCATGACGACCGTCCCATTGGCGGTTTCGACGATGGCGCCGCCTGCTGCGGCGCGCACGCCCGCCTTCTCGGCGATGTCGGAACTCAAGGTCGTAATCGTTGCGCCGCTGTCAATGAGGAAGCGTCCTTCAACGCCATTGACCGACGCGGTCGCCCAATAATGTCCATCTTGCGCAATCGGGATCCGGATTGCCGAGCCTTCAACCATCGGTGTGCCAAGCAATTCGGACTTCAAACGGTTACCAACGGCAGAGAATTCACCGCGAAATGCGAATAATGTAAATCCGACGGTGAAGATGGCGACCCATGCCAGCGCCATCTTCATTCCCTGCTTCAACGGAATTCGCCGAGCCGCAAGGGAGGATGCGACAAGCACGATCCACCCCAGCGTGACAATTCCGAACAATGCATCGTTACCGCTCATGCCAGCTCGACCTCCTGCCCGTCATAGGCGGGCGCTGCCCAATCGGGCAGGCTGGCGACAAGGTCGGCAAAGTCCATGCTGTTGTCCAGATGCGTTAGCAGTATTTGTCCTACCTTGAGGTCCGTCGCCCAGCCCAGAACGGCGTCAAGGTGGGCATGTGTAGGGTGCGGCTTTCGACGAAGACAATCGACGATCCACAGGTCCATGCCCTGGTAAAGGTCCGCCATTTGGGTTGTCATTTCGTTGAAATCGATGGAGTATCCGGCGCTTCGACCTCCTTCCTCAAAGCGCATCCCGAGCGACGTAATTCCTCCATGTGGCTGATCGACAAAGCGGACCCTTCCCGCGCCGACAGGCCATTCGCCGTCAATTGCAACCGGCTCAAGGATCGGCCGATAGTGTGCCAGCCCCTCAAACGCGTAAGAAAACCGGCGGCGCAGCCGGTCAAGCGTGTCCTGACGCGCGTAAACCGGCACCGGTTGCCCGCGAGCATGCATGAGTTGGCGTAGATCGTCGATCCCGTGGCAATGATCGGCGTGGTCATGGGTCACGATGACCAGGTCGACATGGCTGACGTTGGCAACGAGCAATTGTTCGCGCATGTCCGGTCCGCAATCGACGAGGATGCGCTCCCCACCAATCCCTGCAAGGATCGAAGAGCGCAGGCGACGGTTGCGCGGTTCGCCCGGGTCGCACGCACCCCAATCATTTCCGATCCGCGGCACGCCAGACGAGGTCCCGCAGCCGAGAATCCGAAACTTCATGCTTTCGCTTTATCGAACAATGTGAAGAAGTTGCGAGTCGTATTGGAGGCAAGTTCGTCGATATTTTCACCGCGCAAGTCGGCCACGAATGCGGCAGTATCACTGACAAACGCCGGCTCACAGGTCTTCCCGCGGTTGGGCACCGGCGCAAGGAATGGGCTGTCCGTTTCGACCAGCATCATGTCCTTGGGCAAGAATTTCGCTGTTTCTTGAAGATCCTGGGCATTCTTGAACGTCACGATCCCCGACAGCGAAATATAGAAGCCGAGGTCGAGACCGGTTTTGGCCAATTGCCGACTGCCGGTGAAGCAGTGCAGCACGCCCTTCACGCCGCCCTTGCCGACGGCCTCGCGAAGCATGGATGCGGTGTCGTCTTCGGCGTCGCGGGTGTGGATCACGAGCGGCAGGCTGGTCTGGCGGGCGGCATCGATATGCGCCTCGAACCGCTCACGTTGGGCCGCCCGATCGGATTTGTCGTAATAATAATCGAGGCCGCACTCCCCGATCGCGATCACGCGTGGATGCGCGCTGGCCTCGACCAGGGCCGATGCCCCCAGGTCGGGATGCTGGTCGGCTTCGTGCGGGTGTACGCCCACGGTGGCCCATACATCCGGTTCGGCCTCGGCAACGCCGATGACGTCATCCCATTCGGACTGACGCGTCGAAATGTTGAGAAAACCGCTTATTCCGCGCGCCCGTGCCGTCGCCAGCACCTCGCCCCGCCGCTCGCGCAGCCCTTCGTAGCAGAGATGGCAATGGCTATCGATCAGCGTCACTGCGCAGTTTCGTCCAGATCAAGGCGCGGGAAGATCGGGGTTGGCTGGGCAATCGGCGCGCCATTCGCACCGGCGTCGATCGCGGCCAACAACTTTTCGGCGGACATTGGCACGACCGGCATGACCGCCACGGTCAGTTTCCGGATCGCGACGACCAGCGTTCCAAGCACTTCGGCCATCCTCGCCGGATCGTTCTTGCGTAGGGCCCAAGGCGCCATTTCGTCAACATAGGCATTGCAGGCGAACACCGCGCCCATCCAGGCGTCCAGACCGATCGAGAAAGCGAAGCGTTCGAATTCTTCCGTCAACGTCGCGCACGCATCATCGACCGTCATCAGCAGTGCCAGATCGGCGTCCGCCGTGCCCGCTGCAGGAATGACTCCGTCAAGATTCTTGAACACCATCGACAGGCTGCGCTGGGCCAGATTCCCGAAGCTGTTGGCCAACTCGGCGTTGCAGCGGGTGACGATCGCTTCTTCGCTATAGCTGCCATCTTGGCCGAAGCTGATTTCGCGAAGCAGGAAATAGCGCAGTTGATCAACTCCGAACCGTTCGGCCAGCGCCATCGGGTCAACGACATTGCCGGCGCTCTTCGACATCTTCTCGCCGCCGCGGGCGAGCAGGAATCCGTGTCCGAACACCTGCTTCGGCAAAGGCAGGTCGGCCGACATCAGGAAGGCCGGCCAATAGACCGTATGAAAGCGAACGATATCCTTCCCGATCAAGTGGACATCGGCTGGCCAGAAGCGCGCCCAATCCCCTTTCCTGTCAGGAAAGCCAAGACCAGTCATATAAGTCGTCAGCGCATCGACCCAGACGTACATCACATGGTCGGGCGACCCAGGCACCGGGACACCCCAGTCAAAGCTGGTCCGCGATACGCTGAGATCGCGCAGCCCGCCCTCGACGAAATTGATCACTTCGTTACGGCGGCTTTCGGGACGGATGAATTCCGGGTGGTCACGGTAGATAGCGAGCAATTTGTCCTGATATTTGGACAGTTTGAAGAACCAGGTTTCCTCCTTGGTCCACTCGACCGGCGTCCCCTGCGGAGAAAGCTTCTCGCCGCCCTCCCCATCGACCAACTCGCTTTCATCGTAAAACGCTTCGTCACGGACCGAATACCAGCCCTCATAACGATCGAGATAAAGATCGCCTTTGGCCGACATCGCTTCCCACAACGCGACGCTTGCCGCCTTGTGCCGCTCACTCGTCGTTCGCTCAAACGCATCATACGAAATATTCAAGGTGTCGCACATCGTCCGGAAATATTGAGACATTTCGTCGGCAAACTCGCCGGTCTCACGGCCTTCGTTGCGCGCCGTCTGGACCATCTTTAGCCCATGTTCGTCCGTGCCCGTGACCAACCGCACATCGAAGCCCTGAGCCCGTTTGAACCGGGCGATCGCGTCGGCAGCAATGGCTTCATAGGCATGACCGATATGCGGCCGTCCATTGGGATAGGAAATTGCGGTGGTGATGTAGAAGGGGTCGGCCATGGCGCCGCCCCTAGCCGCGCGCGCCATGTGGGGCAATGGAGGCGAGAATCCCGCCAAGCCGAAATGCCGTCACTGCCGGGTCCAACGTCAATCGCGGAGCAAGTCGGCTGGTCTCTTGCGCCTGTGTATAGGCATCGAGCGCCGCCAACCGGCGAGGTCCATCCAAAATTCGTGCTTCTTGTGCGATCCAAGTCGGCACCAGTTCCAAAAAGGCGGCATAACGTTCGGCGTTTGCCTTGGTGGAAAGCGCTTTCGACAGGCGCGATCTTTTCGTGTTGATCGGATCACCGTCGCGCATGATCGACAAGGCGTCGGCTCTCAGCGGGCCAAGATCGAGCGCCTGGAAGGCGATGGCGCGGCCGACAGAACCCTGCGCTGCATCGATCAGGGCCGTGCGTTTGTCAGCCGACATTTCAGGCACCAGTTCTTCGAGTGCTGACGCCATGACGTCATCGGCAAGCGCTTGAAATTCCAGCATTCTGCAACGCGATCGGATAGTCGGCAGTAACCGTCCCGGAACATGGCTGACCAGCAGGAACAGACAATTGGCCGGCGGCTCTTCGAGCATTTTAAGCAATGCGTTGGCCGCCGATGCTTCCAGCTCGTCGGCACTGTCGATCACCACGACGCGCCAGTCGCTCAAGGCAGGCGTCACTGAAAAAATGTCGCCGAGCGAGCGAATTTGGTCGACGCTGATGTTGCGCGCCAAAGCAGTGCCCGTCTTGTTCATGCCGCGCTCCAACCATTTGAAGTCGGGGTGGCTGTCCGCCATCAGCAGATGCGCAATCCGATGGTCGGATGGAACGTCAATGTCGTCACCGGGCGAAACCGGCCCGGCTGCGTCGGCCAGGACGCGTTTGGCCGCTTCCCATGCGAATGTCGCCTTGCCGACACCTCTCGGCCCGGTCAGAAGCCACGCGTGATGCATCTTTCCGCCTCGCCATGCCGACACGAATTCGTCGATCGCGCTCTCGTGCCCGTAGATCATGGCAGCAAGTCACCTAGCCCATAAAGCAATCGCGCCGTCACGGTCGCTTCCGGGCCACTGGCGTCGATCAGACGAACGCGCTGCGGCTCGCGTTGCGCCATGGTACGAAAACCCGCATCGACGGCTGCATGATAGGCTGGCGGCCGCGACCCGATCCGATCGCCGGCATGTCCGTCCCGGACCCGGGCTCGCGCACTCGCTTCGCCGTCACCCAGCTGCAGGACAAGGGTTCGGTCGGGCAAGAAATCGAGACTCCCGAAGCGGTGCAGGTCGCGCACCGCATCGATGCCAAGCCCGCCGGCTTCGCCCTGATAGGCCAGGCTGCTGTCGAGAAACCGGTCGCTCAGCACCCACTCGCCGCGTTCGATCGCCGGCATGATGGTCTTGTCGACATGATCGGACCGGGCAGCCGCAAACAGCAAGGCTTCTGCGCGGGCGTTCCACCGCCGCTCCTCCCCTTCCAGCAACAAGCGTCGGATCGCCTCCGCGCCCGGACTTCCCCCCGGTTCACGGGTGACGGCTACCGTCAATCCCCGGCCCTCCAGGGCAGCCGCCAGAGCGGCAAGCTGAGTGGACTTTCCGACCCCCTCGCCGCCCTCAAGGCTGATAAATCGCCCGCGGGCCATGACGTCAGGCCATGCCCAGCAATTGCTTGAGACCGATCCAGGCCCGGCCGAAGAAGCCTGCTTGGCCCACATCGTCGGCGGCGAGCAACGGCATCACTTGATCGCCCAAATCCGCCGTCGAGACTACCAGGTCGGCGACATGATCGCCTTTCTTGATCGGCGCGAGCAACGGTCCGTTGTAACGGATCTTAGTGCCGGTCACCTTCGACAGCACCCCGGCCGGAATCGTGACGGCAATGTCGGTCGGCGCGACCAGTTTGACGCTGCCGCTCGATCCCATCTGAACCTTGGCTTCGCCAAGTGTTGCGCCCGCCTTGAACAAAGGTTTGCTCTGCCAGGCATTGAAGCCCCATTGCATCAGCTTGACCGATTCCTCGATGCGGCTGTTGAAACTGCCGAGGCCCGCAACGACCATGATCAAGCGCCGCCCGTTCTGGACTGCGGATCCGGTGAATCCGTAGCCGGCTTCGTCGGTATGCCCGGTCTTGAGTCCATCGGCACCCGCTACGCGGCCGAGCAGCGGGTTCCGATTGGCCTGGGTGATGGCCTGACCGGATCCCATCGTCTTGCCCCAGGTGAAACTCGTCTGCCCGTAGAACTTCTTGTAAAGTTCAGGATAGTTCTCGACTTCGGCTCTTGCGAGTGTGGCAAGATCGCGCGCCGTCACGTAGGTTCGCCCTTCGTCCGGCCAACCGTTCGAATTGCCGAAGTGACTGTTCGCCATTCCCAGCCGCTTGGCATTGTCGTTCATGACATTGGCAAAGGCTTCTTCCGTCCCTGCGATGCACTCCGCCAAAACGACCGAGGCATCATTGCCAGACAGCGTGACGATACCGTGAAGCAGGTTTTCGACACTGACCTGCTCGTTCGGAGACAGGAACATTGTCGATCCGGCCGCAGGTCCGTGCCATTTCGCCCAAGTCTCGGGGCGGACGGTGCACATCTTGGCTAGCGTGAGATCGCCCTTCTTGATGAGTTCGAAGGCGACGTTCGTCGTCATCATCTTCGCCATCGACGCCGGCGGCATCCTTGTGTCGGCATTCTTCTGGTAAAGGACCGCGCCCGATGACAGGTCGACGAGGAAGGCGACATTCGCCGGCGTCTCATAGGGCGGCGCAGCAGCGGGAGCGGCGCTCGCCAGCATGGCAAGCGAAACGGTGGTGAGAAGGGTTGCGCGAAACACGGGTGGGGCGACTCCTGATTTTAACGGTCGACCGACCCTAGAGCCGCACAACGCCAATGTCAGCGCCTCAATGCGTCAACGACCGATGATTCCGTCCGCCAGCAGGGTCACCGACAGGCCGTAGAAATTCGAACAATTGTAATCGAGTACGGCGCGGTAATTGTCGGTCACCAGATAAGCGGTTGCATTCGGGCCGTCCGGCTCGATCAAAGTCGCCAGGTCGCTGTCGCGAAGAGTTCGATCCAAGGGAACGATACCGCGACTGCGCCACACGCTGAACGGCAGCGGGCGACTGTGCCTGGCGTGAACGCGGTCGCATTTCGCCGACGTCGTCAGGCGACGAACCGAATTGCGGTCGAAGCTAGACGGTACCCGCACGGGTACTCCCCATAGCATGCCACCCTTCCAGCCGGCGTTACGCAGATAGTTCGCGATTGATGCCAGGCCATCCATTTCGCTGCCCCAGAGGTCGGCATTGCCATCGCCATCGCCATCAACCCGAAGCTTCAGAATATTGCTCGGCATGAATTGGGGGTGGCCCATCGCTCCTGCCCAGCTGCCGCGCAATCGCGTCCTGGGCACGCCCTGGTCGATCAGTTTCATTGCCGCAATGAATTCACCCTCAAACAGGTCGCGGCGGCGGCCTTCGTAGGCCAATGTCGCAAGCGACTGCAGCACATCGAAATTGCCCTTGATCCGACCGTAGCTGGTTTCCTTTCCCCAGATTGCGAGCATTATCGACGCCGGGACGCCGGTCCGCTGCTCGATCTGCGACAGGCGAGGCCACAATTCACGATAATGCGATTGCCCGCGACGGATCAGGTCGGTGGTGACATGGGCGCGGCGATATGGCGCGAACGGCGGGGTCGCGTTGGGATTGCCAATCTGTCCAGGCTGTCCGCGATCGAGGCGGACGACGCGAGCGTCGAGCGTGAGATACGGGACCACGTTCGCGATCGTCGCGGCGCGGACGCCGGCCGCGCGGGAATGCGCAGCAAGGACCTGCTTATACGCTTCGAAGCCAGTGCCCGTGGGCGCGATCGGGCGATGGACCTGTACTTGTGCGGGGATGGCGATTTCGCCATTTGGCAATGGCGCAAGCGGATCCCCGACTTGCGCAGGTCCAGCCGTCGCAATCGATGCAAGGCCTGTAAGCAACGCTATCCGCACCATCGACACTCATCTTCTCCCTCGTTGACCTTACGCTAGCAAGCCGAGCGCTACGCGCCCACCCGTTTCGTCGCTCGGCCGGCACGTTGAAGCCTTGTCGGCCACGCAAGATGAACCTGCGCTTGGCCAAATCCCCCTTTTCGGGGGAAAATATGATGCTAGAGGACGCACGACGGAGAGGTGGCCGAGTGGTTTAAGGCAGCGGTCTTGAAAACCGCCGTGGGTGAAAGCTCACCGTGGGTTCGAATCCCACCCTCTCCGCCAAAATTCCGATCAGGCTCGCCCATTAGGCACCCGCGCAAGCCACGGTTCGTCGGCTCGTCGATCAATCTCGGCGGTAGTCTTCATCCGTTCGTCGTTTGGTCGATGGCCGGTAGATTGCGGGTCAATCCCCATGTAGCCGTCTTAGTAAGATAACACAGGAGTCGATAATGTCGCCGTCAGCCATTCTTCGTTCGGCCAGCTTTCTTTCCATCGCCGTTTTGGGGGTAAATGCTGTCAATGCGGAGGTTACGGCAACCTCCGTCACGGCGGGTGCGACCAACTATGACGCCGCTTTTTTCCTGCCGTTCTCGCCGACCAGCGCGCTCGATATCGCTGCGCGCGTTCCCGGTTTTTCGCTCGAAGAAAGCAACAATGACGTTCGCGGTTTCGGCGGTGCTGCGGGCAATGTCGTTTTCAACGGCGCCCGTCCCTCTTCAAAATCGGAATCGCTCAGCACCATTCTGGCGCGCATTCCCGCCAAGCGAGTGGTTCGGGTCGAGGTCGGCCCCGGCTCGCTCTATGGCTCGGACTATGCTTCGCGAAGCCAGGTTCTCAATATCGTCCTGTCCGAGGAAAGTGGCATCGACGGCAATGTGACCGCGTCGCTGTCGCGGCAGTGGACAGGCCCGATCGTGCCCAACCTGTCGGCATCGGCGATTATCAAGCGCGGCAATTCCAGCTTCAACTTTTCGGCAGGAACCGGGATCGACGATCGGATCGACGAAGGCACCGACAAGTTGACCGATCTCGATACCGGCCTGCCGTTCGAAAAACGGAGAAAGGAAAACCGTTACCGCCCCCGTGGCCCGTATGTGTCGGCGGGCTGGTCGTTGGAAGAAGCCCCGGACCGAGCGATCCATCTCAACGGTCGCTTCCAGCGCTTCACGGAGGATTTCGAACAGGTCAACCAGGTCTATCCCGTCGGAGGCGACCCTCGCCGAGACAGCCTTTTCATGGTCGGCAAGTCGCCTGGCTACGAAATTGGCGGTGACATCAGCCGGCCGCTTGGAGCCGGAACGCTTAAACTCGTCGCACTGACCAATCGACGTCACCGCAACAACCTGGACACCGTCCTCATTCGCGACGGCGAGGCAATTGTTGGCGGTTTCGAACAAGGCTCGGAATCGCAGCGTAACGAGACGGTCGGCAAAATTAGCTGGTCGAAGGCCAATCTTGGCGGCTTCTCTTTCGAAATGGGTGGAGAGGTCGCGCTTAACACGCTCGACTACAGCCTCGATCTATACGTGCTTGGGACCGATGGCGCACGCGACCGGATTGACCTTCCGCTCGACAATGCGACGGTCAGCGAACGACGCGCCGAATTCTATGTGAAAGCAGGCAGGCAATTATCAAAAGCAGTCCGGCTTGATGCCGGACTGAATTACGAGTTGTCGCAACTGAAAGTACGCGGCGATACCGTTGCGGACCGCTCCCTGAAATTCCTCAAACCCAGCCTCACTCTTGATATCAAGCCAGGCAACGACTGGCATGCCCAGATCATCGCGCGGCGAACGGTGGCGCAACTCGACTTCTTCGATTTCATCAGTTCGGCGGAGCTCAGCAATGATCGGGTGAATGGCGGAAACGCCAACCTGCAGCCGCAACGCGCCTGGGAGTTGCGCGCGAGCATCGACCATCCCTTGTTCAAAACGGGCCTCGTAAAGCTCGACTTCGGCTATGATCGGATCAGCCTGTTACAGGATCGAATCCTGACCGATGAGGGTTTCGACGCGCCCGGCAATATCGGAGCCGGAACGCGCGCTTTCGCCAGTCTGACCGTCGATGCTCCACTGGATCAGTTCGGCCTTAAAGGAACGCGGCTTCGCCTGTTCGGGCAGGTACAACATACCAAAGTCTCCGACCCGATCTCCGGCGACAACCGCGGATTCAGCGGGTTCTATCCCGACTGGCAATGGAATGCAGAGCTTCGTCGAGATGCCGGCAAGTTCGCTTATGGTCTCAACCTGTCGGACCGAGACGGCTTCAGTTTTTTCCGTTCAGATGAGGTGGACACGAACTACAACGACGGCATCTACGCTTCTGCGTTCGTCGAATATCGGCCCAGCAATCGTTCGACGGTAACGCTGACCGCCGACAATGCGTTCAACACTCGCGGGCTTCGCGATCGCCTCTTCACGTTCCCGAACCGTTCGCTTCCCGACCCGTCAACGAACGAATTCCGTGAACGCAATTCGCACACCACGTTCACGCTGCAATTCAAGCGCAGCTTTGGCAGCTCCGCGGGCAAGCAAGGACCAGCCTAGCCCGACGCCGGTTTCATCGCTAAAGGCGGCGCATCCAATCACATTCGGGAGCGAGGCCACGTGGGGGATCCGGTCATCAAGTCGTTCAATTGGGAAGATCCGTTCGGGCTGGACGACCAGCTGACCGACGAAGAACGCATGGTTCGCGACACGGCGGAAAATTACGCCCAGAACCAGCTTCAGCCGCGCGTCACCGAAGCCTATCTGAATGAGAATTTCGACCGCGAGATCATGCGGGAAATGGGCCGGCTCGGCCTCCTCGGAGCGACCGTCTCACCCGAATATGGCGGCGCCGGTCTCGGCTATGTCAGCTATGGCCTGATCGCCCGTGCGGTCGAGCGCGTCGACAGCGGATATCGCTCGGCCTGCTCGGTCCAGAGCTCGCTCGTGATGCACCCGATCAATGCTTACGGCTCCGAGGAGCAAAAGAAGAAATTCCTTCCCGGCCTCGCCAGCGGCGAACTGGTCGGCTGTTTCGGGCTGACCGAACCCGACGCCGGATCCGACCCGGGTGGAATGCGCACGCGCGCCGAAAAGATCGCCGGTGGCTATCGCCTCAAGGGCGCGAAGATGTGGATCACCAATTCGCCGATCGCCGACGTCTTCGTCGTCTGGGCGAAATCGGAAGAGCATGGCGGCGCGATCCGCGGTTTCGTGCTCGAAAAGGGGATGAAGGGTCTCACCGCCCCTACGATCAAGGAAAAGCTGTCCTTGCGCGCCTCGATTACCGGCGAAATCGTGATGGACGGAGTTGAGGTCGGCGAAGACTCGCTCCTCCCCCATGTAGCCGGCCTGAAGGGTCCGTTCGGTTGCCTCAACCGTGCCCGTTACGGCATTGGCTGGGGATCGATGGGGGCGGCTGAGGCCTGCTTCGCCGCGGCGCGCCAATATACGCTCGATCGCCACCAGTTCGGCCGTCCTCTCGCCGCGAACCAGCTGGTCCAACTCAAGCTGGCCAACATGGCGACCGAAATCACGCTCGGGCTTCAGGCGGCGCTCCGCGTCGGACGGCGGCTGGAGGACGGGGAACTCATTCCCGAGACGATCAGCCTGATCAAGCGTAACAATTGCGGCAAGGCACTCGAGATCGCGCGGATTGCCCGCGATATGCATGGCGGCAACGGAATTTCGGCCGAATATCACGTCATGCGCCATGCAGCGAACCTTGAGACCGTGAACACCTATGAAGGCACGCATGACGTCCATGCACTGATCATGGGTCGGGCGATTACCGGGATTTCCGCTTTCTAGTCGCTCCCAGCGCCGCTATGTTCCCTGATGAACAAGGGGGAAAAATCGATGGCACTTTGGATCATCATTGGCCTGGTCGTCCTGGTCGCGTTTTATGCAGTCGCGCTCTACAATCGGCTGGTTCGTCTTCGTGCGTTGGTGAAGGAAGGCTTCAGCGGGATCACGGTTCAGCTTCGTCGCCGCGCCGATCTCATCCCCAACCTGGTCGAGACCGTCAAGGGCTATGCGAGCCATGAACGGGAGACATTCGACGCGATTACCAAGGCGCGCGGCGCCATCAGCGGCGCCAGTGGGGTTGCGGCTACTGCTGCCGCCGATGCCCAGATGACCGGATTGATCGGGCGCCTGTTCGCCGTCGCGGAAGCCTATCCCGAACTTCGTGCAAGCGATAATTTCCAGCAATTGCAGGGTGAAATCAGCAGTATCGAAGGCGAGTTGCAGTCGGCGCGCCGATATTACAACGCCACTGCCCGTGATTTGAATACGCGCGTTCAAAGCTTTCCGGACACCCTCTTTGCCCGTCCTCTCGGATTCACCGAGGAAGAATATTACAAGGACGATGATCCGGCGATCCAAAGCGCACCGAAGATCGACTTCAAGGCGTGACCCCGATGCGCTGGCTACTCGCCGCGCTGATCCTTGCCTTCGCCCTGCCCGGTCCGGCGATTGCTGAGGAGCGCATCCTTGACTTTGATAGTCAGGTCGCAATCCAGCGCGACGGATCGATGGAGGTCATCGAGACGATCCGGGTTAACGCCGAAAATGTCGCGATCAATCGTGGCATTTATCGAGACTTTCCAACGAGGTACGATGGGCGTCGCGGACAGCGCATCAAGGTGGGGTTCGATCTCGTCTCGACAGAGCGGGATGGCCGGCCCGAACCATCCACGCTCGAGCGTCTATCGAATGGCGTTCGCGTTCGGATCGGCAATCCCGATGTCATCATCCCGGTTGGCGAGCATGTCTACCGGATTACTTATCGCACCACTCGCCAGCTCGGCTACTTTGACGGGTTCAACGAACTTTACTGGAACGTCACTGGCAATGGCTGGCGTTTTCCGATTGATCATGCCGGGGTGACGATTACCCTTCCGGGTGACGCGCGTTTTGGCGAAAGGGCTTTTTATACTGGTGCGCAAGGCGCGACGGGCAAGGGCGCCCGGGTGGTCGACGAGGGGCCGGGAAAGATCCGGTTTGAAACGACCGCCCCCTTGGCACCCAAGGAAGGGCTGACTGTCGCCGCCGCATTCCCCAAAGGTGTCGTCGAGGCACCTTCTTCGACAGCCAGGCTCGGATGGTTCTTTGCCGACTGGCTGCCTCCGCTGGTTGCCGGGGGTGGCTTGCTCGCGTTATTCGCATTTCTGGTCAATGCGTGGCGCCGGGTTGGGCGCGACCCCCCCGAAGGCACGGTCGTCCCGATCTTCACCCCACCCGATGCCCTCACGCCGGCCGCAATGCGGTACCTGACCCGGAAGAGCTTCGACAATCGCGCGTTCGCCGCTTCGCTCGTCGACGCTGCCGTAAAAGGGCACCTCAAGCTGGTCGAGGAGAAAGGCGGCATTTTCTCTTCGGCAAAGCGTTTCGTTGATCGCCAGTCGACGCCCGGATCTATGCCGCTCGACGCCGCCGAACAGGCATCGCTCGACGCCCTGGTCGGCAAGGGCGAACGCATCGAAATGGATAATGAAAATCACTCGGAATTCTCCGCGGCGATGAAATTGCTCGGCGATCGCTTCGACAAGAGATTTTCGGGCGTTGCTTTCCATCGCAACCTTGGCTGGGCCTTTGCCGCCTTCGGGATTTGGTTGGCGGCCCTGTGGGCAACCGCTGCGGTCATTCTCGTGTCGGAAGGCGCACCGGAGGCCAAGATGGCACTTGCGTCGGCTTTCCTGTTCGGACTTGCCGCATTGATCTGGGGAATGGTGCCCAAATCGCGGGGCACGAAAGGATGCGTGATACAGGCCATCCCGTTCTTCATTGCCGGGCTGGGTGCTTTGATTGCGCTTCCCACCATCCCTGCCGCGCTTGCCGCAGGCCGCTGGATCCCGCTCGGCATCGCAGCATTTGGCCTGCCTTTCGCACTTAGTGCGTTCGCCTGGATCGACGCACCGACCAAGGAAGGTCGTGCAATTCTCGATCGGGTTGCCGGCTTCAAGCAATATCTATCGATCACCGAACGCGACCGGCTCGACCGCATGCACGCGCCGGCGGACAATATCGAGATTTTCGAACGTTACCTTCCTTACGCCATTGCTCTCGATGTCGAAAATCGCTGGGCCGACCGTTTCCAGGATGTCCTCAAGGCTGCCATGGCCGCGCAAGGATCGGGGGCAGCGTTCGCTTGGTACAGCGGCTCGTCAAGTCCGTGGAACGACACCGGCAACTTCGTCGATTCGATCGGAAGTTCGCTGTCGAGTGCCGTCTCCTCCTCGTCGACCGCGCCGGGATCGTCGAGCGGATCGGGCGGTGGAGGATCATCGGGTGGTGGCGGCGGTGGCGGCGGTGGCGGTGGCTGGTAGTCAGCCGCGCGAGTCGCGCCTCAAGACGAGAATGTCCTCGTCGTGATAGCTTGATCGTTTGTGTACCTTGAACCCCAAGCGTTCCGCCAGCCGGATCGAAGCGATGTTCTCCGGTGCGATGATCGCCCAGATCGGCGTAGGCTGAAGGTTGCAATCGGCCCAGTCGAGAACGGCACGACACGCTTCACCCGCCAGGCCCTTGCCGTGCGCCTCGGATGCGAAGATCCAGCCCATTTCGGGCTGGTCCGCGAAATCGGGTTCCAGATCGCGGAACGCGGTGAATAACGCCGCCATTCCGATCAACTTGCCGTCACTCTTCCGCTCGACCCCCCAACCGCCGAAGCCGTTGATTTGCCAGCTGCCGACGGCCGCGACCAGGCGGCGCCAATTATCCTCCCGGCTCGCGGGCGCCGGACCGAAATAGCGATAGACCGCCGGCTCCTCGAGCATCGCCCAATATGGCGCACGATCGGACTTGCGCCACGCGCGCAACAGCAAACGCTCGGTCTCCAGGGTTGGAGCCGAGCGGTGCGTATTTTCCATGGAAGTCGGTTCGACTTACTTTTTAGCGAGCGAAAGACCACCGAAACGCTTGTTGAAGCGTGCGACACGGCCGCCTTCCTGAAGCTGGCGAGTGCCGCCGGTCCAAGCCGGGTGCGTCGAGGGGTCGATGTCGAGGTGCAGCGTGTCGCCTTCCTTGCCCCACGTCGAGCGGGTCTGGAAAGTCGTGCCGTCGGTCATTTCGACGTTGATCACGTGGTAATCAGGATGGGTATCGGATTTCATCGTCTTGTTCCTTGAAAAGAGGCTGGTTTCCGACCAGCCAGAGCAAGTCGCGCGCCCCTACCCCACCGTGTCCTGCTTGACAAGGCCGCTAGCCCGCTCCACGCCCCGGATCGAGCCCGGGGGGCAAGGAAACCGGTGTAAATCCGGCGCTGTGCCCGCAACTGTGAATCCTCGTTTCGTCGAGGATGAGCCAGATACTTCTCTCCGCGCTGTCGTCCGTTCTCGTTGCCGGGTCCAGCGGCGGGGCGTGGGATGGCCATGGTGGCGCATCTCCTCTGTGACGACTGTCATGAAGGGGATAAGTACATGGACTCCGTTCCAGCCGATTACGGCCAATCCGATACTGCCATTGTCATTACCGCCTCGCGGCTCCCGGGCGGCGATCCCGCGGCCGCCTCGACCATATTCGACGAATCCAGGATCGAACGTCTCGGTGCGCCGAATGCGGTCGACTACCTACGTCTCTCCCCATCCGTTTCGGTCTCGACCAGTGGCCCTGCCGGATCGCTGACCGAAGTCCGGATCCGTGGTGCCGAGTCCAGTCACACCTTGCTGTTCGTCGATGGCATTCGGGCCAACGACCCCGCTGCCGGCAACACCCCGCGCTTCGAATTGCTGAATGCGGATATTGCCAGCCGGATTGCGCTTGCCCGCGGACCGCAGTCGGCGTTGTGGGGCTCAGAAGCGATTGGCGGCGTCATTGCGGTTGATGGTGCGGAGGCGGATCGCAATCGCCTGTCAGTCGGGGCCGAAGCCGGTTCTTTCGGCTTTGGTCGTGGCCAGGGAACGGCATCCGTCCTGTCAGGGAATGTAGGGGCGACCGCATCGGTCGCGCATCACCGTTCTTCCGGAATCGACAGCTTCGATGGTAGCGGCGACCGAGACGGATACCGCAACACGTCACTCCGCGGGCTGATCCGCTGGCAGGCGACGCCTTCCATCAGATTTTCACTGAATGGCTTCCACCTGACAGGAAGAAGCGAATTCGACGGCTTCGACCCGTTCACTTTTCTTCGCGCCGACACGCGCGACGAAAGCCGCAATCGGCTTCGCGCCGGACGAATTGCGGTCGATTTTGCGAAAAGAGATAGTTCGTGGTCAGGTGCTTTTTCGGCAAGCTTGCTCGGTTCGAAAAATCGTAACCTGCTTGCTGGAGCGGATCAGAACTATACCGAAGGAGCTCGGTTCAACGTCGACGGCCAAATCAACCGCCGGTTTTCGACCGGTGCAATGGATCATCAAATCGCGCTAGCCGGTGGTTATGAGCGTGAAAGGTACAACGCCGATGATATTGCGTTCGGTGGTTTCACTCGACAGAATCGTTATCGCGAACATCAATCGCTGACCGGCGAATGGCGTGCAAAATATGCTGATCGCGTCACCGCCGATGTCGCAGTTCGCCGCGATTCCTTCAACCGCTTCGGCGACGCCACCAGCGTCCGCGCGGCGCTCGATGTAAAGGTCGCGTCCCCGGTGATTCTTGGCGTCGCGTTCGCCCAAGGAATTGCCCAACCGAGCTTTTTCGATCTTTATGGCTTTTTCCCTGGCAGCTTTGTCGGCAATCCGTATCTGAAACCCGAGCGTTCGAGCGGTTGGGAAGTAAGCGCCCGAATTGTCCGTGACCGATGGTCGGTCACGCTTGTCGGCTTTCGCCAGCGTCTGCGGGAAGAAATTGTCGATACGTTTGACCCTGGGACGTTTCTAAGTTCGACCATCAATGCGACCGGCAAGAGCCGTCGCAGCGGCGTCGAATTCGAAGCCTCATTCTCTCCAGCGTCTTGGCTCCAGCTATCGGCGGCCTATGCCTTTCTGGACGCCGACCAGCCTGCCCTGACCGGTCCCATCCGTGAGGCCCGACGACCGCGACACAGCGGTTCCGTCGCAGCTGCCGGTATGGTCGGCAAATTCAGTTACGGTGCTTCGATCGCTTACGTCGGCCAGCGCCGTGACACCGACTTCGACCAATTTCCTGCAGCCGACGTTACGCTTTCGCCTTATTGGCTGGCCGGCGCTCGTATTGCTTATCGCATCGATCCCCGGATCGAGCTTCATGCCCGCATCGCCAATGCGTTCAACGACCGATACCAGGATGTCGTCGGCTATCGTACCGAAGGAAGGAGCATGCTTGCCGGGCTTCGCGTCAATCTCGATCGCTAGCGCGCTCAAGGTTGCTTCGGTGAACCTGTGTACGGACGAGTATCTATTGATGCTCGCCCGACCGGAAGAAATCGCCAGCGTCACGCATCTCGCGCAAGATCCGTTGGAGTCTCCGCTGTGGAAAAAGGCGCGGCAATTCGCCGCGAACCGCGGATCACTGGAGACAATTGTCGGGCTTCGTCTCACGTTATTGTTGACGATGGGAGGGAGCGGAAAGTCGACTTCGCTCATCGCCCGGCGGCTCGGCATTCGAACGATCGAGCTTCCGGCACCTGCCAATATTGCTGGGGTCGAGGCAAACCTTCGTTCGGTTGCCGCTGCGCTTGGCGATCCTGGAAGGGCGGACGGCATTCTCAAGCGAATTGCACGTCTCCGCGCCTCACCTCCTCGGTCGGCAATCGACACGATCCTCGTCTCTGGTGGCGGAACCAGCATTGGCGACTGGAGCGCCGCAAAGGAGTGGATGCGCCTGGCAGGCCTGTCCCAGCGCCGCCTCGCGGGTGGCAAGGTGACATTGGAGACGTTGCTTACCGCGCCGCCAGCACTACTCCTGCGATCCGATTATCGATCGAAGCAAATGTCAGCTGGTCAGGCGTGGTTCGACCACCCCATCGTTCGCCGCCTTTCCAAACGCACACTGGCCACCGACGGTCGCGTCTGGACCTGTGCGGGACCGCTTATGGTGATGGAGATCGAACGATTGAAGGCGCGGACGCAATGAGCCGCGCGCTGATCGCCGTCGGGCTGTTCATTCTGGCCACGGCACATCTGTTGCTGCCCTGGCCGACGCTTCATGATCTCGCGTCGATCGACCCGGCGCTTGCCCAAGCGGTGCTGATCGAGTTGCGATTGCCCCGGACACTCCTTGCGGTGGGTTATGGCGCCGCACTGGGGATCAGCGGTGCCGCGCTGCAAGCCATCTTCGCCAATCCGTTGGCTTCCCCCGACATCACCGGGTCCAGCAGCGGCGCAGCGTTGGGCGCTGTCTTCGCTGCTTATTGGCTCGGCTTGTCTCAGCCACTCGCGATGGCAGCGGCGGGTGCCCTGGGTGCCGGAAGCGCCCTGGGATTGCTGTTTGCGTTGGCCGGGCGTCGGGCGGAGCCTTCGTCCTTGTTGCTGGCGGGCCTCGCCGTCTCGCTTTCGGCTGGAGCAGCGACCAGCTTGCTGCTCGCCCTCGCCCCCTCGCCATTCGCTTTCTACGACAGCTTTGACTGGTTGATGGGCAATTTCACCGATCGGAGCCTGGGGCAGGCGGCGGCCGCGCTGATTCCGGCGGCCATCGCCTCAGCTATCCTGATCCGTCGGCGCAACGCGCTCGACATGATCGTGCTTGGTGAGGATGTTACGGCGTCGCTTGGCTTGCGACCACGCAAGCTGGGCATCGAAGTCATCGCCTTTTCTGCAATTTCGGTCGGTGCCTGTGTTTCGGTATGCGGAGCGATCGGCTTTGTTGGCCTGATCGCGCCCGTTCTTGCGCGGCGAATAACTTGCGGCCACCCTGGCAAGGCTATGGTCCCGGCGGGTCTGATAGGCGCCACACTTTTGCTACTTGCCGATTTCGTCTCGCGGAACATCCCGCTGGATCGTCCAATCCCCGTCGGGGTCCTGACGACCTTGGCTGGAACGCCGTTGTTCGTTGCGCTTGTTATCTCGATGCGGCGGAGGCTGGCGTCATGACGTCAATCCTGACCGCCACAAACGTCGCGATAGACGGGCGCCTGCTGCCGACTAGCCTCTCGGTCGAGCGCGGCGAGATGGTCGCGCTTGTTGGGCCCAACGGGGGCGGCAAGACAAGTCTTTTGCGATCCCTGGCCCAAGTCGACGATTGCGAAGGCAACGTCATTGTAGACGGCGAGGATATCGGCGCATCT
This sequence comes from uncultured Alphaproteobacteria bacterium, assembly GCA_963843855.1. Taxonomy (GTDB): domain Bacteria; phylum Pseudomonadota; class Alphaproteobacteria; order Sphingomonadales; family Sphingomonadaceae; genus Sphingomicrobium. The sequence goes on from CAWJMA010000003.1 coordinate 488,068, forward strand.
CCGCCGAATAGACGTGCTCGATTGATGGGGTTCCTGCCCGCTTCGCGCGAGATGGTTTGGCCGCTCTCGGTCCGGGACCTCTTGAAACTGGGAAACGTCGATCACGGGAACCGGATTTCGGCAATCATCGAACAGCTCGAATTGCAGCCGATCGCGAATCGGCGGGTCGATCACCTTTCGACAGGGGAGCGAACGAGGGCACTGATCGGCCGCATCTTGGCAGCATCTCCAACTGCGATGCTGCTCGATGAGCCGTTTTCAAATCTTGACCCTTATTGGGTCAAGCGTCTTTGCGAGATAGTTCGAGGCGAACTGAAAGAAACCAACAGATGCGCTCTCATTTCCATCCACGACCTGGCGTTGGCAGTCCGTTTCGATCGGCTCATCGTGCTCGAGAACGGCTCAGTTTTCTTCGACGGAAATCCTCGTAAGTTCATGTCTTCGAACGACTTTCAGAAAGTCTTTCGGGTCGACGCTTGTGACTTTCTGCAGAACCGTTAAGCGCTTGGAGGATCTGCGATCATTGCGGTGAAATTAGCTTCTGCAGCCACTTTTCCGTTCACGATCGCCTTGCCTGCAAACTTGCAAACGCTGCTTCGCTTTTGAACGAATTCGACCTCAAGGTTCAGCAGGCAGCCCGGTTCGACCGGCGTTCGGAATTTTGCCCCTTCGATCGCCATGAAATAAACCAGCTTGCCTGACCCAGCGAGGTCGAGGCTTTCGACGGCAAGCACACCCGCAGCCTGCGCCAGTGCCTCGACGATCAAGACGCCCGGCATGATTGGCCGGCCCGGGAAATGCCCTTGGAAGAAACCTTCGTTCATCGTCACCGCCTTGATCGCGCTGATCGAGACGTCTTTTTCCAGCCGCTCGACCCGGTCGACGAGCAGCATCGGGTAGCGATGCGGCAACGCCGCCATCACCCGTTTGATATCAAGCGGGCCGATGACGGCGTTGGCGTTATCCAATTGTTCGCTCACCGGCCCTGCGGCTGGCCCTGTCGCGCCTGCTGCGGAAGCGGAGTCACGCTGACCGCGGGAAGCTGCGAGTTAAGCGCCGCAAGAACTTCTGCCGTGATATCGGCAGCCGGATCCGCCGCCATCAGCGTATTTTTCGCTATAACCGCAGCGGCCTGACGGCGCGCGCGCGACTGTTCTGCGATGAGCACGACACGCGCACCGATCTGCTGCTGGACGTGAGCTTGGGTCGATTGCAGCGACGCTTCACGGTTCTGCAATTCGGTTTGGGCTTGCTGCTGCTTCGTACGGAAGGCTTGCGCGCGGGTCTGCAGCGCCGCATCGGGCTGCTTGCCGTTCAGGGCCGCACCGGCTTTTTGCAGCGCATCGGCTTCCGGTTTTAGCTGTGTTTCCAACTGCTGCTGACGCTGGCGAAGCTGGTTGACCTGGCTCTGCAATTGGGTCGAGGCCGATTTGCAGGCCGTGCAGTCGTTCAGGATCTTGTCGACGTCGACGACAAGGATGCTTCCCTTTTGCGCCAAGGCAGGAGTCGAAATGAGTGCAAGAGCACTAGCCGTAGCTAGCGATATCAGGAGCTTACGCATCAGAATTGGGTTCCTACGTTGAATGAGAATAATTTCGTTTGGTCGCCTTCCTGCTTTAGCAGGGCTTTAGCGATATCGATCCGCAGCGGTCCGAATGGGGACTGCCAGTTGACGCCGACGCCGATCGAAAGGCGCGGCTTCGGCGAATTGCCGGAGAAGAATTCCTTGAAGCCAGGCGTAAGTATATAACCAGTTGCAGGGCAGGTCTCGCCCGGATCCAGGTAGATGACCGGATCGGTAGAAGCGACCGGATTACATACGCCGAGCAAGTCAGTCAGGTTCGGCTTTTTCACGCCCCAAACCGACCCGATGTCGAGAAAAACGGATGGGCGAAGGCCAAGACTGCGAATATTGGCGCTGACCGGAATTTCAACTTCGGCGCGGGCAAGATAGTAAGCCCGCCCACCGAGCGCGTCCGTAATCTGGCGGTCCTTGTCGACTGGCAAGAGGATGCCGTCGGTATCATATGATTGACGCGAGATCCGCGGACCGATTCCACGAATGTCGAAGCCTCGCATCTGCCCGCCGAAAAATCGGTCAGTCAATCGAATGGCATCGCGACCATCGCCTGGTGACGATTGAAGGGGGTGAATATACCCCCCTTCTCCGTGGATCGAGAGGAGAAAGCCTTTGGGCAGGCGCATGTATTTCGTCCCGTCCACCCGCGAGCGGATGTACTTCACATCACCGCCAAGACCGGCGAAATCCTGACTGAACACAACTCGTTGCCCACGCGTCGCCCGCAATCCATTGCGGTTGTCGTAAATCAGCGAATAGCCGACCAGCGACGTCCAACGCTTGCCGATTTCGTCGCAAAGGTAACGCCCAGCCTTCAGCGGGTCGCATTCCCGACCGACTGAATCCGTCGGGTCGATGTCGGTGTAGAACGTCCCCTCATCCAGCGTCAGATTGTCGTTGACGATCGAGTATCGACCTGCCGCACTGAAAAATTCCGTAATCGGAAAGCCCATGCGAAGGCCGGCGCCAGTACTGACCTGCGAGTAGGTATTGCGCCGCGAACCGTCTCCGGTGCTGCTGAAGCTGTTAAAATCACGGCGATAAATTTCGCCGCCCAGCAATACGTTTTTGTCGAACAGATAAGGCTCGGTAAATCCGAGCGACACCGACCGCGAATATCGCGACCAGTTGACGCCAGCGTTCACTTCCTGACCTTTGCCCATGAAATTGCGTTGCGCAATGTTGGCCGAGATGATGAATTTCTCGATGCTCGAATAGCCTGCCGACAATTGCAGCTCGCCCGTCGACTTTTCCTGCAGGTCGGCCGTCAGGACGACACGGTCGGGTCCGGACCCGGGAGTTTGCTTGATTTCCAGGTCTTCCTGGAAATAACCCAGCGAGGCGATGCGGTCTTGCGAGCGCTTGATCTTGACGGCATTGAAGGCATCGCCCTCGTTAATCCGGAACTCACGGCGGACGACCTTGTCGCGAGTAACCGTGTTCCCGTTGATGTCGATGCGCTCGACATAAACTCGCTCACTCTGCTTGACGCGGAACACCAGGTTCATTTCCAGCTTTTCGACATCGCGGTCGTAAGCTGGTGCAATGTCGGCAAAGGCATAGCCCTGCGCCCCAGCGACTTCGTTAAGCGAAGTGACAACGTCTTCAACCGCTTTCGCGTTGAAAACCTGGCCAGGCTTGATGAACACGAATGGCTCGAGCGTTTCCTTCGAAAGGTCACGTACTTCACTTTCGATCCCGACGGTGCCGAACTTGTAGCGCGGGCCTTCCTCGACCACATAAGTGATGACGAAGTCGCGCCGGTCCGGCGTCAGTTCGGCAAGCGCCGAAACGACACGGAAATCGGCATAACCTTCGGTCAGGTAGAAGGCGCGCAGCTTCTGCTGGTCGGCGGCGAGACGATCGGGATCGTAACTATCGTTCGATCGGAAGAAGCCAAGCAAGCCACCGGCTTCGCGTGTGAACATTTCCTTGCGCAGGCGACCATCGTCATATTGCTCGTTGCCAACGATGTTGATCGCCTGGACCTTCGATACCGGACCTTCGTTGATTTCGAATACGAGATCGACGCGATTCTGGTCGAGCTGGACGACCTTAGGCTCGACCGTCGCCGCAAATCGTCCCTGCCTCTTGTAAAGTTCGACGATCCGGTCGACATCACTGCGAACCTTTGATCGGGTGAAAATCTGGCGAGGGGCGAGGCGAATTTCCGGACCGATCTTGTCGTCCTTCAGCCGCTTGTTGCCCTCCAGCACAATCCGGTTGATGACCGGGTTTTCCTTGATCGTGATCGTCAGCGCACCTGTTTCGGCACCGCTGATGATAACGTCCGCGAACAATTCGGTCGCGTAGAGATCCTTCAGCGCCGTATCGAGCGATTCCGCCGAATAGGTCTGGCCGGGCTGCAGATTGGAATAAGCGATGACCGTCGCCGGCTCGAGCCGCTCCGCCCCGCGGACCGATATCGACCGGATCGTTCCAGTCGTTGCCTGAGCCGCCACAACAACTGGCTCGGCAGCCGGAGGAGCCTGGACGTCCTGTGCATGGACGGCGACGGATGACCCGCCCAGGATTGTGCCGACCATGAGCCATGCGCCTGCGCGCCTGCGAACTGCTTTACTGCCTGAAATCACGCGTTCCCGCCCTCTGCTGGTGTCCGACAACGGTCAATGCCGCGTCGCCAAGAATAAAGTCCAAGAAGCCCTGCCCCAACGGCCTCATCCAATCAAGCGTCCAACGCGATCCCACAAGCCAAATGCGCCGAGATCATTGAACGTTGCGACCAACATCAACGCAAACAAGAATGCCAGGCCGCCACGAAATGCCCATTCCATCGCCCGTTCACTAACCGGCTTGCGCCGGATAGCTTCGATTGAAGTGAGCACCAGATGTCCGCCGTCGAGGACTGGGATTGGCAAGAGGTTGATGAACCCGAGATTTATGGAGAAGAAGGCAAGCATCGAAACGAAGTCGATCAATCCGAGCGAAGCCTGCTGTCCCGCCATTTGCGCCATCCGCAATGGACCGCCCAATTCCTTGAGGTCCCGCTTGCCCGAAACGAGTTGGAGAATTCCGTCATATGTCGCGACGATCAGCCTTAACGTCGAGTCAGCGCCAGCGCCGATCGAAGCAATCGGCGAAACGTGGACGAACTCGCGCTTGGATCCGTAAATACCAAGCCGACCGATCTTGTATTCCTGACCAAAGCGATCCTTCTCGACAACAGAGGCAAGTGGCACTGCAACTCTTTTTTCCATGCCACCGCGGACAAAGCTAATTTCTACCTTTGCGCCCGGACGCATGGCGACCACTTGGGTGACGCTTTCGAACGTCGAGGTGTCGCGATCGTCGATCGTGGTGATACGGTCACCGATCTGGATACCCGCATCGGCAGCGGGGCCACCCGGCATGATTGCAGTTACCTCGCTCGACGTGCGTGGAACGCCCAGAATCGCAAAGAACGCGGCGAAAATGGCGATTGCGAGCAGGAAGTTTGCAACTGGCCCGGCCAAGATGATCAAGAACCGTTGCCAGGGCGGCCGCGAGTGAAAGCTTTCGCCTTTCGCGATGCTCGGTTTGGCGACACCGTGCTCGAGAGATGTCGGATCAGTATCTCCGACAAACTTCACATATCCGCCCAATGGTAGCCAGCCAACTCGCCAGCGCGTGCCTCTCTTGTCCGTCCAGCCCGCAATTTCCCGCCCGAAGCCCATTGAGAATTGATCGGCTCCGACCCCGAACAGGCGCGCCACCCAATAATGGCCAAGCTCATGAATAATCACCAACGGGCCGATCGCCGCGATGAAGGCCAAGAGGATGAACCATGCGGGCGGTTGAGCAAGCATCAGGCTGCCAGCCCCTCAAGCGAACGCAGCGTTTCACGGCGAACCTGGGCATCGATCTCAACCACGTCTTCGATTGATTCCGGAGCTCCAGACGTTCGGCGGTCAAGCGCGTCTTCAACGAGACGTGCGATGTGACCAAACGATATCTTACGGTCGAGAAACGCAGCGACAGCAATTTCGTTGGCGGCATTGAGTACGACCGACGCGCTGCCCGCTTCTTCCAGCGCCGTTCGGGCCAGCCGCAAGGCCGGAAACCGTGCGGGATCAGGCTCCTCGAATGTCAATTGTCCAATCTTGACCAGATCAAGTCGCTCTGCCCCGGTGGCGACCCGCTCTGGAAATGCCAGCGTGTGGGCGATCGGAATCCGCATGTCCGGCGATCCCAATTGGGCAAGTGTCGATCCGTCAACATATTCGACCATCGAATGAATGACCGATTGAGGATGGACGAGAATGTCGATCTGTTCACTAGGAAGTCCAAACAGGTGATGCGCCTCGATCAACTCGAGCCCCTTGTTCATCATCGAGGCGCTGTCGACGCTGATTTTCGCGCCCATCGACCAATTGGGGTGGGCCACCGCCTGTTCCGGCGTTGCGGCATCCATTCGGGCCTTTTCCCAGGTTCGGAAAGGACCGCCACTGGCAGTCAGAACAAGTCTTGCGACATGATTGCAATCTTCACTGTCAAGGCATTGGAATATCGCGTTATGTTCACTATCGACTGGTAAAATTCTCGCCCCGTGGATCCGTGCTGCCAGGGTCATCAACGCGCCCGCTGTAACCAAGGCCTCCTTGTTCGCAAGCGCAACCGTTTTCCCGGCTTCCACCGCCGCCATCACCGGTCCAAGCCCGGCGCAGCCAACGATGGCCGCCATCACCCAGTCGGCATCGCCCGACGCCGCCTCGCGAAGAGCGCTTTCCCCCGAAGCCGCGCGGCACCCACTTCCTGATAATGCCTCTTCCAGGGCACCAAGTTTGGATTCGTCGGCAATAACAGCCAGTGCCGCTTTCGTCCGCCGAGCGGCATTGGCAAGCGCATCGACATTCGTCGCGGCGGTCAGCGCGGTTACTTCATAGCGATGCGGTTCGCGCTCGATCAGGTCCAGGGTCGACGTGCCGACAGAACCCGTCGCGCCAAGGATTGCGACCTTCTTCATGCCAACCACCCTGCCACCTGGGCCGCTGCCGTTAGCGTCGCGACAACGACAAGTCCGTCCAGTCTGTCCATCGCGCCGCCATGACCGGGCAACCAGTTTCCGCTGTCTTTGACCCCTGCCCGTCGCTTCATCCAGCTTTCGAACAAATCCCCGCCCTGCGCCGCCACAGCGAACATCGGTGCGAGGAACGCGAGCGAAAGTGGCAGGGCAGTGAATTCGATCCACGCCCACCCTGCAAGCGCGGCGCTCAATGCGCCACCGACCAGGCCGGCGATGGTCTTGTTCGGGCTGATCGATGGCGCCAGCTTTGGACCGCCGATGGCGCGCCCAGCAAAATACGCACCAATATCGGTCGCCCACGTCACCAAGAAAACCCAGATAAGCAATTCGAAACCTTGCGGCGCGCGGTCCCGGACCCACAACAAGGCGAGCGCTGGAACCAATGCGTAGAAGAAACCGCCGACCTGCCAGCCAAGGCCCCAGCCCTTCGCCATTCGGCGCCACTCGTAATAGATTACCACCGCGATGCTGGCCGCAAGCACAGCGAAAAAATATCCGCCGCGATACGCCGCGCCCAGGGCCACGATGACCATGACAATGCCCGTCAGGGTGCGGCGGACCAGATCGCTCACCGCCCGCCGAACCTACGTTGGCGCCCTGCAAAATCGGCAATCGCCCGGCGGAAATGGTCGCCGTCGAAATCGGGCCACAGGACGTCGAGGAACATCAACTCTGCGTAAGCAGCCTGCCACAACAGGAAATTGCTCAGCCGAACCTCTCCGGATGTCCGGATCAGCAAGTCGAGCGGAGGCAACCCGGCCGTCTGCATCGCATTGTCGAGCGCGAATTCGTTAATTTCATCAGGAGCAATCTCGCCGCTCACGGCCTTTGCGGCCAACGTTCGCGTGGCAGCGATCATCTCGGCGCGCGAGCCATAATTCAGGGCGACGACCAAAGTCAGCCTGTCGTTGTTGGATGTCTTGGCGACTGCGGCGGACAGTCGCGCGGACAAGGTCGGTCCGAACGCGCCCGGTTCACCGATCAGCTTGAGGCGAACGCCTTCCTGATGGATCGTGTCGAGCTCTTTTTCGACATAATAGAGCAACAGACCCTTGAGATCGGTGACTTCCTCTTCCGATCGCCGCCAATTCTCCGAAGAGAAGGCATACAGCGTGAGGACCTCGACACCTTCATCCACCGCCGCACGAAGCGTCTTACGTACGGCCTCTGCACCTGCGCGATGCCCGGCCGAACGCGGAAGCCCGCGGCTCGCGGCCCATCGTCCGTTCCCGTCCATGATGATCGCAATGTGACGCGGGATCGATCCCGGCGCGCCGTTGGCGGACACCGGACCCTCCCCCTCCACGACGGCGGGGCGAACGGTCACTTGCCCAGGATTTCCTGTTCTTTCGAATGGGCGGCCGCATCAATGTCCTTGATCGTGTCGTCGGTCAGTTTCTGGACCTCCGTATCTAGCCTCTTGTGCTCGTCCTCGCTGATTTCCTTTTTCTTCTCGTCAGTCTTGAGCGCGTCCATGCCGTCGCGACGCACATTACGAACCGCAATCCGCGCTTTTTCGGCATATTGACCGACCAATTTGGCGAGCTCCTTGCGGCGCTCCTCCGTGAGGTCTGGTATCGGAAGCCGGATGAGCTGGCCATCGGTGACCGGATTGAGCCCAAGTCCTGCCGAGCGGATCGCTTTTTCCGTCGGACCGATGTTCGCCTTGTCCCAGACCTGCACCGTGATCAGCCGCGGTTCCGGCACGGAAACGGTCGCGACCTGGTTTAATGGCATGTGCGCGCCGTAAACCTCGACATTGACCGGGTCGAGCAATGCGGTCGACGCGCGCCCTGTGCGAAGTCCGACCAGATCGTGCTTCAGGGCTTCGACCGCGCCTTGCATGCGGCGTTGGATATCGGCCTTGTCATAACTCGGCATCGTCTCTCACTCCTTGTTTTTGACGATCGTCGCAACGCCCTCACCCGCCAGCACCTTGGCCAAATTTCCGGGCTCACGGATGTTGAAGACGACGATCGGAATATCATTGTCGCGGCAAAGCGCCACGGCGGCGGCGTCCATCACCTTGAGGTCGTCCGCCAGCACCCGGTCAAAACCAATCGTGTCGTAACGCTTGGCGGCTTTGTTCTTTTTCGGGTCACTATCGTAGACACCGTCAACGCTGGTACCCTTCATCAGCGCATCACATTTCATTTCAGCGGCGCGCAGGGCGGCGCCCGTATCGGTCGTGAAATAGGGACTTCCGACTCCGGCGGCGAAAATCACGACCCGGCCCTTGGCGAGATGCCGCTCGGCGCGGCGGCGGATAACGGGCTCGCAAACCTGGTCCATCTTGATCGCCGACTGGACGCGCGTTTCGACGCCCATCTGCTCGAGCGCGTTCTGAACGGCGAGCGCATTCATGACGGTGGCAAGCATGCCCATATAGTCGGCCTGGGCGCGGTCCATGCCCTTGGCGGCGCCCGCCATACCGCGGAAAATATTGCCACCGCCGATGACCAGGCAGATCTCCAGCCCTTGCTCCTTGGCCGCCTTTACCTCGGCGGCCATGTTGGCGACGGTGTCCGGGTCGATTCCGAACTGGCCCGGCCCCATCAGCGCCTCGCCCGACAGCTTCAGCAGGATGCGTTGGAAGCGGGGGCGGCTCATGGGCGGGTCGATCCTCTCTCGTTTCGCATTCGCCGGACAAGCGAAGGGGCGGATGCGCTCTTACGTCGCACCCGCCCCTCTGCCAACCGCCTTTGCTGGCGGCAAGTGTGTTTAGGCGACCGGCTCGTCCTTCTTGACGCCGGCAGCGGCCGCGACTTCCGCCGCGAAATCGCTTTCCGCCTTCTCGATGCCTTCGCCAAGCTGGAAGCGAACGAAGCCCTTGAGGGCGATCGTTCCACCGGCATCCTTGGCGGCCTGTGCGACGACGTCGGCAACCGGGGTCTTGTTGTCCATCACGAACAGCTGACTGACCAGCGCGTTTTCCTTGGCAAACTTGGCCATCGTGCCGTCAACCATCTTTTCGACGATGTTGGCGGGCTTGCCGCTTTCATTCGCTTTTTCAACGGCAATTGCGCGTTCGCGCTCAAGCAGCGCCGGGTCGAGGTCGGCGGCCTCGAGTGCCAACGGGTTGGCGGCGGCGATGTGCATCGCGAGCTGCTTGCCAAGCCCTTGGATGACGTCGTTCGGTGCCGAACCCTCAAGGGCGACCAGAACGCCGATCTTGCCCATGTTCGGGGCCGCGGCATTGTGCACGTAGCTGACCACGGCTCCTTCGCTCACTTCGAGCACGGTGGTGCGGCGAAGCGACTGGTTCTCGCCGATTGTGGCGATGTTTTCGGTCAGTTTCTCTTCGACGCTGCCGCCGCCCGGGAATGACGCGCTCTTGAGCGCGTCGACATCACCTTCGACCGACAAGGCCAGCTTCGACACTTCGCGAACGAAGTCCTGGAATTGCTCGTTCTTGGCCACGAAGTCGGTTTCCGAATTCACTTCGACGGCCGCGCCCCTGGTGCCTTCGACGGCAACGCCGACGAGACCTTCGGCGGCGGTACGGCCGGCCTTCTTGGCGGCGGCCGACAGGCCCTTGGCACGAAGCCAATCAACCGCTGCTTCCATGTCGCCGCCAGTTTCGGCCAGCGCCTTCTTGCAATCCATCATGCCGGCGCTGGTGCGCTCGCGCAATTCCTTGACCGCAGCTGCAGTGATCTCTGCCATGGGTGATCCTTCCGATTATCAAAAAATACGGGACGCATCGCGGATTTCGACCCCGCGACGCGTCCCCCAAACGTTCGCAGGTGCTTAGGCTTCGAGCGCGGCTTCCACCGGTGGCTCGGCCATCGCGCCAATGTCTTCACCGCGTGCCGCGGCGTTGCCCGACTTGCCAGTCATCGCGGCATTGGCGATCGCGTCGCAATACAGACGGATGGCACGGCTGGCATCATCGTTGCCCGGAACCGGGAACGAAATGCCGTTCGGGTTGGAATTCGAATCGAGGATCGCGACGACGGGAATGCCGAGAACATTGGCTTCCTTGATCGCGAGCTCTTCCTTGTTGGAATCGATCACGAACATGACGTCCGGAAGGCCGCCCATGTCGCGGATACCGCCGAGGCTCTGTTCCAGCTTGTCGCGTTCGCGGGTCAGCTGGAGCACTTCCTTCTTGGTGAGGCCGTGGGTTTCACCGGTCAGCTGCTCTTCGAGCGTCTTGAAGCGCTTGATCGAGTTGGAAATGGTCTTCCAGTTGGTCAGCATGCCACCCAACCAGCGATGGTTGACGAAATGCTGGCCCGACGCGCGCGCCGATTCGGCAATCGCGTCCTGCGCCTGGCGCTTGGTACCGACAAACAGGACCTTGCCGCCCCGGGCGACGGTCTGCTGCACGAAGTCGAGCGCGCGGGCGAAGAGCGGAACGCTCTGCGACAAATCGATGATGTGAACGCCGTTGCGGTCGCCGAACAAATACGGCTTCATCCGCGGGTTCCAACGGTGGGTCTGGTGGCCGAAGTGGGCTCCGGCTTCTAGCAATTGCTGCATGGTGACGACATTGGTCGCCATAATCGTTCTCCTGTGCGGTTATGCCTCGGAAGACCCAAGTCACCGTCCCGAAGAACGGCACCGCTATGGTGGGCCTACCTGTGGAATGCCGCGCCCCTAGCCAACAAGGGCAAGGATTGCAAGCCCTTGGCATGGGGTTGACAACGAGCGAACAAAACAGGAACATTGCGCCATAACAAGGCTAAGCAAGACCGAAATGGAACGAAATTGCTCCTCCACGGTTCTGCGATGAAACAGGGAACGAACAATGACCTTTGCTCTTGCGACCCTTCTCTTCCTTTCGGCGGCATGGCTCGCCATTCAGGCAATTGCTGCAACGCTCGAAGGCAAGACTTCGCGCATCGCTGCGGCCCTTCGTGGTGAACTTGCTGCTCAACCGATTCCGGTTACGGTAAGGGTTACTCCGCGATATCCTTCGCGTGCGGTACGGCGGGCACTACCGACGCCGCGACTGCGCGCCGCCGCTTGATCTTCGTATAGCTCGCCAGGCTGAAGGGCAGCGCGGCGAGATATGCGATGCAGACGACGAGCAATGTGATCCACGGCTCATTGACCAGCGCCGCACCCAGCAATGCCACCCCCGCAAGTGCGAACATCCGCCAGCTCCGGCGAATGCGGATCGACGTCCAACCGTAGGTCGGAAGACTCGAAATCATCAGCGCGGCAACGAACAAGGTCCACGGCATGACAAGTTGCCAGGCCTTGAACATTTCATTCCCCGTGACCAGCCATAAAAAGATGGGAGCGAATGCCAGGCCGGCTCCCGCAGGAGCAGGCACGCCGGTGTTGAAGCCGGCAACCTTGTGCGGCTGCTCCGATTCGTCGATCCTCGCATTGTAGCGAGCTAGGCGAAGCGCGCAGCAGACCGCGAGCGCGAGCGACACGGTCCAGCCGAATTTTGGCGCATATTGCAGCGACCACATGAACACGATCAGCGCTGGCGCCGTTCCAAATGCGATATTGTCGCTAAGCGAATCGAGCTCTGCGCCAAACTTGCTTTGTGCTCGCAATGCGCGTGCAATCCGGCCGTCCATTCCGTCCAGCACACCGGCAAGGACGATCGCGCCCATCGCCATCTGCCATTCGCCAGCAAAACCAAATCGAATCCCGGTCAAGCCGAAGCACAGTGCCATCGCAGTCACCGCGTTCGGAAGGAACGCCCGAAAGGACAGACCGCGATCGCGGCTCTGGTCGGTCACTGGCTCGTTCCGGCCCGCTGCGGATCAACGCCGAGTTCGGCAATGATCGTTTCGCCAGCGATTGTGCGCTGACCGAGCAGGATTTGGCTCCCCGTACCTGCAGGCAGGAAAACATCGACGCGGCTACCGAACCGGATCAGCCCGATCCGTTCCCCAGCGGCAACACGGTCACCCTCCTTGACATACGCCAGGATGCGACGCGCGATGAGACCCGCGATTTGCGTAAACGCGATAGACACGCCGTCCTCTCGCTCGACCAGGAAATGCTGGCGCTCATTATCTTCGCTCGCCTTGTCCAGATCAGCATTGAGAAACTTGCCGGGTATGTAGGCGATCTGGCGGATCATCCCCGCAATCGGCGAGCGATTGATGTGAACGTCGAACACGCTCATGAAAATCGAAACGCGGGTGAACTCGCCGCCCAGGCTCGACGCCAATTCGGGCGGAGCCGGCACGCGCGAGATCATCGTGACGAGGCCGTCGGCGGGGGCGATTATCAGTTTCGGATCGACCGGGGTCGTTCGTACCGGGTCGCGGAAAAAGGCCGCGACCCAGATTGAAACGCCGACCATCAGCCACCCGAATATGTCGGGCAATGCCCAAAAAGCGACCAGAGTGAAAAACGCACTGATCAGCGCGAACTTGCGTCCTTCGGGGTGGACGGAGGGGAAACGCCATTTGACGGCAGTCAGGTGGCTGTCGGGTTTGTCTAAAGCAGGCATGCGGCTTCCTTAGAGGGCGCGCGCGCGCCCCGCAATGCGCCCGGTTGCCTTGCACGGGTCGCACGCTTAAGGCCCGCGGCAATCCATTCATCGATACGGAAATGAGGCATATGGCCAAGATCAAGGTGACAAACCCGGTCGTCGAACTAGACGGCGACGAAATGACCCGCATCATCTGGCAGTGGATCCGCGAGAAGCTGATCCTGCCTTATCTTGATGTCGATTTGAAATATTACGACCTCTCGATCGAGAATCGCGACGCGACGGACGACCAGGTCACAATCGACAGCGCCAACGCCATCAAGGAGCATGGCGTCGGGGTGAAATGCGCAACAATTACGCCCGATGAAGCGCGGGTCGAGGAATTTGGACTGAAGAAAATGTGGAGGTCGCCGAACGGCACGATCCGCAACATCCTGGGCGGCGTCGTCTTCCGCGAACCAATCGTCATCGACAACGTCCCGCGCCTGATTCCAGGTTGGACCGATCCCATCGTGGTGGGCCGCCATGCCTTCGGCGATCAGTATAAGGCGACCGACTTCAAGGTTCCGGGTCCAGGCAAATTGACGATGAAATTTGTCGGCGAGGACGGCAAGGAAATCGAATATGACGTGTTCGACTTCCCGTCGGCAGGCGTCGCCATGGGCATGTACAATCTCGATGAATCGATCCGGGATTTCGCGCGCGCCAGCCTGAACTACGGGCTGGAACGCGGCTGGCCGGTTTACCTTTCGACCAAGAATACGATTCTCAAGGCTTATGATGGTCGGTTCAAGGATATCTTTCAGGAAATCTACGACGCCGAATTCAAGGAAAAGTTCGAAAAAGCCGGGATCGAATATCAGCATCGCCTGATCGACGACATGGTCGCGTCGGCGCTGAAGTGGAGCGGCAAATTCGTCTGGGCCTGTAAGAATTATGACGGTGACGTCCAGTCGGACCAGGTCGCGCAGGGCTTTGGATCGCTCGGCCTGATGACCAGCGTGTTGACCACGCCGGACGGCAAAACGGTCGAGGCCGAGGCCGCGCACGGCACCGTGACCCGCCACTATCGCATGCATCAGCAGGGCAAGGCGACATCGACCAACCCGATTGCGTCGATTTTCGCCTGGACGCGCGGCCTGATCTATCGCGGCAAGTTCGACAACACGCCCGATGTCGTGAAGTTCGCGGAGACGCTGGAGCGGGTTTGCATCGATACTGTGGAAAGCGGCAAGATGACCAAGGACCTCGCGATTCTGGTTGGCCCCGACCAGGCATGGATGACGACCGAACAGTTTTTCGAAGCCATCCGCGTCAACCTCGAGACCGAAATGGCAAGTTGGGACTGAGCCTGATTGGCAAGACGAACATCGAAAGGGCGACCCCTCGAGGTCGCCCTTTTTTTGACCATCAGGCCGCGGAGCGGCTAGTGCCTGCGGCAATCCAGAAAAGTATATGCGGCGCGTCCCGGTCGCGTGTTTCAATAATAAATTCAGGAGAATTGACTTGGTCAGCCAGAAGGAAAAGGCACGTCTCGATATCCGGCAGGCAACGCCGGAGGACGTGTCTGGCATCGTCGATCTCGTCAATCGCGCCTATGACGACATGCCGACTTACAGTCCCGGTGAAGTGCGCGGCCAGATCAATAACTTCGCTGATGGCTGCTTTGTTGCCGTGCTCGACGACCGCATCGTTGGTTATTGCGCCACCATTCGCGTCAAGGAGGCGCGGGCACTTGCCGAGCATAGCTGGCGGGAAATGACTGGCTCGGGCTACGGCTCCCGTCATGATCCCAAAGGCGACTGGCTCTACGGATATGAAATGTGTGTTGACCCCAAGGTTCGCGGAAACCGTCTGGGCCGCCGCCTTTATGAAGAGCGCCGCCACCTCGCCGAACAACTCGAGCTCAAAGGGATCGTTTTCGGCGGTCGAATGCCAAATTATGCGAAAGCCAAGCGCAAGGCAGGAAGTCCCAAGGAGTATATTGACGCCGTCATCTCCGGCAAAATCCACGATCCGGTGATCCGGTTCCAGCTCGCCAATGGTTTCGAACCGATCGGAATCCTTGCCGACTATCTTCCGTCCGACAAGAAATCGGGCGGCTTCGCTGTCCACATGGTCTGGCGCAATCCGTACGTGGAGGCCGATCAGACCAAGGAAAACCGGATCCCTCGCGGGGTCGAGGCGGTGCGCATCGCGACTTGCCAATTGCAGGCGCGCGCCGTCAAAAACTTCGACGAATTCGTCGACAACATTCGATATTTTGTGGACGTGGCCGCAGACTACGGCGCGGATTTCATCGTTTTTCCAGAGCTTTTCACTCTTTCGCTGCTATCCTATGAGAAAGAAGAACTATCGCCGCTAGAAGCGATCGAAAAGCTGAGCAGTTACACTCCCAAGCTTCGCGATGTGCTTCGCGACATGGCGATGCGCTTTAACATCAACATCATCGGCGGATCGCACCCGACGCGGACGGCGGATAATGATATCCAGAACGTCGCCTTCGTCTGCCTGCGCGACGGCGCCGTGCATGAGCAAGAGAAAATCCATCCTACCCCGAACGAAGCATATTGGTGGAACATCAAGGGCGGCGACACCATCGATGCAATTCAGACGGACTGCGGACCGATTGGCGTTCTCATTTGTTACGACAGCGAATTCCCGGAACTGGCCCGCAGGCTTGCTGACGAAGGCGCACGGATCATCTTCACGCCATTCTGCACCGACAGTCGGCAAGGCTATTTGCGGGTTCGCTATTGCTGTCAGGCCCGCGCCATCGAAAACCAGTGTTTCGTGGTGATGTCGGGCAACGTCGGCAATTTGCCGAACGTTCACAACATGGACATCCAATATGCCCAGAGTTGCATCCTGACTCCGTGCGACTTTCCCTTCGCGCGCGATGGAATTGCGGCCGAAGCGACCGAAAATGTCGAAACGCTCACGATCAGCGACGTTAACCTGGCCGATCTCAGCTGGGCGCGCGCCGAGGGCACCGTGCGCAATCTGGGCGATCGCCGGTTCGATCTTTACCGGATCGACTGGAGCCGCCGCGCAGGCGTGCAAGACCATCCCACCACGGCGCCGCTTGGCCCTCACACGGCGGGTGGTGGCTGAACCGGGCTCCTGACCCGTTCGCGGCGGACCCCAAGGCCAATCAAACGGCCCGGGATCCGCCGAAGAAGTGGAAACTTGTCGAGCATCTTTATGGCGAACGGAACCTTGATCGGTCCTCCCGCCAATACGGCTCGAACGATATTGTCCTGGGCCGCTTTCTGGCCGGCCTGGATGACGCGCGTCGGAAAAAGCCGACGACGCTCCACTATCGGCAAGAGCCCGTCGACTTCTCTACCCTGTGCGATCGATTTCGCGAGCGCGTTGGCTGCGGCAACCGCGTCCTGGATCGCCAGATTGATGCCGATTCCGCCAATCGGACTCATCGCATGGGCGGCGTCACCAATCGCTAGCAGGCCAGGGCGCGACCACGAGGTCAATCGGTCAAGCGCGACGCTGAGCAATTTCACCTCGTCAGGCTCTTTTGGAAAAGCCCCGGACAACTCGACGTTCGGGAAAGCCTCACTGACCTGGGTGCGGAGCCACTCCATCCCCCGCTGCCGTACATCAGCATCGCTGCCCTTCCCGATCAGGAAGGCGGCCTGCCAATAATCGTCACGATCGATCAGCACAACCATCCGACCCGGCGCAATCGAGCCACGCAACGCATCGCCACCATCGTCGCTCTTGGGCAATTTGAACCAAAGCACATCCATCGGCGCGCCGAGTTGTTCAACCGGCATCATGCCCAAGGATCGAACCAGGGAGCCACGACCATCAGACGCGATGACGAGTTGCCCTGCGCGCTCCCTACGCCCGGACGCATATTCGACGCCGGCGACACGATCGCCGTCCACGACGAACCCGACCACAGGTTCGTCCATGACCAATTCGAACGCCGGCAATCTTGCAGCCGCGCAGCGCAGGAAGTCGAGGAATTCCCATTGCGGCATCATCGCGATGAACGGCGCCGGCGTATCGAGATGCGACAAATCACCAATCGTCCATTCCTCGCCGCCCATGCGGATTCGTGCCTTGTCGATCCGATTGTGCGGGCGCTGCAGGAACCGGTCGAGCAAACCCAGCTGCGCGAGAATTTCCATCGTCGAAGGGTGAACGGTGTCGCCGCGAAAATCGCGGAAGAAGTCGGCATGTTTTTCGATCACCTTGGTGGCGACCCCAGCCCGTGCAAACAGATATCCCGCCATCATTCCTGCAGGTCCGCCGCCAACGATGAGAATTTCTGCCATCTGATCATTTTTCGCCGACGTCGTGACGTCGCGTCAAGGCGGACGCGTTTGCGACGGTGACTTTGCATCGTGGTCATGCTTGAAGGACCCGAGATGTCCGGACCTGTCACCACCCCTCACGGAATGCACGATGCGCTGGTAATTCTCGGTGCCGCCGGAATTGTAATTCCAGCCTTTGCGCGCCTCAAGATCAACCCCGTAATCGGCTTCCTTCTGGTCGGTCTGATCGCCGGACCATCCGGCCTTGGTGCTTTCGCCGACGAATTTTCGTGGCTGAAACCGCTGACGATCAGCGACCGCGAGGCGATCGAGCCCTTTGCCGAGCTCGGTATTATCATGCTGCTGTTTGGAATCGGGCTGGAACTAAGTTTCAAGCGCCTGTTCGCGATGCGAAAGATGGTGTTCGGCATCGGTGCGGCCGAACTGGTCGGTTCCGCCGGGATCATCTTCGTCTTCCTCACCCTGATCGACTGGCCGACCAAGAGTGCGCTGGCGCTGAGCCTCGCGCTGGCAATGAGTTCGACTGCGCTCTGCCTGAAAATCGTGGGCACGAAGACGCCGGTCGGACGGGCGGCATTGTCGATGCTTCTGTTCGAGGATCTGGCGCTGGTCCCGATGCTGTTCTTCTTCGGCACCGTCGGGGCGCAGACGGCGACATCGCTGGTCCAGATCGGTGTCAGCGGAAGTCTTGTAATCGCCGCAATTTATCTGGCCGGGCGGTTCCTGTTGCCGTCGCTGTTCGCACAGGCCGCCCGGGCGAAAAATCCAGAACTGTTCCTGGCGGTCAGCCTCCTAGTCGTCATTCTTGCCTCGGGCGCAACGACGGCCGTCGGTCTTGGGCCAATCATGGGCGCACTAGTGGCCGGCCTGATGATTGCGGAAACCGAATATCGAAGTGAGGTCGAAGTCGTCACCGCCCCGTTCCGCGGGCTCGCCTTGGGCGTATTCCTGATTACCATCGGAATGCGGATCGACCTTGCCGCGATCCTGGCCGACTGGACCAGCCTGCTCGCGGCCCTAGCCGGTGTCATCATCGTCAAAGTCATTGTTACTGCTTTGCTACTTCGATTGGCTGGCGGTGAGCGTCGCGGCGTCGCGGCCGAAACGAGTGTCTTGATGGCCAGCCCCTCGGAAACCAGTCTGATCGTGCTCGGGGCGGCAGGGGCCGCAGGTGTCCTGAGACAGGATACGGTGGCGTTCTGGTCGGCGGTCACGGCTGTCGGCCTCATGCTGACCCCCTTGCTCGCCTCGCTCGGCAAACGACTTGGACGACGCGTCGATCGCCAGCACCTTGCCGAAGCGGAAGGTGAAGATGTCGCGGGTCGGACCGTCATTTTCGGTTTTGGCCGCGTTGGTCAAATGGTGGCGGACATGCTGTCGGAACATGCCAAGCCATTCGTTGCCGTCGATCACGACATTGATGGAGTTCGCGATGCGCGACGGGCGGGCTATCCGGTCTTGTTCGGGGACGTCAGCCGGCGCGAACTGGTCGATAAGCTTGGTATGGAAGACGCTTCGGCTGCGGTCCTGACGATGGACGATCCCGTACTTACGGCACGATTGGCCCGTAGGCTCCGAGCGCTTCACCCCGACCTTCCGATCATCGCCCGCGCCCGCGATACCGAGCATGCCGCCCGTCTTTACAAGGCTGGCGTCACTGATGCTGTCCCCGAAGCGATGGAAGCTTCCCTGCAGCTGTCCGAAGCGGTGCTCGTCGATATCGGAGTTGCCATGGGCCCCGTGATAGCAAGCATCCATGAAAAACGCAGCGAGCTGCGCGGGCAGATAATGGAAGCTGGCGAACTGGCAAATGAACCCAGCCTGGGTCGCCGACGCTTGCCTTAGGCGCCGCGCATGGCGCACCCGCCGTTCGTCTTTGGACGGCGTGCTTTCGTCGCCGATTCCCGATGTTGGCCGAAGTGCCAGCAGACGCGCGTCGAACCAGACGTGCCTTCTTCGCAAGTCAATGATTAATTGACCGTGCTGACACCCCCGTCGGCACAGAAAGGAGAATCGAAATGTCCAAACGCATCAATTTCTCAGGAATTCATGCATTTGCTGCGATTCTCGCGGCGTCGGCCGTTCTATCATCCGTTCCGGCGACCGCGCAGGATTCGGTGATCATCCAGGGAGAACCCCAGCCGCTTCGCAGTGTTCGCGTGACTTACGCAAACCTAGACCTGACGACCCCCTCAGGCGTCAAGGCCCTTCACCAACGCGTTGGCGGTGCGGTTGAGCGTGTCTGCCTTCGCGAAATCGGTCGGGACGGACTTCAGGTCGCCGCTTACTATGCGTGCGCAAGCGACGCCTGGCAGCGTGCTCGGCCCCGGATCAACGAGGTCATCAGCAACGCGAGTGATTATGCGCTGCTTGGATCGACGCCGGTCTCGTCGATGACGATCACGGTGAGCGCAAGTTAGCACAGGCAACAGAATGCCGGGCGGTCCGTTACGCCCGGCATTCTTTTTTGAGTCAGGCCGACACCGAAGCCATTCGCTGCTTGATCGCAGCCATTGCGTCATCGGCCCTGTCACCGTCGGGACCTCCGCCTTGCGCCATGTCCGGTCGACCGCCGCCACCCTGCCCACCCAAGGCAGCAACGGCCGCTTTCACGAGATCAACGGCACTTAGCGAGCTACTGAGATCGTCGGTAACACCGGCGGCGACGCTGGCGCGGCCGTCATTGATTGCGATAAGCGCGGCGACGCCGGATTTCACCTCGGTTTTCATCTGGTCGACGGTGGCGCGCAATTCCTTGGGGTCGAGCCCTTCGACGACGCGCCCGAGGAACGCGATGCCGGCAACGTCTTCGGGACCGGCGACGTTTGCCGACGCCAAGCCGCCGCCCATGGCCAGCGCCTTTTTCGCCTCACCGAGCTCGCGTTCCAGCTTGCGGACGGTGTCAGTTAGTGCGGCGACTCGCGCAGGAACTTCGTCGGGCGCGGCCTTGAGGCTGGCGGCGACTTCGCGCAGGCGCTGATCGCGGCCATTGAGCCAGGCCAGAGCGCCCTGCCCTGTCAGCGCTTCGATCCGGCGAACACCTGAACTGACGGCGCTTTCGGCGATAATCTTGAACAGGCCGATGTCGCCCGTGGCGGTCACGTGGGTTCCGCCGCAAAGCTCGATAGAGTAATGCCGGTCGGACTGGCGGCCCATGCTGAGCACGCGCACTTCGTCGCCATATTTCTCGCCGAACAATGCCAGCGCGCCCGCCGCAACCGCATCGTCGGGCGTCATCAGGCGGGTCGAAACCTGTTCGTTGGCAAGAATCTCGGCGTTCACGTCGGCCTCGATTTTGGCGATTTCATCCGGACTGAGCGCTTTGGGGTGCGAGAAATCGAAGCGCAGGCGGTCGGGCGCGACAAGACTCCCTTTTTGCGAAATGTGTTCGCCAAGCGTGCTGCGGAGCGCCGCGTGGAGCAGATGGGTCGCGCTGTGGTTGGCGCGCGTTGCGCGGCGCCGTTCGACGTCGACCGATTGCGTGATCGTGTCACCGACCGCCAGCATGCCCTTGCGAATCCGTGTCGAAAGCGTGTGCAACTTGCCGAGCGGCTTCGACGTATCCTGAACTTCACCCTCAAACCCTTTGCGGCTGCAAAGAATTCCGGCATCGCCTACCTGTCCGCCGCTTTCGCCATAGAAGGGGGTTTGGTTGACAACGACGAGGACTTCGTCGCCCTCTCCGGCTTGCTCGATCCGGACACCGTCCTTGACGATCGCTTGGACGACACCCTCGCCCTCGTGACCGTTGTAGCCGGTAAATTCGGTGGCGCCGACTTCCTCGGCAAGGTCGAACCACAATTCGTCGCTGGCGTGGTCGCCGGATCCCTTCCATGCTGCGCGGGCCTTGGCCTTTTGCTCGGCCATTGCGGCGTCGAAGCCTTCGCGGTCGACGGTGATGCCGCGCGGGCGCAGCGCATCTTCGGTAAGGTCATAGGGGAAACCAAAAGTGTCGTAGAGCTTGAACGCGGTTTCGCCGGCCAGTGTGCTGCCCTCGCCCATGGCGCCGGTGGTTTCGTCGAGCAGGCGAAGCCCATTGGCAAGGGTCTGGCGGAAACGGGTCTCTTCCTGAAGCAGGGTCGCCTCGATCTGCGGCTGCGCGCGGACGAGTTCCGGAAACGCCGCACCCATTTCGGCGACGAGTTCGGGCACTAGCCGATGCATCAGCGGATCCTTGGCGCCGAGCAAGTGGGCATGGCGCATGGCGCGCCGCATGATCCGGCGGAGGACGTAACCGCGGCCCTCGTTGGCGGGCAGGACTCCGTCGGCAACCAGAAATCCGGCCGCACGAAGATGATCGGCGATGACCCGGTGCGAAGCCATCTGGTCGCCGAGTGCCTTGGTGTGCGTCAATTCCTCAGACGCATGGATCAATGCCTTGAACGTATCGGTATCATAATTGTCGTGGACGCCTTGCAAGACGGCGGCAACGCGTTCCAGGCCCATTCCCGTATCGATCGACGGTTTGGGAAGGTCGCCAGTGATTTCATCGGCTTCCTGCATGAATTGCATGAAAACCAGATTCCAGATTTCTACAAAACGGTCGCCGTCCTCGTCCGGGCTGCCGGGCGGGCCGCCGGGAATGTGGTCGCCATGGTCATAAAAGATTTCCGAGCATGGCCCGCACGGACCATCCGCGCCCATCGCCCAGAAATTGTCCTTGGTCGCAATTCGTATGATTCGGCTGTCGGGGACGCCCGCGACCTTTTTCCACAAGTCGAAGGCCTGGTCGTCGGTATGGTAGACGGTGATCGTCAGTCGGTCCGGTGACAATCCCCATTCGCGGGTCAGCAGCGTCCACGCATGATGGATCGCCTGTTCCTTGAAATAGTCGCCGAAGCTGAAATTCCCTAGCATTTCGAAGAACGTGTGGTGGCGCGCGGTGTAGCCGACATTGTCGAGATCGTTATGTTTTCCACCAGCCCGAACACACTTCTGGCTACTGGTCGCGGTCGAATAGGGACGACTCTCCAACCCCGTGAAAACATTCTTGAACGGCACCATGCCCGCATTGACGAACATCAGCGTGGGATCGTTGTGCGGAACTAGCGGAGCCGAAGGAACACGGGCGTGGCCATTCTTTTCGAAATAATCGAGGAAACTGCGGCGAATGTCGTTGGTCGATATCATGAAGTGCAGATATGCGTCTTGCTGCGGCGCGGCAAGCGGGGCTAGCAATGACCATGGCCAAGAAGAGTACGACCCGAATCCCCAGCTACAAACGCAAATCTCCGCGAAGGGGCGGCGTGTTGCGGTTCATCGTCCGACTGATCGTGTGGCTGTTCGCGCTATCGATCCTGTGGGTCGTGATCCTCCGATTCGTCCCACCGCCGATAACCGCGACGATGGTCGGCGATCTGGTTGGCGGTCGCGGTGTCGATAAGGACTGGATGAATCTCAACGAAATGGACCGCGACATGGTCCGTGCCGCGATCGGCGCAGAGGACAGCAAATTCTGCCAGCACGCCGGCTTCGATTGGGATGCCATCCAGGACGCGGCCAAGCGCAATGCGTCGGGCGGGCGCATCCGCGGCGGATCGACTATCAGCCAGCAGACCGCAAAAAATGTCTTCCTGTGGCAAGAAGGCGGCTATGTCCGCAAAGGCATGGAGGCCTATTTCACCTTCCTGATTGAAAAGATCTGGGGGAAACGGCGGATCATGGAGGTCTATCTCAACGTCGCAGAGACCGGGATCGGGACGTACGGCGCCAATGCCGCGTCGATGCGATATTTCGGTCACGATGCGAGCGCGATGAGTGCGACCGAGGCGGCCCGGATTGCGGCAGTGCTTCCGCTCCCCAAGAAACGCGGCGCGGTGGCGCCAAAAGGCTTCACGAGGCGCTACGGCAACAGCATTGCTGCCCGCGTTGGCGTGGTTGGCCGCGATGGTCTGGATGTTTGCGTCTATCAAGGAACAACTGCTCCAACACCAAAGGCACCACCAAAGGTGAAGAAGCCAGCGGTGATCCCGGGCGATGAATATGAGACATCGACTCCCCCGCCGCCAGAGGCGAGTGTCGACGAGCCTCCGGTGGAAATGACCGGCGAGGATTTGCTGATCCCACCCCCGGCGTCGCCGAGCGAGAACGCCACGCCCATCCAGGACGCGACGCCGCCCGCCAAGCCGACGTCGGAGCCGCAACCGGCTGACCCCGCGACCGAACGACAGTGACCAAGGAAGTTGGAGACAATGCTGGCGTCACCGTCCCGCCGCCACTGGTATATCTGGGGTTCCTGTTGGTCGGGCCGTTGCTCGATCGGTTGCTCGGTTGGGGAAAGCTCAATCTTGGCTTGCCCATTGCTTTGATGATTGGAGCGTTGGTGGCGATTGCCGGACTAGCGATTGGTCTGTCCGCGCTCCTGCGCTTCCGCGCTGCCGGCACGCCGCCCGAACCGTGGAAGCCAAGCACGATTTTCGTCGCGAGCGGCATGTATCTTCATACGCGTAACCCGATGTATCTGGGCATGGCACTGATCATGGGCGGCCTGGGCCTGATGCTGCGCAGTCCAGCCGCATTGGCACTTGTGCCGGCAGCGATGCTGGCAATCGACGGGTTCGTTATTGCGCGGGAAGAGAAATATCTGGTGCGCACCTTCGGTGATTCGTATCGCGCCTATCGGCAGCGGGTGCGTCGTTGGTTGTAGCTTAGCCAACCAAGGCGAGCTTGGGCGGTGCGCTGAGATCAACACAGCCTTCGCCGAGCAAGCGTTCGAGCCGCATTGCAAGGTCGGCGTCGAGAGCGAAGTCCTTGCCCAACAAGATGGTTGCTGACCT
This sequence comes from uncultured Alphaproteobacteria bacterium, assembly GCA_963843855.1. Classification (GTDB taxonomy): domain Bacteria; phylum Pseudomonadota; class Alphaproteobacteria; order Sphingomonadales; family Sphingomonadaceae; genus Sphingomicrobium. The sequence goes on from CAWJMA010000003.1 coordinate 512,156, forward strand.
TGCTCCGCTGATGGGTAAAGTCGCCCGCACAATGCCGTTGCCGCCACGTGCGCCCTGCAATTCGGTGGCAAGGTGCGGAAGGATGGCGGCGTCGGAAATCGACAGGTGCAATTGCAGCCGTGTTCGCCGGGCCAAGCCGTCGAGTGACTGGAATTTCTTGACCGTGACTCGCGGCATTTCCTCGCCGGGCCGGCGATCCAGCTCGACCGTCATCAGACCGCATGTTCCCGATTTCGCGGCCTGCTCCAGCTCGGCCGACGGCTCGTCGTCAAAAACCGTGGCGACATATTGGCCGGATGCATCTGAAATCGTCGCCATCATGTAGCGCCGACCCTTCGCGGATGTGCGCCAACGGACGTCTTCGACCAGTCCGGCCATCGTCGCGCTGGAACGACCCTCGCTCGCCATTTCAACTTGTGCAAGGTCGGCAAAGCTCTTGACCTTATGGGCTGCGAGCAAGTGACGCTGGGTATCCACCGGATGCGCCGAGAAATAGAAACCAAAAGCGTCGCGTTCGGCCGCCATGCGCTCGGCGATGGTCCAGCTGGCTTCGGTCGGAAGCCGGATCGGCGCGACGCTCGACTCTCCGTCGCCGCTGCCGCCGAAAAGGCCATGCTGGCCGCTGGTGCGCTGTTCGAAGGCTGAGGACGCATGGGCCAATATCGTCTCAGTGGCGGCATGCACGGTCGCCCGGTCAGGGTTTATTGCGTCGAAGGCCCCTGCTGCTGCCAGGCTCTCGACTTGGCGGCGATTGAGCAATTTCGGATCGATGCGGTTGGCAAAGTCCTCCAGGGTTTCAAACGGCCCGGCAGACTTCCGCTCCTCGACAAGGAATTCCATCGCCTTCTCGCCGACGCCCTTGAGCGCGCCGAGCGCATAGCGGACGGCCAATGCCCCGTCATGCTCTTCGACACTGAATGCAGCTTCGGAGGCGTTGACGTCCGGTGCCAGGCAGGTGAGACCGCTGCGCCGGACATCTTCCACAAACAAAGCCAGTTTGTCGGTCTGATGCATGTCGAAGCTCATCGACGCCGCAAAAAATTCAGCCGGATAATGCGCCTTCAGCCAGGCGGTGTGATAGGCGACCAATGCGTAGGCTGCGGCGTGGCTCTTGTTGAAGCCATAGCCTGCAAACTTGTCGATCAAATCGAACAATTCATTGGCTTTGCGCTCCGCGATGCCGCGTTCGCCGGCACCGGAAACGAACCGCGATCGCTGCGCGTCCATCTCGGCCTGAATCTTCTTGCCCATCGCTCGACGCAGCAGGTCGGCGTCGCCGAGGCTGTAGCCGGCCAGGACCTGCGCGGCTTGCATCACCTGCTCCTGGTAAACGAAAATCCCGTACGTCTCGCCCAGCACGTCTTCGAGCAAGGGATGCGGATATGCGAGGTCCGCTCGGCCGTTCTTGCGATCTCCGAACAACGGAATATTGTCCATCGGGCCAGGGCGATAGAGCGAGACGAGGGCGATGATGTCGCCGAAACTGGTCGGTCTGACCTGCGCTAGTGTGCGCCGCATGCCCTCCGATTCCAGCTGAAACACGCCCACAGTATCGCCGCGCTGAAGAAGCGCGAACACCGCCGGATCGTCCCATTCCAAGGTGGTGTAGTCGACGTCGATCCCGCGCATCCGAAGCAGGCGCTGTCCTTCCTTGAGAACGGAAAGAGTCTTGAGGCCGAGAAAGTCGAATTTCACCAGACCAGCGGCCTCGACATATTTCATGTCGAACTGGGTCACCGGCATGTCCGAACGCGGGTCCCGGTACAGCGGGACAAGTTGGTCGAGCGGTCGATCGCCGATCACCACGCCCGCCGCATGGGTCGAACTGTGCCTCGGCAGCCCCTCCAGCTTCATGGCGAGATCGAACAGGCGCCGAACGTCCTTGTCGCCCTTCACTTCGGCGGCCAGTTCGCTGACACCGTTAAGCGCACGTTCCAGGGTCCATGGGTCGGTCGGGTGATTGGGCACCAGCTTGGCAAGCCGGTCGACCTGTCCGTAGCTCATCTGGAGGACACGGCCGGTGTCCTTCAGGACGGCGCGCGCCTTGAGCCGACCAAAGGTGATGATCTGCGCCACCTTGTCGCGGCCATATTTGGCCTGGACATAGCTGATCACCTTGTCGCGGTGTGTTTCGCAGAAATCGATGTCGAAGTCGGGCATCGAGACACGTTCCGGGTTCAGGAATCGCTCGAACAGCAGTTTGAGCTCGATCGGATCGAGGTCGGTAATGGTCAGCGCCCAGGCAACCGCGCTGCCCGCGCCGGAACCACGGCCCGGGCCGACCGGTATGTCGTTCGACTTTGCCCATTGGATGAAGTCGGCAACGATCAGGAAGTATCCGGCAAACCCCATCCGCGTAATGACGTCGATCTCGAAATCCAAACGCTCGCGATAAACGACCTTCTCTTCTTCGTTTCGACCGTCCAGCCGGCGTTCAAGGCCGGCATGCGCTTCACGGCGCAACGTCTCATCCTCGTCGTCGCTTAGGCGCGGCAAGATCGGTCGGCGGTTCGGCGCTGCGACGGCACAGCGCTGTGCGATGACCGCTGTATTGGCAATCGCTTCGGGCAAGTCGGCAAACAGGCTTTCGATCTCGGCAGCAGGCTTCAACCATGCGTGGGGCGAGCTGACCGCCCGTTCGGCGGTATCGACATAGGCCGACTGTGCAATGCAGAGCATGGCGTCGTGGGCGGCGTGAAACGACGGTTCAGAATATTGCGCCGGGTTCGTCGCGACGATCGGCAGGTCATGGGTATAGGCCAGGTCAATCAGGCCATGTTCGGCCGCTTCCTCGACCGGATCGCCGCGGCGTATCAGTTCGACATACAAACGGTTGGTGAAAATTGCTTCCAGCCGACCGGCGTAAAGTGCTGCTTTTTCGAGCCGGCCATCGGCGATCAACCTGGCAAGCGCGCCCTCGCTTCCCGCGGTCAGGCAGATCAGCCCCTTGCTGTCGCTGAGCATTTCAAAGGGGACATGCGGCACTTCCGACAGTGGACGATTAAGGTGCGCGGCGCTGACCAATCGGCACAATGCCGCATAACCATCGTCATCCTGCGCGAGCAGAACTACCCAGTCGATCATGCCCGCAGGTCCGATGTCGTCGGGCCGCGCCACCGCCAGCGTCGTTCCAATGACGGGCTGGACCCCTTGCGCCTGGCACGCTTCACCGAATGCCATCGCCGCATACAGACCATTGCGGTCGGTCAGCGCTACCGCTGGAAATCCCAGCTTCGCCGCCAACTTCGCAATCGACTTCGGCTCCATCGCTCCTTCAAGCATGGTGAAGGAAGAAAAGACTCGGAGCGGTACATAGGGTTGCGCGGGCATTGCCTGGGACTATGCGCAAGTGGGGCCGACGTGACCACCCTGCCCACGCCACTTATCCCCAGTTATCGAATCGTTTTGGGCCGGTAGATAAAGTCGAAACTCGTGGTCCAATTGAGGCCATGATCGACCGATTGCTCCCCGTGCTGGCGGACGGAACCATCGTCCTGCAGGGCATATCGCATTCGGATCAGCGCATGTTTTCCTGGGCCGCCAATGTTTTTCCACCAACCGGTCAGCACCATTTCCTTGCCCGCCAATCCACCGACGAAATCGACGGTGCCGCCCGCACTGTCCAACCACCGCTGATGCCATCGGTCATCCCCTGGATCGTAACTGTTCAGCGAGCCGCCGCCGGTCCCTTGCCGCGGCATCCAGTTCTCGCGGATGCCGCATCCGCCGTAAAGTTTCTCGATCCTGCTGTCGGCGACAGGCGTCGCGCCTTTGACGTTCGGCGTGACCTCCCATTCTCCAACCCAGAAATCCATCTGGCGATATTCAGCAGATGCACAGGTTGCGGGTTTCGCAGGGGAAGAGGCCTGTAGCGCGGTTGCGAGCAAGAATGCGATCATCGATCATCTCCTTGCCGCCATCATGAGATGTCGGCGCGGACAAGGCAAATTGCCTATTCGAGCACGCCCTCATGCAGCCGGACAACACGGTCCATCCGCAATGCCAATCGCTCATTGTGGGTTGCGACAAGGGCAGCGCTTCCTTCGATGCGAACGAGGTCAAGGAATTCGGCGAACACTCGATCTGCAGTCGCTTCGTCAAGGTTTCCGGTGGGTTCGTCGGCAAGGATGAGCGGCGGCCGGTTTGCGAGTGCGCGGGCAACCGCAACACGTTGCTGCTCGCCGCCGGACAATTTCGCCGGACGGTGCTCCAGACGCTCCCCAAGGCCGAGTTTCGACAATAATTCCTGGGCGCGTTGCTGGGCGTCGGCGGTGCCAACGCCATGAATGATCTGCGGAAGCAGAACGTTTTCGACTGCGTTGAAATCCGGAAGCAGGTGATGGAATTGGTAGACGAAGCCCAGCATGTCGCGGCGAACCCGGGTCCGCCCCTCGTCATCCAGTTTCGAGGCTTCTTCCTCGCCGATGCGGATCGACCCTTCGAACCCGCCTTCAAGCAGTCCAACCGCTTGCAACAGCGTTGACTTGCCTGATCCCGATGGGCCGAGCAGCGCAACGATTTCGCCAGGCTGGATGGCAAGGTCGATGCCCCGCAACACGTGGATCGTGACGTCACCTTGCGTGAAGCTGCGTTTTAGATCGGTGGTTTGAAGAACCGGACTATTCATAACGAAGCACCTGCACCGGGTCGGTCGATGCAGCCTTCCACGCCGGATAGATGGTCGACAGGAAGGACAGGACTAACGCGATGATGACGATCGTGACCACTTCGACCGGGTCAGTCTTGGCCGGCATTTCAGTCAGGAAGCGCACCGATGGATCCCATAAGTTCTGCCCGGTCATGAACTGGAAGGCCTTTGTAATCTGCAACCGGAAGACCAGGATTAACGCGCCCAACAACAGGCCGAGCAGGATGCCGAGACTGCCGATGATCGTCCCGACGGTCATATAAACCTTCATCAAGCCGCTTCGACTGGCACCCATCGTGCGCAGGATTGCGATGTCCCGCGTCTTGGCGCGAACCAGCATGATCAGGGACGAGAGGATGTTGAAGACCGCGACAAGTATGATCAGCGACAGGACGAAGAACATCGCAACCCGCTCGATCTCCAAGGCTTCAAACAGGGCGGAATTCATTTGCCGCCAATCGATAATCACCCCTTTTTGCGCGATGACAGGCTGCAGCGGAGCCATGATTTCTGCGACATTGTCAGGGTCGGTCGTCTTGACCTCGATCATGGCGACATCATCGCCCAGCATGAGCAGCGTTTGCGCGTCGGATATCGGCATGACGACGAACGCACTGTCGAAATCGTAGATGCCGACTTCGAACACCGCGCCTACGGTGTAGCTGACGATCCGCGGAACCGTGCCGATCGGGGTCGAGCGTCCCTCCGGGCTGATCAAGGAAATCTGCGACCCGGGATAAGCTCCCAACCGCTCCGCCAGCCGGACACCGATCGCGACCCGGTCGCTTCCCGGCGTGATCGAATTCATGTCGCCCGAGCGCACATTCTTCGAAAGGATCGGATTGTTTCGAATATCTTCGAGCCTCTGGCCGCGAACCAGCACCCCTTCGACACGGCCATTGGCGCTTGCCATCAACGGTTGTTCGATCAGCGGTTCGGCCTCAATCACGCCCGGAGTCTTGCGCGCGACATCGGCAATTCGCTCCCAATCGCTGAGGCGGCCGTCGTAGCCCTGAATGATGGCATGGCCATTCAGTCCGACGCTTTTGTCGAACAATTCGGCACGAAAGCCATTCATCACGCTCATCACCACGATCAGCGCAGCAACACCGAGCGCGACCGCGATCAGACTGATCGTGGCGACCATGAAAATGAAGCCTTCGCCCTTACCCGGAAGCAAGTAGCGTTTGGCGATCATTCGTTCGTAGCGGTTAAGGATCATGAGAGGCGCTGAATGGCCGCGTCGATGGAAAGTTCCTCTTTCTCACCCGTCCGGCGGTGTTTCAGCTCGACAACCCCGTTGGCCAGGCCGCGCGGCCCGATGATCAGCTGCCATGGTAGGCCGATCAGGTCCATTCCCCCCAGTTTCACGCCCCCGCGCTCGTCACGATCGTCGTACAGGACGTCGACGCCTTCCCCGATCAGGCGCGCATAAATGTCGTCCGCTGCCGCGATCGACGCTGCATCGTCGCCGCGCATCGTTACCAGCCCAACCTTCCACGGCGCGACCGCTTCCGGCCAGACAATCCCGTTGTCGTCATGGCTCGCCTCGATAATCGCGCCGACCAAGCGGGAAACACCAATTCCGTAACTTCCCATTTCCGGAACGACCATCGCGCCATCCCGTCCCGAGACTTTCAGTCCCATCGCAGCGCTATATTTTGTACCGAAATTGAAGATGTGACCGACCTCGATCCCGCGCCCGGTGCGCTGGCGATCCGAAGACACCTTGGCCCAGCGCTCTTCGTCGTGAGTTTCATCGGTGGCTGAATAGGTTGCACTGACTTGTTCGAACAATTTCTGAAGTCCATCGGCATCGTCGTAGCGGAGATCCGCCTGCGCCCAGTCGAATTCCTCGAACGCTGCGTCGTAGAAGACTTCGCTTTCGCCGGTCGGGGCCAGCACAATGAATTCGTGGCTCAGGTCGCCGCCGATCGGACCCGACGCCGCCTTCATCGGCACTGCTTGAATTCCGAGGCGCTGGAAGGTTCGCAGGTAGGCGAGCATCTGGGTAAAATAGCTCTGCCGCGCGCCCGCTTCATCAAGGTCGAAAGAATATGCATCCTTCATCAGGAATTCGCGGCCGCGCATCACGCCGAAGCGAGGGCGGACTTCATCGCGGAACTTCCACTGGATATGGTAAAGTGTGCGCGGCAACTCGCGGTAGCTTTTGACATCGTCGCGGAAGATGGCGGTGATCATCTCTTCATTGGTCGGACCATAGAGCATGTCACGGTCGTGACGATCCCTGACCCGAAGCATTTCGGGTCCGTAGGCATCAAACCGCCCCGACTGACGCCACAGATCGGCGGATTGCAGCGTCGGCATCAATACTTCGATCGCACCGGCCTTGTCCTGCTCCTCACGCACGATCTGCTCGATTTTCTTGAGGACGCGCAGGCCGACCGGAAGCCAGGCATAAATGCCAGCGGCGGTCTGGCGGACGAGCCCGGCCTGGAGCATCAGCTTATGACTGACGATCTGGGCGTCGGACGGGCTTTCCTTGAGAACGGGGAGGAACGAGCGGGACAGGCGCAAAGAGAGGACTTTCGAGTGAATGCGTGCGAATGTCGCCCCTCCTAGAGAGGGCGTGTACGATAGGCAATCGCCGCGCCATGCCCATGCATGCGCGGGCCTGGCATCGGCTGTGGCGGCGATGACACAGGTTGAATCAAACTGTTGTTCAAACGCACTTTCCTGCGTGACAGGATGGGGCCTGGCGGATTAGCCAACGTCATCGAACCGGCCTGCAGGGGACTGAGTTCGGGGAGGATGCCGACGAAAGATTGGCGCTCCAGACTTCAAGGGGGCTGACGAGCGATCGTCACGCAAGGACGCCCGGACCTCACGGTCCGGGCGTTTTACATTTCAGACTACTGTCGCTTCGCCTGAAGTTTCTGTCCGTTCTGATCGAGGGTGAGAAGCTGGGCCTTCCCGATCTCGACGAGAACGGGGGATGAAGGGGAAAATGCCAAAGAACCACCCGCTCCGCTAAAGAGTTCACTCAGGCCCATTCGCTTCAAAAATAGACTTGCATCAACGATTTGTTTTGCGGACACGGCGAAATGGTTATCCGTGAATCATTATTAGCTCGATTTAGCGCTCATGCCGCCTCAGTGGAAAAAACCGCTCCGATCGATGCAAAATCGCGGCCACTCTTTGCCATACTCGGATGCGCCTTGCTGATTGAGCTGGCTTACCTCGCAATCAGTGACTTCACAATTAGCCCCTCAATCGCACTAAGCGCATTTTCCTCACTCATTTTCATGCTAGCGGGCGCCTTGCTCGCGCGTCGTTACGGTAATCCTAATATCGCCGTTTTCTTGGAAGCGTTGACCCTGCCGGTCATCATGGGTGCGTTGACAGTAACGGGACTAAGCTTCCTTGCTGCCCATAGCGCTCCTTTCGCTGATCAATGGCTAATCGCAGCCGACCGAACCCTTGGATTTGATTGGATGAAGCTTTATCGCTTTTACGAAACGCATCCCATTCTTTTCCCTGTCTCTGCACATCTGTATCGTTCCATGTTGCTGCAGCTCCCGTTTGTCGCGTTATCCGTGTTCTTTCTTTGCTCACGCCAACGAGGTTGGATCTTTCTGACAGCTTGGGGTGTAGCCAGCATTATTACGGCTCTCATTTTCCCCTTCTTCACAGCACAAGGACCATATGTGATTTACGGGATTGACCCTCAATCGATGCCTGGACGCAACCTCCCTTGGAGCACTGGGGCAATGATTGAGAGCCTGAGAAATGGAACTCTGAGAGACCTAAATAAGTCGATGGTCGGAATGGTTTGGTTTCCGAGCTTTCACGCAGCAGCTGGAGCGCTCTTTATGTGGGCAACATGGCCGCTAAAGCGTGCGCGTCTAGTTTTCGTGCCCTTAAACTTGGGAATGATGTTTGCCACGATCATTTGGGGTTATCACTATCTGATCGATATAGTCGGCGGGATAGCCGTGGCGGTGGCGAGCCTACTGATTGCTAGGTCGCTCGTTCAGCGCGCCTAACAAAGTTGGTAGTGGCATTAGACTGACCTAACTGGTCAGACACCGGGACGTCATGCTGTAAGCTAAAAAAATTAAGTGCTTCTTGCAAAAGACATGTTCTCACTATGTTCTTTTTTGCATAAGAGAAGGGATGTCCACCAAGCACATTCGCACGGTAGCCGATCTCTGCCGCTTCGGTTGTGGGATGAAGATAAAATGCGGGGAATGTGGCGCGGCGAAAAGTCTAGATGGCTACCAGCTGGGCGGAATGGTGGGAGCTGGCTCAATCGCGGTCATACGGAAGCGTTTCAAATGCATGAGGTGCGGGGCAAAGGCCGCTTCGCTCACGGTGCTGCCCCCCGTCTGAACTCGAAATCTAGGTGATGGCTTCGAGTGCCTGAAACGCCCCCATGGTGAAATTGATAAGACTTCCGACGATGAGGCCTAAAGCTGAAAGCTGGAATATCCAGCCGCGACGACGTTCTTGATTTGCGACCTCGGTGTACTGCCGTGGCTTCGATAACATATCACTTTGATAATTCCAGGCGTCAGACGTTTCGGAATGTGCGAACCAGCTTTGGGAGTAATAGGCCCCTAGATAGCTCGCCAAGGCAAAGCCCAGACCGAAGGCAAATGCTTCGAATGCGCCGCGCATCTGGATCAGGTCCACTTTACCTTGCTGATTGCCCACGAATGTAAGGAGGGCCAGTATAGCCCCGCCATTCGCGAACGTTAGACCCCTAATAGCTGCAAGCGCGGTCTCTTGTTGAAACTTCAGCCTGTCGGACGCCGACTGAAGCCGCGCCTCGGCATCCATCCGGGCTATCGCCAGACGCACCCCTGCTTCATCCATATTTTGTGACATATTTCGACCCCCGTTCAGATCACGACAAAAGCCCTGCCTCCATGTTGCATCTATGTTGCACGGAGACTCCGAACGCAAATCGGATTCGGCGGAAATCTAAGGAAATTAGTTGCAACACGGCGCAACACGGTTTGCTTGATAAAAGCTGTGTCCGAAGCCCTCTAAGGGTCTGTTTTTCTTACTGAAAATGTGGTAGCGGAGGAGGGACTTGAACCCCCGACACGCGGATTATGATTCCGCTGCTCTAACCAGCTGAGCTACTCCGCCCCGATGAGGGCTGCGGGCGGCAAACCACCGCCCAGCGGGCGGGCATATAGGCAGCCAATTCCCACTGGTCAACGCGACTTCGCAATGTGCGGAACCGCCGCCCTCACCCCTCGTTGTGCGCAATGACATCAGTGAGGAAATTATGGAAACCGCAACCCCCCTCGATACGCTTTGCCGAATAGTCATCCGCGCCCGTGAATATGAAGCGCAAGTGCCATCCGACTATGACGAGGGCGAAGACGCGGAAAATGTCGACGACGAGGGCGGAGAAACGCTCTCGGTTCTCGACGACAGCATCAACACCAGCGTCGAAGAAGAGCTGAAGGGCATCCTCGAGGATCTTGCCGACGATCAAATTGCCGAAGTCTATGCACTGTGCTTGGTCGGCCAGGGCACGTATGAAGCCAGCGAGTGGGACGAAGCCCTAGAAGCGGCGGCCGAGGAAAACAGCCTGGCCGATGAACTGATGGATATGCCGATGATGGCGTCCGTCCTCGAAGCGGGTCTGGCGGCGTTCGATCTTAGTTGTGACGGCATTGGTGACCTGACCTAAAAGCGAAACGGCCATGCGCCCAGCGGTTCCCACGGACCGCCGTCGTAGGCGTGCAGCGCAAGGCCGCGAATTGCGATCGGGCGGGGTTTGAAATCGGCACTAAGTGTTTCGAAGAGTGACCGCGCCTCGGCGGAATTCACTTTGTTCTGGATCGTGATATGGGCGCGCCACCCGGCCCTGTCCTGCGCGCTCAGCGCCCCGCTGAACCGATCGGCGAGTTCCGCGCGGATGGAAGCGAGATCGGGCGAGACAATTCGGTAGGCGACGCCTTTTCCCAAATGAATGATTCCCCCGCACGATGCCGTGGGTGCGCGCCCGGCAGCATAACCTTTCAATGCGTCGCGCACCTCCGCCTCGAGCGACGGAGGGAGCGCGTGAAACATGGTCAGATGTGCCGGCAGCTGATTCCGCTCGACCGGGAAGTATGCCGTGCGCTGGCGGTCGAACCAGGATTGGTCGGCAGCCCCAAGTTGGGCCGATACAATCAGAGGCCGGGCGCGGCGCGGCGCAAGCGACTGGGAAGAGCCCTCGGTCAGATCTCGACCTGACTTCCCAGTTCAACCACGCGGTTGGTCGGGAGCTTGAAAAACTCCATCGCACTCTCGGCGTTCCGTAACATCCATGCGAACAACTTCTCGCGCCAGATCGACATTCCCGGCTTGGCGGAGACCAGCAACGTCTGCCGCGACAGGAAGAAGCTGGTGTCCATCATCTTGCACAATTCACCACAGGTCTTGATCGCCGCAAGTTCGCCCGGGACGTTGACCTCTTCCATGAAGCCGTAGCGAATGATGATCCGGAAAAAGCCATTGCCGTAGTCGCTCGTCTCAATGCGGTTTTCGACGTTGACGTAGGGCACATCCTCGATCTTCACGGTAAGCAGGAAAATACGCTCGTGAAGCACCTTGTTGTGCTTGAGGTTATGGAGGAGCGCATGGGGCACCCCCTTGGCCGAGCTGGTCATGAACACCGCGGTTCCCGGGACGCGGGTGGCGCTGCTCGCCGCCGACTTGATGAACACCTCGATCGGAAGCGATGCCTCCTTCATTCGGTCGAGCATCAGCTTTCGGCCACGCGCCCACGTGGTCAGCAAGGTGAACGCGACGGCACCGATCAAGAGGGGGAACCAGCCGCCGTCGGGCACCTTCAGCAGGTTGGCACCGAAATATGCGAGGTCGATGAGCGCGAAGATCGCAAGCAGGGGAATTGCCTTCCACAACGGCCATTTCCACAGGCTGAAGAAGACGGCACCAAGCAGCACGGTGTCGATCGCCATCGCACCGGTCACCGCAATGCCATAAGCAGCGGCGAGGTTCGATGAGGACTGGAACATCAGGACCAGCAGGATCACCATGAACAACAAGGCCCAGTTGATCAGCGGAATGTATATCTGTCCCGCCGCAGTCTCGCTGGTGTGGAGAATCCTGAGGCGCGGAATGAAGCCTAGCTGGATTGCCTGCTGGGTGACCGAAAACGCGCCAGAAATCACCGCCTGGCTGGCAATGATCGTCGCGAAGGTCGCAAGGATGACCAGCGGCAGGCGAAGGAATTCGGGTGCGAGAAAGAAGAAGGGATTCTTGACCGTCTCGATCGCTTCGGCCGGGCTGAGCGAGAGAAGCATCGCCCCCTGCCCCATATAGTTGATCAGCAAGGCGGGCATGACGAACATCAGCCAGCTGAACTTGATTGGGCGACGTCCAAAATGCCCCATGTCGGCGTAAAGCGCCTCGGCCCCGGTGACCGCCAAAACGACCGAACCCATCGCGATGAAGGCCGCGCCCTGTTCCACCACGAAAAAGCGCACCGCGTTAAGCGGATTGAACATCGCCAGGATGACCTGGGGATGACCCGCGATGTGCATGACCCCAAGCACCGCCAGCGTGACGAAATAAAATAGCATGACCGGGCCGAACATCTTGCCGACGCTGGCTGTGCCACGCTTCTGGATGGCGAACAGACCGATCAGGATGCCGATGGCCAACGGAATGACCCAGCGCTCGAATGCCGGATTGACCGTGGTGAGCCCCTCAACCGCCGACAGAACCGAAATGGCGGGCGTGATCATCGAGTCGCCGTAGAACAACGCGGTTGCGAAGACTCCGAGCAGGATAACGCCGCCGGTCCAGCGTTTGCGACCACCGCCCGAACGATTGATGAGTGCGAGCAGGGCAAGGCTTCCGCCTTCTCCCTTATTGTCGGCACGCATGATGATCGTGACGTATTTGATCGTCACGATGATCATCATCGACCAGAAGATCAGGCTGAGCACACCGTAGATGTGAAGCGCGTCCGGCGCGAGGGTATGATGCCCCGCAAAGGTTTCGCGAAAAGCGTAGATCGGCGACGTCCCGATATCACCGAACACGATCCCGATGGCGCCGACCATCAACTTTGCGAGGGGTCCGTGATTATGTCCGGGAGAATCGGTAGCGTGAACTGGTGCGACGGTCGCGGTCATCTGGGGTTCCAACGCCGCCCCTACGCGGCGGCGGGCCGCCCTAGCACCGGCAAAAAGGCGCTGCAATCGAAGACGCATGCGTCTATAGGCCCGCCACGTTTCATGATCGGAGCTTATCAACGATGCGCGTCGGCGTTCCCAAAGAAATCAAGAATCACGAATATCGAGTCGGCATGACCCCGGCGAGTGTCGCCGAACTTGTCGCGTGCGGTCACGAGGTGTTTGTCGAGACCAAGGCAGGCACCGGAATCGACTTTTCCGACAAGGCTTATGAAAAGGTCGGCGCAACGATTCTTGCCACCGCCGCGGACGTGTTCGCGAAAAGCGACATGATCGTGAAGGTGAAGGAACCGCAGGCCTCGGAAATCGCGATGCTCGAGTTCGCGGCACATCCTTTTCACCTACTTGCACCTGGCCGCAGACAAACCCCAGGCCGAAGGATTGATGAAATCGGGCGCGACCTGCATCGCCTACGAGACCGTGACCAGCCGTTCGGGCGCCCTGCCCCTGTTGAAGCCGATGAGCGAAGTTGCTGGCCGAATGTCGGTCCAGTGCGGCGCCCATTACCTGGAAAAGGAACAGGGCGGACGCGGCGTCCTGCTTGGCGGCGTGCCGGGCGTCGCACCGGCCAAGGTCGCCATTCTTGGCGGCGGCGTGGCCGGAATCAACGCGGCGCAAATTGCGACCGGTCAGCGCGCCGACGTCACGATTTACGACATCAACAACGATCGGTTGGCGGAACTCGATCTGCATTTCGGAAGCCAGATCAAGACAGCATTCGCGTCAAAGGCGGCAATTGCCGACGCGATTCGCGAAGCTGAACTGGTCATCGGTGCCGTCCTGGTGCCCGGCGCGGCCGCCCCCAAATTGGTCTCGCGCGAGCAGCTGAAAACCATGAAACGCGGCAGCGTCCTGGTCGATATCGCCATCGATCAGGGTGGGTGTTTCGAAACGTCTCGCGCGACCACGCATGACGACCCGGTCTACGAGATCGACGGGGTCATCCACTATTGCGTCGCGAATATGCCCGGAGCGGTAGCGCGCACCTCGACCTTCGCGCTCAACAACGCAACTTTGCCGTTCATTCTCAAACTGGCAAACCTGGGTGCAGACAAGGCGATGGCTGCCGACCCGCATCTTGCCGCAGGTCTCAACGTTTCTCACGGAAAGATTCGCAATCAACCCGTAGCCGAGGCACTTGATCTGAAATTCATCCCGTCCTGATCAACTGGCTGCAGGCGGTGCCGAATTCTGCGCCGCCTGCATTCCTTCGATCAATGCAATTCCGTCAACCAGATAGGGTCGCCATTGCGCCCGTGGATCGCTTTTCGCTAGCAAATCCTTCCAGATGACGAGCGCTTCTTCCGGCTGTCCCGAACGCAATAAGGCGAGTCCGAGGAAATAGTCGGGAGCCGGTGCGCTCGGCGCAATTTCCTTCGCACGCTGGAACGCCAGGCGAGAGGCAGGAGTGACCCTTTGCGCGTGATCGGCCAGCGCATTGCCGAGGCCAACCCAGAGGCCGTAATCGCGCGGATGCTGGCGAACTGCAGATTTCAACAAGCCCACTGCATCCTGTGTGGCGCCGCGCGCCGCGAGGCTGTCGGCCATGATCAGCCAATGGTCCGACGAATTGAAGTTACCCAAGAATGCGCGTCGGACCTTGTCGAGGGGAATTGGGATCGACGCGGCCTGACCAGATCGCGGCGAGCCGGCAAGCTCGGGACGGCCTTGGAAGGCATAACCGGCAGCGCCGAACATCAGGATCGCGGCAGCCAATGACAAAGCCCCGCCGCGCATCCCCATCAATCGCAGCATGAGGAGAGCGACGCCGACGAACATCAAGACGATGTAAAATCCCGTCATCGCCGCCGCCTCAAACGACGTGCCGCGAGCGCTCCGCCGAAGACGAGGAGGAATAACGGGGCCGCCCATAACGGCCAGGTCAGCGGTTTCACCGGAGGCGCGAAGCTGACCCAGTCGCCATAGCGTTCGACCAACCAACCCCGAATTTGCTCGGGCGATTCCCCGGCGGCGATTCGCTGCCGAACCATGGCGCGCATGTCGCCAGCAAGCTCGGCGTCGCTATCGGCGATCGATTGTCCCTGGCAAACCAGGCAGCGCAGCTCCGCCATCAGCGCCTTGGCTTCGGCTTCCTGTGATGAGTTCCGGCAATTGGCGATTCGCCCATTCGGACGGCGGCATGCTGCTGTCGGCGGATACAGTCGACGCAAGCGCAAGCAACAAAGCAAAAGCGAGCACCTTCATCGCGCTTTCTCCAGCTCAGTAAGGATGGTCGCGACATCAGGGGATTCGATCGGCCCGACATGCTGGTAACGGATGATTCCCCGTCCATCGACTACGAAGGTTTCGGGAACACCCGACGAGCCGAGCGCCATCTGGACGCGACTGTCGCGATCGCTTCCGATGCGTTCGAAAGGGTCGCCATGGCGTATGAGGAAATCCGCGACATCCTCTTCACGGTCGCGAACTGCAATCGCCTGGATTGTTACTCCGCGTCGTTCGAGGTCGAGCAGGATTGGAGCTTCGGCAATGCATGGCACGCACCAGCTCGCAAAGATATTGAGCAATTTCGGTTTCCCGTCGGCCAGATCGACCGACGTTAGTCCGGCGTGTCCCGGTATCGCGGCGGGAAGGGAGAATTCCGCAATCAACTTCCCTTCAAGCCTGGATCGAATTTCCGTCTCTGGCGGATTGGCAAGCCGCCAGACGGCCAGTCCGGTAAAAACGACAAGCAGTGCGAGCGGCGCGAACAGGATGATCCTGCGGTTCACTCGCCGGCCCTCCGGCGACGCCAGGCAGACCACCACCTACCAAGCAAGGCGACCACGCCACCGAACGCGATCATCAGGCCGCCAAGCCAGATCATCGTGACGAACGGTTTCCACCATAAGCGGAGTTGCCAGACACCCTCTCGCTGCTGTCCAATCACAGCATACAACTGACCGTTCCACGCGGTCGCCAAGGCGACTTCGCTCGTCTCGGTCGGGGGGGAGGTAAAGACACGGGCCTGCGGACGTAGTTCGACCATGCCATCGCCTCGCGATGCACGCAGCAGAGCCTCAACCGCCGTCCAGTTCGAACCGGCGACGGGTGCCACACCGACGAACGCGACCGTATAGGGTCCTACGACCAAGCGATCGCCTGGACGGGCAGCAGCGAGGCGCTCTTTGGTGAACGCGCTATCGCTGGCCATCCCGATCATCGAAATGCCCACCCCCAGGTGCGCGATCACCATGCCCCAGGTCGCCAGCGGAGTTCGGCGCAAGGATCGCCCGAAGAGAGGAAGCAGGCTCGCCGGAACGAGCCCTACTCCCACCGTCAGGCCGAGGCGGCTCAACAAGCTCATTTCCGGAGCCAGGATGATCGAGCCGACAAACGCAACCAGCGCGATGAGAATTGGCGCGGCCAGTTTCCCGGAAAGCCCGACGTCATGACGTCGCCACCGAAGCAACGGTCCGACCATCAGCAGGACGGCTAGAAGCAGTGCCAGCGGCCCGGCTACCGCGTCAAAATACGGTGGCCCGACCGACAGTTTGTCGCCCGTCAGTGCTTCGATGAAGAGGGGATAGAGCGTACCGACAAAGACGACGCCCAGAATAACGCTGAGCAGCAGATTGTTGAGGACCAAGGCGCCTTCCCGGCTGAACAATGCGAAGCGCGTTCCCTCGGTTACGGTCTGCGCGCGCCAGGCGAAAAGCGTGAGCGCGGCGCCGACGTAAAGTACCAGCAATCCGAGGATGAAGGTGCCGCGCCCCGGATCGACGGCAAAGGCGTGAACGGACGTCAGGATTCCCGATCGAACGAGAAATGTCCCGGCCATCGACATCGAGAAGGCGACGACAGCAAGCATCATCGTCCAACTCTTCAACCCGCCGCGTGCCGCAAGTACACTGACCGAGTGCAGTAGTGCCGTGGCCGCCAGCCACGGCATCAGGGAGGCATTTTCAACCGGGTCCCAGAACCACCATCCGCCCCAACCAAGCTCGTAATATGCCCAATAGCTACCGGCGGTGATTCCGATGGTCAGGAAAATCCAGGATCCGAGCACCCAGGGTCGCATTGCCCGGGCAAGTGCCGGTCCGACATCGCGGGTCAGCAATGCGCCGACAGCAAGGCTGAAGGCCACCGACAAGCCGACGTAACCGATGTATAGCGTCGGTGGATGGAAGGCGAGCCCTGGGTCCTGAAGCAAGGGGTTGAGCCCCTGCCCTTCAGCCGGCGCAGGATTGAGCCGGTCGAACGGGTTCGAAGAGAGCAGCAGAAACGCGTAGAAGCCGAGCGCGAGCGCTGCCTGGGCCCCCAGGGACGCCGCCAATGTGCGCGGGGAAAGGGCACGTGACAACAAGGCGAGTGCCGCGCCCGAAAGCGTCAGGATCATCACCCACAAAAGCATCGAGCCTTCGTGATTTCCCCATGATCCGGCAACCTTGTACAGCATCGGCTTGGCGCTGTGGCTGTTGGCTGCGACCAGCGCGACGCTGAGATCGGTGCGGACGAACAGCACAATCAGGCAAGTGAAAGCAGCGACGACCGGAATTGCCTGGGTGATAGCGACAAGCAGGACATTGTGCCCGACATCCTTTCCGACATTCGGCAGGAAGGCCAAAAGCAGTTGGAGCAAGGCAAGCGCCGCCGCGATCCACAATGCAGCAAGGCCCGCTTCCGCAATCACTTCGAGACTGTCTCCGCCGCGGCATGTTCGGCAACGGAGTTGCCAAGCTGTGGCGGCATGTAGCGCTCGTCATGTTTGGCGAGAATATTGTCGGCAACGAAGACCCCGCCTGCACCCAACTTACCCTCGGCGACGACGCCGCTGCCTTCCTTGAACAGCGACGGCGGAATTCCGCGATAGGTCGCAACCACCTTGTTCGGCCCGTCAATGACCGTGAACTGGTGGGTCAATCCATCGGCGTTCACGCTCAACGAACCTTCCTGCACCATCCCGCCAAGCCGAACGAAGCGGTCGGAAGCGACCTTGCCGGTCGCAATATCGGTCGGAGTCACGAAATATGCGGCCCTATCCTTGAGTCCCCACATCGCGAGCATCACCGCCGCCAGAAGCGCGAGGATCGCTGCTCCCACCAAGGCCAACCGCTGGTGCTTTGGCTTCAAACTCACTTGCCGATTATCTCGTCCGCGCGGCGCTCGGCAACGCGCATGGCACGCATGCTTAATAGCAGGAGGCCGATCGTTCCGGCGAGGGTGATCGCATATGCCGCGATCACGAATAGCCACTGGTTCATGTTGCCATCCGCCGTAAACGTGCTTCGGCGCGCGTGGTCGCGAGGTCGGCGCGCATGCGCATCAGGACGATCGCAGCAAACAACAAGGTGAAGCCAAAAGTCGTCAGCGGCAGCGGCCAGAGCAGTTCATTTGCGATCGACGATCCGCCGCCAAGGCTGATCGACTGGCCCTGGTGAAGGGTGCGCCACCAGATTACGGAATAATGGATCACTGGCAGGTTGGCGGCGCCGACCAGCGCGAAAATCGCGGCCATGCGCCCTTCGGTCCCGCGCTCTTTCTCCGCCGCTGACAGCCCGATGTAACCGAGGTACAAAAAGAACAGGACCAGCATCGACGTCAGTCGTCCGTCCCACTCCCACCAGGTGCCCCAAGTCGGACGTCCCCAGATAGATCCGGTCGCAAGGCAGATGAAGGCGAAGACTGCACCGACTGGCGCAACCGCGCGTCCGGCGAATGTCGCGAGGGGATGGCGCCAGACCAATTGGCTAAGCGCGGCAATCGCAAGCCCGCTCCATCCCGCCATGCCAAGCCAGGCTGCGGGGACATGGACGTACAAAATGCGCGCGCTGTCGCCTTGCAGATAATCGGGCGGAGTCACGAACAGGCCGCCCACGACACCAGCCAGAACAAGCCCGAGGCCAAGCCACAGGCACCAGCTGGTCGCCGGACGGGCGATCCTCAAGAATCGGGCAGGATTGGCGAGCGCGTGCATGACCGTGTCCGCTCCCTAGAGAAGCCCCGCCATTCCTTCAATTGATGTTCGACAAATCAGCCGCGGCCGATCAGCTTTTGCGCCATTGCATCGGCGACTGCGGCGGGATCGCGCCCGGTTGCGGCACTTTCCACCCAGATCGTTTCCAGTCGACCCGGGATTGCCTCGACGCGCTGACGGACGAGATCGGGTCCTCCATCTTTCAGATATTCGGTCGAGACATTGATGATCCCGCCCGCGTTGATGACGTAATCGGGTGCGTAAAGAATGCCCCGCTCCATCAGTCGTTCGCCGTCTTGCGGGGTTGCGAGCTGGTTGTTAGCGCCGCCGGCTACGATTGGGACATTGAGGGCGGCGATCGAGTCCACGTTGAGAATCGCGCCCAGCGCGTTCGGGCTGAACACATCGGCCTCGACCAGCATGATCTGAGCAGGATCGACCACCGACCCGCCCGTTTCCTGCGCAAGTGCCCTGGCGCGATCATCGGCGATGTCGGCGATGCTGAGTCGCGCGCCTTCCTTCGCCGCATGGCGCGCAACACCGCTTGCGACGCTGCCTGCGCCCTGCATCGCAATGTGCAAACCCGCCAGCGTATCTTTGCCAAGCGACTGGCGCACCGCTGCCTTGATACCCAGGAAGACACCAAGCGACGTATGCGGACCGGGGTCGCCGCCCACTTCGCCGCCGGCAACGGGCAGGCCCGCAACGAAACGCGTTTCTGCAGCGATCGCGGTCATGTCGGCGACCGACATTCCGACATCTTCGGCGGTGACGTAATTGCCGGCGAGTTTTTGAACAGCTCTGCCGAATGCGGCGACCTGCTGCGGCGTCTTGGTGCGATCGGAATCGGCGAGAATGACCGCCTTGCCACCACCGAGCGGAAGCCCCGCCATCGCATTCTTGAAGCTCATCCCGCGTGACAGGCGGAGCGCATCAGTCAAAGCATCCGCATCGTCCGCATAATGCCAGAAGCGCGTTCCGCCTGCGGCCGGGCCGAGGTGAGTTCGAATGCATCGCGATGATCGCACGCAAGCCAGACGCCTTGTCGGTGACAAAATACAGCGCTTCATGCGCATCGAAATCGGGGAAGCCCCAAGGGGTGTTCATGGATCGCCTAACTTATTGAAACGTCAGGAAGAATGGGGCGACCGACGGGACTTGAACCCGCGACCCTCGGTACCACAAACCGATGCTCTAACCAACTGAGCTACGATCGCCGCAAAGCGCCATTGGAGGAGGCGCGCCGTGCCCTTAAGGGTCATGGCCTGAGATGGCAAGAGAGACGGACAATGAATGCAACGATCGAGAAGTTCGGATATCCGGCAACGCTGATCCGGGAATATGACCATTGGGTCCTGTTGTTGCGGCCCGCGCAGGTGACCGCAGGCTCGTTGGTGCTTGCCGCCAAGAGCGATGCGACCGCCTATGGCGCGTTGCCACCTGCGGCCTTCCTCGAACAAGGGCAGATCGTGGCAGAGATCGAAGCCATGTTAAAACGCGAAGTCGACTTCGAAAAAATCAACTATCTCATGTTGATGATGGTTGATCGGCATATTCACTTTCACATTTTTCCTCGCTATGGGAGCGACCGTTCCCTTGCCGGACGATCCTTCCCAGATGTTGGATGGCCAGGCCCGCCGGACCTTAAGTCGGCGGTGGAATGCGATGGCGTCTGGCAGCAGCGTGCCATCGGTTTGTTGCGTACGGGGCAGTAACGTTCGTCGGTTTATCGACGATAAAGCAGCAAACAGGGTTAATGACTTGCGCAAACCTTACGGTAGGCGCACCTAGTGGGTTGGGAGCGAGATTTGAATTCGAGTCGTCAAAAGAATGGCCGGTTGACCGACGGGGTCGCGCTTCGCGACCGTCTGGTTGAAGCCGGATTGGATCCGTCAATCGCCGATGCCATTGCGGATATGCCACAGCGACGCGTCCAGCTCGACCCTCGTCGACCCTTTCGTGAACCCGGCGCAGCGCGCGACGAGGTCATGTTTGTCGCCACCGGCCTGGTCTCGAAGTACAAGGCTGACTCGAGTGGACGTCGCCAGATCGTCGCTTTGCGCTTTCCTGGTGAGGGAATTTTGCCTCGCGAAGGATCGGCTGCCTATGGCATCCAGGCGATCGTCAAGAGCGAAGTGCTGATCGGCAAGGCGGAGGATTTCGATCCAATCATCGAATCCCACCCGGTTCTTGCCCGCTTTTTCTGGCGCTTGATCCAACGGAACGAGTCGATCGGCTACGAATGGCTGGTCAATTGCGGTCGACGCAATTCCACCGCCCGCGTTGCGCATCTCCTTGCGGAGACGGCGAACTCGATACGGTATTGATCCGAAGTCGGAGCCACTGCCCAACCCGTTCACCCAGCAACAAATTGCCGACATCACCGGTCAAACATCGGTGAACGTCAATCGGGTGTTCGCCGACCTGGAACGTCAGGGCCTGATTTCGCGCCAGGGCCGCAACATCCACTTCCGCGACTGGAACGAAATGCTTCGCGTCGCGAGCTTCCAGCCTGGGTATCTGGACTAGCTTTCTTACGTCTAGCTGTGAACGGACAGGCGGTGCCAGATCACAGATCTGCGCCGCCTTTTCTGTTGGTAAGGATTGACCGCCAGCCCACCTGCCCAACGCGGGAAGAGGTGGTGGGCGCGGCAGGGATTGAACCTGCGACCCCACCCGTGTGAAGGGTGTGCTCTACCACTGAGCTACGCGCCCCGATGTGCGGGAAGAGGGCCGATAATCGGGCTTGCGCGCGCTGTCCAGCCCGCGATTGGACGAAGCGCGCTTACTTGGCCTGAACGGCTTCCTTAAGAATTCGCCCAGGGCGGAATTTCGGCTGGTGGCTTGCCTTGATCTGCATTGGCGCTCCGGTTCGCGGGTTACGGCCGACCGACGCCTTTCGCCGGGTCACCGAGAAATTGCCAAATCCCACCAGTCGAACTTCATCGCCGCGCTTCAAGGCCGAGGTGATGACTTCAAGCATCGTCTCCACTGCCTTGGACGAGTCCGACCGGCTGAGGCCCGCGCGATCCGCGATATGGCTGATGAGATCCTGCTTGTTCATTCCCCACTCCCGCGCTTGCTTGCATGAAGACTCGCATCATTGACGATGCCCTCCTTAAGACAAGGATCGGCGGCGAAGTCAAAAATCTAGTGTCGCACAGCGGGACTCTCGGCCCCTCCCGGTGCGGGCGCAAGCGGCTCAACGGCCAGTTCATCCGCCTCGGTCCATTCGATCGGTGTGACCGGCTTGGCGAGTGCCAGCGCCAGCACTTCGTCGACATGGGCAACAGGAACGATCTCCAGCGCATTCTTCACGCTGGCCGGAATCTCGACGAGATCCTTTTCATTGTCGGCCGGAATGAGCACCTTCGTAATTCCGCCGCGCAACGCCGCAAGCAGTTTTTCCTTCAGGCCGCCGATCGGAAGGACGCGGCCGCGAAGCGTGACTTCTCCGGTCATCGCGACGTCGCGCCGCACCGGTATCCCGGTCAGTGTCGACACCATCGCCGTGACCATGCCGACACCCGCCGAGGGGCCGTCTTTCGGAACCGCCCCTTCGGGCAGATGGACGTGGATTTCCTTGCGCGCGAAGATGGAAGGCTTGATTCCATAAGCGGGGGCCCGAGCCTTGACGAAACTCATCGCGGCCTGGATCAATTCCTGCATCACGTCGCCCAGCTTGCCCGTCGTCTTGATCTGACCTTTGCCGGGCACCGTGACCGCTTCGATGGTCAGCAGTTCACCGCCGACTTCGGTCCAAGCCAGGCCCGTCACGGCGCCTACCTGATCTTCTTCCTCGCTGACACCATAGCGGTAGCGGCGCACACCAAGGAAATCGGCAATGTTCGAATCGGTCAGCGATACCGATTCGGTCTTGCCTTCGAGGATCAGCCGGAGTGATTTGCGCGCCACCTTGGCCAGCTCTCGTTCGAGCGTACGGACGCCCGCTTCCCGCGTGTAGTGGCGCAAGATCGAGCGCAGGCCTTCGTCGGTAAACTCAAGCTCGCCCTCTTTAACCCCATGCGCTTCAAGCTGCTTGGGGATGAGATGGCGCTTCGCGATCTCGACCTTTTCGTCCTCGGTGTAACCCTCAAGCCGGATGATCTCCATCCGGTCGAGTAAGGGCTGGGGCATGTCGAGGCTGTTCGCGGTCGTGACGAACATGACGTCGCTAAGATCGTAATCCAGCTCCAGATAATGGTCCTGGAACTTCGAATTTTGTTCGGGATCAAGCACCTCGAGGAGCGCCGATGATGGATCGCCGCGGAAATCCTGACCGAGCTTGTCGATTTCGTCGAGCAGGAAGAGCGGGTTCGACGTGCCGGCCTTCTTCATGTTGGTCATGATCTTGCCGGGCAGCGACCCGATGTAGGTGCGGCGGTGCCCGCGAATCTCGGCTTCGTCTCGCACGCCGCCAAGCGACTGGCGAACGAATTCGCGGCCCGTTGCCTTAGCAATCGAACGACCGAGCGAGGTCTTGCCGACGCCGGGCGGTCCGACAAGGCAGAGAATCGGTCCTTTCAGGCGGTTGGTGCGCGCCTGGACGGCGAGATATTCGATGATCCGGTCCTTGACCTTTTCAAGGCCGTAATGATCCTCGTCGAGCACCGTTTCCGCTTCGGCGATATCGCGCTTCAGACGGCTTTTCTTGCCCCATGGCAAACCCAGGAGCACGTCGAGATAATTGCGCGCCACCGTCGCTTCGGCGGACATTGGCGCCATCCCCTTGAGCTTCTTGAGTTCGGCATTGGCCTTGGCGCGCGCTTCCTTGCTCAGGCGGGTCTTGCGGATCTTGGCCGCCAGTTCCTGGAGTTCGTCGCCCCCTTCCCCGTCGTCATTGCCAAGCTCGCGCTGGATCGCCTTCAACTGCTCGTTGAGGTAATATTCGCGTTGGGTCTTTTCCATCTGCCGTTTCACGCGGCTGCGGATCTTCTTTTCGACCTGCAGGACACCCAGTTCGCCCTCCATGAAGGCAAAGACCATCTCGAGCCGGCGCGCTGGGTTGAGTTCGCTGAGCAGCGCCTGCTTGTCGGCAACCTTGACCGACAGCGAAGAAGCCACGGCATCGGCAAGGATCGACGGATCATCGATCTCGGCGAGCTGCACGCCGGTCTCGGCTGGAAGGCGTTTGTTGAGCTTCGCGTAATTTTCGAACTGGTCGATCACGGATCGCATCAATGCGAGCGCCTCGGGCCCTTCGCTTTCTTCTTCGTCAACCTCGACGACCTCGGCAGCCTGATAGCCGTCTTCCTGCACCAATCTGGTCAGGCGCGCACGTTTGGCGCCTTCGACCAATACACGGACCGTACCGTCGGGCAGCTTGAGCAGTTGCATTGCCGTGGCGATGACGCCGAGGTCGTACATTGCGTCACGATCCGGGTCGTCCTCATTCGGATCGAGCTGGGCAACCAGGAACAGGCGCTTGTCATCGGCCATCGCCGCTTCGAGCGCGGCGACGGATTTGTCACGGCCGACGAAAAGCGGAACGATTCGATGCGGGAAAACGACGATGTCGCGAAGCGGAAGGATCGGAAGGATGACACTCATGCCCTCCATATGGGCGGCGCCTATCCGTTGCGCAACAGCAGCAATGCCGGTGGCAGATTGTTGAGTGCATGGACCGCCATCGGAATGACAAGCGCCCAAGCCTTGCTCTTCTTTCGCCACGTAACATAGAGCATCGAGAAGACCGTGAACGGCCACCAGATAACAAGGCCCCAGGCCGGTGCCTGAAGGCTGTGAGCGACCCCCCACCCGACCGCGCTGATCGCAACGGCCAGCCATGCTGGGACAATGCGAACGAGCAATTCAAGAACAGCTGCCATGATAAGCGTTTCAAGGATCGGCGAAATCACCACAAGTGCGACGAACATCAGCCACGCAACGTTACCGAAATCGGGATGGGCGTCCGCAGGAAATATGGAGGATGCAAGCGCTGCCAGTGCTATCGCCGGGATCGTTGCCAACGGCCACCCAATCAGGATTGACCGAATTGGCGAACGCGGCTCTGTGATGACGTTGGGAAGTCGAGTTTTCATGTGCTGTGACCGGTGGCTGACGGCGTCGGCGAAGTGCTATTTCAGCAGCAGATCATTGCGAGGCTGCAGAAGGTAATCCGACGGCCCGCTCCGTTGACTTAGCAATCGTAAAACTGACATCGCCCAGCGCTTTCGCCGCACGATCCATGCTTTCCTTCCCTCCAGAGGAGGGAACTGAAAGCCGGACCTTAATGAACCATTTGCCGTCCTTGACTAAGGTGTAGCCAGTAATAACGCGGATCCCGTTATACTCGCCATCATACCAACTATCCACTGCGCCGCTTGGCACATCACCGAAGACGGACGGGCGTAGCACCGCTCCACCCTTAAGATTTTTCTGGAGCGCGGTTTGGACTTCTCGATCTTCTTCTGCCAGCGACAATCTTGCCGGATAGACATAAAGACTGAGCCACGCATCGCCGTTCGCGCCGCCCTTTAGCGTGTAATAAACCTCTGCGTCCTGAGGCGCGAAGGTAATTGTCTTTCGTGCCGGCATTGCGCCCAGAACGGCCGGAAAGGCATACCCTGCACTCCTGTGAACAAAATTGGTGCCTCGCTTTTCAATTTCACCGACGTCATTGCGATGTTCGGTTACATCCTGCACCAACGGCTCAGCCGTCTCTGCGCTAGCTGGATTACCAATTAGGAAAGAAATCAGCGCAATAGTAGCGAAAACGCGCATTAGGCAGCGTCGCCGCCGGCCTGCTGCGTCATCTTTTCCTTCTTGTTGTAGACGCGCACCGGCTCCTTGGTGCCAGCGACCACGTCCTTATCGACGTGGACCTCGTCTACCCCTTCCATCGACGGCAGGTCGAACATGGTGTCGAGCAGGATCCCTTCGAGGATGGAACGGAGACCGCGTGCGCCCGTCTTGCGTTCGATCGCCTTCTTGGCGACGGCGACCAGCGCATCGTCGGTAAATTCGAGGACGACGTCCTCCATCTCGAACAGCTTCTGATATTGCTTGATCAACGCATTCTTCGGTTCGACCAAGAATCTCGACCAATGCCTTTTCGTCAAGATCCTCGAGCGTCGCGATGACCGGCATGCGGCCGATGAATTCCGGAATCAGGCCGAACTTCATCAGATCTTCCGGTTCGGTGAATTTCAGTACCTGGCCCGTGCGACGCTCGTCTGGCGCTTCGACATGGGCACCGAAACCGATCGACTTGCCCTGCATACGATCCGAAATGATCCGCTCCAGGCCGGCGAACGCGCCGCCGCAGATGAACAGTATATTCGTTGTGTCGACCTGCAGGAATTCCTGCTGCGGATGCTTGCGGCCACCCTGCGGCGGAACCGAAGCAGTGGTCCCTTCCATCAGCTTGAGCAGCGCCTGCTGGACGCCCTCGCCCGACACGTCGCGGGTGATCGACGGATTGTCCGACTTGCGACTGATCTTGTCGATTTCGTCGATGTAGACGATTCCGCGCTGGGCCCGCTCGACATTATAGTCGGAGGCCTGAAGCAGCTTGAGAATGATGTTTTCGACATCTTCGCCGACATAGCCCGCCTCGGTCAGCGTGGTCGCATCGGCCATCGTGAAGGGAACGTCCAGGATCCGCGCCATCGTCTGGGCGAGCAAGGTCTTGCCGCAGCCGGTCGGGCCGATCAGCAGGATATTCGACTTGGAAAGCTCGACCTCGCCCGCATTCTTCGAGCTGTGGGCGAGACGCTTGTAATGATTATGCACTGCAACCGACAGGACGCGCTTTGCGCGCAGCTGACCGATCACATAGTCGTCGAGGACTTTGTTGATTTCGCCCGGCGTCGGAACGCCGTCCCGAGTCTTGACCAGAGCCGACTTCGTTTCCTCGCGGATAATGTCGTTGCACAATTCGACGCATTCATCGCAGATGAACACGGTCGGCCCGGCGATGAGCTTGCGCACCTCGTGCTGCGATTTTCCGCAGAAACTGCAGTAAAGCGTGCTCTTGCCGTCGCCACCGCCTTGAAGCTTCGTCATAAATTCCCTTGTCGTACTCGGCCCCCAGGGGCCCTCACGGGGCCCATGCTAGCCTGCTTTATGGCACAATCAACATGGTCGATGGGTTAACGTCCGACCCGCTTCGTGTCGCTTGTCCCAGATATGGATGGACTTGCCGCACCCGACAAGGGCCTTCACTTGCCCCGATAGGTCGCCGCAAAGGACAGAAGTAAAGCGGCAAGCCCCGGATCCTCGACCATTTCACTCGCCTCGAACAAGGATACCCAGCGACGCTCGCGCTGTGATTTCTCGAGCCAGACGTCATGCTCTTGGCGCACCGAAAGGGCATAAACCGTCACATCACTCATCTCGGTCGTGCCATCGTCGAAATATTTCAGATATTCGTAATTGCCGAGAGGCTTTTTGAACACCTTCCCCTCGACTCCGGCCTCCTCGAGCGCTTCGAGCGCGGCCATGCTGCGTTCGTCTTTGCCAGGATCGATATTACCTTTTGGAATGATCCAGCGACCGGTGCGCCGGGACGTCACCAGCATGACGTCCATCGATACCCCCTTGCGGCGGCGTCGATATGGCAAAGCACCGACCTGGTGCATGGATCATTACCTTCACTAAACCGAGGCGTGGCGATCAGGCAGGCGTGATATCTCCGGCACCGGTCCCGTCGTCGTCGCCTGCATCCGGACGCTTGTCGAAGACCTCATCAATGAGGCCAAAGATCTTGGCCTCGTCGGCCTCAAGGAACTTGTCGCGGTCCATCGCCTTTTCAATCTCCTCGATCGATTGACCGGTGTATTTCGCATAAAGCGAATTGAGCCGCGATCGCATCCGCAGGATTTCGCGCGCCTGAATTTCGATATCCGCCGCCATGCCCTGGGCGCCGCCCGAAGGCTGATGGACCATGATCCGGCTGTTGGTCAGCGCAACGCGCATCCCTGGCTCGCCGGCGGCAAGCAGAAAACTGCCCATCGAGGCAGCCTGGCCGATGCAGACGGTACCGACACGCGGCCGAATATATTGCATGGTATCGTGGATCGCGAGGCCGCTGGTCACCACGCCGCCAGGCGAATTGATGTACATGAAGATGTCCTTTTTCGGATTTTCCGATTCAAGGAACAGCAGCTGGGCGGTGATCAGCGAGGCCATATGGTCCTCGACCGCACCGGTAACGAAGATGATGCGGTCGCGCAGCAGGCGCGAATAGATGTCGAAGCTGCGTTCGCCCCGGTTGGACTGCTCGATGACGATCGGAACGAGCTGCGAGGCGATATCTACATGATCCATGGGAATGCGTGGTCCTTGGCTGAGGTGTTGGTCCCTACATCGGGCGGAACGGGCAAAGGTTCAAGCGCCCCGGGCGAGTGACTGCGAAAGATAGGCCAGCCTGCGAACTTCGCGACGACCGCGCGTCACGGTGTCGAGGATAAGACCTGCGAAGAAACATAGGACGGCAATGATCACCATTCCGGTGACAAGGATTGCGGTCGGGAAGCGCGGCACCAGTCCGGTGTCGAGGTAGGTCAGGACGAGCGGCACCGCCAGGAACAATGCTACCGCCAGGAGCAAGGCACCGATCCCGCCGTAGAAAAGCACCGGGCGTTCGACGCGATAGAGCGTGCCAATCGTCTTGAGGATACGCCAGCCGTCGCGGTACGTGCTGAGCTTCGACGCGGAGCCTTCCGGGCGCGCGCCATAGGCCGTCGCCACTTCGCCGACCGGCATTTTCAATTCGAGAGCATGAACGCTCATCTCGGTTTCGATCTCGAAACCTTCCGACAGAACCGGGAAACTTTTCACGAAGCGCCGGGAAAAAGCCCGATAGCCCGAGAAAATGTCGGTGAAACTACGTCCGAACAGGCCGGACAGGAGTGAAGTGAACAATCGGTTCCCGAGCACGTGCCCGCCGCGATACGCATCCTTGGCATCGTGCTGACGCGTACCGACGACCATGTCGAGTTGATCGTCGAGCAATTGCCTGACCATTTCCGGGGCGGCGGTAGGGTCGTAGGTCAAATCGCCGTCCGCCATCAGATAGACGTCGGCATCGACGTCGGCGAACATCCGTCGCACGACATTGCCCTTGCCCTGCATCCGTTCAGTTCGAACGATCGCGCCCGCCTTGCGGGCCTCCTCGACGGTGCCATCGAGGCTGTTGTTATCGTAAACATAGATTGCCGCATCGGGCAGTGCGGACCGGAAGCCTGCAATCGTCCGGGCGATCGCCGCTTCTTCGTTATAGCAAGGCAACAGGACGGCGATTGCAGGGGTACGAGACATGGTCATGTCCTCCCTTTAACCGCCGCCCCTTATTTCTGCGTTACTTTTTCTTGGTTGCCGGTTTTTTCGCGGCTGCCGGCTTGGCGCCAGCCGTCTTGGCCGGAGCGGTCTTGGCGGCAGGCATTTTCGCGGCTGCGGGCTTCGCTTCTGCCTTCTTGGCCGGTGCGGCCTTGGCAGCAGGCTTCTTCGCAGCGGCCGGCTTTGCCTCGGCCTTTGCAGTCTTGGCGTCCACCTTGGCGGAAGCCGCCTTCTTCTTGGCAGCCGGTTTCTTTGTTTCGCCATGATCGTGGCCGCAGCCCGGACCATGGACATGACCTTCTTCGCTCTCGAGATCGGCTTCAAGCTGCTCTCGGGTCGAGGCACGTTCGGTCACGTCTGCCTTAGAGAACAGGAAGTCTACAACCTTGTCCTCATAAAGCGGTGCGCGCAGCTGGGCAGCGGCCATCGGCTCATTCTGGACGTACTGGATGAACCGGTCGCGATCCTTGGGCTGATATTGCGATGCGGCCTGCCCGATCAGGCGGTTCATTTCCTGTTGGCTGACCTCGACGCCATTGGCAGCGCCGATTTCGCTGAGCAACAGCCCGAGGCGCACACGGCGCTCGGCAATACCGCGATAATCGTCGGCTTCGCTCTCGATTTCCTTGAGCGCTGCCTCGCTGTCATCCTCGTGGCTCGCCTCATGACGAAGCTGCGCCATGATATTCTCGAACTCGGCATCGACCATCGATGCCGGCACTTCGAAATCATGGTCGGCGGCAAGCTGGTCGAGCAGGCGGCGCTTCATGTGGGTGCGGGTCAAACCGTTGAGTTCGTCCTGCGCCTGGCTGCGGATCAGCCCTGTCAGTTGTTCAAGGTCGTTGAGACCAAGCGACTTGGCGAAATCGTCGTCGATCTTCGTCTTTCCAGCGACTTTGACTTCCTTCACGACAATGTCGAACGTCGCTGGCTTGCCCTTCAAATTCTCGGCCGGGTATTCATCCGGGAACGTCACGTTGAGAACCTTTTCGTCGCCGGCCTTGACGCCAATCATCTGGTCTTCGAAGCCTGGAATGAGCTGACCCGAACCGATCACGACCGGCATGTCGGTGCCAGTACCACCTTCGAATGCGACGCCGTCTGCCTTGCCGACGAAGTCGATGACGACCTGGTCGCCGCTGGCCGCCTTGTGGCCCTTCTTGGCGTTTTCGTAGCGAGTTTGCGAAGCGGCAAGCTGGTTGAGCTGCTCCTCGACGATCTTCTCGTCGGGCTCCACCGTCAGGCGTTCCAGCTTGATCTTGTCGATCTTCGGCTTGGGCACGTCGGGAAGCGCTTCGAAGCTGACACTGACCTCGGCATCCTTGCCCTGTTCGTAACCGTCCGCCAATTCGACCTGCGGCTGCATCGCGGGACGCAGCTTGTTGTCGTTCAGGAGCTTCTGGACGCCCAGCTGGACCGCGCTCTGCAGCGCCTCGCCATGAAGCTGTTCACCATGCATCTTGCGAATGAGGTTGGCGGGAACCTTGCCAGGGCGAAAGCCGGGCATCCGCACCTGCGGCGCCATGCGTTTCACTTCCGCATCCATGCGGGCATCGATGTCCTTGGCCGGAATGGTCAGCGTGTAGCCGCGCTTCAGGCCTTTATTTTCCGTCTCGACGGTCTTCATAACGATCTAGTATCCTGTCCAACAATCTGGTTTCCGCGCGCAATCCTGTCCTTGGTCCACCGACCGTCGCAGGTGCGACGATGGTGCGCGCGGAGGGACTCGAACCCCCACATCTTTCGACAACAGGACCTAAACCTGCCGCGTCTACCAATTCCGCCACGCGCGCGCGGTCGCCATTCAAGGTGCGCGGCCTATAGCAAGGATCAGCGTCGGGGCAAGCGCCGCGAAACTTGTTGGTGCGGCAAACCGTTAGGCAGGCGAGGAGAAACGATGATGCCCGACGACACCCCTACCCCCGACACGCCCCAGCCGCCTCAGCCCGGACAACCAAGCAAGGCTCCACCGGAAACGCCACCCGCTGGACCCGATATCGACGTTCCCGCGCCGCCGGTGCCCGGAACCGAGCCTCCGGCGACACCGATCTCTCCGGTTGCCTAGCGTTTGAACCGCGCCGAATTGGCAACCACCTCGAAATCGGGGAGCGCCGCCGCATAATAATGCGCGCGCGCTCCATCGAGGAGGACGAGGTACAGCCTCGTATCGATCACGGCGCCCACCGCCCGACCACGCCTCCACACTTCATCGGTGTCGAGGTGATCGAAATCGAACTGAAATCCGGGATATCCCATGAATTGGCGCGGGCTGAGTTCCCGTGGTCTTGAAATCGATGGCACCCGCCTTCACGCGATAAAAGCTTTCGAGCATGGCGGCGATTTCCGGCGCGGTCATGTCGGAACGGAATTTGGGAACCTGCTGGGCAGTGCGCTTGCTCTGACGAATGATGTAGCGACCGCCTTTCAGGCCGGTTACGAAACTCATTGAATTGAGATAGGGACCATTGAGCGTCCAATCCTCGACCTGACGAATATCGTCGATCGCCCACACGCTCGACTGCTTGTTCCACTCGCGCGGCGGCGTGACGATCATCGAGCCGTCGCCGACACTTCGCGGCTGAGCCCTGACGAGCGAGTATCCACCATAGCCGAACCCTTCGCCACCGACCGAGGAACAGGCGGCAAGGGCAAATGAGACAAGCGCGATCGAGATGAACCTGGACATGGCGAACCTCATAAAAACTGGAGCTGTTGGCGGATAAAAGGCGCGTCGGGCGCGTTCGGTGCGACGCTCAAATATCGTGCATAGGCGTCCTTCGCTTCGGCACGCCGTCCCGATTTCTGGAGCATGATGCCATGCCAGCGCCACGCGTCGGCGGGAACGTCCGGATATTGCACCGCAACCGCATAGCCCTGCGCCGCCCGGGCATCATCGCCGGCCCGGTTGCGCAGGCGCCAGACCTCCGCCTCATAAAAGCGCAGCAGGCCACTCCAGCCGTCCTGCGCAAGGGTTTCGACGATATATTGGCTGGCACCGGGATCGTTGAGCTTGACCTGGTCGTCGAGCAACGTGGGACGAATATCGCCAATCGCCCGCAAATAACGGGCGCGGTGGTCACGATAATTCCCGCCCGCAAGGCTGACTTCGGCAGCCGAAGCCTTCAAATCCGCCATTCGCGATTCCGGGGCCGGATGGGTCGAGAACAGCGAAAAGTCACGGTGGCGCTTCTTGCGCCGGTATTTTGCAGACGCATCGAGCTCGCCGATCAGCTGCTCCCAGGTTCGCGCCATCTCCATCGGAGCATAGCCGGCATCTGCGAGCAGGCGAACGCCCATCGCATCGGCTTCGGCCTCCAACGTCCGATTGTAGCGCAGGATGGTCAGGATGGTACCAAGCTGGGCAAGTCGGGCGAGATCCCCGGTGTAAACGCCTGCAGCCCCGCCCACTACGCCGGCGCCCATCGCGGCGATGGCAAACAGATCGGTCTTGCGGCGAACGTCGCGCCACTGCCTGATCTGGTGCTTGCGCAGGAAATGGGCGCTTTCGTGCGCAATCACGCCCGCCAACTGGGCTTCGTTTCGCATTCGGAGCAACAGGCCGGAAAACACGACCGTAAAGCCGGTCGGGAACATCACCGCGTTGAATTCGGGTATCCGCGCGACGTAAATGCGCATGTCCTTTGCGGCTGGCCCACCGACCTTGCCGATCAGGTCGCGCAGATAGTCGTTCAGCGCGGGATCCTTGATGAGCAGGTTCGAACCCGCCACTTCCTCCTCGACCCGTTCCATCTGCTGCCACAGGCCGATCTCATCGCGATCCGTCGGCTTGTAGCCCGGACCGATTAGTGGCTCCATCTGGCTCGGAAGAATTCGTGCCTCGGCAATTCCTGCGCCAAGCGATGCCGCCGCAAGCGCGCCGCCGCCCGCAAGTAAGCCTCGTCGTGTGACCAACGCAGTCACTGGCCGGTCGCCTTCATCGCGCGCTGGACCTCCCTGCCCGGCTTCATCCGGTTCAACAGCCGGTCAACCATCTGGGCCGCGCCTTCCGGTTTGCGGATATCGCCCATGTTGATGCCCGCAATTTGCGTCCCCGCCTGCAGGACATTGAACCAGACAACTTCGCCCGTGCGCAGGTCGACTAGGCTGGCATATGCAAATTGTCCGCCGCCGCCGATATTGGGTGCGCAGAAACCGACGACGCAGCCGGCAACGCCAAGAACCTGCAAGGCAACGCGCCCGGTCGAGGCGAAACTGTCTTCGGCATGAAGGAACAGCGCGTAATCATAGCCCGTGCGTTTGCCGAGATCGACGGCTTGCTGGCCAAGCGTCCAGTCGAGGCCCTTGCGCCGCTTGGTCGGAAGGTAAGCCCCCGAATAGCGATGCAGCGCAATCGACGCACCGACGGCATAATGGAGCCGCTCAAGCTCGGCCACGGTGTCTGCGTCGACCCCCATCGATTGCAGACCATCGCGCTTTTCCAGGATCAGGACATTGCCGCCACGCGTCGCCTGCTGCGCCTTCAGCGCGGCAAGCAAGTTGGCGCGTGATTGCTCGGTCCAGTCGGCGCGCGGCTCGACCAGACCGCCCGTCGTCACCGAACCGACGCTGACGTCGGGACGCATGACCAGCAATTTATAGTCACCCTGCGGCGGCGCGAACTGGACGTCGGCATATTGTTTGGTCTGGACGCAGGCGCTCAATGCGACGGCGCATGTGGCTGCGAGTATAAAGCGACGCATACTGGTCTCTCCCTGATGCCACCCGTCCAACCCCAAATCGGACGAAGCAAAACCGGCGCACCGCGAGAGATCGATACGCGGCCTGCTGGACGAGTATGATTTATGCCGTGTTATGAGAGACTTGCAAGCGCTACATCAACGCGGACAGATGACACCGGGAATATTGCCAAGACAACGACCGTCGGTTGTCCCCTTCTGGAGGGGTAATCCGATCCAGGCCGAAACGGTCGGCATCAGGTCGACCGTATCGGCCCAATCGTTGCGTAGGCTGCCTGCCATTCCCTTGCGCCAAAAGACGATCGGGACGCGGCGATCATAGTCCCATGGGCTTCCGTGCGTTGAGACATAACCGGTCGATGGCGCCGCGATCGGCGTAATGTTGGGTTTCAGCACGACCATGAAATCGCCCGATCGTTTCGGATCGAACGATGCGCGCAGTCGCTGCAGAACGGTCCATCCACGAGGGTCTCCGCTGGGCATTGGCGTTGCCGCGACCTGCGGCTTTGGAACGGCCGCATAAACTTGCGGGTGCGCACGGTAGATCTTGAGCGCCATATCGAGCACACGCTTGCGATCCGCAGGAGCGAGCTTCGAGCTGATCCAGAATTCGCCCGATGCGCCCGACCCAAGGATGACGGGACCGCCGAGACCAAGCATTCCGCCGATCCGTTTGCCGACTTCGCTCGCAACCAGTGCCGAATCGACCCGCGCCGCGTCCGCCACGCCGCGATCACGGAGACGTTCGGGAATATCGAGTCCGCCATGGTCGGCGGTCAGGACGACGGCATAGTCCAGCCCGTTGCGGTCGAGGGCCGCTAGGAAAGACCCAAGCTGGAGGTCGAGCGCCGCCATTTGAAGGCACATTTCCATCCCGCCGGTGCCGTAAGCATGGCCGACATAATCGGTGCCACTGAGGCCGATCGACAACAGGTCGGTCGCCGATCCCTTGCCCAGGCCGAGTTCGTTGATCAGGGCCGCCGAAAGCGCGAGCGCCGCGCCATCAAAGTCCGGCGAGCGGCGGAATTCGCCGGTGTCACCCGCCTTGCGGGCGAATCGCCCGTTGCCGACGCTGAGGCTCGGGCTGACAGCGTAGACCTTTTCCTTGTCGGCGCAGAATGCGGGCGGTGTCATCGCTTCACGCGGCTCCCCCAACGCCCGTTGAAGCGTGGCGTTCAACGCGGTGACGCTGGCCGGAACCCTGGCAGTCTTGTTGTCGGTGGCGAAGGTCTTGCCATCCCAATACCAGCGCTGGTCAATGGCGCGTCCGCTCATCATCACCGCCGAACGGTCCTTGCCCGCAACCGCGACATTCCGGCTTGCCGGCGTCGCAACCTTGAGCAGATCGCCAAGCGTTTGCGCTTTTAGATGCTTGGCCGAAACGATGTAGGCAGTCGATGTCGATCCCGGAACACTCTCGTCCTCGGCGCAATAGACCGTCTTGTCACTGCGGCCGATCGACTGATCGACCCAACTGTTCGCGACAATCCCGTTTCTTGACGGGTGCCATGCGGTCAGCAGGGTAGAATGGCCGGGGCAAGTCTCCGTCGCTGCGTGACTTTGATATCCATTGCGAAACAAGGTGCCCGACGCAATTCGCGCCAGGCCGCCGCTGAAATAAGGGCGATAGGCATCAAACAGGTCTGCGGAAAGCTGGTCGACCGAGATGGCGATCATCAGTTTCGGCGGTGCCTGAGGTGTCTGCGCAGCGGCAGCCGGGGTCGCGGCAAGCGCAGTCGCTGCAACGAAGGATCCCAACAGTTTCATTCACGCTCTCCTTCGCCCCGCACCGTCGCGGTCAGTCGTCCAGCTTGGCCCGTAGTCGTTCGTTGACGACGCCGGGGTTGGCCTTGCCCTGCATCGCCTTCATCGTCTGGCCGACGAAGAAGCCGAACAGCGCCTCCTTGCCCGCCTTATATTGCTCGACCTTGTCGGCATTGGCTGCCAGGATCTTATCGATCTCGCCGTCGATCGCGCCGGTGTCGCTCGTCTGCTTCAGGCCTTCGCGATCGACGATGACCGCTGCACCGTCGCCGGTTTCGAGCATCAGTTCGAACACTTTCTTGGCGATCGTTCCGCTGATCGTGCCATCGGCGACCAGCGATAGCAGTTCCGCCGCGGCGGTCGGCGTGACCGGGCTATCGTCGATAGTGCGCCCAAGCCGATTGAGCGCGCCGAACAATTCCCCGGTAACCCAATTGGCCGCCTGCGCAGCGGGGACACCGGCATCGATCAATTGGTCGAACCAGCGCGCGGTTTCGACTTCGGCAGTCAACACCGCGGCATTGTAGGCGGTGATCCCAAGGCCTTCGAAACGCTTGCGTTTGGCATCGGGCAATTCGGGCAGCGAGGCGCGGCATTCCTCAAGAAACGCGTCATCGAGCTCGAGCGGGAGCAGGTCCGGATCGGGGAAGTAGCGGTAATCGTGCGCGTCTTCCTTTGAGCGCAGGGTCCGCGTCACATTCTTGTCGGGATCGTAAAGACGGGTTTCCTGGACGACCGTGCCGCCATCCTCGATCAAGTCGACCTGGCGGCGCGCTTCATGTTCGATCACCGCCATCACGAAGCGAACCGAATTGACGTTCTTCGTCTCCGTGCGGGTGCCGAGTTCCTCACCGGGCTTGCGCACGCTGACGTTGACGTCGGCGCGCATCGATCCTTCTTCCATGTTGCCATCGCAGCTTCCGACATAGCGCAGGATCGAGCGTAGCTTGCGAACATACGCCCCGGCCTCCGCCGGAGAGCGCATGTCGGGTTTCGACACAATTTCCATCAGCGCGACCCCCGATCGATTGAGATCGACATAACTCATCGTCGGATGCTGGTCGTGCATCAGCTTGCCGGCGTCCTGTTCGACATGGATTCGCTCGACCCCGATGGTGACGGCGCTGCCCTCATCCTTCTCGTCGGTCAGGACGGTCAGCGACCCCTCCCCCACCAGCGGATGATAGAGCTGCGAGATCTGATAGCCCTGCGGCAAATCGGCGTAGAAGTAATTCTTGCGGTCGAAGCGCGACCATTTGTTGATCTGCGCCTTGATCGCCATACCGGTGCGAACTGCCTGCCTGATGCATTCCGCGTTGGGGACCGGGAGCATGCCGGGCATCGCGGCGTCGACGAGGCTGACCTGCGTGTTGGGCTCCGCTCCGAAGGTGGTCGAAGCGCCGCTGAACAATTTGGCGTTGGACACGATCTGGGCATGGACTTCCAGGCCGATCACGACCTCCCAATCGCCGGTGGCGCCTTTGATCCGATACTCGCTCACCACCACTTCTCCGCTCGCGCAGTAAATCCGGCGCGTTCCTCGATCGCGAGGCCGGCGTTCAGCACCGTCTGCTCGTCCAGTTCCTTGCCGATGAGGTGCAGGCCCAAGGGCAGCCCCTGCCCGTCCAGCCCGCCCGGAACGCTCATCGCGGGCAGGCCGGCAAGGCTGGCCGGGACCGCGAAAACGTCGTTCAGATACATCGCCAGCGGGTCGCTCATCTTTTCGCCCAGTCCGAAGGCCGCGCTCGGCGCGGTCGGGGTGAGAATGAGGTCGCACTTGGCGAAGGCCTCGGCGAAGTCGCGCTTGATGAGCGCGCGGACCTTCTGCGCCTTGGTGAAATAAGCGTCGTAGAAGCCCGCCGACAGGACATAAGTGCCGATCATGATCCGGCGCTTGACCTCGGCGCCGAAGCCCTCGGCGCGGGTCGCGGCATACATGGCGTCGAGGTTGCCGCCGTCCGGCGTGTCGCGCAGCCCGTAGCGCACGCCGTCGTAGCGTGCGAGGTTCGATGATGCTTCGGCTGGCGCGATGATGTAATAGGTCGGGAGCGCATACTTCGTGTGCGGCAGGGAAATCTCGACGATCTCAGCGCCCGCATCCTTCAGGAACTCGATGCCCTTGTCCCAGATGGCGTTGATCTCATCCGGCACGCCGTCGATACGATATTCCCTGGGAATACCGACGCGTTTTCCCTTGAGATCACTCGATAATCCGGCTTCCCACTGCGGCACCGGAAGGTTGAGGCTGGTCGCATCTTTGGGATCGAACCCGCACATATTCTCGAGCATGATTGCGCAGTCGCGGACATCGCGGGCCATCGGCCCGGCCTGGTCGAGCGAGCTGGCGAACGCGACAATGCCCCAGCGGCTGCACCGGCCATAGGTCGGCTTGATCCCCGAAATGCCAACAAAGGCGGCAGGCTGGCGGATCGAACCGCCGGTGTCGGTGCCGGTGACACCGGGTGCCATGCCCGACGCGACCGCGGCGGCGGACCCGCCTGAGCTTCCGCCGGGGGTCAGCGCGGCATTGCCGCCGTTATTGCGGCGCCACGGCGAGATGACCGGCCCATAGGCGCTGGTCTCGTTCGACGAACCCATCGCAAATTCGTCCATGTTGAGCTTGCCCAGCATGCCCGCGCCCGCGGCCTTGAGCTTGCCCGAAACGGTGCTTTCGTAGGTCGGCCTGAACCCTGCCAGGATTTTGGACGCGGTCGTGCTGTCGACACCCTGAGTGCAGAACAGGTCCTTGATGCCCAGTGGTACGCCGGAAAGCGGAAGGAGTTCGCCCTTGCCGCGCGCGGCGTCGGCGGCATCGGCGGCGGCCAGCGCAAGTTCCGGCGTTTCCACCGTCCAGGCGTTCAGCGCGCGGCCCGCGGCAATGGCGTCGTTAAACGACGAGGCGACTTCGCGTGCGGAGAAATCGCCGGCGCGGACACCGTCACGGATCTGCGCGATCGTCTTGGTGGTGAAGTCGGACACTATTCGATCACCTTGGGAACGGCGAAAAAGCCGTGCTGCGCGTCGGGGGCGTTGGCGAGGACGGCGTCGCGGCAGTCGCCGTCGGTGACGACGTCATCGCGCAGGCGGGTGTGGTTTTCGATCACCGCAGTCAGCGGCTCGACCCCGTCGGTTTCGACCTCGCCTAGCTGTTCGACCCAGCCCAGGATATTGTTGAGTTCGGGCACCATACGGTCGATTTCCGCATCGCTCAGCGCGAGCCGGGCGAGCTTGGCGACGTGGCGCACCTCTTTTTCGGTAACGGACATGGTCTTCCTGATTGCCTTGGATCGACAGGCGACCCACGCAGGCCGATAGCGAGGCGTCGGAGCGCCTTCAAGCCGCTTGCGCATCAATGTTGCCGCCGCGGGGTCGTCCCGCTAAGCCGCCGCGACCATGCTAGCTCGCCGTTTCCTTGGATGCGTTGCCGTCCTGACCATCCTCGCCGTTGCTGCGGCCTTCCTGTTTTATCAGTTTGGCCAGCGGATCCTGATCAGTCAGGCGACACCGAAAGGCCATTTCGAAGCCCCCGCGCCGGGCAGCGGTCCGGATTATGCCGATGCCCGGTCATGGATCGCGAAGCCGGAAATGGCCGACGATCCGACCTTGTGGGCCCCGGAAGGCGTGACGCTTGCACTTCGTCCCACCCGTGCTTCCGTATTTTACGTCCACCCAACGACCTACCTGAAATCGGATCGCTGGAACGCGCCGCTGCAAGCAGGCGCCGACATCGATGGCAGGACCGAGCTTTTCGTTCGCAGCCAGGCTTCGGTATTCAACGAGGTCGCCACGATCTGGGCGCCGCGGTACCGGCAAGCCGCGTTCGGTGCCTTCCTGCTCAACAGCGAGGATGCGACCAAGGCGCTCGACTTCGCTTATGGCGATGTCCTGAACGCCTTCGACGCGTTTGTGGCCGAGGCGCCGAAGGATCGGCCCATCATCCTTGCCGGGCATAGCCAGGGTTCAATGCATTTGTTGCGACTTCTTGCTGACCGAAAGTCGGTTCTCAGCGGCCGCCTTGTTGCAGCTTATCTAGGAGGCTGGCCCGTCGATCGTTCGGCAGACCTTCCGGCAACGGGGCTCAATGCCTGCGCCGAGCCCGATCAGGCCGCTTGTGTCGTCAGCTGGCAGAGCTTCAAGGAACCGGCGAACACCGACCTGGTTACCGATGCCTGGGTGGGAAGCAAGGGGCTGACCGGCGACAAGCGGCAACGTGCCGACATGATCTGTACCAATCCGATCAGCGGAAAAGCCGAAGGTCGGGCAGCACCGAATGACAATGCCGGAACGCTCGTCCCCGCCGTCAACCTCTCCAGCGCGTCGCTTCAGCAAGGCTTGGTCGGCGCGCGTTGCGATCATGGCTTCCTGTTGATCGACGGTGCCATCCCGAACCTTGGCCCGTTCGTGATGCCCGGCAACAATTACCACGTCTACGACTATGCCTTATTCTGGGGCGCGCTGCGCGCGGATGTCGCGCGTCGGCTCGATCATTGGGGCAAAAAATGATCGCGATCGAAGCAGCCGATTATCTCGCGCTGCTTCCGAAGCACGGCGGACGATTGCTTGGTCTGGACGTCGGAACCAAAACGATCGGCATCGCCACTTGCGACAGCAACTGGAGCTACGCGACCCCGCTCGAGACATTACGGCGGGGAAAATTCACCGTCGATCTTGAACGCCTTCGGTCTCTCGCGACCACACACAACATCGTCGGCCTCGCGGTCGGTCTCCCGCTCAATATGGATGGGACCGACAGTCCCCGCACCCAGTCGAACTCGTGCATTTGCCCGCAACCTTGCTCCCCTCGCCCTTCCCGTCCTGCTGTGGGACGAACGCTGGTCGACGGTCGCGGTGGAACGAGCCATGGTCGATCAGGACATGAGCCGTGCCAAGCGCGCCGAAAAAGTCGACGCACACGCTGCGGCGCACATTCTGCAGGGCGCCATCGACGCGCTGGTCAATCTGCCCGCGCATGATTAAGGGGCTTGCTTCGATGCACCTGCTATCGATCGACACCCTGTCCGACGACGATATCGCGGCCCTTCTGGCGGAGGGCGCGCGGTGGTTCGACTATAACCGGACGCCGCGCCGCAATGAGCGCCGCCTCGATGGCATGACCATCCTTAATGCTTTTTTCGAGAGTTCGACGCGGACCCTGCTCAGCTTTGAGATCGCCGCCAATCGCCTTGGTGCCCAGGTCGTCACGATGCAGGTCGAGATGAGCTCGATTAAAAAGGGCGAGACGCTGGAAGATACCGCGCGCACGCTCAACGCGATGCGGCCCGACGCGCTTGTTATCCGGCATGGCAAGGACGGCGCATCGGCCGATGTTGCGGCGATCATGGATTGCCCGGTCATCAACGCCGGTGACGGAACCGGCGAACACCCGACCCAAGCCCTTCTGGACGCAGCGACCCTGCAGCGGCATTTCGGAAGCGTGTATGGACTGAAAATCGCAATTTGCGGGGACATTCGACACAGCCGAGTTGCCCGATCCAATGTCAAATTGCTCACCCGTCTCGGCGCCGAAGTCAGGCTAGCCGGCCCACCCGATCTGATGCCCGAAGGCTCCGCGGCGTTGGGAATCGATGACGCGGTCGCTGGCGCTGATGCGGTGATGATGTTGCGGATCCAGCGCGAGCGCCTGGATGACGACCTTGGCGACGCGCCTGGCGAATTCCTTGCCCGCTACGGCCTGACGCCGGAGCGGCTGGCGACGGCGGCACCGGACGCGGTTGTGATGCATCCGGGGCCTATCAATCGCGGGGTCGAAATTGACGGCGCGCTGGCCGATGATCCCGAGCGATCATTGGTCCTCACCCAAGTTGAGATGGGCGTCGCAATTCGGATGGCTTGCCTAGACCGCCTGACGGCGTTCCGCCGCGGTAACTGATCTTTAGCGCGACGCCAGTTGGACCCGGCGGTCGCCGGCTGACGACCGAACGAAGCAGTTACCGCCGACGCGCTTGAGCGAGGAACAGAAACCCTGCGCTTCGCGGCTCGAACCGAAACCCGAGACCGAGAGGCGATAAACGGTCGCGCCATTGACCGCGATCCTCGCCGTTGCGGGCGTGCGGCCACGCAGAGAAGGATATTTCGATGCATAGCGTTCCCATGCCGCTGCAACGTTCGACCGGCTTGAGAACGCTCCTAGCTGGACGACCGAACGACCGCTTGCGACCGGGCCGACCGGCATTGCGGCATGGCGAAAGGTCGGTTTGGCAGCGGCAGCAGGCACATTCTGCTCCGGAACAGGGGCGCTGGCCACCGGCTCGATGGCGGGAATGTAGTTTGGCATTGCCGCTGCGACGACTACTGGCGCCGGCGCAGGAATGACGGCAGTGGCCGGTGTTTCGTCAGCCGGGGCGTCGGTTGCGGCATATAGGAGTAGCGCTGGCGTATCGGCGACAGCCTCTGCCTGCGGCTGAGCGACCGCGACCGGCTCGGACGCGGAATAATCGGCAGCAGCGGCCGGTGCAGCGGGCGAAAGGATGTCGGCAGCCGGAACAGCGCCTGCCTCAGCGTAACGTGGTCCGTCCTTTTGCGCGTTGAGCGCGAGACGGACGGGTTGGCCCGGATCAACTGCCGCCGGTGTCACCCCGACCATTGATGCGACCTGGTCCGATGGGCGGGCAGGCTTGGCGAAGGTCATCCATTGCTGGATGCGGGCATCGACCTGGTCGGCGGAAATATCCTGAGAAGCGACTTCGCGGGCCATCGTCCAATCGCCCGCAAGGGCGTGGGCGAGGGCAAGATTCTGTCGAACACGCGCATCGGCGCCCGTCTGGCGCGCGCTTGCGTCGAGTACTGCGACAGCACCATTGGCATCGCCGGCAAGCGCCATGGCGAGCCCGAAATCGGCTGGGTCGAGCATTGGGCGCAATTGGCCGAGCAAATCCAGCGCCTGGCCATTCTTCCCCTGCGCAATGGTAACCAGCACCAGCTTGAGCGCGACCTGCGACTGGGTCGGGAGAAGGGTTAGCGAATCACGATAAGCGGCTTCCGCTGAGGCAAATCGCCCAGCCGCGAAATAAGCATTGCCGAGCAGCGCGCGAAAACCCGCATCGTTGCTGGTATTTCCGACGGCACGTTCGGCAAGATCCACCGCCGAAGAAGTGTCACCCTTTTCAAGGGCGGCGGCTGCGCGGGTTGCAAGGCCGATGTTGGAGGAATCGACCTTATCTCCAAAGATCGACGACCGGCTTGCAACGTTTGTGCCTGCAGTGCTGCAGCCGGCGAGAATGCCAACCAGACCCACTGCGGTGAGTGCTGTTCCAAAGCGCATCGGATTGGCCATATTCATTCCCCCGTAAATTTGTTCTTAGTAGCTGGCCCTTTTTCCGGACGGTGCCTTGTCGGCCATGTCGTCCAGGCCCGGCATTTCGGCGAGCAGCGCATCAAGTGCAGTGGTAACCAATTGCTGGGCCGAACACCCCTGCACGGCGCAAGCCAGCCGCATCTTGAGATGACGATCCCGATCGAGTCGGAGCGTGAAGGCAGCCTTGTCTTTGCTTCCTGCTGCAGCTCTTGGCCGAGGCGCACGGCGCGGGGTTGCGGCAACCGGTTTTGCAATGATGGCGACCGGCTTCGGTGCGGCTTCGGCTTCGGCTTCGGCTTTGGCTTCGACTTTGACGGGGGCAGGCGTGAAATCGTCGACCGTCCGCATCTTCACCGGTTCGTCGTCGAGATCAACGTCCTGGACGGCGGCGAACGGATTCTCATCGCCATCCTGCGGTTCGTAGATTTCGGCGGTTTCGTCGACTTCTTCGCCTTCGTCACTGCAATCGGCAAGTCGGCCCTGGAGCTCGGCCTGCTGATCGTGGACCGGCGATCCGACCGGCGTCAAACCGGCAAGAGGATTTCGAATCGGGTGTGGCGTGATTTCAGCACCGAAGGCATCGTGGTCCTGATCGGCAGAACCATCGGAGGCCGGCTTCGGCGGCTCGAACCCCATGTCGTTCCAACCGAGATCTTCCAGTCCGGCGACTCCCTGGCCGAAGCCCTGGGGGCGCATCGCAGGACGCGCAGCTCCCTTTCGGGCCAACAGCCCCGAGGATAGCGATGCAAAAGCTTTGGGCTCGCCCATCGTCGATACTCCTTACTGGCCCATCACGCGGCGGCCGAAGCCACCGACGGGACGCGGACTGGCGGCACTGGCGCTGGACGCCTGGTTGGGTGCCGAGAAGACGGTACGACGAAAATTCTTTTCGAGGCGATCCGAGATGTATTCCCACAACTCGACGACTTCCTTCGCGGAGCGTCCCTTGGGGTCGACTTCCATGACGGTACGGCCATCGATCATCGACGCCGCGAAATCGGTACGGTGGTGGACGGTGACTGGAGCAACCGTGCCATGCTGCGACAGCGCGACCGCCGCTTCGTAAGTGATCTTGGCCTTGGGC
The DNA here is from genome assembly GCA_963843855.1 of uncultured Alphaproteobacteria bacterium. Classification (GTDB taxonomy): domain Bacteria; phylum Pseudomonadota; class Alphaproteobacteria; order Sphingomonadales; family Sphingomonadaceae; genus Sphingomicrobium. Next base: position 556,051 of record CAWJMA010000003.1, read on the forward strand.
GTCGCAGCATTGACGACGAAAATCAGCGGCTTGCCAGCGCGGTCGCACAGATCGACGGTAGCGCCGACGGCGCGCAAATCGTGCGGACTGGGGCGGGTCGGGATGACAATAAGCTCGGCTACTGCAATCACGCTTTGGATCGCCATGGTGATGGCTGGCGGCGTGTCGATGACGGCAAGGCGGAAGCCCTGCTGACGAAGCACCTCGAGGTCGCTCGCGAGACGCGCCACGGTGGTTTGCGCGAATGCCGGCATATCGGCCTCACGTTCGTTCCACCAATCGGCGAGCGAACCCTGCGGATCGATGTCGATTAGGCAGACCGGACCGGCGCCCGCCAATTGCGCTTGCACCGCAATATGGCCGGACAGGGTCGTCTTGCCGGACCCCCCCTTCTGCGATGCCATTGCCAATACGCGCATGCTATTCCCCTCGCCCAAAATGACGCTGATCAGGGAGCCTGAGTGCGCCACCACCCCCTAAATATTGGTTAACATCATCCCGACCTTGTTGACCGATGCACCGATGGAGTAACTTCGGATCGGTGTTACGCCGCTGGAGAACGAATGTTGAAATTAACCATTGCGCTCTTGGCCGGACTGGTTTTCGGCACGCCCTCACTGGCGCAAGTGCCAAGCGTCAAGGCAGGGGTAGAGGCGTGGCAAAACGGCGATTTCGCACGCGCGACCGGAATCTGGCGAACACTCGCCCAAAAAGGCGACGCCGACGCCGCCTTCAACCTGGGTCAGGCCTACCGTCTGGGTCGGGGCGTCGCGGCCAGTTCCAGCGAGGCTGCCAAGTGGTTTGAGAAAGCGGCGGCGAAAGAGCATCTCGATGCACAGGTGAGCCTTGGGCTCCTGCTGTTCGACAGCGGCGACCGCGCCCGGGCGCTGCATTGGCTATTGAAAGCCGCCGCCCGCAATGAACCTCGCGCGATGCTCGTCACGGGGACGGCATTGTTCAATGGCGATGGCCTGCCCCGCGACGCCATTCGCGGCTACGCTTATGTCAGCCATGCCGCCGCCCAGGGGCTGCAACCGGCGCAAACGACCTTGGCTGAGATGGACAAGGTGATGTCCCGTGCCGACCGTCAAAAAGGCGTTGCGTTGGCTCTGGAAGCGGCACGCGGAAAATCGGTCCCTCCTTCCTCTTCGAAACCGCGACCGACCAGGCCGAAGGACACTCCCGCCATCGTGACCAAGCTTGCAACACTGCCATCGGTTGCTACTCCCAAGACCGCCTCGCCAAACGCCGGCAGATGGCGCGTGCAGCTCGGGGCCTTTTCGACAAAGGCCGCAGCGCAAGGTCTCTATGGCAAATTGGGCGCGAAACTTGGTGGCGCTCAGGCTTATTATGTCGCAGCTGGATCGGTGACCCGGCTGCAGGTCGGGCCATTCGCGAACAAGGCAGACGCGGCCGCAACCTGCGCTCGCCTTAAGCCGCAACCATGTTTCCCGGTCGCTGCTAACTGACCCAATTGACGCGCTTGATGCCTTGCGCCCAAAGCAAGGCGTCTAAACCATGATGATCGAGCCGTGCGTCCGCAGCGGCGGCGAGGATCGGCTTAGCGCGGTAGGCAATACCAAGTCCGGCTTCCTCGATCATCGGCAGATCATTTGCTCCATCGCCAATGGCCAAGACTTGCGCCGGATCGAGAACAAGCCGAGCCCGCTCCTCCTGAAGCATGCGCTTCTTCACGCGCGAATCGACGATTTCTCCCTCGACGCGCCCGGTCAGCGTCTCGCCATCGCAGGACAGGATGTTGGCGCGGTAATCGTCGAACCCGACCAAGGCCGCAATCGGCGCAACGAAATCGGTGAACCCTCCGGACACGAGCATCGTGTGAGCGCCTACAGCGGCCATGGTTCGAACAAGGGTCGAGGCACCGGCGTTCGGACGGATCCGCTCGGCGAGGCATTGCGTGATGGCCGCGATCGGCAGTCCTTTCAGGAGCGCCACCCGCTCCCGCAACGCTGCTTGGAAATCGAGCTCCCCGCGCATGGCGCGCTCGGTGATGGCAGCAACTTCCGGCTTGAACCCGGCATAATCGGCAAGTTCGTCGATACATTCCTGGCCGATAATGGTCGAATCCATGTCCGCGACGAGCAGCTTCTTCTGCCGATCCGTCGACTTCTGGACCACCACATCGCAGTCCTCCCAGCCTTGCCAGGCGGCCAGCGCAACGTCGCGGTCCGACACGGAAAGGTCCGCGGCATCACCTTCATCGACCCAGCCGTTCAGCGTTGCACCGGGCAATCGATCGAGTGCGGCCGCAAGCAGCCTGTCATCCAGCCGTCCGGCTGCTATCAGCGTGGCAATGAGCAAGTCGCGCCCTCCTGTGTTCCTCATTGCCGGTCCGACTGCGAGCGGCAAGAGCGGGCTTGCCCTCGATTGGGCCATTCGGACTGGCGGCGTGATCATCAATGCCGATGCAAGCCAGGTTTACCGCGATCTTCCGATCCTGTCGGCTGCGCCCAGCGACGCCGAGAGGATGTCCGCCGATCATCGATTGTTCCAGACGATCGACGGCGCTGAGCCATGTTCGGCAGCGCGCTGGGCGGCACTCGCCAAGGCGGAAATCTTGGATATTCATTCCGGCGGGCGCCCCGCCATTCTGGTTGGTGGGACCGGACTGTATCTTCGCACCCTTCTCGACGGAATCGCGCCAGTTCCGGAGATCGATCCTTCCGTCCGCGCCGAGGTTCGAGCGGCGACGGTCGAGAGCAATCGCGAATCTCTCATCGATCTCGATCCTCTAGCCGCAGCCCGTCTCGACCCAGCCGATCGACAGAGGATTGCGCGTACGCTGGAGGTCGTGCGCTCGACCGGAAGGACGTTGAACGATTGGCAGAAGGAGAAGACCGGCGGAATCCGCAGCGAAATCGAGCTGCGTCCGCTGATCCTCCTACCCCCCCGGGAATGGCTGTATGCTCGCTGCGATCAACGGTTCAAAATCATGATCGAACGAGGGGCAGTCGAGGAAGTCGAGGCACTGCTTGCCCGAGACCTCGATCCCGCCCTGCCCGTCATGCACGCCATCGGCGTTGCCGAAATCGCAGCGTGGCTCGACGGAGGAAACGACCGGGCCGCTATGCTTGAGGCGGGCGCGCGGGCGACGCGGCAATATGCCAAGCGGCAATATACCTGGTTCGCACGACAGCCACCGGCCGAATGGCCCCGCTTTGTCGATGCGACCGACGAGGGTGGTGCAGTTCTGCGGGCGCTGGCGCTGCTCGGCATCGACGCTTAGGGGAGTTTGATGATCCGACTTACCGACCCCGATATTGACGCTTCCGTCCTGGCCGGGAAGCGAATTGCCATTGTGGGCTACGGCAATCAGGGTCGCCCGCAAGCGCTGAACTTACGCGACAGCGGCCTTGATGTCGTCGTCGGTCTTCGTAATGGCTCGGTTACTAGCGCGCGGGTCTCCGCGGACGGTTTGCAATGGGCACCGCTGGTCGAGGCTGTCTCCGATGCGGATCTGGTCATGCTGCTCGTCCCCGACGAGGCAATGGCCCGGCTTTACGGGGAGATCGAGCCACACATTCGCCAAGGAGCGAGCCTCGCCTTCAGTCATGGCCTTGCGGTGCATTTCGGATTTATACGTCCACGGGTCGACTTAGACGTGGTTCTGGTGGCACCGAAAGGTCCCGGCACGGCGCTTCGCAGCCTTTATGAAGCGGGCGGCGGAATGGTCGGCCTGTTCGCGGTGGCGCAGAATGCCAGCGGCCATGCCCGCAAGATCGCCCTCGCCTACGGCCGTGCCATCGGATGCGGACGCGCCGGACTGATCGAATCGTCGTTTGCCGAGGAATGCGAAGCCGACTTGTTCAACGAGGGTGCGGTCGTCTGGGGTGCGGTCCCCGCTGTGCTGGTGGCAGGGTTCGATACGCTGGTCGAAGCCGGGATCAGCCCTGAAATCGCTTATCTGGAATGTGTCGGCGAACTCAAATTGCTCGCCGACCTGATCGAAGCGCGCGGCATTGCGGGGATGCGCGAGGCCATCAGCAACACAGCCGAGCTTGGTGCCGTCCTGGGCGGCGAGAAGATCATCGACCAGTCGGTTCGCGATCGGATGCGGATACTGCTGGAAGACGTACGCAGCGGAAACTTTACCCGCGCGCTCGCCGACGAAGAAGCCAGCGGCTATCCGCTCCTCGAGAAAGCCCGCGCAGCTTCGCGCCGACTTGAGGTCGAGGAGGCACGCAAGGCCTTGACTGACGACTAGCCGACGATTTCACTTTCGATGTGCGGTCGGTCACCGACGCTCGCGCGTTCGGCATAAGCGCGTTGCAGCTTGCGATGAACCTCGATCGCATCCGGATCGGTCGCTTCGCTGGCAAACTTTTCTTCTTCCGCCGCGCGCTGCGCGAAATACATCCTGTCCTGCTCGCTCATCGCACCCTCCCGTCCCTGAGGTCGATGATGCCAAGATATCACAACTGTCGGGTTGTGGAAAACTCTAGCGTCCGAACAGCTTTTCGAGGTCGCCCTTGGCCAGTTTCACCCACGTCGGTCGGCCATGATTGCACTGGCCGCTGTGCGGAGTGACCTCCATCTCGCGAAGCAAGGCATTCATCTCGGAGACCGATAGAATGCGGCCTGCCCGAACCGAGCCATGACAGGCCATCGTCGCTGCGACCAGATCGAGTTTGTCGCGAAGGGCTAACGCCGTTCCCAGTTCGGCCAGTTCCGCCGCCAGATCGGCAAGTAAGCCGCGAACATCGGTCTTCCCGAGCGGTGCGGGGGTTGCCCGGACCAGCATCGAGGTCGGCCCGAACCGTTCGATCTCCAGTCCGAGTTGCTCAAATTCGGCGGTGGCGGCTTCGAGCCGGTCGCACTCGGGCTCTTCCAATTCGACAACATCGGGAATCAGCAGCGGCTGGCGCGCCACGGCCCCTTCCCCATTCGTCCTCCTCATCCGTTCGAGCACCAGTCGCTCGTGCGCGGCGTGCTGGTCGACGATGACAAGCCCGTCCTCGGCCTCTGCTACGATATAGGTCGCCGCTACCTGTCCGCGCGCGACGCCAAGTGGAAAACGGGTGTCGGCGGGCGCGATCGGCGATGCCATTTCGGCGCGGGCTTGCGGCAATGGCGCATAAGAGAAAGCCGGACGATGATCCCAGACGGACCCTTGAGCCGGCGGCTGCGAACTCATCTCCTGCACAGCAGCGCCAGTCGGTTCGACCTGCCAATTGGCCTGGCCGGCATATTGTTCGCGGGCGGCGCTGCGATGTCCGGCTTCATCCAGCGCGGCGCGAAGCCCGCCCACGATCAGCCCGCGAACCGCCGCCGGATCGCGAAACCGGACTTCAGTCTTGGCAGGATGAACGTTGATGTCGACTTCTTCGTGCGGCACCTCGACGAACAAGGCAGCGACCGGATGGCGATCACGCGCCAACAGGTCGCGGTAAGCGGCGCGAAGTGCACCGACCAGCAGACGATCCTTGACCGGGCGCGAGTTGACGAACAGGAATTGCTGGTCCGCCATGCCGCGATTGAACGTAGGCAAACTGACAACGCCTGTCAGGCGCAAACCATCACGAACGCAGTCGATCCCCAGGCCGTGGCGATCGAGTTCATGACTGAGCAGGGCCGCGACCCTGCCCGGACCATCCGATGGTTGTAACGACAAAATCCGGCGACCGTCATGTTCCAGGCTGATGGCCACATCGGGTTTGGCCATCGCCAGGCGGCGCACGATGTCGAGGCTGGCGGCATATTCTGCGCGGGGACTGCGCAGGAACTTGCGGCGGGCCGGCACCTTGTCGAACAGCCCCTCGACACGAACCCTTGTGCCGGGCGGCAGTGAGGCCGGGCCTTCATTGCCGAGCGCCCCATGATCAATGAGCAGTCGCCACCCTTCGGCACCACGCTCGCGACTTTCCAGCGTGAAGCGGGAGACACTCGCGATCGACGGCAGAGCCTCGCCCCGAAACCCGAAGCTCGACACCGCCTCTATCCGGTCATCAGGCAGCTTCGATGTTGCATGACGCTCGATCGCAAGGCGCATTTCGCTTGCGCTCATCCCCGATCCGTCGTCGGCGACCTCAACCAGCTCGAGCCCCCCGGCGCTTAGCCGGATCGCAACCGTCGCAGCGCCTGCATCAAGCGCATTCTCAACGAGTTCTTTCAACGCGCTGGCCGGTCTTTCCACCACTTCGCCTGCAGCGATGCGGTCCACCAGTTCGGAAGGCAGCCTTCTTATTGACATGGCTCCCTTCCTAGCCCAGTTGGATGCCACCCGCGAAGCGCTGATTTTCCCTGAAAATTCATGCAGCTTTCATCGGGAACGGATTAACGGCGGTAAACCAGCAAGCAGGGTTCGACCCTGCCCTTTTTTATCGCAGAGCGAGGGCTGCAATCGAATGTTCTGGACGCGCTGGTTCAAATGGATGGCCAATGACATGGCAATCGACCTGGGAACGGCCAACACGCTGGTTTACGTGCGTGGTCGCGGGATCGTCCTCAACGAGCCGTCGGTGGTTGCGATCGAGACCATCAACGGTGTCAAGCGCGTCAAGGCCGTCGGTGACGACGCCAAGCTGATGATGGGCAAGACCCCCGACCAGATCGAAGCAATCCGCCCGCTTCGCGATGGCGTGATTGCCGACATCGACGTTGCCGAGCAGATGATCAAATATTTCATCCACAAGGTGCACGGCGGAAAAATGCGGTCGTTGCGCTTCCCGGAAATCGTGATCTGCGTTCCGTCGGGCTCAACCAGTGTCGAACGTCGCGCAATTCGCGATGCCGCGTCTAACGCCGGCGCAAGCGCGGTCTTCCTGATCGAGGAACCAATGGCGGCCGCGATCGGTGCCGGAATGCCGGTGACCGAACCGGTGGGTTCGATGGTCGTCGATATCGGCGGCGGAACGACCGAAGTCGCGGTCCTGTCGCTTCGCGGTCTTGCCTACACCACCTCGGTGCGCGTTGGCGGCGACAAGATGGACGAAGCGATTTCGTCCTATGTCCGCCGTAACCACAACCTTTTGATCGGCGAAGCCACGGCGGAGCGGATCAAGAAGGAAGTTGGAATCGCCAAGCCGCCGGTCGATGGCATTGGCGAGACGGTTCACATCAAGGGCCGCGATCTCGTCAATGGCGTGCCCAAGGAAATCACGATCAACCAGGGCCAGATTGCCGAAGCGCTGTCGGAACCCGTTGGGACAATCGTCGAAGGCGTTCGTATCGCACTGGAGAACACCGCGCCTGAATTGGCAGCCGACATCTGCGATCAGGGCATTGTCCTGACCGGCGGCGGCGCTCTGTTGCAAGGACTCGATGAGGTGCTTCGCGACGAGACCGGCCTTCCCGTTACCGTTGCAGAGGATCCGTTGACCTGCGTGGCGCTCGGCACTGGCCGCGCGCTTGAGGAAGAGCAGTTCCGCGGCGTCCTCCAGACCGCGTAGGGTAAAGAGGACGTGGCGGCACCGGCTGGACAGCGTCCGGGCTGGTCACGGCGCGCGCAATATAGTCTTTTCTTCGGTTTCGTGGCGGCGATCGTCGGAATGATCGTCGGCCTTGTGATGCTCACTTTGTCGCTTGTCGCGCCGACTGCTTATGCTGGCGTCCGCGGCGCGGCACTCGACGCCACCGCACCGGTCACCGAAGGCTTGTCCGATATTTCCGCCACAGCAAAGGGGCTGGTCAGCGGAGCGGGCGACTATTGGGATGCGGCCGACCAAAATGGTGCGCTCAAACGCGAGAATGCGGCCATGCGGCGCGAAATCCTAAAGGCGAATGCCGTCATTCAGGAGAATGATCAGCTCAAGGCAGCACTCGCACTTCGGGAAAAATCACAGGAAACGGTCGCAACAGGCCGGATCGTCGGGTCCAGTTTCCAGAGTCCGCGCCGCTTCGCAATTCTCTCGGCAGGAAGCAATGATGGTGTCGTCAGCGGCATGCCGGTTCGCGCGGCCGACGGCCTCGTCGGGCGAATTGTCGACGTCGGATTCACGGCAAGCCGGGTTCTCTTGGTCAGCGACCGGGCCAACGTCGTCCCTGCCCGTATCATGCGAAGCGGAAATCCGGTCATTGCGACCGGGCGCGGCGATGGTACATTGGACATCCGCCCGCTCGAGGTCGGGCGCAATCCCTTCAAGCGCGGCGATATCATTGTCACCTCCGGGACGGGAGGACTTTATCCGCCGCTTGTGCCGGTTGCTCGGGTCATCCGGCTCGACGACGATGGTGCAATTGCCGTCCCGCTCGCCGATCCAAGCGAGACCAGCTTTGCTATCGTCGAACGGCCCTACGAGCCTTCCGCGATGCAGAAGCTTACGGTCGACGAAGGGCGATAGAAATGGTCCGCGCCGCCCTCGCAGGCAAGCCGTTGGGACGCCAGCCAGTCCGTTTCGCCGATTATGTCCCCGCCGCCAGCGTCATCGCCGCCAGCGGCCTTTCGCTGTTGCCAATCGTCTCGTCCAGCGGATGGTGGCCCAACGCCGGCCTGCTTTTCCTGCTTGCCTGGCGAATGCTTCGTGCCGATGCGTGGCCGACCTGGTGGGCAGCACCGATGGGCTTCATCAATGACTTGTTGACCGGTTCACCACTGGGGCTTTCGGTTACCCTGTGGACGGCGATCATGCTGATCATGGATCTGGTCGACCGGCGAACGCAATGGCGTGGATATGTCATCGAATGGGGTGTTGCCTGCCTTCTGATCGCCCTCGCAGGTTGGGTGGAATGGCAGGTTGCCGCGTTGAACGGGGCGCGTGTTCCGTTCGCGCAGGTCGCACCGGCCGCGATCGTTGAAATGCTCGTGTTCCCCGTCGCGGCGTGGTTCGTCGCGCGGATCGATCGGCGGAGACTTGGTCGATGAGGGTTACGGCCGCACACCAGAACCTCCGCTTTTCCCGGCGAATGCTGTTCGTCGGTGGCGCGCAGGTGGCTTTTGGCGGCATCCTGCTGGCCCGCCTCGGCTATCTGTCGGTAACGCAGCACAAGCTTTACGAAACAAAAGCTGAGGACAATCGCGTCCAGATGATCGTCGTGCCGCCCCGTCGCGGCTGGATCGTCGATCGCAATAACAAGCCGATCGCCATCAACCGTTCCGATTTCCGCATCGACATCATTCCTGAACAGCTTGAGCGCCCGACTGAAACGCTCCGCCTTCTTGCCCGGTTGTTGGAACTCGGCCCTGACGAGGTCGAACGGATTATCAAGGAACTAAGAACTGCGCGCGGCTATCAGCCCGTCCAGGTCGCCGAAAACGTACCTTATGAGAAATATGCAGCGGTTACCGTGCGCCTGCCCGAGATGCCGGGGGTGCAACCGCAGCGGGGATTTTCGCGCTTCTATCCAACCGGTCCGGCTGTCGGTCACCTAGTCGGATACGTCGGGGCCGCATCCGCCAAGGAGTATGAGGCCGAAGACAAAAACCCCCTCCTCGTCACCCCTGGTTTCAAGGTAGGCAAGGAGGGGCTCGAGAAAACGCTCGAGCAGAAATTGCGCGGCATTCCAGGTGGACAGCGTGTCGAGCTGACGGCGCGCGGCAAGCTGGTTCGTGAATTGGAACCCAAGCCCGACCGGAGCGGGCAATCGATTCGCCTGGCGATTGACGGCGATCTGCAGGAATTCGTCGCGCGACGATTGGGCGAGGAGTCCGGCTCCTGCGTTATCCTTGATTGCCTGACCGGCGATATCCTTTCGATGGTGTCGATGCCGGCTTATGATCCCAATAGCTTTTCGGACGGAATCGGCCAGATCGAATGGCGGTCCTTGTCGGATGATCCGCGCAAGCCATTGCTCAACAAGTCGCTCAACGCGCTGTATCCGCCTGGCTCGACCATCAAGCCGATGGCCGCGCTTGCAATCCAGCAGCATGATATCGATCCCGCCGCGACGGTTTTTTGCCCGGGCGGATATCGTCTCGGAAATCGGTTTTTCCGCTGTCTTGGGCGCCACGGCACCGTCAACATGCGTCGTGCCATCGCCAAGAGCTGCAATACCTATTTTTATTCGATGGGGCACCGCCTCGGCTATGACAAGATCGCACCGATGGCGCGCCTGCTCGGGTTAGGCGAGAAGTTCGACCTGCCTGTCGTCAGCCAGAGTTTCGGGACGGTCCCGGACAGCGATTGGAAGGCACGAAAGTTCGAGATAAGCCCGAAGATGGTGATGCGCCCTGACTGGACAGCTTCAGACACGCTCAACGCGTCCATCGGCCAGGGTTATCTGATCGTCAATCCGCTACAACTGGCCGTGATGGCCGGCCGTATCGCTTCTGGGCGGGCGATCCAGCCACGTCTGCTGGGGGTTCACGATAAACCCGCTCCCCTGCTCGATATTCCGGCCGAGCATCTTGAAAATGTTCGCGGCGGGATGTGGGAAGTCGTCAACGGCGACGGCACTGCGGGTGCAAGTCGCTTGCCATTTCCCGACATCGCGATGTGCGGCAAGACCGGCACCGCCCAGGTTCGCCGGATTACCGGCGGGCAACGTGGCCAGGGCGGGGACTGGAAATATCGGGACCACGGCCTGTTCGTCTTCTTTGCTCCCTTCGACAAACCAAGATACGCCGGCGCCGTGGTCATCGAACATGGAATGGGCGGCGCGCGCGCGGCAGCGCCGGTGGCCAAAGACGCGCTGACGTTCCTGTTCGATCGAGCCAAGGGGATGGAGGGTCTTGCAAGTTACGAACAGGCGCTTGGCGGGACCCTGATGGAACGCAATGCCCGCCGCACCGCCGCAGTCGATGCCGCTGCTCGCGCTGCGCTTGCCGCCAAGGCGGCTGCCGCCCGATGATCATTTCCGACATGATCCCGCAGCCGCTCGCACGCCTGCCGTGGCGGTTGATATGGCTGGTGGCCCTCATCTGCTTGATCGGGATTGTCACGCTCTATTCGGCAGCAGGCGGCTCGATGAGTCCGTGGGCGCTCAAGCAGGCCATGATCATCGGCGCATTCGCAATGATCGCGGTCGGGATCAGTTATATTCCTGAAGGTTTCATCAAGCGGGTGACCTTCCCGACCTATCTCGCCATTCTGGTCCTCTTGGTCCTGGTGGAAGCCATCGGGTTCGTCGGGAAGGGCGCGCAGCGTTGGGTCGACCTTGGTTTCATCAGGCTCCAACCGTCGGAATTCATGAAGCCCGCGGTGGTCCTGATCGTCGCCCGCTTCTATGACCTGCTGCCTGCAGGCGATCTCCGAAAGTTCCGCGGACTATGGCCCGCCGCGTTGCTGGTGCTCGTTCCATGGTCGCTCGTACTCGTCCAGCCCGACCTCGGCACCGCAACGATGGTCCTGCTCAGCGGCGTGACGGTGATGTACCTTGCTGGTTTACCCTTGTGGTATTTCCTGTCCGCCGCCGGCGCGCTGGCCGCAGCGCTTCCGATCGTGCTGAGCACGATGCACGATTACCAGCGAAAGCGCGTTCTCATTTTCCTTGATCCGGAAGCTGATCCGCTGGGCTCTGGATACCATATCAGCCAATCGAAAATCGCGATCGGATCGGGCGGGATCTGGGGCAAAGGATTTCTCAATGGCAGCCAGAGCCACCTCGACTACCTTCCCGAGGGCCATACCGACTTCGTCTTCGCGACCTTCGTCGAGGAATGGGGATTGGTCGGCGGCGCATCGCTGATCATCGCCTTTGGGATGATGCTGATGTGGGGACTTCGCGTCGCGGCGCGTGCCAAAACCCGCTTTGGCCAGCTCACTGCTGCCGGGCTGACCACGACCATTTTTTTCCATGTCGCGGTCAATTTGCTGATGGTGATGGGTTTTGCGCCCGTTGTGGGAATCCCGTTGCCATTGGTCAGTTCTGGCGGGTCGTCGGTGATGACGGTGATGATCTGCCTCGGTATCCTGATGGGGATCGAACGCCAGTCGCGAACCCGATCCTCCTTCGGCTAGAAAATCGTGCAAGAGCTAGTTGCGGAGGGAGGGGAAGGCTGTTAGAGGCGCCCCGCTCCCGACAGATCATCGTCGGATGAAGCAACGCCCTTTCGGGGCATCCAAGGTATCTTGGGGACGTATAGCTCAGTTGGTAGAGCAGCTGACTCTTAATCAGCGGGTCCTAGGTTCGAGCCCTAGTGCGTCCACCACCACCACGATGCGCATCACTTGGCTTCCTTTTTGGCCATGCCGCCAAAGCCGATCCAGCTTGCGGCCAATGTAAGCAGGCAGGTCAGCGCCGACAGTGTCGCGCTCATCGGCGTCGCTGCATAGCCACCCTTGGCGTAAACCAGAATGTAGAACCCGCCGACCACTAATGTCGAAAGAATCGGGATGCCGTAAATCGTTGTCAGCCGGGTTCGATCTTCCTGACGCAATGACAGCCCGATCACCGCCCAGGCGAGCGAGAGGTATGCGAAGGCGGTCATTCGACCGACCGACCGAGACGCGAAATTCTTCCACTGAAGCTCATAAATGGCGAGATAGGCAAGATCTGCCGCGGTTGTACCCTGGTCATCTGGTTCATTGGTTCCTCCGTTTTCCCTTCAACCGGTCGAACGAGAAAGGAAAGGAAGCGAAGCATTGCGTCGCCCGGCAAATCACCGCTTGCCAATACGCGCTGCCATGCCTATCTGCGCGTTCCATTGTTTTAACACGCTGTAACAGAATGACCATTGAGACACCCCTCACCGCTGCCCGCGCCGCGCTGCTCGACAACCTTGCGGCCGGCCTCGTCGTGCTGAAGAACCGGGAGGAGGCGAAGTCCTTTCTCGTCGATTTGTGCACGCCCGCCGAATTGCATGCGCTTGGCGAGCGTTGGCATGTCGCTCAATTGCTAGACGAAGGTCGGCTGACCTACCGCGACATCCACGATCAGACCGGGGTAAGCACGACTACGATCGTCCGGGTCGCCCGATTCCTGAAGCAGGAAGTCAATGGCGGTTATCGCCTTGTCATCGACCGTCTGAAGGGACGCGCAACGTGAGCCCCGACCGCAATCGCCTGCACATTGCCATCCAGAAATCGGGCCGTCTTAGCGACCAGTCTAGGCAGTTGCTCAAGGATGCCGGGCTTCGAATCAGTCAGGGCGGCAAGAATCACCTGACCGCGCGGGCCGAGAATTTCCCGCTCGACCTGATGTTCGTGCGCGACGACGACATCCCGACCTTCGTTGCCGACGGCGTTTGCGAACTCGGCATCGTCGGGCAAAACGTGCTCGAAGAATACACACTGGGCCTGCCCGAACGACGGATCGAGGAAGTCGCGCGGCTGGGGTTTGGCAAGTGCAGCCTGAAAATCGCGGCACCGGACAGTCTCAACTTCTTCCAACTCAAGATGCTCGATGGCCAACGGGTCGCGACCAGTTACCCGCGGTTGCTCGAACGCTTCCTGACCGAACAACGGATCACGGCGGACATCGTGACGATGCGCGGCGCGGTTGAACTTGCGCCGCGCCTGGGAATCGCGCGGTTCGTTTGCGACCTTGTCTCGACCGGAGCGACCTTGGAGGCCAACGGTCTCGCGCCGGTGGCCGACGTGTTCGAAAGCGAGGCCGTGCTGGTTCGTTCGCTTAAGCCGATCGACTCCGCCCATGAGGAAAAGGTGCAGGCCCTGCGCACCCGCATCGACGGAGTGATCGCGACAGCGGAGAGCAAATATATCGTCCTCAACGCGCCGGAAGAATCGCTTGACGCCATCAGCCGGATCCTGCCGGGTGCGGAAGCACCGACAGTGGTGCCTTTGGTCGGCCGGCCAGGTCATTATGCGGTCCAGGCGGTTTGCCAGGAATCGGTTTTCTGGGAGACGCTGGAGAAGCTGAAGGGCGCGGGCGCATCGGCGATCCTGGTCATGCCGATCGAAAAGATGATGCTGTGACCCGCTTCGACTGGTCCGACGTCAATTCGCGCAACGACGCTCTTGCCCGGCCACGCGGCCGCGACGATGAAACCCTGCTCGCTTCCGTCTCAAGCATTGTTCAGGATGTCCGCGACAACGGATGGGACGCGCTGGTCACGCAATCGGAGCGGATCGACGGAGCGTCGCCGCAGTTCGTCGCGGTCGAACCGTTCGCTGCGTTGGCGAGGAAAGAGCTGTCGCCCGAAGCCATCGACGCCATCCGGATGGCAGCACGCAATATCGAAACCTTCCACCGCCAGACGCTGCCCCGCGACACGGAGGTCATCCCCTACCCCGGTCTCAGTGTCGCGAAGCAATGGCGCGCGATCGACAAGGCCGGGCTCTACGTTCCGGGGGGCAAGGCCCCGCTATTTTCCACCTTGTTGATGCTCGCCATCCCGGCGCGGGTCGCGGGCGTGCGTTCGCTGACCGTCGTCACGCCGCCCCGTGTAAATGGCGGTCTCGATCTCGCCGTCGCTTTCGCCGCCGAATGTTGCGGGATCAACGCGATCTGGACTGTCGGCGGGGCACAGGCGATTGCGGCACTCGCCTTCGGTGCAGGCGACATTCCGGCGGTCGACCGGATTTGCGGGCCTGGCAACGCCTGGGTGGCCGCGGCCAAGTCGATCGTCTCGTCGTTTCCCGGCGGGCCCGGCATCGATCTGCCCGCAGGTCCTAGCGAATTGATGGTGATTGCCGACGATAGCGCCAATCCTGCAACCCTAGCCGCAGACCTGTTGAGCCAGGCCGAGCACGATGAACAGGCACAGGTGCTGCTCGTCTCGCCATCGTCTCGGGTCATTGCAGCGGTCGAACAGGAATTCGCTCGTCAATCGGAAATGATGGGTGGAAGCTTCGCGCCGGCCCGCTTCATAAGCTGCGCCAATCTGGCGGAAGCGGTCGCCATCGCCAATCTTTATGGCCCGGAGCACCTTTCGCTGGCCTGCTCGGATTGTGCATCGCTCGTTTCCTCGGTGATCAATGCCGGCGCGATTTTCGTTGGCCATCAGGCCGCGGAGAGCTTCGGGGATTATCTTGCCGGGTCCAGTCATGTCCTGCCGACCGACGGCGCTGCCCGCTTCACGGGCGGCGTTTCCACGATGACCTTCATGAAGGCGATTACGGTGCAACGCATCACCCCGCGAGCGGCGGCACAGCTAGCAGCGCCTGCGGCCGTTCTGGCGCGCCTCGAAGGGCTGGAGGCCCACGCTCGGGCCGCCGAAGCGAGGAGCGCGGCATGAGCATTGCCCTGCGTATGGCCCGTCCCGAAATCCTTGCCTTGCCGTCGGTGGATATCGCCGGGGCGCCGTTGCCCGGAATGGTCCGCCTCGACGCCAACGAGAATCCCTTCGTTCCGCTGGTACAGGGCCAGTCCGGGATCAATCGCTATCCCGAACCGCAACCTGCGATCCTGCGTCATCGGCTCGCCGACCTATATGGCGTCGATGCCGCCCGTCTCTGGGTGTCACGGGGAAGCGATGACGCGATCGACCTTTTGATCCGGGCGTTTTGCCGTCCGGGACAGGACAGCGTGGCGGTCGTCGAGCCGACCTTCTCCGCTTACGCGCAATTTGCACTGATTCAGGGCGCATCCGTCATCCGTGCAAGATTGACCGACGATTTGAGGTTCGATCCGCAAGCTGTGCTCGACGCAGTTCAAACCGAAACGCCGAAATTGCTTTTCCTGTGCACGCCCAACAACCCGACCGGATCGCCCGTCGATCCTTCCGACATTCGAACGATCGCCGCGGCGCTCCCCAACACATTGGTGATCGCCGATGAGGCCTATGGCGAGTTCAGCGATGCGCCGAGCATGGCTGCCGAAACCGGCGGCATCGAAAACCTCGTCGTTCTGCGCACCCTTTCGAAGGCCTATGGCCTCGCGGGTGCGCGCATCGGATGCGCCATTGCGGGCCCGGACATTATCGAGACGCTGGCCCGGGTCTCACCGCCCTATCCCTTGCCGTCACCCTCGATCGCCGCCGCGCTCGACGCACTCGGGCCGGAGCGAATGCCCATTCACGCAGATCGCGTCGCACGGCTACTTCGCGATCGCGCCGGCATCGCGGCCAAGCTCGCCGGTGTCGCGGAAATCCACACGGTTCGCCAAGGCGGCAATTTCCTTTTCCTCGAGGTCGACGATGCCGAAGGCCTGGCGCGCCGACTTGCCGCAGCGGCGGTCCGTGTCCGCTTTCGTCCCAACGCTGCACCGGGCGGCGTCAGGATCACCGTTGGTACGGACGAAGAAAATGCGGCCATGCTCGCGGTCTTCGGCATCTCGAGCGCGCCGGCCACGCGGCGTTCCGATGTCATTCGCGACACCAAGGAAACCCGAATCGCGCTGAGCATCGATCTGGACAAGACCGACCCCCGCCAGATCGCAAGCGGCATTCCCTTTTACGATCACATGCTGGATCAAGTGGCCGCCCATGGCGGCTTCAGCCTCGTCCTCGCCTGCACTGGCGATACCGATATCGATCCGCACCATAGTATCGAAGACATTGCCATCGCACTTGGCGAGGGGCTGAAGACAGCGCTCGGCGACAAGCGCGGGATCGGCCGTTTCGGCTTTGCCTTGCCCATGGATGAAACCGAAGCACATGTGCTGGTCGATCTTTCGGGACGTCCATTCGCAAAGTTCGAAGGGGATTTCGACACGCCTTCGGTCGGTGATTTACCGACCCAGATGGTTCCCCACATCTTCCGAAGCATCGCCGATAGTCTCGGTGCTGCAATTCATGTCCGCGTTTCCGGGGACAACGATCATCACAAGGTCGAGGCCTGCTTCAAGGCCTTTGGCCGCGCATTGAGACAGGGACTGTCGATCGCTGGCAATGGCGACGCGCTCCCGTCGACTAAGGGAATGCTGTGAGCGATGTTACCATCTTGGATCTAGGCTACGGCAATACGCGCTCGGTGGCGCTCGCGTTCGAACGGCTCGGCGCATCTTGTGCGATGACCGCTGACCCTGCAGAGGCGTCTGCGGCGGGAAGGCTTGTGTTGCCGGGCGTAGGGGCTGCCCGCGTTGCAATGCAGCGTCTGTCCGACAACAGGCTCGTTTCGATCCTTCGCGATCGCAAGACACCGATGCTCGGAATCTGCCTTGGCATGCAATTGCTGTTCGATCGATCTGACGAAGATGGCGGTACTGTCATGCTGGGGATCATTCCCGGCAAGGTCGCGGCGCTCGCTCCGGAGCCCGGTTTTCCGGTTCCGCACATGGGCTGGTCAAGCCTCAAAAGTGTCGACGACGGGATCGGTCTTGCGGCGGGTGACTATGTCTATTTCGCGCATGGGTTTTTTTGCCCCCCAAGTGCGTCGACCGCCGCGCACGCGCGCTACGGTCGCGCGACTGTCCCCGCTGCTATTCGTCACGACAATGTCTGGGGCGCGCAATTCCACCCGGAGCGGTCGTCGACGGCGGGCGCCAACTTTCTACAGGCGTTTCTTTCGGCATGATCCTGGTTCCAGCCATCGACTTGATCAGCGGGCGCTGTGTCCGCCTGCAACAGGGCGACTTCGCGCGCGAGACGACTTATTCCGATGATCCGCGAACAGCTCTTGCGAATTTCGCGGCCAGCGGCGCTAGCGAAGTGCATATCGTCGATCTCGACGGCGCCAAGGCCGGTGAACCGCGCCAGCATGAACTGCTCGCCCGCCTCGCCGCGCATCGCGACCTCGACCTGCAGGTAGCCGGCGGCTTTCGAACGGGCGAACATGTCACCAATATGCTTCGTGCCGGGGTCCGCCGCGTCGTGATCGGCAGCCTGGCGCTGACCGATCCCGATCAATTTGCTGCAATTTTGCGCGACGCCGGACCTGATCAAATCACGCTGGCACTAGACGTCCGGATGATCGACGACGTGCCCTTTGTGGCAACGCACGGTTGGCAGCGCGGAACAGAAGAAACACTTGATGAGGTGCTGTCGCGCTACCCGCTCGTTCGCCACCTGCTCGTCACCGATATCGCCAAGGACGGCATGCTTTCCGGCCCGAACACGGAACTGATGACCGCGGTGGCGACGCGCTATCCGACGATCGAATTGCAGGCGTCAGGCGGTGTCACCGACCTTTCCGACCTGTCGCGCCTCCGCAACGGCGGGGCCAAGCGCGCGATTGTCGGCAAGGCAATCTGGGAGCGACGGTTTACCGTTGCCGAAGGGATCGCCGATGCCCGCGGCTAGGATCATCCCCTGCCTCGATGTCGCCGATGGCCGGGTCGTCAAAGGCGTGCAGTTTCGCGATCACCGCGACGTCGGCGATATTGTGGAACATGCCTTACGCTATCGCGACGAAGGGGCCGACGAACTCGTTTTTTACGACATTACGGCAAGCGCCGATCGGCGCAGCGTCGATATCGCCTGGGTTGAGCGCGTCGCTGCTGTCATCGACATCCCCTTTTCGGTCGCTGGCGGGATCCGCGACATTGCGACCGCCCGGTCGATGCTAAGTGCAGGCGCGGACAAGGTCAGCGTCAATTCACCGGCACTAGAACGGCCCGAACTGCTTGCCGAGCTTGCCGCCGCCTTCGGGCGCCAGTGTGTCGTGCTTGGCATCGATAGTCTGCGCGATGAGCAAGGCCAACTGACCGTGAAACAATATAGCGGCCGCCCCGATGCGATGCAGGACAGTGGAAGATCGACATTGAACTGGGCGATCCAGGCGACGACGCTGGGGGCCGGTGAGATCGTGCTCAACTGCATGAACCGCGACGGGGTTAAAGGCGGCTTCGACATCGATCAACTCGGTTCGCTAGTCGCTGCAGTCGACGTGCCGATCATCATTTCGGGCGGTGCCGGGAAATCCGAGCATTTTGCCGCCGCTTTTCGCGCTGGCGCAAGCGGGGCGCTTGCTGCCTCGGTCTTCCACGACCGCCAGATTGCCATTCCCGACCTCAAGGCGTTCCTTGCCGGTCAACAGATCGAGGTGCGTCGATGATCGACCCTGACAGCCTGACGTGGAATAAGATGGACGGCATGCTGCCCGCCATCATCCAACATGCAACGAGCGGCGAAGTCAGAATGCTCGGCTACATGGACCGCGAGGCCCTTCGTCGCACCGTCGAGAGTGGTTTCGTCACCTTCTTCAGCCGTTCACGCAAAAGCTATTGGATGAAGGGCGAAACCAGCGGAAACCGCCTTTCTGTCGTTTCGGTAGCCGGAGATTGCGACGGCGACGCCTTGCTCATCCTTGCGAGGCCCGAGGGCCCAACCTGCCACACCGGCACGGCCAGTTGCTTCGGCAGCGACGGCGCGCCAGGGACCGGCTTCATCGCCGACCTTGCCGACATCGTCCAGGCGCGCTCAACCGTAAATCCGGACGAAAGCTATTCCGCGCGCCTGGTCGAAGCCGGCGTCAAACGGATCGCCCAGAAAGTCGGCGAAGAAGGCGTAGAGACCGCGCTTGCCGCAACCGCTGGAGATGCGGACGAACTGACCAGCGAAGCCGCCGACCTGATCTATCATTTGACGCTGTTGCTGCAGGTCGGAGGAAGCAATTGGGAAAAAGTGATTGCGACGCTAAAAAAACGTCACGCCGACAGCGTCGTCACCGCCTCGTCATAGAGCGCTCTGGTGGCGGCCGCGACGATTCGGCCATGCGCGAAGTTGTCGCCGCCTTCCCAGTCGCCGATATGACCGCCGGCACCGCGAACGACCGCGACCAGTGCGTCATAATCGTGCGCCTTAAGACCGCTTTCGATGACCAGGTCGATCTCCCCGGTAGCGACCCGCGCATAGGCCATGGCATCAAGTCCATAGCGGGCGAGCCGGGCGATAAAGCGAACGCGTGCGACCTGTTCGGCTTCGTGCGCGTCAAACATATACGGGTCGGTGGTCGACCAACGTGCATCACGAAGGCTGCGGCACCCGCTGGTCCGCACCACTACGCCATTGCGCTCGGTCTCGCCTTGGATCGCAACCAATGTCTCGCCTAATGCGGGAAGGTCGATCATTCCCGCGACATGCTGACCGCGGTCGATCAGGCCGACCAGCACGGCCCAACTCGGCAGGCCGCAGATGAACGCCCTGGTCCCGTCGATCGGATCGAGGCTCCAGTGCACTGGTGCGCCCTGTCCGCTCCACCCATATTCCTCGCCCCAGATCCCGTGATCGGGATGGCGTTCGCCGATAGCCGTGCGAAGCGCCTGTTCGACTGCACGATCGGCCTGCGTCACCGGATCGAATTGTCCCCCGCAACTCTTGTCGTCGGAATGGATCCCGTCGCGCACGGACGCCGCAATCGCGACCCTGGCGATGGACGATAGATGGTCGAAGAATAAGCGATCCATGACCCAACACTTGGGCAAAGCGCGATTGCGCGTAAAGCGGGAACTTGCCGGAAATGGCAGGTTGATGGAAAAATCGTGAAAAAGGTAACCGATTCCCGTTCTGGATCGTATCTTCGTTACAAGGAGATTCCCGATGCGCCTTTTCGTGACCGTCGCCGCACTCGCCCTTGCGGCTTGCTCTGCCGCCGACGCAAGGACCGTACCCGCACCAGCCCGCGACGTTCCCGCATCCGCCGGTGACCAGGTCGCCGTTCTGGCTGGTGGCTGCTTTTGGGGCATGGAAGGAGTGTTCGAGCACGTGAAGGGCGTGAAATCGGTGCAGTCAGGCTACGCTGGTGGCAGCGCCGAAGATGCTACATACGCGAAGGTAAGCTCCGAACGTACCGGTCACGCCGAGGCAATCCGGATCACCTTCGATCCGAAACAGGTCAGCTATGGGACGTTGCTGCGAGTATATTTCTCGGTCGCGCACGATCCGACTCAGCTCAATCGTCAAGGCCCGGACAACGGACCAAGCTATCGCTCCGCAATTTTCCCGCAGACGCCGTCGCAGGTGTACGTCGCGCGCGATTACATCGCCCAGCTTGGCAAGGCAGATGTCTTTAAAAAGGCGATCGTCACAAGGCTGGAGAGCGGCAAATTCTATCTTGCTGAGCGCGTCCATCAGGACTTCATGCGTCGCAATCCGATGCATCCGTACATCCTGGCCCACGATGTCGCGAAAGTTCGGGCCCTGAAAAAAGAGATGCCCACGCTCTACCGCAGCTAACCGTCCCGTTCCGGCACGGATCGTAATCAATCCTGCTACTTCCTTACCGCGTCTTAAACCGCGTCTTTACGTCCGTCCGTTACGAACCTGGCTTCACGTTGATGCTAGCAAGGAGAAGGAGGGACATGGCGAGCATGCCGGCCGTATCAAATCCAGGACCAGAGATCGTCGCGGCGCAGCTTGCGCGCGTTGCCGATGAAGGGTCTGGCCGTCATTCGTATCGCGATGCCCTTGTCGGCGCGAGCGGACCTTCGTCCGCGCGCGACCTTGCCGATGCCGTTCACCTGATGTGCGCAATCCATGGCCGTTTTCCCGGCCTTGCCGATTTGGCGATGGCGAATGCGCCGATCGGCCCGGTGCGCGACTGGCTGCGCGAAGCCGCGGACGCTTTCGAACGGGAACGTCTTTACCTTGTTCGCCTTACTGCAGCGGTCGGACCGCTGCCTTCGACACCGGGCGCCGCGCAAACCGAATCCGCGCTGGTCGCACAGCGCCACGCCATCGAGACGCTTGCCAAGTCGGAACGACGCGGCTGCTCCTTGGGCGCCTCGGCGGCGATGGTCCAGGACTGGAAGGCGATCCGCCCGATCCTCGATCATGCCGCGAACCGCAGCGGACTGGAATGTCCGGATTGCTCGCTTCCCAATGACGATTCGGTCGCCTCGGTCTTGGCCGCTGGCACTAACGGCGCTGCAAGCGAACGCGCGATGGCCTTCGGAGCGGAACAGCTCTTGCTCCAGCACCGCGCCCTATTCAACTTGCTTCAGGCCCGCGCCGAGGCCCGCGAACACTTCTAGCGCTTGCCGCACGCGCGTGCCGCCGATAGGCGGTGGATATGCGTTTCGAAGGCACCAAGGATTATGTCGCTACCGATGACCTCAAGGTCGCGGTCAATGCCGCCGTCAAGTTGCGGCGCCCCCTGCTCGTCAAGGGCGAACCCGGTACCGGGAAGACCGTGCTCGCGCACGAAATTGCCGACGCGCTGGGCGCGCCGCTGATCGAATGGCATATCAAGTCCACGACGCGGGCAGTCAGGGCTTGTACGAATATGACGCGGTCGCGCGGCTTCGCGACGGTCAGCTCGGTGACGAGCGGGTTCACGATATCGCCAATTACATCAGGCGCGGGAAATTGTGGGAAGCGTTTACGTCGCCGCAGCTTCCGGTGCTGTTGATCGACGAAATCGACAAGGCCGACATCGAATTTCCGAACGACCTCCTCCAAGAGCTCGATCGCATGGAATTCCATGTTTACGAGACCAACGAGACGGTCAAAGCGATCGACCGCCCGGTGGTCGTCATCACGTCGAATAACGAAAAGGAACTGCCCGACGCATTCCTGCGTCGCTGCTTCTTCCATTACATCCGCTTCCCCGACCGCGACACCATGGAAAAGATTGTCGCTGTCCACTTCCCCGATATCCAGAAAATCCTCGTCAGCCGGGCCCTCGATATCTTTTATGAAATCCGCGACGTCCCGGGCCTCAAGAAGAAGCCGTCGACCAGCGAGTTGATCGACTGGCTCAAGTTGCTGCTTCACGAGGATATGCCCCTTGAGGTGCTTCAAAATCGCGATCCCGACCAAGGCGATCCCACCGCTCCACGGCGCGCTTCTCAAGAACGAGGCGGACGTGATGCTGTTCGAACGGCTGGCCTTCATGGCGCGGCGACAGGGGTAAGATGCGCAAGGATCGACCGGACAAGCGACGCGCGACCCGGCTGATCCATCCCGACCAGCACGCAAGCACCGATTTCGCGGCGCTGGCGGTTCCGACCTACCGGGCCTCCACCGTCGTTTTTCCCGATGTGAATGCGGCGGAGAACCCATTTCCCGATCAATATCGCTACGGGATCTTTGGCACTCCCACTGCGCGGGAACTGACCTTGAAACTGGGCGAGATCGAGGGGGCGGATCATGTCTTGCTCGCGCCGAGCGGCTTGGCAGCGATCAGCATGACGCTGCTTGCCTTCGCACGGTCCGGCGGTCACCTCCTCCTTCCTGCCAGCGTATACGGGCCGACACAGGAATTCGCTGAGGGATTGCTCGCGCGGCTAGGCGTGACCACGACGGTTTACGATCCTATGATCGGAGCGGGCGTTGCTGACCTTATCCGAGACGAGACGTTCCTAGTTTGGTGTGAAAGCCCCGGTTCGGTCACGATGGAGGTCCAGGACGTTCCCGCAATCGCCGCGGCCGCGCGGGAAAGCGGCGTCCCAACGGCGATCGACAATACCTATGGCGCGGGAATCCTGTTCGACGCCTTTGCTGCGGGCTGCGACATTTCCGTGCAAGCGCTGAGCAAGTATCAGGGCGGGCACAGCGATGTGTTGATGGGATCGGTCGCAACGCGCAGCGCGGACCATTTCAACGCGCTTCGTGCCGCCTATAACCAAATTGGACTGTCAGTATCGCCAGACGATTGCTCGTTGGTGCTGCGCGGCCTCAAAACGCTCGACATGCGGCTTCGCCATGTCGGCGCAGGTGCGTTGAAGATCGCGGAATGGCTGAACATGCGCGACGAAGTCACCGCGATTTACCATCCCGTCTTCGCCGATTGTCCGGGACACGAAATCTGGAAGCGGGACTGGACCGGGTCGGCCGGGATATTCTCCATCGTGCTGGGTCATTGGAGCCGCGAACAGGTGGTTCGCTTTGTCGATGCGCTGGCGCTTTTCAAAATCGGCTATAGCTGGGGCGGCGCGCACAGCCTGGTCTTCACCTACAAGGATCTGGATCGTCCCGACGCATCGTTGGGCCCGCTGCTCGTCAGGCTGAACATCGGGCACGAGGATCCGCAAGACCTCATCGCCGACCTCGCACAGGCTCTTGATCAGGCGTCGTCGCGGTAAGCGAGTTCCAGATTGCCCCAGCGGCGTCCCTTGATGAAGAGCGGAACATAGACATTCTTGACCGCTATCGATTCATCGCCGCGGGTCATCAAGTACGTCATCAATGTGGGTTCGTTTGAAGAGTGGGCGAACCGGGTCTGGTCGTCCATCAGGATCCGGCGATTGCGGCAATGCGCGTCGTTCCAGACAGGGTCATCGCCCTGGGGCTGTGCGCGAGTGCTCAGGTGAGTTGGAAGATGGCCATTCTCGTCGCCAATCGTGGTGCCGATGATTCGATTGTCGGCGGCAACAATGCGGTCGAGGATTGGCTGGACGTGCTGGTCTGCGCTTTCGCAAAAGGCGGTGTCATATTGCTTGGGATTGGAGCCCGGGCGTTCGCGATAATTGCGATCAAAGACGTCGGCCAGCGTCACCTCGCCGCGGTCGACTGCGATTTCGATGGCCGCCGCGATCTGGCGCATATAGTCCTGTGCTTTCAGGATCATCGGCGTGTCGTCGATTTCCGCGCCTGAATTGGCGAGCGTGTTGAGCATGGTGTTGGCCATCATTTCGACATCGGTCAGTCGGCGCTCGACCTTGAGCAATTGTCCGCCATTGTCGCGCGCGTCCTGGGCGAAATCGGTCAGGCCAGCCTTCACACGGTCGACGCTGGTCTGAATCATGCTGGTCGAATGGGCGATGCCTTCGGTCTGGCGATCGACCATGTCGACGATTTCGCTGACTTCGCGAACGGTTTCGCTTATCTGTGAAATGCCCGATTGGGCGGCATGGCTGCGTTCCACGCCGGTCTTGATTTCGCTGGTCACCGCGCTTGCTTCGCGGGTCAACTCGCCGATGGTCAGGCCGATCTGGCTGGTCGCAGCGCGGGTGTCGTGGGCCAGTTTTTTCACTTCGGCGGCGACCACCGCGAAGCTGCGTCCGGCATCGCCCGCGCGGGCGGCCTCGATCGTAGCGTTTAGCGCCAACATGTTGGTTTTGCGCGCGATGGTTTCGATGGTCGAGGAGACGTTCTGGACCTGGTGCATCGCGGTCGCGAAGCCGGCCATCCGTTCGCCGAGCTGGACGACGAGATCGGTCAGATCGCGAAAGCCCGCGATGGTGCCCTCGATCGCGGCGCGACCGGAATCGAGCTTGGCCTTGGCCTGTTCGGACAGGATCCGCGCTTCATCGGTTGAATCGCTGACCCGCCCCTGGTCGGCCAGCAACTGGTTGGTGACTTCTTCCAGCACGTCAAGCGTCTTGAGGTGAGTGGAGATCCGCGTTGCCACGTCCTGGACATAACCGGCGACATCGCTGCACTCGATCGACAGGCCGCCGCATTCGCGGGCAACCTTGCGGATCGCATTTTCGGTTACTTCTTCCAGACCGTGCGTCGCCATGTGACCTTTACTCACCCCACTAAAGTTGATGCCGATGTAGACGCCATTGGTAACCAGCCGGTTAACCACGGCACCCCTCGACTTCGATCGGGGCGAACGGGTAGGAGGTCGCATGTTCATTTCGTTCGTCGATGCGCTTCGGCGCGGCGGGATTCCGGCCAGCCTGAAGGAGCATCTGCTGCTGCTCGAGGCGCTGGACGCCGAGGTCGTCGCGCTGGAGCCCGAACAATTTTATTATCTCGCCCGCGCGATCTTCGTTCACGACGAAAGCAAGCTCGACCGCTTCGACCGGATTTTCGGCGAGGTGTTCAAGGGCATATTGGCCGACCTTGGTGATGCCGAGGCGTCGGTCCCCGAAGAATGGCTGAAGGCGGTTGCCGAGCTGTACCTGACGCCCGAGCAGATGGAGGCGATCAAGGCGCTGGGCTCATGGGACGAGATCATGGAGACGCTGAAACAGCGGCTCGCCGAACAGCAGGGAAAGCACCAGGGCGGCAACAAATGGATCGGGACCGGCGGCACCAGCCCGTTCGGGCATTCGGGCTATAATCCCGAAGGCATCAGGATCGGCGGGCCGGGACGGCATGGCCGCGCGATCAAGGTGTGGGAGAAGCGCGAATTCGCCGATCTGGACGACAGCCGCGAGATCGGGACACGCAACATCAAGGTCGCGCTGCGCCGCCTGCGCCGCTTTGCCCGCGAAGGCGCGGCGGACGAACTGGACCTGGACGCGACGATCGACGGCACCGCGCGGCAAGGCTGGCTGGACGTCCATATGCGGCCGGAGCGGCACAATGCCGTCAAGCTATTGCTGTTCCTGGACATTGGCGGGTCGATGGACGGTCATATCAAGCTGTGCGAGGAATTGTTTTCGGCGTGCCGAACCGAGTTTAAGCACCTCGAGCATTTCTACTTCCACAATTGCATCTACGAAGGGCTGTGGAAGGAAAACCGCCGCCGCTTCACCGACCGCACGCCGACCTGGGACGTGCTCCACAAATTCGGCCACGACCATAAATTGGTGATCGTTGGCGACGCGTCGATGAGCCCCTATGAAATTACCCATGCCCATGGTTCGATTGAACATATGAACGAGGAATCGGGCGCGGTGTGGCTGAAGCGCCTGACCGACACCTATCCCTCGGCGGCGTGGCTTAACCCGGTGCCCGAAGCTTATTGGGGCCACAGCCATTCGACGACGATCCTGCGCAAGCTGATGGACGACCGAATGTACGCGCTGACGCTGGAAGGCCTGGACGACGCGATGCGCGAACTGAGTCGCAAGAAGTGAAGCGAAAGATCCGCGATTGTTTGCGAATCCTACGGAATGTTCACACTGACGGGGCACATTCCCGCCGACGTGGCTGAACCTGAAATCAACGATGGAAAGAGCCGCGACCTCGGTTGCATAGGTCGGGGGCTGTAGAACAGGTTTTCCTAATGTCAGCTTTGGGTCGTAAGCAGACTCTAGCTCAATAAATCAGTAAGTCCGAAATCTCCGCTTGCCACCGCTCTTCGTCCGGCACCGCCAAGGCATCCAAATCCGAAGCTTCGGCTCCTTGGTCGTCGACCCATTCACGTAGTGCCGGGCCGCCGTTGATGACGTCGATGGCGAGCTTGTCGAAGACATATTCGTAGGGAAAGTCGCGCCACAGATCATAATCGGGTTGGAGGCCCCGGATCGCCTTGAAGGCGAGTGCCTGCCAGCGCCATGGCTTGAAGGCGCGGTGATCGTAGGCGCCGCCCTCAGCATGGACCATCAGGCCGTTGCACAGCTGGCCGACGTGCTTGTGGAAGGTCGGCTCGAAATGGACCTCGCGGACGCGGCAGCCTGCAAGCCATTGTGGGGCGATTCGCTGCATTTCGGCCAGCAGGGCGCGCGGATCGAGATCCGGCGCGCCGAACATTTCGAGCGGGCGGGTGGTGCCCCTGCCCTCGCTGAGCGTCGCGCCTTCTAGCATCACGGTGCCGGCATAAGCGCGGGACATGTTGAGGTTGGCGGCATTGGGCGACGGATTAATCCACACGCGATCGGCGGGCCAGCCGAAACCGGGCGCGGAGTCGGGATCGTAGCCTTCCATTTCGATCACGCGATAATCGACATTGAGGTTGAAATGGCGGATGAACCAATGGCCCATTTCGCCCATCGTCAGGCCGTGACGCATGACCATCGGGCCGGCACCGACGAAACTTTCCCAGCCAGGGAGCAGCATCGTACCCTCGACCGGACGGCCGGCGGGATTGGGACGATCGAGCACCCAGACCGCCTTGCCGTGCTGGGCCGCGGCCTCGAGCACGTAGAGCAGGGTCGTGACAAAGGTGTAGATGCGGCAGCCGAGGTCCTGCAGATCGATCAGAATAACGTCGAAGGTGCTCATCATCTGATCGGTCGGACGGCGCACCTCGCCATAGAGGCTGAAGACGGGGATCCCGAGCCGAGGATCGACCTCGTCCGGGGTTTCCATCATATTGTCCTGCTTGTCGCCCTTCAGCCCGTGCTGCGGCCCGAGGGCGGCGCTGAGCCGGATATCGTCGCAGGCGGATAAAGCGTCGAGGCTGTGCGTAAGATCCGCCGTGACCGAGGCTGGATGGGCAAGCAAGGCGACGCGTTTGCCGACCAACGGGGCGCGCAGGGATGGATCGGCGAGCAGCCGTTCGATGCCGATTTTCATGGAGCTAGGCTATGTCCGCGAGACGGTGCGCGAAGCAAGCGTCATCGTGGAAATCCGGATCGCCATTCTCGGCATGAGCGAGCGCCCAGTGGCTACGTCGGCCATCCTTTTCCTCGACCATCGCCGAGAGGCACAAGCGCGTCGTCGTGGCGAAGTCGGCATGAAAACGCGCCTCGACCGCAAGCAGGTTTTCGAGTGCGTCGGTGCGGATGTCGACCGAGGTCGGCGCATTGCGCATGCCCTTGCGATAACCATCGAACCGATATGAGGCCCAGTCCCCCGACGGCGAGAAATTGAATTCGTGATAGGAATTGCCGTCCTCGCCCTTGAGAAAGGCCTCGAAGCACGTCGTTTCCCACAGGCCGTTGCGGCGAACGCGGTCACCGACCGGCGGCGGGACGACGATACGGTCGATCTCGCCGCGAAGGAAATAATAGAAATGAAGGCCGTTGCGGGAGCGGCCAAGGTGAACCTCGATTCCGCGGACGGCGCCGGGCGAACTGGACGGATGCGGGACAAGCGACAACATGGCAGCCATCATGACGCCGCAACGCGTGGTGGCAAGGGGGCAATCGCCTTGCTATGGCCGCGCCGACATGACCTATGCCAGCAGCCTCCTCCAGCTCCTCGACGAGCGCGGATATATTCACCAGATGACCGATGCGTCCGGCCTCGACGCGCTTGCCACCAAGGAACAGGTGACGGGATATATCGGGTTCGACGCGACCGCGCCGTCGCTTCACGTCGGCAGCCTGGTGCAAATCATGATGTTGCGCCGGATGCAGCAGGCCGGGCATCGCCCGATCGCGCTGATGGGCGGCGGAACTACGAAGGTCGGCGACCCCAGCGGCAAGGACGAAAGTCGCCAGCTGCTGACCCATGACCAGATCCAGGCAAACATCGCGTCGATCCGCAAGGTGTTCGAGCGTTTTGTGGATTTCGACGGTCCGAATGCAGCGATCATGGTCGACAATGATACCTGGCTGGCCGACCTCAACTATATCGACATGCTGCGCGAGGTGGGTCGGCACTTCACGATCAACCGGATGTTGACCTTCGACAGCGTCAAGCTGCGGCTGGATCGCGAGCAGCCGCTGACCTTCCTGGAATTCAATTACATGATCCTGCAGGCCTATGATTTTCGCGAACTGGCTCGGCGCGAGGGGTGCCGGTTGCAGCTCGGCGGATCGGACCAGTGGGGAAATATCGTCAACGGGATCGAACTGGCCCGGCGGATGGACGGCGGCGACGAATTATATGGGGTGACCACTCCGCTGATCACGACCGCCGACGGCAAGAAAATGGGCAAGACCGCGCGCGGCGCAATCTGGCTTAATGCGGACCAGTTGAGTCCGTACGATTATTGGCAATTCTGGCGCAACACTGCCGATGCCGATGTCGGCAGGTTCCTGAGACTGTTTACCGACATCGATCCACAAGAGATTGATCGCCTTGCGAAATGTGAAGGCCAGGCGATCAACGATGCGAAGATCGCGTTGGCCAATGCGGCGACCGCGATGCTGCATGGCGAGGAAGCGGCGCAGACCGCCGCGGAGACCGCGCGGCAGACCTTCGAGCAAGGCGCAGTGGGCGACGACCTGCCGATGCTTGCGACCGATGGGGGCATGTCGATCCTCGCCGCCCTGACCGGGCTGGGTTTCTGTGCGTCGAATGGCGAGGCCAAGCGCAAGATCGCGGAAGGCGCAGTTAAACTGGACGATGTGGTGGTCGGCGACCCTGCGCTGGTGGTGACGCAGGGCAAGTTGAGCCTGGGCAAGAAGAAGCATGCACTGCTGACGGCCTAGCCGCTTCGCAGCAACCCAACCGCCGCATCGCGTTCGAACAGATAAAGGCAGGTCCGCGCCGCCTGGCCGCGCGGGCTGTCGAGGCCGCCGTCGCGGTCAAGCAGAAGCTGGGCGTCGCTTTGCGCGAGGGGCGCGAGTGCGGCGACGTCTTCGGGCGTGGCGAGGCGAAAGGCCTGTTCGCCCGACTGGCGGGTGCCGAGGATTTCGCCCGGGCCGCGCAGCTTGAGATCCTCCTCCGCGATTTCGGAAGCCATCGTTGGTTTCGCGCATCAATGCGAGCCGCGCCCTGCCCGTTTCGGTAAGGTTTGCACCCCGCAGCAGGATGCACCGACTGAGAGCCGCACCGCGCCCGACCCGCCCGCGCAACTGGTGAAGCTGTGCAAGACCAAACCGTTCGGCGCCCTCGATCACGATGAGCGACGCATTGGGGACGTCGACACCGACCTCAATCACCGTGGTGGCAACGAGGACGGAGAGCTCGCCGCTTGCGAATGACGCCATGACGTCATCTTTTTGCGGACCTTTCATCCGGCCATGGACGAGCCCGACCTTGTCCGCGCCGAAGCGGGCGCGAAGCGTTGCGGCGCGGTCTTCGGCGGCAGCGGCATCGATCGCCTCGCTTTCTTCGACCAGGGGGCAGACCCAAAAGGCCTGGCCGCCAGCGTCGATATGGCGGCCCAGCCCTTCGACGACGTCGGCGAGCTTGTGATCGGCGGTGACGAGGGTTTCGACCGAAGTTCGGCCCGGCGGCATTTCGTCGATCCGGCTGACGTCCATTTCGCCATAATGGGTCAGCGTCAGCGTGCGCGGGATCGGGGTTGCGGTCATCGCGAGGAGATGGGGCGGATGTTCCGCCTTCGAGGTCAGGAGGAGGCGCTGCGAGACTCCGAACCGATGCTGTTCGTCGATGATGACAAGGCCGAGCGATTTGTAAGCCACCTGTTCCTGGAAAATGGCATGGGTGCCGACGAGGATGTGGATCGATCCGTCGGCGAGGCCCATCAATGTTGCCTCGCGCACCTTGCCCTTGTCGCGACCGGTCAGGATGGCGACGTTAACGCCAAGCGGAGCGCATTGCTGCTGCAGCGTGGCGAAATGCTGTCGCGCGAGAATTTCGGTCGGTGCGAGCATCGCTGCCTGTGCCCTGGCCTCGACCGCTTCAAGCATTGCGAGCAAGGCGACCAGCGTCTTGCCCGAACCGACATCGCCCTGCAGCAGGCGCAGCATTGGCGCCTGCTGCGCCATGTCGCCACGGATTTCATCGGTGACGCGGCGCTGTGCGCCGGTCAATTGATAGGGGAGCTTGAGCTTGCCAACGATCGAACCATCACCCTGAAGCGAACGCGTCCGCCGCCGCCGGCTCGACTGGCGGAGCAGGAGCAAGGCCAGCTGGTTTGCAAAAATCTCGTCGTAGGACAAACGGTTACGGGCATATTCCGAGTCCAGATCGGAATGGATTTCGGCGAGCGCCTGATGCCATCGTGGCCACCCCTGCCGTGCCAGCAGCGACGGCTCGATCCATTCGTCGAGTTCCGGCGCGCGTTCAAGGGCGGCTAGGGCCAGCTCGCGCATTCGTTTGTTCGAAATGCCCTCGGTCAACCCGTAGACCGGTTCACGGATCGCGACCTCGGCGGCCTTGTCGGTCGGCATCACCTCGGGGTGGACGATCTGCAATTCCTGGCCGTAGCTGTCGAGCTTGCCGACTACGGTCCGGGCCTCGCCCAGCGGCAATTGCTTCTTCGCCCAGCCGGGATTGTTGAAAAAGGTCAGGGTGATCGTGCTGCCGCTGGCGTCCGAAGCGAAAATCCGCATCGGTGCCCGGCCCTGCGGCGTGCGCGCTTCGAACGGCGTGACATCGATGATGACGATCCGGCCCGCCATCGCATGACTGGCCTCGGTCACACGCAGGCGATCGATGGTCCCGGTGGGAAGATGGAACAGGAGGTCGACTGCGCGAGCAAGATGGAGGCGGGCAAGCGACTTCGCGACGCCCGGCCCGACGCCCTTTAATGCCTCCACTTCGGCAAATAGCGGATTAAGGATGTCGGGGCGCATGTCTGGCCTTCGGCGGCGGCCCAAAGGGATTGGGTTTTGCCCTAATCCACTGGGAAAGCACCCATTTCTCCCCGCGCGTTGGCGGACGGGCGCAGTGGCTGGTGCGGTAATCCGGGGTGCCATCCGTCAGAACGTTGGCGAAGAAAATCGCATCGCCCGGTGCGCCGCGGAACGTGACGTGGGCATCTGGAAAATGCGTCTCGGCACCGTCGAAATCGTCGTTCAAGTAAGTGACGATTGTCCCGACGCGCTGTCCAAGTTGCTGCAATTCGGCCTGAAACTCGGGAATCGAAGGCTCGATAAAGTCGACGTGCCGACCATATTGCTCACCCGGTGAATAATGGATGGCATTGGGCACTTCGTGGCAGGAGACCGGAACGCCAAGTAAACGAGCGCCGCGCTCCTGCAGGATGGCAAGGACAACATCGCGGTCGTCGGGCCCGAAAGCGCAGGTCGTTGCGGTCCGAACGGAATTTCCGGTCGGATCGTTCGCCGTGGCGGCTTGCAACCGGTCCTTCGCCCTGTCGATGATCCAATTGGCAAATCCCGGCGGTGCGAAACCTCGCGAAGCAGCAATCCGGCTGATTGCGGAGAGCCGTTCGGGAGGAGGAGGTGCAAGCATCTGCGCGAGGGGCATTTGCGTTACGATTTCCAGCTGACGCTCGGCGCCATCTTCCCCCTCCGCCGCAGCCTTGGCGAGCAGGTCAATCGCGACCGACCAATCCTGCGGTCTGCCCCAGCCATATGCCGAGTCGGCGGCCTGTTGCGAAATGCTGCGTCTCATTCTCAAACGTCCCTAGCGCGCCGCGCCGCAACTGCCTACAGAAGCGCGATGGCACCTGCGGCGATTTTTCGCCGGCGGGGTTTTTTGACGTGAAGGACGTTGGACGACATGGACGAGGAATTGCGGGCGCTGAAGTATCGGTCGTGGCATCGTGGCACGCGCGAAGCCGACATGATGATCGGCGGATTCTTCGATTCCCACCATGCGTCATGGGATAAGGACGAGCGTGCCTGGTTCGCCGACCTGCTCGCCGAGCAGGACGTCGACATCATGGCCTGGGCGATCGGCACTGCGGAAGCGCCGGTGCGGTATCAGGGACCTATGATGAACGCCCTTCGGCAGTTGGATTTCATCAGGATCGCGCGATGAGCGACGCCATGCAGCGGATCCTCAAAGCGCAACAGCCACTGACGCTGTCGCGCGTTCCGGCGGGTTTCCTGCCGTGGTTGGCCAGCGACCTTGCCCGCGCCGCCAGGGGACGCGCCGTGGTCATTGCCGCCGACGAGGCCGCGATGCGCGCAATCGCAGACACCGTGCCGGTGTTTGCGCCGGAAATCGACGTGATCAGCTTTCCGGCGTGGGATTGCCTGCCTTACGACCGTGCGTCGCCCGCGTTGCGGGTGATGGCGGAGCGACTGGCCGCGCTCCACCAGTTGCAGCAATCGCGCAACGGCCCGCAACTGGTCGTCACGACGGTCAATGCGGCAAGCCAGCGCGTCCTGACACCCTTCCGGATTCGGCAATTCACCAAGAGACTGGCGCAAGGTGAGCGGATCGAGCGCGATGCGTTGGTCCGGTTGTTGCTGGCCAATGGCTACCAGCGGACCGACAGCGTTCATGACGCCGGCGAATTTGCGGTGCGCGGATCGATCGTCGATTGTTATCCCGCCAGCGAATCCCAGCCGGTTCGGCTCGACTTCTTCGGCGACGAAATCGAAACGATGCGGGCCTTCGACCCCGCCGACCAGCGGTCGAGCGGCAAGGCGGAACCATTCGTCCTGATGCCGGCCAGCGAAGGGCTGCTGGACGACGAGACCGTCAAGAGGTTCCGCGAACGTTATCGCGAGAAATTCGGCGCGACAGCGACCGGGGATCCGCTGTACCAGGCGATCAGCGACGGACGACGACTGGCCGGGATGGAGCATTGGCTCCCCCTGTTCGAAGAGCGGATGGCGACCTTGTTCGACCATCTGGGCGACGGCGACGTCATCCTGCGCGATTCCAACGCCGACAAGGCGTATGACGCACGGCGCGAGGCGATCGACGATTATTTCGCCAATCGCGAGCGGGCGATGGTCGGCGAGCCGGGCAGCTATCGCCCCCTTGCCCCGCGCGACCTTTATTTGCCGAAAGCGGAATGGGACGAGGCGCTGGGCGGACGGCCGGTCCATCTGGCGACGGCGTTCGCCGAACCGGAAAGCGAGCGGGTCATCGACTTTGCGGTCGATGGCGCACGTGACTTTGCCCCCGAACGCGCAGCCAATGAAAATGTCTACGAAGCGGTCGCCAAGCACGTCGGCAAGTTACGCAAAGATCATAAGAAAATCGTCTTTGCCAGCTACAGCGCGGGCGCCCGAGAAAGGCTGTCCGGATTGCTGGAAGAGCATGGCCTGGCGCGCCTGGCGCAGGTTAGGACATGGCAGGAGGCGCTCGGCACCAATGGGGACGCCGCACTGCTCGTCCTTCCGCTCGATCATGGCTTTGCGGCGCCGGATGTCGCGGTACTGACCGAACAGGACATGCTGGGCGACCGCCTGGTCCGCCGCAAGAAGCGTCGCAAGAGCGCCGACGCCTTCCTCGCCGAACTCGCCAGCCTGTCGCCCGGCGACCTGGTCGTCCATTCCGATCATGGCATAGGGCGCTACCTTGGCTTGACCTCTGTCGCGGTCGGACGGGCGCCGCACGACTGCGTCGCGCTGGAATATGCCGGCGGGGACAAATTGTACGTCCCGGTCGAGAATATCGACGTCCTGTCCCGATACGGCTCGTCGGACAGCGAACGGGCGCATCTCGATCGCCTTGGCGGCGAAGCGTGGCAGCGGCGCAAGTCGCGGATGAAGGAACGGATCCGCGAGATTGCCGGGGAATTGATCAAGGTGGCGGCGACGCGTGCCACCCGCCCCGGCCAGATCGCGGAGGTCGACAGCGCCTTCCCGCAATTCGTCGATCGCTTCCCTTATGAGGAAACAGACGATCAGGACCGTGCCATCGGTGACGTACTGGAAGACCTGTCGAGCGGCAGGCCGATGGACCGACTGGTCTGCGGCGACGTAGGATTCGGCAAGACTGAGGTGGCACTACGCGCCGCATTCGTTGCCGCCATGGCCGGGATGCAGGTCGCGGTGATCGCGCCGACGACCCTCCTCGCCCGCCAGCATTTCACCAATTTCACCGAACGCTTCAAAGGCTTCCCGATGGAGATCGGGCGACTTTCACGCCTGGTCACCGCGAATGAGGCGAAGGCGACCAAGGAGGGGTTGGAAAAAGGGACGATCGACATTGTCATTGGCACACACGCCCTGCTGTCGAAATCGCTGAATTTCAAGCGGTTGGGGATGGTCATTGTCGACGAAGAGCAGCATTTCGGGGTTGCCCACAAGGAACGGCTCAAGGCGCTGAAGGGCGATGTCCATGTGCTCACGTTGACCGCGACCCCGATCCCGCGCACGCTGCAGATGGCGATGAGCGGGCTTCGCGAACTGTCGGTTATCCAGACCCCGCCGGTCGACCGGCTGGCCGTCCGCACGTACATCGCGCCGTGGGATCCGGTGGTCGTTCGCGAGGCGCTGTTGCGTGAACATTATCGCGGCGGGCAAAGCTTCTTCGTGGTGCCGCGCATTTCGGACCTGGCCGAGATCGAAGACTGGCTTCGCGAAGAGGTGCCCGAGGTCAAGGCGATCACCGCGCACGGCCAGATGGCCCCGACCCAGGTCGAAGAACGGATGAGCGCGTTCTACGACCGCAAATATGATGTCCTTCTGTCCACCACGATCATTGAGAGCGGGCTGGACATTCCGAGCGCGAACACGCTGATCGTGCATCGTTCGGACCGCTTCGGCCTAGCCCAGCTTTACCAGCTGCGCGGGCGCGTCGGCCGGTCGAAGACGCGGGCTTACGCCTATCTGACAACGGCGCCGAACCGCCAGATGACCGAGGGTGCCGAAAAGCGGCTGCAGGTGCTCGCCAATCTCGACAGCCTGGGCGCCGGTTTCCAGCTCGCCAGCCACGACCTGGATATTCGCGGTGCCGGCAACTTGCTTGGCGACGAGCAATCGGGCCACATCAAGGAGGTTGGGTTCGAACTGTACCAATCGATGCTGGAAGACGCGATCCTTGAGATCAAGAGCGGGAAGTCCGATCCAGCGCGGCAGGAAAACAGCCCGCAGATCAATGTCGAAGCGCCGATTCTTATTCCGGAAACTTATGTTCCCGACCTTGACTTGCGGATGGGTCTGTATCGCCGTCTCGGCGATCTGGAAGATCGCGCGGGGGTTGACGAATTCGCCGCAGAGATGATCGACCGGTTCGGCGCATTGCCCAGCGAAACCACCAATCTGCTGACGATCGTGGAAACCAAGATCAATTGCCGCAAGGCCAGCATTGCCAAATTGGATGTCGGGGCCAAGGGTGCGCTGGTGACCTTCGTCGAAAGTGGGTTCCCTGACCTTGGCGGACTCTTGGCTTATGTGGCGCGGTTGAACGGTGCGGCCAAACTTCGCCCCGACAGCAAATTGGTCGTCAGCCGCGAATGGCCCGATGGTGTGGCGCGATTGAATGGTGCGCTGCAAATCTCGCGCGGGCTGGCACGGGTTGCAGCCGCGTCCGTTAAGGCGAGGGAGATGGAACCCGCCTAGGCGTGATCGTTGGCGAAGGCCGTGAGCGCGTCCGTGTCGAGCGCCTGGGCGATCAGGAAGCCCTGGATGAGGTCACCGCCCCACAATCGCACCAAATCGCGCTGTGCGACGCTCTCGACGCCTTCCACGACGACCTTGAGGCCGAGTTCGCGGGCAAGACCGATCATCGTCCTGACCACGATCTGGTCGCGGCGACCGGTTTCAATGTCGGCTAACAGCCCGCGGTCGATCTTCAAGGCATCGAGCGGCAGCGACGTCAGATAAGCGAGATTGGCATAACCCGTGCCGAAATCGTCGATCGCGATGGCGATCCCCGCCGCGCGTAACGTGTCGAGGCGCGCGCCGACATTCTCCCATTCGCTGACCAGGCTGCTCTCGGTGATTTCCAGGGTCAGGCGTGCGGGATCGAATCCGCTTTCCTGCAGGACAGCGAGCAACCAGCGTTCGTAACCCGGACGAAGCAGATCCTCGGCGACGCAATTGAGCGAAAGCCGCACCCCATCCAGCCTGTTCCCCCACGCGGCAGCTGTCCTCAGCGCCTTTTGCTGGACGTGGCGCGACAATCGCTCGGTCAGCCCTGAACGGGCCGCCCGCTCGAACAATTCGGCGGGCCCGAGCGCACCGGGCCAACGCGCAAGTGCTTCGACGCCGGCCAGTCGGCCACTCATTGCTTCCACCTGTGGCTGGAAACGAATGGCGATGGCGTCGCCTGACATGGCAGCCTCAAGCGCGCGATCG
>CAWJMA010000004.1:0-230757 GCA_963843855.1 uncultured Alphaproteobacteria bacterium
GCGTGTGGATCCACGGCATTGTGGCCGAGCCGGAGATCGGAACGATCTACACCGGCAAGGTCGCCAACATCGTCGATTTCGGTGCGTTCGTGACGTTCATGCCGGGCAAGGACGGTCTCGTCCATGTTTCGGAAATCCGCAACGAGCGGGTTGAAAAGGTCGCCGACGTCCTGACCGAAGGCCAGGAAGTGAAGGTCAAGCTCCTGGAAGTCGACCAGCGCGGCAAGGTTCGCCTGTCGATGCGCGTCGTCGACCAGGAAACCGGCGCCGAGCTGGAAGACACCCGCCCGCCACGCGAACCGCGTGAAGGCGGCGATCGCCCCCGCGGCGATCGTGGTCCGCGCCGTGATGGTGGTGGACGCGGTGATCGTGGCCCGCGCCGCGACGACCGTGGCCCGCGTGGTGGCGGCGAAGGTCGCGGCGACCGTGGCCCGCGCCGCGAACGATCGGACAATGACGGCCCCGCGCCCGAATTCGCTCCGGCCTTCCTGACCGGAAAAGACGAAGACTAAGTCTTCGCTCTTTTGAAGAACAATCGGCCCTCCGGAGTGACTCCGGGGGGCTTTTTGTTAAATATTCGTGATTATAAACTAGAAGATGACTGTCCACACCCCGATCAAAAGCGAAGAGCGTTCCCTCCTTGACCACTGTCGTAACAAGGTTTGGACGCTGCTACAGAAATTTGCTGAAACCGAAATTGCGATCCGCGAACATCTTGGTCCCTCAGCACCGAAGACTTTTGGCTCCAAAATCGCAGCCTTACCTGCAAAAATGGCAACCAAAGAGGTGCGCGAAAGACTTATTGGTGCGCGAAACTTGCTTGCACATTGTCACGTTACGATCCGCAAAAGCGACGATCGTTGTATTGCGATTTTTCGGGTCGCGGACTGTCAGGGTGAACTGAATCTCAGGGAATTTTCGAAAGATCAGCTGGAAGGCTGGGAGAAACACCTGGTCGCAGATCTGGATTCAGTTCTTCGCCAGGTGAAATTTACTGAGGAAAAATAGAGGTGCTTGACCAGACCAGGCGTGACCTCTAGCGATATCCTCAATGATTACGAACCGCCCCTCGCTTGTTCTGACCGCCACCTGGTGGCGCGGCGCAGCATATGCGGCGGCGGATTGGCGCGGCTGGTGACGATCACGGCATAACGCCTCGCACCAACCCGACCCTTGACGGACCCGCCGCTGACCCGGCGGGTTTTTTTATTGCCTGAAGGACCGACCCCATGACCCTCGACCAAGCCACTGCCCAGCGAGCGAGCGCCGCCATCGCGGCCAATGATGCGATTGCCGACTGCCCCGTCCAGAACCCGATGCCGGGCCTGCTCAACGGACAGGATTTGAGCGCCGAAGACAGCCAGCATTTGTTCGAACGGCTGGTCCTGGGCCGCCTTGAGCCTGCCGAGATCGCGGGCATGCTGATCGCGCTTCGCGTGAAAGGCGAAACGCCCGCCGAAATGATCGGCGCGGCCCGGGCCTTATTTTCGGCATCGACGCCGTTCGATCGTCCCGATTACCTGTTCGCCGATTGCTGCGGCACCGGCGGCGACGGGTCGAGCCTGATCAACGTGTCGACCGCCACCGCGTTCGTCGCTGCGGCCTGCGGGTTGCCGGTTGCAAAACACGGCAATCGTTCGGTCAGCTCGCAATGTGGCTCCGCCGACGTCCTCGAGGCGCTTGGCGCGAAGCTCGACATGTCGCCCGGTGCGGCGCGGCAGTTGCTCGACGAGACCGGCTTCTGCTTCCTGTTTGCGCCCGCCTATCACCCCGGCATGCGCCATGCCGCATTGGTCCGGCGACAATTGCAGGTCCGAACCGTGATGAACCTGCTTGGCCCGTGCATCAATCCGGCGCGCCCGCGGGTGCAGTTGCTTGGCGTTGCCGACCCCAAGATGGTCGACCGGGTTGCCGAAGTGCTGGTCGCGATGGGCGTCGAACAGGCGTTGGTGGTCCACGGTTCAGGGCTCGACGAGATCGCGCTTCACGGCCCGACCCGGGCCGTTCGAATCAAAAGCGGCGTGCGCGACGAAATCGAGCTGACGCCGGAAGATGCCGGACTGGAACGCGTCCCGTTGCGCCAGGTGCAGGGCGGCGACATTGCTGAAAATGCCGAACGCTTCCGTGCCCTTCTTTCGGGTAAGGCGAGCAAGGCGGACGAGAATATCGTCGTGCTGAACAGCGCGGCCCTGCTGCTCGCTGCGGACCGCGCAAGCGACCTTCGCGACGGGGTCGGCCAGGCCCGCGAGGCGCTGGCTTCGGGCAAGGCCGCGTCGGTGCTCGATTCCTACGTCGAGGCCAGTCATGGCTGAACTTGGAATGCTGGGTCCGATCGTCACGGCCAAGCACGCGGAGCTTGCGGAGCGGCTCGGCGACACGCCGATCGAGGAATTGCGGTCCAAGGCCGAACCGACGTCACGCAGCCTCAAGGTGGCGCTCGACCGGCCCGGCGGCCGCTTCATCTTCGAATTCAAGCGCGCATCGCCGTCCGAAGGCGACCTGTGCATGGACGCCGACCCCGCCGCGATCGCCCGCGCCTATACCGGGGTCGCCGATGCGATGAGCGTCCTGGTCGATCCGCATTTTCGCGGTTCCTACGCCGACCTTCGCGCCGCCCGCGCCGCCTTCGACGGGCCGATCCTTGCCAAGGATTTCATCGTCGATCCGCGCCAGGTGGTCGAAGCGCGTTCGCACGGCGCCGATGCGGTGCTGGTAATCCTGGCCGTACTGGACGACGTTCAGGCGCGGTCGGTGATCGACGAGGCCGCGCGCCTTGCCATGGACGTCCTTGTCGAGGTGCATGATGAGGCCGAGATGCGCCGCGCCCTAGTTCTCGGTGCGCCGCTGATCGGAATCAACAACCGCGACCTCAAGAGTTTCCGGACCGACCTTGCGACGACCGAGCGGCTTGCCCCGCTGGCCGACGGCCGGACGGTCATTTCGGAATCCGGCATCAGCAGCCGCGATGATATCGATCGGCTTGCGCCATTCGTGGACGGTTTCCTGATCGGGTCGACCCCGATGCGCGATCCCGACCCGCGCGGCGCGGCGCGGGCGCTTGCCTTCGGGCGCGTGAAGTTATGCGGCGTACGGTCCAGTGCCGACCTGATCGCCGCCGCACCGGCTGCTTATGCGGGGCTTGTCATGGCCCCCGACAGCCCTCGCGCCGTGACCGTCGAGGAGGCCGTGAGCCTCGCGTCGGAAACGGCAGGGCAGCCGGTGCCTCCCCTCGTCGGTGTGTTCCGCGATGCCCCGATCGATACGGTCATCGATGCGGCGCGTCGCATCGGCCTTGCTGCAATCCAGCTCCACGGGCGCGAGGATGCGGCCTATGTCGCGGGCTTGCGCGCTTCGTTCGGCGGTGAAATCTGGCTTGCCGAAAATGCCGATGCCGACGAGCGTGTGGATGGCGACCGGACGCTTTACGACAATGGCATGGGCGGAACCGGCGCGACCTTCGACTGGACGAAGGTTGCGGATCGCCCGGCCCTTTCGCGCGGTCTCGTCGCGGGCGGAATCGGGGCGCATAATGCGCGTGACGCGATCCGGCTGGGCGCGCATGCCATCGACGTGGGTTCGGCAACCGATGCCGTTCCCGGAACCAAGGATCATTCGAAATTCGCCGCGCTGTTCGATGCGCTTCGGCCGGTTTCGCGCAAGGAAAGGACGCGCACATGCGCCTAGATGGACGGTTCGGGAAGTTCGGCGGCTGCTACGTCCCCGAAATCCTGCTTCCCGCACTGGAACAGCTTGAGGGCGCGTTCCTCGATGCCGAGCAGGACCCGGTATTCGTTGCCGAACTGGAAACGCTGCTGACGACCTACGCTGGCCGCCCAACCCCGCTGACCCGCTGCACCAATATCGGCAAGGGACGGCTTTATCTGAAGCGCGAAGACCTGCTGCATGGCGGCGCGCACAAGACCAACCAAGTGCTGGCGCAGGGCCTGCTGGCCAAGCGGATGGGCAAGCGCCGACTGATCGCGGAAACCGGTGCAGGGCAGCACGGCGTCGCAACCGCGATGGTCGGGGCCCTGTTCGGGCTGGAGACCGAGATTTTCATGGGCGTCGACGATGTCGAGCGACAGGCGCTTAACGTCCACCGGATGCGATTGATGGGTGCAAGGGTCGTGCCCGTGACCGCAGGCGACCGCACGCTGAAGGATGCGGTCAACGAGGCGCTTCGCGACTGGGCGTCCAGCTTCGACGACACGCATTACCTGCTCGGCACCGCGGCCGGTCCGCACCCTTTCCCGCTGATGGTGCGCCAGTTCCAGCGCGTGATCGGCAAGGAAGCGCGCGCGCAGATCCTTGCCATCGAAGGCCGCCTTCCCGATGCGGTCGTCGCGTGCGTCGGCGGCGGGTCTAACGCAATCGGCCTGTTCAGCGACTTCGTGCCCGACGATGGCGTCCGGCTGATCGGGGTCGAGGCAGCGGGGCGCGGGCTCAACGGTCACGACCATGGCGCAACCTTGCAGCGCGGAACCCACGGAATCCTGCATGGCGCCGAAACCTTGATCCTTCAGGACGAGTACGGGCAAGTCAGCGATAGCTGGTCGATTTCCGCCGGACTCGATTATCCCGCCGTCGGCCCCGAACATGCCCATTTGCAGGATATCGGTCGCGCGACGTACATCGGGGCGACCGATGTCGAGGCATTTGCCGCGTTCAAGGCGCTTGCGCTGCATGAAGGGATCATTCCCGCGCTGGAATCGGCCCATGCCGTTGCCCACGCCCTTCGCTTGATCGAGGAGGAGCCCGAAGCGCTCGTCGTCGTCGGTCTGTCGGGGCGCGGCGACAAGGACATGGCGCAGGTCCAGAAACTGCTCGAAGCCGAAACCTATGCGGAGGCCGCGGAATGAGCCGTTATGACATGATGTTCGAGCGTTGCCGGGCCGAGGGCCGGATTGCGTTCGGCGGCTTCCTGATGCTCGGCCATCCCGGCATCGCCAAGTGCGCCGATTTGCTCGATGCGCTGGTTAAGGGCGGCGCCGACATGGTGGAGCTTGGCATTCCCTTTTCCGACCCGGTTGCCGACGGCCCGGTGATCGCCCGCGCGGGCAAGGAAGCGTTGGAAGCCGGTGTCACGCCGGACGACTGCCTTGCACTGGTTGCGGCCTTTCGCGCCCGCCATCCCGACATTCCGATCGGCATCCTGACCTACGCCAACATCGTGCTTGCGCGCGGGCGCGCGGCCTTCGCCCGCGAACTGGCCGACGCTGGGGTCGACAGCCTGCTGGTCGCCGACGTTCCCTCGATCGAGGCGGAACCATGGGCGCGAGACCTCGCCGCCGCCGGAATCGACCCGGTGCTGATCGCCGCACCGAACACGCCAGACGCGGCCTTGGCGCGGATTGCCAAGCATTGCCGCGGCTATACTTATTGCGTCGCCCGAAACGGAGTGACCGGAACCAACGAGGCACCGCGCCTGTCGCACGGCAGCCTGTTCGACGGACTTGCACGTCACGGTGCACCGCCCCCCGTCCTCGGCTTCGGCCTGAGCGAGCCCGATCATGTTCGCGCGGCCGCCGAAGCGGGGGCGGCAGGAGCCATCAGCGGGTCGGCAATCGTCGGGCGCGCGGAGCACGGTCCGGATGCGGTCCGCGACTTCGTTGCACAAATGGTCGGCGCTACCGCTTTGCAGGACGCCTTAACATAGGCTAAGTTTTCCCCGATGAGACTCGGGTCTTGCAAGGGGAAGACATGCGCCAGAACCAGCTTACCTTCATCGCGCTCGCCGCTTGTTCGTTGATCGTTACTGCGCCTGCCGCTGCCAGCGGGTCCACGGTCTCGTCGCCGTTGGCGCTGGCCAAGCAAGCCGAAAAATTGAAACCCGGCGATTGGGTATGGGCAGGAAAGATCGCGCCGAGCGGGCCGGTGCTGGTCTATGTCGACCTCGATCGACAACGCGCGACGGTCTATCGCAATGGCGTCCGGATTGCGGTCTCGACGATTTCGTCGGGCAAGCCTGGCCACGACACCCCGACCGGCGTCTTCACCATCCTGCAGAAGAACAAGACCCATTTTTCCTCGACCTACAACAATGCCCCGATGCCCAACATGCAGCGACTGACGTGGAAAGGCGTGGCGCTGCACGCGGGCAATCTGCCTGGTTATCCAGCCAGCCACGGCTGCATCCGCCTGCCGCTCAAATTCTCCGAGATATTGTTCAAGACGACGACGATGGGCGGCACCGTCGTCATCGCCGCCAACCGCAGCAGTCCGTACAAGAGGCCACCTGCGGGCGTGCTGACCCCGTCGCTGGTCGGCGGCAAGGGCGCGGTTGCGCTACCGCTGGGTTCTGCACAGGACTTCAGCTGGGCGCCCGAACGCAGCCCGACCGGACCGGTATCGATCATCATCTCGACCGCCGACCAGGCCGTAGTGGTGATGCGCAACGGGGTCGAAATCGGCCGCGCCAAGGCGGTCATCCCCCAGGCCGAGAGCGAAACCCAGGTCCTCACCCTGACGCGCGATCCCAGGGGCAGGAATGAATGGATCCAGGTCGGCGTCAACAATCTGCCCGCGGAGGAAGGCACCATCGTCAGCACGCAGGGCGTGGAACGGATGAAACTGCCAGCCCCATTCGTGGCTCAGATGCGCGGGGCGATGACGCCAGGCACGACCGTCCTGATCACGTCGGCCAAGGTGGACAGCGATACCACCGGTGCGCAGACCACGGTCATCGCGTCGGACGGCGACGAACCGCAATAAGGGCTTCATTGCCGGTCAAGGATCGCGGCCCTATAGACGCCGCGATGACCGCACTGTTCCTCCGGATGATCGCGATGCTGGCGCTGTTTGCCACGCCGCTCGGCATGTCCGCGCCGACGTCGGCAACGTCTGCGCCGGTGTCGGCCAGTGCCGACCATTGCGGCGATCAAGAAGCGCCTGCGCAAGACCCTGCCGAACCCGATTGCTGCGACGATTGTCCGGCGACCTGCGTCGCTGCAGGCACCGCGATTGCGCCATTGACAAGCGATGTCGTCAGCGATCTTTTCGCCGCCGGTGCAATGCCGCGTTGGATGACCGCAAATCCCAATCATGAGGCCGATCGACCGCCGTTCGAACCCCCGCCGCCGCGCACCGCCTGATTCGACCAGCGCCGCACGCGCTGTTGCCG
The DNA here is from genome assembly GCA_963843855.1 of uncultured Alphaproteobacteria bacterium. Taxonomy (GTDB): domain Bacteria; phylum Pseudomonadota; class Alphaproteobacteria; order Sphingomonadales; family Sphingomonadaceae; genus Sphingomicrobium. Next base: position 7,121 of record CAWJMA010000004.1, read on the forward strand.
GAACTCAGGGACGGGCCGCTTGTGATTGCGGCCAAGGGAACACGATAATGACCGAATTGCCTTCGCTCCACCGCCGCGCCTTTCTGGGTGCGGGCGCCGCATTTGCCGCCGCCGCCGGGATCAGACCCGCTTGGGCGCAGCATGTCGGCCATGGCATCGCCGCAACGAAGGGGCGCGACGTCCTGACCGGCACCGACATCCGCCTGACCGTCGACAAAGCCGCCTTCACGGTGGACGGCCGGACCGGCCATGCCATCACGGTCAACGGCAGTGTCCCTGCACCGCTCATCCGCCTGAAGGAAGGTCAGAACGTCCGATTGACGGTCGACAACCGGCTGGATGAAGATACGTCGATCCACTGGCATGGCCTGCTCGTCCCGTTCCAGATGGACGGTGTTCCCGGTGTCAGTTTTCCCGGAATCCCGCCGCGCAGCAGCTTCACCTACGAATTTCCGATCCGGCAGTCGGGGACTTACTGGTATCACAGCCACTCGGGGCTGCAGGAGCAATCCGGTCATTACGGCCCGATCGTGATCGATCCGGCCGGCCCCGATCCGGTCGCCTACGACCACGAACATGTCATCGTCCTGTCCGACTGGACCTTCCTGCATCCCCACACCCTGTTTCTGCGGCTGAAACAGGAAGCGGGCATGTTCAACCGGCAGAAGTCGTCGCTGTCCCGGCCGTTGAAGGGCCTTTCCGCCACCGACAAGGCGATGTTCGACCGGATGCGGATGGACCCCACCGACATCGCCGATGCGACCGGCCTGGCCTATTCCTACCTCGTCAACGGCCACGGCCCGCGCGACCATTGGACCGGTCTGTTCACTGCGGGACAGCGGGTTCGCCTGCGCGTGATCAATGCCGCCGCGCAGACCATCTTCAATCTGCGCATTCCCGGCCTGAAACTGACCGTGGTCGCCGCCGACGGGATCGATGTGCGGCCCGTGACGGTCGACGAATTGCAGATCGGCAATGCGGAAACCTATGACATCATCGTGATGCCCGAGGATCGCGCCTACACATTGGTCGCGGAGGGAATTGACCGTTCCGGAATGGCGATTGCGACGCTTGCACCGCGTCCCGGGATGCGCGCCGCGATTCCCGCTCTGCGCGAACGCCCGGTGTTGTCGATGGCCGACATGGGCATGGCCGCGATGGGCGGAATGGATCACTCGGCTCACGGCGGTGCCTCCACATCGATGGATCACGACATGCGCGACAAATCGAAGGTCGCCTTCGATGTCGGCCCCGGTGTCGATATGATTGCGCCGATGCCGGTCGACCGGATCGGTGAGCCCGGCCTTGGCCTGGACACGGTCGATCACCGAGTCCTCAATTACCGCGACCTTGTCGCGCTGACGCCCGGCAAGGATCGCCGCACACCGACGCGTCGGATCGACATCCACCTGACTGGCAACATGGAACGGTTCATGTGGTCGATCGACGGCGAGAAACTGAGCGAAAATCCCGAGCCCTATCGCTTCGCGCGACACGAGCGGGTTCGCCTGCGCCTGATCAACGACACCATGATGACCCACCCGATGCATCTGCACGGACATTTCTTCGAATTGGTCAACGGGCACGGATCGCATCAACCGCTGAAGCATACGGTCAGGGTCATGCCCGGCGGCTATGTCGATCTTGACCTCACCGCCGACGCGCCGGGCGACTGGGCATTCCATTGCCACATGCTCTATCACATGCATGCCGGAATGATGCGGGTCGTTACCGTCCGTCCGATGGATGGAGACAAGGCATGAGGAAGCTGGCCCTACTTCTCGCCGCCGCCGCAATAAGCCTTTCCGCACCGGTCCAGGCTCAGCATCAGGGCCATGGGAGCCGATGCCGAAACCGGTCAAGAAGGCTCCGGCTGCCAAGGCAACACCGAAGAAGCCGATCGCGAAGAAAAAACCGGCAGCGAGGCCTGCGGCGAGAAAACCGGTCGCAAAGCGTTCATCCGCGCCCACGCCGGTCGATGAGCACGCCGGTCATGACATGTCGACGATGGAGATGCCCGCAGATCCCCACGCCGGACACGCCATGCCGGAAACCGCGCCCACGGCCGATCCCCACGCCGGCCACGACATGCCAGCCGACGCGGTCGACATCCCGCTCGCGCCGCCGCCGCCCGAGGCCGGCATCGGCCCTGCCGACGCCGCCGATGCCATCTTCAATCCCGCCGCGCAGGCCCGATCGCGGCGTGAGTTGGCGAAGGAGCATGGCGGCATGATTGCCACCCGCTTCGTCGCCGATCGTGCCGAAATCCGCTGGAAGGAGGGCCGCGAAGCTTATGTCCTCGACAGCGATTTCTGGGTGGGCGGCGACCAGGACAAATTGTGGTTGAAGGGCGAGGTCGAAGGCGAATTCGGCCGCGCTCCGGAAAGTGCCGAAGTGCAGGCATTGTGGAGTCACGCGATCGCCCCGTTTTTCGACCTGCAGACCGGCATTCGCCATGATCCGGTCAAAGGGGCCGACCGCACCCACCTTGTCCTCGGCATCATGGGTATCGCGCCTTACTGGTTCGAAATCGACGCCGCTGCGTTTCTTTCAAATAAGGGCGAACTGACCGCGCGGTTCGAGGGTGAATATGATTTGCGCATCACCAACCGGCTGATCTTGCAGCCTCGGGTCGAACTGAACCTGGCGGCTCGAAACGTGCCGGAACGCGGGATCGGTGCGGGCCTAAGCAGCGCGGAAGCCGGCTTGCGCCTTCGTTACGAAGTGACGCCTCTATTTGCGCCTTATGTCGGGGTGGAATTCGAGCGCGCATTCGGCCGCACCGCCGACTATCGCCGCCGCGAAGGCGAACGGGGCGGCGGCATCAGCGCGCTCACCGGAATCCGCTTCTCATTCTGATCGAGGGAATGGCCGACGGGGCTGGTGGAGCTGAGGAGGATCGAACTCCTGACCTCTGCAGTGCGATTGCAGCGCTCTCCCATCTGAGCTACAGCCCCGCACCCGTCGGAGCGCCCCAATAGCGGCGCTTGCGGTGGTGCGCAACGGTCCTGCCTCATCTTTTCTGAGCCCCCTGTGAGGCAATGAAAATCGAGACAAAATCACCGGGCCTTTTGCATCGTGACCGACCGGTCTAGGGATGCGTTTCAAAAGGAGACGAGACGATGGCCAAAGCATGGAAACTGACCAGCCGCCCGACCGGCATGCCGACCCCCGACAATTTCGAACTTTCGGACGTCGCGCTTGCCGCCATGGATGACGGAATGGTGCGCGTCGCCAACCGCTGGCTGTCGGTCGACCCCTATATGCGCGGCCGGATGAACGACGTAAAAAGCTATGTCCCGCCGTTCCAGATCGGCGAACCGATGGAAGGTGGCGCGGTCGGGGAAGTCATCGAGAGCCGCGATCCGGCTTTTGCCGTCGGCGACATGGTGCTGCACATGGCCGGATGGCGCGACGAAGCGGTCGTCCCGGGCAAGACCCTGAACAAGCTTCCGGCGATCCCGGGCGTCGAACCCAAGGATTTCCTCGGCAATCTGGGCCTGACCGGCGGCACCGCATATTTCGGCCTGCTCGAAGCGGCGCAGGCCAAGGCGGGCGACATCGTCTTCGTATCGGCCGCCGCCGGTGCGGTCGGATCGGCCGTCGTCCAGATCGCCAAGGCCAAGGGCGATGACCGTGATCGGTTCGGCCGGCGGCGCGGACAAGTGCGCATTCCTCAAATCACTCGGCGCCGATGCGGTGATCGACTATAAATCAGGCTCGCTGCTGAAGCAGCTTTCCGCAGCTGCACCCAAGGGCATTGACGTCTATTTCGACAATGTCGGCGGCGACCATCTCGATGCCGCGCTTGCACTGGCCCGTCCCAACGCCCGCTTCGCGATGTGCGGGATGATCGAAAATTACAACGAAGGCGCCGCGACCAGCCTGAAATATCTGATGCGCGTCATCGCCATGCGGATCCGGCTGCAAGGCTTCATCTACACCGATTATTTGGACCGCATGGGTCCGTTCTACCAGGAAATGGGCGGCTGGATCGCCAGCGGCCAGCTGAAAGGCCGCGACACGGTGGTCGAAGGGCTCGACCAGACGCTCGATGCGTTCCTGGGGCTGTTTACCGGCAAGAATACGGGCAAAATGTTGGTGAAGCTCTAAGCCGCCGAGCGCGGGCGAGCGATGCGCAGCAATCGGGAGGCAGCGCGAAGAGACGGCGTGAGCCGGCCGACAGCCGAGCGGCGCGAGTGCTGATCGACGTCACGGGATTTACTCCCGTGACGGCCTCGAACCTCAGCGACTGCGTTCGACGTATTCCCGTATCCGGTTGAACACGGCGGTTCCACGCTGGCGTATCCTGTCTTCGATCGCCTGCCATTGAGCCTGTGCATCTGGCCCCAGCTCTTCAGCCTCTTTCGCGCCTTTTGCGAGGCTTACGCTTGCCTCCGCCGATAACCGGGTTTCTTCCCGTTCGAGCATCTTGAGCAACTCGTCGCGGACTGCGGCGTCATCGAAATTGTCGAGCGCATCGGGATCTTCCATCGCATACTCCATACTTAGAGTGTTGTCTGGATAACACACTCAGCGTCAATGAGTAAGGCGTAGGCCGTTGCGGGGAGTAAATCCCCGCGACGTCGGTTCGGGTTCGCTGGCGCGACCCGCCGTCCGGCGTTCGCGCTCTCTTCGCGCTGCCTCGCGATTGCTTGCGCAATCTCTTCGCTGCGCTCGGTGGCTACCGCGCGTAATTACACGCCGCCGGGTTTCCGCTCTTCAGCCCGCGTTGCAGCGCTTCCATCCGTTGGGCGCTCGACCCGTGGGTGAAGCTTTCCGGGACGACGCGGCCCTGCATCTGCTTTTGCAGCGTGTCGTCGCCGATCGCTTCGGCGGCGCGCATGCCTTCTTCGATGTCGCCGGGTTCGATGATCGATCCCTGCGTGTCGCGGGCGTTGGCGGCCCACACGCCGGCATAGCAGTCGGCCTGAAGCTCGACCCCGACCTGGACCTGGTTCGATGCGACTTCGCTCGACCTTGCCTGGGCCTGGCGGGCACGGTCCAGCGTTCCTTCGAGATTCTGGATATGGTGGCCGACTTCATGCGCGATCACATAAGCCGCGGCGAAATCGCCCGGCGCGCCGAAGCGCTGTTTCAGTTCGGCAAAGAAGATCGGGTCGATGTAGATCTTCTGATCGGTCGGGCAATAGAACGGCCCCATCGCCGCCTGCGCCGCGCCGCAACCCGACTGGTTGCTGTTCGAATAAGCGACCATCGTGGTCGGCGTATATTTCGCCCCGGACTTCTGGAAAATCTCGCCCCAGGTTTCTTCGGTCGATCCCAGCGTGCGGACCATGAAATTGCGCGTGTCGGCATCCAGCCGCGAAGGGCCTTCCTTGCCGCCGACCGTGCCGCCACCGCCCATTCCGCCCATCGAGGTCAGCGCGCAATAGCCAAGCCCCAGGATGATGATGCCGACGATCCCGAACCGCGAGGCGACGATCTGGAACAGCAGGCCGAATATGCCCGCCCCCGCACCGCCGCCAAGGCTGAAGCCGCCGCTCTGACCCGTCCGATCTTCGAAATTGCCGCTTTCCGGTTCGCCGCCAAGACGCATCACGCTCTCCCTCTTTTGACGTTGAATGCACGGCAAGCGTAACGGTTGCAAATCCCGCGTTCGACGCCGAAAGCACGCGCTACCGTGTAACCGTCAAGGAAGTCACTCCATGCAGCTCAAGGATCGCCGTGCCCTCGTCACCGGATCGACCTCTGAAATCGGTCTCGCCATCGCCCGCGCTTTCGCCCGCGAAGGCGCTGCGGTGATGCTCAACGGCTTTGGCGACAAGGGCGAGATCAAGGCGATTTGCGCCGAATTATCCGAACTGTCAGGGCAAACGGTGCTGCATGACGGCGCCGATCTCGCCAGTGCGACCCAGATCGACAAGATGATTGGGCGAATGACCTCGGAAATCGGTTCACCCGATATCCTGGTCAACAATGCGGGCGTCCAGTTCGTGTCTCCTGTTGCCGACTTCCCGGTGGAAAAGTGGGATTCGATCCTTGCCATCAACCTGACCGCCGTATTTCACACCACGCGCCTCGCGCTTCCTGAAATGCGCCGCCGCGGCTGGGGCCGGATCATCAACACGGCCAGCGCGCACAGCTTGGTCGCGAGTCCGAACAAGAGCGCTTATGTCGCAGCCAAGCACGGCGTCGCGGGCTTCACCAAGACCGTCGCGCTGGAAGCTGCGCAGGACAATATCACTGTCAACTGCATTTCGCCCGGTTATGTCTGGACGACGCTGGTCGAAAACCAGATCCCCGACACGATGAAGTCGCGCGGCCTGACCCGCGAGCAGGTGATGAACGACGTCCTGCTCGCGGCGCAACCGACCAAGCGTTTCGTCACCCCCGAAGAAGTCGCCAGCCTGGCGCTCTATTTGTGCAGCGACGGCGCACAGTCGATTACCGGCGCCAACCTCAGCATGGACGGCGGCTGGACGGCAGCCTGATCCGCCGAGCGCAGCGCCGCCGACGCAGGGCGAATAGACGGCGAAGCGCGAACGGCCAGATGCCGCGCACACTCACAAACCCAACCATCGTGCTTGCAACGCCGTCCACCGCCGCTACGCTCTGCGGCAATGCGTAACATCCTTGCACTGGCGGCCAGCGCCGCGCTCACCGCATGCACTGCAATCGGCGCGCCGCGCGACGTCATTTCGCGCGACAGCAGCGAATGGCGCGTCGCCGCGACCAGCCAGGATCGCGAACGCCTGCGCGACTGGCGCAAGGCATTTACCGAGGGCCTGGCCAAGGCGCGTGCCGCGGGCCATTCCGCCGACATCATGCGTGAGGGTGCGCTGCTCGACCCCGATGCGGCCATTGGCGAGGTTCCGATTCCGAACGGCGATTACGATTGCCGCGTGATCAAGCTCGGGGCGAAGTCGGCGGGCATGCTCGATTTTGTTTCCTACCCCGCCTTTCGCTGCCGGATCCAGCAGGAGCGGGATCTTCAGGGATTCGCCAAGCTGACCGGGTCGCAGCGCCCGGTCGGGCTGGTCTTTCCCGGCGATTCCTTGCGCCAGATATTCCTGGGAACGCTGGTGCTGGGCGACGAGAGCCGTGCGATGCAATATGGCCGCGATGCCGAGCGCGATGTGGCCGCGTTCGTCGAAAAGATCGGGACCAATCGTTGGCGCCTCGTTCTGCCCTACCCGGCTTTTGAATCGACCGTCGACGTGATCGAACTCGTTCCCGCCAGCTGATCGTTTGCCAGAAGATGGAGTGACCCGATGACTCGCCTTGCACTCGCCGCTTTGTTAGCGACCGTCGCGACCCCGATTGCCGCCGCCCCAGTGGCCGACGCGGTGAAGGCGGACATGCCCAGCCTGATGACGCTTTACCGCGACCTTCACGCCAACCCCGAACTCAGCATGCAGGAAGTCCGCACGCCCGCGAAACTGGCGGCGGAGATGAAGCGCCTCGGCTTCACCGTCACCGAAAAGGTCGGAAAGACCGGGGTCGTGGCGGTGATGAAGAATGGCGACGGCCCGACCTTGATGATCCGCGCCGACATGGACGGGCTACCGGTGATCGAACAGACCGGCCTGCCCTACGCGTCAAAGGTCCGGGCCGTTGCCCGGTCGGGCGTCGAGACCGGCGTCATGCATGCGTGCGGCCACGACACCCACATGGCCAGTTTCATCGGCACAGCGCGGCAAATGGTTGCGCGCAAGGCCGACTGGTCGGGAACGCTCGTCATGATCCTGCAGCCGGGTGAGGAAACCGGCGAGGGCGCCAAGGCGATGCTCGACGACGGCCTCTACACCCGCTTTCCAAAGCCGACCCATGCCATCGCCTTCCACGACGCCGCCGCCGGCCCAGCCGGGACAATCGGCGTCACACCCGGCTATGCGCTTGCCAACGTCGACAGCGTCGATATCGACGTGAGGGGCGTCGGCGGCCACGGCGCTTATCCGCAAACTACCAAGGATCCGGTCGTGCTGGCAGCGAAGATCGTCATGGCGCTGCAGACCCTAGTCAGCCGCGAAGTCGATCCGCAAGCGCCCGCCGTCGTCACCGTCGGAAGCTTCCAGGCCGGGGCCAAGCACAACATCATTTCCGACCAAGCCACGTTGCTATTGACGGTACGCAGCTACACGCCCGAAGTGCGCAAGCAATTGCTCGACGGAATCAAGCGCATCGCGCGCGGCGAAGCGATCGCGTCGGGAATGCCGGATGACCGGATGCCGGTGGTGACGGTCCGTGAAGGCGAATATACGCCGTCCACCTTCAACACCCAGACACTGGCCGACCGCGCGCTCTCATTGTTCGCGGAGAGGTTTGGCAACAAGCGCGTCGCCAAAACCCCGCCGGTGATGGGCGGCGAGGATTTCAGCCGCTTCTACCTCGCCGACAAGAACATCCAGAGCCTGATCTTCTGGGTCGGCGGCACGCCGATCGACAAATGGCAGGCCGCCGGCGGCGATGCGTCGAAGCTGCCCTCGCTGCACTCGCCATTCTGGGCGCCGGACGCCCCCGCCGTCATTTCCACCGCGACCGAAGCGATGACGACGCTGGCGCTGGATATCCTGAAGCGCCCAGCGTAGCGACGCCGGTGCTTGAAGCGCGTCGCCGGAGCAGCGCGGGAATCGCATAAGGTCGACCGACCGGGCGCGAAGCGAACCGAATCGTCGTCACGGATTCATTCCGTGACGGCACCCGTGTTACCGCCGCGCAGCTTCATTCTGCCGCCCACATCTCCGCTTTTTCGGTCAGGCTGAGCTCACGCAGCATATCGTCGACCCGCGCCGTCAATTCCGGCAGGAACGTGATCTGGTGTCGCGCGCCGCGATAGCTTTCGACCATCAGGATGGCGTCGATCAGGATCGGCACGACGACATTTTCCGGGTCGTCGATCGCGGTCAGCCCCTGCAATTTCGCCAGCGCCTTGCGCCGTGCGCCATCGGGGTCCGCCATTGCCGCCGTGCGGCCGATCATCCACGCCATGTTACTCGATTCCTTTATGCAAGCGACCATCCTAGGCCAACAGGCGAAGAGCGGCGAACCCAACGGGCGCGCTACAGCGTCGTCTTGGCGATAAGTGCCGTTAATCGCTGGCGGCGTTCAGCGCCGCAATTTGCGCGCCGGTCAGATCCAGCGACAGCGCGGCAATCAATTGCCCGGCCTGGGCAAGGCTGGTCGCGCTTGCGATCGGCGCGCCCACGCCCGACTGCGCCTTGGTCCAGGCGAGCGCGACCGTTGCCATCGCCGCCCCGGTTTCGGCGGACACGGCCTCCAGCGCGGACAGCACCTTATTGCCCTTGGCGTCCCGATATATTCCATGTTGCGCGCGCCGCGCACCGATTTGCCGACATCGTCGCTCGACCGGTATTTCCCGGTCAGGAAGCCGTTGGCGAGGCTGTAATAAGGAAAAAAGCTGAGTCCGCGCGCGTTCACGACGTCCTGCAATTCGCCTTCATATTTGCCGCGCTCGAGGAGGTTGTACCAGCCTTGCACCGCCACCGCCGGGTCGAATTCCCTCGCGATCCGCAACTGACCAGCGCTTCTTCGACCCGCACCGCGCTGAAATTGCTCAGACCGGTGGTCCGGATCTTTCCGGCTGCGCGCAAGGTCGCGAACGCGCCAAGGCTATCGGCCAGCGGCACGCTCTCGTCATCCTTGTGCTGGTAGTAAAGGTCGATCGAATCGATCCCTAAACGCTCGAGCGAGGCATCGCACGCCGCGGCGATCGTTTCGGGCTTCAGGCCCGCCATGAACCCGACCTTGGTCGCAACGACGATTTTGTCCCGTTTGGCCGGATCGCGCTTCAGCCAGTTGCCGATCACCGTCTCGCTTTCGCCGCCGCTGTGTCCCGGCGCCCAGGCCGAATAGACGTCGGCCGTATCGATCATCGTCCCGCCCGCATCGACAAAGGCGTCGAGGATCCGGAAACTGGTTGCCTCGTCAGCGGTCCAGCCGAACACGTTTCCGCCCAGCGCCAGCGGCGCCACCATGATGCCACTGCCGCCTGGCGGCCTCTGATGCTCGTTGGTCATGACCAGCGTTCTAGCGCCATCTTCAGGGTTTGTTTGTAAATTTATCCGACACTGCCACCCATGTCGGGCGATTTTACACATGCGGGGACGATCAGCGGGCTCGCCTTCGGCGGCTATGCGGTGGCGGCCTTGCTGTTTTCGGCGATGATCCTGTGGCGCTCGCGTCGCGGGGTTCGGCTTCCGGCCCAGCGCCTGTTGCTCGCCGGCTTCGCGCTGACGGCATGTTGGTCATGGCTCAGCGCAATCGGGCCCGGCTCGACAATCGCCGGCCTTGCGGAAACATTCCGCAACCTGCTTTGGCTCGGCCTTCTGCACAGTCTGTCCGGCGGGCGCGATGCCGTGGAACGACAACGCGGAGTCCGGCTTGTCTATGGCGCGGTCGCCGCCGTGCTCGGGCTCGAAGTGGTTCTGGAACTTACGCCTCTGGTCACCGGTATCGAGCCGGCCCTGGCCGCCACCGCGACGCTTCTGCGAATAACCGCGGCGGCGGGCTTGCTCGTGCTCGTCCACAATCTTTACGGTCAGGCGGACGCGCCCAGCCGCAGCGCGATTGGGATGGCGATGCTCGCGCTGGTCGCGACCTGGGGTTACGACCTCAATCTCTTCACTTTGGTCTATCTGGACCCGGCGGCATCACGCGGCCTGCTCGATTGGCGCGGCGTCGTCACGGCGTTGACGGCGCCATTGTTCGCATTCGGTGCCGTCCATGCCGATGGATGGCGGATTCGCCTGTCGCGCGATGCGACGTTCCAGTCGCTCTCGCTGCTCGCCATCTGTGCTTATTTCGCCGTCATGGCGATCCTCGCCAGTGCGCTTCGCAATTCGGGGATCGACTGGGCCCGCCCGATGCTTGCCGCCGTCATCGCATTGATGGTGGTTGCAGCGATGATCTTCGTGCCCTCGCCCAACGCGCGCGCATGGGCCCGGGTCAAGCTGACCAAACATCTGTTCGAACATCGCTACGACTATCGCAACGAATGGCTCCGCTTCGCTGACACGGTCGGGCGATCCGGCAAGGATGTCGCGCCGCTCGGCGAACGATTGATCAAAGCCTTTGCCGATATCGTCGAATCGCCCGGCGGAATGCTGCTGGTTGCCGACGATCCGAACGAAATTTCACTTGCCGCGTCTTGGCATTGGGAAGGTGGCGCCTTTGCCCCCGATGCCGAGGATTTGCTGCGCTGGCGCGAGCTCGAACGCAACCCGCGAATTCTGGACATCGACGCGCTTCGCCGGGGCGATCCGAACGGCGGCTCGGGTCTTCCACTGCCGCAATGGCTGGCAAATGATCCGACCGCTTGGGCCGGTGTCCCGCTGATCCATGAAGGCCGCCTCGTCGGCCTCGTCCTGCTCGCAGCACCGACGCTTCGCCGCGGGCTGGATTGGGAAGATTTCGACCTGCTCCGGACCGCCGGGCGGCAGGCGGCGTCGACCCTGGCCGAGGCTCACGGCCAGCAGGCGCTCGGCCGATCCCAGCGTTTCGACGAATTCAATCGCCGCTTCGCATTCATTCTGCACGACGTGAAAAACCTGGTCAGCCAATTGTCGCTGCTGACCCGCAATGCGGAACGCCATTCCGACAATCCGGAGTTTCGCGCCGACATGATTGCCACGCTGAAAGGCTCGGTCGGCAAGATGAACGACTTGCTCGCCCGCCTCGGCCCGACCGCAGACCAGCGTCCTGCACGATTGGAGCCTGTTGCGCTTCGTTCCCTGGTCGCCGCAGCGCTTGCCGGCAAACGGGCACGTCACGATGTCGAATTGCTCGGCGACGGCAACCAGCTCGCGATGGCCGATCCGCTACTCCTCGAACAGGCGATCGGTCATCTCGTTCAAAACGCCATCGACGCGAGCAGCGTCGTCGATCCGATCCAGGTTCGGATGGGCGGCGATGCGCACAGTGCGACCATCGCCATTGCCGACAAGGGCAGCGGAATGGACGCCGATTTCATCCGCACCCAATTGTTCGAGCCATTTGCCTCCACCAAGGAGGGCGGCTTCGGGATCGGCGCGTTCGAAGCGCGCGCCCTGATCCAGTCGATGGGCGGGCGCCTGACGGTTGAAAGCCGTCCGCGCAAAGGCAGCAAATTCACCATCCACCTTGCCGTTGCACCGGCCGAGGAAGAAGACATCAGGAAACAGGCATGAGCGACCAAGAACTTCCCATCCTGTTGGTTGTCGAAGACGACGAAGGCCTCCAGCGCCAGCTCAAATGGGCCTATGACGGCTATCGCGTGGTCGCCGCCACCAACCGCGCCCAGGCGCTCGATATGCTTCGATTGCACGAACCGGCGGTCGTCACGCTCGACCTTGGTCTGCCGCCCGATCCCGACGGGACGAGCGAAGGGTTTGCAACGTTGAGCGATATCATCGCACTGAAACCGGATACCAAGGTCATCGTCGCTTCGGGTCATGGTGCTCGGTCCAGCGCGCTCAAGGCAATCGCGCTGGGCGCCTATGATTTCTACCAGAAGCCGGTCGATATCGACGCCCTCGGCCTGATTGTCTCCCGCGCCTTCCACCTGCACGCGATCGAGGAAGAAAATCGTCGGCTCGAAAACGGCCAGTCCGGCGCCACCGTGCTCGGATCGATCGTCACGGCGGCGCCCGAAATGCTCAAGGTCGCGCGGACCATCGAACGGGTCGCGGGCGCCGACGTCTCGGTCATGCTGCTTGGCGCCAGCGGGACGGGCAAGGAATTGCTTGCCCGCGCCGTCCATGAAAAATCGCCGCGTGCCAAAGGGGCATTCGTCGCGATCAACTGCGCGGCGATCCCGGAAAACCTGCTCGAGGCCGAATTGTTCGGCTACGAACGCGGTGCGTTTACCGGCGCGGTCAAGACCACCCAGGGCAAGATCGAACTGGCGCAGGGCGGCACCCTTTTCCTCGACGAGGTCGGCGACATTCCGTTGCCCCTCCAGGTCAAGCTGCTCCGCTTCCTCCAGGAACGGGTGATCGAGCGGATCGGCGGACGAAGCCCGATTGCGGTCGACACCAGGATCGTCTGCGCAACGCACCAGGACCTGGAGGCGATGCAGTCCGACGGGCGCTTCCGCGAAGATCTGTTCTATCGACTGGCCGAAATCATTGTCCCCATTCCGTCGCTTGCCGAGCGGTCGGGCGATCCCATCCTGCTCGCCCGGCATTTCGTCAATCGCTTCGCCCGCGACCTCAATTCCAAGGTGTCCGGCCTTGCCCCCGACGCCGCCGAGGCCATCGATGCCCATTCGTGGCCGGGCAACGTCCGCGAACTTGAAAACCGCATCAAGCGCGCCGTCATCATGGCCGACGGAAAGCTGGTCGGCGTTGCCGATCTCGACCTTCCGGGAACCGCACCGGCGCACGAACAATCGCTGGCAATCAATCTTCGTGCCGCGCGCGAAGTCGCCGACCGCCGGGCGATCCACGTTGCGCTAACCCGCGCCGAAAACAACATCTCCAGCGCCGCCAAACTGCTCGGGATCAGTCGCCCGACACTCTACGACCTGATGAAACAATATCAGCTGGGAAGCTGATTTTCCTGCGTCACAAGCGCTGAACCATCATGCTCTTCCCGGTCAGGTGATCGATCAGGCCGCGGCGGCAAATCAAGGCTGGCCATCCTCGCTCTGCTCGGGATGACGGCGGTCGGACTTGCGGCGATCATCCTCCGGTCGCGATTGTTTTCGCCGTTCGGCACCGTCTCGGCGATCGCCAGATCTCCGGTCACGCTCTTCCGGAATAGTGTCGGTCATGCGTTCGCTCCCTGTTACTGAAACGGCCAACCCCATGTCCGAACGAAACGGATGGCAACACCATCGCCGGACCGTTCGGACATAACAGATCGGCAGGCGGCACGAAATGCGGAAGGACCACGCCCGCCAGCGGTAGCGTCAGGCCTGCATGGCCTCGGCCAATGCCGCCACTTCCAGCCAACGCTCTTCCGCCGAGTCCTTTTCGACGCGCAGACGTTCGGCCCTGTCGGTCAGCGCGGCGAAACGCGCCGGGTCGAGCGCATAAAGGTCGGGATCGTGGAGCAATTCCTCGACCGCCATCAGCTCTCCGTCGATCCGCGCCACTTCGTCCGGCAGGCGATCGAGGTCGCGCTGGTCCTTGTAACTCAGCTTGGTCGCTGGCGCCGATTTCTTGGGCGCGATTGGCGCCGCGTTGGCCTTTGGTTTTGCTGCCGACTTTACTGCCGCTCGCTGCTTGACCCAATCCTCATATCCGCCGGCCACGATATCGACCCGGCCCGACCCGTCGAGGCCGAGCGTGACGGTCACCGTCTTGTCCAGGAAGTCGCGGTCGTGGCTGACGATCAGGACCGTGCCTTCATAATCGGCAATCACTTCCTGCAGCAGGTCGAGCGTTTCCAGATCGAGGTCGTTGGTCGGCTCGTCGAGCACCAGCAGGTTCGATTCCCGCGCAAACTCACGCGCCAGCAACAACCGCGACCGCTCGCCCCCCGACAACGACGCAATCGGTGCTTCTGACAATTCGGGCGCGAACAGGAATTCCTTGAGATAGCCCTTGATGTGGCGCTTGTGGCCGCGCACCTCGATCCAGTCGCCGCCTTCCGCAAGCACGTCGCGCACCCGGCGCTGCGGCTCCATCAGCTTGCGCTGCTGGTCGATCACGATTCCGCTGAGCGTTTTGGCGTGGGCGACCTTGCCGCTGTCGGGCACCAATTCCTTTGTCAGCAGTTTGAGTAGCGTCGTCTTGCCCGCCCCGTTTGATCCGACCAGTCCGATCCGGTCGCCGCGCTGGATGCGCAGCGAAAAGTCGCGGATGATCTCGCGCTCGCCGAAACTCTTGAAGACATGCTCGGCGTCGATCACCACCTTGGTTTTTACGTCGTCCTTGGCAATCGCCAGTTTCGCGGCCCCCGCCGGGCCGAGCATCGAGGCCCGCTGCGCCCGCATTTCGTGCAGTTTCGCAAGCCGGCCCTGGTTGCGTTTTCGCCGCGCGGTCACACCGCGGTGCAACCAATGCTCCTCGATCGCCAGCTTGGCGTCCAGCTTCTCGGCGGCGCGCTCCTCCTCGGCATAAACCTTGTCGGTCCACGCATCGAAACCGCCAAAGCCGATTTCCGCGCGGCGGATCGTCCCGCGATCGAGCCACAGGCAGCTCTTGGTCAGCCGGGTCAGGAAGGTGCGGTCGTGGCTGATCGCGATGAACGCGCCCTTGAAACGGTTCAGCCAATCCTCAAGCCAGTCGATTGCTCCCAGGTCGAGGTGGTTGGTCGGCTCGTCGAGCAACAGGACGTCCGGCTCCTGCGCAAGCGCCCGGACGATGGCCGCGCGCCGCCGCTCGCCCCCCGACGCCGTCATGACGTCGCGCGTCAGGTCGATCCCGATCTGGTCGGCAATCGCTGCGGCCTCGTGGACGGCGGGCGCCCCGTCGCCGCCAAGCACCCATTCCTCAAGCGTCGCGAACCCGGTCATCACCGGATCCTGCTCCAGCAGGACGACCTTGGTTCCGGGTACGATCTTGCGCTGGCCCTCGTCGGTGTCGACCGTTCCGGCCAGGCATTTCAGCAGCGTCGTCTTGCCCGCGCCGTTGCGCCCGATCAGTGCAAGCCGATCGCGCGGCCCGATATGGGTATCGAGTCCGCGAAACAGCCAGCCTTCGCCCTGGACTAGGCCGAGCTTTTCGAAAGATAAGATTGGGGGTGCCATCGCGCCGCGCCCTAGCGTAGCATGAGCGCGCCGTCACCTGACGGTTGATGAACGGGGGTTCTCATCGTCATTCATAAAACATTCAATGCCTTGGGCTTAGGACAGCGGCAACGTTAAAGAGTATCGCCATGAGCCTGTTCCGTACCCTTCTTGCCGCCACCTTCGTGGTTGGCCTGACCGCCACCCCCGCGCTGGCCGAGCGTCCGCGTGACCAGGATCGTGCGTTCCAGGCGACTCGCGAGGGTCGCTCGATGCCGCTTCCGATGATCGAACGACGCGTCATCCCCTTCATGGGCGGCGCCGATTATCTCGGGCCCGAATTTCGCGGTACCACCTATCGTCTCAAGTTCGTTCGCGATGGCCGCGTCATCTGGGTCGATGTCGACGCCGCGACCGGGCGGATCGTCGGCCGCTCGGGCAACTAGGCGCCGCTGCCTTCGGGCGCTGCAATCGACCTCACATGAACATCGCGCTGCGGGAAGGGGATTTCGATCCCCTTTTCCTTGAACGCACGCCAGATCGCCTTGAGCACTTCGGAGCGCACGTTGCCGACGCCTTCCTCGGGGTCGGAAATCCACGCCTGGATTTCGAAGTTGACGCTGCTGTCGCCGAATTCCTTCAGCCAGACATTCGGCTTGGGTCGCTTCAGGACGCGCTTGCAGGCGATCGTGCAGTCCAGAAGCAATTTCTCCACGACGTCCATGTCGCTGTCGTAACTGACGCCGACGGGGATTTTCACGCGAACGTTGCGGCTGCTGTACGACCAGTTCTCGACTGGCTCGGTCATCAGCAATTCGTTCGGGATCAGATGCTCCTTGCCGTCGCGGGTCAGGACCGAGACCGCCCGTGTGCCGATCTTGTTGATCGCTCCAAAGGTGTCCCCAACCACGATCACATCGCCCGGTTTGACCGATCGATCCATCAGCAGGATCAGCCCGGCGATCAGATTGCCGAACGTCTTTTGCAATCCAAACCCGACGGCAAGGCCCGCCGCACCGGAAAAGACGGTCAGCGCGCTCAGGTCGATCCCGGTGAGGTCGAGGCCGACCATCACCGCCATTGCGATAATGACGATACCGGCGACTTTTTCGGCAAGCAGGCTTTGCCCCGGATCGAACCGGTCGGCGCGCCGGATGAAGCGTCGGACGAGCCAGAAGGCAAGTTTCGCCGACAGATAGATGCCGATCGCGATCAGGACGAAGGACACCACGCTGGCCAGCGAAAAACGATTCGATCCGATCATGATCGCGAACGAGTTCGAGATAGTTCCAGGCGTCGGCCAGCCACGGCAGGCGGTTGCTCGCGTCGGTCATCGCATTGTTCATCATCGCCGGTCATCCTAGCATGGCGATGCGTCGCGTCGAGGGGACTGTCTGATGGGCGACTTGACCCGGGCACTTCGTTCCGGCCAAGCAACCGTTCAGCTTCCAGCGTGTTGGGTGTACCAAACGACTTTCCAAAGGGATTTTTTATGCGCGTCCTTATTGTCGAAGACGAACCCAATCTTGGCCGACAGCTCCGCTCCACCCTGGAAGGAGCCGGTTATGCCGTGGATCTCGCCACCGATGGCGAAGATGGCCATTACCTGGGAACCACCGAAACCTATGACGCCGTCGTGCTCGACCTTGGCCTGCCCGAAGTCGACGGCCTGACGGTTCTCGATCGCTGGCGCAAGGAGGGCCGCAAGATGCCGGTCCTCGTGCTGACCGCGCGCGATTCGTGGAGCGACAAGGTCGCCGGCCTCGACGCCGGTGCCGACGATTATCTCGCCAAACCCTTCCAGACGGAAGAATTGATCGCCCGCCTTCGCGCGCTGATCCGCCGCGCGTCGGGCAATGCGTCGAGCGAATTGAACGCCGGCGACATCCGGCTCGATACGCGTTCGGGCAAGG
Source organism: uncultured Alphaproteobacteria bacterium (assembly GCA_963843855.1). Lineage (GTDB taxonomy): Bacteria > Pseudomonadota > Alphaproteobacteria > Sphingomonadales > Sphingomonadaceae > Sphingomicrobium. The sequence continues at coordinate 24,671 of CAWJMA010000004.1, forward strand.
TCAGCCGCGGCGGCGAGCCGATCAAGCTGACCGCGCAGGAATATAAATTGCTGAGTTATTTGATGCATCACAAGGGCAAGGTCGTCAGCCGGACCGAATTGATCGAGCATATTTACGATCAGGATTTCGACCGCGATTCGAACACGATCGAAGTTTTTGTGACCCGGATTCGCAAAAAACTCGGTGCCGACACGATCACCACGATCCGCGGCCTCGGCTACAGCCTCGAGGACCCGGACGCTTGAGCCCAGCCGAGCAGGCCACGCCGGCCGTGACGTTGCGGCGCGGCCCCAGCTCGCTGACCCGGCGGATCATCGGCATTGCCGCCGTCTGGATCGGCGTGTTGCTGCTTGGCGGCGGTTTCGCGCTCGACCGTGCGCTGACGCGGACGCTGGTTGCCAATTTCGACAGCCAGATCGAAACCGTGCTCAATGCGATGATCGGTGCGTCGGAAATCGGCCCGGACGGCGAGGTGCGTTTTTCCCGACCGCCGGCCGACCAACGTTTCCTTGAACCCTATTCGGGGGTCTATTTCCAGATCAGCGGCAATGGTGCGGACACATTCCCATCGCGCTCGCTCTGGGATCGCCGCCTCGCGGTCGATGATCACAACGACATCAAACTCCACCGTTACGACAGTCGCGAATTCGCTGGCGAGCCGCTCCGCGTTCTGGAGCGGGATATCGTCCTGCCCGGGAGCAATATCCGCTGGCGCTTTCAGGTCGCCCAGTCGCGGGAACTGATCGATAACCAGATTCGAGAATTGCGTTCGACCCTGTTCTGGAGCTTTGGCGCACTTGGCCTCGGCCTCCTCATTCTCGCGGCGCTGCAGGCCTTTTACGGACTATGGCCGCTCCGCCGCGTGCGAAGTGAAGTCATTGCGATCCGCAGCGGCACCCAGCAACGGATCAGCGAGGACTTCCCCGACGAAGTCCATCCGCTGGTCCACGAAATCAACGAGCTATTGGCGCACGGCGAGGCACAGGCCGAAGAAGCACGCCGCCATGCCGGCAACCTCGCCCATGCGCTCAAGACCCCACTTACCGTCATCACCAATGCTGCGACGGCCCGCGCGCCCGATCTTGCCGACACCGTCTGCCGCGAAGCGACGACGATGCGGCGGCAGGTCGACCACCATCTCGCCCGCGCGCGCGCTATTGGCCGACGCTCCTCGGCGCAGGCCCGCGCTTTCGTGTGGGAAAGCCTCGACGCGGTCGAACGTGCCGTCTCGCGCCTCTATCCCGACGTCACCGTCGATATTGCCGGCGACAAGAAGGCGCAGGTCCGCGTCGAACGTCAGGATCTCGATGAAATGCTCGGCAATCTGATCGAAAACGCCGCAAAATATGGCGGCGGGCGCGTCTTCGTCACGGTCGAGCCGGAAACTCAGTTCGTTGCGATACTGGTCGAGGACGACGGCAAGGGCATCCCCGTCGACGAACGCGAAACCATCTTCGATCGCGGCGCCCGGCTCGACACCGACAAGCCCGGAACAGGTCTCGGCCTCGCCATTGTCCGCGATGTCGCCCAGATTTACGGCGGCACCGTCGCACTCGAGGAAAGCGAGGACCTTGGCGGCCTGCTCGTCCGCCTCCGCTTGCCCTCAGCCTGAGCGCGGACTAGGGCGAGCGCCGTGACCGCGACCATCCACCCTATCCATCCCGGCGCCGGCCCGTCGTTAGAACCGATCATGGCGCTGACTGCCGAGGCGATGAACGGCGTCAACGCGATCATCCTGTCGCGGATGCAATCCAAGGTCGCGATGATCCCCGAACTCGCCGGACATCTGATTGCGGGCGGCGGCAAAAGAATGCGCCCGATGCTGACGCTGGCAAGCGCCGAATTGTGCGACTATCCGGGTTCGCGCCACCACAAATTGGCCGCCGCGGTCGAATTCATCCACACCGCGACTCTCCTCCACGACGATGTCGTCGACGGCAGCGAGATGCGCCGCGGAAAGCGCGCGGCCAACCTGATCTGGGGCAATCCGGCCACGGTGCTGGTCGGCGACTTCCTATTCAGCCGCGCCTTCGAACTGATGGTCGAGGACGGCAGCCTCAAGGTGCTGAAAATCCTCAGCCACGCCAGCGCCGTCATCGCGGAGGGCGAAGTCGACCAGCTGACCGCCCAGCGCCAGGTCGAAACCGGCGAAGACCACTACCTCCAGATTATCAACGCCAAGACCGCGCAGCTGTTCGCCGCCGCCTGCCGCATCGCGCCGGTCGTCGCCGAAGCAGGCGATGAGGCCGAAGATCTGCTCGATGCTTTTGGACGAAATCTCGGCATTGCCTTCCAATTGGTCGACGACGCGATCGATTATGCCAGCGACAGCGCGACGATGGGCAAAGGCCGCGGTGACGATTTTCGCGACGGCAAGGTCACCCTTCCCGTCATCCTCGCCTTCGCGCGCGGATCGGCCGATGATCGTGTTTTCTGGAAGTCCGCAATGCAGGGTGAACGGGTCGGCGACGATGATCTCGCCCACGCTACCCGCCTGATCCAGGCCACCGGCGCTCTCGACGAGACCATGGAGCGCGCTCGCCTTTATGGCCGCCGCGCAATCGACGCGCTCTCGACCTTCCCCAACGGCCGCGCGAAAGCCGCGATGACGGAAACGGTCGAATTCGCGGTCGCCCGCGCTTACTGACTCTCGAAAGGAGGCGGCGTGAGCCGTTCCTGGAAACGCCGGCGAAGGACTTCCGCCTCCCGTTCATAGGCGGCGTCGTCGCGCTCGCCGTGCCGACTGCAATGGCGCGCGAACTGTTCGACCAGGTTGATCAGGCCGCCGATCCGCTCACGCCGTCCCCGATCGTCTGGCGGCAACGCGTCGAGCTCGCGATCGATCAGGTCGGGCAGGCGACGGTCGATCAGGATACATAAATCGTGCGCCTCGGGATCGAGGCTGGCACTTCCAAGTCTGCGATGCGAGCGGGCTACCGACTGTTGCAGCCCGGCGATCCTCTCCGACTGCGTCGGGGCGACCCTGGCAAGCCGCTGCCAATGAGCGTCACCTTTGATGGTCGCCACGTCGTCAATGGCCACAGGCGGCCGTGCACGCCGGGCCAGCGCCCTCTCGCCAACCAGGATGGCAATAAGGATCGGCACCCACAGGGCCATCGTCGCAACGAAGGTCACCACCAGCAGCACGAAACCGTTGTCGGTCGCCAGTGCGCCGAGCCCGATGGCGGAAACTACCGCCAGCGCGAACGCGAACGCGGCGCGCTTTCCAACGTGAATGCTGCGCGCGACCATCCGGTCAAAGCGGTTGGCGAGTGTAAATGGGGAGTATCGATGATCGAAGCCGTCCATAAGACCTCGCAAATGGGGATGGTTCATCGCTCCATCAACCCGCCTTTCACCTAGTCATCGACCGTCGAAGGATTGGCCGCTACACCCGACGAATGAAAAACCGAACTCTAGCAGTCCTCGGCGCCGCGATGGCGCTCGTCTCCGCTACCGCCAACGCCGCCACGATGACCGTCATGAAATCGCCGACCTGCGGCTGCTGCGCGAAATGGATCGAGCACGCCCGCGCCCATGGCTTCACCGTCAGGGTGGTCGATGTCGCCGACATCATGGCCGCCAAAGCCAAGGCTGGCGTTCCGGCAAGACTCGCCAGTTGCCATACCACGCTGGTCGGCCCCTACGTCGTCGAAGGTCATGTTCCAGCACCCGACATCAAGAAACTCCTCGCCGCCAAGCCCAAGGCACGCGGAATTGCCGTCCCCGGAATGCCGATGGGGTCGCCCGGAATGGAGCATGGCGACCACCGCGAACCTTATCAGACCATGCTGTTCACTTCGGATGGCAAGACCGCTGTGTTCGCCCGCCACTAGCCGCGCATCGATTTCATCCGCATAAACCGCGTCGTTAAGCGTGACGGCGAAGGAACATAGCGATGAAACTGGCGATGATCGGCCTCGGCCGGATGGGTGGAAACATGGCGCGCCGCTTGATGCAGGCCGGGCATGAGATCGTTGCCCACGACCGCGATGAACAGGCGGTTGCCGCGCTCGTTACCGAAGGCGCCACCGGGGCCGCCAGCCTTGCCGAGGTCGCCGCCGCACTCCCCTCCCCGCGCATCTTCTGGATCATGCTGCCCGCCGGCGGGATCACCGAACAGGTCATGCGCGACGTGTCGGGCGTGGCGTCGCCTGGCGACTTCATCATCGATGGCGGCAACAGTTTCTGGAAACACGATATCGAACGCGCCGCCTTCCTGAAGGAACGCGATCTCCACTTCGTCGACGTCGGCGTGTCGGGCGGGGTGTGGGGGTTGGATCGCGGCTATTGTATGATGATCGGCGGCGCGCCCGAACAGGTCGCTCACATCGATCCGATCTTCGCGGCCCTGGCGCCGGGAATGGGCGACATTGCGCGCACGAAGCGCCCGTCATCCGAGAGCGAATGGAAGGCCGAACGCGGCTATGTCCATTGCGGACCGGCAGGCGCAGGCCATTTCACCAAGATGGTCCACAACGGCATCGAATATGGCATGATGCAGGCCTATGCCGAGGGCTTCGACATCCTCAAGCAGCGCGCGAACACCGAACTTCCCACCCATTACGACCTCAACCTTGCCGACATTGCCGAAGTGTGGCGGCGCGGCAGCGTGATCTCGTCATGGCTGCTCGACCTTATCGCTATTGCGCTTGCCGACGACCAGTCGCTCGCCAAATTCTCCGGCAAGGTCGCGGACAGCGGCGAGGGCCGCTGGACCATCGACGCGGCAATCGAAGAAGCGGTCCCGGTCGACGTCCTCGCCGCCGCACTCTTCGCCCGATTCCGAAGCCGTGTAGAAACCAGCTACGCCGACCAACTGCTCAGCGCGATGCGCTTCGGCTTCGGCGGCCATGTGGAAATGCCGCAATAACAAGCCGCCGTGCGCAGTATCGCCGACGCGCGAAGCGCGACGCCGCGCCTGTGTCGAGCGACGGCGCAATCCAGACGGCCTGCCGCAAAGCGGACAGGACCGAAGGCATCAGCCCGCCCTGATGCCAAAGCCGCCGAGCGCAGCGCCGCCGACGTGCGCAGCACGGCGCCGAAGCAGCGCGAAGAGCCGGCGAAGCCCGAACGGCCTGCGCACCCCACCGCACCCCGCGCTTAACTTTCGTTAAACCCGTTCCGCTACACCCGCGCGACCATGAAGTTCGAACGCGTTCCCGTCGCGCCATCGCGTGATTCCATTTCCCTGCCCGAACTGGTCAGCGCGTTCAGCCATGCCCTCGACCTGACCGAGGGGCAGCCTGCCGGCCATTGCATCCGCGCCTGCTGGGTCGGGATGCACGTCGGCAAGGCGATCGGGCTGTCGGCAAGCGCGCTTGGCGATCTCTACTACACGATCCTGCTTAAGGACCTTGGCTGTTCCAGCAATGCCGCGCGCATTTGCGAGCTTTACCAGGCCGACGACCGTGCCTTCAAACAAGGCTATAAGACCGTCGGCACCAGTCTTGCCGCAACGGTCCATTTCATTGCATCGAAAACCGCGCGGGGGTCACCGTGGCGGCAGCGCGCGGGCGCGATCGGCAACATCTTCAGGAACGGCGACGAGATCGCGCAGGAACTGATCGTGTCGCGCTGCACGCGGGGCGCCGACATCGCCCGACAGTTGCGCTTTTCCGAAGACGTCGCCGAAGCGATCTATCGCCTCGACGAACATTGGGACGGCAACGGGCGCCCGGGTCGCCTCAGCGGCACCGCAATTCCGGTCGCGGCGCAAATTGCGCTGATCGGACAGGTCGCCGACGTGTTTCACCACCATGCCGGCGCGGCTGCCGCCATTGATGAAGTGTCGCGCCGCTCGGGAAGCTGGTTCGATCCGGCGCTTGCGGCGGCGTTCGCCTCGGTCGCTGCCGATGGCCGATTCTGGACGACGCTCGCCTCTCCCTTCCTCGAAGCGCGTCTTGCCGCGCTTGCGCCCCGCGACACCGTGGAAGGCGTGGATGACGATTATATCGACGATATTGCCGCCGCTTTCGGCCAGGTCGTGGATGCCAAAAGCCCGTTTACCGCCGGCCATTCGACCCGCGTCGCCGATCTTGCCGCTGCCATCGCGGCGGCGATGAATGTGCCCGTTGCGCGCCGTCGCTGGCTCCATCGCGGAGCGCTGCTTCACGATATCGGCAAGCTGGGCGTTTCCAACGCCATTCTCGACAAGCCCGGCCCGCTCGACGATCGCGACTGGGTCGAGATGCGCGATCATGCCGCCCATACCCGCCGGATCCTGGGACGTATCGGCGTGATGCAGGACCTTGCCCCGATCGCCGCCGCGCATCACGAACGGCTCGACGGCACCGGCTATCCGCTCGGCCTGAGCGACCTGGAAATCAGCCGTGACACGCGGATCATCACCATCTGCGATATATACGACGCGCTGACCGCCGACCGCCCCTACCGCGCCGCCATGTCGGTCGAGCAAGCAATGGCGATCATCGAAAGCGAAATAGGCAGCGCCATCGACCCCGATTGTTTTGAAGCGCTCAAGGCGATTGCCCGCTAGTCATTCGCTAGAGTCAGCTCTCAACCCGAAGCTGACTCTACTCTAGAACTTGGATCATTTGAAGCTCCGCTGCTCATGGGGGAATGCCCAGCAAGACTGGGGGGTCATCCATTTAAAGAACGTTTCCCACCGACACCGTGTCAGCCGCGAGGACACTGTAGCGACCGGCCAACTCGTAATGGACTAGGCGCGCTTCCGAATGCGTCGCACTGCGTGCTGCCGCAAGTTCAGTTCGGTTGCGATCCAAGAAGTAATCACGATCCGTTCTCTGTTTAGTGGCTAAGGCTATCCGCGATAACCGATGGCTGTTCCTAGCTCTGTTCCGAAAACGCCATGGTTGCGACGACGATGGCACCAATCGCTGTCAACGTGAGAGGGCCGACAACATGACTCCAATCGAAAATGAAAGTTTGATCGATCGTTTCGAGCTCTCGGTGCTCGCTCTGGGACGCCGATAATGTCTGACGGACTTTAATTGCCCTAGCGTCGCCATCGGTACCTTTCGCTTCAAAGGACACGAGCTGCCCGACAACCGGGGGACTAATGCCTTCGCGGAAGAAGTAACTGCTTTGAAAGCCAAGGATCTTCCCTCCGCCGTCGGGCCTTAGCAAGCCCCGCGAATTTCGATCATCGAATGATTTTAGGGTTCCAACCTGTCTCATATCTAAGTCCTTCTCTGGCAAGGCCCGTCGTGATCGACCACCTTGCAACTAAGAGGCGCTAAAGATGGAGGGGAGCGCACTTAAGGCGCTGCAAACCGTCTATATCGACTGGTAGCACCGCATAGATGCGCCTTTCTCGGGAAGCTGTCTAGGTTGCGGCCAGTCAAATAACTGAATGATATAGCTTATTTATTCCAAAGAGGGACGTGCAGCGACGTGATGGAGTATTTAACGAGGGCTCGGTGAACCAGCTTATCGTCTGTGATGAAGCAAGCGGATTGAACTAAGGCTTCAATCCGCACCAACTAAAGCGGGGCTCGGAATGCGGGTGATCACCACTCCCGTAAAGCAACTCGGAGGCAAGCTTGCTGCTCATTTGCGGCCGAACGGGATCGGAGCTTGCTTCACCATACAATTTCCGCACCGACTAATGTCCGTTCTTCACCCAAAGCTGACTCTAGAAACTCCTGTCCTACAGCCGCCAACCTGTGCCAACGAGGTTTCGGCTCTTTCAAAACTTCGATTGATATTTTGCCGCATCGCCCTGCGATGTTGGAGATGACCCCGTCACCGTGAACATTGGGTAGGATTCGTGAACATTCGCGCGAAGCTTGCCCCCCACCAACGGAAAGCCCGCTTGATCCAATGGCCGCTTCCTCCGGCGCGCTGCGGAACCTAAGGCAGGCGGCGATGGCTTCATCGCTTCCCGTCGACTCGGTTCTGCCCGATTTGCTCGCCGCACTTCGCCGCGGCACGCGCGCGTTGCTGATCGCGCCGCCGGGCGCGGGCAAGACGACGCGGGTCGCACCGGCGCTGCTCGGGGAGCAATGGTGCGCCGGTCAGGTCCTGCTGCTCGTCCCGCGCCGCCTCGCTGCCCGCGCCGCCGCCGAATATATGGCCCGCGCGCTGGGCGAAGAACCCGGCGGCACGATCGGTTACCAGACCCGCCTCGACAGCCGCACCGGCAAGGCGACGCGCGTCATCGTCATGACCCACGGCGTCTTCCTCGCCCGCGTCCAGCAGGATCCCGACCTGCCCGGCGTCAGCGCCTTGTTGTTCGATGAAGTCCACGAACGCAGCCTCGACAGCGACCTCGGCCTGGCCCTCGCGCTCGACGCCGCGGCGGGTTTGCGCGACGATCTGCGGATCCTCGCGATGTCGGCAACCCTCGACGGTGAACGGTTCGGGCGCCTGCTCGGCAATCCGCCGGTGATCGAGAGCGCAGGCAAAAGCTTTCCGCTCGCCATCGACCATATCGGCCGCGATCCTGTGCAGAAGGTCGAACCGCAAATGGCCGCCGCCATCCGCAGGGCGCTCATCGATCACGACGGCTCGCTGCTCGCCTTCCTTCCCGGCGTCGCGGAGATCGAGCGGACCGCGACCGCGCTCGGCACCCTGCCCGACAATGTCATCCTCCACCGCCTCCACGGCGGGATCGATCCCGCCGCCCAGCGCGCCGCCTTGCGCGCGCCCGCGCCCGGCACCCGCAAGCTCGTCCTCGCGACCAGCATTGCCGAGACCAGCGTCACCCTCGACGACGTCCGAATCGTCGTCGACAGCGGCCTTGCCCGCCGCCCGCGCTACGATCGTGGTGCCGGGCTGACCCGGTTGGTGACGGAGCGCGCGAGCATGGCCGCCGCGACCCAGCGCGCCGGACGCGCCGCACGGCAGGCCCCGGGCATCGCGATCCGCTTGTGGGAAGAAGCGTCAAACGTGTCGCTGCCCGCCCACGACCCGCCCGAAATTCTCGAGGCGGACCTGTCCAGCCTGTTGCTGACCTGCCTGATGTGGGGGGAAGCCGATCCGACCCGCCTGCCCTTCCTCGACGCCCCACCGACCGCGGCCCTGGCCGAGGCGCGCGAACGACTGCAACGCATCGGCGCACTGGACCACGCGCATCGCCTGACGCCCCACGGTCGCACGATTGCGGAATGGCCGCTCGAGCCCCGCCTGGCCCACATGATGGTCGAAGCCGGCGCGCGCGGAATCGCCCGCGCCGCCGCCGATGTCGCTGCATTGCTGACCGAACGCGGCCTTGGCGGATCCGACGCCGACCTGGAATTGCGTCACCGCCGCTGGCTCGCCGATCGTTCGCCTCGCGCTTCTGCCGCCCGCGCGATGGCCGATCGATGGACCAGGCGCGCTGGCGGCGGGGGCCGGACGCAAAGCAGCGACCTTGCCACCGCGCTCGCCCTGGCATTCCCCGACCGTCTGTCGCGGCGGCGCGAAGCGTCGGGCGAAACATGGCAGTCGGTCGGCGGTCGCGGATTCCGGCTCGATCCCACCAGCCCGCTCGCCAGCAGCGAGTGGCTCGCGGTCGCCGAAGTCGCGGGTGCAGCATCGGGCGCGCGGATCCTCAGCGCCGCCGCCATCGATCTCGAATCCGTCGAAGCCCTGCTCGCCGACCGCATCGACGATTTTCGCGACGCCCGGTTCGATCCGGCAAGCAAGAAGATCGTCGCGACGCGCGGCCGCCGGCTCGGCGCCGATCCGCCTGTCGTCCGCGCCCGACGCCCGGCCCGATCCGCAGGCGATCGAATCCGGTCTGCTCGATGCCGTCCGCCGCCACGGAATCGGCATCCTGCCGTGGAGCGAACATGGCCTCGCCCTTCGCCAACGCGCCGTCTTCGCCCGGGCGCATGACGAGAGCATCCCCGACCTTGGCGATCATGCGCTGGCCGACCGGATCGACGAATGGCTGGCGCCATTGCTTGCCGGTCGCCGCAACCTCGACCTCCCGGCAAGCAGCCTGAACGACGCGTTGGACGGCATGCTGGGCTACGAGGCGCGGCGCGCCATCGATCGCCTTGCTCCGACACTATTTCGGATCCCCCGCCGGGTCGAGCCATCCGATCGACTATGCCGCGACCGGCGGCCCGACGGTCGAGGTGCGGGCTCAGGCGCTCTACGGCCTGAAAAATCATCCGATGGTCGCGGGCGGCCGGATCCCCCTGACGCTGGCGATCACCAGCCCGGCCCATCGACCGATCCAGACGACGAAGGATTTGCCTGCGTTCTGGAGCGGCAGTTGGCGCGATGTCGCCAAGGAAATGCGCGGTCGCTATCCCAAGCATCTTTGGCCCGACGATCCCGCCGCGGCCGCACCGACCCTTCGCACCAAACGGGCGTCGGGGTCTTGATTTGCCCTGCACATCGCGCCAGAGGCAGCGCATGACGATTGCCCGGATCATCGAGGAACAGCGCAAGACCACCCAGTCGGGAAAGGCCAAGGCCGGTCGCTGGACGCTGGAATTCGAACGGACCGAGGCGCAGCGGGCCGACCCGCTGACCGGTTGGGCAGGATCGGGCGATACCAGAACCCAGGTCCGCCTGGTCTTCGACAGCAAGGAAGAAGCGCTGGCCTATGCCGCGCGCAACGGCTTCGAAACCCACATCGTTCCGGCGCCGCCGGTCAAGCTGAAGATCCAGGCCTACGCCGACAATTTTCGCTAGGGCCCAGCGCGTCTCGCGGGAGCGGCTCGGCAGCCTGACCCCGTCAGCCTGTTCCCCGGGAGCGGCTCTGCAGCCTGATCCCGTCAGCCTGTTCCCCGCTCCTCAAGAAACGCCTTCATCATCGGCTGAAGATTGCTGTTGTAACTGGCGATGACGTTGCGCGGTCCGGCGATCTCGAAATGGCTGAGCAAGGTCGCGCCATCCCAATAATGAACCGCGAACCCGGGTGCATCGCCGATAATCAGCGCCCGCCCGTCGGGATGCATCGGATCGACGTCGTCGAGGTCGAGCGCGACGAGCGGCGCGGTCGAGCTTGCGACCACGACGCGCTTGTCGGCAAAGCCACTGGCAATCGGGCGATGGACATGCCCCGCCAGGATTGCGACGACCTGTCTGGCCGGCTTGATCGCCTTTGCCGCGCGCTGCACCCATTCCTCGGAGGGTAAGGCACTCATCCATTCGATTCCGGTATCGATCGGCGGATGGTGCATGACGATAACGGTCGGCACGTCACGTTTTTCGCGGAGCCGGGCACGAAGCCATTTGGCGCGCGCCTCGCAAATCATCCCGCCATGACGGCCCGGATCAAGCGTATCGACGACGACGAAGCGCAGGCCGCCATGCTCGACTTCATATTGGATGAAGCCGTTTTCGTCGGTCGGCACTTCGGGCAGTACTTCCAGGAAGTTGGCGCGATCGTCATGGTTTCCGACAGCCCAGATCAGGGGCCCCTGCCAACGCTTCACCAGCGCTTCCATGTGGCGATAGGCGCGCTTGTCATCGCCATTTTCGACCAGGTCCCCGCTGACGATCACCACGTCGGGCCGCGGCGCCATTTCGTTCAGGTGATCGATCACCATGTTCAGGCGGCGAATGTTGAGTTCATGCGGGTTGTCGCGATCGAACCCAATATGAAGATCGGTGATCTGGGCGATCAGCATCGCGTTGCTGCCCGCTGGATGGTCAAGACTGTTCTTCCCCCAAAGGTGCATTCGGCACGCCGCCAAGCATCGCGGGTCTGGCCGCGCGCGTCAACTTCGTGCTTTCGTCGAATTGACTAGTTTCCTGCAACCGACCATATCCCGCGCCGCAGCCGCACGCGGCCCCTTCGTCTAGCGGTCAGGACGTCGCCCTCTCACGGCGAAAACACGGGTTCGATTCCCGTAGGGGTCACCAATCCTTATCGCTGCGTCAGCCATTCGACGATCTGACTTGCCGCTTGCTCTGCCGAAAGACTGGTCGTGTCGATCCGCAGGTCGGGCTGCTCTGGCGCCTCATACGGGCTGTCGATGCCGGTGAAATTCTTGAGGCCTCCTGCCCGCGCCTTGGCATAGAGCCCCTTCTCATCGCGGCGCTCTGCTTCAGCCAGGGGCGTGTCGACGAAAATCTCGACGAACTCGCCATCGGGCATCATGTCGCGCACCATCGCGCGTTCGGCGCGGAATGGCGAGATGAAGGCGGTCAGGACGATGAGGCCCGCATCAGCCATCAGCTTGGCGACTTCGCCGACCCGTCGAATATTCTCGACCCGGTCGGCATCGGTGAACCCCAGGTCCTTGTTGAGGCCGTGCCGGACATTGTCGCCATCGAGCAGAAACGTGTGCCTGCCCATCGCATGCAGCTTCTTTTCGACGAGGTTCGCGATGGTCGATTTGCCGGCGCCCGACAATCCGGTGAACCAGAGAACCTTTGGTTTTTGATCCTTCAGGCGCGCATGGGCTTCGCGCGAAACATCAAGCGCCTGCCAATGGATATTCTGCGCGCGGCGCAGCGCAAAATTGATCATCCCGGCTGCCGCCGTCGCGTTGGTCAATTTGTCGATCAGGATAAATCCGCCGAGCGTTCGATTGTCGGCATATGCTTCGAAAGTGATTGGCCGGTCGGTGTAAACCTCCGCCACGCCAATATCATTGAGCGCCAGCGTCTTGGCAGCGAGCTGTTCGAGCGTGTTGACGTTGAGCGCATATTTGGGCGGCTGCACCGTGGCCGAAACCAACTGCGTCGCAAGCTTCAGCCAATAGCTTCGACCGGGAAGCAGGGCGTCCTCATCCATCCACACGATCGACGCATCGAACTGGTCTGCAACGGGCGCAGGGTCGTCGGCAGCGGCGATGACGTCGCCGCGCGAACAATCCACTTCATCCGCAAAGGTGACGGTCACCGATTCTCCGGCCGAAGCCAGCGTGCGATCGTCGCCGCCGACCAGCAGCCGCGCGACATCGGTGACCTTGCCCGACGGCTGGATCCGGACGCGCTGGCCGGGCGCGATCGATCCGGCAGCAATCAGCCCGGTAAAACCGCGGAAGGACGAATCGGGCCGGATGGCCCCTTGCACCGGAAGGCGAAACGCCGCGTCCACCGCTGTGTCGCCGGCGTCGATCCGGTCGAGACATTCGGCCAGGGTCGGCCCGTCGTACCACCCCATGTGGCCTGATCGCGCGACGATATTGTCACCGCGAACGCCGGACAGCGGAATGGCCGTAAAACCGCCGATTCCGATCTCGGCCGCAAGCGCGGCGAAATCGTCTTCATGTTGGCAAAATGCCGCTTCACCTTCCGCAACCAAATCCATCTTGGTCACTGCAAGGATGAAGTGGCGAATGCCGATCAGGTGGCACAGATAGGCATGGCGGCGCGTCTGCGTCAGCACACCTCGCGTCGCATCGACCAGGATGATTGCAAGGTCGGCGGTCGACGCGCCGGTGACCATGTTGCGGGTATATTGCTCGTGGCCGGGGCAATCGGCGACGATGAAATTGCGGGTCGGGCTTGCGAAATACCGGTAGGCAACGTCGATGGTAATGCCTTGTTCGCGCTCCGCGCTGAGGCCGTCGACGAGCAAAGCGAAATCCCGTTCCCCGCTCCGCGTGCCGACATTCCTTGAATCGGTGTCGAGGGTCGCAAGCTGGTCGTCGGGCACTTCGCCCAGATCGTGGAGCAACCGGCCGATCAGCGTGGATTTGCCATCGTCGACGCTGCCGCAGGTAATGAAACGAAGAAGCGAGCGCGCCATCAGAAATAGCCCTCGCGCTTCTTGCGCTCCATCGATCCGGCGGAATCATGGTCGATCGCGCGGCCCTGCCGTTCGGACGACCGGCTGGCGCGCATTTCGGCGATCATCGAATCGAGGTCGGTCGCACCACTCTCGACCGCCCCGCTGAGCGGATAGCAGCCCAACGTCCGGAACCGGACCATGCGCTGGGCAGGCTGCTCCCCCTCGCGCAGGCGGAATTGATCATCATCGACCATCAACAACAGTCCGTCCCGCTCGACGATCGGACGCAGTGCGGCGAAATAGAGCGGGACGACCGCGATTTTTTCCCGCGCGACGTAGGTCCAGACATCGAGTTCGGTCCAGTTGGACAGGGGAAACACGCGCATGCTTTCGCCCGGACCGCGCCGCGCATTGTAGCAATTCCACAATTCGGGCCGCTGTTTCTTCGGGTCCCATTCGTGGCTCGCCGAGCGGAACGAAAAGATGCGCTCCTTGGCGCGACTCTTCTCCTCGTCGCGGCGGGCCCCGCCAAAGGCAGCGTCGAACCGTCCGGCGTCGAGCGCCTGGCGCAATCCCTGCGTCTTCCACATGTCGGTATGGAGCGCGCCATGATCGAACGGATTGATGCCCCTCGCCTCGGCTTCAGCATTCTTGTGAACGATCAGACGCATCCCGCTGCTCGCGGCCACCTGGTCGCGAAGCACGTACATGTCGCGAAACTTCCAGCTGGTATCGACGTGCAGCAGCGGAAACGGCGGCGGCGCCGGTGCAAAGGCCTTGAGCGCGAGATGGAGCATGACCGCGCTATCCTTGCCGATCGAATAGAGCATCACCGGTCGCTCGCTCTCGGCTGCCACTTCGCGGATGATATGGATGCTCTCGGCTTCGAGCCGATCGAGGTTGGACAAGGTCATGACCGGCTTGGGATCGCTCAAGGATTTTCGCTGAGGAACCGCATCAGCTCGGCAAGGGTCGATTCCATCTGGTCCTGCATCTGGCTGACCAATTCGTTTTCGCGCATTCCTTCATGGTCCAGCGGCTTGGAGTAACTGTCCGAAAAGGCTTTGAGGTCGTCCTGGTCGAAAACGCCCTTGGCAACCAGCTTGGCGACGATGACGAGCAAGCCGTTGGTGTTGGCAATATTGCCCGCGACCAGCGCTTCATCGACCATGCTCAGGGCGGGATCGGGTTCGGTTTCGATGTCGCTCATGACGCTCTTGTGACGGATAACGGCCGCGCTGCAAAGTCGCCAAGTACCGCCCAGCGCTGTAATTTGTCGGCGAACGGCGCCGTGTAGGCAGGGCTGGACGAAGGCAGGTCGATCATCGCGACCGACGTCGCTTCCGCGGCGAGCGACTGGCGTCCGATCCGTGCCGCGGTCTTGCCGTTGAAACCGATAGCGCGAAGATCGCGCTGTGCGTCGATGAAATCTGCCAGCGGATTGGTCGAGATGTCGCGGATTGCGCCGTCCAGGCTTCCGCTGCGCCGCGCATGGGCGATGACATCCCACAAGGCGATGCGGCGATCGGCCAGGATCGCCAGACGCCCGTCATAATCTTCCGACACCAGATTGACCGCCATCGCTTCCCCCAACAAACGCCAGAACTGGTTGGCCGGATGCGCATAATAACGCTGCTCGGCAAGCGAGCGTTCGCCCGGCAAGCTGCCAAGAATGAGGATGACGGGCGAATTCGATCCGGCGGGCGGAAAGCTTCTTTTGAGCCGGTCGTCCACGCGCGAATTCGCTTCCTTTGCCTTTGGGGCCGAGAGGGCTAAAGAACCGCTGGTGCTTCAACCGTCCGACCTTCGCATTGCCCTCTTTTCCGGCAATTACAACTATGTCCGTGACGGCGCCAACCAGGCGCTCAACCGGCTCGTCGGCTATTTGCTGGCACAAGGCTGCAAGGTCCGCGTGTATTCGCCGGTCGTCGACAAGCCGGCTTTCGAGGCAACCGGCGATCTGGTTGATACCCCGGCATTCGCGGTTCCACGGCGTCCTGAGTACAAGATCCCGTTCCGACTGGCAGGCGAAGCGCTGGACGATCTCGAGAAGTTCTCGCCCAACATCGTGCATGTCTCCAGCCCCGACATCGTCGCTCATCGCGCCGTAACCTGGGCTCGAAAGCACAGCATTCCCGTGGTCGCGTCGGTCCACACGCGGTTCGAGACCTATCTGCAATATTACGGCCTGCAATGGGCCGAGCCGATCGTTCGCGGAATCCTTCGCCGCTTCTATCGGCGCTGCGACGCTATCGTTGCGCCGGCCGAATCCACCGCCGCGGTCCTTCGCGCCCAACGCATGAGCCGCGACATCTCAATCTGGAGCCGCGGCGTCGACCGGCGGCAATTCAGTCCGCAGCGCCGCGACATGGATTGGCGGCGCAAGATTGGAATTGGCGATCACGAGATGGTGGTCGCGTTCCTCGGCCGGATCGTGATGGAAAAAGGGCTCGACGTTTTCGTCGACGCGATCGCGTCGGCCGACCGGCTTGGCGTGCAAAGCCGGGTGCTGGTGATCGGCGATGGCCCCGCCCGATCCTGGTTCGAGAGCCATCTTCCGGCCAATGCCGTGTTTGTCGGGATGCAGACCGGCGACGATCTGGGGCGCGCCCTGGCCAGCAGCGACGTTTTCCTGAACCCGTCGATCACCGAAGCCTTTGGCAATGTTACGCAGGAAGCGATGGCTTGTGCGGTCCCGGTCATCGCGGCGGCCGCGACCGGAACCAACAGCCTGCTGGAGGACGGTGTCACCGGAAGCCTGGTCGACCCCCTCGACATCGAACAATATGGAATGGCCCTCAAACGCTATTTCGATGACCCCCGGTTGCGGGACCGGCATGGCGCGGCTGGCGAAGCCTTTGCGCGAACCCGCGACTGGGACGTCATCAACAGCGTCGTGCTGGCGCTTTACCAGCGCGTGATTGCGCGACGCGAACGGATGGGCGCGCTGTTCGGACCGAGCTGGCGCCCGTCCTAACCGCCGATCCGCTCGATCTTCTTGGCGGCTTCGTCGAGGATGTCGGTGATCTCCTCGAGCAAAGCATCGTTCCAGCCGTCGCGGGCGACCCGGTTCTTGAGCGCGGCCATCATGTTTCCGATCGCCCGACCGATTTCGGGGCGCGCATGGCGGCGGCGCTCGACCCCGGCTTCTTCCAGCCGTTCCATCAACGCCTCGACCTCGTCAGCATTCTCGCGCAGGTGGGCGAGGCCCTCGTCGGTCGCCTCAAAGACCTTCTTGCTGTCCTTCGACTTTTTCTCCGCAATCTGGCCCATGTCTTCCAGCATGGTCAGCGTGGGATAGACGATGCCGGGTGACGGCGCATAATCGCCGCCGGTCATTTCCTCGACTGCCTTGATCAATTCATAACCGTGACGAGGCTGATCGGCGAGCAGCTTGAGCAGGACGAGGCGCAGCTCACCGCCCTCGAACATCCGGCGCTTGCCCCGACGAGGCCCGCCGCCGCGGCCATGACGACCGCCGAAATTCGCACCGAAGCCTTCGCCGAAGTCGAAGTTGAAACCGCCGGGTCCAAAGCCGAAGCTTGCTGGTCCGGCAAAACGACGCCCATCCGGGCCGCAATTCATACGAAAACGCATCAGAATCCCTCCTAAGATTGTTTAAGATATATCTTAGGTGCATCATATTCAAGCAGGGCGTGCAACTTTTCGGTCGCGCTCCTATTGATGGGGCGATGGCCGACCTGTTGTTCGACGACCCTGCCCCGCCGACCGGCGCCTCGACGCCAAGCGACGACGCGCCGCTTGCCGAGCAATTACGCCCCAAGTCGTTGTCCGACGTGGTCGGGCAGGAGCATCTGACCGGCCCCGATGGTGCGCTTGGCCGGATGGTCGCGGCAGGCAAATTGTCGTCGCTCATCCTGTGGGGTCCGCCCGGCACAGGCAAAACCAGCATCGCGCGGTTGCTCGCCGATGCGGTGGGGCTTCGCTACGTCGCCATTTCGGCGGTCTTTTCCGGTGTTGCCGACCTCAAGAAGATTTTTGCCGATGCCAGGCTGGCCGCCAAAGCCGGCCAACGTACCTTACTGTTCGTCGACGAGATCCACCGCTTCAATCGCACCCAGCAGGACGGTTTCCTGCCCTTCGTCGAGGATGGCACCGTCACCCTGGTCGGTGCGACCACCGAAAACCCCAGTTTCGAACTTAACGCCGCGCTGCTCAGCCGCGCCCAGGTCCTCATCCTTCGCCGCCTCGACGAAGCCGCGCTCCACGCGCTCATCGATCGCGCGCAGGCCCTCCTCGGACGCGAGCTGCCGTTGACCGACGATGCGCGCGACGCGCTGGTGGCGAGTTCGGACGGCGACGGCCGGTTCCTGCTCAACCAGGTCGAGACGTTGTTCGACGTCGCGATCGACGCACCACTTGACCCGGCCGGGCTCGCCACCTTCCTGCAGCGTCGAATGGCGGTGTATGACAAGGATCGCGACGGCCATTATAATCTGATCAGCGCGCTCCATAAGTCGCTGCGCGGGTCCGACCCGCAGGCCGCGCTTTACTATCTGGCCCGGATGCTGACCGCAGGCGAAGAACCGCTTTATGTGCTTCGACGCCTCGTCCGCTTCGCGTCGGAGGATATCGGGCTCGCCGATCCGCAGGCATTGGTCCAGTGCCTCGCCGCCAAGGACGCGTACGATTTCCTGGGATCGCCAGAGGGCGAGCTCGCCATCGTGCAGGCGTGCCTGTATCTTGCAACGGCGCCCAAATCGAATGCCGCTTATGTTGCGCAAAAGGCGGCTTTTAGAAGCGCGAAGTCGACCGGGTCGCTGATGCCGCCGCAAAATATTCTCAACGCCCCGACCAAGCTGATGAAAGACATCGGCTACGGAAAAGGCTATGCTTACGACCATGATGCCGACGACGCGTTTTCCGGTGCCAATTACTGGCCGGATGATCTGCCGCCGGAAACCTATTATCGCCCCAGCGAGCGTGGCTTCGAAGCCCGACTGCGCGAGCGACTGGCTTATTGGGAAGACATACGCCGCGGTGACGGCAAGACGAAATGACTGACAGGAGGGAATGATCATGTACCAGGACCAGCGACCGGCAGCCTATTGGCAGCAGCAATTGACCGAGTGGGGGCCGCGTATCCTGCTCGCGATCCTGATCCTGATCGTCACCCATTTCGTCGCCAAGGGAGTGCAGTGGGCGATCGGTCGAATGGTCGACAAGATGCCGATCCTCAAGCGCGATCCCGGCGCCAGCGGCGACAGCGTCGGCAAGGAATTGGGGCGTCTGGGCTATTGGATCGTCTGGCTGGTCGGATTGATCGCAGCTCTTCAGCCTTTGGGTCTGTCCGGTGTTCTGACACCGGTCACGGCACTGACCAATGAAGTATTCGCCTTCCTTCCCCGACTGCTTGGTGCCGGCCTGTTCTTCTTCGCGGGCCTTATCCTGGCGCGGATCGTCCGGCACATCGTCGAGGCCGCACTGGGCGCCATCAACATCGAACGGCTTGCGGGCCGCGCGGGCCTCAGCCTTGGCGAACAACCCGTTGCGGTCGACAGCGAAGGAACGGCCACGGACGGCGTTGCTCCGGTTAGAAGCACGATTGCCAAGGCAGTCGGGATGACGGTGTCGGCCGTCATCATCATTTTCGCCGCGATTGCCGCGCTCGACATCCTGCAGGTCGAGGCGGTCAGCGAGCCTGCCAAGAACATGCTCAACATGATTGCCTTGGCGATTCCCAGCGTGATTGCGGCCCTGCTTTGGCTCGCCATCGCGTTCCTGATCGCCAAATGGGTCAAGAGCTTGCTCGAGACCGTTCTGCCAAGCCTCGGCTTCGACAATTTCATTCACTCGCTGGGTGCGATGCCGCGCAATATCTCGCCATCGCGGGTGGCCGGATCGATCGCCATGACGGCGCTCCTCCTGCTTGCCGCGATCGAGGCGCTCCACCGCCTCGGCGGCGACAGCACGGCGGCGCTGATGATCCAGGTCACGGCATTGGGCGGCAAGGTCATCTTCGGGACTTTGGTGATCGTCGTCGGATTTGTGCTTGCGCGCATTCTGGCCAATCTGGTCGGCAGCTCGACCGGCGAGGGTGGCTATGCCCAGACCATCGTCAAATACGCCGTGATCGCGCTGTTCACGGCGATCGGCCTGACCTTCATGGGCCTTGCCGACCAGATCGTGATGCTGGCGTTTGGGCTGATCCTCGGTTCCGCAGCAGTCGCTTCCGCCATCGCCTTCGGGCTTGGCGGCCGCGATTATGCTGCGCGGGTGCTGGAGGATTGGCACGACAACAACACCCCGCCGCCGCCATCGTCGCGGATACCGCCGCGCCTCAAGCGTGCGGCGCCGGAGGACGATAGCCAGCCGCCGCTCGTGTGAACCAACGCTTCGGGCGCACCGTCGCGATCGACTGGTCGGGCGCCAAGGGGACACGCCACAAGGGCATCGCCATTGCCGAGGCGCGGGGAAACAATCCCCCGCGCCTCGTCCGCCCGCGCCACATCTGGTCGCGGACCGAGGTCGCCGACTGGCTGGTCCGCGAGGCCGCGAAGGAGCCGACCTTGTTCGGATTCGACTTCAGTTTCGCGCCGCCGCTGATCGATCGCGGGGCGTATCTTCCGGGTGAAACAGGCGTTCCGGACACCGCCCGCGAATTCTGGCGATATGTCGATCATCGTGCGCCCGATCCCGACCTTGGCGCAGCAAGTTTCCTTGAGCAGGTCCACCGGCCCCATTTCTATTTCGGGATCGCCGACGGGACCAAGGCCGACTTCGTCTATTTTCGCCAATGCGACCAGCGTCTCAATGCACTGGGCGGACGCAAGACGGCAAGCGCCTATGACGCCATCGGCGCGGCGCAGGTCGCCAAGGCCAGTTTCTCTGGGATGCGCCTGCTTCACCGGATCGACGGCAAGGTCGCGATCTGGCCGATGGATCCATTGCCCGATCAGGGCAGTGTGGTCGCTGAAATCTACACCCGAATCTACATTCGCAACGCCGGTCTGAGCGGCGCGAAAATCCGCACCCGCGATGAACTCGATTGCGCGCTTGCCGCCCTGGGCTCGCCGCGATGGCGTGGGCGCGGACCGCTCAGCGATCACCAGACCGATGCATTGGTCACCGCTGCCGGAATGGGCGCGCATCTGCGCAATCCGAACGCTTTTTCGCCTGTTGGGCTTACTTCGCGCATTGCCTCGACCGAGGGCTGGACATTCGGGATTGCCTAATCCGCGATCAAGGCCAGCAAGGCAAAACTGGCGAGCCAATGTTCGCCCATATAATCCCCCGCCACGTGCGGCATTGCAGCATCGAGATGCCGCTTGGCGAGTGCCTCAAGCAGCGGAAGGCGCGGGTGGGGTGCGATCTTGCGCGCGATTGCGCGAAGCGCCCACGCCCGGCTGAGATTCAGTCCATCGAGATGGGCAATCTTCCCATCGCTGCGGTCGGACACGAACACCGGTTCGAACCGTCGGTCGAGTGCGCCGCCATCGAGCAGGAAACCCTCCAACCAACGCGTAAAATCGGCGCGGCCGCGAACTCGTGACATCAACAGCGCGACGCTCAGCGCCGGCGACAGGAATTCGTCCCCGCCCGGCTCCCAACCGCGATAATCGCGCTCCCCGCCAAAGCGGTTTTCAGTCCATTGTTCGATTGCCAACAGCAGGTCGGGATCACGGTGCATTGCCCAATCGTGCGCAAGCGTCAGTGCGAACGCGGTGTTGAAATGGGTGCCGACCGTGATTGGATAGGTCAATTTGTCGAGATACGGGACGAATTTTTCGGCAAAGGCGCGGGCCAAGGGCTCAAGTCTCGCGCCCCATTCGCGATCCTCATGCTGCGCCGCTTCATGTTGCAGGGCCAGCAGCCACGCCCAGCCATAGGGCCGTTCGAAACCCGCCGATAACGGCCGCTCGAGATAGGCCATCTCGACCGCGACTTTCGCTTCGGTGAAACTGTCGTCAGCCAAGGCGGAAATCATGCCCGTTTCGGCCATGTCGGAGAACAATCGTCGCAGCGTCAGCAATGTCCACCAGCCGTGGACGCAGCTATGCCAATCGAAGCTTCCGAAAAACACGGGATGAAGCACCCGTGGCGGCTGGACATCGCGATCGGCCAGCATGACGTGATCAAGCTTGTGCGGATATTCCCTGGCGACATGGCCAAGCGCGATGCTCGCGAACCGTTTGGCGATTTCCTCGTTCAGCGTCACCGGAAGCCCGCCCACCAGATGATCAGGATGTTCAGCGCAAGCATGGGAAGTGCAGTCGCGACCTGCGCTTTGACCACGCCATATTGATCCTTCATTTCCAGCAACGCGGCGGGTACCAAGTTGAAGTTGGCGGCCATCGGCGTCATCAGCGTACCGCAGAAACCGGCCAGCATCCCGACTGCTCCAATCACCGCCGGATCGCCGTTGAACTGCTGGATCAGCACCGGCACCCCGATCGCCGCCGCCATTACCGGGAATGCTGCGAAGGCGTTGCCCATGATCATTGTGAACAACGCCATGCCGACGGCAAAGATCAGGATTGCCGGAAGGACATGCCCTTCGGGGATGATCGATCCGGTCAAATTGCCGATGATGTCGCCGATTCCGGCCGCCGCAAACAGGACGCCAAGCGCCGCCAGCATCTGGGGCAGGACGGCGGCCCAACCGATTGAATCGATCAGCCGTCGCCCTTCGTTCAGCGGGGCGATAACCGGGGGGCGCAGCCATGCCAGGATGACCGCGAGCGCGATGAGGACACCGATCGCCAGGAAAATATAAGTCTCGCGCTTTGGCTCGATCCATCCGGCTCCGCCAAGCGGTGTGTAGTTATAGGCCAACGTCCCCACCAAGGCGGTGACCGGAATGATCAGCGCGGGCAGGAACAATTTGTTGCCCAGCTTTTGCGACCATGTCTCGCGCTCTGCATCGGACGTCGTTGCCGGCTGGCTTCGACCGATCAGGTTGAAGCCGCCAATTCCGGCCAGTCCGAGCACCAGCAATCCATTGCCGAAATCGCCGATCCGGTCGCCGGCCAGAAGGCTTGCCGCCATCAGTCCCCAGAAGATCGCATTGCCGACCCGCTTCGGGTTTGAGCGGTCGAATGCACTGAGCGTCGCGAAGGCCGCGAACATCGCGCCGGCCAGCGTGTAGAGCCAGGGGAGCGTGATCATTTCGACACCTTCCCCAATTTTGCATTGAACGCGCGAAGCCGCATCGAATGGATGACAAAAGCGCCAATCGCGCTCGGGATCGCCCACAGCGCGAGCTGCAGCGGCGCCAGGTCGTAACCGTAGGTCGCCAGCGTCTGCTGGATCAGCACGATCGATCCGATCGCGAAGAAAATGTCCTCTCCGAAGAACAGCCCGACATTATCGGTCGCCGCGGACATCGCTTTGACCTTCTCGGCTTCGTCTTCGCTCAATTCGCCATGCTGCTGCTCTGCCGCGGCGAGCGCCATGGGTGCAACCAACGGTCTTACGGTCTGGGGATGACCGGCGGTGGAATGCAGCCCGATGGCGGCGGTAACCTGTCGATAAAGCAAATAGAGGGTCAGCAATTTCCCTACCGTCGCCCCTTTCAACGATCGGATCAGGCTGGCTGCGCGCTGCTGCAATCCGAACCGTTCCAGGCTGCCGATAACGGGCAACACGATCCAGACGATGGCGATGATGCGATTATCGTTGAAAGCCTTTCCGAACGTCGCGACCACCTCGAACGGGTCCATACCCGCGATCAGGCCGGTAATCAGGGCGGAAGCGGTGACGACCAGCATCGGGTTGAGCCGAAGCGCGAACCCGACGACGACCAGCAGGATGCCGATCAACGGCCAATAGTTCATTGCTTTGCCTCCCCATATCCGCCGCCCCCGGGCGTCTCGATCACAAAACGGTCGCCGACATGCATCGACGCCGACGCGCAGGCGGGCAAGTCCTCGACGCTGCCGTTTGCACGAATGACGCGATTGATTCCGCCTGCCGCATCCCCGCCGCCGCAAATTCCCTTCGGAGGAATCGCGCGGCGATTGGCCAGCATGTTGGCGCGCATCGGTTCCAGGAACGTCAATTCGCGCACGACTCCATCGCCGCCGCGATGCGCCCCCTTGCCGCCCGAGCCTTGCCGAATCGCGAAGCGTTCGAGGCGGACTGGCAACCTGGTCTCCAGGATTTCGGGATCGGTCAGGCGGCTGTTGGTCATGTGCGTTTGCACCGCATCGGTGCCGTCATGGTCGGCTCCTGCCCCCGAACCGCCGCAGATCGTTTCATAATATTGGTGTTCCGAATTGCCGAAGGTGAAATTGTTCATCGTGCCCTGCGACGGGGCCAGCCGCCCGGTCGCCGCAAACAGGGCGTCGGTAATCACCTGGCTGGTCTCGACATTGCCGGCGACCACTGCAGCGGGCGAATGGGGCCGAAGCATGGACCCGTTGGGCACGACCAGCGTGATCGGACGAAGGCATCCGTCGTTCATCGGAATCGCATCGTCGATCAGGGTACGAACGACGTAAAGCGAGGCCGCACGAACAATCGAAACCGGCGCATTGAAATTGTCGGAAAGCTGCGCGCTGGTCCCGCTGAAATCGAACGTCGCCGCGCGGGTTGCCCGGTCAATCCGGATCGCGACCCGGACGACCGCGCCATTGTCCATCGGATAAGCGAATTCGCCATCGTCCAGCCGGTCGACCAGTCGCCGCACCGATTCCTCGGCGTTCGCCAGGCAATGATCCATATAGGCATCAACCACCGCCGCGCCTTCTTCGCTTGTCACGTCGGCCAGTCGCTCCGCGCCGCGTGTGCAGGCGGCCAATTGCGCTTTCAGGTCGGCGATATTGCGGTCGATGTTGCGCGCCGGGTTTGGGCCGGCGGCAAAGATCGCGCGGGTTTCTACGTCGCGAAAATGGCCTTCGTCGACCAGCAACTCATTGTCGATCAGGACGCCTTCGTCATCAATCGTTCGACTGTTAGGCGGCATCGATCCCGGCGCGATGCCGCCGACATCGGCATGATGGCCCCGCGCCGCGACGAAGGCGAACGGCGTTTCGTCATTTCCGGTAAAGACCGGAACGATCACCGTGATATCGGGCAGATGCGTTCCGCCGCGATAAGGGTCGTTGAGCAGATAGGCATCGCCGCGCCGAATGCCGCGCCCGTCCCTGCCCTCGCCCCGCGCTTCGATGATGGTGCGGATGCTCTCGCCCATCGACCCCAGGTGCACGGGAATATGCGGCGCATTGGCGATCAGCGCGCCCGATCCGTCGAACAAGGCGCAGGAAAAGTCGAGCCGCTCCTTGATATTGACCGAGGTCGCCGTGGCCTGCAGCGCGACGCCCATCTCCTCCGCAATCGCCATGAACAAGTTGTTGAAAATCTCCAGTCGCACCGGGTCGACATCGGTGCCGGCCGCACGTTTCCGGACCAGGGCTTTTGTCCGGGTCAGGATCATCGTTCCGTCCGCGTGTCGCTCGCCGCGCCAGCCGGCATCGACGAAGGTAGTCGACCCGGTTTCATGGACCAGCATCGGGCCAAGCACCGTCCCGTCCGACCGGGGTTCATCGACCATCGCGGGTGCCAGCCCGACGACTTGCCCGATCGCCTCAATCACCAGCGCCTCGACGATCGGCTCGGCCGACTGCTCGGCATATCCAAAACGCTGGCGATGCAGGCGGTGGAAAGCCGCGCGCATCGCCGATCGATCCTCGACGTCCACCTCAATCGCGCTGTCACTCCCGGCCAGCCGAAGTCGCGCCCGCCGCGAAACCGCGATACGCGACGGATCGATGCCCTGCGCCTCGACCTCGGCGCGGGCAGCGGCAACCAGCGGCGCAAGACCTTCGTCCAACGGCTCCGACAAAGGCCGGATCCAGCTGATCTCGCGCATTGCCTTCACATCGGCCAGCGCGATTCCGTAGGCGGAGAGCAGGCCGGCCAGCGGATGAATGAGGATCCGTTCCATGCCCAGCGCGTCGGCGACCGCACATGCCAACTGCCCGGCCGCCCCGCCAAAGCAGGCAAGGGTGTAGCGCGTCACGTCATAACCGCGCGCGATGCTGATCTTGCGGATCGCAGCCGCCATATTGTCGACCGCAATTGCCAGGAAACCGCGCGCAACGTCATCACTGTTCATCGCTTCGGGAAGCGCGGCCACGACCTCGGCCAGGCGTTGGCGCGCCGCTTCCAAATCGAGCGGCTGGTCGCCATTCGGCCCGAACACCGCCGGAAACTGCGCCGGATCGATCCGCCCGAGCACCAAATTGCAGTCGGTCACCGTCAGCGGTCCACCGTTGCGGTAACAAGCGGGCCCGGGCGATGCCCCCGCCGATTCCGGCCCGACCCGGAAACGCATCCCGTCGAAGCGGCAGATCGACCCGCCGCCTGCTGCAACGGTGTGGACCTGCATCATCGGCGCACGGATCCGGGCACCGGCGACCACGCTTTCTTCGGCAAGTTCGAATTGACCGGCATAATGCGACACGTCGGTCGATGTGCCGCCCATATCGAAGCCGATCAGTCGCTGCTCGCCGTGGGCCTTGCCAGCAGCGACCATGCCGACGACCCCGCCGGCTGGCCCGGACAGGATGGCATCCTTGCCGCGAAAGGCGCGTGCATCGGTCAGTCCGCCATTCGACTGGATGAAAGCCAGGTCGGCACCGTCGCCCAGGCCGGTCGCCACCCGGTCGACATAACGCGCCAGTACCGGCGACAGATAGGCATCGACCACCGTCGTATCGCCGCGCGGAACGATCTTGATCAACGGTGCGACCTCGTGACTGACCGACACTTGCGAAAATCCGGTCGCCCGGGCCATGGCCGCAAGCGAACGCTCATGCGCCTGAAACTTCCAGCCGTGCATCAACAGGATCGCGACACTGTCGAACCCGTCATCGCGCAGCAGCGCCAGTTCGCGTTGCGCGCTTTCGGTGTCGAGGGGACGAAGCAACGTCCCATCGACCGCGATCCGCTCGTCGATTTCGACAACACGCTCATAGAGCATCGAGGGAAGGATGATGTGGCGGGCAAAGATTTCGGGCCGAGCCTGGTTGCCGATGCGAAGCACGTCGGCAAATCCTCGCGTCATCAGCAGGGCGCAGCGTTCGCCCTTTCGCTCCAATAAGGCGTTGGTGGCGACCGTCGTACCCATCCGAACCGAACAGACTTCGCCACCTTCATCTGCGATCACGCGCCGGATCGCCGCTATCGCCGCGTCGTCATATTGGCCGGGATTTTGGGACAGCAGCTTGATCATGCGTTGCCGCCCGTCGGAATGCTGCGCGATCACGTCCGTGAACGTGCCGCCGCGATCGATCGCAAAGGTCCAGCCGTCCATCGTCGTCAGACAAGCAGAAAGAGCCGCACCTCTCAATGGGGCTGGACTAATCGCCTTTGCTTGGGCCAATAGCGCCGCGCGGTGGGCCGTATAGGCTCCGATGCCGGATTAGCTCAGATGGTAGAGCAGCGGTTTTGTAAACCGAAGGTCGCGGGTTCGATTCCTGCATCCGGCACCAGCCTCGTTGATAGAGCGTCCGGGGGACGTTCTATCAACGAGGCTCACGAGCACAGCGAGGGGCCAAACGGCGATAGAGTGTCCGGGGGACGTTTTATCAACGAGGCTCACGAGCGCAGCGAGGCAGCAAAATGCCTTGAGCGCGGCGATTCCGCAAAGTTATCCACAACCTTGCCCACCGAAATGCCCCCGACTTTGTGAGGCATGCGGTCATTTAGGACTCGACTCTCCCACGATTCGCGCTCATTTCTTTTTGCGTGGTTCGGGTCTTCGGACAAGAACCATGGAGCCCCGGGAACTTCGGTTTCCGGGGCTTTCTCATGTCCGGCGATGCTCGCGCCAATCGCGCCGCCGCTGACCCGCCCAAAAAAATCTGAAATATTTTTCGAGCGGACGGAACCTATCCGCCGCTGGTCTGTTATTATTGCGTGGTTCAAGTCTTCGGATGCGAACCATGGAGCCCCGGTTACTTCGGTAACCGGGGCTTATTTTTTGCGCTTGCCGCAACCTTCCCTCAACAATGATCGCAGCCGCGCTCGTCGTGCCCCGCCGGTTCGACCTGGATGGTCGAATGGTCGATCCCGAACATCTCGTGCACATAGGCATTGGCCTGACGCAGGATGAGATCACGGTCGACGCCCTCTTCCACCTTGAGATGGACCGTCATGGCGGTTTCCGTCGTCGACAGCGACCAGATGTGCAGGTGATGCGTGCCGTGAACGCCCGGTAATCGTTCGAGCGCGCTGCCCACCAACGTCGGGTCGATGCCGCGCGGCGTTCCGGCCAGGGTCATCGATGTCGCTTCGACCAGCAGTCCCCACGTCCCCCAAAGGATGATCGCGGCAACGATCAGGCTGGTCAGCGGATCGATCCATTGCGCACCGGTTTGCAGGATCAGGAAACCCGCCACCACCACGCCGGCCGACACCGCCGCATCGGCCATCATGTGAAGATAGGCGCCGCGAATATTGATGTCGCCTTTCCGTCCGCTGGCGAACAGCATGGCCGTTGCGAAATTGACAATGATCCCCACCCCGGCAACCGCCATGACGAGGCCGCCGTTAGACGGCTCGGGCGCGATCAGGCGCCGGACGGCCTCGGCGCCGATCCCGCCAACCGCGACGAGGAGAAGCAGCGCGTTGACCAACGCCGCCAGGATCGAGCTTTTCTTCAGGCCATAAGTGAAGCGCGGACTTGGTCGTCGCTTGACAAGCTTCGCCCCGACGAACGCGACCACCAGCCCCAGGACGTCCGACAGATTGTGTCCGGCGTCGGCGAGTAGCGCCATCGAATTGGCCGCAAAGCCGAACCCGGCCTCGACCACCACGAATGCGAGGTTGAGGGCAATCCCGATGATGAAGGCGCGGCTGAAGTCGCCATCGGCCGGGCCGTGATGGTGGCCATGGCCGTCACCGGGGCCGTGATGATGACCTGCTGCCATAATGGCATGGGATAGACAGCGCCCGCGCCCCGTCAAGCACGCCGGTCGATGCGCCCTAGAAACCCATCGAGGCGGTCAGGCGAACGTCGCGGCCGGCCAGCGGCGCATAATCCTTGAGCAAGCTGCTATGCCGCCGCGCGACAACATCGAACAGGTTGTTGGCGGCCAGCGCCAGCGTCAGATCGGGGCGATCGTCGAATGGATGCCATTCGACCGATGCATTGACGAGCGTGTAGGCCGGCGTTTCGCTTTCCAGCGGCGCATTGCGCCTCTGCGCGAAGGCATGTTCAACCTCGACCCGACCGTCGACATCGCCCTTCCTTGCCGTAATCGCGCCCTGAAGACGAAGTGGCGGGATTTGCGGGGCCGGACCAAATCCGCAAATTGATCCGCGAACCGCGTCGGCGATCCCTTCGAATCCCCACGCAATGCCAGCGGCACTGCCAAGCTGCGCTTCGATTTGGGCCTCGATCCCAGTGAACCGCGCCTTGCCCTGCGCGTAGCGATAGATCGGAAGGGCGTCGGCAATCCCGCCGGTCGCCGACTGATAGACGAAATTGCCGAACCGATTGTGGTACAGGTTCAACCCAAGCCGTATGGGTCCTGCAAGCTTGCGCACGCTTGCCTCCACCCCCAGGCTGGTTTCCGGATCCAGGTCGGGATCGCCGATTTCGAACGCCTGCGTCCCGGCGTGCGGCCCGTTGGCGAAAAGCTCGTCAATCGAAGGGGCCCGCGCGCTGCGCGACATGCTCAACCCTGCGCGCCACCCTGCCATGAACTCATAGCTTCCCCCGGCCGAACCGGACCACGTCGTGAAACGGCGGCGATAATCGGGGGTCGACAAATCGACATCAGCATTTGCTTGCAGTCGGCTGAATTCGACGCGCGCGCCAGCCTCGAAGCGCCAAGGATCGCGCTCGACCATCTGCAGTGTGTAGATGCCGAGCTGACGCTGGCTGCTGTCGGGAAGGAACTTCTCCTCGCCCCTGATGCTGACCGCGCGGTCAACGAATTGCAGGCCGCTCGTCCCGCCCCAACCTTGGCGATCAGCCTGTTCGAGATCGATTCGGAATTCGCCACCGTCGGACCGGAACGTCGACGCAACCTCGCCATTTTCCTCGACCTCGTCATGGCGATATTGCGCATACCCGCCCCTGGCGCGGATCTCCTTGAATGCGCCAGCCAGCGGCACCGTCATCCGCGCGTCATAGCGGTTCTGACGTGCATCGATATGGGGCGCCTCGGCCTCGACATCGGGATCGAGCGAGAAACGGATCGGGACGCCGTAAAAGCTTTCGCGGCGAGCGATGGAAAAACCAAGGTTCGCACCAGCGGCGACATAGCCGATGCCGGCGGCGACTTCCTTGACCTCGGCGTCGGTGTTGGGAAGCCTTCCGCGAAGGTCGGCAAGCGCCGCAATCCCGGGGTCGCCGCTATCGCGTGCCTGGCGGCGCAAGTCCTTGCTGAGAAGGAATCCGCCGGTCCGAAGATCGTTCGATTTCGACCATGTCGCGTCGCCATGAACGACCAGCCGATCGTTCAAAGGCACGTCGATTGCGCCCGTCAACGACCGCTCCTGTGCGGCGCTTGCATAGCCTGCAACGACATCGACGTGCACCGGACCGTCCGGCAGTCGGCGCGGGATTCGCGTGTCGATGACATTGACCACACCGCCGATGGCGGACGATCCGAACAGCAATGCTGCGGGCCCACGTAGAATCTCGATCCGCTCTGCGGTCAGCGGATTGATCGCAACCTCATGATCCGCGCTCGACGCCGATACATCGAAGCTGCCGATCCCGTCCTGGAGCAGACGGATGCGATCGCCGGACAGGCCGCGCAAGATGGGTCGCGAGGCCGAAGGGCCGAAACTGCTCGCCGACACGCCGGGCTGATTGGCCAGGGTTTCCCCCAGGCTTGGCCGCTTGTCGCGAGCCAGGTCAGCACCGCTGACCACCGATACGCCGCCGAGCACATCATCGACGCTGCGCCGGACGCCGGTGATCACGATCGCGTCATCGCCGTCGTGGCTTTCGCGGGCATGCACGTCACCGGGATCGTTGGCCGTAGGCGGCGCGGGTTGGGCGATCGACTGAATGGCGAAAGCCGCAAGGATGTGAATCATGGGGGTCCTGTCACGAAAAATCACTTACGGCTTATATGATACAACATTACGTATGCCTCAATCCCGCTCATCGCGTCGTACAAGCGTTTCGTCGATTGGTTCCTGGATGCAGCTAATGAAAAAGCGGCCCGGCGGGGAGCGCCGGGCCGCTTCGCGGTACGGTGCCTCGGGGGGAGCACCGCGCGGGGTCTATTGATCCGGCCTAAAGATCAATTCCGGCAGCAATCGCTTCCAGCTTGCGAACCCGTTCCTTCAGGTCGGCCAATTCAATCCGGTTGCCGGCGGCCGGGAACGGAGCGTCGTCGCGCGGACCGGTCAGTTCCATCCGCTTGAGGTCGAGCCAGCCCTGCCATCCCTTCAGCATCACCATTGCTGCGATCGCGACTGCCATCAGGATGGATGCAGCCATCAGGCCGGTGGAGAGTGGGTCGGTCATCATTTGTCCTCCCGCAGCGCTTCGATTTCGCGCGCCAGATCATGGTCCTGCTGCGACGCGAGATGGTGATCGATTGCCATCAGCCGGCGGTCGGTTGCGTCCAGCTTGGTGCGTAAGTCATGAACCGACGTGCGGCCCTTGCCCTTTTCCGCCATGCGCTCGAACTCGCTCGGTCGCTCGCCGTGTTCATTCGCTTTCTTGCGCTGCATCGCGAAATAGATTGCGGCGGCGACATAAGCGACCAGCGCAAACTCCCAGGACGCAAGGATGGCGACCGCGACGAAGCCGATGCGAAGGATGGTCGGGTCGATGTTGAACACATCGCCCATGGTCGAGCAGACGCCGGCGATCTTCTTGTCGTGGCGATCGATCGAATAACGGTTGGACATTTCCCCTTTTCCTTCCTTCACTGGCGCGCCGCGAGGGCGGCTTTCAATTCTTCAAGCTCGGCGTCGACCTTGTCGGCGGATTTGAGCTCGGCAATTTCTTCCTCGAGGCTTTTCGGCCCCGACAGTCCCAGCGCATCGGCATAGCCTTCCGCCATGTCCGCCCGCCGCTCGAGCGTCTCGAAGCGCGAGAAGGCGTCCTGGGTGCGGCTGCCGTGCAGCATCTCGTTGGTCCGGGCGCGGGTGATCGCGCTCTCCAACCGGTTCGAAATGGCCGCTTGCCGTGAACGCGCCTCGGCCAGCTTGCCCTGCAACTTGGCGATGTCCGCTTCATAGCTGCGCAGCACCGACTCGATCTGGCCGATTTCGTCGGCAAGGCTTTCGGCCATGTCGGTGGCCTTCTGCTTCTCGCCGAGCGCAGCGCGGGCCAGGTCTTCGCGACCCTTTTCCAGCGCGAGGCTGGCTTTTTCGGCCCAGTTGGACTGGATCGTGTCGAGCCGGTTCATCGCGCGCCGCATCTCCTTGATATCGGCGATCGATCGTGCCGCGGTGGCGCGGATTTCGACCAAAGTCTCTTCCATCTCGACGATGATCATGCGGATCATTCGTGCGGGATCTTCGGAGCGATCGAGCATCTCGGTCACATTGGCGGCGATGATATCCCGGGCGCGGGTGAAGATCGGGCCGGAGAGGATGCCCGCCAGGGGCGCGAAGCGAACCGTCGCTTCTTCCTCGGGCCGATCGATCCGCACTGCGCGGACCGGAGCCTTCGCCTCAATGATGTCCAGATTATGCATAGGTGGCGACCGCCGCACTCGAAACCGCGGCCGGGCCAATGGCGGCGCCAACGGCGACCGTGCTGACGAGCAGTGCCGCAAAGGCGGCAAACAGCTGGCGATGGAAATTCGAACCGAACATTTTCATTCTCCCTTTTCAGGTCGCCTGCCGTGGCGGGTGACCGATACCCAAAGGTATACAAGGGTTGTGCCAATTGCAGTTTTCCGCCAATTTTGATCTGGATACTGTCGCCGCGATGAATGAAATGGCGGAATTTCCCAACTCGATTTGGCAATTCGCGCCACTTTGCACTGCGGCGGAACCAGCGGGGCTCGCCGCTCATTGAACCGGCAACAATAAGTTCAGGAAGGAATGACGATGTTTGCCAAGATTCTCGGCGCGATCGCCGGAAAGAAGCTCGCTTCACGCAACAACAAGGCCGCCGGCGCCCTGATCGGCGCGGCAATCCCGGTCATTGCCCGCCGCGGTCTTGGTCCGCTCGGACTGGTCCTTGGCGCAGGTTGGCTTGCGAAGAAGGCCTATGACAAGGCGCAGGGACGTACCCCCACGGCCTGATCGGGCATCTCCAGCAGAAAAATCAGGCCTCGGCGTTCGCGCCGGGGCCTTTTTCGTCGCTCTCGAAATAGGGCTCGACCGTTCCCTTGAGGGTCACCATCATCGGCCGGCCATTGCGGTCCAGGCTGCGTCCGGCCGCGACCTTTATCCAGCCTTCCGAAACGCAATATTCCTCGACGTTGGTCTTTTCCTTGCCGTTGAAGCGGATGCCAACGCCCTTCTCCAGGACGGACTGATCGAAATGCGGGCTGCGCGGATCGAGGCTCAGGCGGTCCGGCATTTCAGCGGGCGTGGCGGCGGGCGTTTCGGATTTGCTGTCGGTCATGGCCGCGCCCTAGCCGCTCGGGTAAAGCCCCGTCAATTCGGCTACTTCGCTATTATATCGTTTATCGATATTATCGATTGACGATAAGGACGAACCGACATATTGTTTCTCGATATGAATGGTTCTGGAGGTAATAAAATGTCCTTGTCTGCACGCGATCCGTTGCTCGTCGCGGCCAAGCTTGTGGTCGCCCTATCCATTGCCATCCTCGTGTTCGCGACAACCATGGTCGCCATCGGGCTCGGCGCCGTGCTGACCGTGGAACGGGCGGCGACCTACGAAAAGCTCGCCTCGGCGGGCGTTGCGGCAACGGGTTATCCGAAACTGGCGCTTGCGCTCGCCCTCCTCATCGGAATCCTGTGGCTCGCCTCGACATTCATGCTGGTCCTCTACCGACTGGTTCGATCGGTCGAAGTCGCCGATCCATTCAATCCGGAAAACGCCGCCCGGCTTGCGCGGATGGGATGGCTGGCCGTGGCTATCCAGTCGGGCCTGTTCCTCGTCGCTTTGCTCGCCGCCTCGCTCGGCACGCTGAAAGCCGCGTTGCTTGCGGAAGACGCCTTCAACTTGTCGGTTGGTGGCATCATCCTGACCCTCGTCCTGTTCATCCTGGCCCGGGTGTTCCGCGCCGGCACGCATATTCGCGACGACCTGGAAGGGACGGTGTGATGCAGAGTCGAGCCAGCCAAAATGCCGTGACATTGGGCGCCCAAATCGTGGTCGGCTTGATCGTCCTGACCTTCACCCTTGTCGCCTTCGCCTTCGTGGTTTTCGGCTTGAATCCGACAGGATACGATCCCTCAACGGGTGAAACCACTTATCGATTTATCGGCCAACCGTTCCAGATGGATCGAGCAATCTCGGAAATGTTCGCAATCAGCATGCAGGCGTCACGTGTCGTCTCCCATCTTGTCGTTGCGTCATTGTCTTTGCTTATCGCAACTTTCTTCATTCAGTTGTTTTTGATCTTAGGCAGTACCCGCCGCAGCGATCCGTTCTCACGGGTCAATGCCAAACGATTATTCCGGATGGGCTGGATCGCTCTATTCGTGGTGGCCGTCAAAATGACGAGACTCCTGGTCGTGGAAGAGTTGATCGACAGTGGGCAGGTCGTCCAGTCTTTATTGTCCCTCGCCGTCGGCCTCTCATTTCTCACCATCGGCCATGTTTTTCGTCTGGGCACGACAATGCGTGATGACCTGGAGGGCACGGTCTGATGCCGATCGTCGTCACCCTCGACGATCGCCTGCACGACAGGCGGATGACGTTGACCGAATTGGCGGAGCGCGTCGACATCACTCTTGCCAACCTGTCGATCCTCAAGACCGGCAAGGCCCGGGCGATCCGTTTCTCGACCCTTGAAGCCATCTGCCGCGAACTCGACTGTCAACCCGGCGACCTGATCACCTACGTGAAAGACTGAACCCGACAACCATGCGGGATTCGACTGGCGTGCGCGCTCTCCCCGGGGGCGCACGGCGGATGCCTGCGCCCACTCAAGGAGCAAGATGCAATGACCCGATTCTTATGCATGATGAGCATGATCTTCGTCTGGAATTATAGTGCCCCCGCCCTGGCGACGCGACCGACGGCACTTCTGGTGGTTAGCGGCGAAGGCGCCAAGGGCGGCGGGAAGGGCATCGAAGGAAAGCCCGGCTACGAAATGGACGAATTGTCACAGGCATGGCTCGTCCTCACCGAAAACGGGTATGACGTTCACATCGCAAGTCCGAAGGGTGGCGGCGTCGTTGCCGACGATTTCAACGCGAAAAAGCCGTACAATGCGGCCTTCCTGTCGAATCCGACCGCATCGGCACGGGTGGCGTCGACGCTGCGCCTCGAAAAGGGGATGGGCGCCAACCACGAAATCGTCATGGTCATTGGCGGCAAGGGCGCGATGTTCGACCTTCCTGCCAGCAAAATCCTTCAGCAAGTCCTGCTTGCCCAGTACCAGCGCGGGGCGGTCGTTGCAGCCGTCTGTCACGGTCCGGCGGTGCTTGCCAATGTCCGCGACAGCAATGGCAAACCGATCATTGCCGGCAAACTGCTGAGCGGCTTCACGAATGAAGAAGAAGACGCGTTCAGCAAGAAATGGGTGAAACGATACCCCTTCCTGATCGAAAGCCGCTTCCGCGAACTCGGTGCGCAATTCGGGGAAGCACCGATCATGCTTCCCTACGTGGCCGTTGACCGCAACCTGGTCACCGCACAGAATCCCTATTCGGTCGCCGCCGCGACGGAAGCCTCTATTCGCGCGGCGGGCCGTTCGCCGAAATTGCGCACCCCATGGGCCGACGAGCGGACGATGGATCTCCTCGCAAAGGCCGATTCCGGTGACCGGCAACCCCTGCTCGACGCCGCCTCCCGCGATCCCGCTTCCATCGACATTCCCTTGATGGCGGCGTGGGCCTTTTATCGCGGTCAGCAGCTGATCGCCGATCCGTCCGCAATGTCGCTACCGATCGCATTGCTTCGTGCGGCACGGCCATACATGGCCGATCCGCAGCTTGATGAAGCCATCGCCAAATTCGAAAAGGCGCAGCAAGGGACCAAAGCCAACTGACCCTACGGCAAGCGGGCGCGGCGCGTTGCAGTGCAGCATCGCCGCGCCCTGTTGCCCCCGAACGATTGGCGCTTTAAGCGCCAGCGACAATGAGCGATCAACCGAACCTCCGCCCCAACCGGCCGGCCCTTGCACTTCATGTGCCCGAGCCGCCGTTCCGTCCGGGCGATAAACCCGATTTTTCCTCGATCCAGGTTCCGCCTGCCGGTGCGGCGCCGCGTCCCGATGTCGCGGTCGAAGCGGAGGAAACTTTCCCGCTGACCACCCACCTCGTCCGTGTCCTCGACGACCAAGGCAAGGCGGTCGGGCCGTGGGATCCCAAGCTGGACCCCGACACGCTGCGCAAGATGCTGAAGGACATGAAGACGGTTCGCGTCTTCGACGACCGGATGTATCGCGCCCAGCGACAGGGCAAGACCAGCTTCTACATGAAGTGCACCGGCGAAGAGGCGATTGCCGTCGCGGCGGCCAACGCGATGGACCCGGACGACATGCACTTTCCGACCTATCGCCAGCAGGGGCTGCTCGTTGCGCGCGGCTATCCGCTCAAGACGATGATGTGCCAGATCTATTCGAACGCCGCCGATCCGGTGAAGGGTCGCCAGCTGCCGATCATGTATTCCGACAAGAAGCACGGCTTCTTTTCGATCTCCGGCAATCTGGGCACGCAATATCCGCAGGCCGTGGGCTGGGCGATGGCCAGCGCGATCAAGGGCGACAGCCGGATTTGCATGGGCTGGATCGGCGATGGTGCGACGGCCGAAGGCGACTTCCATTCGGCGATGACTTTCGCTGCCGTTTACCAGGCGCCGGTCATCCTTGCGGTCGTCAACAACCAATGGGCGATTTCGTCGTTCAGCGGCATTGCCGGGGCCGAACAGGCAACCTTCGCCAGCCGCGCGGTCGGTTATGGAATCGCTGGGCTTCGCGTCGACGGCAATGACGCGCTTGCCGTCTTTGCCGCCGTCAAATGGGCGAGCGAGCGGGCACGGATCAACAAGGGCCCGACCCTGATCGAATTTTTCACCTATCGTGCCGAGGGCCATTCGACGTCCGACGACCCGTCCGGATATCGCCCCAAGGACGAGGCCGAGGAGTGGCCACTGGGCGACCCGATCGCGCGATTGAAGGCGCATCTGGTGGCGATCGGCGAATGGGACGACGAACGCGACACCGCACTCGACGACGAACTCAACACGACCGTTCGCGCGGCGCAGAAGGAAGCCGAGAAAATCGGCATCCTGCCGGACCAGGGGTTCGAGAATATCTCGTCCATGTTCGAAGACGTTTACGCGACAACCCCCTGGCACATTGCCGAACAGCGTGACGAAGCGCTCGAAGAAGCGCGCGAATTCCTGGGGCATGACGCGAAATGAGCGAAGCGAAAACAAAAGGTCGCAACATGATCGAGGCGATCAATGACGCGCACCGCGTGATGATGGAGCGCGATCCCGACATCGTCGTGTTCGGCGAGGACGTCGGCTATTTCGGCGGTGTGTTCCGGGCCACCGCAGGTCTCCAGGAACAATTCGGCAAAACCCGTTGTTTCGATGCGCCGATTTCCGAAGGCGGGATTGTCGGCACGGCGGTCGGAATGGCCGCTTATGGGCTGAAACCGCTGATCGAGATCCAGTTCGCCGATTACATCTATCCGGGCTACGATCAGATCGTCAGCGAAGTCGCGCGGATCCGCTATCGCACGGCAGGCGAATGGACCATGCCAATGGTGATCCGTTCCCCTTATGGCGGCGGCATTTTCGGGGGCCAGACACACAGCCAGTCTCCTGAGTCCCTGTTCACCCACATTGCCGGGCTCAAGACGGTGATCCCGTCCAATCCTTATGATGCCAAAGGCCTGCTGATCGCCGCGATTGAAGACCCTGACCCGGTAATCTTTTTCGAGCCCAAGCGAATCTACAACGGGCCGTTCGACGGTCATCACGACCGTCCGGTCACACCGTGGGCGAAGCATGAGAAATCCGCCGTTCCCGACGGCCATTACACGGTCCCGCTCGGCAAGGCCGCCATCGTCCGTCCGGGCGAAGCGCTGACCGTCCTGACCTACGGGACGATGGTCCATGTCTCGCTCGCCGCCGTCGAGGAAAATGGCATCGACGCCGAAGTCATCGACCTGCGCACCCTGGTGCCGCTCGACATCGAGACGATCGAGGAATCGATCAGGAAGACCGGCCGCTGCCTCGTCGTCCAGGAAGCCACCAAGACCAGCGGTTTCGGCGCCGAACTGGCCGCGCTGGTGCAGGAGCGGTGCTTCTATCATCTCGAAGCGCCGGTCGAGCGCGTGACGGGCTGGGACACGCCCTATCCGCACGCCTATGAATGGATCTATTTCCCCGGCCCGATCCGGATGAAGACCGCCCTCAAGAAAGTCATGGCAGCATGAGCATCTACAAATTCAAGCTTCCCGACATTGGCGAAGGCATTGCCGAAGCCGAAATCGTCACCTGGCATATCAAGCTCGGCGACCGGGTCGAGGAAGACCAGCAACTGGCCGACATGATGACCGACAAGGCGACGGTCGAGATGGAGAGCCCGGTCGCAGGGACGGTCGTCAAACTTGCCGGCGAAGTCGGTGATCAGATCGCGATCGGATCGGTGCTCGTCGAAATCGAAACCGATGCCAGCGCGACGGCCAAACCGCCAGAGCTCGAACAGACGACAGGAAGAGCAGCCGCTCGCCGACGGAATCGTCGACCCGACCGAAGCGCAGGAAGAGGAACTTCCCGTCACCGCGACGGCCGCCCCAACTTCCACGCGCGCCGGAACCGAACCCCGCTCCTGTTTCCGCGCCCGGCGCGTCGCCCGCCAAGGTCCTTGCCTCTCCTGCGGTTCGCCAGCGTGCCCGCGATCTTGGCATCGACCTGTCGCAGGTTCGAACGACCAGCGACCGGGTTCGTCATTCCGATCTCGACGCCTATTTGCTCTACAATGGCGGCACGGTCAGCCATGGCGGCAATTCCAAGCGCGCCGACGAGACGATCAAGGTCGTCGGCCTGCGTCGCAAGATTGCCGAAAACATGCAGGCGGCCAAGCGCAAGATTCCGCATTTCGCGCTGGTCGAACAATTTGACGTCACCGACCTGGAAGAAACCCGGGCGATGATGAACCGCGACCGCGGCGACAATCCCAAGCTGACGCTGCTGCCCTTCCTGATCACGGCGATGGCCAAGGCGATGGCCGACTGGCCGATGATCAACGCGACCTACGACGATGATGCCAATGTCGTCACCCGCCACGGCGCGGTCCACATGGGCGTTGCAACCCAGACCGACGGCGGCCTGATGGTCCCGGTGATCCGCGACGCGCAGGGCATGAGCGTGTGGCAGCTCGCCCGCGAAATCGGTCGGCTGTCGGAAGCGGCGCGAACCGGCAAGGCGAGCCGCGAAGAGCTTTCCGGACCGACCTTCACGATTTCCTCGCTCGGCCCGATGGGCGGCATTGCGTCGACCCCGGTGATTGCGCCCCCGCAGGTCGCGACCATTGCCGTCAACAAGCTTCAGGAAATCCCGGTCATCGTCGATGGCGAACTGGAAGCGCGCAAAGTGATGAACCTGTCCTTGTCCTGCGACCACCGCGTCGTCGACGGCTGGGACGCGGCCAATTTCCTTCAGACGCTCAAGGGCTTCATCGAAAACCCGATCCGGTTGCTCAGCGCCTGATGCCGCGCGAGCGCGTCGCCGCGCTCGGGATCGGAACGCTCGCGGTCGTCGCGGGTGCCGCCTTCCTGTTGATCGTCGGTGCACCGATGGGGCTCGCATTGCGCAATCTGATCGGCTTCGCCGTCGGCATCGGGCTGGGTTGTCTCGGCTTGTTGCTCCAGCCGCACGAGGGCGCTTTCTGGCCGCGCCTCGCCCTGACCGGCATCATGCTGTCGCTCGTGCTCGCGTTCGGGGCCGACCTGGAAGGGGTAACCCGCTGGCTCCGCTTCGGCCCGGTCACGCTCCAGCCCGCTTTGATCCTGCTGCCGACCCTGTTCACCACCTTGTCGCCGGACCGCAACGGTTGGCGCCGCACCGCACTCCTGGTGCCGACGCTCCTGATCGCTTTCCAGCCCGACGCTGCAACGCTGACTGCTTTTGCGGCGGCAATGGTCGTCATGCTCCGCCGAAATGCCCCTGCACCGGCAATCGTCGCTGCAGTGGTAGCGATCATCTTGTCCGCGGCTGCATGGGTCGCGCTCCGCAATCCTGACCCGGTCGCCTTCGTCGAAGGAACCGCTAACCTTGCCATGCGCCACGGCCCGTTCGCCATTGCCCTCCATGCGGGGGCATCGTTGCTGATGCTCATCCCATTCGCGATGCTGGGAAAGGATGGCAGCCTCGCGAATTTCGCTTTCTTCGCGCTGCTCGCCTTCGCGGCTTTGGTCGCCGCCTTCCCGATGCCATTGGCCGGCGCCGCGCTAAGTCCGACGGTCGGCTACGGCGCCGCGCTCGCACTGCTCACCATTCCAATAAAGTCACGCTTCGCGTCGCCGTTGCGAGGCGCGCACGAAGGCAAAGCGCTCGACGAAGCCCAGTAGGCACGCCGCTTTGCTGTCGCTAGAGCTCGGGCCATGACCACGCCAACCGACATTGCTTCGCTGAAATTGCTGGACGATCGTCTTCGCTTCCTTTCGGCGTGGACCATCCACCACGCCAATCATGTGCGCGACAAGGGCGCCGACGGGCTCAAGGTCGGTGGCCACCAGGCAAGCTGCGCGTCGATGACCGCGATCATGGCCGCGCTCTATTTCCATGCGCTTGGACCCAATGACCGGGTCGCGGTGAAACCGCATGCCGGGCCGGTGCTCCACGCCATCCATTATCTGCTGGGGTCGCAGTCGCTGGAGCAATTGCAGAATTTCCGCGGGTTCGGCGGGATGCAAAGCTATCCCAGCCGGACCAAGGACAAGATCCCGGTCGACTTTTCGACCGGGTCGGTCGGCCTGGGCGTCGCGATCACCGCCTTTGCCTCGTTGGTCCAGGATTACCTCACCGCGCACAAATTGATGGCGGAGGATGACCGGGGCCGGTTCGTCGCCTTGATCGGCGACGCCGAGCTCGACGAAGGCAATATCTACGAAGCAATCATCGAAGGCGCGAAGCACGACATCCGCAATTGCTGGTGGATTATCGATTACAATCGCCAAAGCCTCGATGCGACCAGCGCTGACCGGATGTTCGAACGGTTCGCCGACATCTTTGCCGCGTGCGGCTGGCGGATCGTCGAATTGCGCTACGGCAAGAAACTTGCGGCCGCGCTGGCCAAACACAAAGCAGTTGCTGATTGGCTGGACCAATTGCCCAACGCCGACAGCAGCGCCTTGCTTTACCAGGGTGGCGCGGCGTGGCGGGCGCGACTGTCCGCCGACCTGGGCAAGAAAGCCGATCCGTTTCTCAAGGGCCGCGACGACGATGCGCTGGGCGCGTTGATGAGCGACCTTGGCGGCCATTGCATGGAATCGCTGACCGGCTCGTTCGACGCCGCGATGGACGATGTCCCGACGTTGTTCATCGCCTGGACCGTCAAGGGCTTCGGGTTGCCGTTTGCTGGCCACAAGGACAATCATGCCGGACTGATGAACCCGACCCAGGCCCACGCCATGCGCGATGCGCTGGGCGTTGCCGAGGGTTCCGAATGGGAAAAGCTGGCCGGGCTTGGCGACAACGAACGACCGGGCGTTGAAGCGATGATCGCGCGCTCGCGTACCCTGCGCGACAAGCGCGGGCGCGATTTCGGCCGGATCGCGATCCCGCGGATCGCTGCGCCGTTGGGCGACGAACAATCCACCCAGGCCGCGTTCGGCCGTATCCTGCTCGACCTTGCCAAGGCCAAGGAGCCGATCGCGGATCGCTTCGTCACGACCAGCCCCGATGTCACGGTGTCGACCAACCTGGGCGCATTCGTCAATCAGCGCGGATTATTCAAACGACGCGCAATGGCCGACGTTTTCGCGGCTGCAAAGATTCCATCCGCGCAAAAGTGGAGCGGTGACAATCAAGGCCAGCATATCGAACTGGGAATTGCGGAATCCAATCTTTTCCTGATGTTGGCCGCGCTCGGCCTGTCCGGCGACTTGTTCGGCGAACGGCTGGTCCCGATTGGAACGCTCTACGACCCGTTCATTGCCCGCGGCCTCGATAGCCTGAATTACGCTTGCTATCAGGACGCGCGTTTCCTGCTCGTCGCGACTCCTTCCGGGATCACGCTGGGCCCGGAAGGCGGCGCGCATCAGTCGATCAATCCGCCGCTGATCGCGATGGGACAGCCGGGACTGCGCCATTACGAACCGGCATTCGCCGACGAACTCGCCGTCATGATGCAGGAAGCTTTCCGGCTGATCGACGATCCGGCGGGCGAGAGCAGCTATCTGCGCCTGTCGACCCGTTCGATTGCGCAGGTCGCCCGCGAAAACGACGGTTGGCAGCAAGGGGCAATCGAAGGCGGCTACTGGCTTCGCGAACCGTCCGGCCACGCCGATGCAGCGATCGTCGCGATGGGCGCGCTGATGCCTGAAGCGCTGGCCGCATGGGAGGAACTGAGCGCCGACCTTCCCGGCCTCGGACTCCTTTCGGTCACGTCGCCCGACCTGCTCCACCGCGGCTGGACGGCGGCGCAGGCGGCACGCTGGAGTGGCGGGCGAACGGCATCCCACGTCGAAAACCTGCTGTCCCGCCTTTCGCCCGGGGCCGGCCTCGTCACCATCTGCGACGCGGCCCCGGCCTCGCTCAGCTGGCTGGGCGGCGTGCTTGGCCATCGCGTCGCGCCACTGGGAGTCGACCGCTTCGGACAGACCGGCAACCTGCAGGACCTTTACGCGGCATATCGCCTTGATGGCGCGGCGATGACCGAGGCGGTTGCCGAGTTGCTCTTGCCCGCTTAGGGATTGGCGCATGGCAGGACGCTTTTTCGACGAGTGGCAAGTTGGCGATTCCATCGACCATGCGATCACCCGCACGGTGACCGAGACCGACAATCTCCTGATCTCCACCCTCACACACAATCCGCAGCCGCTGCACCTCGACCATGAGGCGGCCAAGGCGACCGAATTCGGGCAGCCCTTGGTCAACAGCTGCTTCACGTTCAGCCTGGTCGTCGGCGTGTCAGTGGCCGACACCACGCTAGGCACGCTGGTCGCGAACCTTGGTTATGACGAGGTCCGCTTTCCCAAGCCGGTGTTCGTCGGCGACACGCTGCGCTGCGCAAGCGAGGTCGTCGCCCTTCGCGAAAGCGGATCGCGCCCCAACGCCGGGATCGTCACCTGGAAACACAGCGCCATCAACCAGCGCGGCGAGACAGTCTGCACCTTCGCCCGCTCGGCCCTGCTCCTGAAGAAGCCGGCATGACCCCAGCGCCCCCGCGCAGCTGGCTGTTCGTCCCCGCCGACAGCGAAAAGAAGATCGCGAAGGCCATCGCGAGCGAAGCCGACGCCATCATCTTCGACCTTGAAGACAGCGTCGCGCCGGATCGCAAGGCGGCTGCCCGCGACATTTTGGGCGCCCTTGGGCGGCGCGATGGCGGTCCGCGCTGGTGGGTTCGGATCAACCCGATCGGAAGCGATTTTCACAAGGATGACCTCGGCCTCATCAAGCTGCCCGACCTCGAAGGCATCGTCCTTCCCAAGGCGGAAAGCGGCGCCGACCTGACCCATCTCGCGCATTCGACCGGCGCCATCCCGATCCACGCCATCGTCACCGAAACCGCCGCCAGCCTGTTCGGGCTGCTATCCTACCGCGACGTCAAATCCCCGCTTGTCGCGATGTGCTGGGGTGCGGAGGATCTGTCCGCCGCGCTCGGCGCCGCATCCAAATATGACTCCGACGGATCGCTCAGCTTTACCTACCGGATGGCGCGCTCCTTGTGCCTGGCCGGTGCGGTGGCGGCAGGGGTTCAGCCGGTCGATGGCGTTTTCGCCGACTTCCGCGACGAGGCCGGACTGATTGCCGAAGCGCGCGCCGCCGCGCGCGAAGGCTTTACCGGAAAGCTTGCCATTCACCCGGCCCAGGTCGAACCGATAAACGCCGCCTTCACGCCAAGCGCCGAGGACATCGCGCACGCGCAGGCCATCGTCGATGCCTTCGGACAAAATCCATCGGCGGGCGTCCTGTCGGTCGATGGAAAAATGGTCGATCGTCCCCATCTTGTGCAGGCACAGACCACGCTCAACCGAATTCAATAAGGTCAGGAGACGCATATGCCGACTCAAGCCAAGGGCTGGGGCACCGAAGCCGCTGACCAGCCATTGAAAGCCATGACGTTCGAGCGGCGCGATCTCCGCTCCAACGACGTGGCGATCCAGATCAGCCATGCCGGCATCTGCCACAGCGACCTCCACACCTGCCGCAACGACTGGAAAAACAGCCGC
This sequence comes from uncultured Alphaproteobacteria bacterium, assembly GCA_963843855.1. Classification (GTDB taxonomy): domain Bacteria; phylum Pseudomonadota; class Alphaproteobacteria; order Sphingomonadales; family Sphingomonadaceae; genus Sphingomicrobium. Next base: position 68,727 of record CAWJMA010000004.1, read on the forward strand.
TATCCCGTAGTGCCGGGCCACGAAATCGTCGGCACCGTCACCGCCGTTGGCGACGATGTCTCTGCCCACAAAGTCGGCGACACCGTCGCGGTCGGTTGCATGGTCGACAGCTGCATGGAGTGCAAACAGTGCAAGGAAGGTTGGGAAATCTTCTGCGAAAAAGGCATGGTCGGCACCTATAACGGGATCGACAAGCATGACGGATCGCTGACCAAGGGCGGCTATTCCGACCATGTCGTGGTTCGCGATCACTTCGTCTGCAAGGTTCCCGAGGGCATGGACGTCACCCGCGTCGCACCATTGCTTTGCGCCGGGATCACGACCTTCTCTCCCTTGCGCCAATATAATGTTGGCGAAGGCAGCAAGGTCGCGGTCGTCGGCCTCGGCGGGCTTGGCCACATGGGGGTCAAGCTGGCCGCCGCGATGGGCGCGCACGTCACCATGGTCACCACCACTCCGTCGAAGGGCGATGACGCACGCGAACTGGGCGCGCACGATGTCATCCTCTCGACCGATGCGGACCAGATGAAGGCCGCCGCAGGCCGGTTCGATTTCATTCTCAATACCATACCGGTGGCGCACGACATCACGCCATACCTTCAACTGCTCGGTCGTTCGGGGCGCATGGTGCTGGTCGGCGCGATCGAGCCGATGCCCGAATTTCACACCTGGAACCTGTTGATGATGAATCGCGCGGTCGGCGGATCGGCAATCGGCGGGATGCCGGAAACGCAGGCGATGCTCGACTTCTGTGCCGAACATGACATCTATCCGGAGTGCGAAACGATCGCGATGCCGGAGGTCAACCAGGCCTACGAACGCCTGCTCAAGAATGACGTGCGCTATCGCTTCGTGATCGACATGGCCCGCGGCCTTTGAGGGCAATGGCCGCCGCTGCGGTGGCGGTGGCACTGGCGGGATGCCTTCCAGCCAGCCCATTGCCGCCGGTGGCGGAAGCCGGAGCTTTCGACCCCATCGTCTTCTTCGCTGGGGCCAGCGAAGGACATGGCCAGCTTGCCACCGTCACCGGCAAGAAACAGGCCGTCCACGTCACCAGCATGGGCACCCGCAATCCCGACGGCGGCCTGACGCTTGTCCAGCATATCGAGACGCGAGGCGATCCGCCGCGCGAGCGCAGCTGGGTCATCCGACCGCTCGGCAATGGCCGCTACACCGGATCGCTGACTGAAGCGGTCGAGCCCGTCGAGGCGACGGTGTCCGGCAATTCCATGACGATCCGATACCGCACCAAGGACTATCGCGTCCGCCAGAAAATGGTGTTTGGGCGCGACGGCAGGGTCCACAACCGCCTCGACATTATCAAATGGGGGTTGAATGTCGCGCGACTAAGCGAAACTATCACGCGCAAATAGCCGCCCAGCTATCAATGAGGCGGCAGGGGGAGAATTGCTGATGTCGCAACCGGCAAAGTCGTGGTCGATGGCCCGCGTCATTACCGCCTCGTCGGCGGGCACCGCCTTCGAATGGTATGATTTCTTCATTTTCGGAAGCCTGACCCCGGTCATCGCCAAGGTCTTCCTGGCCGGGCTCGACCCAACCGGTGCACTGGTTGCGGCGCTTGCATTGTTCGCGGTCGGTTTCGCGTTCCGGCCATTGGGCGCGATCATCTTCGGCGCAATGGGCGACCGGGTCGGGCGCAAGGCGACCTTCCTGGCCACCGTCAGCCTGATGGGCGGTGCCACCTTCGCGATCGGCCTGCTGCCGACCTACGGACAGGTCGGCATCCTCGCCCCCATCTTGCTCGTCATCCTGCGCATCGCGCAGGGCACCGCATTGGGCGGCGAATATGGCGGCGCTGCGATTTACGTTGCCGAACACGCCCCCGACCACAAACGCGGCGAGGCAACCGGCTGGATCCAATCGTCCGCCTCGTTCGGCCTGCTCGCCGCTTTGCTTATCATTTTCGCCACGCGCACCCTGCTTGGCGAGGAGGCTTTCGGCGCCTGGGGCTGGCGAATCCCGTTCCTCGTTTCGATCCTGCTGCTCGGCATTTCGGTGTGGATGCGTCTCAAGCTCAGCGAAAGCCCACAATTCGCCAAGCTCAAGGAAGACGGCGAAACCAGCAAGGCGCCGCTGAGGGAATCCTTCGCCAATCGCGAAAGCCTGAAACGCGTCCTGATCGCCTTCTTCGGGATCATGTGCGCGCAAGGCGCGGTCTGGTATTTCACCTTTTTCTACATGCAGGTCTTCCTCGAAAAGTCGCTCGGCCTCCCCGGTGCGACCAAGGACATGCTGCTGATCGTGATGACGCTGATCAGCGCGCCGCTATACGTCTACTTCGGCTGGCTCAGCGATCGTATCGGCCGCAAGCCCGTGATGCTCGGCGGCATGCTGCTCGCCCTCGCGCTCTACTTCCCCGGATCGCATTTGATCGCCCAGGCGACCAACCCCGCGCTGGTCGCGGCGCAGGCGCAAACCCCGGTCGTGATCGAAACCGATCCGGCCACCTGTACCTCGCAATTCGACCCGACCGGGACCGCCAAATTCACCAGCGCCTGCGATATCGCCAAGAGCACGTTGATCGCACGCGGTGTCGCATATTCGACCCGCGCGTCGTCCGGCGGCCAGACCAACGTGATTGCAGGAATGCAATCCGTTCCGGTGGCCAGCGGCGAAGGCGTGCCCGACCTGAAGGCGCACAAGGCCGAAATCGCGTCCGCCATCAATGCCGAGTTGGGACAGGCGGGCTATCCGACCTCCGCCGACCCCGCCAACGTCAACATGGTCCTGCTTCTGTCGGTCCTGCTCGGCTTCGTGATCGCCGCCACCGCACTCTACGGCCCACAGGCCGCCGCCCTGGTCGAGATGTTCCCGACCCGAATCCGCTACACCGCGATGAGCCTGCCTTATCACGTCGGCACCGGCTGGGTCGGCGGCTTCCTGCCGGTCACCAGCTTCGCCATCGTCGCGGCGACCGGCGATATCTATGCGGGGCTATGGTACGCCGTGGTCTTCACCGCCATTTCCGCGGTGGTGACGATCTTCTTCGTCAAGGAAACCAAGGGGAAGAGGCTCGAGGAGGTCTAATCCCGTCACCCCGGGCTTGACCCGGGGTCCGCCTTTCTCGTTGCTTGGGAACTAGCCGGACAGGAACGATCGAGTCTTGCCGGAAACGTTGCTCCCCGGCTGCCGTAATCAGGACTTCGGCTTGATTTCGTAGCCCGTGATCGTGGAGTGTTGCTACCCGTTGGCGCGAACAGCGGGCGGATTGCGCTTTTTCCCTAGGTTCGCACATTGGCCACAAAAACGCGCTTTTTTCTGCGAACTTTGGGAACCTAAGGACTTCCTGTACAGGCGCCACGGCAACGCCGGCAGACGCGGTGCGCGTGGGCGCTCAGGCGGCCCAATGAATGTCGATGGGTTGTTCGGCTTCTGCCAGCACCCGGCCGATCGGCAACTTCGACGACTGGCCGTCGGCAATCGCGCCTTCCAGCAGTGCCTTCTTCTCTTCGCCGGTGATCGTGATCATCACGGTACGCGCCGACAGGATCGCCGATCGGGTCAGCGTCACGCGGGCAACCGGCGCCTCGGGCGGAAGCGGGTCGGGCATCACGCCGACCGCATGGCGACCATTGGGCGCGTTCAACGCCTCCTCTAGGTCCGGCCCGGCGAAGATCGACGCGGTATGCCCGTCGCCTCCCATGCCCAGCCAGACCAGGTCGAGCGGAAATTTGAGGTCTGCAAGCTTCGCATTCGCCGAATTTCCCGCGAGGTGATAATCTTCGATATCGCTGGTGATCGGGTACACCCGAGCGCCGACCGACAGGAACGCCTGTGCAATCGCACGGATGTTCGACTTGTCGTCGGTCAGCGGAACCAGCCGGTCGTCGGTCGGGACGATCGTCACCTTTTTCCAGTTCAGCTTGGCCTGCGCCAGTTTCTGGTAGATCGGCAGCGGGGTCGATCCGCCGGGCAGCGCGATCAGTGCCTCGCCGCGGGCATCCAATGCGCTTTCGATGATGAAACCGATGTCGCCAGCAACCGCATCGGCCATCTCGTCGCGGTCGTCATAGTCCCACCATTCGGCTTCGATCATCGTTGATTCCTTTGCTTAGCGTTGTGGGCGCACTGCCCGCTGGGGGCGGCGATGACAAGGGCGCGCTAGCGCATCCGGCCGGTATCCTGCTGCAGATAGCCGTACCACGTCACATAAGGCCTACCCTTGTCGTCGGTCGCCGGACGGAAGCGCAACTTGTTCATCACCAGGCTGCAGGTCCATTGGTCCGCCGCCGGGTTGCCGAAGCCGCGATCGACCCGGCAATCGGTCGCCCGACCGTCGAGCTGGACCCGTACCGCGACGTAAATCCGTCCGCCGCGCGGCCAGTTTCGCGCAATCTCCGGCGGATAATCGCGTGCCGTCAGTCCCGGTGACACCAGCCCCGGACGGGTGCCCTGCCCGCGCCCGCCGCCGCCACCGCCACTTCCCGACCCGCCGCTGCCGGTCCCGGTGCCAACCCCGCCTGCGCCGGTCCCCGGACCGACCACGTCCGAGGCACCCTGGGTTGGATCGCTGCCCTCCCTTGGGGTTGGCGAGGCAATGATCGGATTGGGCGTCGGAACCACGATTCGCTGTTCGGGCGCGACCACCGGGGTGGCATCGCTTTCGATATTCTTGGCCGACGCCGCGCCTTCCTTTTCGGGTGCCGCGTCATCCTGCACGGGAATTTCGACTTCCGGCGGCGGCGGCGGTTCAGTGGCGATGGTAATCAGCTGCGTCAGATCGTCACGCTTTCCGACATCGACCGCTCCGGTCAGGTTTAACAATGCCAGCCCGAGTCCGACATGAACGAGGAGGACGGCGGTCATCGTGATGGCGCGTTCGCGATTGTTGGTCGTGGGACGATACATTCCACCCCCGCAACGCATCACCCGCACACCGGTTGCCCATAGCCGCAATCGAATCCTGGGACCGCCTTTTCACTCTGGCTCGAAAGCGAGGCGCATTGGCGCAAGAAAATAACGTGATTCATTGACTCTGGTTAACTTTTCGTAAAGAGTGCGCGACGGTCCAACGAGGGGGAACTCATGACCGCTACCACTGCAAATAATCGCAAGTTTCTGGCCACCGGCGGAATCGTCGTCGCGGTCGCACTCGCCGCTTACGGCGTTGGCCGCATCTATCCGCCGCTCGGTCCGAGCGAGGGAACGATCGCACCCGCCGATCGCCAGATCGAAAGCCAGATCGGCGCCGGCGATGTTACGCTTGGCGATACGTCGGTCGCGCAATTGATGCAGACGGACGCGTTCGAGGTCATGACCAAGGACCCGAATTTCCGCGCCATGGCAGCCGATGCGAACTTCGCTGCGCTTGCCCGCAACCCGCAGGCGATGGCCGCGATGGCGGCCAATCCACAAGCCTTCGCCGCGCTGGCGAAAGATCCGCAAGCGTTCGCTGCAATGGCCAAGAATGCCGAGGCGGTGTCGGCCGCCGCACGCAATGCCGATGCACGCAGTGCCGAGGCCTTCGCCGCAATGGGGCGCAATGCCGAGGCCTTCTCCGCGCTTGCCCGTCATCCGCAGGCGTTTGCCGCGATGGCGCGCAATCCGCAGGCGTTTGCCGCTTATGCAAAGGATGCCAATGCCTTCGCCGCTGCCGCGCAAAATCCTGCCAGCGTCGCTGCGATGGCGAGCAATGCGCAGGCCTTCCAGGCGCTTGGTCGCGATGCCGCTGCAATGTCGGCAATGGCGCGTAACGCGCAGGCATTCGACGCAATGGCCAGGAACGCAGAGGCTTTCCAGGCGATGGCGCGCAACGCTGATGCGCTTAAGCAGTGCGGCACGATCGGCCGAAGCCTTTGCTTCGCAGGCTCGCGGTGCCAATGCGTTTGACGCGCAAGCTGCATCGGCGATGGCGCGCAACGCCAACGCCTTCAATGCGCTGGCGCTCCAACCGCAGGCATTCGCCGCAATGGCCCAGCATCCGCAGGCTTTTGCTGCCCTTGCCCGCCATCCGCAGGCGCTTGCCGCCATGGCACGCAATCCGCAGGCGTTCGCGTCTTACGCGCGTGATGCCAGTGCGTTCGCCGCGGCCGCGCGCAATCCGGCCGGAATCGCGGCGATGGCGCGTAACGCCAATGCCTTCCAGGCGCTGGCCAAGGATGCGTCGGCTATGCAGGCATTGGCCCGCGACGCCCAAGCCTTCCAGGCGATGGCCCGCAACGCCAATGCCTTCCAGGCGCTGGCATCGGATGCCTCGGCCTTCCAGCGCGCAATGAACGCCCAGGCACTGTCGGCCATGGCCCAGAATGCCCAGGCGTTCCAGGCGATGGCCCGCAACGCCAATGCACTGGCTGCTTCCGCCCGCGCGGCGCAGGCGTTCACCTCGCAGGCCGGTGCGGCGCAGATGGCGGCACAGGGTCGGATGGACGCGCAGGCGATGTCGGCGATGGCACGCAATCCTCAGGCATTCGCGGCGATGGCCGCCAATCCGCAGGCGTTCGCTGCTCTTGCCCGCAATCCTGCGGCACTGGGTGCCTTTGCCCGCAATGCCCAGGCCTTTGCGGCATTGGGCCGAAATCCAAACTTCCAGGCGCTCGCGATGAACGCGAATTTTGCAGCGGCGCTACAGAATCCAGGGTTCGCGCAGGCGATGAGCCAGCGCTAGTTTCGTACGGCCGTTCGCGGTCGAGAGGGGGCTGATGAACGGGGCAGAGCGGTTCGTCCGTTTGGTCAATAGGGGGTGCGTGGCCGCGTTGCTAAGCAGCGCGGCCACAACCGCGTTCGCGCAGCAGGCGCCCGATCCCAACGCCGAGCCGCCGCCCGCAACCACGGTCGAGGAACCGATCGCTTCCACCGACACGCCCCCGCCAGCCGCCGACGATCCGGCGCCCAAGCCAAATGGCGAGGTCGATCATGTCCCGCCAAGCGCAGGCGGGATCGACCTGTCGACGCTGGAAACCGACAATTTCTCACTGCTTTATTTCGACCCGGTCCAGACCTACCTGACGCCTTATCTGGGCCGTGCGATCGAAAATGCGCTGACGTTCCACAAGAAGATGTTCGACTGGGAGCCTTGGGATCGCACGAACGTGCTGGTCAAGGATTTCGGCGATTACGGCAATGCCGCCGCCCGGTCATCGCCCAACAATGCCGTCCTGTTCGATGTCGCCCCGCTGTCGCAATCGTTCGAGACGTTCACGCCTGGAGAGCGTTTCTTCACGCTGACCAATCACGAGCTCGCCCATGTCGCGACGATGGACGTGTGGAACAAGCGTGACGCTTTCTGGAGGCGGTTCCTGGCTGGCAAGCCGATGCCGATCCAGGAGCATCCCGAGACCATCTTGTGGAACTACCTCGCCACCCCGCGCAACGCGGTGCCGCGCTGGTACCTCGAAGGATCGGCGGTATTTTTCGAAACGTGGATGGCCGGCGGTCTTGGTCGCGCGCAGGGCGCCTTTGACGAGATGGTGTTCCGCGCCAAAGTCCGCGACGGCGACAAATTCTATTCGCCGCTCGGACTGGAATCGGAGGGCACCGCGATCGATTTCCAGGTCGGGGTCAACGACTATTTATATGGCACTCGCTTCTTCTCATGGCTGGCGCTCAAATACGGCCCGACCAAGGTGGTCGACTGGTTGAAACGCGGCGAGGACAGCAAGCCGTTCTACGCCGCCCAGTTCCGTCATGTGTTCGGACGCAAGCTCGACGATGCATGGTCGGAATGGATCGGCTTCGAACGCGAATTCCAGACCGCGAACCTTGCCAAATTGTCGGCCTACCCACTGACCGATGTGCAGCATTTGTCGCCCAAGGGCCTCGGTTCGATTTCCCGCGGGTTCGTCGACAGCAAGTCCGGCAGCCTGATCGCCGCATTTCGTTACCCGGGCGAAATCGGGTTCTTTGGCCGGATGGATATGGCGACGGGAAAGCTCACCAAGCTGGCCGAAATCAAGGGCATGATGCTCTACAAGGTGACCAGCCCGGCATTCGACGAGGAAGCGCGCAAAGCTTATTACACCGAGGATAATTACGCGTTCCGCGACCTCATCGAGATCGACGTGGATACCGGCAAAAAGCGCATGCTGCTGCGCGACGCGCGGATCGGCGACATCGTGCTCAACAAGGTTGATCGGTCGCTATGGGGAATTCGTCACCAGAACGGCTATGCGACGATCGTCCGGATTCCCTTTCCATACGCCGGCTTCAACCAGGTCTTCACCTTCGATTACGGCCAAACTCCGTTCGACCTCGACGTGTCACCGGACGGACGGCAAATTTCGGCAAGCTTCGGAGAGATTGACGGCAACCAGTCGGTGCGCGTCTGGACCGCAGAGAGCATGCTTGCCGGCGCCCCCGAAGAGGTCGCCCGGCTGAACCTGCCGCCATCGACCCCGGAAGGATTCGTCTTCACGCCCGACGGCACGGCACTGATCGGAACGTCTTATTATACCGGCGTTTCGAACATCTTCCGCTTCGACATCGCAAGCCAGAAATGGGATGTCCTCAGCAACGCCTCGACCGGTTTCTTCCGGCCGCAGGTTCAGCCGGATGGAAGCCTGCTGGTTTACGAATATGCCGGCGATGGCCTGACCCCGTCACGGATCCAGCCACTCAAGCGGGACGATTTGGGAACGGTCGAATTTCTCGGCACCCGCGTGGTCAAGGCACATCCTGTATTGAAGACATGGGGGGTCGGTTCGCCCGCCAAGGTACCGCTCGACGAATTGATCACCGAGCGCGGCAAATATAATGCCACCAACCGGATGAAGCTGGCCAGCGCATTCCCGATTGTCGAAGGCTACAAGGGCCAGATTTCGCCCGGCTATGCCTGGCATTTCGAAGACCCGATGCAATTCCACCAGCTCGATATGTCACTCAGTGTCTCGCCCTGGGGAAAGTTGCGCTACCGTGACCGGCTCCACATTGCGGTCAAATATCGCTCGCTGGACTGGACCCTGGAATACAAGCACAATGGCGCGGATTTCTACGACCTGTTCGGCCCGGTCGAGCGCTCGCGAAGCGGCGATGCCTTCCTGTTCGGATACAAGAAGACCAAGATCTACGATCCGCCGCGGCAGCTCGACTTCTTCGTCAACGGCGGTGCCTATCTGGGGCTCGAGCAGCTTCCGGCATCGCAGAACATCTCGAGCCCGAAAAACATCTTTTCGCTCGAAACCGGCGTGCGCTACACCAACACGCGCAAGTCGCTGGGCAGCGTCGATCATGAGAAAGGGCTGGAATGGCGTGCCGCCGCAAGCGGCGATCTGGCCGAAGGAGATTTCTTCCCCAAAATCTATGGCGGCGTCGATTACGGCGTGCCGTTGCCGTGGGACAATAGTTCGGCCTGGCTCTATGCCAGCGCGGGCTGGGCCGGCGGCAAGTCGCAAAGTCCGCTCGGCAGCTTCTACTTCGGCTCTTTCCGCAATAACTACGTCGATAACCGTCCGGAAAAACGCTACCGCGAGCAGGAGAGCTTTCCGGGGTTCGAGATCGACCAGATTGCGGCCCGGCGGTTCGTCAAACTGACCGGCGAAATCAACCTTCCGCCAATCCGTTTTGCCGAGGTCGGGACACCGGCATTCTACCTGAAATACGCCCGGCCCGCGCTTTTCGTCGGCGGCATGCTGACCGACGATCCCGGCGGCAAAAGCCACAATTATGCGACGGTCGGCGGCCAGGTCGATCTGGCCTTCACCGTGGCGCTTCGATTGCCGATGACGTTCTCGGTCGGGGCCGCAGCGGGGTTCGAGGACGGCGATTACCAGAAGACGGAATTCCTCGCTTCGCTCAAGATCATGTAAGGTCGGGTCATGTCGGTAGAAGCCCTCAACTGGACCCTGGCCCTGTTGCCCGTCCTCGTCATGCTCGCGATGTTCATCTGGCTCGACGTGTTCAAGCTGATGACGGTGTGGGAAACGCTCGGCCTGCTGTTGCTCGGGACGGTGGCGGCGGTGATCGCCTATCCGGTCAGCGGCGTGTTCCTCGACCAGCTTCCGCTCGGCTATTCCAATTACAGCAGGTTCGCGGCGCCGTGGATCGAAGAATTCATCAAGGGCCTGATGGTGATCGGGCTGTTCCGCTTCAACCGCATCGGCTTCAAGCTCGACGCGGTGATTTCCGGATTCGCGATCGGCGCGGGTTTCTCGGTGATCGAGAATATCATCTACCTGACGCGTTTCCCCGACCTGTCACCGGCGGTCTGGATGATCCGCGGACTGGGCACCGCCGTCATGCATGGCACCGCAACGGCGATTTTTGCCGTGATTGCGCATGAACTTGCCGAGCGCGAAAATCGCGAGGCCGCGTCGGACTTCGATTTCCGGCTGTGGTGGTTCGTACCCGGCTTCGTTGCGGCCGGTCTCGTCCACCTCGTCTTCAACCAGTTCCCGAGTACGCCGCTGATCGCGATGATCGCAACGCTGGTGATCGCCCCTTTCCTGATCATGGCATTGTTCAAATATGGCGCGCAGGAGGCGCAAGAATGGCTGGCACAGGAAAGCGCTGAGCATCGCATCGCCCTCGCGGCATGGCGCGCCGATGGCTATCCCGACGATTCCAGCGGTCGAAAGATTGCTGCATTTGCGGCGCGCTCCACACCGGCTGTCGCCCAGACGATCCGCAGCTATTGCGAAACGCTCACCGCGCTCGTCCTTGCCGCCGAAATCGCGCTTCACCAGCAGGCCGAACGAACCGACGAGGTCGAGGTCGATGCAGCGGCGGAGTTCGCGAAACTGGAGCAGCTGGAAAATGCGCTCGGCCGGACGAGCCTGGGTGCGCTTCGCCCGCTGTTGCCATTCAGCCGTAACGATTATTGGGAAGTGTCGGAGCTGCGCGAGCGCCTGAAGCAGCGCTAGGCCGGGACGCGAAGGCGATAGGTGACGTTCACCCGCTTCGACAGCATCAGGTAAGGCAGCCACAGCGCAACGCTGATCGCCAGTTTCTTGACGTTCGTCTCCAATAGCCCGCCGAGGGCATGGCCCACCTGCGCCGGAAGTCCCGGCTCGGCTGCAACCAGCTGGGCTGTCAGCACCTGCATCATCATGTCGAGAAGCCAGACGAGAATCAGCAACCGTGGGAAGATCGATGCGTGGCGAAGCGCTGCTGCAAAAACGATCGCATAAAGGCTGGTCATGACCACCAGGTCGAGCGTCATCATCGTCCGGAGCACGGCAAGCCAGGCCGGTACGTTTCCGGCGAGCGCGGGCATCGAGGCGAAATATTCCATCGCACGAAAGGGGATGTTGGCAAGCATCCCGACGAGCAGTGAAACCATCAATCCGTTGGCGCCGTGCAGCGGGTGGCGGCGGGCTTCGGCAAGGTCGACCGAGCGCCACGAACCGAGCCGGGACAATCGGATGGAGGGCTGCGGCATAGCTTCGCCATTGGCGAACCAGCGCAATCCAAGCATCAGCGAAATCGCCGGAGCGGAAACGAGGAGAAGGTAGGGCACGATGTAGCCGACGCCGGAAGATTGTCCGACGGCGGGGCTGAACACGATCCGCAGCGCCGAGGCGAAACCGGCAATCATCACCCATGCCAGCAGCAATCGGTGCAAATTGTTCTCGAGCGCTCCGCGAAGTGCGGTTGCCCGTTGGCTGGCATGATGGACGGCAAGCGCAAGCACGTCGCGGATTTCCTCATCTGACTGACGCAGAAGACTTACGCAATCCGCCTTTCCATCCGGTAAATGCCGCGACTACCGACGCGCCGAGCGATCACTCGCCTTTTTGCGGCAGTTCCTTCATCACCAGCGGCGCGAGCGCGTCGGCCATTCGCTCGACGCCGACTGCGGTCGGGTGAAGTCCATCGCGCTGCATCAATGCCGGATCGGTAATCACCCCGTCGAGGATGAAGGGGTATAATGATGCGCCATATCTGGCCGCAAGGTCGGGCCAGATCGCCTCGAACGACGTCGCATAATCGGGTCCAAGATTGGGCGGCGCACGCATTCCGGTCAGCAGGACGCGGATCTTGCGGCGTTGAAGCTCCTCCATCATCGCGGTCAGCTCGGTGCGCGTTTCAGTCGGTGAAATCTGACGCAGCGCATCGTTGCCGCCGAGCCCCAGGATGACGAGATCGGGCGCACGATTCAGGCTGTCGAGCGTGAAAGCAAGGCGTTGGCGACCGGCCGCAGAAGTATCTCCGCTGACGCCGCCGTCGATGATCGTCGCGTTCATTCCCGCCGTGCGCAGCTTCGATTCCAGCCGCGCCGGAAGCCCCTCGCCCTTCGCCAGTCCGTATCCGGCATACAGGCTGTCCCCGAACGCGAGGATCAGCCGTTCCTCCCCTTTCGGGCGCGGCGTTTCAACGGGAGCCGCCTTACCACCTTGCAATGTGTTCGATGCCCCGGAATCCGGCGCACAGCTCGCCAGCAGGACCAGCAGCGCTGCCATTAATTTCCGCGCATCCCTTGCCATTCGCAATCCTTCGACCATTTCCGTGGACAATGACCGATATGATGATCCGCGCCCGCAATGTCACCCTGAAGCTCGGATCGGGCGAAGCCGCGACCGAAATCCTGCGCGGCATCGACCTCAACGTGACGCGCGGTGAACGGCTCGCCGTGCTCGGGGCGTCGGGGTCCGGCAAGTCATCGCTGATGGCGGTCTTGAGCGGCCTGGAGCGTGCAAGCGGTGGCGAGGTCATGATCGTCGGCGAGGATTTCACGGCACTGGATGAAGACCGCCTGGCCAAGGCGCGGCGCGGCAGGATCGGCATCGTGCTTCAGGCATTTCACCTGCTGCCGACCATGACTGCGCTGGAAAATGTGGCGGTCCCGATGGAACTTGCCGAGTTGCCCGACCCGTTCGCCGCCGCGCGCGCCGAGCTGGAGGCGGTCGGGCTCGGGCATCGGATGGATCATTATCCGGCCCAATTGTCGGGCGGCGAACAGCAGCGCGTTGCCATCGCCCGAGCGCTTGCAACTCGCCCCGGACTGCTGTTTGCCGACGAGCCAACCGGCAATCTGGACGCCGTGACCGGCACTGCGATCATGGACCTGCTGTTCGAACGATGCGACGCGACGGAAGCAACCCTGGTCGTGATTACCCATGAGCCCACGCTCGCGGCACGTTGCAACCGGATCATCGAATTGGCAGACGGATTGCTGGTCGCGGATCGCGCCGCGTGAGCCGATGGCGGCTGGCCTGGACGATCGGACGGCGCGAACTCGACTGGCGTTTCCGCGGGCTTCGCTTGCTGTTCTTCAGCCTGCTCCTCGGCGTCGCGGCGCTGGCAGCGGTCGGCAATCTGGCCGCAGCGATGGAGCGCGGACTTGCCGATCGCGGTAGCACGATCCTTGGCGGCGATATCGAGTTTGCCCGCTCGGCGCGCCTTGCGACCGATGAAGAGCGCTCCGCGTTTGAGAAGGAAGGTCGGGTTGCCGAATCCGTGGTGATGACCTCGACCGCCGTGATCGGCAATCGTTCCATCCCGATCCAGCTGAAGGCCGTCGACAACGCCTACCCATTATACGGAAAGCTTCGATTGACCGACGGAAGGACGATCGGTGCGCCGCCGTCCGACAGTGTCTGGATCGACCCATCGCTTGCCCGGCGGCTACCTTTGGGGTCGACCTTCCGGCTTGGCACCGCAACCGTTCGGGTCGCCGGAACGATCGCCGAGGAGCCCGACCGGCTGGGCGAAGGCTTTTCGCTCGGCCCGGTCGTCATGATCGCCCTTCGCGACCTGCCCCGCACCGGGCTGATGCAGCCGGGCAGCCTGTTCGAAGCACGATACCGTATTGCCACCGCCGCCAGCCCTTCGGCCGCGGTCGACCGGGTCAAGGCCGCATTTCCGGCGGGCGGCTGGGAATCGAAAACCCGCGACAATGCCGCCCCGGGCGCAGGACGGTTTCTTGCGCGAATGGCCGAATTCCTCACCCTGATCGTCCTGACGGCGCTGGTCATTGCCGGGATCGGGATTGCCAACGCCGTCGCGTCATTCCTGCGTGCCCGCCAGGCGAACATTGCCACCCTGAAAGTTCTGGGGGCGGATTCCGGGACGGTTCGTCGGATCTACGCCCTCCAACTTGCATTGGTTGCCGGTATCGCGACGATTTGCGGCCTTGGCGTTGGCCTGATCGCGGTTCCGTTGGTCTCACGCGCCGCCGCCGGCATGTTGCCGGTCCCGCTGGATTCCGCGATCGCGCCCGGTCCGCTCATGCTTGCAGCGGGCTTCGGCCTGCTGACGGCGGTGGCAGCGTCGGCTTTCCCGCTGGTTCGTGCAGCGACCATTCCCGCCGCCGGCTTGCTGAGAGGGTCGGTGGATTCCAGGCGAACGCCGATCGCCCGCGCGCTGGCGTGGCTGGCCGCCCCCGCAATGCTCATCCTCGCACTCGCACTTGCAACTGCCAGCCGTCCTTGGATTACCGCTTATTATCTGGGCGCGGTCGCCGCTGTCCTTGCACTGCTTGCCGCCCTTGGCTGGCTGGTTCGTTGGGGCGCGGCGCGCATGCCCCGTCCGAGCGAGCCCGTTCCTTCGCCTTGCGGTCGCGGGCCTGCATCGGCCGGGTGCGGGAACGATCGGACTGGTCGTGGCACTGGGCATCGGCCTCACCATGTTCGTCCAGATCGCGGCCGTTCGGTCGAGTTTCGATGGCAATTTGGCGCGCGACATACCCGATCGTGCGCCTGCCTTCTTCGCGCTCGACGTACCGCGCGACCGGGCCGACAATTTTCGCGAACTTGTCCGTTCGGCAAGCCCGACGGCGGACGTCCAGCTGGTCCCGCTGCTGCGCGGCACCATCACCGGCTATGGCGCGACCAACGTCGCCGACCTGACCGAAATTCCCGAAGGCGCGTGGGCATTGCGCGGGGAGCGCGGCCTGACTTACGCCGACACGCTGCCGACGGGAAGCAGCCTTGCCGAAGGCCAATGGTGGCCAACCAATTACAGCGGACCACCGCTCGTCTCGGTCGATGATCGGCTGCGCGATGTCCTGGGGCTCAAGCTCGGCGATGAATTGCGGTTCAGCATCTACGGCGTCGAGCGGCGCGCGACGATCGCCTCGTTCCGGTCAATCGACTGGGACACGCTGGGCTTCAACTTCGTCCTCGTCCTCTCACCCAACGCGCTGGCCGACGTTCCGCACAACATGTCGGCGACGATCGGTTTGCCCGACGGCGCGGATGATGCCGTTCGCGAAGCGATTGCGGGCCGTTTCCCATCGACCAGCCTCGTCCCCGTGCGCGACGTGCTGGAACAGGTCGGCGAGGTCGCGGAAGGGATTTCCGTGGCGATCGCATGGGCGGCATCGGCAGCGATCCTTGCCGGGATTGCCGTTCTTGCGGGCACGACATCGGCAATGCGCGAAGCGCGAACCTATGACGGCGTCGTCCTTCGCGTTCTTGGCGCAACCCGGCGACAATTGCTTTTGCTGCAGGTGCTCGAGTTCGTTTTGCTGGCGACGCTGGTGACCCTGGTCGCGCTTGTTTTGGGACTTTCCGGTGCTTGGCTGATCGTGACCCGGATGTTCGACTTTAGCTGGGCACCCGACTTCAGGCTGGTCGGCTCTACCGTCGCGGCGGGTCTGGTCGTCATCCTGTTGGTCGGCCTGGGCGGCAGTCTGTCGACGCTGGGCGCAAGGCCATCGCGCGCCTTGCGGACGCTGTGACGACCGGCGCGAGGGCCACTTAAGTCGTTCGCTCAACGCGGTCCGTCGGGTTTCCCGTCGCTTGGCGAGTATGTCCAGGCGCTCGAATCCGCGCCGCTGGCCACACCGCCGCTATTATCCTCGCCATCTTTCAATTTCGACGTGTCGATGACTGAATCCTCGTCTTTGTCTTTCTCGCCCGCCGGGGTTGCCAGGCGCACGATCCAGCCGGGAGGGGTGATCGGTGGGGGCGGGGGCGGCGGCGGCGGCGGTGGCGGCGGCGGTGGCGGCGGCGGCGGCGGCGGCGGCGGCGGCGGCGGCGGCGGCGGCGGCGGCGGCGGTGGCGGCGGCGGCGGCGGTGGCGGCGGCGGCGGCGGCGGTGGCGGTG
Organism: uncultured Alphaproteobacteria bacterium; assembly: GCA_963843855.1. Classification (GTDB taxonomy): domain Bacteria; phylum Pseudomonadota; class Alphaproteobacteria; order Sphingomonadales; family Sphingomonadaceae; genus Sphingomicrobium. Next base: position 84,668 of record CAWJMA010000004.1, read on the forward strand.
GCGGTGGTGGCGGAGGCGGCGGCGGAGGCGGAGGCGGAGGCGGCACGTCTTTCGGCGTCACGTTCCCCGGCGTACCTTCATTCCCATTATTGCCATTGCACGGATTGCCCGGGCTCCTGCTGCATGGGTCGCCCGGCGGAGTCTTGCCCGTCCCTTTCTCCGTCGCGGTCGAAGAATTCGCGCTGAGAACGATGACACCATCGATCATGGACGCACTAGTGATAGTCGGTGTGCTGTCGACACTGAGCAGCGCGGCGCTGACCTGCGCCTGGCTGACGGTCGCGGTATTGACCATCGCTAGCACGATCGGCGTATTCATTTTGCCTGATGCTTTGCCGTTGCCGGAAGGGGCGGCAATGGCCGCTGAAACCTGGATGTCGAAAGTCCCGCTATTAACCATTAGCGTCGGCGCAGAAGCCGACGGAAGCATGAGGACTTTCGCTTGGCCGGGTGGAAGTGCGGGTGAATTTCCCGTCGTTATCGCGGCCGAGGCACCGAGGCCAGCGTTCGATGAGCCGACATTCTGGGAGTTGCCGCCAGCATTTCCGTTCCCATTGCCAGTCCCGTTCCCGTTCCCGTTGCCGTTCCGTTGTTATTGCCATGACCATTGACGCTAGGGGGCAAAATGGTCGGAACCGGAATGGCGGAAACCACCGGGGCGGTCGGTACACGCAGGGAGGCTGCATTCGACCATGGCGGCGGCCCGCCGCGGACGCCAGCAGGTGGGCCGGCAGACGCAATTGCGCTCCATCCGGCCAAAACAACCGACGTGGCAAGGCAACGAGCAATCCCAAAGGGCATGCCCCGTCCGCAACGAAACTTGAACGCCACGAATGGCACGGCAATCCCCCAATCCCGCTTTTGGCTAAAGTAAATGATTAACTTACATTTACCAAATATTCAATATGTGATTTAAGCGTAAATTAACGCCCTTGCCGATTTGGCAGGCGCGTCGGAAAAGGGGGCCGGCGTGAAGCGATCAACCGCAAGTGGTTCTGTTCGAACTTCGAAAATCCGTATTTTTCCCAGATATTTGCTGCTGCTGGTTAGTAGCGCTGCGATAGTCGCCCATCCGGCAATTGCGCAAACTGGGCCGCTTGCCCCTACTCGCGAAGAATTGGAGCGGCGAGACACACCTGGGATCGTCGCGCCCGCCCGGATCGAGATCGAAGGCGGTTTTGAGCGCGAACCATGCGCGCTCGACAATCCCGAGTTCACCGACGTCAAATTCACGCTTCAGAATGTCGAATTTACCGGAATTGGCGACATCGATTCCGGTCTGGTACGTCCTTCTTATTCAGATCTGGTCGGCCAGAAACATCAGGTCTCAGTCGTATGCGATATCAGGGATCGGGCAGCCTCTTTGCTTCGCGACGCTGGATATATCGTCGCCATCCAGGTACCCGAACAGAGCATTGCCGACGGGCGACTGAAACTCGATATCGTGGTCGCGCGGCTGACGGAAATTCGCGTTCGCGGTGATGCCGGTCGGGCCGAGAAGCTTATCTCGTCCTATCTGGAGCGACTGACCGAACGACCTGTCTTCAACCGTTTCGATGCCGAGCGGTACTTGCTTCTGGCCGGCGACCTACCCGGATATACGGCGCGCCTCGCCCTTCGGCCTGCCGGGAGAACCGCTGGAGAAGTGGTTGGTGAAGTTACCGTTTCCCGTCAGCCGTTCTCGATGGACGCCAATGTCCTGAATTACGGATCGAAGGAGCTTGGCCGATTTGGCGGGCAAGTCCGCGCCCAATTTTTCGGCCTGACCGGCATGGGCGACGTGACCAGCCTCTCGCTTTATTCGACGGTCGGTCCGCGCGAACAGAAAACGCTGCAGGCGACGCATGACTTCCGGATCGGCAGCGAAGGCCTCACGGTGCTGTCGTCATTGGGTCATACGTGGGCCCGGCCGGATATCGACGGACGCGACACCATTCGCGCCCGCACGCTGATCGGTTCTCTGGCGCTCTCCTATCCCTTCGTGCGTAGTCAGAGTTCGACCCTGCGCGGCACGGCGGGAATGGATTTCGTCAATCAGGTCGTGCGCCAGTCCGGCGATTCAATCAGTCGCGACCGCCTGCGAATTTTGTTCGCTCGCCTAAACTGGGACGCCGTAAGTCTCGACTTCTCCAAGCCCGGCTTTTCCTTTTTCGAGCCGCGCTGGCGGGTTGGTGCCGGGTTGGAAATGCGCCATGGCCTTGGCATCCTGGGCGCCACAAACCGCTGCGGCACGACCTGTGTCGTTGCCGGCGGCATCCCTCTCAGTGTTAGCGGTTCGGATCCGACCGCCGGCTTGGTCCGTGCCTCGCTGTATGGGGAATTTCGACCTGCCCCGCGATTCACCGTCGCCGCGAACGTTCGCGGGCAATATTCAACGCGAACCCTAGCCAGTTTCGAACAATTTGCGGCGGGCAATTACACGGTCGGTCGCGGCTATGATCCGGGAACATTGCTGGGCGATCGGGGGATAGGCGCACAGATCGAGCTGCGATTGGGAAGCATTGTGCCGACTTCGGCGCGGAAAATGGCCGCCGAGCCATTCGTATTTTTCGATCTTGCACGGGTTGCCAACGAGAACAGCGACTTCCTCGCCCGCGGCAATCGCAATCTTGCGTCGATTGGTGGTGGCGTCCGCGCCACCTGGCTTGGTTTCGGCATTGAAACCACGCTTGCCGTCCCGCTCGAACGTACCGGCTTTCAGGATCGGAAGCCTGACCCGCGCCTGCTGTTCTCGATCAGTCGGCGCCTGTTTCCATGGGGTTCGTAAGAACCTCGGCGTCACAACAGGATCGTTTGGATCGTCCAGCGCAAACGGACCCCCAGGAGCGCCCCGGACGTAGGAGGAGACCGATGGGTAACGCAGCACGATTGGCACTTGCCATCGTTGCCGTTTCGTCGGCGTCGGCGATCAATGCCGCGCCAGGGTCGATTGCGACTCAGAACAGCTTCCGGATCGGCGGTGGACCGAACAGCGTCGTCTGCCTTGCGCAGTCGATGGCGTCCGACCCGTCGCTGACGAATATGTTCGACCGTGGCTATTCGATCATCTGCCGGGATGCTTCCGTACCCATTGGCCTCCTCCATACCATTCGCCTGGACGGCCGCGACGATCCAGCCCAGCGTCTGGCGCGACTCCGTGCCGATCGTGCCTCCTGCGCAGCTGCGAAGAACGAAACCTTGCCCGATGTTGGTGCCGTCGAGATTCTTGAATGCAAGCTGGTCGCCAATCCGGTCGTTCCCTACCGCGTCATTCAAAAACGCGACGCGCGCTTTTTCTATTCGGCGGAAGGCCTGAGCGGCTATGACAGCGCACTGAAAATCGGCCTTCGCACAATCGTGACCGATCGCCCGGTCAAGGGCGAGGTCGATGTCGCGCTGACCGGCGCTGGCGATCCCGCCGCATTCGCCCGGGTCCAGGCCGGGACACTCGACCGCGCCCGCGCACTTGCGGAGGCTTATCGCCGGAACAACAGCGGCGCTTATGCCGAAAGCGCCGAATTCTTTTCGGCCGTGACCAGCGGCGAACTTGGCCGGGCCGCGCAAGTCGAGGCGATGACCAACGAGGCCCTGCAAAAATCGAACCTGGGCCATTATGCCGAGGCCGACGAGCTTCTTGACCGAGCAACGAAAATGCTCGGCAACGATACGCTGGTGGCCAGGCAATTGCGCAATTATCGTGCCATGCACCTGCTTAACCAAGGCCGCGCGGAGGATGCGCTGGCGGAACTCGACAAGCCGCTCCCCGACATGGCGGAAATGCCGGTTCCCGCTATCCGGAGGCTGACCATCGACAAATCGATTGCCGCCCGCCTCAATGCGGACAGCGCCGCGACCGAGCAGATCGGCGATGGCGAAGCGGCACTCCAGCTCGACGAAAAGGTCCAGATCCTCGATGCGCAGGTCGACTTGCTGAAAGGGCCCGCGAACCGCTTGCTCGGCAACCTCGACAAAGCCACCCAGCATCTCAAGTCTGCCGACACGCGCCTTGCCGGGGTTCGCGGCGGGCGACTACCGGCGATCGTCTGGATGCGCTCCCAGGTCGAAGGCGAACTCGGGGCGATCGCGGAAGCCGCCGGCAAATCTGAGGAAGCCGCATCGCATTACCGCAACAGCGTGACCGCGCTTGAAATCGATTATCCCGGAACGGCCGTCCTGCAGAGCGCGCGCGGCCGCCTCGCCGGATTCTTGCTGCGACAGGGCCAAATCGACCAGGCCACCGTCATCTACCGAGAGATCATTCGCGCCAACATCGGTTTTTCCAACGCGACCCCAGGGCTATCGCGATTGCTCGCCCCGTTTGCAGAACTTCTGCTGACGAGGGGCACCGATCCGACGGTCGTCAGCGAGCTCTTTACCACGTCGCAAGTCATGCTGCGCCCCGGCGTTGCCCAGACCCAGGCCATCCTCGCCCGCGAACTTAGCGGCGGCAGCGACGAAGCCTCGCGGCTATTTCGCCAATCGGTGACACTGACCCGCCAGATTGAACGCAGCCGTGCCGAATTGGCGCGTCTCGACCTTGCCGGACAGGTCGCCGCCACCCCCGTCGCTCCGGGAACGCGAACCACGCTTGAGAGGCAGATTGGTGAATTCCAACGCGATCAGGTGATTACCCAGGCCAGCCTCGCCGCTTTTCCGCAATATCGCGCCATATCCAGCGACGTCCTCCCGCTCGACGAACTGCGCACAGCGCTCAAGACCGGCGAGGGCTATTACAAGCTCACCGTCATCGACAGCCTGGTCTTTGCGCTATTCGTCACCCCCAACATGACGCGGGCTTTCCGCCTCGACTCCAATTCGAACGAGATCGACGATCTGGTCAATCGGATCCGCCGTACCACGACGGCCATTTCGGACGAACTTGCGCCCTTCGACGTCGGCCTTTCGCACCAGTTGTATCGTAAATTGTTCGGACCGATCGACGCCGAGATCGGCGGACTGAAACACTTAATTTTTGAACCTGACGGGGCAATGACGCGGATTACGCCCAACCTGCTCGTCCGCGAAAAGGCAAATGTCGACGCATATGTTCGCCGGGTTTCGGCACCGGGCGGCGACCCCTATGAATTCACCGGGGTCAATTGGCTCGGTCGCAAATTGGACATCTCGATTGCGGTCGCGCCGCGAGCCTTTCGTGAAATGCGCGCTGCTCCGCCAACCCATGCATCGCGGCCCTATATCGGCTTTGGCGAAAATGCTCCGGCAACTGCTCGTGTTCTTGCCGCAAGCAACGGCAACGAGCTCGATTGCTCGCCCCCCTTGTCCGCGTGGAGCCACCCGATCGCCCCCGACGAACTTCGTGTCGCGCGCGCAATGCTCGGTGGCGCCTCGGAAGTGGTCATTGGAACCGCGTTCACTGACACCAATCTCAAGGATCGCGACGATCTCAAGAATTACCGCGTCCTGCACTTTGCCACGCACGGTATTGTCACCCCGGCCAATCCGAATTGCGCTGCACAGCCTGCACTCATGACCAGCTTCGGCGACCAGCAAAGTGACGGACTGCTGACGTTCCGAGAGATTTTCGACCTTCGTCTCGACGCCGATCTCGTCATCCTTTCGGCTTGCGACACGGCTGGCGCAGCAAGCGCGGAAGCGACCCGTGCGGCAGGGCTTGGGAGCGGCGGCGGCATGGCCCTCGACGGCCTCGTTCGCGCCTTTGTGGGCGCCGGCGGCAGAACGGTCATCGCCAGCCACTGGCCGGTGCCGGACGATTATAAAGCGACTGAGCGGCTTGTTTCGGGATTGTTCAGCGCCCCAAAGGGCACCGCGACGGTCACGGCCCTCCGCGAATCTCAAGTGAAATTGATGGACGCCAGGCAGACCTCTCACCCTTATTACTGGGCGGCATTTTCGGTGATCGGCGACGGGCTCCGGCCAACATCGCATAAATGAAAGGACTGGTTGGCTGACCAGATCCGGTGGTCAGCTTCGCTCGCGGACCGAGGCGAATTCCAGGGTTGGCCATTCCTCGATGAAGCGGTCGAATTCCCACACATTCCGCATCAGCAGGACCGGCGCCTCGTCCTGATCGAGGGCGAGCCTCGAACGGTTCGCCTCGGTAAACTTCTTAAGTGCCTGCGGATCGCTCGATCGCAGCCATCGTGCCACTTCGTACGGCGACGGCTCGAACGTCAGCGCTGCATGGTATTCCTGCTCCATTCGCGACGCCAGGACCTCCAGCTGCAATTCACCGATCACGCCGACAATCCACTGCGATCCGATCGCCGGTTTGAACAACCGGATGACGCCTTCTTCGGCAAGATCGGACAGCCCGCGACGCATCTGCTTCACCTTGCTCTGATCGCTGAGCAGGACGCGCTTGAGAATCTCAGGGGCAAAATCGGGCAGGCCGGTAAACGCCACATCACCTGCTTCGGAGAGCGTATCGCCGACGCGAAGCGTGCCGTGATTGGGGATGCCGACGATGTCGCCTGCAACCGCGCCCTCCGCAAGCTCGCGGTCGCGGGCGAAAAATGTGATCGGATTGTGGACCGCCATTACTTTCCTGGTCCGCGACACGGTGACCTTCATTCCTCGAACCAGCTTGCCCGAGCAAATCCGGACGAACGCGATTCGGTCGCGGTGCTTGGGATCCATGTTGGCCTGGACCTTGAAGACGAACCCGGTCAGTCGTGGTTCGCTTGGGTCGATCGCTTTCGGCCGTGCCGGTTGGGGCTGGGGCGGCGGGCCATGATCGGCCAGCGCATCGAGCAATTGCTCGATCCCGAAATGCCGCAGGGCGCTCCCGAAATAGAGCGGGGTAAGATCGCCGGAACGGAAGGCTTGCAGGTCGAATTGCGGATAGGATGCAAGCGCGAGCCCGCCATTTTCGCGCAGGCTTTCTGCGGCATCCGACGGAATTACGTCGTCCAGCGCGTCATCTTCGATGCTTGCGAAATCGACGACGCGGCCCATCGTGACACCCTCATCCCGCTTCGCGACCAGCAACTGGTTGCGTCGAAGGTCGTAAAGCCCGTGAAACAGGCCGCCGATCCCCGTTGGCCAGTTCTGCGGACAGACGTCCAGTTGCAGCTTGTCGGCAATTTCGTCGAGCAGCTCGAACGGGCTGAGCCCTTCCCGGTCGACCTTGTTGATGAACGTGATGATTGGAATGTTGCGAAGACGGCAGACTTCGAACAGCTTGCGCGTCTGTGCTTCGATCCCCTTGGCCGCATCGATCACCATGATCGCGCAATCGACGGCGGTCAGCGTCCGGTACGTGTCTTCCGAAAAGTCTTGGTGGCCGGGCGTGTCGAGCAGGTTGAACAGGATCTCGCCGCGCTGGAATGTCATCACCGAGCTAGTGACCGAAATTCCGCGCTGCTGCTCGATCTTCATCCAGTCGGATTGCGCCGCCCGGCGGTTGCCGCGGGCACGGACCTCCCCGGCCTCGTGAATCGCGCCTGCCGCCTGCAACAGGCCTTCGGTCAGGGTGGTCTTGCCGGCGTCGGGATGGGAGATGATCGCAAAGGTGCGCCGCTCCAGCGCGGCACGGTCGAGCGTTTCAGGCTCGGCCGTCTTTCGCTCGTCGTTTGGCGAGGTCGCTGGCATACCGTCGAGACTCACGAAACGCTCCATTCTGGCCGACTATCCGGTGGATCGCGGGGGATGATCGAAGGAATAAGTGGCGGAGAGGGTGGGATTCGAACCCACGGTACCGTTTCCGGCACGCCGCATTTCGAGTGCGGTACATTCGACCACTCTGCCACCTCTCCGCATGAGAAAATGGGTCAACACCGGCAAGCCCGCCGGCGGGTCGTGGCGCGCCTCTAGCAGCGACGATGCGCCTTGCAAAGCCTTTGCAACACCGCGGCGATGCGCCACCGTCGCGCAATGAACAAAGCAATCGTCATCGGTGCCAGCGGCGGCATCGGCTCCGCCCTGTCGGACGCACTCGAATCGCGCGGATCCGCCGTTACCCGGTTGCACCGCGGCTCCTCGCCGCGGGTGGATTTCGCCGACGAAGAGACGATCGCTGCGGCAGCCGGATCGCTCGCCGACGAAGGACCCTATGATATTGTCATCGTGGCAAGCGGCGTGTTGGCGACCGGCGAAGACACGCCGGAGAAAACCTATCGCGCGATCAAGGGCACCAATTTCGACGACTATTTCCGCATCAACGCGACTGGTCCCGCGCTCATCGCACGTCATTTCATCGACTTGCTGCCGACCGATCGCCGCGCGGTTTTTGCCGCGCTTTCGGCACGGGTCGGATCGATCGGCGACAATCGGCTCGGCGGCTGGATCGGCTACCGTGCCTCGAAGGCGGCGCTCAATCAGATCGTCCGGACCCTCGCGATCGAGCTTGCCCGCACAAGGAAGCATGTCATCGCGGTCGCACTACATCCCGGCACGGTCGACACCGCGCTCAGCAAGCCATTCCAGCGCAACCTGCCCGATGGTCAGTTGCTGACCCCCGCAACCAGCGCGGCGGCCTTGCTCGACTTGATCGACCGATTGGACGCACAAGACAGCGGCGGATGTTTCGATTGGCGCGGCGAGCGCATTCCAGCCTGAACCCGAACCCTATTGCGCTGCAGCAGGGCGGCATTACATTCAACGGATGGACATCAACTCCTTCCTCGCCCTTGCTCCCTCGGCGCGCTTCGCGATTGGCGACGTCGTTCGCCACCGCCTGCTCGATTTTCGCGGCGTCATTTTCGACGTCGATCCCGAGTTCGCGAACAGCGATGAATGGTATGAGTTCGATTCCCGAGGCGATGCGCCCGGCCAAGGACCAGCCATTCTACCATTTGCTCGCCGAAAATACCGAATCGAGCTACGTTGCCTACGTCAGCCAGCAGAACCTGGAACCGGATGTCGAGAATGGCGAGGTCGACCACCCTGCCATCGACGGCCTGTTCGATGGATTCTCCAAGGGACGCTACCGGCTTAAGCGCCAACACCGCCACTAACACCCGCGTCCGACCATTGACTTCGCCAACATGCCCGCTTAGGCGGCACGCTTTCCGCGCGGAGCCTTGCGCTACCGGTGCTTTTCACCGTGCGGTCGGATTTCAGAATTGAAGAGAAGAGGCCAATGTTCGCAATCGTGCGCACGGGCGGGAAGCAATATCGCGTCGCCCCCGGAGACAAGATCGTCGTCGAGAAACTAGCCGGTGAAGCCGGTGACAGCATCGACATCACCGACGTCCTCCTGGCGGGCGAGGGCGGTGACCTCAAGTCGACCAACGGCCTGATCGTCGCAGCCAAGATCGTCGCCCAGGCGAAGGGTGAAAAGGTCACGGTGTTCAAGAAGCGCCGTCGTCACAACTATCGCCGCAAGGCCGGCCATCGCCAGAAGCACACGATCCTCGAGATCGTGTCGATCGGCGGCAAGAAAGCCGAGAAGAAGGCTGACGCCAAGCCGGCCGCGGACAAGAAGCCCGCTGCCAAGGCCGAAACGCCAGCTGCTGCGCCTGCGAAGGCTGCTGCGCCTGCGAAGGCTGCTGCGCCTGCGAAGGCTGCTGCGCCTGCGAAGGCCGAAGCGGCCGCCAAGCCTGCTGCCAAGAAGGCAGCACCGGCCAAGGCGTCGACAAAGGATGCTGCACCTGCTAAGGCAGCGGCGAAGAAGGCGGCTCCCAAGGCCGCTCCCAAGAAGAAGTAAGAGCTGAACGATGGCACATAAAAAAGCAGGCGGTTCATCGCGCAACGGTCGCGATTCGGAATCCAAGCGTCTCGGCGTGAAGAAGTTCGGCAGCGAAGCAGTTCGCGCCGGCAACATCATCGTGCGCCAGCGCGGGACCAAATGGTACCCGGGCAACAATGTCGGCCTCGGCAAGGACCACACTATTTTTGCGCTTATCGACGGCCGCGTTGCGTTTCGCGACGGCAAGCTTGGTCGCAAATATGTGCACGTCGAAGCGATTATGCCGGAAGCGGCAACGAAATAGGGATCGGTCAAGAACGGGCCGCTCCCCAGAGGGGCAGCCCAGGAGACCGGACTTAGGAATCCAAAAGGGAGAAGAGGGCAGCCCCCTCTTCTCCCTTTTTCTTCTCCCGAAACTGTCACGAACTGCCGCTAGGCGGCAGCTCGGACGCGAAGGGGAAGACGTGATGTTCGCAAGAACGAGCAGATTGCTGTTGAGACCGGGCTGGGTGGAAGACGCCCCCAAGCTGGCGCGCGCGATTGCCGATGAGGCGATCGTCCGCAACCTCTCGACTGCCCCGTGGCCATTTGCATTGCGCGATGCCGAAGCGTTCCTCGCCGCGCCGCGCGACCCCGTCCTGCCGGCCTTCCTGATTTTCGAACGGACCGACGGCGAGCCCGTGCTGGTCGGCTCATGTGGCCTCGGCCGCCGTCCGTCCGGCGCGGTCGAGCTTGGGTACTGGATTTCGCGGGACCATTGGGGCCGCGGATTCGCGACCGAGGCGAGCGAAGCGTTGCTCGCCATCGCGCGGACGCTGCGCCTGACCCGGCTCGAAGCGTCCTACTTCGTCGACAATCCGGCGTCGGGCCGCGTGCTCGAGAAATTGGGCTTCGTGACGACCGGGATGCGCGCGCCGCGTTACAGCTGCGCGCGCGGCCGTCAGGCGGATGCCGTGCTGATGCGTTGCTGGCTGGAGAATGACGTCCGGGTCGGCGGCGCGATTGCCGCCTGACCCCGCGTCAGGACGAAATCGTCAGGCGGCCCGCGCGCGACGAACCTTGCGCGCCGGTTCCTGCGCGTAGGCACCGGTCAGATCGAAATTGGCGATCAAATCGCGGTCGTCATGATTCCACGGGTGGAAGCCGGGCAGGAAGAACGCCGCCCAAGCGCCCAGGATCTTGCGGAATACGCCGGGCTTGAGGAAGGCGTAGGACAGCAGGCCGCTCCACGCTTTCCAACCGGTGATCCCGTCCTGGCGCAGCAATTCGGCGGCGCCCTTGAGGCGGTCGGGGAAGAAATGGCTGGTCACGAACAGCATGACCTTGGCCTTGACCTGCCAGCGCTTGAAGCGCGACCAGTCCTTGGTCACCGCCAGCCAGGCGTCATAGGCGACACCCTTATGCTCGATTTCCTCGGCGGCGTGCCAGCGCCACAGATCGGCGCTTGCCCGGTCGGCACCATCGAGATGCGCCGGCGTGGCGAGCAACTCATGGGCAAGGATCGCGGTAAAATGTTCAAGCACCATTGTCGCGGCCAGCGCCGCGATCGGCGGCTTGGAGCGAATCAGCGCGAGGCGCTCGTCGACCACCACATCGAGCGGGGCGAGGTCGTAGCCGGCATCGACCGCGCGATTGTTGAACGCGGCATGTTCGCGGCTGTGGATCACTTCCTGGGTCGTGAACGTACGGATTTCTTCGCGAAGACTCTTGGGAACCTGGTCGAGGTAGCGGCGGACACTCTCGATGAAAAAGGCCTCGCCCTTTGGAAAGGTTGCGGAAAGCGCGTTGTAGAGCGCCGTCGCCACGGGATCGCCATTGTGCCACCAGCGCGCGGTTTTCTCGTCGCGGCCAAAGCGAAGATCGCGAACGGTCATCGTCAGGTCGGCCGGGGTCACGCTTGCAACACTCATGTCATCACTCCAAAGGGTCGATAGCCAACATGGTTATAGCTGACATTTATGTCAATAAGGTTGCCAATGCGTAAACGCCTCTCACCGCAGGAAAGCCGCGCTTTGGCGCTTGCTGCCGCACATGCGCTGCTGCGGGAAGAGGGAATCGCCGCGATCACGCTGAAGTCGGTGGCGACGCGAATGGGCCGAACCCACGCTAACGTCCTCCATCATTTCGGCAGCGTGGCCGGTCTCCATCGTGCCCTGGCCGAAGAAATCGCGCGCGGCGTCGCCAATTCGATCACCGGTTCGATCGGCCGGATGCGGCGCGGCGAAGGAAAGTTGAGCGACGTCATCGCCGCCATGTTCGACGCATTCGAAGAGCAAAAGGTCGGCGAATTGATGGCCTGGGTCGTGCTTACCCGCCAACGCGAAGCGCTTGAGCCAGTTGCCAATGCAATTGCCCAAGTGGTCGCGGACATTACCGAAACCGGCGACCAGCGCCCGCTAGACCAGGCGACCTTAGGTCTCGTGCTGCTGGCCATCGGCGACAGTCTGGTCGGCGGCGAGGTCGCCCGCGCCTGCGGCCTTCCCCGCTCCGCCGCCCGCGACATTGCGGTTCGGCAGGTGCTTGCGGTGCTTGCACGCAAGACGACTACCGCTGGCTGACCGACCGGCAGTTGGAGTCTGCGCTCCGCTCGCCTAAAGGCCGCGCATGCATTTTCTCGACCAGGCCAAGATCTTCATTCGCTCCGGCGCCGGCGGCCCCGGTGCGGTCAGTTTTCGACGCGAAAAGTTCGTCGAATATGGCGGACCCGACGGCGGCGCAGGCGGCAAGGGCGGCGATGTCATTTTCGAAGCGGTTCCTGGCCTCAACACGCTGATCGACTTTCGGTACACCCAGCACTTCCGGGCACCGCGCGGTAAGGGCGGTGCCGGCCGTAACATGACCGGCGCGGGCGGCCGGGACCTGATCGTCAAGGTTCCTGTCGGCACCCAGATTCTCGCCGATGACGAAGATCGCACCTTGCTTGCCGACTTGACCGAAGTCGGACAGCAATTGGTCTTCCTGAAGGGCGGCGACGGGGGCCGCGGCAACGCCAGCTACAAGACGTCGACCAATCGCGCCCCGCGCCAACACGGCCCCGGCTGGCCCGGCGAGGAAATGTACGTCTGGCTGCGGCTCAAGCTGCTCGCCGACGTCGGCCTGGTCGGGCTTCCCAATGCGGGCAAGTCTACCTTCATCAATGCCGTGACCAACGCCAATGCCAAGGTCGGCGCTTACGCCTTTACCACGCTTCGCCCCCAGCTTGGTGTGGTCAGCCACAAGGGCCGCGAATTCGTGGTTGCCGATATTCCCGGACTGATCGAAGGTGCCGCCGAGGGCGCTGGCATCGGCGATCGTTTCCTTGGCCATATCGAGCGCTGTCAGGTCTTGCTCCACCTGGTCGATGCGAATGACGAAGACGTCGCGACGAGCTACCGGATCGTGCAGGACGAGCTTGAGGCTTATGGCGCGGGCCTTGCCGACAAGCCGGTCGTTCTTGCACTCAACAAGGTCGATACGATCGATGCCGAATTGATCCAGGCCCTGTCGGACGAACTCCACGAGGCCAGCGGGCAAGAGGTCTATCCGCTCAGCGCAGCGGGGGGAACCGGGCTCGAGCCCGTGCTCGACATCCTGCTCGAACATCTCGGCGGGGTCGAGGATCAGACGATCCCTTCCACCGAGCCCGAGGACGAAGAGCCCTGGTCGCCGCTCTGACCATTGCCGTGACGGGCGCGACCGGGTTCGTCGGTTCGCACTTGCTCAATCGCGCACTTGCCGCCGGGCACCGGGTTCGCGCCCTCACCCGTCGTCCACAATCGCCGCGTGAAGGGGTCGACTGGATTGCGGGCAGTCTTGCCGACGGAGCGTCATTGGCGGCGCTTTTCGACGGCGCCGATGCCGCGATCCATGTTGCCGGCGTGATCAATGCGCCGGATGCCGCGGGCTTCGAGTCCGGAAATGTCGCCGGCACGAAGGCCATGCTGGATGCGTCCTTGGCTGCGGGCTGCAAGCGTTTTGTCCATGTCAGCTCGCTTGCCGCGCGCGAACCGCAATTGTCGGCCTACGGCGCGAGCAAGGCGCGAAGCGAGACGCTGGTCCGTACTGCACCGCTCGACTGGGCGATCGTTCGTCCTCCCGCGGTCTATGGTCCGGGCGACCGCGAGATGCTCGAACTGTTCAAGATGGCGCGGGGCGGCAACATCTTCATGCCGCCGCAGGGGCGCGCCTCCTATCTCCACGTCGACGATCTCGCCCGCCTCCTGCTCGCGCTGGCGGACCCGAAGGCCGCGCACGGTATCGTGGCAGAACCGGACGACGGTCGCATCGGCGGATGGAGTCACCGCGACTTCGGGGCTGCGCTGGGTGCTGCGCTGGGGGTGTCGGCGCGAACAATCCAGACGCCGCGATTTCTGCTACAAATCGCAGCAGCGTTGGACGGCTGGACGCGCGGCGCCAGTGCGAAGCTGACGCCAGACCGTGTCGCTTACTTCTGCCACGCCGATTGGGTCGCCAGTCCGGCGCATGCGGTGCCGGCGGATATCTGGACGCCGCAAATCGACACAAACCATGGCCTGAAGCAAACCGCGCAGGCCTATCGCGAGGCCGGCTGGCTTTAACGCAGGTAGATGTCGACCAGGACCACGGCGGCCGTGATCCACATGCCCCACAGGAACGCCGTATAGCTCCAGTAGAGCCAGCTGAACTTGTCGCTTTTCAGCAATTTGCCATGATCATAGATGTCGGCGGCCATGGCGCGGATCGACGCCTCTGGGTCGGCCAGCACGCGCACGCATTGTTCGACATATTGCTCCTTCGACACATTCGAGAAGCTGCCGAAGAACATGATGTTCGACTTTCCGGGCGCGACTTTCCAGTCCTTGATCCGCGCCGGACGAACCGTGAGAACGCCCAGAACCGTGGCGATGAAGGAAAACAGGGTCAGCACGATCATCGGGATGCTCGCCTTGCCGGCCGCAATGTCGGAAATCGACAGGCCGAACACGACGAAGCTGGCACCAAGCAGGATCGATGCCTTGCTGTCCGCCATGTTCGACAATTCCAGATTTCCGGCGTGGGCCGAAATCAGGACGTTGATATATTCGGGCTCGAAGATGAAATCCTTCGCGCGGTAAAATTTCTCGCCGTCGACGTTCGTGACCAGTTCGGGGTCGATCTTCGCCTGGGTTGCCGGTTCGGTCATGCGCTGATTCTCACTTAACGCCGGTCAGGATGAAGGCGATGACGCTGGCAATCAATCCCAGGATGAAAATCGAATATGCGATCTTCAGCAGGCGGTATTTCTTGTGCGCGAGGACCTGGCCATTCTGGTAGACGTCGCGTGCGACCATTTCCAGGAAGCGCGGCTGGTCGGCCAGGCGATCGAGCATCTCCTCGACATATTCCTTTTCGGTCATGTCGGCGAAACCGCCGAAAAACATCAGGTTGCGCTCGCCCTGGTAGGATGACCCGCCAAGGATGGAAGGCATGACCGCAATCGCCGCGAATAGCGCCGACAGGAAAGCGGTAATCCCGAGCACCATCATCGCGACCGGCAGATGCCCCTTGGCACTCATTTGGCTGACGCTGATCGTGAAGACGACGAAACTGGCACCCATCAGCATGCTCGCCTTGCGGTCGGCCATCGCCGACAAATGGTAATGCGCCTGGCTTGCGGTGCGAATCGCCTGGATCGCGTCGCCTCCGAACGTGCGTTTTTCGGCCATTGCCCGCCCCCCTCTTTCTCGCCCTTATTGCGCCCCAATCGATTGCGAAACGCGGCCTGCCCAACTAGGACTGCCATTCATGACCGAACGCGACGAAACAAAAGGCAAGGTACTGGCTCTCATCAAGCCATTCAACAAGAAGGAAATCGAGGTCGGGGAGGCGACGCGGTTCGCCCAGGATCTCGAATGGGACAGCCTGACCGTGCTCGATTTTGTCGCCAATATCGAAGACGAATTCGACATTCTCATCACCATGAACCAGCAGGCCGAGATTGAGACGGTCGGCCAGCTGATCGACGCCGTCGGCGATCTCAAGGACGCCTAGGATGGGCGACCTGTTCGACAAGTTCCAGCCGCTCATCGACCAGCGCGAGGCGTTGCTGTCGACCGGCATGACCGATCCGTTCAACCTGGTAATGGAAGAAGTCGTCTCGCCGACGGTCGCCATCTGCAGCGGGCGCAAGACGATTTTGCTCGGCACCTACAATTACATGGGCATGACGTTTGATCCCGACGTCATCGCGGCCGGAAAGCAGGCACTCGAAGACTTCGGTTCGGGCACGACGGGCAGCCGGGTGCTCAACGGCACCTATTCGGGCCACAAGGCCTGCGAGGAAGCGCTCAAGGACTTTTACGACGTCGACCACGCAATGGTCTTCTCGACCGGCTACCAGGCCAATCTGGGGATCATTTCGACGATCGCCGGCAAGGAGGATTACGTCATCCTCGACATCGACAGCCATGCGTCGATCTACGACGGCTGCGCGATGGGTAACGCAAATATCGTCCCGTTCCGCCACAACGACGTCGAGGCCCTGGAAAAGCGCCTGAAGCGGATTCCCGAGGGCGCCGGCGCGCTCGTCGTCCTGGAGGGCGTCTATTCGATGCTCGGCGACGTTGCGCCGCTCGACAAGATGGTCCCGCTTGCCAAGAAATATGGCGCGATGGTGCTCGTCGACGAGGCCCATTCGATGGGCTTCATCGGCGAACATGGCCGCGGCGTCGCCGAAGCGCAGGGCGTGATCGACGATTGCGATTTCATCATCGGCACTTTCTCCAAGTCGGTCGGCACGGTCGGCGGCTTCTGCGTCTCGAACCATCCCAAGTTCGAGATCATGCGGCTCGTCTGTCGCCCCTATGTCTTCACCGCGTCGCTGCCGCCAAGCGTGGTCGCGACTGCTGCGACGTCGATCCGCAAGCTGATGCAGGGCGCCGACAAGCGCGCGCATTTGTGGGAAAATTCGAAGAAGCTGCACGGCGGCCTCAAGGCGCTTGGCTTCCAGCTTGGTACCGACGAGCCGCAATCGGCGATCATCGCGGTCATCATGCCCGATCTCGAAAAGGGCGCCACGATGTGGGAAGCGCTTCTCCACGAAGGCCTGTACGTCAATCTCGCCCGCCCCCCGGCCACCCCGGCCAACATGACATTGCTGCGCTGTTCGCTGTGCGCCGAACATTCGTCAGAGCAGGTCGACGAGATTCTCGGCATGTTCGAACGGGCCGGACGCGCGACGGGCTGCATCACCTGAGCCTCGTCGACTCTTTCGCCGTGCGCCCGGCGCGGTTAGAAGCATCCCATGGATGATAGCGTGGACGACGCAAGGATTGGCTGGCGCGGCGTTTGGGCAGCAGGCATCGCGCTCGTCGCGACGCTTGTCCTGCTCGGAATGGTCGTTCTGGTCGCCCTCTCCAACAAGGAACGCGAACGAGCGCTGACGGCCGAACGTCACGCTTACGACGTTGCGCTCGTCGCCCGCAGCGTGACCTCCAGTATTTCTCGCGCCGAGGCTGCGCTGGGCCGATTTGTGCTCGACGAACAGGTGGAGACGACCGGCAACATTTATTACAGCCAGTGGCGTCTGGCCGGGTCGCAGATCAATCAGTTGGAAGCACTCGTCCGCCAGTCTCCCGATCAGCGGGAACGGGTGGCGGAGGTGATCGACCTTTATCGGCAGCGCAACACCGAGTTTTCCCCGGCCGTCCGCGCCGCGGTGAACAGCCAGGGCAATGCCGCGCCGACCTATTTCTTCATTGCGGGCAAGAGCACGACCGGCAAACTGCTCGACAGGAAACTCGACGAAATCGCCGCTGCCGAACGCTTGGCGCTTCGCCAGCGGATCCGTCAGAGTCAATTCTTCTCTGCCGAAGCAGATCGGTTGACCGACTATCTCAGCTGGCTTGGAATCATCGTCGGGATCGGCGCAATCTTCCTTGGCGGGGTCGCGGTCCAGGCGTGGCGTCAGATGGTGGCATCTCGAAAGGAAGCCGAAAGCGAAACCGAACGCGCCGAACGACTGGATTTTGCGGTGCGCGAACGGACACAGGAACTTTGGGAAGCAAATCAGGCACTGAAGTCCGAGGCGATCGAGCGACAGGCTGCGGAAGCGCAGCTACGACAGGTCCAGAAAATGGAAGCGGTCGGCCAATTGACCGGCGGAATCGCGCATGATTTCAACAATATGCTTGCGGTCGTCGTCGGAGGGATCGACCTCGCCCGGCGGCGTCTCACCGGGCCTCGCAAAGAAGTGCTCCAGCACCTCACCAATGCAATGGAGGGAGCGACTCGCGCGGCCGCGTTGACCCGCCGCTTGCTGTCCTTCGCGCGGTCGGAGCCGTTGCTTCCGGAGCGCGTCGAAACCAGCGATCTGGTCGAGGGGATGAGCGACCTGCTCGACCGCACCCTTGGCGAACGAATCCGGATCGTCACGAGGCTGGAAGACGGCGCCTGGCCCATCTTCGTGGACAGCCACCAGTTGGAGAACGCCATCGTCAACCTGGCCGTCAATGCCCGCGACGCGATGGACGGCGAAGGCATTTTGACGATCACCACCGCTAATGTGTCGATGAGTGCCAACGCCGTCGGCGACATCCAGCCCGGCGACTATCTCAAACTGTCGATCAGCGACACTGGCTGCGGCATGAGCCCCGATGTCATCGAGCGGGCGTTCGAACCATTTTTCACGACCAAGCCGGTCGGCAAGGGAACCGGCCTCGGCCTGAGCCAGATATTTGGCTTTGCGCACCAATCCGAAGGCGAGGTCGGAATCGAAAGCGCGGTCGGAAAAGGCACCACCGTTTCCCTCTATTTGCCGCGAACCAAAGCGGTCGCGCCGGCCAGGATTGTGCCCCAGTCGACCGAGAGCGAGGAAGCGCTTCATGTCGCGGGCGCACGAATCCTGCTGGTCGAGGATGATCCACGGGTGCGCGCCGCAACCATCGGTGCGCTCGAAGATCTCGATTACGATCCGACCGCCTGTGCCAGCGGTGCGGAGGCGATCAAGGTTTTTGGCGCCCAGCCGTTCGACCTGGTAATCAGCGATGTCATCATGCCGGAAATGACCGGCCCGGAGATGATCCGGATCATCCGTGCCCAGCGGCCCGACATCGCGGTACTATTCGTCACCGGCTATGTCGGGGAAGGCGAAGGCGACGATCTGGCTGGGTTCGAATTGCTCCGCAAGCCGTTCACCGTCAGCTCGCTCGCCGCCGCCGTCGCGGCCGCTCTGTCACGCCAGGAACCTAGCGGATCGCCCCGGATTTCAGGAGCCGCGGCAACAGGCTGAGGGCGCCGAGCAACGGATGCTTGCGCTGGAAATCGGTCAATTCGATGCGCGTTCCCGCATGGCGATTGATCTTCCACGCAATATAGTCCGCACCGCCGGCATAGCTCGCACTGGCCTTCGCCAGTCGCGCCACGCTGAGCGCCTTGCCCTGGATTCGGCGTAGGCCCCACCATCCCGAATTGTCGCCGATGAGCGGCACGGCGGCGTTGCCGAATGCTTCGTATCGGGCGGGGTCGGAATCGACGACCGAGGTCGCGCGTCCCTTGCGTTCGGCCCGCAATTCCGCCGAATAGGTCAGCGCGAACGCGCGGCGCCACCAATCGAGGATCAACTCTCCGCCAACCTTGCCAGCGGCGCCCAACAAGGTCGGTGCCGCTCGGGAAACCGCGTCAATCGCCCGGTCTCTGGCGGCGGCGTCACTGGCCCAGACCAATCGGCTCGGCTGAGCGAACCGGGCCCATACCGACACGTTGAGCGTCTCCGGGCCGTTCAAGCGATGGAAATCGGCCTCGCTCAGTACGGCATATTTGCTCATCAGCCCGTCATGTTCGAATGGGAAGACGTTGGGCGGAATCAGCCGGTTCGCGGTTGCCATCCAGCGATGGTCGAACGCGGAAGGATAATCGGACACGATCAGGTAGAAATCGAGCATCAGTCCGTCGAGTTCGGTGTTACGAAGGCATGATCCGTAAAACATTACTACCCGACTGGCGGCCCCGTGCCGCGCGGCAAGCGCGCCGGCCATGGCGGTCACGCGCGGATCGACCGGCTGGCCGAGTTCGCCGGCGACAAGGTCCGAAAGCACGGTCATGGACGGACGTTCTACGCCGCGAGGCGGACGAAGGACAATGGCGTCGCCGAACGCAATGTGATCGGGCTGCCGATGGTGGCGCGGAAAGTCTCGCCGTCGAGGATGACGTCGCTGGCATCGCCTTCGATGCAGATTTCGTCGCTTTCCTCGATATGCACGCCGGCCATCGGCGATTTGCCAAGGCGTCCGCGAAGGCTTGCAATGAAGGCGCCGAGCAAGGAACCCGGACGCTGCTCGACCGCGATGAATTTCAACGCACCGCGGCCCTGACCGCCGAATTCGCCGGACAGCAGCAGCTTTTCGAGCGTCGTCACTGCGAGCAGTGCGAACTTCCCGGTAATCGCGCCATCCTTGCGGACCGAAATGCGCAGCGACTGCGGTTCGGGCGGAAGGAATTTGGCCTTCAGCCCGATCACTTGGCGGAGCACGACCGCAACGGCGGTAATGACGTGACTGATACTGTTGGGAAAGCCGAGCGGATAAATCCGGTTGCGGCAGTAAAGCATGATGTCGGCCAGTCCTGCGCCGCCGAGGAACATGCCGATCACCGGCTTGTTGCCGTCGCCGTCACGGCTGAGCGCGATCAGTTCGCGCGCAACGAGGCTTCCGGAAAAATCGGTCTGGGCCAATGCCACCAGTCGCTCCAGGCTTTTCACCGGATCGCCCTGGATACCCAGGTCCATTGCAATCAAATTGGTCTTCCCGCTCGGAAGAACGGCGACCGGCGGCGCCTTGCCGGCAAAATGACCGCCATTGTAGAGCTCGGTCAGCGCCGCCTGCACCGTGCCATCACCGCCGTTGATCACCAGCAGGCTTGGTTGGACTCGGGCAATGGTCTTCATCGCATCGCCAATCTGGTGGGCGTGCTCGACCTCGTAATGGAAAACATCAGGATGTTCAGCGCAAAAGGCGCGAATGCGCGGCAATTGTGCGATATTTCCCGTCGAACGCGGGTTCGAAAGCAAGGCTACGCGGGGCCGCGCCATTAGCTGGCCACCACGCCGAGAAGGCAATTTCCGACACTGTTACGGTGACAAATCGTCATGTTTGTGCGACGCGGTCCAACTGAGGGGCCAATCGGCCATTTCATCGGGTCCGTCATCGGCGGGCTTTGCGGCCAAATCATGGTGGTGGGACGTCGAATTTGCGCAAGTCGGGCCTGATCGATAATTATTTGGCGCGAACCATCGCCGTGCCGCTGATCGGCACGCTGATCCTGGCGGCCATGCTGCTCATCCTGGAAAAAATGCTCCGCCTGTTCGATTTCGTCGTGAACGCGGGCGGGCCGCTCAGTGTGGTGTGGCGGATGCTCGCCAATCTGCTCCCCGAATATTTTTCGCTCGGAATCCCGATCGGTCTGATGCTCGGCATCCTTCTGGCCTTTCGCAAGCTGGCCTTGTCGTCGGAGCTGGATGCGCTTCGTGGAATTGGGATCGGTTTTGGCCGCCTCCTGAAGGTCCCCTATTTCTACGCTGCCGTCCTCACGATCCTGAACATCGGGATCGTCGGGTGGGTCGAGCCATATTCCCGCTATCGTTACGAAGGCCTTCGGTTCGATCTTCGATCGGGCGCACTGGGCGCATCGATCAAGGTCGGAGAGTTCAACAATCTGGGCAAACGACTGACGCTTCGGATCGATCGCAGCGAGAATGACGGCACGCAATTGTCGGGCATCTTCGTCGCCGTTGACGACAAGTCGGGAACCCAGATTTCGGCCACTGCCGATCGTGGCCAGTTCCTGGCAACCGACGATCCGGAGACCATCATCTTCCGCTTGCAGAACGGCCGCCTTGTCCAGGAATCGAGCAAGTTCCCGGTCCCGCGGACCTTGTCGTTCAACAGTTACGATCTGCCGATCAGCGTCCCGGCCGGCGACCGCTTCCGTTCGCGCGGCAACGACAAGGACGAGCTTACCTTGATCGAGGTGTTCGACCATGCCCGGCACGGTCCGACTGCCAAGGACAGGCTCGAGGCGGAGGCCAATTTCCACTTTAGACTGGTCGAGATTGCAATGATGCTGATGCTCCCGCTGCTGGCAGTAGCACTTGCCGTTCCGCCGAAGCGAAGCAGTTCCTCACTCGGCATCTTCCTGGCGATCGTGATGGTCGTGACCTATCACAAGATCAATCAATATGCCGAACAGATGGGGTCGCAGGGCAAATTCGAACCGGCGGTCGCCTTGTGGATACCGTTCCTGTTCTTCACCGTATTGATCGGGTGGATGTACCACGTCATCGCGCATCGTCCCGGCGGTCAGCCAATCGGCGCGCTTGAACGCGGTGCGGCCAAGATCGGAAAGACGGTCCGCCGCCTGCTGCCCAGGCGCGAGGTGGTCGCATGATCAACCTCGACTTCCTGCCGTCACGCCAGCTGAGCATCTATCTCGGCAAATTGTTCCTGACCCGAAGCTTTGCGGTGCTGGTCCTGCTGGTCCTCGTCCTGATGTCGCTCGACCTGCTTGGCGAGTCCGGCAAGATCCTTCGCGTCGAAGGCAATGGCGATGCCGAATTGTGGCGCTACGTCTCGCTTCGTATTCCGCTGCTTATCCAGCGCTTCCTTCCTTTTTCGGTATTGTTGGGCACCTTGATTGCGCTTGCCGGGCTCAACCAGCATAGCGAGGTCGTCGCAATGAAGGCCGCCGGTTTGTCGGCGCATCAGATCCTGGCACCGATGCTTGCTGCGAGCATCGCGATTGCCGGGCTTGCCTTCGCCTTCAACGAGACCGTCGCCGTCAACAGCGCTCGGGTCGTCAATGCGTGGAGCGAGAACGATTACGAGCCGCTGAAGACCGACGATGGTGTGCAGAGCAACGTCTGGCTTCGCACTGGCGACGATTTTGTCCGAGCGCGGATCGCGACTGGTCGCGGCGAACGTCTCGAGCTTCGCGGCGTGACCCTGTACCAGCGCGATTCTGGCCGACTGGTCCGAATCGTGAACGCCGAACGCGGCGTCCGGGTCGGGACCCAATGGCGCCTGGAAAACGTCAAAACCTACGATTCCGACATGAACCTGCTGCGCAAGAGCAATGATCTCCTGGCGCTGGACGGGGTGACACCGGACCGTTTCAGCTTGGCCAAGGTCAAAGCTGACGAGCAGGACATCGCGACCCTCAGCCGTTCGATCGAAGAGCTTCGCGCGTCGGGCCGGCCGGTCGACGAGGCGCGTGCCGGCTGGTGGCACAAGTTCAGCGCGCCGCTCTCCATCGTCCTGATGCCGCTGCTTGCCGCGCTCGCCGCATTCGGTCTTGCCCGGTCCGGACAGGTGCTGCTGCGGGCCGCAGCGGGGATGGCGCTGGGCTTCGCTTATTTCGTCGTCGACAACCTCAGCCTCGCCCTGGGCAATGCCGGTACCTATCCGGCCTGGCTGGCGGCATGGTCGCCGTTCCTGCTGTTCCTGATAATCGGAGAGACCATTCTCATTCGATCGGAAGAGTGAGCCCGACTAAGCCGCCGCCCGGCCGCGCCACGACGCCATGAACAAATGGCCGATCAAGGCGAACAGCCCGCGCCGGTTGGCGATGTGATACGCCGAATCCGAATCCAGCTGGGCGATCAGGCGGCGATGCGCGATCGGCAGCGCGTGATAGGGAATGCCCGGAAGCAGGTGATGCAGCGCGTGATAGCGAAGCCCGACCGGCGCCCATAATTCAGCCCAGATGCCCGGCGGCGGCACGTTGATCGTGTCGAGATATTGCTCGGTGACCGTCATCGGCTCGCCGTCATTCTCCCACAGATGCGCGACCAACGTCCGTACCTGGTTGAGCAGCATGACGCCCGACGCGATTCCCAGAAACGTCAAGAACGCCCTTAACGGGACGATCCCGGTGGCGACCATGACGATCAGCGCGATTGCCCACAGGCTGGCCGCGCCCTCCATCCAAGCCCAGTGGCGCGCGAAGTCGCCTTCCGGGCGCTTGCGGCGGAACATCGGGTTGATCTGGAGTCCGGAAAAACGACCGACGACGAAATCGCGAAAACCCGAATGGAGCAGCGACAGCGGCGTCAACACCGCAAAGCGGAACATCAGCGCGACCGGCGCAAAAATCGACGCGACCAGGAACACCGGCAACGTCCACGGCCTCATCAGCGCAAGCGGCAGATATTCGGGATCTTCGACCGTGCCGTAACGGATCTTGGCGTGGTGCATGTTGTGAATGCCTTCGTACAGGAAGGAAGGCACCAGCAGCGGCACACCGATCAGCACATTCCAGCCGAATTTGAAGCCGGGCAACGCGCCCGCCTTGATATGGGTCACCTCATGGATGAACGATCCGGCCCGGAACAGCGCAAGGATGGCCACCACCGCCGCAAGCAGCGTCCAGCCAAGGCCTGGGGCGACAATGGCAGCGGCAAGCGCGCCATAGCCGATCGCCGCCGACGCCAGCAGGTCGGTCCAGTAGAAAGCGGCGCTCGGCGTGTTGAGCTCGCGCGTAATCGTCGCGGCAGCACGCAGCATTGCCTTGTCGTCGCCGCGTTGGCGGCTTGCCGCGGTCGGGTGCGCGGCTTCTTTGGGCAGGGTCATCATGGTCATAAGTAACTGTCTCGGCACGCGATTGCCCAGAGATAGTGGCACGATCATGGCCAGAGAAGGCCTGAATGCGATTGCATCCATCGGCATGCCCATCGAAGCGAGGTGACAAGACTTGGCCGACGCACTAGCCCTGACGCCCATGAGCGACCTCGTTATCCGGCCCGTCCAGACCAAAGCCGACCGCAACGCGTTCGTCGATTTCGCATGGGCTGTTTACAAGGACGACCCCCATTGGATCTCGCCGCTCAAGGATGAAGTCCACGCTTTGATGAATCCGCGGAAGAACCCGTGGTTCGGGCACGGTC
The DNA here is from genome assembly GCA_963843855.1 of uncultured Alphaproteobacteria bacterium. GTDB lineage: Bacteria > Pseudomonadota > Alphaproteobacteria > Sphingomonadales > Sphingomonadaceae > Sphingomicrobium. The sequence goes on from CAWJMA010000004.1 coordinate 109,129, forward strand.
GCGCGGCCTTCTTCCTTGCCCTGCGCAATGGCAACATCGTCGGCCGGATCAGCGCGCAGGTCGACGACCTTGTCCAGGACCGGATGCCCGGGACCGGGCATTGGGGCTTTTTCGACGCGCTCGACGCGGATGCCGCTGCGGCCCTCATCGCGCATGCCGAAAAATGGCTGCGCGGCGAAGGCATGACCCGAGCGCTTGGACCGGTAACCCTGTCGATCTGGGATGAACCGGGACTGCTGGTCGAAGGGTTCGCGGAATCGCCGCTGGTCATGATGGGCCATCACCTGCCCCACTACCGCGCGTGGGTCGAAGCGGCGGGCTACGAAAAGGCCAAGGACCTCTACACCTTCGGGCTCGACATCCGGATCGACATGATCCCGGTCATCGATCGCCTGATCAAGTCGGGGGAAAAGAACCCGCGCATCCGGATCCGCGATGTCGACAAGTCCAATTTCGACCGCGATGCCGCCATCATCCTCGACATCCTCAACGATGCATGGTCGGACAATTGGGGCTTCGTCCCGCTGACCCCCGCCGAAATTGCTTATGCCGGGAGGAAATTGCGCCCGATCATCGTCGAGGACCTGGTCAAGATCGCCGAATATGATGACGGCAGCGGCTTTCGCCCCGCCGCGTTCATGATGACGATCCCTGACGTGAACGAGATGATTGCCGACCTCGACGGCAAGCTGTTTCCGTTCGGCTTCGTCAAATTGCTGTGGCGATTGCGCAGGGTCACCACCCGTCGTGTCCGCGTCCCGTTGATGGGGGTGCGCAAGGAATTCCAGTCGTCACGCTTGGCCAGCCAGTTCGCCTTCATGCTGATCGAATTCACCCGCCGCGTGTGCGTCGACAAATATGGCATCAATTTCGGCGAATTCGGCTGGGTGCTGGAAGATAATCAGGGGATGATGTCGATCGCGCAATTGCCTGGTGCCGGGGTCAACCACACCTACCGGATTTACCAGAAAACGCTCTAGGCGAGCTCGATCGCGACCGGCGCGTGGTCGGAGGCTTTCTCCTCCGCCCGTGCCCATTTGTGGACCTCGGCGCCGCGCAGCCGGTCGGCGGCTTGCGGTGAACACAGCAAATGATCGATCCGAAAGCCCGCGTCGCGGGCCCAAGCCCCGGCCTGATAGTCCCAGAAGGTGAACAGCTTTTCCTCGGCCGGGTGCATCGCCCGAAGCGCGTCGGTCCAGCCCTGGTTGACGATCCGGCGAAAGGCCTCCTGGCTCTCCGGCTGGAACAAGGCGTCGTCTTTCATCGCTCGGCGGCTGAACGTGTCTCGATCTTCCGGAATCACGTTGTAATCGCCGGCCAGCACGACCGGACGTTCCAGCGCCAATAGGTCGGCCGCTCGAGCATCCAGGCGCTCCATCCACCGCAATTTATAGTCGAATTTCTCGGTGCCGACCGGATTGCCGTTGGGCAGATAGATGGACGCGACGATGACGCCGCCCACCTCCGCCTCGATGTAGCGGCTGTGAGTATCATCGGGGTCACCCGGCAATCCGGCCATGCGCAGCGTCGGCTGCGCCCCGCGCGCCAGGATCGCCACCCCGTTGAAGCCCTTCTGCCCGTGCCAAACGGCATGATAGCCGGCTGCCTCGATATCCTTGATCGGAAGCGCATCGTCGGCGCACTTCAGTTCCTGGAGACAGGCGACGTCGGGCTGCTCACGCGCCAGATATTCGACCAGGCGCGGCAATCGCGCACGGATGCCATTGATGTTGAAGGTGACGATTTTCATGCCACTTCCCCTACCCGCTCGTCCCGAGCGAAGTCGAGGGGCGTGGTCGCCCCTGCGCCGTAGTCGTCAGCGGCTCGTCAGACCGAAAAGCTCGACCCGCAGCCGCAGCCGCTCGCCGCATTCGGATTGGTCACCTTGAAGGCGGAGCCGCCCAGATCCTCGACAAAATCGACCTGGCTTCCATCAAGCAGGTCGAGGCTGACCGGATCGACCACCAACGTCACGCCATCAAGCTGGGCGCGCGTGTCGTCCGCTTCCGGCGTACCGAGCGCGAACTTGTACGAAAAGCCGGCGCATCCGCCGCCATCGACCGACAGGCGCAGGACGGCGGGCTGGCCCTGCCGCTTGGCAATGGCAAGCACGCGGCGCGCCGCGTTGGGTGTCAGGGAAACGGAAGTGGTGGTCATGATGGCGAGATAGGGCCGCGCCCCTCGCCGGACAAGGTCAGCGCTTGGTGCCGTTCGGGCCGCCAAGGGCAACATGATTGTCCATCGACTTGGATCCGGCGCCATTTTGCATGGCGAGCAGATAGTCGGTCGACTTCATGAACGGGATCGGGTTGACCGCGCGGCCTTCGATGCGAACTTCGTAATGCAGGTGGCTGCCCGTCGAACGGCCGGTCGAGCCCATCTTGCCGATCAACTGGCCGCGCTTCACGCGCTGGCCGGCGGCGACGATGATCTGCGAAAGGTGGCCATACCGAGTCTCGACGCCGCGCCCGTGGTCGATCTTGATGAGGTTGCCATATCCGCCGCTATTGAAGCCGGCGGTCGAGATAATTCCGTCTGCGGTTGCGTAGATCGGCGTTCCGATCGGACCCGAAAGATCGATGCCGAGGTGACGGGCACGTCCGCCGGTGAAGGGATCGCTACGCTCGCCATAGGCCGAATTCGAAGCGAGCCGACTTGACCGGCTTGTCGGACGGAACCGCAATCGCGCCAGTCTGCAGATTGTCGAGTTTCTTCCAGCTGGTGAACAATTGCTTGAACGTGGAATCGCTGTTGCCGCCGGTCACCGGCTCATACGGGCCGCCAACGGCAGCGCCGGTCGGGACGGTCGCGATGTGGCGAAGCAGTTCGGCATCGACTTCCTTGCCGGCGAGCATCGCGGCAAGCTGCTGCTGGCGCTGCTCAAGCTCGATCACGCGGGCCTCGGTCGCGGCGGCGAGGCGGGCCATGGAAGCGGGAACCTGGTTGGAAATCTGCTGGGGAGCGGAAGGAGCGGTCAGGAGACGGATGATCGAGAAGGTGCTGAAGGCAAGCAGGAGGCCAAAAGCGAGCGCAAGGCCGACCTGGGCCAGCGCCGGCACACGAAGGCGGCGAAGCTTGCTTCCGTCATGAATGAAGAAGTCGCGATCGCGGAACAAAGTCCCGATATTGGCGATGCTTCCTGTCATATTCCCCACGCTCCCAAATCGAACCCAACAGAGGGCGCCGCTCCCACAGCGCCTTGCGGTCTTCCCAAATTTTTGGACCTCCCCGGTCCCCGAATAAGACGTCGTGCGTTTGCCGCGCACTTCGAAGGACCTAACTTCTCGCCAGATGGTTAAGGAATTCAACCTTGGGTTCCGGGGTTAAGGATGAACGGCGTTCGTCGCGGGATGAATTGAGACTATTTCTTGCTCTAGGTTAGAGAAACCCATCGTTGCCTATTGGAATTTCGTGAGAATTTCACATTTCGATGCACGCGCCTTGAGCTCGCCGCAATGCGCCGTATGAGTGGTGGCGGGCCACGCCGCCCCAACGCGGCGCGTGCTCTCTGTGAGGAGAGTTTTTGATGTTGAACAGACCTGCCGTGCTTCCCGCGCGTCCGCATTTCTCGTCCGGTCCCTGCGCCAAGCCGCCGGGCTGGAGCCCTGACAAATTGTTTCTCGACGACCTTGGTCGCTCGCATCGCGGCGCGCTCGGCAAGCAGCGCCTACAATATTGCATCGACCTGATGCGCGAGATGCTGCAGCTCCCCGACACGCATCGCATCGGGATCGTTCCCGGCTCGGACACCGGCGCGTTCGAACTCGCCATGTGGACGATGCTTGGCGCATTGCCCGTCACCACCTTGGCCTGGGAAAGCTTTGGCGAGGGCTGGGTGACCGACGCGGTCAAGCAGCTCAAGCTCGACCCGACAGTAATACGCGCCGATTATGGCGACCTGCCCGACCTCTCTCAGGTAGATTGGTCGGGCGACGTCCTGTTCACCTGGAACGGCACTACCAGCGGCGTTCGAGTCCCCGATGGCGACTGGATCTCCCACGATCGTGCCGGCCTTTCGTTCGCCGATGCGACCAGCGCGGTGTTTGCCTATGATCTGCCGTGGGACAAGATCGACGTCGCGACATTCAGTTGGCAAAAAGTGCTCGGCGGCGAAGGGGCGCACGGCGTCCTCATCCTTGGCCCGCGCGCGGTCGAGCGGCTGGAAAGCTTCACTCCCGACCGGCCGCTGCCCAAGCTGTTCCGCCTCACCAAGTCGGGAAAGCTCAACGAGGGCATCTTCAGGGGCGAAACGATCAACACCCCCTCGATGCTCGCGGTCGAAGATGCCATCTTCGCGCTGGAATGGGCCAAGTCGGTCGGCGGGCTCCACGAACTCATTGCACGGTCCGATGCCAATGCCGCCGAGCTCGACCGGATTGTCGAAGGGCGCAACTGGCTCGGCCATCTCGCGCAGACCCCCGCGACGCGATCGACGACCAGCGTGTGCCTGACCGTCGACGGTGCCGACGGCGATTTCATCAAGCGATTCGCAACGCTGCTCGAAGCGGAGGGCGCCGCCTATGACATCGCGGGCTACCGCGATGCGCCGCCGGGGTTGCGGATCTGGTGCGGCGCGACCGTCGACACCGCCGATATCGAGGCGCTCGGACCCTGGCTCGACTGGGCCTGGGCCGAACTCAAACCTTGAGCCGTCACCCTCGCGAAGGCGGGGGTGCCGCTTCCTTTACACGCGAACAGGCGGAAAACCCGCAGTCGCCGGAATGACGAAAGAAAAGATATGACCGTCAAAGTCCTCATTTCCGACAAAATGGACCCCAAGGCCGCCGCCATCTTCCGCGAGCGCGGGATCGAGGTCGACGAGATTACCGGCCAGACCCCCGAAGAGCTGGCCGCGATGATCGACCAATATGATGGGCTCGCCATCCGCAGCTCGACCAGGGTCACGCCCGCCATCCTCGATGCGGCGCGCAATCTGAAAGTCGTTGGCCGCGCCGGGATCGGCGTGGACAATGTCGATATTCCCGCTGCCACGGCGCGCGGCGTGGTCGTCATGAACACGCCGTTCGGCAATTCGATCACGACTGCAGAACATGCCATCGCCCTGATCTTCGCTCTCGCCCGCCAGCTACCTGAGGCCGATTTGTCGACCCAGGCCGGCAAGTGGGAAAAGAACCGCTTCATGGGGGTCGAGGTGACCGGCAAGACATTGGGCCTGATCGGTGCCGGCAACATCGGGTCGATCGTCGCCAGCCGCGCGCTCGGCCTCAAGATGAAGGTTGTCGCCTACGATCCGTTTCTGACCCCCGAACGCGCGGTCGAAATGGGGGTCGAGAAGGCCGAACTCGACGAATTGCTGAGGCGCGCCGACTTCATCACCCTCCACACGCCGCTGACTGATCAGACCCGCAACATTTTAAGTCGTGAAAATATTGCGAAAACGAAAAAAGGCGTTCGGATCGTCAATTGCGCCCGCGGCGGCCTGATTGATGAGGCCGCCTTGAAGGATGCGCTCGACAGCGGACAGGTCGGCGGAGCAGCGCTGGACGTGTTCGAGAGCGAGCCCGCCAAGGATAGTCCTTTGTTCGGCACGGCCAATTTCATTTCCACCCCGCATCTCGGCGCATCGACCAGCGAAGCGCAGGTCAATGTCGCCATCCAGGTCGCCGAACAGATGAGCGACTTCCTGCTGCTCGGCGGCGTGACGAATGCCATCAACATGCCCAGCCTGACCGCCGAGGAAGCGCCGCGCCTCAAGCCCTATATGACGCTTGCCGAAAGCCTCGGGAAGCTCGTCGGGCAGATCGTGGGTGACGATCTCAAGGCCGTCGCGATCGAGGTCGAGGGCGCTGCCGCCGCGCTCAACCAGAAGCCGATTACGGGCGCCGTGCTGGCCGGGCTGATGGGCACCTATTCGGATACGGTGAACATGGTCAATGCGCCCTTCCTCGCCAGGGAACGCGGCCTCGACGTCAAGGAAGTCCGGCACGAGCGCGAGGGGGATTACCATACGTTGGTCGCGGTCGAAGCGACGACATCGAAAGGGGTTCGACGGGTTGCAGGCACCCTGTTCGGCAACAACAGCCCGCGCCTCGTCGAATTGTTCGACGTCGAGATCGAGGCCGAGCTCGAAGGATCAATGCTCTACATCGTCAACACCGACACGCCCGGCTTTATCGGCAAGCTCGGCACCGCACTCGGCGAGGCACAGATCAACATCGCCACCTTCAACCTTGGCCGCCGCAAGGAACGCGGCGACGCCGCGGCGCTGATCGCGGTCGACGGCACGATCGGCCCCGACGTCGTCAAAACCTTGTGCGCGCTAGACGGCGTGAGGAAGGTCGTGCCGCTGCGGTTTTAGCGGGGACTTGTGTGCAATTCAGCGCGATGGCAGGATTATTCCGCCGGATTGCACGCTCCCAGGAGGTGTCATGTTTTCATCCTCTGTGGTTCGCCCACTCGCGACCCTGATCCTCATCGCAACCGTCACCACCGCTTCGTTCGCCGAACGCTGGAAGGATATTGGCGCGATCCCCGACAACAGGATCAACGCGATGAAATTCCGGCTCGATCTCGACGCGCTCAAGCGGGACGGAAACCTGCTGACTTATCGGGTCGAAATCACGCGTCCAAACAATCCGGCAAGGGCCAGCCGGACGGATTACAGCACATCCGAGATTGACTGTAGTGCAGGCACGCGTCGGCATCTTTCCGGCGAAACTCTCCTTTCCGACGGCAGCGTCCGGAAAATCGAAGGCGCCAAAGTCTGGCGTAAGATCAACGATTATGAAGTGGCGAAGGGGATCCTCGCTGATTATTGCTCCCCGCCCAACGGGTCACCGTCGCGCTGATTCCAAGAACGATTCCACCTGTTCCGTCGCAAAATCTTCCTGTTCGCCGAGGCCCTTGTTGAGGCTCGCGTGGCTCTCTCCCGGCACGACTTGGACGGTGGCGTTCGCCCCCGCCTTGCTCAGCGCCGAAGCCAATCCGCGCGACTGCGCCAGGCTGTCGGCGCGGCGTGCGATGGGCAGAATCAGCCAGTTCGCAGCGTTGGGCGCGGCCGCATGGCGGGTCGGCGAAAGTTTCGCCTGGCGCGCCGGATCGGTTCCGAAGGCTTCGTCATACATTGGCTTGACCAGGTTGGTTTCCGCGCTTCCCTGCGTGGGAATGTCATAGCCTGCTCCATCGAGCAGGATGACACCCCGTACAGCCGCCAATGGCACGCCCGCCGCCTTGAGATATTCGGTATCGGTACCGAGCAAGGCGACCAGGTGGGCCCCCGCGCTGTGCCCCATCAAAACGATTCGGTCGGGGTCCAGGCCGTGTTTTCCAGCGTTCGCACGTAGCCACGCCAACGCATTGGCCAGGTCTGTCGCCTGCTGTTCCACCGTCGCCTGCGGGACCAACCGATAATTGGCGCTGACATAGGCCCAGCCAAGCCCGTTGGCCCACGGCCCCTTGCTCGCTCCGCCGGCCACCTTGTCGCCGATCGACCAGCCGCCGCCGTGAACGTAAAACAGGATCGGCGCCGTCGCCGCGCCATCGGGCCGGGCGATATCCATCTTCTGCTTGAAGTCCGCCCCGTAAGCGACTTCGCGCGCATTCGGCGCTGCTTTCTCGCGGTTCATTGCGCGGTGGCTGATCGCTTTTCGGCAATCGTCGCTCAGCTTCGGAAGTGTCGTTCGCAGGCAACCACGAATCCCGTCTTTGGCACCGCGACACAATTCGGCGATTTCCTTGCGACATTCGCTCGGCAGGCGATCGCGCTGGGCCAAGGCCACCCCGCTCGCCAGTATCACGCCCGCCGCCGTCATTCCAATCCACTTTTTCGCCATCGCCTTGCTCCGATTGCTGGACGCCCGATGCCCAAATGAATAGGAGGCGCCCTGAACCGCCGCTGAGCGATTTTGGTTAAAGGAAATCACCGTGGGCAACGTGACCGTCATCGGCGCGCAATGGGGCGACGAGGGCAAGGGCAAGATTGTCGACTGGCTCGCCAGCCGCGCCGATATCGTCGTCCGTTTCCAGGGCGGCCACAATGCCGGCCATACGCTCGTCGTCGGAGACAAGGTCTACAAACTCTCGCTGCTTCCGTCGGGAATCGTCACCGGCACGCCCTCGGTTATCGGCAATGGCGTCGTGCTCGACCCGTGGGCTCTGAAGGCTGAGGTCGAGAAATTGCGCGGCCAGGGCGTCCGCATCGAACCCGACGTGCTGATGATCGCGGAAACCTGCCCGCTTATCCTGCCCATCCACCGCGATCTCGACGCGATGCGCGAAGACGCCAGCGGCGCTGGCAAGATCGGCACCACCCGCCGCGGCATCGGCCCGGCCTATGAAGACAAGGTCGGCCGCCGCGCCATCCGCGTCTGCGATCTCGCGCACCTCGACGAGCTCGACCCCCTGCTTGATCGCCTTTGCGCCCACCACGATCACCTCCGCGCCGGCTTCGCCCAGCCGCCGGTCGACCGCGATCGCCTCAAGAACGATCTGTCCGAAATCGCCGAATTCGTCCTCCAGTTCGCCCGCCCGGTGTGGCGCGACCTCGACGAGGCGCGGCGCCGCGGCAAGCGCATCCTGTTCGAAGGTGCGCAGGGCGTCCTGCTCGACGTCGACCACGGCACCTACCCGTTCGTCACCTCGTCCAACACCGTCGCCGGCACCACCGGAAGCGGCAGCGGCATGGGCCCCGGCGCGGCGGGCTTCGTGCTCGGCATCGTCAAGGCCTACACCACCCGCGTCGGCTCCGGCCCCTTCCCGACCGAACTCGACGACGAGGACGGCCAGCGGCTGGGGGAACGCGGTCACGAATTCGGCACCGTCACCGGCCGCCAGCGTCGCTGCGGCTGGTTCGACGCGGTCCTCGTGCGCCAATCCGCCGCGGTTTCGGGCGTCACCGGCATTGCGCTGACCAAGATCGACGTGCTCGACGGGTTTGACCGGGTTAGGATCTGCACGGGCTACCGGATCGGCGATACCACCTACGATTATCTTCCGCCGCACGCGGCCGACCAGGCCCGGGCCGAACCGATCTACGAAGAAATGGACGGGTGGAGCGAAACCACCGCTGGCGCGCGCAGCTGGGCCGATCTTCCGGCTCAGGCGATCAAATATGTGCGGCGGATCGAGGAACTCATCCGTTGCCCGGTCGCTTTGCTGTCGACCAGTCCAGATCGTGACGACACGATCCTCGTGAGCGACCCTTTTACCGCCGGCTAGGACCGAGACATGACCACACGCGAAATCACACCGAAGCTCGCTCGCGTCATGGCGGGGGAAACCAAGCAAAGCCTTTCCGACAAGGCCGCGGTCTTCGCCTTCGGTGCGCTGCAATGGCCGTGGCTGTTGCGCAGCCTGTCGGGCGGCCCGGAAAGCGAGCGTCTGCGCCTGCTTGACCGCCTCGGCCTCGCCCCCGAAGCCTTGCCGAACCTGGGGTCATGGAAGGCGGATTCCGGTCTTCTCCACCTCATCGTCGACATCATCGAAAACGAACGGCCGCAGCGCGTGGTCGAATTCGGCATTGGCGCGACCTCGCTGGCGATTTCCGCCGCGCTTCGAAAGACCGAGGCGGCGCCCCATCTCGGTTTCGACCAGCACAACGACTTCGTCGATCAAACGCGGGTCTGGCTTGCCCAGAACGGCCTCGACGCCGACCTGCGCTTCGCACCGCTCACGCCGTCGCCGGAAGGCTGGCCGGGGCTTTGGTATGAAACCGGCCCGCTCGATCCCGGCATCGACTTGATGGTGATCGACGGTCCACCGTGGACCGTGCATCCCTTCACGCGCGGCGCGGCCGAAACCCTGTTCGGCCTACTCTCGCCCGGCGGCATCGTCCTGCTCGACGACGCGGCGCGCCTCGGCGAGCGGATGGTCGCCGCCCAATGGCGCAAACTTCATCCCAATATGGAGTTCGTGCTCTGGAAGGGTGGCAGCAAGGGCACGCTGATCGGGCGCAGGCGCTAGGAAACCCTGACGCGCCCGCGGCGTTGGTAGGGAAATTCCCTCACGCCGGAGAATCTCGATCAAGCAACCCGTCGACCTCATCACCCACAAACTCGATTCGTTCGCGAACGGCTTCTTCTCGCAATTGCCCAATGTCGGCGTGGCGATTGTCTTCCTGCTCGTCGCATGGATCATCGGCAAGATCTTGGAACGTGGGATCGCCGCGCTTGCCGCGCGCCGCCGCCGTCCCGATCTCGGCGCCTTGCTCGGCTCTCTGGCCAAGGTCAGCTTCCTGGTCGCGGCCTTCCTGTTCGCGATGGCCATCGTCTTTCCGAGCGTGCAGCCGTCGGACGTCTTCGCCACGCTCGGCATCGGCTCGGTGGCGATCGGCTTCGCGTTCAAGGACATCCTGCAGAACCTCCTCGCCGGCCTGCTGCTCTTGATCCGCCGCCCGTATCGGCGCGGCGACCAGATCGTCGTCAAGGGCTTCGAAGGCAATGTCGAACGGATCGAGACCCGTGCCACCATCATCCGCACCTACGATGGCAAGCAGGTCATTATCCCCAACAGCGACGTTTACACCTCCGCCGTGGTCGTCAACACCGCGCACCCCAGCCGCCGCGACGAATTCCTGATCGGCATCGGCTACGGCGACGATCTCGACGCGGGTATCAAACTTTTTGCCGACACCATCGCCAAGGTCGACGGAGTCCTCGCCGATCCCCCGCCCGAAGTGCTGCCCGCCGCGCTCAACGATTCGACGGTCGATCTCAAGGCGCGCTGGTGGGCCAATTCGACGCGGGCCGAACAGGTCCATGTCCGTGCCCGGGTGATCCACGCCATCTACAAGACCGCCAAGGCCAACGGCATCGACCTGCCCTTCCCGACCCAGATCGTCCTGTTCCACGACCAGACGGAAGAAGGCGACGGCGATCGCGAACAACAACGCGAAGGCTGGCCCGCCCCACCCAAGAAGCCGTCAAAAGCGAAGGCAAGAGCGGAATAATCGGTCGGCGCTCCTGGCAGATTCGACGCTGCTGGCAGATTCGCTAAAGTCAGCTTTCGACCCATTGCGGACACTGAGGAAACGAGGCAGCTTGGCTGAATGAGACAATTTCTTGTAGTGACGGGATTGGCGCTCGTGCTCGCTTGCACGGCAATTATCGAGTTCGTTTTACTGCTGTTTCATCATGGTTTTACGTGGGCCTTTGTCGTCGCCATCACCTGCCTGCTTTATGCCTCTGCATGGTTTAGGCCAACTCCGGTGCTCTCGCCAATCAATCTCCTAATGGCGGCATGCATCGGCGCTGCTCTTGGCATCGAGGCCCTATTCTGGGGTTCGCCCGCATTGGCTGCATTGCAGTTCACAATCGGTTTTGGGGTGACACTGGCGGGAGCAATGCTCATTCAACGGTTAAGCACCGCCAACCACAAGATCGTGGCCGTCTCGTAGCGTCCGCTTCCCACCCAAAGCAGACTCTAGAATTTCCTGTCCTACAGCGCCGACTTTGTGAAAGAAGGGGATTGGCTCTTTCAAATCGTCGGCGATCGCGTGCTCCCGACACGCGCTCATGCAATGCTCCGGAACGAGCGGGAGACATGCCCGTCACCGTGAACATTCGCGGACGAGGCGGAACGCCTCCGCCCTTGAAATCGCGCCGCTGCGCCCGGTCAGACGGTGGCGATGTCGGGCGCGTCCTCGGCTTTCATGCCGACCACGTTATAGCCCGCGTCGACATGGTGGATCTCGCCCGTCACACCGCTGGCGAGGTCGCTCAGCAGGTAAAGCCCCGCGCCACCGACGTCCTCGATGGTGACGTTGCGGCGCAGCGGCGAATTATATTCGTTCCATTTCATGATGTATCGGAAGTCGCCGATCCCGCTCGCCGCCAGCGTCTTGATCGGCCCCGCGCTGATCGCGTTGACGCGGATCCCTTCCGGGCCAAGATCGGCGGCGAGATATTTGACGCTGGTTTCCAGCGCCGCCTTGGCGACGCCCATCACATTATAATGCGGGATGACCTTTTCCGCGCCATAATAGCTCAGCGTCAGCATCGCACCGCCCGGCTTCATCATCGTCCGCGCCCGCTGCGCCACCGCGCAAAAGGAATAGACCGAGATGTTCATCGTCATCAGGAAATTGTCGAGGCTGGTGTCGACATAGCCGCCGCGCAGTTCGTTCTTGTCGGAAAAGCCGATCGCGTGGACGATGAAATCAAGTCCGTCCCAGCGCTGCTTCAAGTTTGCGAAGGCATCGTCCAGTCGGGCCATGTCGCCAACGTCGCAATCGAAGCAGAAATCGCTGCCCAGGCTCTCGGCCAGCGGGCGCACCCGTTTTTCCAGCGCCTCGCCCTGATAGCTGAACGCCAATTCGGCACCCTGATCGGCAAGTTGTTTGGAAATGCCCCAGGCCAGCGACTTGTCGTTGGCCAATCCCATGATCAGGCCGCGCTTGCCCTGCATCAATCCACTCATCATTCGCCCCTATTTCGATCCGTTGACCTGTTCGCCCGGTTCCGGCTCCTCGACCGGGATCTGGTCGGCAAACGGCCCGGTATAGCGCTCGCCCTTTAGCGCCTTGCCGCCATATTCCGCCAGCGCCGCGTTCAATTCCGCCCCCATCACCACGCCAAGCCCGACCAGGAAGAAGAAGATCAACGCAATCATCACCCCGGCCAGGCTGCCATAAGTGATTTCATATCCGCCAACCATCTGCAGCGCAGCGGGAAGCAATTCCGCGCTGCCCATCCACCACACGGTGACCATCAGCGCACCCGGCCACTTGCGGCATTTCAAATTGCGATAGCGCTTCGGCGTCAGCGCCAGGAAGATCGAATAGAATGTGATGAACAACGCAATGGCGGGGGCAACGCGGTACCAGCCAAGGTCTCCCGCCAAGCCCTGAGATGCGGGGAAATTATCGACGACATAATGGTGCAGCGAACTGGTAATGACGGTCAGGCCGAATGCCAGCATCAGCAACAGGACGGCAACGATGATCAGTCCGATCGAGCCGAGCCGGTAGGTCCAGAACGGCGCGCTATATTTGACCCCATAAGCGCGGCGCATGATGTCGCGGATCGTCTCGATAAAGCTTGCGGCAGTCCACAATCCGACGATCGCGCCGAACCACAATAATGGCCCGGTCCGCGCGGTCAGCACTTCTGCGATCGGCTTGACCAGCACCTGCGAAACCTGCGGCGGCAGTTTGGCAAGGATGCTGACCACCGCGCGTTGGCCGTCGGAACTGTTGCCCAGCAGCTTCGCGATCGCCGCGGCCAGGATGAAGAAGGGGAACAAGGCGAGCAGCGACAGATAGGCCAGATTGCCCGCATGGATGAAGCCATCGTTGTACACACCGATCGCGACGCGCTTGACGACTTCCCACGGCGTCGCCGGCTGGTGGCGCTCCGACGCGGCATCCGGGCCAAGCCGTGCGACTTCGGCGGCCCACTCCTTGCGCCGCTCCTCGGGCGATAATGGATGAAGGGTCTGCATGACGGATCAGACCCCCAGGGCCGCGCGCGGGTTCCCCGCGGCCTCCCACTTTTCGGCGAATTCCTGCAATTTGGAATCGCCTGCCGGAAGGTCGACCGCCAGCGTCACCTTCAGGTCGCCGCGCTTGCCCGTCTTGTCGGAAAAGCCCTTGCCGGGAAGGCGAAGCACCTTGCCGGACGAGCTGCCCTTGGGAACCGTCAACATGACCGATCCATCCGGGGTCGGCGTCTTCACCTTTGCGCCCAGCACCGCTTCCTTGAGGGTGACGGGCAGGGTCAGGCGGATGTCTTTGCCGTCGCGGATAAAGTGCGGATGCGGTGCAATGTCGATCGTAACGATGGCGTCGCCAGTTCCGCCCGGACCTGGCTGACCCTGTCCCGACAGGCGGATCTTCGCGCCGTCCTCGACTCCCTTGGGAAGCTTGAGGTCGATGGTCTTGCCACCCGCCAACGTCACGCGTTGCGGCTTAAGGGTGGCGGCGTCGATGAATGGCACCTTCAACCGGTAAAGCGTGTCGGCACCTTTCTGCGGCGGCGGCGGCGCCCGGCGACCGAAGCCGCTGCCGGTCGAACGGCGCGTCGCACCGCCACCGAACAATCCCTCGAACAGATCGCTGATATCCGCCGTCTCGGCCCCGCCGAAACCGCCGGGAAAACCGTCGAACCCGCCGCCGGGGCCCGCCGATCCTGCCCCCGGACGCGGGCCACCGCCGCCGCCGAAGCCGCCGCCGAACGGCATCCGGGGATTTCCGTCCTCGTCGATTTCGCCGCGGTCATAGCGGGCCCGTTTGTCCTTGTCGGACAGGATGTCATAGGCCTGCGTGACCTTGCCAAAGCGCTCGGACGCCTTTGGATTATCCTTGTTGCGGTCGGGGTGAAGCTGTTTGGCAAGGCTGCGATAGGCCTTCTTGATTTCGGCTTCGCTTGCACCGCGGGCGACGCCCAATTGTTGATAGAGATCCATCGCCATCCTTTTTGCTTGCTCCCCTATTTCGGTGCGAAGCCGCCCGCGTCAAGCAAAGGCTGGTTCGTGCTTGCACCCGGCAGGAAGCCAAGCCAAGCTGCGAAATGGGGGCTGTGACAAGATGAGCGTTTCCAATCGTCGGCCGCTGAAGTCGCGAAACACTGGCTGGGCAAGCTTCGCGACGCGCGCCGTCCTGGCGACCGGGTTGAGCGCCAACTGCGTCAGCTTTGTCGGCATCCTGATTGCAGCGATCGGGGCGTATTTGATCCTCGAAGCCGATCGTTCGGCGTGGCTCTATCTGGGCGCTGCTTTGTGTATTCAGTTGCGCCTGCTGGCCAACATGATCGACGGACTGGTCGCAGTCGAAGGCGGTCGCGGCGGGCCGACCGGCGCGATATGGAACGAATTTCCCGATCGGGTCGAAGACAGCCTGTTTCTCGTCGCCGCGGGCTATGCCGCCGCGATGCCGTGGCTCGGCTGGCTCGCCGCGTTGCTCGCGGCAGTCTGTGCTTATGTCCGGTTGCTGGGCGGCACCGTCGGCCTTCCCCAGGACTTTGGCGGCCCGATGGCCAAACCCCATCGCATGGCGGCGCTGACCATCGGGTGCCTGGCCGAGCTCGCTGGCGTCATCCTGTTCGGCCTCGAAGGAGCGATCAGCATCGCGCTTGGCGTCATCGCCGCCGGGACAGTCCTGACCATCGCGCTTCGCCTGATGCGACAGTCGCGGGCGCTGCGCGGATGATCGGTGCGCTGATCGTCGGCGCGACCCGGCTGGTTGTCGGCGGCCAGGGAATCTGGCTGGGATGCGCGCCAAGCGAGCGGCAACGCATCTATTTCGCCAATCACTCGAGCCACCTCGACACCATCCTGGTCTGGGCCGCCATGCCGCCGCACCTGCGTCGCCGCGTCCGGCCGGTCGCCGCTGCCGATTATTGGGGCAAGGGCGCGCTGCAACGACGCATCGCCCTGGGCACATTGAATGCGGTGCTGATCGAACGCCAGATGCGCGGCTCCGACCCGCTGGAACCGCTTCGAACTGCGCTTGCCGCCGGCGACAGCCTGATCTTCTTTCCCGAAGGCACGCGCGGCACCGATGAAGCGCCGAGTGCCTTCAAGGCCGGCCTCTACCATCTCGCCAAATCATTTCCGGAGGTCGAACTGGTGCCTGTCTTCCTCGACAACTTACGCCGCGCATTGCCCAAAGGCAGCCTGGTCCCCGTGCCGCTCAGCTGCGTGGCCCGCTTCGGCTGCCCCATCCAGCTCGGCGCCGGCGAAGCAAAGCCGGACTTTCTGGCTCGCGCCCGCAACGCCGTCGTGGCGCTGTCATGAGCAGCTTGAGCGGAGAGCCGATGGCGCTGTTGATCGGCGGCGTAATCGCGCTGCTTGCACTGTCTTCCCTCATCGGCTTCGTCCTGTCGCGGCGCGTGACCGGCGAAAATGGACGCGACACGGTTCGCAATCTCAATGCGCGGATCAAGGCCTGGTGGGTGATGGTCGCGATTTTCGCGGTCGCCTTCATTTTCGGCAAGGGCGTGACGATCGTCCTTTTCATGCTGGTCAGCTTCATGGCCCTGCGCGAATTTTATTCACTGACCCCGACCCACCCCAGTGATCATGCGGCAATGGCAGCCGCCTTCTACCTCTTCATCCCGCTGCAATATTGGCTGCTGTGGATCGACTGGGTGACGATGCTGACCATCGCGATTCCGGTCTACGCCTTCCTCGCGCTGCCGGTGCTGTCGGTGCTGAGGGGCGTGACTGACGATTTCCTGGTTCGTGCCGCAAAGATCCAGTGGGGACTGATGATCGCGGTTTTCTGCATCAGCCATGCCCCTGCACTGCTGATGCTCGACCTCGGTCCGGTCAGGCCGGTCTACCTGCTCTTCTTCCTCGTCACCGTCGTCCAACTCAGCGACGTGCTGCAATATGTTGCCGGAAAATTGTTCGGTCGTCACAAGATGGCGCCCAACGTCAGCCCATCGAAAACGTGGGAAGGTCTGATCATTGGCGGATTGGCGGCGACCGGCGTCGGTTCGGCATTGTGGTGGATTACGCCATTCAGCCCGGTCCAGGCGGCCGGCATGGCGTTTGCCATCGTCGCCGCCGGGGCGCTTGGCGGGCTGGTGTTGTCGGCGGTCAAGCGCTCACTCGGCGCAAAAGACTGGGGTACGATGATCGAAGGCCATGGCGGCACACTCGACCGGATGGATTCGGTGACCTTCGCCGCGCCCCTGTTTTTCCATCTGACCAACTACTTTTTCGCCCGATGAGCGTCGCAGCGTTGCTGCTGTTCATTCGTACCTTGGGGCTGACCCTGCCGTTGTGGATGGTCGCGGGCTGGTCGGCGGCCGAAGCGGCGATCTTCGTCATCGTTGCCGATGTCCCGATCAGCTGGATTGCAGTTCGCAAAGGACCCAGGGCGGGGCTACTCGCTGCCATCGTCGCCGCATTTGCCTCCTTGGTTGGTGCCGTCGTTGCATGGTTGTGGGCATCACACGATCCGGGCGGGATTGCCGCGACTTATGCTTCTCTTCCCGGCATCGATCGCGCCCTGATCGATCAGGCTTCAGCGCTCTATCGCGATGGACCGATTGCGGTGCTGGAAGGCTCGTTCAGCGGAATTCCGTTCAAGCTGTTCGCGATGGCGGCTGCGGCCAACAACGATTGGTGGATCCTGCCACTTGCTCCGTTGCTCCGGATTCCGCGCTTTGCCGCCGTCGCGATCCTCAGCGGGACGATTTCCGCGGCGCTGTCCCACCGGCTAAGCGAACGACAATTGCTCGGCCTGCTAATCGCCATTTGGACGGCATTCTATCTTATCTATTGGGCGGCGATGGCGCGCTAAGGCTCGACAGTCGCGCTGCCACGCGGCAAAGCCCTGCTCATGGCCGACGACCCCCTCGCGATCTTCGATCTTTGGTATGCCGAAGCGCGTGCGAGCGAGCCCAACGATCCCGATGCGGTCGCGCTGGCCACCTGCGGTACGGATGGGCAACCTTCGGTGAGAATGGTGCTGATGAAGGGTCACGGCCCCGACGGTTTCACTTTCTACACCAACTCTGAAAGCCACAAGGGTGACGACATTGCGTCCAATCCGAAGGCGGCGATGCTGTTCCACTGGAAGTCGTTGCGCCGACAGGTCCGGATCGACGGGCCGGTCAGTGAAGTCACATCTGCCGAAGCGGACGCCTATTTCGCCTCACGCGGGCGCGACTCACAGATCGGCGCATGGGCCAGCGACCAGTCGCGCCCGCTGGATGGTCGTTCGACATTCGAGAATCGCTTCGAAGCCGAAAGAATGCGTTTTGAGGGTCGGGACGTGCCCCGGCCGCCCTATTGGACAGGTTTCCGGATCCGTCCCGAAACCATCGAATTCTGGGAAGATCGACCTCACCGACTGCATCACCGACGCCAGTTTAGATTTTCCGCTCAAGGCTGGACCGAGAGGCTGCTCTACCCATGACGGCGCCGACCAATAAAGAACGGCTGGCCGCCCGCGCCACGCTGACCAACCGTGCCGCATTGGCCAGCGTGGCAATGGCATTGTTTCTGGTCGGATTGAAAAGCTGGGCGGCATGGACGACCGGATCGGTCGCGATGCTCGGCAGTCTCGCCGACACCGCGCTCGACCTGGTCGCAAGCGTCGTCACCTTGCTCGGTGTCCGCTGGGCAGCGATGCCGGCGGATGAAGAGCATCGGTTCGGCCATGGCAAGGCCGAAGCGCTGGCCGCCCTTACCCAGGTGCTTCTGATCATTGTATCCTCAATCGGGATTGCGTGGCGCGCAATTTCGCAACTCGGCCGGCAAGAGCCGACCCAGGGTTTCGAACTTGGTCTGGGTGTATCCCTGATCGCAATTGCCGCGACATTCGCCTTGCTGGCCTATCAGCGTCATGTGATCAGCCGAACCGGTTCGCTGGCGATCAGCACCGACAACCTCCACTACAAGTCCGACCTGCTGCTCAACCTTTCGGTGATCGTCGCACTGGCGCTCGATCAACTAATGGGCTGGCACATGGCCGATCCGTTATTCGGTCTTGGGATTGCGCTGTGGCTGGCTTGGGGCGCGATCAATGCGGCATCGCATTCGGTCGACCAGCTGATGGATCGCGAATGGGCCGACGACAAGCGCGAACGATTGCTCGCCATGATTGCCGCGCATCCTGAACTCGACGGAATCCATGAACTGCGCACCCGCACCTCCGGCGGCCATGACTTTGTCCAGTTCCACATCTGGCTCGACCCGGCGATGAACTTGATCGAAGCGCATCGGGTTATGGACGAGGTCGAAGCGAAAATCGTCGCGGAATTTCCGGGCACCGAAGTGCTGATCCACCCCGACCCGCGCGGCCTGCTGGAGCCGGGACAGGAACCCGTCACGGCATGAAGTCGCTGCCATTCCACCAGGTCGATGCGTTCGCCGATCGGCCCTTTGCCGGCAACCAGGCAGCGGTGATGCCGCTCGAGCAATGGCTGCCTGATGCGGTGATGCAGTCCATCGCCGCCGAGAATAATGTCGCGGAGACGGCCTTCCTGGTCGCCAGCGATCGCGCCGACGCCGATTACGACCTGCGCTGGTTCACGCCGACATGCGAAGTCGATTTATGCGGCCATGCCACTTTGGCCAGTGCGGAAATCGTGCTGGCCGACGGCGTCGTGCGATTTTCGACGCGCAGCGGGACCCTGACGGTCGAGCGGCGCGGCGGGCTGTTGTGGCTCGACATGCCGGCATCGCGGATTGCTCCTGTTGCTGCTGGCGGTGAAGCCGAAGCCCTCGACCAACAGGTGCAGGGCACATGGTGCGTGACCGGCGGCAATGGCGGCGCCGTCGTGCTGCTGGAAAACGAAGCTGCAGT
Source organism: uncultured Alphaproteobacteria bacterium (assembly GCA_963843855.1). GTDB lineage: Bacteria > Pseudomonadota > Alphaproteobacteria > Sphingomonadales > Sphingomonadaceae > Sphingomicrobium. The sequence continues at coordinate 128,345 of CAWJMA010000004.1, forward strand.
CCGCGCGGCTAACGCCCGATTTCGGCAAAGTTGCGACCTGCAGCAACGGGTTCATCATTGCCACGGCGCCGGGCGATTCAGTCGATTTCGTCAGCCGCGTCTTCTGCCCCACGTTCGGGATCGACGAGGATCCGGTGACAGGGTCTGCACATTGCGCGCTTACCCCGTTCTGGGCCGAGCGCCTTGGCAAGAAACGAATGTCCGCCGTTCAGGCGAGCAGCCGCTGCGGCAAGCTGGAGTGCGAATTGCGCGGCGACCGGGTATTACTCGGCGGTCATTGCGTCCGCGTGATCGAAGGGCGCTTTACGCTCTAGGCCGCGTCCGCGAGCAGTGCCGCCTGGGTCGCCATGATCGTCCCACCGCCAAGCACACGCTCACCATCGTAGAACACCGCCGATTGGCCGGGAGCGACACCATATTCAGGATGGTCGAACCGGACCATGCCGTTCTCCAATGTCGCGGGGACCGGCCGCGCCAGCGACCGCACCTTGGCCTCGATCCGGATCTGGTCTTCGCCCAGCCAATTGACCTCGCCGATCTGGGCGGCCCCGACCGCAAGTGCGGCCCGCGGCCCGACGATAACGCGCCGCTCATTCGGTTCGAGTCGAACGACATAGATCGGTTCGACTTGCCCGCCGACATCGAGCCCGCGCCGCTGGCCGATCGTATAGTGAACCACGCCGGGATGCTGGCCGAGCACACGGCCGTCGACATGGACGATATCGCCGGGTGCCGCTGTTTCAGGGCGCAGCTTCTTGACCAGCGACGCATAATCTCCGTCCGGCACGAAACAGATATCCTGGCTGTCGGGCTTATCGGCAACGATCAGACCGCCCTCCGTCGCCAGTCGGCGGACGTCGTCCTTCGGCATGTTGCCAAGCGGGAAGCGCACGAAATCAAGCTGTTCGGGGGTCGTGCCGTAAAGGAAATAGCTCTGGTCACGCGCGGGATCGCGACCCTTCCACAATTCGGTGCGTCCTTCGTCCACGACGCGGCGAACGTAATGACCGGTTGCCAGGCAATCCGCACCCAGTTCGCGCGCGAACGCGATCAGATCGACGAATTTCACGCCCTGGTTGCACTTGGAACAGGGGATCGGCGTGCGGCCCGCCGCATAATCGTCGGCAAACTGCTCGATCACCCCATCGCGAAAGCGGCTCTCATAGTCGAGGACGTAATGGGCGATGCCGAGACGATCACAGACCGTCTTAGCATCGTAAATGTCCTGTCCCGCACAACAGGAGCCCGATTTCTTCACCGCTTCGCCATGATCGTAGAGCTGCATCGTCACGCCGACGACCTGCGCGCCCGTCTTCGCGGCAAGCAGCGCGACGACCGAACTGTCGACGCCGCCCGACATCGCAACGACGATTCGCGCATCGCCCGGTGCGCTTGGAAGATCGAAAATGTCCGGCATGGCGGCAGCCTTTACCTGAAATTCACCCTGTGTGGCTAGAGATGCTCAACCAAGGTCTTAAAACCCGGAGTGCCTTTTGGCTCGCTACGAGAGAGATTTCACTGCTGCAGGCACTGCCGAACTCGACGCGAGCGAGATGATTCGTGCGCTTGTGCCCGATTCGTCGGCGGACGTTGCCGCCCGATGCCGCGCGATCGCCCATTTGCTCTCGTGCCGAGAGGGATGGCAGTCGGCATCGTCCTCTCTGGGCGGCGCATTTGCGAAGGCGTCGCCAACGACACGGTTAACGCGAGGTAAGGACAAATGACGGTCGTCTTTACCACCGCACTTCAGAATATCTTCAATTGGCCTGCGTTAAACGGGGTCATCGACAGCGAATATAGCGAGTTTGAGGGATAGCATGCTCGAGAACCAGAAAATCCGACCAGCCCAGGTTATTGGTCCGCTTGGCGAACCACTGACGATCGAACTCGCTTCCTGCGCCGGAAACAACTCGCTGGGTCGTCCGCCGCAAGGCCGAAGTGGTCGCGGCGGTTGCCGGCGGCCTGCTGACGGTCGACGAAGTTTGCGCCCGTTATACGCTCAGCCTCGAAGAGTTCACGAGCTGGCAGCGTGCGGTCGACCGGTCGGGAATGCCGGGCCTGCGAGTCACGCGAATCAAGCATTATCGCGACCAGTACGAGCGTCAGCAACGCTACTGATCGCCTGTTTTGTGGACGGCGTACCAAGGCCGCGCACCCCCGTGCGCGGCCTTTTTGTTACGCATCCGGTCTGGACAGTCACGTTTCTTTGCGGAACAACATTGCGGCATCACGCGTCTTGATGCCGGAAGGTCGCGCCGCAACGACGGTGGGGCCACGAACAGGAGGGAATGCGTAATGGTTACCTGGATCCTTATTGCAATTGTTGGCGGTATCCTTGGCTGGTTGGCCAGCATCGTCATGCGTACCGACGCTCAGCAGGGCATAATCCTTAACGTCGTGGTTGGCATCATTGGTGCCATCCTTGGTGGTCTGGTACTTGCCCCGATGCTTGGTGGTGGTTCGATCACGAGCGGCGACTTCTCGTTGCCGAACCTGCTGATCTCGCTGCTCGGCGCGATCATCCTGCTTGCGGTGGTGAACCTCGTTCGTCGCGGTTCGGTTCGCTAAGACGCGAATCTCGCAGAGAAATCGGGGTCGTCCGGAATATCCGGGCGGCCCCTTTTTCATGTCGGGCTTACTGCAGTTCAAAACTCATCGACACGCTCACCTGCAATTCTTGCGTGCCCGGGTCGATTTCGGTTTTCGCCGCCGACATTGCAGCGTCGCGGGCGAAAGCGACGGGCATCGGTGAGGGAATGTTGGCGCCGCTTTCGCTGACTGACAGCAATCGAACGACGCGCATGCCAAGTGCCCGGGCATAAAGGTCGGCACGCGCGCGGCCATTGGCGATCGCCTTGGTACGCGCTTCGTCATAAGCGCCTTCGGGCTTGTCGATAGTCAGCGATGGTCCGTTGATTTGGTTTGCCCCTTCGCGGACCAACGCATCGAGAATCGAACCCGTCCGTTTCAGATCGCGAAATTTCACGCTGACATTGTTCGACGCACGATAACCGGTGAGCTGGGGCGGCTGATTTTCGACGTAACGATAGTCGGGATTGAGGCTAATCGACGAGGTCTGGATGTCCCTGTCCGCAATCCCCGCCCGCTTCAGCGCAGCGCGGACCCGTTCCATTTGCGCTGCATTCTGTTCGATTGCCGCGGTCGCGGTCGGTTGCATCGTCTGCACGCCAGCGGACACGACCGCGATATCTGGAACGCGCGTCACTTCGCCACTGGCAACCACATCGAGTCGCGTGCCCGTCACCGCCTGCGCCGCGACCGCCGCTGGTGCCGCGAGCATTGCCGCGGCGATCATTGGTCGAAAAGAAATCATCAGAAAGCTCCTAAAACGAAAAATGCCGGGGAAGCATCGCTCCCCCGGCATGGCCTTGCAATGAACGAGACGTTCAGCGCCGCTTGAGCACCATCCGGTAGATTAGCAAGATCACGAAGGCACCGACGATGGCGCCGATGAAGCCGGCCCCGTTCATCGCACTATCAAATCCTAATGCCTGGCCTGCGAAGCCGGCCAGCAAGGCACCGGCAATGCCGAGAAGGACGGTGACGATACAACCGCCAGGATCTTTGCCCGGCATGAGCAGTTTGGCAATCGCGCCGGCGATCCCTCCGATGATGATCCACGCGATCCAACCGTGTTCTTCGAGGTAACCCATGTCGTTGACTCCCTAGTTATGCAACAAATCGACCGGACGACGGGCCTCGAGTCAACCCATTTGGTGCCGCAAGGGGAACCCACAGCGCCGTTGGTCGAAATCTGCTTGGGTCGGGCTTGGCATTGCGCTTCCTGTTGCAGGCAGTGATATATTCGCGTAATACAGTCGAACGGCGTCGGCTGTATTTATGGCGAACATGGGCGAAAGATGGACCAGATGAACCGCGAATCCCGTTTCCAAAGCTCCAACTCCCTGGTCGTGGTCGATCGGCCTAGCCGTCGCCGCTGGATCATCCTTGCCGCCGTCCTGATCGGTGTCGCAGCGATCCTGCTGATGACCGGAATGCTCGGCGGGAAAAAGGGAGACAGCGCCGGCGCCGGCCCTGCCACTGCAGGAGGGAAGAGGGGCGGCGTCGCAACTGCCGTGTCGGTGACCGTCCCGGGCCGCAGCGACGTGGCCCGCACCATCACCGCTTCCGGCGCCCTTGCCGCGCGGCGTGACCAGCCGGTTGGCGTTGCGGGCGAAGGTGGCCTGGTCCGCTCGGTCAATGTTGATGCGGGAAGCTGGGTCCGGCAAGGCCAGGTGCTCGCTTCGATCGACCGGTCGGTCCAGTCCCAGACCGCCGCGCAGCTAGCCGCGCAGGTCAGTGCGGCCCGTGCCGACGCCGCGCTTGCCCAGAATGAATATGAACGCAGCCTCGCGCTGGTCGACCGCGGCTTCGTCTCAAAGGCCGATCTCGACCGCAAGATGGCAGCGCGTGACGCGGCCCGTGCGCGGGTCAATGTCGCCCAGGCCCAACTCGGTGCTGCTCGCGCCCAGATCGGCCGCCTCGATATACGCGCACCGACTTCGGGGCTGATCCTCGCTCGCAATGTCGAAGTCGGGCAGGTCGTCAGCGCTGGCTCCGGCGGCTTGTTCCGGATCGCCAGCGGCGGTGAAATGGAAATGCGCGCCCAGCTCTCGCAGCAAGACATTGCTGCCGTTCGTGTCGGGGTGCCCGCTTCGGTGATGTCGATCGGCTCCGATGCCATTGTTCAAGGGCGCGTCTGGCAAGTCTCGCCGGTCATCGATCCGCAGTCCCGTCTTGGCGAAGTCCGCATTGCGGTGCCTTACAGTGCCGGAATCCGACCTGGCGGCTTTGCCGAAGCCAAAATCACGTCGGGGACGACGACTGCTCCGATGCTTCCGCAAAGCGCGGTGCTGGCCAATTCGAAAGGCAATTACGTCTATATTGTCAACGCCAAGAACGAGGTTGAGCGACGCCCTGTCCAGATCGGCGAAGTCAGCGATGAGGGCGTGACCATCCGTGAAGGATTGTCAGGCAATGAGCAGGTCGTCGTTTCGGCCGGTCCATTCCTCAATCCAGGCCAGAAAGTCGCGCCGCGCAAGATCGCAATCTCCGCCGCGCTTACCCGCTAATCGAGCGACGTCAACAAGGCTGAAACACGATGAATTTCCGGAATATCTCCTCCTGGTGCATCCAAAATCCCGTGCCGCCGATCGTGCTGTTCGTCGGCCTGCTGCTCGCCGGGATCGTTGCGTTCATGCAGATGGATGTGAACAATAATCCGGACATCGATTTTCCAGCGGTCAATGTTCAAATTTCGCAGCCCGGTGCAGCCCCGACCGAGATGGAGAACCAGATCACGCAGCGCGTCGAAAGCGCGATCCGCGGGGTCAACGGCGTCGATGAAATCAATTCGACGATACGGGAAGGGTTCAGCTCGACGTTCGTCCAATTCGACATCGGGACCGGCACCGATCGCGCGGTCAATGACGTTCGGAACGCCATCGCGCAGATTCGCGGAGACCTTCCCGACGGCATCTTGGAGCCGCAGATCACGCGGGTCGATATTGCTGGCGATCCGATCCTGTTCGTTGCGGCTGAAACCACGGACATGTCACTGGAACAATTGAGTTGGTACGTCGACAATGCCTTGTCGCGGCGCCTGCTTGGCGTCGAAGGGGTGGCCGCCGTCAGTCGCGAAGGCGGTGTCGATCGCACGATCCGTGTCGTTCTCGATCCCGCCGCCTTGCAGTCGCAGGGTATCACTGCGGCGCAGGTCAATCAGCAGCTTCGCCAGACCAACATCAACGCCGCTGGCGGCCGCGCCGAAATCGCCGGATCGGAACAGTCGGTTCGCGTGATCGGCAACGCCGCCGACGCCTTCCAGCTGTCTCAAACGCAAATCATCGTTCCGGGCGGGCGCACAGTCCGCCTCGCCAACCTCGGCGAAGTCAAGGATTCCTATTCCGAGCAGCGCACCATCGCGCGGATGAATGGCCGTCAGGTGATCAGCTTCAACGTGCAGCGTGCCATGGGTGCTTCGGAAGTCACCGCTTATGATGCGGCCTGGGCCGAATTGCGAAAGATCGAGAAGGAAGATCCGCGCGTCCGCTTCGTCGAAATCATCAATCAGGTCGAATATACCAAGTCGCAGTACTCCAGCTCGATGCTCGCCCTGATTGAAGGCGCAATCCTTGCGGTGCTGGTCGTCTTCCTGTTTCTTCGCGATTTCCGTGCCACCATCATCTCGGCCATTGCGATCCCGCTTTCGGCCATCCCGGCATTCTACTTCATGAGCGTGATGGGAATCACGCTCAATGGCCTTTCCCTGCTGGCACTGAGCCTCGTGGCCGGGGTGCTCGTCGACGATGCGATCGTCGAGATCGAGAATATCGTCAGACATATGCGGATGGGCAAATCGGCCTATCAGGCGTCGATGGACGCGGCCGACGAAATCGGGCTGGCCGTCGTCGCGACGACCATGTCGATCGTTGCGGTCTTCCTTCCGGTCGCGCTGATGCCCGGCATTTCCGGCCAATTCTTCAAGAGCTTCGGTTACACTGTCGTGATTGCGGTGCTGATGAGCTTGTTCGTCGCCCGAATGATCACGCCATTGATGGCGGCTTACTTCCTCAAGGCCCACGGCGCCGCCGAACATGCCTCCGGCTCGTCGATGCAGAAATATCTGTCAGTGCTGCGCTGGTCGCTGACCACACGCAAGGCCGAGGAGTATCGAAAGGAACACCCCGGCTTCGGTCGCGCAATCCTCTCCTTGTTCCGCGATCATCGTATCTGGATGGTCGGAGTTGGCCTTGGTGCATTTGTCCTTCAGGTGGTCCTCTTTGCGACCTTGTCGATGTCGTTCCAGCCAACGGTCAACGTCGACTACAGCCGGGTGCGCATCGGAATGCCGCCGGGCTCTACCGTCGCGCAGGCATCCGAACTGGCGGGGCGGACAGCTGCGATCGTCGAGCAAAATCCGAACGTCGACCGGGTCTTCCAGCGTGTATATTCGGGCGCGGCCTTCCTCAACGTCGTGCTCAAGAAAGATCGCGACGTCACCTCGGTCGAATTCGAGCGTTCGCTGGCGCCTGAACTCGCCAAGATCCCCGACGCCCAGGTCAATTTCATGAGCCAGGGCGGCGGCGGTCCGGGCAGCGGCGGCCGCGACATGGTGCTCTACCTTGGCAGTGACAATCCGGTGCTGCTGCAGAAAGTCGCAAACCAGATTTCGGACGAGATGGAGACGTTGCCAGAACTGGTCGCGCCGCGCGTCGTCGGCGATCTCGTCCGGCCTGAAATCACCATCAAGCCGCGCTTCGACCTGGCTGCCGACCTTGGGGTAACGACGGCCGCGCTGAGCCAGACGATCCGAATTGCGACACTGGGCGACATTTCGCAGAATAGTGCGAAATTCTCGCTCGCCGATCGCCAGGTTCCGATCACGGTCTCGCTGTCCGAGGAATCACGCCGCGACCTCGGCGTTCTCGAAAACCTGCCGGTTCCGACAAGCAGCGGCGGTTCGGTGCCGCTCAAGTCGGTTGCCGAAATTGGATTCGGGTCGGGCCCGTCGGCGGTCCAGCGAAGCAACCAGGTGCGCCGCATTGCCGTCGGTGCTGACCTCGCCCCGGGTCTGGTGTCCGGGGACGTCTGGCCGAAGATCAATGCCCTCCCCTCGGTCAAAAATATGCCGCGCGGGGTCGCCAAGCTCGAGTTGGGCGACAGCAAGTGGCAAGCCGAATTGCTGTACTACTTCTTCCTCGCGCTCGGCGCTGGCATCCTGCTGGTGTTCGCGGTGCTGGTGCTGCTGTACCGACGGTTCCTTTCTCCGCTGGTCAACATGGGCTCGCTGATGCTTGCGCCGCTCGGTGCGGCGATCGGCCTTCACATTGTTGGCCAGCCGGTTTCGCTACCGGTGTTCATCGGCATCCTGATGTTGTTCGGAATCGTCGCCAAGAACTCGATCCTTCTAGTCGATTTTGCGGTCGAGATGATGGACCACGGAATGGAGAAGAATGAGTTGATCATCGAAGCCGGCCATAAACGTGCCCAGCCGATCGTCATGACCACGGTCGCGATGGTCGCGGGCATGGTCCCGATCGCTTTGTCGCTGTCCGGCGACGGCAGCTGGCGTGCGCCGATGGGCGTCACCGTGATCGGCGGCCTCATCTTCTCGACGATCCTGACCTTGCTGCTGGTTCCGGCTTATTTCTCGATTGCCGTCGATATCGAGCGCTGGATCGGTCGCGGTTTCCGCCGACTGGTCGACAATGGCGAGGAACATGCGCCGATGAACGATCCGCTTCCGGCCGAATGATGACGCGCGCGCGGGCGTGACAAGCGCCCGCGCCGCGCTAGGGTGAGCCCGTGAGCCGCGCCCCTGCCCTTTCCCGTTTCAATCCGGCCCAGCCTGGCGCGCGCGGGATGAAAGTTGCCGCTACCGGTTTGCTCGTCGCCATGGCGGCCACCTATTTCATCGCCCGCGCCTACGAGCCGTCCTATCCGATGCTGGCGTGGCTTAAGGCCTTCGCCGAAGCCGGCATGGTCGGCGGCCTGGCCGACTGGTTCGCGGTGACGGCACTCTTCCGCCATCCGCTCGGTGTTCCGATCCCCCACACCGCCATCATCCCGCGCAACAAGGACCGGATCGGCGAGACGCTGGCTACATTCCTCAAGGAGAATTTCCTGATTGCACCCGTCGTTGCACGGCGGATGCGCAATCTCGACATTGCCGGCGCGGCAGGACGGTTCCTGCAGGCCCCCTCGGGTGAAGAAAACCGGATCCGTCAAGGCGCAAGCCGGTTGATTGCTGATATTTTCGAAGGCCTCGACGACGAGCGGCTCGGCGGCCTGTTCAAGACCGCATTGGCCGGTCGTTTGCGCGACATGAAGGTCGCCCCGATCATCGGTCACGCGCTGGCAAGCGCGATCAACGAGGATCGCCATGTCCCGATGCTTGAGGCGGCGATTCGCTGGACGGCGCGGGCACTGGACGCGAATGAGGGCCTGATCCGCGACATGGTCAAGAAGCGCACGAATTGGGTGCTGAAACTTGCGGCGATCGACACCAAGATCGGCGATTCGGTCATCGACGGACTGCGCAAGTTGACCGTCGAAATGCACACCGACCCTGCCCACCCCATGCGAATCAAGATCGAGCAGGCGCTGGCCGACCTCGCCAACGACCTGCAGACCAACCCAGAAACGCAAGCACGAGTTGAGGAATGGAAGAACCAGTTGCTCGACAACAAGTCGGTCGGATTGTGGATCGACACACTTTGGCAAAAAGGCCGCGAGGCGATCATCAAGTCGGCCCGCAATCCCGATGCAGCGATGGCGGGAAAGCTCGGCGACGTGCTCAAATCAATGGGCCAGAGCCTGGAGAAAGACGAGCGCATCCGTCGGGCGATTAACCAGTTCGCTCGGCGCGCCGTTTCCGGAATGGCGGCAAGTTACGGCGGGTCGATCGTCAAGTTGGTCAGCGAAACCGTGCGCGGCTGGGACGCCCAGACCGTCACCGATCGCCTGGAAAGCGCGGTCGGCCGCGATCTTCAATATATCCGCATCAACGGCACGTTGGTGGGTGGAAGCGTCGGCATCCTCCTACACGCGCTCGATGCGTTCTAGGCCGGCTTAACCGCCGCCGACGCGCTCGATTGTGGCGCCGACCGCACCAAGCTTTTCCTCCAGCCGTTCGTAACCACGATCGAGGTGATAGACGCGCATGACCTCGGTCTCGCCTTCGGCGGCGAGACCGGCGAGGATCAGGCTCATCGATGCGCGAAGGTCGGTCGCCATGACCTGCGCACCGGTCATCGGCGTGCCTCCTTTTACGATGGCGGAGCGCCCGTGAACCTCGATATCCGCGCCCATGCGGCGGAGTTCGGGAACATGCATGTAACGATTTTCGAAAATCGTTTCCTCGAGGAAACTCTGACCGTCGGCAACGCACAGCATGGCCATGAATTGCGCCTGCATATCGGTTGGGAAACCGGGATAAGGCGCGGTCGACACGGCGAGCGGCTTGAGCGGCTTGTCCGCGGTCACGCGCATGCCGTCATCGGTGGTTTCGATCAGGAGACCGGCAGCAGCCAGGCCGTTGGTGATCGCTAGCATGTCCGACGGCTTCGCGCCGACCAGCTCGACCGAACCGCCGGTGATTCCGGCGGCACAGGCATAGCTGCCCGCTTCGATTCGGTCGGGCATCACGTCGTAATCGGCGCCGTGAAGTCCCTCGACCCCGTCGATAATCAGATGAGAACTGCCGATCCCCTCAATCTTGCCGCCCATCGCGACCAGCAAGTTGCACAAATCGACGATCTCTGGCTCGCGCGCGGCGTTGAACAATTGCGATCGGCCGCTGGCGAGCACCGCTGCCATCAATGCATTTTCAGTGGCGCCAACCGACACCACCGGGAAACTATAGTCGCCGCCGGGTAGCTTTCCCTTGGGCGCGCTGGCCTTCACATAGCCGGCCGCAAGCTCGATCTCGGCGCCGAGCGCTTCAAGTGCCTTCAGATGAAGATCGATTGGTCGGTCGCCAATTGCGCAACCGCCCGGCAGCGACACCGTCGATTCGCCCATACGCGCCAGCATCGGGCCGAGCACCAGGATCGACGCACGCATTTTTCGCACCATGTCGTAGGGCGCGATGGTCGACGCAAGCTCGTCCGCCTGCAGGGTCATCCGCCGCTTGGCGAACCCGCCCTTCTTCGCACCCGATACCTTGGTCGATACGCCAAGCTCGTTGAGTAAGTGGCCAAAACTGTCGACATCGGCGAGCCGCGGAAGGTTACCAAGTGTCAGCTTGTCGGCGGTCAGCAATGCGCAGGGAAGCAGGGTCAATGCGCTGTTCTTCGCGCCCGAAATGGGGATCTTGCCCTCGAGGCGCTTGCCGCCCGTGATACGAATGGAGTCCATGCCGCGCTTTAGCGCAGGTGCGCCAACTCACAATAGGGCCGCGAAAAGCTTTACGCTTTCTCCAGGGTGCATTGCAGAGGGTGCTGGTTCTCGCGAGCAAAGTCGATCACCTGGCTGACCTTGGTCTCGGCAACCTCGTAGGTGAACACGCCGCACACCGCGAGGCCCTTCTGGTGAACCTGCAGCATCGTGCGAGTTGCTTCCTCGATACTCATGCTGAAATATTGCTGGAGGACGAGGACGACGAATTCCATCGGCGTATAATCGTCGTTCAACATCAAAACCTTGTAGTTGCTGGGCTTCTTCGTCTTTGGGCGCGTCCGCGTAACGACGCCGGTTTCGAAGCCGTCATCGCCATCGTCCTGGCCGGGCCGATTGGCCATCTGGTAGATTCGGTCGATCATTGGTGTCCTGAGATATGGCATGCAACGAACGCGCTGCAAGACCGCATGAGCCGTCCCTACCCATAAAAAATGCGGCCGCCCCAAACACTGGGGGCGGCCGCATATGCTGCCAGCAGGAGGAGAGAATTAGGCAGCAAGCTCGTTGATGCGCTCGGCATTGACCGACGCACGGTTCGAGATCGGCTGAACGGCTTCACCCGCCAGCTTGACCATCGCTTCGGCGAACTTCGAACCTTCGGCGACAACGCGGTCGAACGAGGTGCGAGCCAGTTCGGCCTGAAGCTGGACAAATTCGGTCGGCGACTTGGCGTCGGCGAGCGTCTTGACGGCGGTCGAGGCCTGCTCGAAGCCTTCACGGCCGCTGGTCAGCATGTCCTGGCCCAGAGCCTTGGCACCGGTCGCGGCGATACGGCCGGCTTCGGTCAGCGCTTCAACATTCGCCTTGGCGATGTCGGCCATCTCTTCAGCGGCCTTCTGCGACTTGCGGACCATTTCCTGGCTACGCTCGTTCGCGCCCGAGAAGAGCGACTGGAACTGCTCGGTGCCGGGAAGTTCGACCGCCGAGAACATCTTGGTGAAATCATAAGCCATGTTGGTATTCCTTTCGATCTGGGTAGCGGCGACCTTGGTCGCCGACTTGGTCGCGCGCTTGGCCGAAGCCTGGGCGCGCTTGGTGGTGTTCTTGACGGCCTTGACGACCTTGGCCGGCGCCTTGCGGGCACGGCGCTTTGCAACAGCGGCGCGGGCCTTGCGGACCGGCTTCGCAGCGGCTGCCTTGGCAACAACGGTCTTGTTAGCGTCTTCGGTCTTGGTGGCGACAGTCTTGGCCGCTTCCTTCACGGTCTCCACGGCGTCAGCCGCCTTGGTTTCCGCTTTGTCGATGATGGTGTCATTAGCCACAATTTGCTCCTTTGTTGCAGTGCAATATAGTGCATTGCAGCATCGCATGCAAGAGTTTTGTTGCAGTGCAATATTTCATGCCCATGTGCCTTGACCTGACCGCCCAAGCGGGGGCAAGTGCAGGCATGGATCAACCTTCGCTGAATCGCCGCCGCCGCGGCCTCTTGATCGTCCTTTCATCACCGTCCGGCGCCGGAAAATCGACGATCAGCCGACAATTGATGGCGGATGATCCGACGATCGGAATGTCAATCAGCGCAACGACCCGCCCACCCCGTCCTGGCGAAGAGGATGGCGTCCATTATCATTTCGTCACCGAAGAGGAATTCGAACGCATCGTCCAGGCCGACGAATTCGCCGAGTGGGCCTATGTCTTCGAACACCGCTACGGCAGCCCGAAGGAGCCGATCAAAGACGCCTTGGGCGATGGCCGCGATACCTTGTTCGACATCGACTGGCAGGGAACCCAACAACTAGAATATGCCTTCCGGACCGATCTCGTCCGGATCTTCATCCTGCCGCCGTCAATGGACGAGCTCGGACGCCGCCTGCAGGATCGCGGGACCGACAGCGATGAAACCATCGCCTTTCGGATGAAACGCGCCGCCGCGGAAATCGGTCATTGGGCAGAATATGATTATGTCCTGATCAATGACGATGTCGACCGGTGTACCGAAGCGGTCCGAGCGATTGTCGCTGCCGAGCGGCTTCGGCGGGAAAGGCAGCCCTACTTGCTGAACTTCGTCCGCAAACTCGTCGAACGCCCGAACTAGAGCAGCGACAGGAAACGCGCGGCGGCCAAGAAGTCGCGGCGACGCGCGTCCAGCATCGCCTGCCCTTCGGCGTCGACACCCCATTGTTCGACCTGCCAGCGGTCGTCCACGCTAACCGCCTCCCACACTTCCTCCGGCGGCAACGCGCCCTCGAACACCGCGAGCGCCGCGACCAGCGATCCGCTGATCGTCACCAACGGCGACAATCCGGCGATCTGGAATGGCGCAAGGTCGGCGACCACTTGCGCCAGGCATGTCACCGACGATTGTGGCTGCGCGACATGGATGACGCCCTGCGCACGGACAAAGTCGATGGCGTAGCGCTGGCGTGCCCAATCGAGCATCGCGTCCCAACTTTCCGACTGTCGGTCGACCAGAGCCTGCGGCCCATCGGCGCGGTAGCAAAGCAGGTCGCTTTCGCCGTAGCGGGCAAGGTCGGCAGCGAACACTGCAGGCTCGGCCGCAACGCGGTCGATTGCGGCATTGGCCAGCCCCGTCAGCGGCATCGCGCGCGGATCGATTTCCTCATCGATATGGCGCCATTCTTCCGCGATGGCGGCAGCAAGCCGTTCGCTCGAAACAATCAATTCTTCGCGCGCCGGCGTTCGGACCGCGCGACCGTCGAGCGAGATGCCGAACCCGCCGCCGCGCGGTTCGACGGTGACGTCCGTCCAGAAACGCTTCACCGGTCGCTCATGACCATTTTAACGATTTTCGGTGCAAGAACGGCATCGATTGCGCCGATCATCGCCAGGATTCCACCGATCAACGGGGACCCGCCCGGCTCGATGAGATCGGTCAAAGCAACGAAAACTCCCAGCAGGAACGTCGCGACCCCAACCATTCGAATCACGGCAAAGATGTGGAAGCGCCTTCTTGCTTCTTCGTCGGTCATCGCACCACGCCCAACCAGTTCACCGCAAAGGCTTCAACTTCCGCAGGCCGCGAGGCGACATGATGAGCACCATCCGCCATCAGCTCCTCATGCGTGTGATACCCCCAGCCGACCCCGATCGCGCCGCATCCGGCGGCGCGCGCGCAGCCCATGTCCCATGCGGTGTCACCGATGAAGACCGTGGTTTCGGGCGTTGCGTCGGCCTCGGCCATCGCCGTCATCGCCATCGAGGGATGCGGTTTCGAGGGATGATGATCGCAGGTCTGTAACGTGACGAAACGCCCTTCGAGGGCGTGGCTGGCGAGGCAATGCCGTAGGCCTCGCATGCTTTTCCCGGTCGCGACGCCGAGCACCCAGCCGTCCTTGTCGAGCCGATCAAGCAATTCGATAATGCCATCGAACAACGGTTCCTCGACCGATCCGGCCGAACGCATTGCAATGAAAGCGTCCTTATAGGTCTCGGCGAGGACGCGGTGGTCGCCTTGCGGCACCAATTGCGCCATCGCCTGTTCCAGGCTGAGACCGATCACCTTTTGCGTGACGTGGCGCGGCGGGCATTCGATGCCGTGGGTATCGAACGCCACATTCAATGCGCGGTGAATGGTGCCGCCGCTATCGACCAGCGTGCCGTCGCAGTCGAAGATGGCGAGCTTGGTCATTTGCGCCGCTTCGGACGCGCGTCGGTCGGCGCGCCGCGTGCCCGGCGTTCGCCCTTGCGCGCCTTGCGATGCGCCTTGGCCTTGGCCGCGGCACGCTGTGCCTTCACCTTGGGCGACTTGGCCGGATCGGGAATGCTGATCGGCAGCGACAATGCCGCCATCGGGTCGAACCCGAGGCTTTCGATGGTTTCCGCGAAATGCGACGGCAGGTCGGCGGTCGCGTCGATCATCTTGCCGTCGGGCGCTTCCAGACGAAGGTGGCGCGCGTGAAGGTGCATCTTGCGGCTGATCCCGCCAGTCAGCATCGCGTCGGGTCCGCCATATTTGGCATCGCCGACGATGGGATGGCCTATCGCGGTCATGTGCACGCGAAGCTGGTGGGTGCGGCCGGTCAGCGGGCGAAGTTCGACCCAGGCGGCGCGATTGCCGGCACGGTCGATCAGGCGGTAACGACTCTTCGCCGACTGGCCATTTTCCTCGTCGACGTGCATTTTTTCGCCACCGGTCCCTGGTTGCTTCGAAATTGGCAGGTCGACCAGCCCATCCTCGATCGAGGGCACGCCGCTGATCAAGGCCCAGTAGATCTTGGTCGCGGTGCGGCCGGAAAAATGCCGGGCGAAATGCGCGGCGGCACGCGCGGTCTTTGCGACGAGCAGAACCCCGCTGGTGTCCTTGTCGAGCCGGTGGACCAGTTTGGGCCGGTTACCATCGTCATCGGTCAGACCGGCGAGCAGACGGTCGAGATGATTGGTCGTCTTCGTCCCGCCCTGCGTGGCGAGCCCCGGCGGCTTGTTGAGGACGATCCAGTCACGACCCTCGGCAATCACCATGGATTTCACGAATGCAATTTCGTCCTCGGTCAGGATGACCGGTTCGGGCTTGCCGCGATCACCGCCCCCGGCAACCGGCGTCGCTTCGGGCGGTGGCAGGCGAATGACCTGCCCGGCAAGCAATCGATCACCCGGAATCGCGCGCTTTCCATCGACCCTTAACTGACCGGTGCGCGCCCAGCGCGACACCTGGTTGAAGCTGATGTCAGCCATGTGCCGCTTGAACCAGCGGTCCAGACGGATTCCATCATCATCCTCGGCGACGGTGAAGGTTCGATTTTCTTGCGGGGAAGCCATTGCCGCCGCCCTTAGACTAGGCGGAGCGTTTCGACCAATATTGAAATGTCCTTCGATGTAGCCGGTCGATCAGTTTGCGGGCGTCCGGCCCTTCCCAACTGCCGCGATGGCGATGTTTCGCGGCACCTCCAGCCACCCACCAGCCTTGCCCGGGCAGTCCGTCCGACTGGCGCACGACCAGGACGGCCAGCTCGGGCTCGCCGCGCACTTCGGCGTCGGCATCGACCGCGCCGAGGACCGCGCACAGGGCCCGCATCTTGGGGCGTGAAAAAGCGTAGCCGAGATGACCCAGCAATTCGGAGTAGGTGATCGCGCTGCCCGCGCGAGCGCTTGCGATAAGATGCGCACGAACTTCCTCGGGATCAGCCAGGCTCATCGGCGATCGAGAGTCACTTGGGCTGTTCGGCGACCGGGGTCAGTTCAAAAACCTGAAGTTTCGCGCCGTCCTGCGGCCACGGAATGACCAGCCGCCACACAAAAGGGCCGATCCGTTCCAGCACACCGGCCATGTCGCGCCTTGGATCGTCGCCATAGGCTTTGACCTCTTCCTCATTGCCAAGCGACAGGCTGCCCAGAAAAACGAGGCGCTTGGGATCGTCGTCGTCCCAAAGCCGACCTGCCGGGCGCGTGCTTCCGGTCTGCTTGACGATGGTCAACAGGTCGCCCTCGACCTCGACGTAACAGAAAAACGGCTTGAACCGCTCGAACGCCGGTTTCGAGCGCACCGTCGAGCCCATCGAGACGACGCGGCAGCGATAGCTCCCTGGTGTCGGAGCAGGTCGCGCCAGCGCGGCATCCTGCTTCAGCAAAGCGCCCTCTTCGCGGACGGCGGTCGAAAAGTTGCGTCGGGCATCGGCCAGGCCGGCTGCCCATGCACCCGTGATGTTAGAAAGGCGATCCTGATCGGCGTTGCTTGCGATCCGCAACCAAGCGTCCGATTTCGTCGGCGCAGAGACCGTCACGCTTGGCACCGGTTTGGTTCCGGTCGGCGTGACGCAGCCGACAAGGCCCAGCCCCACCAACGTCAAGCCCATCGCTTCACGAACCTTCAGCACGCCAAAATCCCTCTCTTCTCGCCGGAGTCGTACCCGACCTGCTCCAGAGTGACAAAGCTCGCCCCGCGACGCAACCAACGCGTCGCTCACCTTGTTCGTTGACTTGATGGTCGCCGCCGCTAGGCAAACGCGCAATGAACGGACATGGGCCCGCCGGCCAATCCCTGACCAAGTCCCAGCGCGCCGGTATTGCTTATGGCATCGCCGCTTACGTGCTTTGGGGCGTCATGCCGATCTATTTCAAACAGATCGCAAGCGTCCCGGCGGTCGACATCGTCGCACACCGGATCGTTTGGTCGCTGGTCGTCCTTGCCGCCCTGCTTTCCCTGTCCAAGGCATGGCCGCAGGTCGTCGCGGCGGTCCGGCAACCGAAAATCTTCGCGCTTCTCACGCTGACCGCCGTTCTCATCGCGATTAACTGGCTGCTCTACGTTTATGCCATCAACAACGGGCATATCCTGGCGGGCAGTCTCGGCTATTTCCTCAACCCACTCGCCAACATCCTGCTCGGTCGTTTCGTCCTCAAGGAACGGCTCGACCGGTTGCAATGGATTGCGGTCGGCATTGCCGCCGCCGGAATTGCCGTTCTTGCGACCGGCGCAGTCGACACCTTGTGGATCAGCTTGGTGCTCTGTTTCAGCTTCGGCACCTACGGGTTGTTGCGCAAGATCGTCAGTGTCGATTCCCTTGCCGGACTGAGCATCGAGACCGCCTTGCTTTTCCCGATCGCGCTCGGCTGGCTGCTGGTCGGCGGTGTTGCCGGCGTCGGCATGTTTCACCATCCGGGCCCTGTGACACCGTTGCTGATCGCGGCCGGGATCATCTCCACCGTGCCGTTGCTGTGCTTCACGGCGGCTGCGCGACGACTAAATTACTCGACCGTCGGCATGCTGCAATTCCTGGCGCCGTCGCTGCAATTCTTCCTTGCCGTCGCGGTCTACGGAGAGACGTTGACAGTGCCGCACATGATCGCCTTCGCGTCGATCTGGACGGCGCTTGTGCTCTACGTCTTCTCGATCCTCCGGCAGCGCCGCCGACCCAAAGATTGTCCAGAACTAGGCGAAGCCTGAACCAGGCCCTATATTCCCAGTCATGTTGAACATTGTCTCGGTCATCATCGGCCTCGTCGCCATTCCTTTGGCACTGGTTGCCTTCATCCCGCTCCTCGGGTGGCTCAACTATCTCGTCATCCCGATTGCGATCATCGGCGCTGGCGTCGGTTTCCTTGGAAGCGGGACTACCGGCCGGAACCTCAATATCTTCGTTATCATCATCGCGGTAATCCGATTGGCACTGGGCGGCGGGTTCTTCTGATTCCAGTCATCCTCCGTGGTATCGCAGGCCGATCGACGAGATTGCGGATAGCCCATTCCGGACCAATCAATTATGGACCGCTCGGGGTTGCGTTCGGTAATCGTTGGTCTGCCGAAAGAGGGTTGGCAGTATGACAGAGACGAAGCGTTCGAAACGCGTACCACTTTCTTGCGACGTCGAATTCCGGCGGCATGGCGATGCTCGCTATCGGATCGACCTCATCGATTTCTCGCGCGAAGGCTGCTGCATCGCGCCTCCGATCCGGCTTGAGCCGGGCGCCAGCGTCTGGTTGCGGATTCCCGATATGGAAGCGACTCACGGCACCGTGGCATGGGTCCGCGAGTGGCGCGCTGGAGTGAAGTTCGATCACCCCTTCCACCCGGCGGTTTTCGATTTGATCGTCAAACGTTTGTCGAAGCCTAGCGCTCCCTGACGTAACGTCCCGGCGCATCCTCGATCGCCTTTCGCTTGCCCTTTCCCGGTATGCGCGCGCCATTGGCTTCGACGACCGTCGGGTCGAGCTGTTTCAGCCAATCCAGCCAGTTCGGCCACCAGCTCCCCTTGGTTTCGCTGGCTCCGGCGACGAATTCCTCCAGCGTTCGCGGCGCGGGATCGGAATTGTTGGTCCAATATTGGTATTTGCCGGCGGCGGGCGGGTTGACCACGCCGGCAATATGCCCGGATCCCGCCAGCACGAAGCGCTTTGGGCCGGCGAAATGACCCATCACCTTCCAGACGCTTTCGGGCGGTGCGATATGATCCTCGCGGCCGGCCTGAATGTAGGCCGGCGTTTTGACCGTCGACAGGTCGATTGAAGTTCCGGCCACCGAAATGCCGCCCTTTTGCGCCAGCTTGTTCGAGCGGTAGAGCGTATCGAGATAATCGCGGTGCCACCCGGCCGGCAGGTTGGTCACGTCGCCATTCCAGTGCAGCAGGTCGAACGGAGCCGGCTCTTCGCCCATCAGGTAATTGTTGACGACGTAATTCCAGATGAGATCGCGGCCGCGAAGAAGGTTAAAGGTAGCCGCCATATAACGACCGTCGAGATAACCCTTCTCCTTGGTCAATTGGTCGAGCAGCCCCATCGTTTCATCGCCCAGGAACAGCTTGAGGTCGCCCGCCTCGCTGAAATCGACCTGCGCGGTAAAGAAGGTGGCGCTCTTCACCTTGGCCCCCTCGCCCTTGGCTTCGAGATAGGCCAGCGTCGCCGCCAGCGTCGTTCCCGCCACGCAATAGCCGATGACGTTGACCGCCTCGACATCCAGCGCGTCGCGGACCGCATCGATTGCGTCGACCTGGCCCTTGAGCACATAATCGTCGAGCGTGACGTCGGCGATGCTTTCGTCGGCGGATTTCCAGCTAGCCATGAATAGCGAAATGCCCTGGTCGACGCACCATGCCACAAAGCTTTTCTCGGGGGTCAGGTCGAGGATGTAGAAGCGGTTGATCCACGGCGGGAAGACGATCAGCGGAGTCGTCATCACCTTGTCGGTGGTCGGGGTGTACTGGATCAATTGGTAGAGCGGGGTTTCGTGAATCACCTTGCCCGGCGTCGCCGCAAGGTTCTTGCCGACTTCGAACACGCCCTGCTTGGTGTGCGACAATTGCCCGCGGCCGATGTCGTCGAGCATGTTCCGGAGCCCACTGAGCAAGTTCTCGCCGCGGGTCTCGATCGTCTTTTTCATCACTTCCGGGTTGGTCAGCGCGAAATTCGACGGTGCCATCGCATCGACGAAGCTCTTGGTCGCAAACCGAAGCTTCTGGCGCATTGCATCGTCGATCCCCTCCATATCCTCGACCCGGGTCAGCAACTGGTCGGAGATAGCGAGATACGATTGCCGGATCGTGTCGAATACCGGATTGTCGCTCCATTCGGGCGCGGCAAAACGGCGGTCGCGGCGTTGGCCGGCATCGCTGGTCATGCCGAGCATCTTGCCCCAGCTTTCCAGTCCCTTCGACCATGCCTCGGCCCCCGCCGTCATCCAAGCCATCGGATCCGACGTCGCGCCCTTCAGGCCCGCCATCGGCGCGTCCTTGTTCAGTCCGTCGACCCACGCGTCCATCAGCATTTGCTGCGCGCGGCCCATCACGAAGGTCCAGTGTTGCCAGTCTTCCAGCATCGGGAAGGGCGGATTGGTCGTTTCGTCGGTCATGACCAGCCTCATAGTCGCGATTGCACGCGAAATCGACGCATTGCATAGCGCGACCATGACCCCAACGCTGATTCCCCCGGCCCGCTCCTCTGGCTCGACTTTGTCGGCATTGCCGTCTTCGCCATTTCGGGCGCCTTGCTGGCGGCAGAAAAGAAGCAGACGTTGGTCACGTTCATTTTCTTCGCGGTGGTGACCGGTGTCGGTGGCGGAACGCTTCGCGACCTGTTGATCGGTGCCCCGGTGTTCTGGGTCGGCACCAACGCGACCTTGCTGATCTGCATCGGCGCCGGCGTTGGCGTGTGGTTCCTGTCGCGAAAGGTAATCGCCGGGAAGGCGCTGCTCTGGTTCGATGCCATCGGCCTTGCCGCCTACGCGACTTACGGCGCGGCCAAGGCGTTGCGATACGGCGTCGCTCCGGTCCCAGCTTTCGCAATGGGGGTGATGACGGCGTGCGTCGGCGGAATCATCCGCGACGTATTGGCGGGTGAACCGTCTATCCTGATGCGACCGGAGCTTTACGTCACTGCCGCTGCGCTCTCGTCGGGCCTTTATGTTGTCCTGGTCATGTTCGGTGCGCCGGTCGCGCTTGCCGCACTGGTGGCCGGGATGATGGGTTTCACGTTGCGCGGTGCGGCAATTGCGCGGGGACTGTCGCTGCCCGCCTACGAACGGTAGGGATCGGACGATGAGCGACGAATATTACCGAATCCGGCGGCTTCCCCCCTACGTCTTTGCTGAAGTGAATGCGATGAAGGCCGCCGCCCGCGCACGCGGCGAGGACATTGTCGACCTTGGCATGGGCAATCCCGATGGCAGCCCGCCACAGCATGTCATCGACAAGTTGGCCGAGGTCGCCGCCAAGCCCAACGCGCACCGTTATTCGGCAAGCATGGGGATCAAGGGACTGCGCAAGGCCCAGGCCGCATATTACCAGCGCCGCTTCGGCGTCGATCTCGATCCCGACCGCGAAATCTGCGTCACTTTGGGGTCCAAGGAAGGGTTCGCCAACTTGGCGCTGGCGATCACTGCACCTGGCGATGTCGCGCTGACCCCCAACCCGAGTTACCCGATCCACCATTTCGGCTTCATCATCGCCGGTGCCGCCATCCGGTCCATTCCGGCCGCGCCCGGCCCGGATTTCTTCGATCGGCTGGAAAAGGCGATGCGCTACACCGTGCCGCGTCCCAAGGTGCTGGTCATCGGCTATCCGTCGAACCCGACCGCCTACGTCGCCGACCTCGCATTCTACGAGAAATTGGTCACCTTTGCGAAGGAGGCTGGCCTCACCATCATTTCCGATCTGGCCTATGCCGAAATCTATTTCGGGGACCAGCCGACCCCGTCGATCCTGCAGGTCGAGGGCGCACGCGACATAGCGGTCGAATTCACCTCGATGTCGAAGACCTATTCGATGGCCGGCTGGCGGATCGGATTCGCGGTCGGCAACGAAAAGATGATCGGTGCCCTTAAACGGGTGAAATCCTACCTCGATTATGGCGCCTTCACCCCGATCCAGGCCGCTGCCTGTGCCGCACTCAACGGCCCGCAGGATGTGGTCGAGGAAAATCGCCAGCTCTACAAGAAGCGCCGCGACGTCATGGTCGACGCCTTCGGCCGCGCCGGATGGGACATTCCGGTTCCCGAAGCGTCGATGTTCGCCTGGGCGCCGATCCCCGAAGCCTTCCGCCATCTTGGCAGCATGGAATTTTCCAAGCGCCTGCTGACCGAGGCCCATTGCGCGGTCGCGCCGGGCGTCGGCTTCGGCGAGGAAGGCGAAGGCTACGTTCGTCTTGCGCTGGTCGAAAACGAACAGCGCCTGCGTCAGGCCGCCCGCGGTATCAAGGCGATGCTTGCGAAGAGGTAAGCGGAAGAATCCGGGCCGACGTCAGTATGCGTCCTTCTTGCCGCTCAGTTCGATCTCCTTGTTATCCGCAACCTCGGCAGCCAGTTTCAGCGCCGCTTGCAGCTGCTTCGGTGCAATTGGTTCGACAAGCTTGATCGTGAAATACAGATAATTGCCGCGCACTTCCCACTGACCCCATTTCAGGTTGCCGGTTTCCACCAATAGCTTGGTTGTTTCAACGGAACCGAGGGGGCTCTTCTTGATGTCGGCGGCCGGTGCGAAAATGGCGCGGACCTCGGTCTCGTTTATCGTTTCGGTAACGGCGTCAACGAAGACCAGCTGACTGCGATCTTCGGAATTGTACCGAAAGACGATCGAATAATCCTTGTCGTCGTCAATCTCGTATTTGATTTTTAGTTGATCGAGCATCTTTCCGATATGCGCTGGCGCTGTCTTTGGCGACTTGTCCTGGGCGGTTGCCGGCATCGCGGTCAGCAGCATCAATGCTGGAATCGCGTGATAACATCTCAAACGCATACTAAGTCCTTCCCCCTCTGCAATTGCGCCAGCCTAAGTCTATTTTCCGTACTTTCATAGACGCCGAGATCGGCGATGGCGCAGTGGCACCGCATTTGCTACCCGCCAAATGGTGAACGCGATACCAAACGATCAGTCGGCTCTTTCTGTCCGTGCCCGCGGGATTGCGATTGCGGGCTGGCTCATCCTGTTGCTTAGCGCGCTGTCGGCGCTTCTCCCTCTTTTCGAGCGCAAGGGCGGTGCTATTGTGATCGGCGGCCTGCTGATAACGACCGGGCTTGCCGAAATGTTCGCCGGTGCGCTTCGTCATGAAGCAAAACGGGTGTCGATCCTGATCGGCGCCGTCGCTGTCGCCGCAGGCCTCCTGTTCGTATCCGGCCCGGCCACCGAATTCTTCCTTCCGGCCGTGGTCATCGTGATCGCTTGGCTGTTAGCGCGAAGCGTGCTGCTGTTCTACGCCAGCCGGGTCACCCATCACGGTGTCCGCTGGTGGACCAGCCTGTCGGCGATCACGGACCTCGTCCTGGCACTGATCCTGATCGTCGGGCTTCCGATTGCCGCGCTGGTGCTGGGCCTGTTCGGTGCAACTCCTGCCTTGGTCGCAAGCTTCGCCTGGATCCTCGCACTCAGCTTCGTCGCCGACGGCCTCATGTTGCTAGAAGTGGCGAGCGCGGCGCGCCGTGACGGCGAAGACGTATGATCGCCATCGACAGCGTTCTGCCGCACACGCCGGAATTGCGAACGCTTGCGCAGATCATCCAGCTCGCCGTTGCGCCGGTGTTCCTGCTGGCCGGGCTTGGGGCGTTCCTCAACGTCTGCGCGGGTCGCCTTGCACGGATCGTCGACCGGGCGCGCGCGGTCGAGCATCGCATCCTTGCCAGCAGCGGCGACGAGCATGACCGGCTGGTCGGTGAGGTCCGGGTGCTCGATCGGCGAATTCGCGTCGTCAACAACGCGATCTTCTGCACGGTCCTTGCCGCGCTGCTTATTTCGGCAGTCGTCATCCTGCTGTTTGTCGCCTTCCTGTCGGCATTCAAGCTGGGCACATTGATCGCCTTGCTGTTCATCGCTTCGATGGTGTTCACCGGGCTCGGTTTTGCGGTCTTCCTCCATGAAACCCGCCTTGGCACCCGCGCGGTTCGGGTACGCAATACCATCCTCGAACACCGGGCCGAGGACTGACATCGCCTCGACAAGCCCGCGCTCGCGGCCTATCCGCTCGTCAGCTTCACAACATCACCGGGATGCTCGCTTCATGATTTCCGCTTCGTCCGTTCTCGACCGTGTCCTCGTCCTCGAAATGGTGCGGGTCACCGAAGCTGCGGCAATCGCCGCATCGAAACTGACCGGCCGCGGCGACAATGACGCCGCCGATGCCGCCGCGGTGGAAGCGATGCGCGCTGCGCTCAACGAATTGCCGATGGACGGCACCGTCGTCATCGGTGAAGGCGAACGCGACGAGGCGCCGATGCTTTACATCGGCGAAAAGGTCGGCAGCGCGCAGGGCGAGGGCCCGGCCATCGACATCGCGCTCGACCCGCTCGAAGGCACCAGCATCACCGCCAAGAACGGCCCCAATGCGCTCGCCGTGCTGGCGATTGCGGAAGGCGGCGCGCTGCTGAATGCGCCCGACGTCTATATGGAGAAGATGGCGATCGGCCCTGGCTATGCCGACGACGTCATCGATCTCGACAAGTCGGTCACTGAAAATGTTCGCTCGCTGGCGAAGGCGAAAGGCGTCGATGCGAGCGACATCGTCGCCTGCGTCCTCGACCGTGATCGTCACGCCGGCATCATCGCAGAATTGCGGGCGCTCGGATGCGGCATCCAGTTGATTCCCGATGGCGACGTCGCCGGCGTCATCTCGACCACCGATCCCGACACCGGCATCGATATCTACATCGGTACCGGCGGCGCGCCCGAGGGCGTCCTTGCGGCAGCGGCACTGCGCTGCGTCGGCGGGCAAATCCAGGGCCGCCTGCTGTTCCGCAACGATGACGAACGCGCCCGTGCAAAACGCTGGGGCATCGACGACCTCGACCGCATTTACCGGATCGAAGACATGGCCAAGGGCGACTGTATCTTCGCGGCGACCGGTGTCACCGACGGCTCGCTGGTCAAGGGGGTTAAGCGCCATCGCGGCGGCTGCGTCAGCACGGAAACCATCGTGATGCGCGCCAGCAGCGGCACCGTTCGCCGTGTCGTCACCGAACATCGTCGCGGCGTATCCTGATCGCTGATTTCCCTTGAAGAGGCGCGGCGCTACCGTATTATGAATATATGACAGCGCTGATCCCTCAAGACATCCAACGGGTAGAGCCGGGCTATCGTCACGCGATGATGCTCGGTGCAGCCATATTCTGGATCCCGTTCCTCGTCGGCGCACTGGTCCTCGACCGCTTCGTGCTGGCCGAGACGCCGTTCGCAACCCTGCTGCCCATCGCGATCGGGCTGATCGGGTTCAGCGGAATCGTCTACGCGCCGGGCCGGATCTATCGCCGACTTGGCTATGCGATCGATTCGCGGCTGCTCCGCGTGGTTCGCGGCTGGCTGTTCCACGTCGATACCGTGGTGCCGTTCGTCCGGGTCCAGCATATCGACGTAACCCGCGGCCCGCTCGACAAATTGTTCGGCACCGCAAGCCTTGTCGTCCATACTGCTGGCACGCATAACAGCGTCGTCACCCTGCCCGGCCTGTCGCCCGATCGCGCCACCGAAATTCGCGATGCGATCCGCGCAGAAATTCGCGCCGACGCCGAATGAACGAGATCGCCACCGACGATCTGTCGCCTCCCGAGCGCCTGCATCCCTTATTTCTCCTGACCGGCACCGGGAAAGTCATGCGCGGTGCATGGGGGCTTGTCGCTGGCGGTGCCTATCTCGCGATCAAGGACCGCTGGGGAATCGCGTTGCTGCTGCTCGGTGGGTTCGTGATATTCTCACTGGTGTCGCTGCTGATCCGCTGGCTGACGTTTGAATATCGGATCGGTGACCATGAATTGAGGATCGACCAGGGCCTGCTGTCTCGCAGTAGCCGGGCAATTCCATTCGACCGGGTCACCGACGTCGACATCGAACAAGGTCCGATCCACCGTTTATTCGGCCTTGCCCGGGTTCGCATGGAGACCGGCGCGACCGCCGCTGCAAAGGACGAGGAAGGCGTGCTCGACACCGTATCGCTGGCCCGGGCCGAGGCGATCCGCGACTTTGTTCGCGCCCGCAAACGCGGTGCAGGCGTTGCTGCAATTCCAATCGCGCAGGGCGATGCCGTTGACGGCGCGCCAACCTTCGCGATGGATTTGAGGCGCGTCGCGACCCTTGGCCTGTTCAATTTCTCACTCGCTATCCTGGCCGCCCTATTCGGTGCCAGCCAGACATTTGGCAATGTGCTGAATTTCGACCCGTTTTCACGAAGCTTCTGGATGGATCTTTTCGCCAACTCGGGGCCACTGCGCGACCTCGTCATGCTGCATCAGGCGATTGCGGTGACCGGCGGCGCGATTTTACTGATCGTCATCGGCATCGCGACCGGTCTCGTCCGAACGCTCCTCACCGATTACGGATTTCGACTCGATCGGACCGAAACGGGCTTCCGCCGGCGGCGCGGCCTGCTGACCCTGACCGACGTCACCATCCCGGACCGGCGTGTCCAGGCGTCCATGCTGGTGACGGGCCCGATCCGGCGCACCTTCGGCTGGTTCGCACTCAAGTTGCAGAGCCTTGCAATGGACGCCAAGCATGCCGACCATGTGGTGGGACCACTCGTTCGTTTTGACGAAGCAGCCGCCATCCAACAATCGCTTGATCGCCCGATTTCGCCAGAAGAGGCGTTGTGGACGCCGCTTCCGATCGGCCATTTTACCAGTTTTGCGGCGGGTTTGGGTGTCGCGGCGTTGACCGCCGCGCTCGTCGGTGTTTTCCTTTCGCCTTATGCGTTTCTTGCCGTTGGCGGTCTTGGCATTGCGACGCTCGTCCGCTGGCACGAATGGAAGCGGGCCCGCTATGCCCTCGACGGCGATCATTTGTTCATCGAGGAAGGCTGGTGGCGACAACGGCGGGCCATCATTCCCGTCGGCCGAATCCAGAGCATCGACCTGACCGAAAACGCCTGGACCCGGCTGTTCGGTTTCTGCCGTCTCAAGCTGGGGATCGCTGGAGGGACCATCCTCCACGCGTTTCAGGTGGAAGCGCTGACTCGCAGCGACGCGAAGGAACTGCGCGACCGGCTGCTGACGCCATGAGCGGCACGTTCGCGCTTGGCATCGAACGTTCGGTCGCGGGCCAGCCCTGGCGCTGGCGGCGGCAAGGCGACGACGAGCTCGATCGTTCGCTGCTCGACCAGCTGCTGCTCGCGCGCGGCGTGCCCGAAGAAGATTTGCCGCGCCAGCGCACGCCGACCATCCGCGACTTCCTGCCCGACCCTTCCGAATTCGCTGACATGGACAAGGCCGCTGCTCGGATCGCCGATGCGATCGCGGCAGACGAGACCATTGCGATCTTCGGCGATTACGACGTCGATGGCGCGACATCGGCGGCGCTGCTCACTTTGCTGCTGCGCCGCCTCGGGGCCGATCCGATGATCTACATCCCCGACCGTCTGATGGAGGGCTATGGCCCGTCAGGACCTGCGTTGGTCGCGCTGCGGGAACGCGGTGCCAGCCTTGCGATCACCGTCGATTGCGGGGCGCAGGCATTCGACGCGCTCGATGAAGCCGCCGCCGCAGGACTTGCGGTCATCGTGTGCGACCACCACCAATGTTCCACGCGTCTTCCGGTCTCTGCCGCCTTTATCAATCCCAACCGTCTTGACGAGAGCGAGACCGGCGCAGCCCACGGCCATGTCGCTGCGGTCGGGATGGCCTTCCTGCTTGGTGTCGCGCTGCTTCGGGAGCTGCGCAGCCGGGGATATTTCGTCGATGGACGCGAAGAACCGAAAATCATCGACCTCCTCGACATTGTCGCGCTTGGCACCGTGGCCGATGTCGCGCGCCTGAAAACGCTCAATCGTGCGTTCGTCACCCAGGGCCTCAAGATCATGTCGGCGCGCGGCAATATCGGCCTTGCGGCCCTTGCCGACGCGGCCCGACTGGTCAAAGCGCCCAGCGCCCGCGACCTCGGCTTTGCGCTTGGCCCGCGAATCAATGCCGGCGGACGGGTCGGCCAATCGGACCTTGGCGTCCGACTGCTGACCGCGACCGATCCGGAAGAGGCGCGCGCCATCGCCGCCGAACTCGACCGCCTGAACGAAGAACGGCGTGCCATCGAGCAGGCGGTCACCGACGCCGCGTTGGAACAGGCCCAGCCGCGCGCCGACGAGCCATTGGTGATCGTCGCGGGCAATGGCTGGCACCCTGGCGTCGTCGGGATCGTCGCAAGCCGCCTCAAGGAACGCTTCCGCCGACCGGCCATCGTCATCGGCATCGACGACGATGGTATCGGCAAGGGCTCCGGTCGCTCGATCAGTGGGGTCGATCTCGGCGCAGCCATCCTTGCCGCCAAGGACAGCGGATTGCTGGTTGCGGGCGGCGGTCATGCGATGGCGGCGGGCGTGACCGTCGCGCCGGACGGCGTTGATGCGCTTCGCGATTTTCTCAACGAGCGGCTTTCCACCACCATCGAGGAAGCGCGCGGCGGCCGCGCCCTCACGCTCGATGCCAGCCTTGCGCCGGGCGGTATCGCCGGTTCGCTCTGCGACGAACTCGATACCGCCGGGCCTTACGGTGCCGGTTGGCCCTCGCCGCGAATCGCGGCCGGACCCGCCCGCCTGATCCGGGTTGGAATTGTCGGCAATGGCCATGTCCGCGGAATTGCAGCCGGCAATGACGGCAAGAGCTTTCGGTGGATTGCCTTCCGTTCGGCCAACGGCCCGCTCGGTCACACGCTCCTGTCGGCCTCTCCCGACAGTCGTTGGTGGCTGGCCGGTTCGATCCGCCGCGATGACTGGCAAGGTGGCAATGCCGCAGAAATGCACGTCGAAGATGCCGCGCCCGCTTGACCATCTGCGGCGCTTCGCCTAGTCGCGCCCCCGCTACCCAACGTGGCCCCTTCGTCTAGCGGTTAGGACGCGGCCCTTTCACGGCTGAAACACGGGTTCGATTCCCGTAGGGGTCACCATTATTCTTTTGCCGACGTTCGAAGGCAAATGACTGTGGCATCAAGATTTTTCGACAAGCGACGAAGTCGGCTCGCCGCCGTCTAATGCTTGCAAACGCCCGCATCCGCCGTAATGTCCTCTCGAATTGCGATTCCCGCCGATCGGCGGATTGGGGAACATCTTGTCGAAAATTCGTTCCGGCCTGGTCGGTTTTTTCATGTTGTTCGGGATGTTGCTTTCGGCCGCACCAGCCTTCGCACAGGTCCCTTCGGTCGTCGAAGAAATCAAGCTGGTCACCGCGGACGAGAACGGCGCCTCCTATATGATCCGCTTCTCTCCCGCGGTTCCGCAATATTCGGTCGTCAACAACAGCCCGTCGCGTCCTGAATTCCTGATGCGAGCGACGTTGAAGGCACCGAGAATCAATGCTCGCGAGGCGCAGAAGGGGCTGGTGCGGACCATCCGGTTCGAACCCGCCGACAGCGGCCTGATGCTGGCGTTCGAGACCGTCGCACCGGCCAAGGCAACCGCCGAGCCTGCGGGCATCAACACCATCCAGGTCAAGGTAACGCGTCTCAGCGAAGCCGAAGCGATCGGAAGCCGACCGCTCGGGTCGGGCGGCGAAGTCGTCGTCCCGGCCACCAACCTGCCCAATTATGTCGAATATAATGCGGGCGATTCCTACGAGCTGGTGCCGCTCAAATATGCCGATGTCAGCGAAGTCATTGGTCTGCTCAGCCAGGGCGAGACAATCCAGCCGAACAATATCTTCATTCGCCGGGAACCCGGCTTCGGTTCGCTCGCCAATGCCGGGACGCCGAATTACAACAATGCCAACAACCAGTCGCAGCAGCAGCAATTGCCGCTCGGCCAGGCGTTCGGCAACGGCCTTGCCATCGATCGTCGTCTCAACGCGATCTGGATTACCGGGTCGCCGGAACGCATCGAACGGGTCAAGCAACAGATTGCGTTGATCGATATTCCGGTCGACAGCGTGATCCTAGAAACTCAGTTCGTCGAGCTGACCGAAACCGGCGCGCGCAACCTCGGCATCGATCTCAACAATAGCAGTGGGCAGCTTGCGGTTGGCCGCGTCGATACCGGTTCGACCTTGCCGTTCGGGCTGGACCCCAATCGGATCCTGCCGTCGGGGACGATCCAGGCTGCGATCTACGCGCAGATCCAAAAGGGCCAGGGCCGCATCGTGTCGCGCCCGCGTATCGCGGCGCAGTCGGGATCGACCGCAAAAATCATTACCGGCGACGCGTTGCCGATCCTGACTTCGATCACACTGTCGGGCGTCAATGGCGTGTCGCAGCAGGTCCAGTATGTGAACGTCGGCGTTACCCTCCAGATTGCGCCACGGGTCAGCAGCGACGGCTTCGTCACCTCGCAGATTTATGGCGTCGTTTCGTCGGTCACCGGTTACAGCCAAGGATATCCCACCATCAGCCAGCGCGAGGCCGAGACAAGCGCGTCGGTTCGCGACGGCGAAACCTTCGTGATCGGCGGACTGACCCAGGAAAACAATCTGACGACCAAGTCGAAAATTCCGTTGCTTGGCGACATTCCGATTGCCGGAAACCTGTTCAAGGTCGAACGCACGACGCGCTCGAAGACCGAATTGTACATCGTCATTACACCGCACATCGTGCGCCATCGTCGCTTCGATCCTCGGCTTCCCGACGGCAATGATTCCGACCCGACCGAACCGGTCCGCGCGAACTCACAATAGCTTCCGGCGATCTTCTTGATTGAGTGACCCGGTCTGCCGATGACGCGGCATGATTTTACGTTCCGATACCGCGCGGAAAACAATAGAAAATTAATGCGATAGCTGTGGTATTTTTACACTCGACAGTTCGCCAATCGTCGATAGTCTCCCTCATTCTGTAGCCGTCGTTTCAGGCGGCCCGCAGCTCATATCGGGGAGGAATGTTAATGAAGAAGTTGCTTTTTGCTGCGGCCGCATTGCCGGTCCTGGCGATCGCTCCGGCGCATGCCGAACGTCCGGGTGACAAGATCGCCGGATCGTACATCTGCGTGTTCAAGGACAATATGGTTTCGCGCGGCAACGCCAAGGCCGAAGCCAACCGCGCCGCCCAGTCGGTGCAGGCTCAGCTTAAGCACGTCTATTCCTCTGCAATCCGTGGTTTTGCCGTCAACATGCCGGAGCAGGCGCTGGAACGCATGAAGGGCCTCAACGCCAGCATCGCTTACTGCGAGCAGGACCAGGTCGTCACGATCGGTCAGAACAGTGTCTTCGCGCGCGGCAAGCCCGGCGGCGGATCGACCCAGCCCGCGCAGGAAACGCCATGGGGTATCGCGCGCGTCGGTGGCGGAGTCGGCGGTGCGCAGGGAACCGCATGGATCATCGATACCGGTATCGACTACAGCCACCCCGATTTGAATGTCGATACGGCGCGTAGTGCGTCCTTCCTGGGCGGTTCAACGTCGCCGATCGATCAGAATGGACATGGCACCCATGTTGCCGGCACTGTTGCCGCGCTCGATAACAGCATCGGTGTCGTCGGTGTCGCTGCCGGTGCTCGGGTCGTCGCGGTTCGCGTGCTCGATCGTCGCGGTTCGGGTTCCAACTCGGGCGTGATCGCCGGCGTCGACTATGTCGCTGCCAACGGACGTGCGGGCGACGTCGCCAACATGAGCCTTGGTGGCGGAGTTTCGGCTGCGCTCGACCAGGCCGTGATCAACGCGGCCTCTGGCGGCGTCAAGTTCGCGCTCGCTGCAGGCAATGAAACCGACAACGCCAACAACCATTCGCCGGCGCGCGCGAATGGCGCGAATATCTACACCGTGTCTCGCCTTCTCGGTCGGCGACAGATGGGCCAGCTTCTCGAACTACGGCAATCCGCCAGTCGATTTCGCGGAGCCGGGCGTTGGCGATCAAATCGACATGGCTGAATGGCGGTTACAATACCATCAGTGGCACGTCGATGGCGACCCCGCACCTTGCCGGGCTGCTGTCTGCTTGGCCAGGTTCGATCGGGCGGAATCGTTGCCGGCGATCCGGACGGCAATCCGGACGTCATCGGCGTTCGTTGATCGCCAGGCCTCGACCTGAAATGGAAAGGGAGGGCGGCCCGGCAACGGGCCGCCCTTTCTTGTCAGAGACGCAGCCAGAGGACGACGATCGTCACTGCCAATGCCAGCGTGCTGGCAATCAATGCGATGCCCGCCGACCGCCCCCTTCCCGCGCGCATAAGCGAATGTCACCCCGATCTTGACCGCCATATTCGCGACGATCGTCCCGCCGATCGCGATCGCTGCAAGCTGCGAAGTGATGGCATTGGCCGGCAAACCACCTGCGGTCACGATCGATGCATCGACGTCCATCGACCCCATCAGGAACAGCAGCAGCGCAATTCCTTCCTGCCCGAAGCGACCTTCGGCCCAGCGCGCGATCACGGCCGCGACCGCGATGAACAGGACAAAGCCAATCGCCGGGACCAGAGCAATCGGATTACCCGGTTGGGTTCCAGCTTTGCAATTCGGAGCGCGTCGATAGAGCCACCATCCGGCAAGCCACGCAACCACAAGAGCCGGCGCCACCACCAGAACGAAATCGGCGAGCAATCGCGTCGCAAGAAGCCCCACCAGGACGATCACGCGCAGGAACATCACCGCGCTGGCCAAGGCGATGCCGGCGGGCTCGGCGCCGCTTGATTCGTCCGAGCCCAGGCGCTGCGCCAACGATTGCGTGACCGCGGTCGATGAATAAGCGCCGCCGATCAGTGCCGTCGCAATGGTCCCATGACGCGCGCCGAAAATTCGATTGGCGACATAGCCGGCAAAGGAAAAG
Organism: uncultured Alphaproteobacteria bacterium; assembly: GCA_963843855.1. Lineage (GTDB taxonomy): Bacteria > Pseudomonadota > Alphaproteobacteria > Sphingomonadales > Sphingomonadaceae > Sphingomicrobium. The sequence continues at coordinate 160,800 of CAWJMA010000004.1, forward strand.
CCGGTGACCAGAACCACGACCCACCACAAATTCGCGGGATTCCAGGCGTTGAGCGGCCCCATTTGCCGGTCGGGCAGGAACGGCAGCACCGCCAGCGCAATGACGGCAAAACGCGCCACCGCCTTCATGTCGCTCACGTCCATCCGGTCGACGAACCCGTGCAATTCATCACGTAGCGCTAATATCAGCACGACCACGGCCGCCATCGCGATTGCCAGGCCCGGATTGCCTGCGCCCGCGAGCAGGGACAGGCCAAGCGTTGCACAGGCCGCAATCGGACTGGTCGCATCACCCTCTACCCGCAATTTGGGGATATAAGCCGCCGCCAGCATGACCAATGCACCGGCGATGATCGCCGCCGCCGCCCATGCCATGCCACCGGTGCTGCCGATCAATCCGGCCAGCCCGCCGGTCAGGCCAAGCAAGGTGAATGTGCGAACCCCGGCAACGCGCGATCCGGCCGGTTCGGCGCGCAGGCGGAAGCCGCGCTCCAGCCCGATCAACAGGCCAGCGGCCAGCCCCGTGCCGACACGGATCGCTTGGTCGATCCAGTCGGCGTCAACGATCACCGGTGCAACCGCTCGGCGTGCCAGCGGACATGATCGGCCATGAAAGTCGAGATGAAATAATAGCTGTGATCATAGCCCGGTTGCCGGCGCAACTGGACCGCGATGTCCGCCTTCGCACAGGCTTGTTCGAGCAATTCCGGCTTCAGTTCCTTCTCCAGGAACGGATCGTCAGTGCCGACATCGACCAGCAATTCATCAATCCTGGCTCCGGCAGCAATCGCCGCGCAACTGTCATGCCGGGTCCACGCATCCGAGCGGTCGCCGAGATAGTGGCTTAGCGCCTTGCGGCCCCACGGCACTTCGCCCGGCGCTACGATTGGCGCGAACGCGCTGACCGATTTGAACCGGCCGGGGTGGCCGAGCGCAAGCGTCAATGCGCCATGCCCGCCCATCGAATGGCCGGTGATCCCTTGCCGTTTCGGATCGATCGGAAAATGCTCGCCGACCAAAGCCGGCAGCTCCTCGGCGACATAGGTCCACATGTTAAAATGCGTCGCCCACGGCGCTTCGGTCGCATCGAGATAAAATCCAGCGCCCTGCCCGAAATCCCATAGTCCTTCGGGATCGTCGGGCACATCGTCGCCGCGCGGACTGGTATCCGGCGCGACGAAGATGATGCTATGCTCGGCGCAGGCCGCGCGAAACTCGCCCTTTTCGGTGACATTGGCGTGGGTGCAGGTGAGCCCGGACAGATACCACAGCACGGGCATCTGCGTTCCAGGCGCATTATCGGGGACGAAGACCGAAAACACCATATCGGTAGTCGTCGCCGACGACGCATGACGATAAACGCCCTGCGTGCCGCCGTGACTGCGAACCTCGCTGACAACCTCCATCGTCAGTCGTTCGGCATCCGGTGCAGCGCGCACAATTTGTTGCCGCTGGGATCGCGCAGATAAGCGAGATAGAGGTTCACGCCCATGCCCGAACGAATCCCGGGCGGATCTTCGATCGCGGTGCCGCCAGCCGCGACGCCGGCCTGTTCCCACGCCTGCGCCTGTTCGGGTCCATCGACCGCAAAGCCGATGGTCATTCCATTGCCCGGTGTCGACGGCTGACCGTCGATCGGCGGCGTGACCAGGAAGATGCCGCCATTGTTGACGTAAACCAGCCGTCCCTTCGGATCGAGCTTGCCCTCACGCCCACCAGTCGCGGCAAAAATCGCGTCGTAGAATTTCTTCGACGCATCGATGTCATTCGATCCGACCATCACGTGGCTGAACATATTCTTCTCCTTAGAAAATCACGACGCTGCGGATCGACTCGCCAGAATGCATCAGGTCGAATCCCTTGTTGATGTCGTCCAGCGTCAGGACGTGGGTGATCATCGGGTCGATCGCAATCTTTCCGTCCATATACATGTCGACGATCTTTGGAACGTCGGTTCGACCCTTCGCCCCGCCGAATGCGGTGCCGCGCCAGTTGCGCCCGGTAACCAGCTGGAACGGGCGCGTCGAAATTTCCTTGCCGGCTTCGGCGACGCCGATGATGATGCTGGTCCCCCAACCGCGGTGGCAACATTCCAGCGCGGTGCGCATCACGTCGGTGTTACCGGTGCAGTCAAAGCTGTAATCCGCGCCGCCGTCGGTCATGGCGACGATCTTGGCGACGATATGGTCGCGGCTCATGCCCTTGGTGTTGAGGAAGTCGGTCATGCCGAATTGGCGGCCCCATTCCTCGCGGTCAGGATTGATATCGATGCCAACGATCTTGTCTGCGCCCGCTAGCTTTGCGCCCTGGATCACGTTAAGGCCGATCCCGCCCAGCCCGAACACGGCGACATTGTCGCCGGGCTGAACTTTTGCCGTGTTCGTGACCGCGCCGACGCCCGTCGTGACTCCGCAGCCGATATAGCAACTGGTCTTGAACGGCGCGTCCTCGCGAATTTTTGCGACGGCAATTTCGGGCAGCACGGTGAAGTTCGAAAAGGTCGAGCAGCCCATGTAATGGAAGATCGTCTCGCCCTTGTACGAGAAACGCGACGTTCCGTCGGGCATCAATCCCTTGCCCTGGGTCGCGCGGATCGCGGTGCACAGGTTCGATTTTCCGGAAAGGCAGGTTCTACACTTGCCGCATTCCGGCGTGTAGAGCGGGATGACATGATCGCCCGGCTTCACGCTGGTGACGCCCGTGCCGACTTCACGAACCACGCCCGCACCTTCATGGCCCAGGATGCTTGGGAACAGGCCTTCGCTGTCTAATCCGTCAAGCGTGTAGGCGTCGGTGTGGCAGATCCCAGTCGCCATGATTTCGACCAGCACCTCGCCATCGCGCGGGCCTTCCAGATCGACCTCCACAATCTCCAGCGGTCGCTTGGCTTCGAAGGCGACGGCAGCACGTGTTTTCATGGTCTTCAATATCCCTTGGCGGTCGCGGCCGCATGGTCGAATTGCATCTCGATTTCCGCCGATGGCGCAGGCGTGGCGAGGCTGACAAGCCAGGTCGCGAGCCCGGCAAGGATGAAGCCGGGGACGATTTCGTACATCGTCGACGACAGGCCCAGCCAAATCCACACGCCGACCGTCAAGGCACCGACCACCATCCCGGCCAAGGCGCCCTGGCGGGTCGTGCGTTTCCACAATAGCGACAGCAGGATGACCGGCCCGAACGCCGCGCCGAACCCGGCCCAGGCATTGGATACCAGCCCAAGGATCGAACTGTTCGGATCCATTGCCAGCAGTCCGGCAACGATCGCGACCAGCACCACCGCGATCCGGCTGACCAGTACGAGTTCCTTCTGGGTCACGGCCTCGGCGTCGCCCGAATAGCTGCCCTTCTTAACGGTGTGATAGAGATCCTCGGCAAGGCTCGACGAGGTCACCAGCAATTGCGAGCTGATCGTCGACATGATCGCGGCAAGGATTGCGGCAAGGATGAAGCCGTAAATCAACGGGTGGAACAGGATCCGGCTGAGCATGATGAACACCGTTTCGCTGTCCTTGAGCGCATAAGCGTCCTGCGCAAACCAGGCCGCGCCGATGTACCCCGTCGCGAGGGCGCCGATCAGGCCGCCGATCATCCAGGTCATGTTGATCCGGCGCGCGGTGGGAAGATCCTTGACCGACCGAATCGCCATGAAACGAACGATGATATGTGGCTGGCCGAAATAACCCAGCCCCCACGCCGCCGCCGAGATGATGGCGAGCGGGGCTACGCCTTGAAACAGGCTGCTGAGCGCGCCGGGCGCAAGCTGTCGATTGACCTCAGCCGTCGCCAGCATCGTCGAGAAATCGCCGCCGAGCATGGTGTACGCCGTGATCGGAACTGCGATCAGGGCGATGAACATCAGAATGCCCTGGACGAAATCGGTCAGGCTGACGGCAAGAAACCCGCCAAGCACGACGTAGAGCACGACGACGCCTGCGGTCAGGTAGATACCGGTGGTGTAATCGAGTCCCAATGCGCTTTCCGCCAACTTGCCGCCCGCGACCATGCCGCTCGACGTATAGAGGGTGAAGAAGACGATGATCACCAAAGCGCTGATGATCCGCAGGACGTGCGATCGATCGTGAAAGCGCTCCTCAAGGAAGTCGGGCACGGTAATCGCGTCACCGGCAAGCTCGGTATAGGTCCGCAGGCGCGGGGCCACGAGTCGGTAATTGAGATAGGCCCCGATGACGAGGCCGATGCCGATCCAGGCTTGCGAAAAACCGGTCAGGAAAATCGCGCCGGGAAGTCCCATCAAAAGCCAACCCGACATGTCTGAAGCGCCCGCGCTCAAGGCGGTGACCGCCGGCCCAAGGTCGCGTCCGCCGAGCAGGTAGCCCCCGCTGTCGCTCGTCGATTTGCGCCAGGCGTAAAGGCCGATGGCGATCATGCCGGCGAAATAGACGGCAAGGCTGATCAAGGTTCCTGTTTGCATACGCGCGACGCTATGAGCCGCCCGTTGCGCTTGCAAGCCCGCCCGTCACCGGCCTAGCGTGGCACAAACGGCGGGAGAGACGATCGTGGGTTGGGCAACGGGGCGCCATGCGCTGATTACCGGCGGCGGAACGGGCATCGGCGCAGCAGCGGCGCGAATGCTTGCGGGCGAAGGTGCAAAGGTCTCATTGCTGGGCCGGCGGCCCGAACCTTTGGCCGCCGTCGCCAAGGAAACCGGCGGAACCGCGATTCCATGCGACCTCACCGATCGCGGGGCGATGGAAACCGCCTTTGCCGCCGCGCGCGATGCCAACGGACCGTTCGATTACGTGATCCTCAACGCCGGGATCGGCGACAGCGCGCCCTTCCTTCGCACCAAGCGGGAGATGTGGGACCGGATCATCGCGACCAACCTGACCGCCTTGTTCGACGGCGCGCAGCTGGCGCTTCCCGACCTGCTGGAAGGCAATGGCAAGCGCCTTATCGTCGTTGCGTCGGTAGCGGGCCTGAAGGGCGGCGCTTACGCTGCGCCTTACGTCGCATCGAAACATGGCGCGGTCGGCTTCGTCAAAAGCCTTGCGCTGGAATATTCGAAGACCAATCTGACCGTCAACGCGATCTGCCCGTCCTTCGTCGACACCCCGATGGTCGACGAATTGGCCGAACGGATCAGCCGGGTAAGTAAGCGCAACTTCGACGAATCGCGCGCCGCGCTGGCCGCGCTCAACGCCAGCAACCGGCTGGTCACCGCGGACGAAGTCGCCGCTTCGATCCTCAACCTGTGCCACCCGCTGTCGCGGTCGATCAACGGTGCGACCGTCACCATCGACGGCGGGACCAGCGCATGAGTTTCGATCCCACCAGTTTCTCCCCGCAGCATTTCCGCTGGGACTTCGTCGACCATGTCGGAACGATTACGCTCGACCGGCCCGACAAGAAAAACCCGCTAACCTTCGACAGCTATGCTGAGCTTCGCGACACCTTTCGCAATCTCGTCGTCAAGCCCGATGTGCGGGTCATCGTCCTCAAGGGCGAAGGTGGCAATTTCTGTTCGGGCGGCGACGTTCATGAAATCATCGGCCCGCTGACCAGGATGGACATGCCCGACCTGCTCGCTTTCACACGCATGACCGGCGACTTGGTCCGCGCCATGCGCGCCTGCCCGCAACCGATCATCGCCGCTGTCGATGGCGTTTGCGCCGGTGCCGGTGCGATCCTTGCGATGGCCAGCGACCTGCGCCTTGCCGCCCGCGAAGCGCGCACCGCCTTCCTGTTTAGCCGGGTTGGCCTCGCCGGGGCCGACATGGGGGCGTGCGCCATCCTGCCGCGGATCATCGGTCATGGCCGTGCTGCCGAATTGCTGTTCACCGGGCGCGCGATGACCGCCGATGAAGGCCATGACTGGGGTTTCTTCATGCGCGTGCTCGACGGCAATATGCTCCATCATGCCGCCGTCGACCTGGCCCGCGATCTCGCCACCGGCCCCGCCTTCGCTCATTCGATGACCAAGCGGCAGCTCGACCTGGAATGGAATGTATCGATCGACACCGCGCTGGAAATGGAGGCGCAGGCGCAGGCGATCTGCATGCAGACCGGTGATTTCACCCGCGCCTACGACGCCTTTTCGGCCAAGCGAAAGCCGGAGTTCAAGGGTGACTGATGTCGGCCTTAATCTCGACTGGCCGTTTTTCGACAGCCGTCACCGACAATTGGGCCGCGATCTCGACGCATGGGCCGCCGCCAACCTCGTTCACGCCCACGGCGACGATGTCGAGGCCGAAGTTCGCCGCCTCGTCGCGAAACTGGGCGCGGCTGGCTATCTGGGACTGACGATTGCCGATGGCGCGCTCGACGTTCGAAGCCTTGCCATCGCCCGCTCGTCGCTCGCTTATCACAGCGGTCTTGCCGACTTCGCCTTCGCGATACAGGGGCTGGGATCGGGCGCGATCAGCCTGTTCGGTACCGCCCGGCAGCGCGCCGACTACCTCAGCCAGGTTGCCAGCGGACAGGCGATTGCCGCCTTTGCAATGACCGAACCGGATTGCGGTTCGGATGCTGCGGCAATGACGACCAGCGCCCGCAAAGACGGCGACGACTGGATCATCGATGGCGAGAAGACCTATATCTCCAACGGACAGATTGCCGACGTCATCACCCTGTTCGCGCGCACCGGCGAGGCGGACGGTGCCAAGGGTATCAGCGCCTTCATCCTGCCCGGTAACGCGCCCGGCCTGTCGGTTGCCGAACGGATCGAGACGATCGCGCCGCATCCGCTCGCCCGGCTCAAGCTTGACGGCGTGCGACTGCCCGCCTCCGCCATGCTCGGCAACCCGGGCGAAGGCTTCAAGGTCGCGATGCAGACGTTGAACCTGTTCCGGGTCACCGTCGGCGCCGCGGCCCTCGGCTTTGCCCGCCGCGCCTTTGTCGAGGCGCGGGGCTTCGCAATGCAGCGCAAGCTCGGCCCTGCAACGCTCGCCGACAATGCCGTGACCCAGGAACGCCTTGCCGAAATGGCGCTCGCCATCGACGCCTCAGCGCTCTTGATCGCGCGCGCCGCATGGCAACAGGACAAGAGCGACGGCGACAATCGCCGCGCTGCGGCCATGGCCAAGCTCCACGCGACCGAGGAAGCGCAAAAAGTCATCGACGCCGCGGTCCAGCTTCATGGAGGGCTGGGCGTCACGCGCGGATCGATGGTCGAAAGCCTGTACCGCGAGATCCGCGCGCTCCGGATTTACGAGGGCGCCAGCGAAGTGCAGCGCCAGATCATCGCCCGCGACCTGCTCAAGGAGCCCCGCTCATGAATATCCTGCAACCGCCCGGCTGGCCCCAGCCCAAGGGCTATTCCAACGGCATTTCAGTGACTGGACGCATGGTCTTCACCGCCGGCGTGATCGGCTGGGACGAGTCGGAAATGCTGGTTTCCCACCGCCTCGACCTGCAATTCGCGCAGGCGCTGCGCAATGTCGTCGCAATCCTTGCCGAAGGCGGCGCGCGGCCCGAACATATTGTGCGCCTGACCATCTATGCCACCGACACGCAGGAATATCTGGTCAGCCGAGACGAACTCGCGCCGATGTGGAAAAGCATCATGGGCAATCATTATCCGGCAATCGCGATGGTTGAGGTTGTCCGCCTCGTCGAAAAATCGGCGAAAATCGAGATCGAGGCAACGGCGGTGATCCCGGAATGATCGACCGGTTCGTCGAGGAACGCCTTCCGCTCAGGGACCAGCAGCCCGACTTCCTGTTGCTCGATTATCCGGACGCGCTCAATGCCGCCGCCGAATTGCTCAAGGGCGGTGCGCCCGACGCGGTTGCCGTCATCAATTCCCACGGCCGCTGGACCTATGCCGACCTCGATTCTTTTTCGGGCCGCATCGCGCGCCTGCTGGTCGAGGAAGAGGGGCTGGAAACCGGCAACCGAGTGCTGCTGCGCGGCCCCAATACCTATACCCTGTTCGCGGCATGGCTCGGCGTGCTCAAGGCTGGCGGCGTTGCCGTCACCACGATGCCGCTGCTCCGCCCCGGCGAGATGGCGACCGTCATCGACAAGGCCGAAATCCGCCATGCGATTTGCGACAGTCGCTTCATCGGCGACCTTCGCGAAGCGTCGGAACAGACCCGCTCCCTCCAGAGCATCGTCAAATATGACGGCGATTACGGACACGGCGCGCTCGAAGGGCGCACCGCCAATCTCTCGCCCTTGCCAATCGCCACGACCCGGCAGGACGATCCGGCGCTGATTGCGTTCACTAGCGGCACGACTGGCGTTCCCAAGGGCTGCGTACATTTCCACCGCGACGTGCTCGCCCCGTGCGACACGTTCGCCAAGGCCCATTTCGCGATGAAACCCGGTGACATAGCGATGACCAGCGCGCCGATCGCCTTCACCTTCGGGCTGGGCGCGACTTTGCTGTTCCCGCTGCGTTTCGGGGCGGCGACGGCGACGATCGAAAAGGCCACGCCGGACGAAATGCTGGCGTGCATCGCCAAGCTTGGCGTTACCCATCTGGCAACCGCACCGACGGCCTACAAGACGATGGTCGGCCACGCCTCGCTCGATGCTGCGCTGCCGACGCTCAAGGCCTGTCTCAGCGCGGGCGAACATTTGCCGCAATCGGTCTGGGAAGCCTGGCAGCAACGCACCGGGATCGCCATCGTCGACGGCATCGGCGCGACCGAAATGATGCACATCTTCATCGCCGAAAGCGGCGGTGCGATCCGCCCCGGCAGCACTGGCCGCGTCGTTCCGGGCTACCAGGCCACGATCCTTGATCCCGATGCGAACGGTGAAGGCCGCCTCGCCGTCAAGGGCCCGACCGGCTGCAAATATCTCGCCGACGACCGGCAGGCGACCTACGTCGAACAAGGCTGGAACATCACCGGCGATACATACCGAAAAGACGACGACGATTATTATTGGTACGTTGCGCGAAGCGACGACATGATCGTCAGCGCGGGCTACAATATCGGCGCGCCCGAGGTCGAAAACGCCCTCCTCACTCACCCCGCGGTGGCAGAAGTCGCGGTTATCGGCGTGCCTTGCGCCGAGCGCGGCCAGAAGGTGAAGGCGTTCGTCGTGCTGGCCGATTTCGCGGAACCCAGCGACGAACTGGCCGACGGATTGAAGGCGTTCGTCAAGGACCGTATCGCCCCCTACAAATATCCGCGCGAGATTGCGTTCGTCGACGACTTACCGAAAACTGCGACTGGGAAGCTCAGGCGGGTGGAGTTGCGCGGCTAGCACCGATCAAGGCCGCGCCGCCTTGTGCAGCGCAGCATAATCGGCCAAGAGGTCACCATTCGACGGACCCGGCGCTGCCTGGGTGGCTTGGCCGGGCGCCTATCCCCCGGATGATAAGCGCAGCATCTGCGCCACCGAACGAATGTGAACGTCCATGAATCTTGCAACGCTTCGCCGCGACTGGTTCGGCAATCCACGCGCCGACATCCTCGCCGGGATTGTCGTCGCCCTCGCCCTCATTCCCGAAGCGATCGGCTTTTCGATCATCGCGGGCGTCGATCCGCGCGTCGGCCTCTACGCCTCGGTCGCCATCGCCATCGTGATTTCGCTGACCGGCGGACGTACCGGGATGATCAGCGCCGCGACCGCCGCCGTCGCCGTCGTTGTCGTTCCCTTGGTGCGCGATCATGGCGTCGAATATCTGTTCGCCGCGACCATCCTGATGGGCGTGATCCAGATCGCCGCCGGCTTCCTCCGGCTCGACCTGCTCATGCAATTCGTCTCGCGCTCGGTAATCACCGGCTTCGTCAATGCGCTGGCGATCCTGATTTTCATGGCTCAATTGCCGCAGTTGCTCGGCGTGACATGGCAGGCTCATGCGATGATCGCGGGCGGTCTGGCGATTATTTACCTGTTTCCCCGCCTGACTAAGGCGGTGCCCTCGCCGCTTATCGCGATCGTTGTGCTGACTGCGCTCAGCCTGTGGACCAATGCACCGGTCAACGAAGTCGGCGACATGGGACAACTGCCCAGCGGTCTGCCCAGCCTCGCCTGGCCCGACATTCCGCTGACGCTCGACACGCTCCGCATCGTCCTGCCTTATTCACTGACGATGGCCGCAGTCGGCCTGCTCGAATCCCTGCTGACTGCGCAGATCGTCGACGACATGACGCACAGCGACAGCGACAAGCGACGCGAATGCCTTGGCCAGGGCAGCGCCAACATGGTCGCCGCTTTGTTCGGCGGCATGGGCGGTTGCGCGATGATCGGCCAGTCGGTGATCAATGTCACTTCGGGCGGGCGCGGGCGCCTGTCGACCTTCACTGCGGGTGCCTTCCTGCTCCTCCTGCTTGCCGTTTTGGGCTCAATCGTCGGGCGGATTCCGATGCCGGCGCTGGTCGCAATCATGATCATGGTGTCGATTGGCACATTCAGCTGGAATTCGATCCCCAACATCCGTCACCACCCGTGGCCATCGTCGGTCGTCATGCTGGCCACCGTCATCGTCGTCGTCGCGACCCACGATCTCGCCAAGGGCGTGCTTGTCGGTGTTCTCCTGTCCGGCATCTTCTTCGCGGGCAAGGTGCGCACCATGTTCAACGTCGAACGGATCCACGACGATGAGGATCACGCGACCTTCCGCGTCACCGGCCAATTGTTTTTCGCCTCGGTCGACCGCTTCACGGCGGCGATGAGCGAGCCGACCGATGAAAGCCATATCCTGATCGACGTGATCGGCGCGCATTTCTGGGACATTTCAGCGATCGGCGCGCTCGACAAGGTGATCGCCCGGCTCCAGCGCGAGGGCAAGACGGTCGAGGTCGTCGGCGTCAACCGCGCCAGCGCCGATTTGGTCGACAAGTTCGCGCTGCACGACAAGACCGGCGTCGAAATCGGCCTCGTCCCGCACTGATCGACGGCGGTTTACTCGAACTCCACAATCACCTGATCGACCGCCAGGCTGTCGCCCGCCTTTGCGGAGGTCGCTTTGACCGTCGACGCCTTTTCGGCGCGCAGGATGTTTTCCATCTTCATTGCTTCGACCACGGCAATCGGCTGGCCAGGCTCGACCTTGTCGCCGACCGCGACTTCCAGCCGGGTGAGCAGTCCCGGCATCGGCGCCAGCAGGAAGCGCGACATGTCGGGCGCGACCTTTTCGATCATATGCCGCGACAGGTCGGCGATATGCGGTGCCATCACCGCCACTTCGTGCCGCGCACCGCGCGTCGTGAACAACCAGCCCCGACCTTTCTTCGCGACCTGCACCACGCGGCGACGACCGTCCATGTCCGCGATCAGCAACGGATCGCCCGGCGCCCAATCGCCGATCACGTCGATGTCCTCACCGTCATCGACACTCACCAGATTGCCACCGTCATAGGGCGAAACGGTGACGTCGAAATCCCGCGCTTTCCCGGTTCCGCCGGGCGCCATGAACCGCACGACTTGCGTGTCGTCCGGGAATTGCTCATCCCCCAACTGCCCGTCGATCATTGCGGCGCGGGTATCGACCGTCAGCTCGACGATCGCGGCGATCGCGGCGAGGTCTCCAAGCAATAGTTCGTCCGCCGGCGCGCCGTGGAAACCGTCGGGATATTCCTCGGCAATGAAGCCGGTCGTCAATTCGCCAATTCGGAAACGCGGGTGCTGCATGATCGCGCTGAGGAAGTCGATATTGTCGCCGACCCCGTCGATCTGGAAGGCATCCAGCGCCGCGACCTGCAAATCCGCCGCCTCGTCGCGGGTTTTGCCCCATGTCACCAGCTTGGCGATCATCGGGTCGTAGAACATCGAAACCTCACCGCCCTCATAAACGCCGTCGTCTACCCGAACGCCGCTCAGCCCGCGCCGCCCATTGGCTTCGCCGTCATTTTTCCAGCCCGCCACCGGCGGCTGGTAACGGATCAACCGCCCGGTGGACGGCAGGAAACCGCGATAGGGGTCTTCGGCATAGACCCGGTTCTCGATCGCCCAGCCGTCGATTCCGATATCCTTTTGCGTGAACGCCAGTTTCTCGCCCGCCGCGACGCGGATCATCTGTTCGACCAGGTCGATGCCGGTAATTGCCTCGGTCACCGGATGCTCGACCTGGAGGCGGGTGTTCATTTCCAGGAAGTAGAAGCCTTCACCCGACGGGTCGGCGCCGTTGACGATCAGCTCGACCGTTCCCGCCGAATGATAATTGACCGCGCGGGCCAGCGCGACGCATTGCTCGCCCATTGCCTTGCGCATCTTTGGCGTCACGAACGGCGACGGCGCTTCCTCGACCACCTTCTGGTGGCGGCGCTGGATCGAGCATTCGCGCTCATTCAGATAAAGAATATTGCCGTGCTGATCGCCCAGGATCTGGATTTCGATATGGCGCGGGTCTTCGATGAATTTCTCGATGAAGACGCGGTCGTCGCCGAAGCTGGCAAGGCCCTCGCGCTTGGTCGCCTCGAAGCCTTCGCGGACGTCCTGCTCGCTGTAGGCGAGGCGCATGCCCTTGCCGCCGCCGCCGGCCGAGGCCTTCATCATCACCGGATAGCCGATCTCGCCCGCGATCTTCACCGCATGGTCAATATCGTCGATCTCGCCGACGAAGCCGGGCACGACATTGACCCCCGCCTTCAGCGCCAGCTTCTTCGATTCAATCTTGTCGCCCATCGCCGCAATCGCGCCGACCGGCGGCCCGATGAAGGCGATGCCTTCGGCCGCCAGCGCCTCGGCAAAGCTGGTCCGTTCGGACAGGAAGCCGTATCCCGGATGCACCGCCTGCGCGCCCGTCGCCTTGCACGCCGCGATGATCTTGTCCGCCAGCAAATAGCTTTCGGAGGCCGGCGACGGACCGATATGCACCGCCTCATCCGCCATCCTGACAAACGGCGCGCGCGCATCGGCATCGGAATAGACCGCGACGGTCTTGATCCCCATGGCGCGAGCCGTCTGGATAATTCGGCAGGCAATCTCGCCGCGGTTTGCGATGAGGATTTTCTTGAACATCACTGGCCCTCCGAGTCCGTCAATTGCGATAGCGCTTTTGTCCGGTCGGTTGTCATGCCGGTCATACATTTGAGCTCGATCAGCGGGACGATGCTTCCGCCGCGATTTTCATCCGCAACGATCGCACATTGGGCGTCGCGATACTTGTTCCAACTGCGCTGGGATTCGAGCAGCAACCTGTTCGATAATTTGTCGCCCTTGGCCCACTCCAGTGCCTTGGTCCATTGCGCATTCAATTTCTTGTCGGCGCGTGCATATTCTTCGGCGGCGCAGCGGTTCATACCAATCTGGCTCATTTCCCGATCGAAGCAGGCTGCCGCTTCCGCATCCTGGATTTCATGCGTGGTGGCTTCGGCCTGCCCAGCCGAACAAAAGTCCAGTTCTGCCTGACTTTGCGCTCGCTCGAAGCACTGCTCGGCGAAGGTCTTGGGCTTCTCCGGCTGCGCGGCAAGCAGGAGTATGAAAGCGGTGATCACTCCACACCCTCCCCCACCGGTGGTTTGTTATGCCCTAACAACCGCAGCACCTCGTCCGCCGCATCGGCCAAATTGGTCCCCGGGCCAAAGATTGCCTGCACCCCCGCCGCGCGCAAGAACTCGTAATCCTGCGCCGGGATGACGCCGCCCGCGACGACCTTGATGTCGGCACGGCCCATGTCCTTGAGATGGCCGATAAGTTCCGGGATCAGCGTCTTGTGGCCCGCCGCGAGGGATGAGGCGCCGACCACGTCGACGTCCTGCGCCACCGCCTGCTCGGCGGTTTCGCGCGGGGTCTGGAACAGCGATCCGGCGATCACTTCGAAACCCAGGTCGCCGAATGCCGACGACACCAGATTGGCGCCGCGATCATGCCCGTCCTGCCCCATCTTGGCGACGAAGATGCGCGGCTTGCGTCCCATCCGCTGCGCGACCGCGACGGTCCCCGCCAGCGCTTCCTTCCAGCGCTGATCGTCGCGCTTGCCGTAAATTCCGCTGACCGGTTCCGGTTTGGTCGAATAACGGCCGAAAACGCGTTCCAGTGCGTCCGAAATTTCGCCCAGCGAAGCGCGTGCCCGCGCCGCGTCGACCGCGAGATTCAGAAGGTTGGCGTCGCCTCGCGCGCCCGCTTCCAGCGCGTCCAGCGCGGCGCGGCACGCCGCCTCATTGCGGCCCTTGCGCATCGCATCCAGCCGCGCGATCTGGCTGCTCCGCACCTTGGCATTGTCGACGGTCAGGATGTCGAGATGCGCTTCCTCGGGCAGGCGATATTTGTTGACCCCGACGATCACGGTTTCGCCGGTATCGACCTTGGCCGCGCGTTCGGCCGCGGCCTCCTCGATCCGCTTCTTGGGCAGGCCTTCTGCAACCGCCTTGGTCATGCCGCCATGGGCCTCGACCTCGTCGATCAGCGCCTGCGCTTTTTCTTCGAGTTCGCGGGTCAGCGCCTCGACATAATAGCTTCCGCCCAAGGGATCCGCGACCGCGGTCACGCCGCTTTCTTCGGCCAGGATCAGCTGGGTATTGCGGGCCAGCCGCGCCGAAAAATCGGTGGGCAGCGCGACCGCTTCGTCCAGGCTGTTGGTGTGCAGCGACTGCGTCCCGCCAAGCACCGCGGCAAGCGCCTCGATCGTGGTTCGGATGACGTTGTTATACGGGTCCTGTTCGGTCAGCGACACGCCGCTGGTCTGGCAGTGGGTGCGCAGCAATTTCGACTTTTCCGATAGCGCGCCAAGGTCGGTCATGATCCGGGCCCACAGCGTGCGCGCCGCGCGCATCTTGGCGACCTCCATGAACAGATTCATGCCGATGCCCCAAAAGAAGGACAGGCGCGGCGCGAAGGCATCGATATCAAGCCCGCTGGCCTTGGCCGCGCGGACATATTCCATGCCGTCGGCCAGCGTGTAGGCCAATTCCTGCACCGCCGTCGCACCAGCCTCGTGCATATGATAGCCGCTGATCGAAATGCTGTTGAACTTGGGCATTTTGGCGGAGGTATATGCAATGATGTCGCTGACGATCCGCATCGATGGCTGCGGCGGATAGATGTAGGTGTTGCGGACCGCGAATTCTTTCAGAATGTCGTTCTGGATCGTGCCCGACAACGCCGCACGATCGACCCCCTGTTCCTCGCCCGCGACGATGTAGAACGCCATCACCGGCAGCACCGCGCCGTTCATCGTCATGCTGACCGACATTTCGTCCAGCGGAATTCCGTCGAACAGCAATTTCATGTCCTCGACGCTGTCGATCGCGACGCCCGCCTTGCCGACGTCGCCCGCGACGCGCGGATGGTCGCTGTCGTACCCGCGGTGGGTAGCCAGATCGAAAGCCACGGAAAGCCCCTTCTGTCCGGCGGCTAGGTTGCGGCGGTAGAAAGCGTTGGATTCCTCGGCGGTCGAGAAACCGGCATATTGGCGGATCGTCCACGGGCGCCCAGCGTACATCGTCGCATAGGGCCCGCGCGTGTAGGGCGCGACGCCCGGATAGCCGCTGTCGATCCCGGCGACATCGCCGGGACCGTAGACATTTTTCAGGCGAATGCCCTCGATGGTATCACGGGTCAGGTCGCGGCCCTTCGATTCCTTCTCGGCCAGGGCTTTCCAGGCATCAGATTTCACGGTGTCGGACATGGTCAAAAGCCCTAGCGCCGCTCCATCTCGAGCGCCAGCCTTCAGCCCTTGAGGCCAAGGCCGAAAAGCAAGTCGGCGCCAATGACGGCAATGACGACCGCGCCGACCGCGTTCAACGCGACCAGCGCGTTGAACTTCGCCGTGCCGACCTCGCTCCGCTTCATCCGCGTCCGGTACAGCGGCACCTCGCCCGTCCTTAGCGCGGCGGCAACCCGCCGGACCAGCAATCCCGCCAGTACCAAAGCGACGATTCCGACCAGCATCTCGTCGCTGCTACCGCCCGGCATCAGCGCGCTTCCACAATAACGTCGGCGGTAATCGAATTGGCGATGAAGCACCGATCGTGCGCCGCGCGGTGAAGCGCATCCAGCGCCGCCTGGCCAGGCCCCTCTCCGTCGAAGACCGCGGCCGGGCGAAGCGTCACGAGGCTCATCCGCAGCTTGCCGTCGTCGCACTTTTCCAGCGTGCCGTCAGCCTCGTCGACATAGGATGTCACGACATGGCCCGCCTGCCGCGCCAGGTCGAGGAACCACAGCATGTGGCAGGACGACACCGACGCGACCAACGCCTCCTCGGGATCGACGCCGTAGGGATCGGACCACGGCTCGCGCACCACGCTCGGGCTCGACGATGCCTTGACCACCTGCCCGCCGTCGAACGCCCATTCATGAACGCGGCGATAATGGCCCTTGGCAAACTCGGACGGATTGCCGCCGGTCCAGCTGACGGTGGCATTGTGGTGTGGCATTGGGATCTCCTTAACGCCCTACGCTTCGGCGGGGATCGGGCGGTTGCGGTGCGCCCTCAAGTTGTTGTGACAATTTCAGGCGAGAGCCCGATTTGGAATATAGGGCGCGCCAGTCATTCGACCATTGATCGATGCTCGATATGAGCCTGCGCGGAGTTTGCCGCCACAAAGAATGCGCCGCCGAATACAACAAGTAGTATCGAGAACGAAAGCTCTGACCAGCATTCGCGCAATCGTAGGCGTTTCTTCGTCATGCCATAAGCGAAGGTAATCAGAAGCAAGGCTCCAATGGCGACGAAAACCCAACCCGCCACGCGCATTTCCCAAGGAAACTGCGGCGTCGGGGCAATATACGTCTTGGTGAAAAAGCTCGTCGTGTACGGATTGAACGAAACCGCCTTCCACCATGCCAGGCCAACCAACGTGGGCATTGCGATCAGCGCCCAGAAAATGCGGCGGAACTTGACGACGGGGTGCTCACGAAAGTCGATGTCACCCGATTCGTCACGCAGATCATCGGTTGATCGGTTGCGGGGCATCAATGGGACTGCCTTGGGCTTTCCATAATCTCGGTCAGCACGCCGCCCATATCTTTGGGGTGCAGGAAGAAAATCGGTGTTCCGTGCGCCCCGATGCGGGTTGGGCCGAGGATCCGGACGTTCCTGCCTTCATACCACGCCCGCGCCTCGTCAATGTCGGCAACCTCGAAGCACAAATGATGCTGACCGCCCTGCGGGTTCTTCTCGAGAAACTTCGCGATGGGCGAGTCCGCGCCCAGCGGCTCGATCAGTTCGACCTGCATGTTGGGCGCATCGACAAAACACACGCGCACGCCCTGCGCGGGAAGGTCGAACGGGTCGCCTGCCGGCTGCGCGCCCATCTTCTCGCGATACAGTTTGACCGATTGCTCGATTGAGGGGGTCGCCACCCCGACATGGTTCAGTCGTCCGAGTTTCATATCAAGATTTCTTCCTCTCCAACCCAGAGACGGTCCGTATCAATATGCAGAGTGCCCTGCAGTGTCCGACCGATCGCGGCATTTATCTTGCGCAGAACAGAAGAAAGCCGCGTGTCCGTTTCGGGCGTGACAGGATGCGACGCTCGAAAATAATAGTCTTCATGGATTATACTTTGTCCATGAATATGATTGGCGGACCGGGCGACAGCCATTGCCGTTTTCTCATCTTGAGCTATCACCAGCAGATGCCTGCAAGAGGTGTAATCACATCGAATTCACGAACAGATGAATCTTCAGGTGTGGCTCCCCAATTTGCACGCGTCTTCGGCATAATTCGGCCTCAAAGTGGAATATTGTCGTGCTTCTTCCACGGGTTTTCGAGTTGCTTGTCCCGCAACTTTCTTAGCCCCAGCGCGACGCGCTTGCGCGTCGAGTGCGGCATGATGACTTCGTCGATGAAGCCCTTGCTTGCGGCCACGAACGGGTTGGCGAAGCGCTCTTCATATTCGCGGGTACGCTCGGCGATTTTTTCCGGATCGTCCTTCTCGCTGCGGAAGATGATCTCGACCGCACCCTTGGCGCCCATCACCGCGATCTCGGCCGTCGGCCAGGCGTAGTTCAAGTCGCCGCGCAGATGCTTCGATGCCATGACGTCGTAGGCGCCGCCATAGGCCTTGCGGGTGATGACCGTGATCTTCGGCACTGTCGCCTCTGCATAAGCGAACAGCAGTTTTGCGCCGTGCTTGATGATTCCGTGATGCTCCTGCCCGACACCCGGAAGGAAGCCCGGCACGTCGACAAAGGTCACGATCGGAATGTTGAACGCGTCGCAGAACCGCACGAACCGCGCGCCCTTCTTCGATGAATTGATGTCCAGGCATCCGGCCAGCACCATCGGTTGGTTGGCGACGATGCCGACGGTCCGCCCTTCGACCCGCGCAAATCCGACGATGATGTTGCCGGCATGGTTGGGCTGGATCTCGAAAAAGTCGCCCTCATCGGCGACCTTGCGGATCAGCTCGTGCATGTCATAGGGCTGGTTGGCGGATCGGCGGGATCAGGCTGTCCAGGCTTTCCTCGATCCGGTCCCACGGATCTTCAGTTGGCCGCTGCGGCAATTCATGCCGGTTCGACAGCGGCAAGAAATCGAAGAAATCGCGCGCCGCAAGCAATGCGTCGATGTCGTTCTCGAACGCGACGTCGGCAACGCCGGACTTGGTCGTATGCGTCACCGCGCCGCCCAATTCCTCCTGCGTGACGACCTCGTTCGTTACCGTCTTGACCACCTCGGGCCCGGTCACGAACATGTAGCTGCTATCCTTCACCATGAAGATGAAGTCGGTCATCGCGGGAGAATAAACCGCGCCGCCCGCGCACGGGCCCATGATCAGGCTGAGCTGCGGAATCGACGCCCGACGCCAAGCACGTTTCGCTGGAAGACTTCCGCATAGCCACCGAGCGACGCGACGCCTTCCTGGATGCGCGCGCCGCCGCTGTCGTTCAGTCCGATCACCGGCGCGCCGACCTTCATCGCGGCGTCCATGATCTTGCAGATCTTCTGCGCGTGCCGTTCGCTCAACGACCCGCCGAACACGGTGAAATCCTGCGCGAAGACATAGACCAGTCGGCCGTTGATCGTGCCCGATCCGGTCACCACGCCGTCGCCGGGGATGACCTGGTCGGCCATTCCGAAGTCGACGCAATTATGCTCGACGTACATGTCCATTTCTTCGAACGATTCCGGATCTAGCAGGACGCTCAACCGCTCGCGCGCGGTCAGCCGGCCCTTGGCGTGCTGCGCGTCGATCCGCTTCTGCCCGCCGCCCATTTGCGCGGCCGTGCGCCGGGATTCCAATTGATCGATCGTCGTCGCCATTCACCACTCCTGTCGCGACAAGGCGCTGCCACAGCGCAAGGCATCGCGTCAATCGAACCGGCGCGGCGCCACATCGGCAATGGACCTATTCGTTGAGGTAGGTATCGAGCTCGTCGCCGCTGATCTTGACGACATGGATGACGTTAGTCGACCCGACCGTCTTGAACGGCACCCCGGCCATGATCACCACCGGGTCGTCCGGCTGGACCAGCTTGTGGCGAAGCGCCATGCGCTTGGCCTTGCCGACCATTTCCTCGAAACTGGAAACGTCGCGGGTATGGACCGCGTGGACGCCCCATTGCAGTCCCAGTCGCCGCGCGACCTTGATGCTAGCGGTCATCACCAGCGTCGGCACCGCCGCGCGTTCGCGCGCAATCCGCCGCGCGGTCGATCCCGACGTGGTGTAACAGGCCATCGCCTTGGCGCCGATGATCCGGACGATCTGCGCCGCGCTCTCGCTGATCGCGTCGGCGGTGGTTTCCTCAGCGGGGGTTTCGACGAAATGGACACGCTTGGAATAGACCGGATCGGATTCGACCGACCGGCCGATCTTGTCCATCATCGCCACCGCCTCAAGCGGATATTGCCCCGCCGCGCTTTCCGCCGACAGCATGATCGCATCGGTCCCTTCGTAGACCGCATTGGCGACATCGCTGACCTCGGCCCGGGTCGGGGTCGGGCTGACGATCATCGATTCCAGCATCTGGGTTGCGACCACGACCGGCTTACCCGCCTGGCGCGCAGCGGCGACGATCCGGTTCTGGGCCGGGGGCACGTCTTCGGGCGGCAATTCAACGCCCAGGTCGCCGCGCGCGACCATGACCGCATCGACCGCGGCCAGAATCTCGTCGAGCCGTTCCATCGCCTGCGGCTTTTCGATCTTGGCCATCAGCGCGGCCTTGTCACCGATCAGCTTCTTGCCCTCGATCACGTCTTCGGGCCGCTGGACGAAGGACATTGCTATATAATCCGCGCCCTGAGCCAGCGCGAAGGCAAGGTCGCTGCGGTCCTTGTCGGTCAGCGCCGGGATCGGCACGACCACGTCGGGCACGTTGACGCCCTTGTGGTTCGACACCTTGCCGCCGACCATCACCTCGGCCTCGATCCGCTGCGGCGTCACTTTGGTCGCGGTCAACCGCACCTTGCCGTCGTCGATCAGCAGGCGGTCGCCCGGCTTCAATGTGTCGAACAATTCGGGGTGGGGCAAGCTCGACGCGGTTCGAATCCCCGTCGACGCCGTCCTGGTCAAAGACGAACGTCTGCCCGCTTTCCAGCATCGCCGATCCGCCCGCGAAATCGCCGACGCGAAGCTTGGGGCCCTGAAGGTCGAACAGGATCGTGGTTGGTCGATGAAGCTGCTTTTCAAGCGCGCGGATCGCCTGGACCAGCGCGACCTTATCGTCCTGGGTCCCGTGACTCATGTTGATGCGAAAGGCGTCGGCACCGGCCTCCATCAATTGGCGGATCATCTCCGGGCTGGACGAAGCGGGACCCAATGTCGCCAGGATTTTGACCTTGCGTCCACGCGGCTTCAAGATGCTCACCAACGACCCCTTTGTTTCATCCCCTGCAGCAACGCCATAACCATCCCGGCATCTTGTTCAACCGGCTTGAGGCAACCGGATGCCTCGCCTAAGGCTTCCCCCGAACCCATAATCCAGATTCGGAGACCATCATGGCGGAAGGCAATGTCGCCGCAGACCAACTGCGGCTGTTCATCGAGCGCATCGAGCGCCTTGAAGAGGAAAAGAAGGGCATCGCCGACGACGTCAAGGACGTCTATTCGGAAGCCAAGTCGAATGGGTATGACACCAAGACGATGCGGGCCATCGTCCGCCTGCGCAAGATGGAAAGCCATGCCCGCCAGGAAGCCGACGCCTTGCTGG
Source organism: uncultured Alphaproteobacteria bacterium (assembly GCA_963843855.1). GTDB lineage: Bacteria > Pseudomonadota > Alphaproteobacteria > Sphingomonadales > Sphingomonadaceae > Sphingomicrobium. The sequence continues at coordinate 181,754 of CAWJMA010000004.1, forward strand.
AAACCTATCGCGCAGCGCTCGGTCTGGAGTAAGGACGTCCCATGGCAGGTCATTCCAAATTCAAGAATATCATGCACCGCAAGGGCGCGCAGGACAAAAAGCGCTCGGGCATGTTTTCGAAACTCAGCCGCGAAATTACCGTCGCTGCGAAGATGGGTCTGCCCGATCCCGACATGAACCCGCGCCTGCGCGCCGCGGTCAATGCCGCCAAGGCGCAGTCGATGCCCAAGGACAATATCCAGCGCGCGATCGACAAGGCGTCGGCCGGCGATACCGAAAGCTATGAGGAAATCCGCTACGAGGGCTTCGGTCCCGGCGGCGTCAGCCTGATTGTCGAGGCGCTGACCGACAATCGCAACCGCACCGCGACCAACATCCGCACCGCTTTTTCCAAGAATGGCGGCAACCTGGGCGCATCGGGCAGCGTCGCGCACGGCTTCGACCGGGTCGGCCTGATCGAATACCCGGTCGCTGCGGGCGATTCCGACAAAGTTCTCGAAGCCGCGATGGAAGCCGGCGCCGAAGACATTCAGTCGGATGACGACGGCCACCAGATCTGGACCGCATCCGACGACCTTCACGAAGTCGCCAAGGGCCTCGAAGGCGCGCTCGGCGAAGCCAGCGGAACTAAGCTGGCATGGCGTCCGCAAACTCCGGTCGATGTGGTCGGCGGCGATGTCGCAACGCTGATGAAGCTGATCGACGCGCTCGACGACGACGACGACGTCCAGACCGTCTGGGGCAATTACGAAATTTCGGACGAGGAACTGGAAAAGCTGGGATGATGTGGGGCTGGCTGGCGGTCAAGGCACTGGTCAGCGGCATTCTCGTCGCGGCGGTGTCCGAAATCGCCCGCCGCTATCCCGGCGTCGGCGGCCTCGTCGCCTCGCTTCCTTTGGTGTCGGTGCTCGGCATGATCTGGCTGTGGCGCGACCGGCCCGACACGGCGAACATGGCGCACCATTCGACCGCGACCTTCTGGTTCGTCCTGCCGTCGCTACCGATGTTTCTCGTGATTCCGGCGCTGATGCGTGCGGGCGTGAATTTCCACCTTGCACTCGTGCTCGGCTGTATCCTGACGATCGCGCTTTACGCGGCGATGATCGCGCTTGCGCCGCGGCTTGGCATTCGCCTGTGATGCTGATCCTCGGCCTCGATCCGGGGCTTGGCACGACCGGCTGGGGCCTGATCCAGGCCGAGGGTAATCGATTGTCCCACCTCGGAAACGGCCAGCTCCGGACCGACCCGAAGGAGGCGCTGCCCGCCCGCCTGTCGCACCTTGCAAGCCAGCTCGAGGCACTGCTCGTCGACACCGCGCCGGCGAGCGCTGCGGTCGAGGAGATTTTCGTCAACAAGAACCCGCAGTCGACGCTGAAGCTCGCCCAGGCCCGCGGCGTCTGCCTGATGGTCGCGGCCCGCGCCGGGATCGGCGTCGGCGAATATGCCGCCCGCTTCGTCAAGAAGGCAGTGGTCGGCGTCGGGAATGCCGACAAGGTCCAGGTCCATGCGATGATCCAGCGCCTGCTGCCCGGCGCGAAAATCGCCGGCCCCGACGCCGCCGACGCGCTTGCCATCGCGATCACCCACGCCCACCACTTGGCGAGCGCGCGTTCCGGCCTTACGCAATAGGGCATGATCGCCCGCCTCACCGGAATTCTCGTCGAAACCACCGCCGACCATGCCGTGCTCGACGTCGCCGGCGTCGGCTATCTCGTCCATCTTTCCGGCCGGACCCTCGATGCCATCGGGCCCGCCGGCGGCAATGTCATGCTGCTGACCGAAATGCAGGTCCGCGAGGATTCGATGACCCTGTTCGGCTTCGGCAATGCCGCCGAACGCGAAAGCTTCCGCGCGCTGACCGGTGTGCAGGGCGTCGGCGGCCGCGTCGCGCTGGCTATCCTGACCGTGCTCGATCCGTCCGAATTGTCAGCCGCAATCTCGCGCGGTGACAAGGCGATGGTCGCCCGCGCCAATGGCGTCGGTCCCAAGCTGGCCATGCGAATCGTCAACGAACTCGCCGGAAAGCTCGGCAATCCCGCCCTCGCCAGTGCGCTCGGTGCCCCAACCCCAAAGGCTGGCGCCGCACAGGACGCGCTGTCCGCCCTGGCCAACCTCGGCTTCAAACCCGCCGAAGCAAGCGCCGCGGTGGCCGCCGCCCTCGACGATCTCGGCCCCGACGCGACCCTAGATACGCTGGTCCGGCTGGCGCTGAGGAAGGCGGCAAAATGAATCCGCACCCACCAACCCCGCTCGTCCCGAGCGAAGTCGAGGGGCGCAACCGCACCCACCCTGCCTCCTGTCGCTGCGGCCAGTTGTCCGCCGTCGCCACCGGCACCCCGATTCGCATTTCGATCTGCCATTGCCTCGATTGCCAGAAGCGCAGCGGATCGGCGCTTGCAGCGCAGGTCCGCTTTCCGGCCGAGGCGGTAACCATGACGGGCCAGGCCAACGTCTATGCCCACGCGGGCGGTGGCGGCAATATCGCGCGCTTCCATTTCTGCCCGACCTGCGCCGATACGATCGCCTTCATCAACGAGACGATGCCCGACACCATCGCCATCCCGCTGGGCGCCTTTGCCGATCCTTATGCCTTCACGCCGACCGTCTCGGTATGGGAGGAACGCCAGCACGAATGGCTCGAACTGGCCGGAGAGATTGAGCATTACGACTAGTTACCCGCCCCACGCATCCTTATAGACGCGAAGGAAATTGCCGCCCATCAGCTTTTCGAGCCGCGCCACGCTCCAGCCGCGCTTGCCAAGCGCGTCGGCGACCATCCGGTACCGCTCGACCCGGTTCAATTCCTCGACCCACGGATAGATACCCACGCCCTCGCCCGGCGACGCGATTCCCTGCTTGATCCGCTCGCGCGCCCAATCGTCCATGCGCTTTTTCAATTCCGCGTCGATCGGCAGCGGCAACACCCCGTTGTCGGTGCCGATTCCGACGCCATTTTCGCCGGCCATTTTGGCGACATGTTCGATATGGGCAATAACATCGGTCATTGTCGCCGGGCGCCCGATCGCAAGGAACGGCATGAAATAGACGCCGACCACACCGCCCTTTTCGGCGACCGCGCGGATTGTCGCGTCGTCGGTATTGCGGACATGGTCGGTAACCGCCCGCGCCGCTGTATGACTGACGACCAGCGGCCGCTTGGCATGGGCCGCGGCTTCGGCCATCGTCCTGGCCCCACCATGACTGAGGTCGAGCAACAGCTTTTCCGCCTCGATCCGCTCGATCGTTGCCCGGCCCAGCTTCGACAATCCCGCATTCGCCGGCTCCAGCGCGCCGTCGCCGCACAGGTTACGATTGTTGTAGGTCAACTGGACGGTCAGCACGCCGTCTTTCTTCAATTGCGCCAGCCGGTCCAACTCCGGCCCGACCATGCAACTGTCTTGCGTTCCAATCAGGACGCCGAACTTCTTCTCGCGCTTGGCTTTCAGGATATCGGCGGCGCTCCGGATCGGCAGCAATCGGTCCGGATTGGCGGCGAACAATGCATGTTTGGCGGCGATATCGTCCTGATAAGCCTTCCACGGATCACTGACATTGCCGACCGGGAAGACGGTGTCGCGAACCATCGTGACTCCGGTCGCAACGGTTTCGGCCCATGCGCGATCCCCCAACCGGGTGACGCCTTCCGCCGCATAAGGATCGCCGCTGCCACCCAGGGCATCGATCACGATCGCCTTGTTGTACCAGTCGCCGGGCCGACCCGGGGCCCCGCGCGCCATCGTCGGCGCAGCGACCAGAAACGCCGCGCCCGACCCCATCATCGCTCTGCGTGTCAACAACATGTTCGACCCCCTGCCTGTTCGATCGACACTGCCCCGCTGACTTGCCTTCGCGCAAGCGCGATGTCCAAAGTCACTGTCCTACACGCCTCACTTTGTGCAACATGGCCGCGATGATCATCTCGCCGCGCCTGAATCTTTCGTTTTGCGCCACGCGCTTAGGTTCGCACTTCCGGCTCCAAAACAGGCTGATCGCCATGAACTCAGCAACTCTAAGGCAAGGTTGATGGCGACCGATCCCGCCCGCCTGACCACGCCGGAACGCACCGCCGAGGATGCCGATGCGGCACTTCGCCCGAAAAGCCTCGATGAATTCGTCGGCCAAAAGGGTGCGCGCGAGAACCTGCGAATCTTCGTCAATGCCGCCAAGGCGCGCGAGGAAGCGCTCGACCACGTCCTATTCTTCGGCCCGCCCGGCCTCGGCAAGACCACGTTGGCCGGAATCCTGGCCCGCGAAATGGGTGTCGGCTTCCGCGCCACCAGTGGCCCGGTCATCGCCAAGTCGGGCGACCTTGCCGCGCTGCTGACCAATCTGGAGGACGGCGACGTCCTGTTCATCGACGAAATCCACCGCCTCAATCCCGCGGTCGAGGAAGTGCTCTACCCGGCAATGGAGGACCGCGCGCTCGACCTGATGATCGGCGAGGGGCCGTCGGCGCGAAGCGTTCGGATCGACCTGCCGCGCTTCACATTGGTCGGCGCAACGACCCGGCAGGGCCTGCTGACTACCCCGCTGCGCGACCGCTTCGGAATCCCGATCCGCCTCAATTTCTATTCGGTCGAGGAACTGGAACAGGTCGTGCGCCGCGCCGCCCGCCTGCTTAGCGCCCCGACCACGGCGGAGGGCGAGCATGAAATCGCGCGGCGCAGTCGCGGCACCCCGCGCATCGCCGGGCGCCTGCTTCGCCGGGTGCGCGATTTCGCCCATGCCGCCGGTGCCGACGCGATCGACGCGGGCGTCGCCGACCGCGCGCTCCACCGGCTTGAAATTGACGCGCTCGGCCTCGATTCGATGGACCGGCGCTACCTCACCATGATCGCCGACCTTTATGGCGGCGGCCCGGTCGGGGTCGAAACGCTTGCGGCAGGCCTCAGTGAGCCACGCGACACGCTGGAAGACGTCGTCGAACCCTATCTCATTCAGCTTGGCCTCATCGCCCGCACGGCAAGGGGCCGTTGCCTCAATGGGCGCGGCTGGACGCACCTCGGGCTCACCCCGCCCGCGGGCAGCCAGACCGGCCTGTTCGATCCGGAGAGTAAGTGATGAGCTTGTTGATTGCATCCTTGTTTGCCGCCCAGGCCGCCGCCGCCCCGGCCGCGCCGGATTATGCTAGGCCTGCCAGTTGGCTCTGCCTGCCGGGCCGCGCCGATGTCTGTTCGACACCGCTGGCGACCACGGCACTGACCCCGGCGGGGTACGGATCAAGCGGCGCATCGACTGTCGCAAAGGACAGCGGCGTCGATTGCTTCGTGGTTTATCCCACGGTGTCGCGCGACAATGGCCTCAACAGCGACCTCAACCCCGGCGACAGCGAGGAAAAAGCGTCGATGGCGATCCAGTTCGCCCGCTTCGCCAGCGCCTGCAAAATCTACGCGCCGATGTACCGATCGATGACGGTCGGCGCGGTTGCCGTTGCGGCGGCGGGCGGTGACGTCGCGAAACCGGCTCGGATGGCCTATCTCGACGTGCGCGCTGCATGGCGCGATTTCCTTGCCAACCGCAACAAGGGCCGCCCGTTTGTCCTGATCGGCCACAGCCAGGGCGCGTTGATGCTGCAATTGCTGATCGCGAACGAGATTGAGGGTCATCCCGAGGCGAAACGGATGAAGCTCGCCATCATCCCGGGGTTCAACGTCTTTGTCCCGGCCGGAAAACGCGTCGGCGGCACCTTCAAGTCGACCCCGATCTGCGCCGGCGCAAACGAGACCGGCTGCGTCCTGAGCTGGACCAGTTATCGCGAGAAGAATTCTCCACCGGCTGGCGCGATCTTCGGTTACGCCGACAAGCCCGGAATGACTGTTGCCTGCACCAATCCGGGCAATCCCGGATCGACCGGATGGGTCGAATTCGACAGCTATTGGTACGCTCGTTCAACCCAACCGGTCCCCGGCGGGCCCATCCAATGGTCGAGCCAGGGCGCGCCGCCGACCCCCTACGTCCGCACCGATGGTCTCGCCTCCGGTCGCTGCGTCACCGATGGCCCGCGCGGCTATTTGTCGATCCGCACCAATGCCGACCCCTCCGACAAGCGCACCGACCGCATCGGCGGCGAGGTCGGCATGGCCGGTTTCTTCATTCCCGGCTGGGGCATGCACCTGGCTGACATGAACGTCGCCCAGGGCAACCTCGTCGCGCGGGTCGAGGCTTTGAACGGCCAAATGCCCCGCGGAAGGGCTCAGGCGCGCTAACGGGGTTGCCCCACGACTCCTGCCTTGGGTAGAGCGTCGCGGATGACGTCATCCCCTTATGACACTCCCTATCGCGGCGGTTTCGTCGGCTCGGCGCATCATTTCGCGCTGACCGTCTATTTCGAGGACACCGACACCGCGGGGATCGTCTATTACGCCAATTATCTCAAGTTCATGGAACGGGCGCGCTCCGATATGCTGCGCGCCGCCGGGATTGACCAGCGGGCCGCAAAGGATGACGGCACCGGCGTCTACGCGGTCGCCGAAGCGAATGTGAAATATCGCCTTCCCGCCAAGCTCGGCGACGATCTGTTGATCGTCTCCACCGTTCGCGACGTGCGCGCTGCATCGGTTCATATTCATCAGCGAGTCATGCGCGGCGGGCAACCATTGGCCGATGGGCAGATTACCGCAGCTTTCCTTGGACTCGACGACCGCCCGCGCCGCCAGCCGCGCGAATGGGTCGACGCTTTTCGACATTTGATTGTGAGGGACGATGCCTGAATTTTCCACCAGCACCGACATGATGAGCCCGATGGCGCTGTTCCTTCACGCCGACCTGGTGGTGAAGATCGTCATGCTCGGCCTGCTCGCCGCCAGTGTGTGGACCTGGGCGATCATCTTCACCCATTCGCTTCGCCTGCGCCGGATCAACCGCGCGTCCGAGAAATATGAAGCCGAGTTCTGGGCCGCCGACGACATCGACGCCTTTCATTCCAAACGCGGCAACGAGAAATTGCCGATTGCGACCGTGCTCGGAGCCGGGCTCGACGAATGGCGACGATCGACCCGCGCCCGGACCGTCGACCGGTCGGGCACCCGCGAACGCCTGTCGACCCGGATGAGCGCCGCCGCCGCCGCCGAGCTCGACGACCTTGGCGAGCGGCTCAATATTCTGGCCACCGTCGGATCGGTGGCCCCCTTCGTCGGCCTGTTCGGCACGGTGTGGGGGATCATGCGCAGTTTCACCTCGATCGCCGCATCGAACAACACCAGCCTCGCCATCGTCGCACCGGGCATTGCCGAGGCGTTGTTCGCGACCGCCATCGGTCTGTTCGCCGCGATTCCTGCGGTCATCGCCTACAACCGGCTCAGCCATGGCCTCGACCGGCTGGAGGCCAAGCTCGGCCGCTTTTCCGACCGCTTCCATGCCACCTTGAGCCGCGAGCTCGAGGCGGACGCCTGAGCGATGGGCGCGTCTCTTCCCTCCCGCGGCCGGGGCCGCTCTCGCCGTGCCCCGATGGCGGAAATCAATGTCACGCCGCTGGTCGACGTGATGCTGGTGCTGTTGATCATCTTCATGATCACTGCGCCCCTGCTCGTTGCGGGCGTGCCGGTCGACCTTCCCGAAAGCCGGGCCAAGGCGCTCGACCAGGATTCGAACTCCGGTCCAGATCGCGATCGACAAGGACGGTACCATCTTCGTCGACCAGCAGCCGGTCGGCGATGACGAACTGGGCCAGAAACTTGCGAATATTGCCGCATCGCCCGAACCGCCCGAAGGCCGCCGCATCTTCCTGCGCGCCGACAAGGGCCTGGAATATGGCAAGGTCATGCGGGTGATGGGAGAATTAAACCGGGCCGGCCTCAACCGCGTTGCGATGGTATCGGTTGGTCAGGAGGGACCGTGACCTCGGCGCGCGCCGAATGGACAGGCGTCGGCGCGGCGCTGATTTTCCACGTCGCGCTGATCGCGGCGCTCTCGCTAAGCCTTGCCAAGCTGGACCGCGATCCTGAACAGCCATCGATGCAGGTCGATCTGGTCGATGAGGTCGCTTTCGAATCCGCCGCACCGCAAGCGGTCGCCGAACAAGGCAGCCCGCCGCCGCAACAGGTCGAACCCGTTCCCGAACCCGATCAGCCAATGCCGATGACATCGCCGCCACCAACCCCGCGCTCGGTCCCGCAACCGGCCATCAACCGGACACCGCCCGTACCGCGTCAGCCGCAGCGTCCGGTTGCCAAGCCTATCCAGCGCCCCGTGGCCAAGCCCGCAAGGCGCGCCGGGCTGGGTGATGATTTCCTGTCGACGCTGGACGATGATCTGTCGCCGCGCGCCGGTGCGTCAAAGCCGGCCGCGCCGACCTATAATGCGACGGCTCGGGCCAGCATCGGCTCGGCAATCGCCGCCCAGGCCCAGCGCTGCGCCAACCGCGAGCCTTTCATCGGCGAAGGAGCAGACCAAGTCCGCTTGACCGTCAACCTGCAATTTGCGCGCTCGGGCCGCCTTTCGCGCCCGCCGCGCGTTACCGCCATGTCGGGCGATGCCGGATTGCGCGCCAAATATAGCGAATTGCTGGAAGACCAGGTGCGCCGCATTTTCTCGGACTGCGCACCTTTCCGGCTTCCCCCCGACCTGTACGACACCGACAGCGGCGGCTGGAGAGATACGACCATCAACTATAGGGTGAAGAAATGATCAGGAACCTCATGCTCATCGGCCTCGCCTTGGGCCTGTCGACCGCAGCTTATTCGCAGGATGAAGGCGACGTCCCCGAAGTCGTCGGCGGCAGCGTCCGCACCGCGCAGGCCATCGCCGTCCCGGCCATGCCGGCGGCGCCTGGCGCGTCGGACGCGCTGGGTCGCCAGATTGCCGACGTGGTTGCGTCGGACCTGCGCTCGACCGGTGCGTTCACGCCGATCGGACCCAGCGGCATCCCGGGTTATTCCTTTCCCGAGGCAACCACGCCCAATTATGGCCAGTGGCGCAACAGCGGCGCATCCGCGCTGGTATCGGGCTATGTCGAACCGCGCGGCGACGGGCGGATTACCGTTGCCTGCTATCTCCACGACGTTACCGCCGGACGGCAGCTGACCAGCCAGGGCTTCGTCGTCGCCCCCGCCGACTGGCGCCGCGCTGCCCACAAATGCGCTGATGCCATCTATGCGCGTTTGACCGGGGAACAACCGTTTCTCGACACCCGCATCGTTTACGTCGCCGAAACCGGCCCCAAGACCAACCGGATGAAGCGTATCGCGCTGATGGATTCGGACGGGTCGAACCTGCGTTACCTGACGCCTGCCAAGACCGCGGTAACGATGCCGCGCTTCAGCCCGCGCGGCGACCGCCTGGTTTACACCGGCACGCTGGCGCGCAAGCCGCGGGTCTTCGTCGTCGATATTGCCTCGGGCCGCGAGCGTTTGTTGGTCCCGGGCGGCGCGATCACCTTCGCACCGCGTTTTTCGCCCAATGGGCGCGACATCGTTTTTTCGTGGGCGAATAACGGCAATACCGACCTCTATGTCGTCGGTGCCGATGGCGGCAGCCCGCGCCGCCTGACCAGCGCACCGGGCGCCGATACATCGCCCAGTTACTCGCCCGATGGCCGCCAGATTGTGTTCGAAAGCGATCGAAGCGGGACCCAGCAGCTCTACGTGATGGGCGCGGATGGCTCAGGCCAGCGCCGGATCAGCTTTGGCGGTGGCCGCTATGCTTCGCCGGTGTGGAGCCCGAAAGGCGACCAGATCGCCTTCACCCGGATCGCGGGCAGCTTTAACATCGGCGTCATGCACGCCGGCGGCGGCGGCATGCGGATCCTTTCGAATGGCTGGCAGGACGAAGGGCCCAGTTGGGCCCCGAATGGCCAGTTCATCCTGTTCCACCGGACAGCGCAGGGCAGCGGCAACGCGACCCTCTACGCTGTCCCCATCACCGGCGGCACCCCTCGCCGTATTCCAACGCCGCAGGGCGGAAGTGACCCCAGCTGGTCGCCGCTCAACAATTGATCGACAGATCCAGGAGACACACTATGCGCAAATTCCTCATTCTCGGCTCGGCCGCAATCGCGCTGACCATGACCAGCGGCTGCACCCGCAAGATGGCGCCGGAGAATCTTCCGCCTGCCGCCCAAGGCCCCGCGATCGACCCCAATGTCGATCCGCGTGACGTCGAACTGACCGAGCTTCCCGCGATGCAGGCCGACCTCGTCGCCAAGGCCGGGTCGGACACGGTCTATTTCGGTACCGACGAATATCAGCTTGACGCTGCCGCGCAGGCGACACTTGCGGCACAGGCCAAGTGGATGCTTGCAAACCCCCGGGTCCGCGCCTCGATTGAAGGCCATGCCGACGAACGCGGAACCCGGGAATATAATATGGCGCTTGGCGAGCGGCGGGCTAATGCGACCCGCGATTTCCTGGCCTCCCAGGGAGTTCCGGCGGACCGCCTGCTGGTCACCAGCTGGGGCAAGGAGCGCCCGGTCGCCGCAGGATCGGATGAAACCGCCTGGGCCCAAAACCGTCGGGCCGTGACCGTGGTCGTCCGGTAATCAGCGTCTCCGGATCCGGCACGCATCGGGCGTGCCGGGTCTTCGGCACGATTCAGGCAGTGTGGCGGCCCATGGCAGCAGCGCCCAACCATGCGCGCGCTTCGCGCTGCGCTTCGGCGATTTCGCGCGCCGTCATTTCGATGGAGATTTCAGCGCGACAATGCTGCGATCGCGTGTCGCCCGACAAGGCCGCGAGATTGAACCATTTATGCGCTTCGATCAGGTCGACTGCGACGCCACCGCGTCCGGTCGAATAGGTCACACCCAAATCGTACAGCGCGTCGACCTTGCCGTTTGCGGCGTCGGCCAGTCGGCTGCGAAGAAGAAATTCCGCACCTTTGTCGCTGATTGCCATGAAAACACACTCCCCGTTTCTGCTGCCAGGGTTTTCGGCGTCACATGGTAATCAAATGGTTAACGGCGAAATCACCAGTCGCCGAAACTGTTGCTCAAACGACACGAATGTTGTCGATCAGGCGGATTTTGCCGAGGAATGAGGCGGTAAGCAGCCGTCCGCCATCACGGTAGGCGGTCAGCGGCTCCAGGCTGTCACCATCGACATAGGCCAGATAATCGATTGGCCCGAAGCCGGCCTTCTTGATTGCTTTGACGGCATCGCTGAGCGCGGCCTCCATATGCTTGCCGTCCGCAATCGCGCGTGCCGCCGTATCGAGACTTCGTTTCAGCATCGGCGCCTTCGCCCGGTCGCCTCCGGCAAGAAGCGCGTTTCGTGAAGACATTGCCAGCCCGTCCGCGTCGCGAACCGTTTCATGTCCTGAAATCTCGACCGGAAATCCCAGGTCGCGCGTCATCCGGCGGATGACTGCCAATTGCTGCCAGTCCTTTTCCCCGAAAATCGCGACGTCTGGCGTGGTCGCAATGAACAGTTTGGCGACGATCGTGGCAACGCCGTCAAAATGGCCAGGCCGATGCGCACCCTCCCAGCGCTCGCTGACGCCGACGACGCTGATATTGGTCGCATAGCCCTCAGGATAGAGATCGTCGGCGCTGGGCAGCCAAACCGCGTCGCAGCCGGCCGCCTGAAGCCTGGCCAGGTCATCCGCTTCCTGCCGTGGATAACGATCGAGGTCTGCCTTGTCGTCGAACTGCAGCGGATTGACGAAAATCGTCGCGATAACGTGATCGGCCAAGGTGCGGGCCGTCGCCACCAATGCCAAATGGCCGTCGTGCAGCGCGCCCATCGTCGGCACCAGGGCAATCCGGTCGCCAAACTTGCGCCAATCGCCAGTCAGCGTGCGCAAGGCGATGGATTCACGAAGGATTTGCATGCGATTTAGCCCTTCGATAGAGCATTGACCAAGGGGGCGCGCGTTGGGGGCGCCGGGTTTCAATAAGGGGCGCCGAGGCCATGGGCCAGCCGCATTTCATCGTCTTCGCCAATGAAAAGGGCGGAACCGGCAAGTCGACCACGGCGGTCCACACCGCGGTTGCGCTTGCCGCCTCCGGCCGCCGGGTGGCCGCGCTCGATCTCGATACGCGCCAGCGCACGCTGACCCGCTATCTCGAAAATCGGGTCAGGACGATCGAGCGGTTGGGCGAGAATTTGCCCCAACCCAACTACGAAGTGCTCGAACAGCTCGATGTCGAAGGGATGGATGCCGCCATCGCACGCCTCTCCGCCAACGCCGAGGTCATCGTGATCGATACGCCGGGCCGGGACGACGACCTTGCCCGCGCCGCGATCCTCAAGGCGGACACATTGGTCACGCCGATGAACGACAGCTTCGTCGACCTCGACCTGATCGGCCAGGTCGACCCCGAAACCTTCAAGGTGACCAAGCCCAGCTTCTATTCCGAACTGATCTGGAACAGCCGCACGCAACGCGCCAAATTGAGCGGCAAGAGCGTCGACTGGGTCGTGCTTCGCAACCGTCTCCAGCATATCGACTCGCACAATCTTCGCCGCGTCGGCGCTGCGCTCGACGAACTCGCCCGCCGGGTCGGTTTCCGGGTCATTCCGGGGCTCGGCGAGCGCGTCATCTATCGCGAGTTATTTCCCAAGGGCCTGACCTTGCTGGATCTCAAGCAGATTGGCGAAGCGGGCATTGCCCATATCGCCGCCCGTCAGGAATTGCGCGAAATGGTCGCCGGCCTCGGGGTTCCCGTTGCCGATCTGGCCGCCGCCTGAGAGAGTTTGCGTCGTGACCCACATTTTCGATCCCTCCATCCTGCGCGAATATGACGTTCGCGGAATCGTCGATATCACGCTCAGCGAAGCGGATGCGCGGGCGCTTGGTCGCAGCTACGCCGCGCTCGCCGTCGCCGAAGGCGGTCGCAGCGTCGCGGTCGGCCGCGATGGACGGCTGCATAGTCCGCGACTGGAAGATGCCCTGGTCGACGGGTTGACGCGCGGCGGGCTTGATGTCGTACGGATCGGGCTCAGCGCGTCGCCAATGCTCTATTTCGCGGCCGAGACGCTGGCCGTCGATGGCGGGATCCAGGTGACCGGAAGCCACAATCCGGGCGACTATAACGGTTTCAAGATGTCGCTGAACGGACGCTCCGTGTTTGGTGAAGAAATCCAGGCGCTGGGCCGCCGCGCCGCCGCCGGGGAATGGAGCGACGGTGCCGGGCAGGTTACCGACACCGACGTATCTGCCGATTATCTGGGCGCCTTGATGCGCGGGTTCGACGCAGAGACGTACCGGATCGGCTGGGACGCCGGAAATGGCGCCGCCGGTCCGATTCTCGATCGGCTGCTCGAAATCCTGCCGGGCGAGCATCACGCCATTTACACCGATGTTGACGGCACGTTTCCGAACCACCATCCCGATCCGACCGTCGAATCCAATCTGGAAGATCTGAAAAAGCTCGTTGCCGCCAAAGGCCTCGACTTCGGGATCGCGTTCGACGGCGATGGCGACCGGATCGGTGCAGTGGACGGCCGGGGACGCGTGATCTGGGGCGACCAATTGCTGATGATCCTGGCCGGTCCGGTCCTCAAGTCTTTGCCCGGCGCGACCATCATCGCCGACGTCAAAGCCAGCAAAACCCTGTTCGATCGCATCGCCGAAATGGGCGGTACGCCGCTGATGTGGAAGACCGGGCATAGCCTGATCAAGTCCAAGATGAAGGAAACCGGCTCTCCTCTGGCGGGAGAGATGAGCGGCCATATTTTCTTCAAACACGAATGGTACGGGTTCGACGATGCCCTCTACGCCGCGATCCGGCTGATCCGCGCGATCACCGAAAGCGGGCAGTCACTGACTGATTTGCGCAGCGCGATGCCGAAAAGCGTCGCGACGCCCGAATTGCGCTTCGCCGTCGATGCCGACCGCAAGTTCGCGATTCCGGTCGAGATCGAACAGCGGCTCCGCTCGTCCGGTGCCGACGTCGACCGCACTGACGGCGTTCGCGTCACCACGCCTGACGGTTGGTGGCTGCTTCGTGCTTCTAATACGCAAGACGTGCTTGTCGCCCGTGCTGAAGCCATCGACCAGGCTGGGCTGAATCGTCTCGTTGAGGCGATCGACACCGAATTGGCGGGCAGCGGAGTGTCGCGACATGGCAACAGTGCCGACTGAAGCGTTACATTCCCGCAACAATCGCTTCACGTCTCCGTCATATCAACCTAGTATAAGATCACCATCCTGGGGTGGGAGTATGGTGATGCAAAAAGTAGTTTCGTCAAAAGCGGCATGGTGGATCGGTGGTGCCTTGTTGATCGGCGCGGCGTTCGCCGGTCTTCATCGCGCGATGAAGTTCGAGGTCGATTTCGACCCATGGGACGACGCCTACCTTTACTGATCAATCAGGATTGCAGGCACGGTGGGAGCGTTGCGTCGGCAACGGCGCGCGCCTTGTCGCTCTGGCTTGGCCCGGGCGGCACGATCGCGACGATACAGGCCGGTGGCGCAAGACGGACGACGACAAGATTTGAAATTTCCCCTTTGCCCCCTTCAGGCGGGGCGACATTCACTCTTACGGTCAGAGTCTCGAAATTCCCCCCGGTCGGACCGCGCCATTCCAGCGTGGGGCCCAAATTGTTGAATGCGCCTTTGGCGACGACCGTCGAAAAGGGAAGGTCAACTTCCTTGCCACCCGTTGGCGGAATCAGCACCATGCTCTGACGCAGGTCGCTTTCGACAATTTCAAATCCATAACCTGACGGACCTTCGCAACGCTGGCGGACATAGCCGCCCTCCTCGATATTGGATTCGACCGTACGGCAATTCGACTTGGCGATTGGGGTGAAAAGGCTCGCTCGGACAGCTTCGACGGGAGCAATTGCCGAACCCGTCCCAGAGCGCTCGGCGGCCAGCTCATCGCCCTGAATGGTATCCAGGCTTTCCGCGGGTTCGTCATTTCCAACATTGCAGCCGGCCAGGAGGATCGCGGAAAGGGGAATTGTCGCCACTCTCATTCGAAATCATCCTCTTCGTAACCGACCAAGTGCAATTCGCGCGCCTTGATCTGGTTGATCATGCACCAGTGCATCAACGCGTCCTCGCGCCCGTGGGTTATCCATACTTCCTTCGGTGCGACCTCGCGGATCGTCGTCGTCAGTTCGTCCCAGTCGCTATGATCCGAAATCACCAGCGGCAGTTCGACATTGCGTTGCCGCGCGCGCTGGCGGATCCGCATCCAGCCCGAAGCCATGGCCGTGATTGGGTCGGGCAGTCGCCGTGACCAGCGATCGTTCAATGCGCTAGGCGGCGCGATGATGATCTTTCCCTTCAGCTCATCCTTGGCAACGCCGGTCGCGGGCCGCATGTCGCCCAGCGACACCCCGAGTTCTTCGTAAAGATTGCACAGGCGCTCAACCGCGCCATGATAATAGATCGGGTCGCTGTGCCCGCGCCCGCGAAGCTCCGTGATCACGCGCTGCGCCTTGCCCAGCGCATAGGCGCCGACCAAAACGCACCGTTCCGGTTCGGCGTGCAGACGGTGGAGCAGCCGGTCGATTTCACTGCCCGTGTCGGGGTGGCGAAAAACCGGGAGGCCGAACGTCGCCTCGGTGATGAAAATGTCGCAGGGGGTCACGACGAAGGGTGCGCAGGTCGGGTCCGAACGCCGCTTGTAATCGCCGCTGACGACCACGCGCTCGCCTTGATAGTCGAGGATGATCTGTGCGCTGCCCAGAACGTGACCCGCCGGGACAAAACTGACGTCGACCTCGCCTAGCCGGATGGTTTCGCCGTAGGCGACAGGACGCTCCTGCTGCTCGCCATAACGCACGCCCATGATGGCAAGCGTCTCGGGCGTTGCCCAGACTGCGCCATGTCCGCCGCGCGCATGGTCGGCATGGCCGTGGGTGACCAGCGCCTGGGCCTTTGGCTGCGAGGGATCGACCCACGCATCGGCGGGTTTGACGTAGATGCCTTCGGGAAAAGGCTCGATCCATGAACCGAGACGCGCCATTGCCGTTACAAGCATGGGCGACGCCCGAGGTTCCAAACGTACGGAGTGTTTTTGCCGAAACTGCCCGCCTTGTTGGAAGATTGGTTCGCATCGCGCGTGTGGAAACCGCGCGTCCACCAACTGACGATGCTGGAAGCTGCGCGCGACGGCGACCATGCGCTGCTGGTCGCCGCCACCGGTGCGGGCAAGACGTTGGCGGGTTTTCTTCCAACGCTCGTCGACCTGATCGGCCGTCCCACCGACCGACTGCACACCCTGTATGTCTCGCCGCTCAAAGCACTGGCGGTGGATGTCCAGCGCAACCTGCTCACCCCGGTCGAGGAAATGGGGCTCGACATCCGGGTCGAGACTCGAAGCGGCGACACCCCGTCGGACCGCAAGGCGCGCCAGCGCGTCCGTCCGCCGCAAATCCTGCTGACCACGCCCGAAAGCCTCAGCCTGCTGCTGTCCTATCCCGACAGCGCAATGCTGTTTGCGGATTTGCAGACCGTGGTGATCGATGAGGTTCACGCCTTCGCAAAGGAAAAGCGCGGCGATCTGCTGTCGCTCGCCATGGCGCGGCTCCAGGCGATCCGCCCGTCGCTTCGCCGGGTCGCCTTGAGTGCGACGGTCAGCGATGCCGATGCCTATCGCGCCTGGCTTGCCCCCGATGGCGACATCGACACCGTGCGTCTGGTCAATGGCGAAAAAGGGGCCGATCCCGACCTGTCGATTCTGATTCCGACCCTTACCGTCCCATGGGGCGGGCATTCCGGCAAGTATGCCGCGCGCCAGATCATCGACCTGGTCGACCGTCACAAGACGACCCTGATTTTTTCGAATACGCGCGGCCTTGCCGAATTGATCTTCCAGGAATTGTGGACCGCCAACGACAAGGGACTTGCGATCGGCATCCACCACGGCAGCCTGTCGCTGGAGGCTCGCCGCAAGGTCGAAGCGGCAATGGCCGACGGCAAGTTGCGCGGACTGGTGGCGACCGCGTCGCTCGACCTGGGCATCGACTGGGGCGATGTCGACCTCGTCATCCAGATGGGTGCGCCCAAGGGAAGCTCGCGCCTGCTCCAGCGGATAGGCCGCGCCAACCACCGGCTCGACGAACCGTCCAAGGGGATGATCGTGCCCGGCAATCGCTTCGAATATCTTGAGGCTCGGGCTGCGCTCGATGCCGTTGCGGACCGCGAACTGGACCCCGAAATCTTTCGCCCCGGAACGCTCGATGTCCTTGCCCAGCATATCATGGGAATCGCCTGCGCTGGCCCTTTCGACGAAGGCGAATTGCTGGCCGAGGTGCGCGCCGCCGCGCCCTATTCCGGGCTGACCGACACGGTGTGGCGAAGCGTGCTCGATTATATTTCTACCGGCGGATATTCGCTTCGGGCCTATGACAAGTTCAAGCGACTGGTGGAATATGCGCCGGGCAAATGGCGGATCACCCGTCCGCAGGCCGCCGCCCAGCACCGCCTCAACGCCGGGGTCATCGTCGACAATCCGATGATGGACGTGCGGTTCAACAACGGGCGCGCGCTGGGCCGGGTCGAGGAAGGTTTCGGATCGACGCTGACGGTCGGCGATCATATCTTCTTCGCGGGACTGAGCCTGGAAGTGATGCGTTTCCAGGAAAGCGATATCGTCGTTCGCGCATCGACCAAGCAGGCCCGACTGGTGACCTACGGCGGCCAACGGATGAGCCTGTCGACCCATCTTGCCGAACGTGTCCGCGCATTCCTTTCCAACCCGGCCGACTGGCACCGATTCCCCGACGACGTTCGCGAATGGCTGGAGGTGCAGAAGCGCCGGTCGATCCTGCCGCGCCCCGACCAGCTGCTGGTCGAAACCTTTCCGCGCGACGGGCGGCATTACATGTGCATCTACAGCTTCGAGGGATGGAACGCGCACCAGTCGCTGGGCATGCTGATTACCAAGCGGATGGAAACCGCCGGACTGAAACCGCTTGGCTTCGTCGCCAACGATTATGCGCTGGCGGTCTACAGCCTGGATCCGGTCGCCGATCCGGCGCCGCTATTCTCCCCCGACATCCTGGAAAATGAATTCGTCGAATGGATCGAACAATCGCATTTGCTCAAGCGCGCCTTCCGCGAAGTGGCGGTGATCGGCGGGCTGGTCGAACGCCAGCATCCCGGCAAGCGCAAGAGCGGCAAGCAGGTCACCTTCTCGACCGACCTGATTTTCGACGTGCTTCGCAAGTACGAACCCGAACATCTGCTGATGCGCGCCGCATGGGATGATGCACGCGGCCGGATGACCGAATTGGGGCGCCTTGCCCGCCTTGTCGATCGCGCGGCGGAAACGATGGTCCATATCGCGTCCGACCGGGTCACGCCGCTCGCGGTCCCGCTGATGGTCGTCATCGGCCGCGAAGCCGCTCCGGGCGCATCGGCCGACGAAGCGCTGTTGATGATGGCCGAAGAGGCATTGGCCGCAGACGCCATGCGGCTCGACTGATCGTTCATCGACGCACCAGCCGCGTTCGGGCATGACACGGCGATGCGCCTTGTCCTTTTCCTGCTTCCGCTTGCACTGACCGGCTGTGTCAGCATTGCAAAGACCGCGGTCGATGTCGCGGTTTTGCCGGTCAAGGCCGTTGCCAAGGGCGTCGACCTTGCCACCACCAGCCAGGCAGAAGCCGACCGGAATCGCGGCCGTGCAATGCGCAAGGCGGAGGAAGATTACGGCAAGCGACTACGCGTCTGGGAAAAGGAATGCGCCGCAGCGAACAAGGCGGGTGAGCAATGCTCGCCGCGCCCCGAATTCGTGCCCCCGCCGGAGCCCAGGCGTTAGCGCTTCGCCTTGGCCGCCCGCGCCAGTTCGTAGAGATAGTCGATATAAAGTTCGACCTGCCCGTCGAAGCCGCGCACCTTGGGATTGCTGCTGTCGATCAGCAGCCATTCGTTGGGCGCATGGGCACCGCCGCCGCGCCCCGAACCGAAATGACCGGCCGCCATCTTCAGCGGTTCGCCGGTGAACATCACCCCGGGCCAGCTTCCGGCACGACGCGGATAAAGTGTGTAGGGAATGCCTGCGGCCTTGAAGGTCGCCGCTGCCGCGCGAACCGTGATCGCGTCCTCGGGGGTCTGGGTCGGGCTGTAACCACCGCTGACGACCACTTCGATATCGGTGAACCCGTGCTTGGCCAGATGCGCCTTGAGCTTTGCGACCGCTTCGTCCTTGGTCATGTTCGGCACCAGCCGGAAGTCGAGCTTCGCTTCGGCGCGCCCCGGCAGCACGGTCTTGCCGCCCGGCCCGGTATAGCCGCTGACCAATCCCTGGATATTGACCGTCGGCTGCGACGCGAGCCGAAGCGAAGAGGTCAGGAAATCCTCGTCCTTGATCCAGCGTTTCACGCCCAGGATTTTCTTCATCTGGGCTTCGTTGCCGGCGGCGACATCCTGGGCGATCAATTGCTTCTGGCGATCGGTCAGCGGCGCGACATTGTCGAACCAGCCATCGATGGCGGGCGTGAAACCATCGTCCGCAACCAGGGTATCGAGCGCCTTGACCAGCCGCCACGCCGGATTGTCGACCTTCGCCATCAGGCTGGAATGCACGTCCTTGGCCGGCCCGCGGCCCCATTTCTCACCGCTCGAAATTAGCTGGACCTCGATCACGCCCTTGGCGCCAAGATCGACCGACGCCGAACCGTCGGGCGATTGCGCGGTCGCCGGCATCATGATGCCGACCGATTTCTGGAGCGCCGCCTTGACCTCTGGGTCGGCCAGCATCGCGGGGAAGTTCGTCGACCCTATTTCCTCCTCGCCCTCCGCGACCAGGACCAGGTTGACCGGCAGCTTGACGCCCGCCTTGAGGAACGCATGGAGCGCGGCCAGGAATGCGGCCTCGGGACCCTTCTGATTGACCGCCCCGCGACCGACCATCATCGTGCCTTCGCCTGCACGATCGACGATCTTTCCTTCCAGCGGCGGGTTCGCCCACTCGCTCTCGTCATAATGTTTGACGTCGTACATGAAATAAAGCGCCAGCGTGTCCTTGGCCCCCGCGTCCAGCGTCGCGAATACGCCGGGAACGCCGCCGGTTTCGACGACGCGCGCCTTCTGGAAGCCTGCATCCAGCGCCAGCTGCTTCATATAGTCGGCGCCCTTGGGAGTATTCAGTCCCATGTTGGCAATCGTGGGAAGTGCGATCCATTCGCGCAGGCGCGCAATCGCCTCGTCATGCGACGCCTCCGCTGCGGCCACCACCTTGTTTCGACCCGGATCGTTGGGCGCTGCCCAGCCTGCACCTGGCACCATCGTTACCGCAGCACCCGTCAGCATCGCTGTCATGATCAAACGCATGGTCAAATCCCCTGTTCTTGCCCGAGTTGTATTCGCGGAGACTGGACGGCTGTTCGTCGAACGTCCAGACGAACCAGGATGCGTTATTTCCTGGACACCGAATATGATGGATTCGGCGGCAAACTGATCAGCCTCGCGCTGGTCCCCGAAGACGGCGGCGAGGAATTTTACGTCGTCATCGATCACCACGCGACCCACCCGTGGGTGATCCGCAACGTCATGCCCTACCTCGACCATGTCCCGGTCGGCCTGCAGGTACCCAAGGTCCCCCGCGCAGAGGCCGCGCAATCGCTGGCCAGCTGGCTCGCGATGGACGAAGCGCCGGAAATCATCGCCGACTGGCCCGAAGACCTGTCGCAACTGGCGATGTTGCTGATCACCGGCGAAGGCGAAATGCACAAGGTGCCCAGCCTCGTCCTGCGCTATGTCCCGGTGCGCGGATTTTCGACCGCAGCGAATAGCGCCGTTCCCCACAATGCGTTGCACGATGCACGCTCGCTGCGCGATCACCTTATCGGCTTGGATTGACCCGGTTTTCGGGGTAGCAGGGGCTGATGGTTCCCCTTTCGTTCGCCGGTAAAGAATTTCTGACGCAGTCCGACGGGGCCCTCTACTGGCCCGAGCGGCGAGCCGTGCTGGTCGCCGATCTGCATTTCGAAAAGGCCAGCTGGTTCGCGCGCATCGGACAATTCCTTCCGCCCTACGATTCGCTGGCCACCCTTCAGGCTCTGGAAAAGGTCGTCAACGAGACCGGCGCGACGACGCTTTATTGCCTCGGCGACAGTTTTCACGACCGCTTCGGCTGCGACCGCCTGCCAGCACAGGCCCGCGACCTGCTGACTGGCCTGACGGCGCGGCTCGACTGGGTATGGATCACCGGAAATCATGATTCGGGCTTCATCGACCATTGCGGCGGGCGAATCGTCGAGGAACTATCGGTCGATGGAATCATGCTTCGGCACGAGGCCGACTGCGGCGACCCGCAGCCCGAAATGTCGGGCCACTTCCATCCCAAGCTGCGGCTTCAGATGCGTGGTCGCCATGTCTCGCGGCGCTGTTTCGTTGCAAGCGCGACGAAGTTGATCCTTCCGGCCTTCGGATCGTTGACCGGCGGGCTCGACGCGCACCACCCGGAAATCGTCAAGAAGGTCGGCATCGGTGCATCCGCGCTGGTGCCGGTGACCGACCGGTTACTGCGCTTCCCGATCGCTGCCTAAGCGAGCCGCGCCCGGATCATTCCGCGAAGCGAATTGCCGAGCAGGAAACCGTCAGCCAGATCCTCGACCGTCAAATCCGCTTCGACGGCCTTGCCATCGTCGATCAGCCGCGCGCGGAGGACGCCGGGGATCAATCCGCGATCGGCGGGCGGGGTCAGGTACATGCCGTCGCGCTCGACGAAGATATTGGTGAAGCTACCCTCGGTCAGTTTTCCGTCCGGCCCAACAAAAATGACCTCATAGGCGCCGCTCGTCTTTCGCGCCTCGTCGTAGAATCGCCGCGCCGTGGTCTTGAACCGCAGGCGGACGTCGGCCGGATCGACCGGCAATGGGCTCACCGAAACCGCCACCGGCTGGTCGGGGATTTCCGGGGCCGGTTTCAACTCGATCGCCATCGATCCCTTGGGCGACAGCAACAGGCGGAGCATGGCGGGGCGGGTGTGGCGGAAGGTCGCGGCCTGCAATTCGTTGCGCGCGCCGTGACGGTCGAAATGAAATCCGAACGTGTCTGCCGAATGGTTCAGCCGGTCGAGATGACGTTCCAGATTGGCAATCCCGCCTTCCGGGTCGAACCGCATTGTTTCAATCAGATCGAACTCGTTACCGTCAGCCGTCACAAATTTTCCCTTGAGCAAACACTCGTCCCATTCATTCTCCATCACGCTGTCGACCACAAGCCCCGATCCGAGGCCAAGCCGCGCGAATTCCTCGCCGTCGGCGATTTCCAGCGTGCGGATCAGGACATTGAAGGCCGCGTCGCCGTCGGGGGACAGCCAACCCATCGCCCCGGTATAAGCGCCGCGCGGTTCCGGCTCGAGCGAGCCAAGCGCCGCCATCGCCGCCATCTTGGGTGCCCCGGTGATCGATCCGCATGGAAACAACGTGGCCAGGACATCGACCGCATCCACCCCGTCGCGCCGCGTTGCGGTGATCCGGCTGACCATCTGGTGTACGGTCGGGAAGGTTTCCAGTGCGAACAATTCGGGCACGTCGACGCTGCCCGGCTCGGCGACCCGCGCCAAATCGTTGCGCAGCAGGTCGACGATCATCAAATTCTCGGCGCGCTGCTTGGGGTCGGCGAGCAACTCGGCGCCTGCGATCGCGTCGGACGCATGGTCGCGTGACCGCCTCGCCGTCCCCTTCATTGGCTTGGCCTCCAACGCATCGCCGCGCAGGGTGAAGAATTGCTCCGGGCTGGCGGACAGCAGCCACCCGCGCGGATGGCGGATCAGCCCTCCCCATCCCGCCGCCGACCGGCTGCGGAGCCCGGCATAGGCTGCGCGCGGATTGCCAATAACCGCGACGTCGCAGCCGAAGGTCAGGTTGGCCTGATAGAAATCGCCGGCATAGAGATGATCGCGGACATGGGCGCTGGCGGCCAGGTAATCGTTCCGCGACAATCGGGGGCGCGGCTTGCCGAGCCAGGCGCCCGCCGGGTCGCCCAGCCATTCGGCCAGTTCGTCCGGGTCCAAAGCCTGCGGGGATCCGAACAGACCGAACCACAATAATGGTTGGTCTTGACGCTGGCGGGCGAGCGGCAGGAGTTTCTCCTCGAGCGCGTAACCCGCGTCATAGGCCATGAATCCCGCCGCATGGCATCCGGCGGCAATCGCCTGGCGCAGCGCCTCCAGCGCCGGGCGCACTTCGTCCATCGTTCGCGCAATGATTTCTCCGCTTGGCCGCTCGAACAATAAAGCCCGCTTCGCGTCGCCTCGCGCATCGTCGATCAGGACATGGCAATCGCTCGTCACACGCCTGCATTGACCGGCGCGGCGGGCATCGTAAAGTCACGATATGCGCAAACTCCTGATCGCCGCCCTCCTGGCCTCGCTCGCAATGCCTGCCCAGGCCCAATCCATCGACCCCAAGGTCAAGGCGCGGATCGACCGGATCCTGAAAACGACGCCGCTGATCGACGGGCACAACGACCTGCCTTATGCGCTTCGCGAAGATTTCGGCTCGAAGGTCGCGGGGCTGGAAAGCGGGACCGACGCATGGACCCCGCCGTTGATGACCGACATGGCGCGGCTGCGCGCCGGGCGGGTCGGCGGTCAGTTCTGGTCGGTCTATATTTCCGGCACGATCACCGGCGACGAGGCGATCCGCCAGACGATCGAGCAGATCGACACCGCCAAACGGATCATCGCCGCTTATCCCCGGCATCTCGAACAGGCGCGCACCGCCGACGACCTTGTTCGGATTCACAAGCAGGGCAAAATTGCCTCGATGTACGGGATCGAGGGTGGACGCCAGATCGGCGGAAGCCTCGCCGCGCTTCGTCTCTTCCACGAACTTGGCGTGCGCTACATGACGCTGACCCATAATCAGACGACCGAATGGGCCGACAGCGCGACCGACGAGCCGAAGCACAAGGGGCTCAGTCCCTTCGGTCTTACGGTGGTCGGGGAAATGAACCGGCTCGGCATGCTGGTCGACCTTTCGCACGTCTCGCCCGACGTCATGCGCCAGGCGATCGCGGCCAGCCGCGCGCCGGTGATCTTCTCGCACAGCTCGGCGGGCGGGATCACGCCCCATCCGCGAAACGTGCCCGACGATGTCCTGCGCCTGCTTCCCGCCAATGGCGGAATCGTCATGGTGACGATCGTCCCGGGCTTCATCTCGAAGGACGTATGGGACTGGTCCACGCGCCGCGCGGGGGAAGAAGCGCGCCTAGGCCAGGTCCACCGTGCAAGCAAGGCCGCGGTCACGGCGGGCCTCAAACAGTGGGAAGCTGCCAACCCGCGTCCCGCGACCGACGTCCGGCTGGTCGCCGATCATATCGACCATGTCGCCCGGGTCGCCGGCCACGACCATGTCGGCATTGGCGGCGACTATGACGGCATTCCGTACACCCCGACCGGGCTGGAAGGAGTCGAAGCATATCCACGCCTGTTCGCCGAACTGATCGCCCGCGGCTGGAGCGACGCGAACCTCGCCAAGCTGGCCGGCGGCAATGCGATCCGCGCGCTTCGGGGCGCGGAAAGCGCCGCGCGCGCCATGGCTGGGATTGCGCCCGCCATGGACAAGGCGCCGCCCGCTTCCTAACGGGACCGCGTGACCGACCCCGTACCGCCACTTCGCGCCGCCATCGTGCCGGTGACCCCGCTGCAGCAGAATTGCACCCTTTTGTGGTGCACGAAGACGATGCGCGGCGCCTTCGTCGATCCGGGCGGCGACCTGCCGCGCCTCAAGGACGCGGCACGCCAGGCTGGCGTGACCATTGAAAAAATCCTGCTGACCCATGGCCACATCGATCATTGCGGGCAGGCCGGAATGCTCGCCGACGAACTCGGCGTTCCGATCGAGGGCCCGCATGAGGATGACCGCTTCTGGATCGATCAGTTGCACGAAGACGGCCAGAAGTATGGCATCAACGGCGCCCCGTTCGAACCGACCCGCTGGCTGGTCGATGGCGATTCGGTAACGGTCGGCGAACTGACCCTCGATGTCCGCCATTGTCCCGGACACACGCCAGGTCACGTCGTGTTCCACCATGCGCCGTCGAAACTGGCGATGGTCGGCGACGTTCTGTTCCAGGGGTCGATGGGGCGAACCGACTTCCCGCGCGGGAATCATCAGGACCTGATCGATTCGATTACCAAGCGGCTTTGGCCGATGGGCGGGGATACCGCCTTCGTCCCGGGCCATGGTGCGATGTCGACCTTCGCTCACGAGCGCGCGACCAACCCGTTCGTCGCGGACCGTGTGCTCGCCGGGGCCTGAACAAGCTTGCGTCGTTCCCGCATTTCGCTATAGGGCGCTCTCGTTAGCGACGATCCGGCTGCCGCCGCGGGGTTCCCCGATGAGCTGGGCGCAGGGTAGTCGCCAATTTTTTTGTCATTTGAAGCACAGGTGCCACCGTGGCCGTTCCTAAAAGAAAAACCTCGCCGTCCAAGCGTAACATGCGCCGCAGCCATCACGCGCTGGAAGCCAAGAATTTCCAGGAATGCCCGAACTGCGGCGAGCTGAAGCTGCCGCACGTCCTGTGTTCGGCATGCGGCCATTATAACGGCCGCGAGATCATCCAGCCCGAGGCCTGAGCGGATCGCGAAGGGGCACGCTGGCATGGCCGTGAGCCCGAGGATCGCGATTGACGCTATGGGCGGCGATATCGGTCCGGCGGTGATGGTCGCCGGAATGGCGATCGCCCTGCGCCAGGATTCCGCGCTTCACTTCGACGTCTATGGCGACGAAGCGTTGATCCGGCCCGAGCTCAAGAAGCATCCCAAACTCAAGAACGCGGTCGAGGTCCACCACACCACCGACGCGATTTCGGGCACCGAAAAGCCGAGCCAGGCCATCCGCCGCGCCAAGGGCACGTCGATGGGAATGGCGATCAACGCGGTCAAGGACGGCAAGGCCGCCGCCGCCTTGTCGGCCGGCAATACCGGCGCGCTGATGGCTATTGCCAAGCTTGCACTTCGCACGATGCCCGGGATCGACCGCCCTGCCCTTGCTGCCCTGCTCCCTACCCTTGCCGATAACGACCTCGTCATGCTCGACTTGGGCGCCAATACCGAATGCGACGCGCAAAACCTCGTGCAGTTTGCGGTCATGGGTTCGGCCTATGCCCGGACGGTCCATGGTCTCGCCAAGCCGCGCGTGAAGCTGCTCAACATCGGCACCGAGGAACTCAAGGGCACCGGCGAGCTCAAGGAAGCCGCGGCGATGCTTCGCGAAGCCGATTACCTGCCGATGGAATTCAACGGCTTCACCGAGGGCGACAAATTGTCGCGCGGCGATGTCGACGTCGTCGTGACCGATGGTTTTTCGGGCAACATCGCGCTCAAGACCGCCGAAGGCACGGCCCGCTTCGTCACCGACCTGCTGCGCCGCGCGTTCACCAGCTCGATCCGGTCCAAGGCCGGCTTTGCGCTGTCGAAACCGGCGCTTCACATGCTCAAGGTCCATCTCGACCCCAACAATCACAATGGCGCGGTTTTCCTGGGCCTCAACGGCCTGGTTGTGAAAAGCCACGGCAGCGCCAATGCCAAGGGCGTTGCGAATGCGATCGGGGTCGCGTCGCGGATGATCGCCAACGACATCACCCGCAAGATCGGCGACGATCTCGACAATTTCCGCGCCCACGCTTTCTCCGACGACGAGCCGGCCAAGTGAGTCGACGCGCCGCCATCGCAGGCGTCGGATCGGCACTGCCAGCCCGCCGCGTTACCAATGCCGAGCTGGCCGACCGGATCGACACATCAGACGAGTGGATCGTCGAGCGAACCGGAATCCGAAGCCGCTATATCGCCGATGCCGATGAGACCACTGGCACGCTCGCAGTCGCCGCAGCGCGTGACGCGCTTGCCCATGCCGGGCTCGACGCGACCGACATCGACCTCATCGTCCTCGCCACCGCAACCCCTGACCAGACCTTTCCGTCCACGGCGACAAAGGTGCAGGCGTTGCTGGGCATCGACGACTGCATCGCGTTCGACGTCCATGCGGTCTGCACCGGCTTTCTCTATGCGCTGACGGTCGCCGATTCGATGATTCGGTCGGGCGGCGCGAACAAGGCGCTGGTGATCGGTGCCGAAACATTCAGCCGCATTCTCGACTGGGAAGACCGCGGCACCTGCGTTCTGTTCGGCGACGGCGCGGGTGCCCTCGTCCTTGCGGCGGAAGATGGCGATCGCGGCATTCTTGCCACCAAGCTTCACGCCGACGGACGCCACAACGACCTGCTGTACGTGGATGGCGGACCCTCGACCACCGGAACGGTCGGCAAGCTGCGCATGAAGGGCCGCGAAGTCTTCCGTCATGCGGTCGTCAACCTTGCCGAGGTGATGGGCGAAGTGCTCGATCTGGCTGGCCTTACCTCGGCGGATGTCGACTGGGTCGTGCCGCACCAGGCCAACGCCCGAATTCTCGACGCGACCGCCCGGAAGCTGGGTCTTCCAGCCGAAAAAGTCATCGTCACGGTCGACCGTCATGCCAACACGTCGGCGGCGTCGGTTCCCCTCGCGCTCGACACCGCCGTCAAGGATGGCCGGATCAAACGCGGAGACCTGCTCGTGCTTGAGGCGATGGGCGGCGGATTTACCTGGGGCGCGGCCGCCATCCGCTATTAATTGCGGGAATAATCTTTCCATTTCATCGGATTGCCGTGCCGCATCTTTTTGGTTAGGCTGGACAAATGTCGCGTCATTCGTGCGACATGGGGGAAGGATTATCGCATGGCGGATGCTGGAATTGCACGCTCGGACGAAGGATTGCACAGCGGTACGCTGACCCGTGCGGACCTGTCCGATCTGGTTCATCGCAAACTTGGCCTGTCGCGCGCCGAAAGCGCGAGCATGGTCGAACGCATTCTTTATCACATGTGCCATTCGCTGTCCGACGGACAGAACGTCAAGATTTCGGGGTTCGGCAGTTTCATCCTGCGTGACAAGGGCGAGCGGATCGGTCGCAACCCCAAGACCGGCATCGAAGTGCCGATCGCACCGCGCCGGGTCATGACCTTCCGCGCTAGCCAGATCATGCGCGACCGGATCGCGCGTTAGACCTCCGATGGCATCCGGCGAAAAGGATCCGGGAGCGTTTCGAACGATCGGTGAATTGTCGGACGAACTTGGCGTCGCCCAGCATATCCTGCGCTATTGGGAGAGCAAGTTTCCGCAGCTCAAGCCGCTGCAGCGCGCCGGAAACCGGCGTTATTACCGACCGGCCGATGTTGCCCTTGCGACCCGCATCCACCGTTTGCTCTCGGTCGAAGGCTATACCGTTCGCGGTGTACAACAATTGCTTCGTAACAAAGGTTCAGCCGGGGAAGCAAAGGCCGAAGCACCGGTCGCCGATCGCGCGCCGCCGCCGGCTTCACCCGAATCAGGAATCTCTTACGAGCGATTGGTCGACCTGCGTGACCGGCTCGTTTCTGCGCTGGCCGACTGAGCCTTCCCTGACCCGCTCCAGCACCTGATCGAACGGTAGTCGGTGGATGGCCACATCCGCCGGAAACGCACTGAGCAGGCGCGACGGGAACGCGCTCGATAACACCACAAACTGCCCTCGGTCGCCCTGACGACGAATTAACCGCCCGAACGCCTGCGCCAGCTTTGCCCGAACGACGCGATCGTCGTAGGCGCTGCCGCCGCCCGCCATTCTCCGCGCCGCATGAAGCACCGTCGGACGTGGCCACGGCACCCGTTCCATCACCACCAGCCGCAGCGAATCGCCCGGCACATCAACGCCGTCGCGAAGCGCGTCGGTGCCAAGCAGGCTGGCGCGCGGATCGTCGCGGAAGATATCGACCAACGTGCCGGTGTCGATCGGATCGACGTGCTGCGCGTAAAGCGGCAGCCCGGCACGCGCCAGGCGGTCGGCGATCCGGGCATGGACCGCGCGCAATCTGGCGATGGCGGTGAACAACCCCAATGTTCCGCCCCCCGCCGCCTCGATCAGTCGCGCATAGGCGCCGGCCAACGCCGCCACGTCGCCGCGCGGAATGTCGGTGGCGATCAGCACTTCGGATTGGGCGCCATAATCGAACGGGCTTGGTGCCGCGAAATGATGGACCGGCCCGCCGATGTGCGACGCGCCGGTGCGCGCATCAGCCGCCGACCAGTCTTCGCCGGCCCGCAAGGTCGCGCTGGTGACGAGAACACCGTGGGCGGGCTCGATCACCGCCTTAGCAAGTGGCCGCGTCGGGTCGAGCCAATGGCGGTGAATGCCGATGTCATATTCGCGCGCCTCGACCCGGTCGACGGCGAGCCAGTCGACGAAGTCGGGATCGGCGACGCCACCGACCCGGCCAAGCAGCGAGATCCATGCGCCCAACGTTTCGCGCCGCCAGGTCAGCCCGTTGATCGCCCCGTCGACCCGCGCCCGGGCCTGCGAATCGAGCCAGTCCGGCGCGTCTTCGAGCACCGCTTCCAGTCGCCGCACCAGCGTCGCCAGTGGTTTGGCCAGGCTCTCCAGCGCTTCGAGGGCGTCGGCGGCGCGGGCGATGAACGCGCCATCGGGCTCGGCCAATTCGGTCTCGATCGCATAGCCAGCCTCTTGCGCTCTTGCCCGCGCGTAGGTCGTGCCGCGCACCTCGGCGAGCAAGCGCTCGAGCGGCCCGAACGGCTCTCCTTCTGCAAGCCTTGATATCCACCCGTCGGACGGCAAAGCGCGCGCCGCTTCGACCGCCGCATCAAGCGCCTGCGAGCCCTGTTCGTCGTACGAGCAAACGTCGAGCAGCCGCGCCGCAAGGCCCCGCCTTCGCCCGCGTGACTTGCCTTCCGGTCCGACGATCCAACGACGAAGCTCGATCGCTTCCTGCCCGGTCAAGGCGGCGGCGAAGGTCGAATCGGCGGCGTCGAACAGATGATGCCCCTCGTCGAAGACGATTCGCTGCGGCGCATCGGGCCTGCCGCGCGCGGCGTTGACCATCACCAGCGCATGATTGGCAATCACCAGGTCGGCATCGCGGCTCGCGCGCTCGGCCCGCTCGATGAAGCATTTGCGATAGTGCGGACAGCCGGCATAGACGCATTCCCCGCGCCGGTCTGTCAGCGCCGTCGCGCCAGCCCGCCGAAACAGGCTGGGTAGCCAGCCGGGCAGATCGCCGCCGACCATGTCGCCATCCTTGGAAAAGGCCGCCCATCGCCCGACCAGTTGCGCCAGCACGGCCGCCCGCCCGGCGAACCCGCCCTGCATCGCGTCTTCCAGGTTGAGCAGGCAGAGGTAATTTTCGCGACCCTTGCGAACCACGATCCGTCGCCGCCGCTCGACCTCGTCGGGAACGATCTTATGTCCTTCGGCATCGAGCTGACGTTGCAACGCCTTGGTATAGGTGGATACCCACACCGCGCCGCCCGCCTTCTGCGCCCATAAGGACGCGGGCGCGAGGTAGGCGAGCGTCTTGCCAATTCCCGTCCCCGCTTCGGCGAGCAACAGGTTCGGTTCGCCCTCCGTCCGACGCGGATTGAAGATTGCCGCCGTTTCGCCCGCCATGTCCTGCTGACCGCTGCGCTGTTCCGCACCCTTGCCGGTCAATTCGCAAAGCCGCGCTTTGGCCTCGTCCGCGCTGATACCGACGGTGCGCGGCGGCGGCCGGTCCGATTGTTCTTCCCATTGTGGCAACCGGCTGAACAGCATCCGCTCCCCGCGCTCGGGCTTGGCAAGGCGCTGGCTGACGAACGGCGCCCAGCCCCATCCCAGTCGCCACAGCGTCTGGGAGACCGTCCATGCGCCCTCACGCTCCGGCCAGTCGGCATCGCTCATTCGGTTGAGCAAGGCTTCCGCAATGGCGACCAGCGTCATCGTCGCCGCCGATTCCTCGGTCGGCGGCGCCACTCCGACGGCGCGGGCAAAACCGGGGACGGTCGGCACCGCAAATCGTGCCGGGTGAACGAAGGCGAATAGCTCCAGCAGGTCGAGACCGCTGATGTCGGGATAGCCGAGCCGCTGGCCGACTACCGGCGCGTTCATCACGATATGCGGGGTCTCGGCCAATTTGCCGATTGCCTCGCCGCGCGACAGGCCGCGGACATCGCCTTCGACCGCCGCCCAGATTCCGGCATGGGTTGCATGGAGCGACGGAAGGGGCAAAGGAACGGGCACGATCGCCCATCCATGGGCAAATGAGAACGAAAGGGCAACAGTTGAGCGACGCGATCCGCGATGCCGCCATGCGCAGCAAAGCCTGGCCGTATGAGGAAGCCCGCAAGCTGGTAAAGCGCTGGCCCGAGGGGAAGCCCGCGCAAGACGGCGTGGTCGGCCCGATGATCTTCGAAACCGGCTACGGCCCATCGGGACTGCCGCACATCGGCACTTTCACCGAAGTGCTTCGGACGACCTGGGTTCGCCGGGCGTATGAAGAACTTACCGGCGGTGCGCCGACCCGGTTGATTGCCTTCAGCGACGATATGGATGGCCTTCGCAAGGTGCCGGACAATGTCCCCAACCAGGCGATGCTGACGCAGCATCTCGGCAAGCCGCTGTCGCGCATTCCCAATCCGTTCGACACTGACGACGAGAGTTTCGCGCATCACAACAATGCGATGCTGCGCAAATTCCTCGACCAATATGGTTTCGACTATGAATTCGTTTCGGCATCGGAGCGCTACAATTCGGGCGCCTTCGACGATGCGCTGAAGAATGTGTTGCGCCATTTTGGCGATATCCTCGACATCATGCTGCCGACGTTGCGCGCCGAGCGACGCCAGACCTACTCGCCATTGCTGCCGATTTCGCCGACGTCCGGCCGGGTGCTCCAAGTTCCGGTCGAGGTAATCGACGCCGACGCCGGCCAGATCGGCTTTATCGACGAAGACGGCAGCCGGATCGAGCAAAGTGCGCTCGGCGGTCTGGCCAAGTGCCAGTGGAAGGTCGACTGGGCGATGCGCTGGGTCGCGCTTGGCGTCGATTACGAAATGTACGGCAAGGACTTGACCGACAGCGGCGTCCAGTCCGGACGCATCGCCGCCGTGCTCGGCGCTCGCAAGCCCGAAGGACTGATCTACGAGATGTTTCTCGACGAAAAGGGCGAGAAGATCTCCAAGTCCAAGGGCAATGGTCTCGGGCTCGAGGACTGGCTGAAATATGGCTCGGACAACAGCCTTGCCTTCTATCTGTATCGCGAACCGAAGCGTGCCAAGAATTTGCACCTCGGCCTCGTGCCCAAGGCGGTCGACGAATATCATCAGTTTCGCGGCAATTTCGCGGACCAGGAAATCGACAAGCGACTCGGAAATCCGGTCCACCACATCCACGGCGGGGACATTCCCGTCGGCGAGCTTCCGCTGACTTACGGCCTGCTGCTCAACTTGGTGTCGTTGCCCGGCGTCCAGGACAAGCAAATCGCCTGGAAGTTCGTCCAGCAATATGCGCCCGACACGTCACCGGAAAAGGATCACGAACTCGACACGCTGATCGGTCTGGCCGTCAACTACGCACGCGATTTCGTCGTCCCGACGCTCAAGCGACGCGCGCCGGTCGGTCATGAAATCGATGCGCTCACCGACCTCGATGCCGCACTCGCTTCACTTCCCGACGGCGCAAGCGGGGAGGAAATCCAGAATCACGTCTTCGAAATCGGCAAGAAATATCCGTTCGAAAGCCTGCGTCACTGGTTCCAGGCGCTGTACGAAACCTTGCTGGGGTCGAGCCAGGGACCGCGGATGGGCAGCTTCATCGCGCTCTACGGTATCGATAACACCCGCAAACTGATTGCCGAGGCGCTTGCCGCCCGATCGTAGAACGGCGCGGGATTTGATCCCGCGCCGTCTATCCGGATCAATTCTTCGACGCGATCCAGCGGTCGATCTTCTTTTCCAGCACCGGCAACGGCAATGCGCCGGTCATCAGCACCTGTGCATGGAATTCGCGAATGTCGAACTTGGCGCCAAGCTGGTCCTGCGCCTTCTTGCGCAGCCGCTGAATGGTCAACGCGCCAAGCTTGTAGGCAAGCGCTTGGCTCGGGATAGCGATGTAGCGCTCGACCTCGGCGGTCGCGTCGGTCTTCCCCATGTCCGAATGCGAAAGCATATACTGGATCGCTTGACCGCGGGTCCAGTTCTTCGAATGAAGACCGGTATCGACGACCAACCGCATTGCGCGCAGCATCTCGTCGCTCAACGTCCCCATGCGCTGAACCGGATCGGCATAATATCCCATCTCGTAGCCCAATGTTTCGGCATAGAGCGCCCAGCCTTCGACATAAGCGGTGTTCCCGCCGAAGCGCATGAATGGCGGCAGCGCATTATTTTCCTGGGCCAGGCTGATCTGGAAGTGATGACCCGGCGACCCTTCGTGGAGATAGAGCGTGGTCATGCCCGGCGTGGTGCGTGATGCCAGGTCGTAGGCGTTGAAATAGAATACGCCCGGTCGCGATCCGTCGGGAGTCCCGGCCTCATAGCTTCCGCCCGCCTGGAATTTCTCGATGACCGGGTCGTAGGGCCGGATTTCCAGTTTCGCTTTCGGCAACGTCGAGAAATATTGGGGCAGCTTCGCATCGACTGCCTTGCCAATGGCATAATAGCCCTCGGTCAGCGCCTCGCGGCTCTTCATCTTGAACTTGGGATCGTTACGCAGATAGTCGAAGAATTGCTGGAGCGAGCCCTTGAACCCCAGCTCCTGCTTCACCTTCTCCATTTCCCCGGTGATGCGCGCAACTTCGCTGAGACCCAGGTTATGGATTTCGTCGGCGCTCATCGACAAGGTTGTCGTGTCGCGGATCAGCTTTTCATAAAGCACCGCGCCGCCCTTCATCGACGAGAGGCCGACCTGGTCGCGGGCCTTGGGATAATATTCGTTCTTCAGGAAATTGCGCATGCGGGTCATCGCCGGATAGATCTGGTCGGCGATCATCGTTCGCGTCTCGCTGCGCAGGCGAGCCTGATCGGCGGCCGAAATGTCGGCCGGGAACTGCTTGACCGGGCCGTAAAATTGCGAATCCTCGGGCTTCTGCTTCAACTGATCGTCAAGCTGCGCGATCACGTTTCCGATGGTCAGCTTTGTGTCGTAGACACCGCTTGCCATGCCCTGGCGAAAACGGCCAACCGCGCGGTCCAGCAGAGTAACATAACCGGCGTGGCGCTTGAGGTTGTTTTCATAGTCCGCAACCGTCTTGAACGGTGCCGCGCCCTTGCCGCTTGCGAAGGTGGGATAGAAAGTGTGGAAGCCGCTGAAATGGTTGATCGGACGAACTTCGGTCACCGACAGATAGCGCGGCTCATATCCTTCGAGCCCCTGAACGTTGGTATATTCGAACACATCGTATGCGAGCTGGTCGGTCTCGTTCAGCTTGCTTCGGTCAATCGCACGAAGCGCCGCCAGTTCCGCTTCTGAAGCAGCCTTTTCGCGGGCCTGATATTCGTCGGTGATGTAATCGCCGAATTGATCGGCGTAGCGCAGGTCACCGCGGAAAATGCCGAAGATCGGGTTACGGCGAAGCTGGTCCTCATCGCTCTTCTTGAACAAAGCGAACAATTCGTCATGGGCGCTGACCGCCGGCTGCTCCGGGGCCGACGCCGGAGCTTCTGCGGCTACCGCGACCGTCGGCATCGGCGTCGTTGCGCAGGCCGCAAGCGAAAGACTGCTCGTCAGCAGCAAAAGGACTCGACGCGTCATTGGAAGCTCCCTGTTCTTGGTGTCTTAGTCACCTAGAACAGTTAGGGCGTTGCGACAAGTGCCGCAACGCCCCGTCGACCAATGGTCGTTGATGTTCTACCAGAAGAAGCCGTAGATCACGTCCACGATCTGTCCGGACCAGGTGTCGATCAGCAAGGCGTCGTTGTGATAGCGCACCCAGCGATACGGGCCGTAGGCCGGGGGCAGGCGATACTGCCACGGATCGTTGATCCAGAAGCTCGACCGATAATAGTTCGGGTACATGTACGAACCGACCGAATAGCGGCGATAGGAATAGCCGAACGGATCGTAATAGAAGCCAAGCCGGAACGTCGTGCGGTTCCGGTCGCGGTGGCGACGCCAGTCATAGCGTCGATCCCCGCGCCAATCGCGTCCCCAGCGCTCATGATTGCCGCCATGTCGGCTCACTCCGTCACGATCGCGGCGGCTCGTTGTCGTGCCGCTCGGGCGCGTGCTGGGGATGGTACGAATGTCGCGGTCGCGCGGCTGCCAGCCATTGTTTGCAGCATCGCGCAGCCGGCGGCCGACCGGACCGGCGTTGTCGTTGCTCGTCGTTACCGAAGCATCGCGCTGCGGTTGAACCTGGGGCTGCTGGACCTGCACACGTTCGCGCGCCTGGCGACGGAAGGAGCCTTCCTGACCGCCGGCGGCACGTTCGGCCCGCTCTGGACGTTGCGGGGCGACGTCCTGACGCCTCGGTTCGCTGGTGCGCTCGCGAATTGCGGAGCGCTCGGGGCGGGCCGCACGTTCAGCGCGTGCCGGCCGCTCACTGCGTTCCGCGCGGTCGTCGCCGCCGCGATTTTCACGCGGTCCATCGGCCGCTGCCATCGCCGGGACAGCGCTTCCGGCAAGCAAAAGAAGTAAGGCGAACTTACGCATGATAGGCACTCCAGTCTCGAACTTGATCACTGGCTCGCAGATTGCTCCTTGGCAGATGAGCCGTTGCTGAACCGCGACGAAAGGCCAGAGACAG
Source organism: uncultured Alphaproteobacteria bacterium (assembly GCA_963843855.1). Lineage (GTDB taxonomy): Bacteria > Pseudomonadota > Alphaproteobacteria > Sphingomonadales > Sphingomonadaceae > Sphingomicrobium. The sequence goes on from CAWJMA010000004.1 coordinate 217,193, forward strand.
GTGATTCGTTCGCACGTTCCTCCAGACTGGTGGCTCCGGCCATCCCCTGTGCTGCACGCGTAACGGCTTCGAGCGCCCGCGGACCGATACCGCAGCGACAGATATTGGCGACAATTTCCAACTCGGCGGCCGACGGTTTGGGGCTGGTCTTCAGCAGGGCGGAGAGCGCCATGATCAAGCCCGGTTCACAATATCCGCATTGGCCGACCTGTTCGGCCAGCCACGCCCGCTGGACTGGGTGACTGCGCCCTTGCGACAATCCCTCGATGGTCACGACATCGGCCCCTTCGAGGGTCGCGATGGTAACCTGACAGCTCTTCACCGACTGACCGTCGATCATCACGGTGCACGCACCGCAATCGCCATAATCGCAACCGTGCTTGGTGCCGGTCAGGTTGGCCGCGTCGCGCAACGCCCAAAGCAAGGGCGTCTCACCGGACATGCGGAAACGAATGGCTTCGCCGTTTACGGTCATGCTGCTCATCGTTGCTCACGCTAGTCGCACCATCTCCCCTTGCAAAGGCTCGCCGCAGCGCCATCATGCCTGCGATGGGAAAATTGGCGACCACAATAGGGATGATCGGTGTCGAATCTCGTGGTTCGGGGAGCGCCGTGCCGATCGTCTTTCTGCACGGCGTCGGCTCGGACAAAAGCGTCTGGCGACCACAGCTCGAACATTTCTCCGCGGGGCGTCGGGCCATCGCGTTCGATTATCCCGGCTATGGCGAAAGCGACCCTTCGCCAGCTTCGACGCGCGACGATTTGGCGGCCGCCATGCTTGCCGCAATGGACAGCATGGCAATTCCCCGCGCCCACATTTGCGGACTCTCGCTAGGCGGCGTGATTGCGATTGCAATGCATGCCGCCGCGCCTGATCGATGCGATTCGCTCATTCTTGCGGACACTTTTGCGGTCCACCCTGACGGTCAGGCAATTTACGACCGCTCGATCTCGGCGTCGCGTGACATCGGGATGCGCGCCCTGGCCGAAGCGCGTGCCGGTGCCCTGCTTGGCAGCGCCGCCACCGATGCCATGACGAGTGAGGTGATCGCGACGATGAGCAGGATCGATCCTGCGGCTTATGCGTGCGGCGCCAAGGCTGTCTGGCTTGCCGACCAGCGAGAGCGCGTCGCCGCGATTGCCGCTCCCACCCTGGTAATCTGCGGTGATGAGGACGTCATCACCCCGCCCCAGCTGTCGCGCGACCTTGCAACAGCGATTGCGGGTTCGTCGCTCGCCATCATTCCGCGGTCTGGCCACCTTGCCAATATGGAACAGCCAGGCGAATTCAACCGGCTGTTGGATCAATTCCTATCCGAATAAGTATCATTTTCCGACGGTTACTGCGCCTTTAACCACAGGCTTTAGGCCGATGTTCGCCTTGCCCCGTCAAGACGGGCGCCATGAACCGCGTCCTCGCCTCTCGCGCCGTCGCAGCAATCGCCCTGGGATGGATTTCCATTCCAGCGGCTGCGCAAACCGGTTCGACGGGATCGATGATTGCGCAGCCTTATCAACGCGCATCGAAGACCGAGATCATCCTTGGCGGCGCGCCAAGCCGACTTGCGGCGATCATGAGCCAGCAGTCGGCACCGTCGCCGTCGGCAATGCCGCTTGCAGCTTCCTATGCTGGTACGATGTCGCCTCCTGCCAGCCTGTTCCGGCCTGCCGTGCAATATGACGCAATGCCGCGCCCCGTGGCGATCGATCGACCCGATGTATTCGGTTCGGTCGCCCTGCGCGTTCCGACGACGCCGCTCGACAATCGCTGGCATGAGATCATGCGCAGTCCGATCGGTTCCGCCGCGGCCGACTTCCTGGGCACCATCGCGAACCAAGACACACTGGCCCGAATTGACGCGGTCAACCGCTACGTCAATGCCACCGTCCGCTTCAACAGCGATTTGCGCATGTACGGGGTCGATGATCGCTGGTCCGCCGCCATCGAGACATTTCGCCGCGGCGAGGGAGATTGCGAAGACTTTGCGATCGCCAAGTTACAGATGCTCCGCCGCGCCGGATTCGAAGAGCGCGATCTCTATCTCGTCGTCCTTCGCGATACGCGCCGGGAACTCGACCATGCCGTCCTGGTCGTTCGCGCCGAAAACCGTTTGCTCGTTCTCGACAACGGCACCAACCGGATCATGGATAGCGATGTCATGCCGGAATATCGGCCAATCCTGACCTATTCCGGCGATCGCGCATGGACCCACGGTTATCGCCGCGCCGCGCCGACCATCACTTACGCCTCGCTTGAACAACCAGCGGTCTCGGCTCCGGTCGAATATGCCGCGCTTGAAGCCAGCGACCTTCCGCCGATGACCGAAGAGATTGCGCAGCCGACGGACCTGGGAAGCATGGCATTCGTTTCGGCCGGACTGTCGCTCGGCGGAATCGCACTGCCCTTCTAACCAGGGTTAGCGTTCGCGGAGAGCTTCGCTACGCGCTTTCAGGATCGGCTTGAACAAATATGTCAGGATGCTTTTGCGGCCGGTGATGATCTGGGTGTCTGTAATCATTCCGGGCGTAATCGGCAACTGGCGCGCTCCCGACTTCAAATAGCTTCGATTGGTCTCGACGATCACCGTGAAATAGGCCTCCCGCTCCGCTTCGTCGTAAATCGAATCCGCGGATACCTGCACGACCCGCCCCTCAAGGCCACCATAGGTCGAGAAATCATAAGCGGTGACCTTGATCAGCGCCTTGTCGCCAACCTTGATGAACGCGATATCGCTCGGCTTGACGCGCGTCTCGACCAGCAGGCGATCGCCCATCGGCACGACTTCCATGACCTTCTCGCCCGCCTGGACGTACCCACCGATGGTCGTGACCTTGACGTCATTGACCACGCCATCGACCGGCGATCGTAGCTCGAGCCGTCCGTTGCGGCCTTCGGCCCCGCGCAAGGTCTGCTCATTGGCAGCAATCTTGGCAGTGACCTGGCTCCGCTCGTTCAACGCATCCTGACGAAACTGGAAATTCGCTTCATTGGCCTGGCTCAGCGCTTCGCTGACGGCCGCCTGCGCTCTCCCCTGTTGCTCGCGCGCGGCGGCAATCCGGCCTTGAAGGTCGATCACGTCACGCTGGGCGTTGGCAAGCTCGGTTTGCGGGACAATCTTCTTTTCGGCCAGCGGCTGGAGGCGGTTCACATTTTCCTGTGCGAGCGTCAGGCTTCGCGACAGTGAGGAAATGGTTGCCGCGGCCTCCGCCGATTCACGGCGGCGTTGCTCTGCCGACGATCGCAGCGCGGCGACCCTGCTGCCGAGCGCCTGGCGTCGCATCGAACTCAATGCTGCTTCATCGCCGCCAAGGCCGCCCGCCGACGTTCCCGACCCTTCCGATTCCAGTCGCTGGGCGCGCGCCTCGAGCGCTTCGGTTTCGGCCTGGACCGACCGGCTCTGCGGATTGTCGAGGCGGGCGAGCAATTGGCCGCGCTTCACAGTCTGACCGGAGCGGACCAGCATCTCCACCACGGTCGCCGGATCGGCCGACTGGATGACCTGGACCTTGCTCGATGGAATGACCTTGCCTTGTCCTGCCGTCACCTCGTCGACATGGGTCAGCGCGGCCCACAGGATGAACAGCACCATGCCCAGCGACGCATAAACAATGATGCGCGCCGAACCACTGAGGTCACGGTGTCGGGCACTTAGCCCGCGAAACAGGGAAATCGACGCCATGTGGCCTTATACTTCCTCAGCGAGACGCAATCACGCGCGTTTGTGGGGCTGCTTCATTCTGGGTCGCTCCGTTCGCCGACGGTGGCGGTGCCCCGCGCTCCTGATCCGCGATACGGCGGGTGGTGCCTTGCCGTCGCCCGGCAACGGAATATTCAGTGTCCAGCCCTTGGATGTATCGAGCAAGCCGCCGACATCGTTCGGCGCCCGCTTGAGCAAGGTGCCATCGGTGACGGGGCCTTGCGCAATTGCTTCCTCAACCCCGATCGGCGCATCGTCGGGACGGTTGAAAATCAACGGCCGCATCGTCGCAGGGTCGCGCGGCTCACCAATATATCGGCCGGTAAACGCGGCCGGCTGGCCCCATGCACCCGGCCAGCGATAAAAGATATGCGCCCCGATCTGCGTCGTCTTGGCAAGCAACGGGGCCCAGCGCGGCGCGACATAATCGGCATGATAATGGGTCGCGGCGCCGACTTCACGCTCAACGAAGCCGGTTAGTGCCGCCGCCGCAACCTGTTGGGCGACGCGCCATGCACCCGCTTCCGGTCGACGATCCAGCGATCCGTCGCAAACGAACGAGAATTGGCAGACCGGCGTGGAATTGCGCTGGTAAACAACCCCGCAAACCGATTTCGGGAATGCGGGATGCTTGGTCCGATTGAGCACGACCTGCGCGACGGCCCGACGGCCCGCAATCGGTTCGAAGCCGGCTTCGTAATAGACTGCCTGCGTCAGGCACAATAACGCGCGGCGATGATCAATGTCGTCGGCGACCGGGATGACGAATGATCGTGCCGCCAGAACCGGCGCCTTGTCGAACGGCATCGCCGCATTGATCATCTTGGCCGTGTCGCCAACGGCACGAACGTCATCCGCTTCGTCTCCGGTGGTCGCATTGACGAGGGCGGCGGCACGCGCCGCTGCAATCGGCTGCGCGCCCGTGGCCGGCATGAACTGGGTTGCGACCAGGACGTAGGCAATGGCAGCAAGGACGATCGCAACGAAAGCGATTATCGCGCGCTTCGCCATCGCGGATCCGGGCAGCCGGGCGTAAAAGGTCGTCATTGCTTGACCTCACTTGTGGCCTTGCTCAACCGGCCCAGGATGTCGTCGCGCTTGCCGTCTGCCACGATCCGTCCGCCATCGATCACGATCAGGCGATCGACGATGTTGAGCATCTGGTGACGATGCGTGGACACGATCAGCGTCTGGTCCTTGGCAAGTGCGGTCCTGAGATGCTCGATGAAGTAATTTTCGGTCTGCGTGTCCATCGCTCCGGTCGGCTCGTCCAGGAACAGCATCTGGCATGGGCTGACCAGAGCACGGGCAAGGACCAAAAGGCTGCGCTGCCCACCCGAAAGTCGATTGCCGCGCTCCCCGACCGGAAGGTCGAAGCCGGCCGCATCGCGGGACAGGAAGATGTCGGCGCCTGATCGGACAACCGCGTCGATCAGTTGCTGATCGTCGGCCTTGGCCGCACCCAGCATCAGATTGTCGCGGACCGTGCCGCTGAACAATTCACTGTCCTGCGCAACGAAGCGGAAGGCATCGCGCAGTTGGTGCGGATGATATTGGCGGCTGTCGAGACCATCGACCACCATGACACCGTTGGCAGGCGCGATAGAGACCGCACAGCAAGCGCCCAAGTGTCGACTTGCCCGATGCAACCCGACCGATGATCCCGATCCGTTCGCCCGGTTCGATCTTCAGGTTGATATCGCTGAGCGCATTCACCGGAACGTTGGGATAAGCGAAATCGACATGATCCAGCTCGATCTTGCCGACGCGGATCTCAGGAACCATGCTCCGCGCGGCAGTCTGGCGCTCGTCCTGAACTTCCATCATTTCCTGGAGCAAATCCATCGTCGTCAGCGCCTGCTTGGCGCGCGTCATCAGGAAGGCGAATTGGCCGACCGGCGACATGGCGCGACCGGCAAGCATGACGATGGCGATGATCGCGCCCATCGAAATGTCGCCATTGTTGAACTTGTAAAAGCCGCCAATCAGCAATGCGACGCTCATGATCTGCTGCGACGAGCTGGCCAGGTTGACCGCAACGGCGGTGCTGCGGCGCATCTTTTCGTTGGTCGCGGCGGTCATCGCCGAATAGCGCCTCCACCGGCCGAGCATCTGCCCTTCGGCGCGTGCGGCCTTCAGCGTTTCAAGGCCGCCGATCAATTCGACCAGAACGCTATGCTGCAGGCTTGCGTCGGCCTGGGCATCGAGGGTCGTACGGCCCATCTGCTTTTGTAGGGTGAAGCCGGCGACTGCCATCAGCGCGATGCCGACGAGCGGAATGGCCACCAGCCAACCGGCAAGGATCGCGATGAAGATCAGGAAAATGACCAGAAAGCTCATGTCGACCAGCAAAACGACTGTCGTCGACGCGAAGAAGTCGCGAACCAGCTCATATTCCGAAATCCGCTTGGCCAGCGCACCGGTGCTGCCTTGCCTGCTCGCCATCGACAGGTTCATCACTTTTTCGAATAGCTTCTGGCTCAGCTTGGCATCCAGTGTCCGGCCGATCTCGTCGACGAGGCGTGACCGTGCCAACCGCAAGCCGAAATCGAACAGCAGCGCCAGCATCACGCCAAGCGCCAAGACCCAAAGGGTCGGAATCGCCTTGTTCGGGATTACCCGATCATAGACGTTCATCGTGAATAGCGGCACTGCGAGGCCCAGGAAATTGACGATCAGCGCGGCAAGCATGACCGGCCAGAACGCGCCGCGCTCTTTCCAAACTTCGGACCAGAACCAATGGCTTCGCTTGGCCTTGTCCCAAGGCCGCTCACCTTCCCGTTCCCGGCTCGGGTCAGCCTCGACGAAGACGGCCTTGCCGGTATGGGCCGAATGCAACTCTTCCAGTGCCACCCAGAATGGTTCCGCCACACCGGGAGCGAAGATCAGGCCGTCACCTGCCCGGGTTTCCAGGAGGACGGCGGCCCGATCGTCACGAAGTTCAAGAATCGCCGGAAGGCGCTGGCTGGGCCAGCCCTTGAGACGACGCACCATCGGTGCACCGCGCATTCCGACTTGGTCGAGCGCTGGCTCGATCTGGTGGAATGGCAACGTACCCTGTTCCGATAGTGCCAACCCCGCACGCAAGAGGACAGGGGAAGACGGCCGATCCGCCCTGCGCGCGAGGAAGGCCAGGCAGTCGAGAACGGGGTCGATCTCACGCGAAGGCGCAGAATCCAGCCAATGCATGATACTCAACACCCGTTCCCTTCAACAGTTTAACGCTGCGCTGTCGGGGCCGGAGGACCCATCAACGGCTGCGCAAGGCTGTTTTCCTCGAGGTCCGATGCCGGGATCGGATTGACCCGATACCTGGCACGCTCGTCGCTCCATGCCTCGGTCGGCATGTTGACGCCAAGCGCTTCAATCAGACGATTGGTCGAGGCAAGCAGTCGATATTGTGCGTAGAGCTTGGCGAGACGCGCGGTCTCGGCCTGCGCCTGCACGTTGAAGCGCGTATTCTGCGCATCCAGCACGTCAAGCAATGAACGACGCCCGACATTGAACTGTTCGCGGTACGACAACAGCAGGTCGTCAGTAACGCGGCCCTGGGTTTCCAGTTCGGTCACCAGTCGGCTCTGATTGGTCAGGCGGCTCCATGCAGCTCGCGCATCTTCTTCGGCGCGGCGGGTTTGCTCGAACAAGCGGGCATGCGCCTCGTCGGCGCGCGCTTGCTGTTCGCGAACATTGTTAACGTTCGTTGCACCATTGAAGACCAGCCAGCGCAACACGACGCGACCCATGACGTCGGTGGTCTTGCCTTCGAAACCGTCAATGTCGTGACCGACCCGTGCGGTGCCTTCAAGGTTGACGCGGGGTCCCATTTCAGAGCGCGCTGCCTTGGTAACCTCGCGAGCGGTTGAGAGATCGGCAAGCAATTCCTGAACGCGCGGATTTTGGGCACGTGCTAGGGCTTCGGCTTCCTGAAGCGAGGCCGGGAGCGCACTCGACAAGTCGGGGGGCATCTGAACGCTGTCGATCGGGACCCCAGCGAGGGTCTGGAACTGGATCGCCGCCGTATCGAGATCTTCGCGCGCTTGGGTCACACGTGCACGCGCCGACTGAAGGCGTTCTTCGGCCTGCTGCTGGTCCGCGATGCTGATCGAGCCTTTGGCAACGCCTTCGCGAAGGTCGCCGGACAAACGTTCGTGGAACGTCGCATTATCCTCGGCAATCGCGACCAGTCGCTGCTGGAGCAGATAGTCGATGTAAGCGCGCGACACGTTGAGCGCGACATATTCGCTGCGCTCTTCGATCCGCGCGGCGGCGGCGTCGGTACGCGAAGCCTGGCGACGGATTTCCGCCGTGCGGCCACCCATGTCGAATAACAGCTGGTCGGCGATCACACTTGCTTCAAGTGGATAGAGCGTTTTGTCGCCGATACCGAGCGAACGACGGCTCGGGTTGCGCAGCTCGCGAATACCGGCCGATGCCTCGACCGAAATGCGCGGAAGCCAAAGACCTTCGGCCTGCTTGCGTTCGCTGCGCGTGGCTTGCTTGTTATAGATCGCCTGGCGAATTTCCGGATTGGTACTGAGCGCGGCTTGGACGGCCTCGCGAAGTTCGATTGCTGCTGCCGGAGTCGCTGCCAACAGCAACGCGCCCGGGATCAACAGGGTCAAATGCTTCTTCATGTCTTCCCCCTTCACTATCTAGTCTCGATCGGAACGGGCCCCCGTCCACCGGGAGCCCGCTACGAGGTTCAGCCGTTAACTGCAGGCTGGATGGCATCATGATGAAGCATCAGGGCTTCATGCGTGATGATATCGGAGCCGCCCGTAAAGGTGGCACCATGACCCGTGTCCCAGGTCGGAACGTTGGCGTCGAAGCCGCTTGCGAGCGACCCGATTGCCAGATTTCCGCCATTTGCCTGGACGTTGGGCAACGCATTCAACAAAGCGTCGATGCTCTGAGCATTTCCGCCGTGAAGTGCATCCGCAACAATCTGTTCGACCGTCGTCGTATGCTGGACCCCGGATACGCCCATCGCCGCCATCAATTCGGCCGTCGGCATGATGACATCCGAAGCCATGGTCGGAATCGCCATATGGCTCGCCATCGCTTCGGTTGCCGTCAGTAGCGATTGGGTCGACACTTCCATTCCCGACATCGCCCCTAGATCGCCGACCTGAAGAGCCGAACCGTTCTCGAACGCTGGCAGATTCTGGATCGGCAAGGCTTCAAAGTTGACCCCGCCAGTGAGCGCCGTCGCCAAAGCGAAGCCCGAACCCATCAATTCCAATGCGTTCATCGACGTGGACACCCCTCCCGAGGCCGGCCCGCCCAGCGCGAAGTGATCACTCAGATCAACTTGCTCGAAGGAGTGGGCCGCGACCGGAGACGCCGCCGCGAAGCCAGCGGCCGCTACCGCCGCCGCAAGGACGGTGGTGTTGGTGTTGGCCGCAATTTTCTCGACGGTGCCTGTCGTCTTGGCCGTGCCAGCGGTCGCGAACATCGCATCTGCCGCCGTTCCGGTTGTTCCGTCGACACGAGTGTAGGTCGCGCTTCCTGCAACAACGACATCGCCATTTGCTGCGGAATAGGAATTGCCGTCGCTGACCAGCCCGATGCTGACGATACCCGCTTCGGCGAGGCTCATCATTTCGCCGGCGTCAACGACGCCGTTCGAATTGCCATCCTGCCACAAGGCGAACATCGTGAAGTCGGCATCGTTTGCATCGAGCTGCTCACCATACATGGCATGCAACGCCTCCATGTCGGTCATCCCGTTGCCGCCAAAGACGAATTCCGCTGCACTGTCGACGAGACCATTGCCGTTTGCGTCACGCACCAAGATGGCGTCGTCAGCGCCGACCCATGCCGTCGCGACCAGGCCTGCGCCATAGTCGAACAACACGCCGGCTTCCTGACCGACAAATTCCGCACCGTCACCATCGAGGTCGATCACGATTGGCGGCGTCGCCGGATTGAGGGTGATCTGGATACGCGTCGGGGATCAGGATGCTGTCCCCATCGGCGTCCGTGATCCGCAGGTCGAATTCAAGGTTGACGGGGTCACCCGTGTCAACCTGTCCAATCGAGAAGATGCCGAGATCGAAGCTATCTTCCGTCGACTGCCCGCCGACCGGGCCAGCCCCGGCCGCCAGCGACGTCACTGCAAACGCATTGAAGTCCGATCCGGTCGAAATCCCATACTGGTCGCCCTGCTGGACGCCGGCGAAGATCACGGAGCCATCGGCCTCGGAGCTGCGCAGACACGCCATAAGCGATGGTCGTCCACACGCCGACCGCGCCAATGGCCACGGTAACGGGCGTCTCCCCGACGTCAAATCCATCAATCGTAACTGTGGTGACAGCCACGATCGAGGCGTCAGAGAAGCCGTTGCCAGGATAATCATCCGGGCTGCCAGCATCGGTAACCGTGGTGTTCAGCGCATAGACGCGGAAGGCCACCGTTTCGTTCTGGTTTCCCTGGACCTGCGGAATTGTCTGCAGCAGGCTTTGGGTGCCGACGTGAGCGTCGTAACTGAAGCCGGAGGGATAAAGGCCCAGATTGTCGGTGGGATCGTCCTCGAGATTGGTTACGAAGTCGATCCGTACCGTCTCACCCTGGTCCATCGATTGGTTGCCCGAACCCACAGAATCCGAGTCGGTGTTGATCGTCGCGTTGACACCGCCCGGTCCGGACGCCGTCAGCAGCAGATCGACCACCGTTGCCGGATCGTCGGCGCCGACACCACGAACGTCGACATTCCCAGCCGCGGTGCTGGTCAGGTTGCTGAACGAAACGCCCGCACCATTATCGATCTCCCCGGTCATCGTCACCGTATAGGTGCCGGCATTCTGGTTGATCTGAACGGTGTAGATCAGCGTCCCGTCGGTGCCATTGGTGCTTCCGGTGCGCCCCTGAAGGGTTTGACCGTCTGGAGAAAGCCAAAGCTCGATCATCGTGCCGTTTGACGTCTGTGTCGTGTCCTGGCCATTGACGATGTTCGCGAACGTCACCGAACCCGGCCCGTCGGCACCAAAGTTATTGATGACGTTGCTGTCGACATCGAGACCGACCGTGGTGGTCGCTGCCGCCTGGTTCAACAAAGTCGCCGCCGCCGGATCGATAATCGACGGTGCATCGTCCTCGAACACCAGGTTCGAGCCGATGTTGACCGACGCCGAGGCGCTGTCGCCGTCCTTGTCGGTGATCGTCGCAACCAGCCGGACCAGGCTGTCCGCGCCAAGGCTGGTCGGCTGATCCGGACCGAGGTCCGGCGTATGCTGAACCGCCCGGATCTGGTCGAGGGTCACCACCCCGTTCGCGTCAACGCTCGCCGTGAACACCAGCTGGTTGGTCACCGCCGTGCGGCCTTCGACCACGCCGCCGTTCATCACCAGGTTGACCGCTTCCAGGGTCGCGATGTCCACCAGACCCGACGGGCCCGCCGTAATCGCCAGACCATAAGTCGTCGTGCCCGCTCCGTCGGCGCCGTAGGCACCCGAGAACAGACCCGCAAAGCTCGCCGACGCATTCGTCGCAAGAACCGTCTCGTCAACCGTCAGGGTCGGCTCGGTCGTGCTGTTGGTGCTGATCGACGGTGCATCGTCCTCGAACACCAGGTTCGAGCCGATGTTGACCGACGCCGAGGCGCTGTCGCCGTCCTTGTCGGTGATCGTCGCAACCAGCCGGACCAGGCTGTCCGCGCCAAGGCTGGTCGGCTGATCCGGACCGAGGTCCGGCGTATGCTGAACCGCCCGGATCTGGTCGAGGGTCACCACCCCGTTCGCGTCAACGCTCGCCGTGAACACCAGCTGGTTGGTCACCGCCGTGCGGCCTTCGACCACGCCGCCGTTCATCACCAGGTTGACCGCTTCCAGGGTCGCGATGTCCACCAGACCCGACGGGCCCGCCGTAATCGCCAGACCATAAGTCGTCGTGCCCGCTCCGTCGGCGCCGTAGGCACCCGAGAACAGACCCGCAAAGCTCGCCGACGCATTCGTCGCAAGAACCGTCTCGTCAACCGTCAGGGTCGGCTCGGTCGTGCTGTTGGTGCTGATCGACGGTGCATCGTCCTCGAACACCAGGTTCGGCCGATGTTGACCGACGCCGAGGCGCTGTCGCCGTCCTTGTCGGTGATCGTCGCAACCAGCCGGACCAGGCTGTCCGCGCCAAGGCTGGTCGGCTGATCCGGACCGAGGTCCGGCGTATGCTGAACCGCCCGGATCTGGTCGAGGGTCACCACCCCGTTCGCGTCAACGCTCGCCGTGAACACCAGCTGGTTGGTCACCGCCGTGCGGCCTTCGACCACGCCGCCGTTCATCACCAGGTTGACCGCTTCCAGGGTCGCGATGTCCACCAGACCCGACGGGCCCGCCGTAATCGCCAGACCATAAGTCGTCGTGCCCGCTCCGTCGGCGCCGTAGGCACCCGAGAACAGACCCGCAAAGCTCGCCGACGCATTCGTCGCAAGAACCGTCTCGTCAACCGTCAGGGTCGGCTCGGTCGTGCTGTTGGTGCTGATCGACGGTGCATCGTCCTCGAACACCAGGTTCGAGCCGATGTTGACCGACGCCGAGGCGCTGTCGCCGTCCTTGTCGGTGATCGTCGCAACCAGCCGGACCAGGCTGTCCGCGCCAAGGCTGGTCGGCTGATCCGGACCGAGGTCCGGCGTATGCTGAACCGCCCGGATCTGGTCGAGGGTCACCACCCCGTTCGCGTCAACGCTCGCCGTGAACACCAGCTGGTTGGTCACCGCCGTGCGGCCTTCGACCACGCCGCCGTTCATCACCAGGTTGACCGCTTCCAGGGTCGCGATGTCCACCAGACCCGACGGGCCCGCCGTAATCGCCAGACCATAAGTCGTCGTGCCCGCTCCGTCGGCGCCGTAGGCACCCGAGAACAGACCCGCAAAGCTCGCCGACGCATTCGTCGCAAGAACCGTCTCGTCAACCGTCAGGGTCGGCTCGGTCGTGCTGTTGGTGCTGATCGACGGTGCATCGTCCTCGAACACCAGGTTCGAGCCGATGTTGACCGACGCCGAGGCGCTGTCGCCGTCCTTGTCGGTGATCGTCGCAACCAGCCGGACCAGGCTGTCCGCGCCAAGGCTGGTCGGCTGATCCGGACCGAGGTCCGGCGTATGCTGAACCGCCCGGATCTGGTCGAGGGTCACCACCCCGTTCGCGTCAACGCTCGCCGTGAACACCAGCTGGTTGGTCACCGCCGTGCGGCCTTCGACCACGCCGCCGTTCATCACCAGGTTGACCGCTTCCAGGGTCGCGATGTCCACCAGACCCGACGGGCCCGCCGTAATCGCCAGACCATAAGTCGTCGTGCCCGCTCCGTCGGCGCCGTAGGCACCCGAGAACAGACCCGCAAAGCTCGCCGACGCATTCGTCGCAAGAACCGTCTCGTCAACCGTCAGGGTCGGCTCGGTCGTGCTGTTGGTGCTGATCGACGGTGCATCGTCCTCGAACACCAGGTTCGAGCCGATGTTGACCGACGCCGAGGCGCTGTCGCCGTCCTTGTCGGTGATCGTCGCAACCAGCCGGACCAGGCTGTCCGCGCCAAGGCTGGTCGGCTGATCCGGACCGAGGTCCGGCGTATGCTGAACCGCCCGGATCTGGTCGAGGGTCACCACCCCGTTCGCGTCAACGCTCGCCGTGAACACCAGCTGGTTGGTCACCGCCGTGCGGCCTTCGACCACGCCGCCGTTCATCACCAGGTTGACCGCTTCCAGGGTCGCGATGTCCACCAGACCCGACGGGCCCGCCGTAATCGCCAGACCATAAGTCGTCGTGCCCGCTCCGTCGGCGCCGTAGGCACCCGAGAACAGACCCGCAAAGCTCGCCGACGCATTCGTCGCAAGAACCGTCTCGTCAACCGTCAGGGTCGGCTCGGTCGTGCTGTTGGTGCTG
>CAWJMA010000005.1:0-210129 GCA_963843855.1 uncultured Alphaproteobacteria bacterium
AGCTTGGTGACCATAGCGTCTGTGACCCACCCCATCCTACAATCCCCGAACTCGGCCGTGAAACCAGACAGCGCCGACTGTACTTCAGCTCAAGCTCGCGCGAGAGTAGGTGGCCGACCAGGTTTCGCAGCTTGGCGTTTCAGTACGAAACCCATTCACATTGTTGACGAAACCGCCGTCTCGCTCAGGCCTATCTCGCGGCGGCGTTTTTGTTTCTGGAGTCTGAGCTTTTGGCGACATCCCGGGCGCCCCAGTGGCTATGGCGGGGCGGGAGGGTCAGGGTCAGATGGTGACGCGGGGTGGAGCAGCCCGGTAGCTCGTCAGGCTCATAACCTGAAGGTCGTAGGTTCAAATCCTACCCCCGCAACCAACCAAATCACGCCGCCCTTCGGGGCGGCTTTTTTTGTGCCTAAGGCGCTGGCGTCGAGTCGATCACGGCGCCATGCGATTGCAGTCGGCTCGATTTAACAGACGAAGGCAAGTTGCTTGGCACTTCCTGCTGCTCGACATGAAGCCACGTGCTCTTGCCTCGCCGGACGTATCGCGCGAGGCAATTCCCGATGCGACGCCATCGACTGGTGAACTGCGGCGGGCCCAAGGGATCGGCGCGCTTTCACCGGCGTGCGCGAACAGATTGCGAGAGTCGCGGCGCCGTCAGGCTCCGAACGATCAACCGGCCGCCCGGACCCGGACATTATCCGGGGAGGATTGCCAAACTGGCGAAAGCCAACTCGGTCGTCTTCGGCTGAACGATAGTGTCGCGGGGTGGAGCAGCCCGGTAGCTCGTCAGGCTCATAACCTGAAGGTCGTAGGTTCAAATCCTACCCCCGCAACCAACAATCGAACCGCCCTTCGGGGCGGTTTTTTTGTGCCTTTTTCCTTAGCTGGTCGATTAATCCTCACGCACTGATGCAGTCAGTCGATTGAACAGATGAAGGCAAGTTGTTGGACTTCCTCCCGGTCGAGGTCCAAGCCAATCTGGAACCGATATATAGTGAGAGGAAATCCCCGATGGACGTCAAGACTGGTGAAATGGGCTGCCCGATGAATGGCGGCAGCGCGACGGGACGAAGCTTGCTTGGACGAACCAATCGCGATTGGTGGCCAGACGCGCTTGCCGTCGATATTCTCGCCCCCAACGGCGCCGTCAATCCGATGGGCGAAGGGTTCAGTTACGCCGACCACTTCAAGGGCCTCGACTATGCGGGGCTGAAGCGCGACTTGACCGCGCTGATGACCGACAGCCAGCCCTGGTGGCCGGCCGACTACGGCCATTACGGACCGTTCTTCATTCGTATGGCGTGGCACGCTGCCGGCACGTACCGCACCGGCGACGGGCGCGGCGGATCAAGCAGCGGGCAGCAGCGCTTCGCCCCGCTCGACAGCTGGCCGGACAACGGCAATCTCGACAAGGCGCGCCGCCTGCTGTGGCCGATCAAGCAGAAATACGGCCAGGCGATCAGTTGGGCCGACCTCTTCATCCTGACCGGCAATGTCGCGATCGAATCGATGGGTGGTCCGGTGTTCGGCTTCGGCGGCGGCCGCGCCGACGTCTACGAGCCCGAGAAGGATGTGTACTGGGGCAATGAAGACAAATGGGTCAACGAAGGGGTCCAGACCCGGATCGATCCCGACCGTGGTCTCGCGGATCTCGACGGCCCGCTCGCTGCAATCCAGATGGGCCTGATCTACGTCAATCCGGAAGGTCCGGGCGGCAACCCCGACCCGCTGCTGTCCGCACGCGACATGAAGGCCACCTTCGAACGCATGGCGATGAACCATGAGGAAACCGTCGCATTGACAGCCGGTGGCCATACGTTCGGCAAGGCGCACGGCAATGGCGATGCGTCGTTGCTCGGCAAGGCCCCGGCGGGAGGCGACCTCGCAGCGCAAGGGTTTGGCTGGATCAGCAGCCACGAAAGCGGCGGGATCGGCGAGCATACCGTGACCAGCGGGATCGAAGGATCGTGGGTCAACACGCCGACCGAATGGAGCGAGAACTACTTCCGGCTGCTGATGGATTATGAATATGAGTTGGTGAAGAGCCCGGCGGGCGCCCAGCAATGGCAGCCGATCGATCAGAAGCCGGAGGATATGGCGCCGGCGGCATGGGACCCCAACATCAAGGTTCCAACGATGATGACGACCGCGGACATGGCGCTCAAGATGGATCCGGAATTCCGCGCGATCTCGGAGAAGTTCCGCAACGATCACGAGGCGTTCAAGGATGCGTTCGCCCGCGCGTGGTTCAAACTGTGCCACCGCGACATGGGCCCGAAGGTGCGCTACCTCGGCCCGGAAGTTCCGGCCGAAGACCTCATCTGGCAGGATCCGGTACCCGCCGGGACCATGCCCAGCGATAGCGATGTCGCGGCGGTGAAAAGCAAGATTGCCGACAGCGACCTCACGGTCAGCCAGCTCGTCAAGACCGCCTGGGCCTCGGCCAGCACCTATCGCAAGTCCGATCACCGCGGCGGTGCCAATGGTGCGCGTATCCGCCTGGCACCGCAAAAGGATTGGGACGTCAACGAACCGGCGATGCTCGACAAGGTGTTGTCCACCCTTGACGGCCTGCGCGGCAATCTGTCGATGGCCGATGCGATCGTGCTCGGCGGTGTGGTCGGCGTCGAAAAGGCCGCAAAGGCCGCGGGTTTCGACACCGAGGTTCCCTTCACTGGTGGACGCGGCGATGCGACCGCCGAGCAGACCGATGCCGAAAGCTTCGAACCGCTCGAACCGCAGGCCGACGCTTTCCGCAATTATTTGCCGAAGAAGCTGAGCGTGAAGACCGAGGAAATGATGCTCGACCGTGCATCGCTGATGGGGCTGTCGGTGCCGGAAATGACGGTGCTGATCGGCGGCCTTCGGGTTCTCGGCGCCAATCATGGCGAACGCGGCCACGGCCACTTCACCAAGCGAAGCGGACAATTGACCAACGACTTCTTCGTCAACCTGCTCGACATGACGAATGCCTGGAAAGCGGTCGAAGGAAGCGACGACGAAGAATATGTCGCGACCGACCGCACGGCAGGCGGCGAAAGTTGGCGGGCAAGCCGCGCCGACCTGGTGTTCGGGTCCAACTCGGAACTACGCTCGGTCGCCGAAGTATATGCCGAGAAGGGCCATGAAGAGAAGTTCGTGAAGGACTTCGTCAAGGCCTGGACCAAGGTCATGAATGCCGACCGGTTCGACCTGAAATAGGAATCGATCAGCGTGCCAGGGAAAGGCCGGCCTTCGGGTCGGCCTTTTTTTCGTCGCGCTGCAAACGCCATGCGCTTGCCCAGTCAACCATCGCCGAAACCAGTCGATCGCCTTGCGGGGTTAGGATCGATTCCGGATGGAATTGAAGACCGAGTTGTCCGGCGCTGTCATCGCGGATCGCCATCGCCATTCCGTCCAGATCGGCGTCGGAGCCTAGCCCGGACGGAAGATTTGCCACTGGCGTACACAGCGAATGATATCGCCCGACCGCAATCGGGCTGGCCAATCCTGAGAATACGCCTCGTCGGTCATGCTCCAGATAGGTGACCTTGCCATGGCAAGGCACCACGGCGCGCGAGACCGTCCCGCCGCGCGCTTCGACGATCGCCTGGTGACCCAGGCAGATCCCGATCACCGGCACTTTTCCGGCTGCAATCTCGATCAGTTCGAGGCAGCAGCCGGCATCGGCGGGGCGACCGGGACCCGGCGACAACAGGATTGCGGCGGCGATGTCCTGCGCCCGCTCCAAGGCGGCGGCAGGTACGATCGTGTTGCGGACGACCGACACACGCGCCCCGGCCTGCCGGAATGCATCCGCGAGATTGTGGGTAAAGCTGTCGCGATTGTCGATCAGCAGGATGTTCATGCCAACGCCCCCAACGCGGCCAGCACGGCACTTGCCTTGGCGCGGGTTTCGGCGGCTTCGGCGGCAGGGTCGCTGTCCGCGACGACGCCGGCCCCGGCCCGAACTTCCGCGATTCCGTCGCGGACGAATGCCGAGCGGATCACGACGGCGGTGTCCATCGAGCCGTCTCCAGCGACGATCCCGATGGCGCCACCATAAGCGCCGCGCGGTTGGCATTCGACCGAGCGGATCAATTCGATTGCCTTGAGTTTGGGTGCGCCCGACAAGGTGCCGACGTTCAAACAGCATTTGAGCGCATCGACGGCGTCGCGCTCGGACGCCAACGGGCCTTCGACGGTCGAGACGAGGTGCATGACCCGGGCGTAGCGTTCGACCGCAAGCAGCCGGGTGACGCGCCGCGTTCCCGGGCGCGTCACCCGGGCGACATCGTTCCGGGCCAGGTCGACCAACATCATATGTTCGGCATTTTCCTTGGCATCGAGCCGCAGCTCGGCCTCCATCCGGTCGTCGGCATCGCCGGTCGTCCCACGCGCTCGTGTCCCGGCGATCGGGCTCACCGTGACGATTCGCTTCGGCCCTTCGACCCGCACCGCGACGGCGGTTTCCGGTGACGCACCAAGCAGCGTTCCCTCGCCGCTCTCGGTGTAGAATTGATAGGTCGACGGGTCCGCCGCAACGAGGCGCCGGAAGGTCGCCACCGGGTCCGGACAGGGCGCACGGAAAGAACGGGACGGGACGCATTGGAAAATATCACCAGCGGCGACATGCTCTTGCAACTGGACGACCGCGGCGGCGAATTGCGCATCACTGGAATCCGGCGCCGAAGCAACCGCCTCGGCCTTGCCGAGCGTTGGTGCGACACTGCTCGCAATCCGGTCCGCCAAATCGGCGACCCGTTCGGCCGCCAACGAGCGTTGCCGATGCGCGGCAGTGGCGTCGGCGATCACGGCCATGGCCACGATTCTGGCCGTTCCGTTCGCTTCGATGATGATCGTGGTTTCGGCCAGCGCCATCGTAATGTCCGAACCGCCGCCCGGCGCCGCAGGCGGCAATTCTTCCAGCATGTCGACATGGTCGAACCCGATCACGCCAGCGATCAGCGGAACGAAAAGCTCCGCCGAACCTTCTACATTTGCCTCGCCCAGCATCGCCCGGACCACGTCGAATGCGGTCGGGTGGGCCAAGCGCGCTTCCTCGTCGTCGGCAAGGCAAGGCGCGAAACCGAACGTGATCTGGCCTACCGCGTCGTGGGTCACGAAATCGCCAAGTCGCACGCCGACCTTCCGAAGCAGGATCCTTCCTCCTTCGCTCATGGCGCGCAATTCCGCCGTCTGCCCCTTTGCTTCCAGCGACAATGCCCGGTCGATGACCAGGAATGCCCGTCCCTTGGTTCGTCGGAACAGGAACGGTGCGCGCCCGCTCGACGCCAAAGCGGCATGCAATTCGACCGGGTCGTGAACGCCGTCGAGCCGCCGAACCAACGCCGTCACGGACGCCTTTTCGTTCACAGCGCGCGGCCAACCACCGGCAACAACGCTGACAATTGCTTGCCGAGCGCAAGCATCTGGTCCGGAAACAGCGACTGCGGTCCGTCACTCAGCGCGGCTGGCGGATTGACGTGGACTTCGACCATCACCCCGTCGGCGCCGGCGGCGGCAGCAGCAAGCGCCATCGGGGTCACCAGGTCGCGAATTCCGGTCCCATGGCTGGGATCGACCAGGACCGGCAAATGCGTTTTCTTCTTGAGGTAAGGGACCGAAGCGAGGTCGAGCGTGTTGCGCATCGCGGTTTCGAAAGTCCGAATGCCACGCTCGCAAAGCACGACCTGGTCGTTGCCCGCCGCCAGAATATATTCCGCGGCCAACAGGAAGTCGTCGATCGTTGCCGACATGCCGCGCTTGAGCACGACCGGCTTTCCCGCTCGGCCCACGGCTTTCAGCAAGGCGAAATTCTGCATGTTGCGCGCCCCGATCTGAAGCGCGTCGGCATGTTCGGCAACCACGTCGACATCGCCGGTTTCGATCACTTCGGTGACCACCGGCAAATCGAGTTCTCGGCCAATCTGGGCGAGTAGTTTCAACCCCTCGGGTCCATGGCCCTGGAAACTGTACGGGCTGGTTCGCGGCTTGTAGGCGCCTGCCCGAATGATCGACGCGCCGGCATCCTTTGCCGCCTGTGCGCTTGCCCGCAATTGTTCCTCGCTTTCGACCGCGCAGGGGCCGCCAACCAGCACGAACGTGTCGCCGCCGATGGTCGTCGAACCGATCCGGACGTGGGTGTCATGCGGGTGGAGATCGCGGCTGACCAATTTGTACGGCGACAGGATCGGCTTGACCAATTCCACCTCGGGATGGGCATCGAGGCCGAGTTGGGCAAGGACGCGTTCGTCGCCCAATGCGCCCAGGACGACACGTTCGGCACCGGGCATATGGAGCGGCTTGAGGCCCTTGGCTTCGATTTGGGCAAGCAGTGTTTCAATCGTTTCGGTACTCGCGTCGGGTTTCATCACGATAATCATGGAACGGGTCTTTCACGGGAGGGTCGGGCAAGAAAAAAGGCCCGCGGAATTCGCGAGCCTTGCAGAAAACGGATCCGGTCAGGATCGAGTCAGCCGTGCGCGCGCCATCGTTCGGGCAAACGCCACCACCAGCCGCGGGTTGCGGAGGCAGAAGACAGGGTCAGGTGCGCAGTCATTGGCATGAGCCTCTAGGGAAGCGGAGGCCGCCCCCGCTGTCAAGAAGGATTGTGCTGCACCGCGAAAACTCGCCGCTGGGCGCAACTCGGGCTATGAAGTCAGGGACCGGGGGATATTCACAATGGCGCTTGGAGCAGATCGTCGCGAAACGAGAAGATTTTCATCAACTACGGCGTGACGATGCCGGTGGTTTTGCTGGCCGATTGTCGACTCGCTCTCCAACTATTTTGGCGCAAGTCGCGTTTTTCGCGACGTCACCGGTATCGATTTCGGCGACGATTTGAGACGGTCATCGTCGAGAGGCATGTCTGTCGCATCGGCCCCTAACGTCGTCAGAGGCGACCGTGGACCAGTGCCTCCATGTCAAGGCAGCGCTGTCTCGACGATCCGAGGGACTATGTCGTTCGCGAAATTGCGGCCGCCTTGCGCAGCGGCGTTCCGGTCATTCCGGTGCTGATCGGCGATGCGACCATGCCGCGCCCGAACGAACTTCCGGACATTCTTGCGGATTTTGGTCGGCGCAATGCGATCACGGTCAGTGACGAGCGCTGGGAACATGATGTCGACCGTCTCGCTAAGGTGCTTGCCATCGACGTTCCCGATACGGTCGCCCAGCGAAGACTCGACTGGATGAAGGCGGTCGCGCTGGGACTGCTCGTTACGGCCGGCATTTTCGTCACCATCCTGTTCTGCATCTCCCTGGTGCGCTGGCCGACGAGCGAAGGTCTGCGGGCGGCGGGCTTTGCGCCCTTGCTGTCTGCAACTCCGTTCATCGCGATCGCCTTCGCCGGTGCGCTGACGATCAACGCCGCGCCCTCGATCGAGGCATCGCGCCGAAATTATGCGTGGGCGGCGGTGGTCTGGGCAATCGTTAGCACGATCGGCGCCTTCGTTGCTTATGGCATCCGCAACGTCGGCGATCCTGACGGCAGCCTGATCGTCAACTACGGCGCTGCCACCGTAGCGGTTTATGGGATGCTGACGTTGCTTGCCTTCGCGGGGTTTCGGGCAAAATAGGCCGGCTTACGGCGGCGCGGTGCGCCGGGCCGATAAACATGGACAGCCTGCGCGCTGACCTCGGCGGCGCTGAACGCGAGAGGGATCAATCGTCCCTCGGCATAGGCCTTTGCCTGGTCGGAAAAATGGTCGGATGCCGGATCACCGTTCACCCCCCCGGCCGTCACCGCCATCGCCTTTGGCCCTTGCGGCGTAAATTCGACGACCGCGACAAAGCTGTTGCCCCTTGTGCCATAACGCTTGGCGGTCCCCGGGTAGGTCGATGCCTCGAACGCCGCAAGGCTGCCCCAGCGCGCCGAGGGAAAAGGGACCGCGATGCTCGCCTTGCGATCATCGAACGCCTGATTGATCGCACCATCGTTGCGCTGGAACCGGTTGATGGTCCCCCATGGCATATCCCATCGACCGTATAATTTCTCGAACATCGCCTTGGCATCGGCCAGCGCGGCAAGCTGGTTATCCGCACTGGCCTCGGTCATCCGTTGATAAAGCACTTCGGAAACGTTGGTCGGCCGGTCCTTGCCAAGGACGCGCGATGACAAGAGTTCGGCCCATTGGACCGCGATTCCAAGGGCGGTGCTATTCGCGCTCCACCGCCGATCCCAAGCCTTCAGCGCCGCCATCGGCTCGGCAAGGTCGCGGCGGCGCGGATCGCCCTGGGGCAGTCGGTCATAGGCCGCCATCAACGGCGGAAGGAGGAGATCGAAGCCCGGATTGGCATCATCATAAGCCGCCGCACGTAGTCCTTCGGCGGTAAATTTTTCGGACCCGCCAAGCAGTTTGAGCGCATGATCGGTACGCGCGTTCCAGCCAAACTGGTCCATGTATTTCGGAAATCGATCGCGATCCAGTGTCCCGCGCCCCGCACCCGGCCAGGGCGCGTCATTGACGTTGAAGACATAGCCCGACGGCGGGTTGACGATATTGGGCAGGCTGTCGATCGTATGCATACCGCGCCAAGCGGTGCGCGGATCGCCGCCGTCGACCACGCCGCGATAATCGAAACGGTGATCGCGAAGCGGAGCGAATTGCGGATGCAAGTAAGCGATGTTGCCGCTCAAATCGGCAAAAAGCGTGTTGTTCGACGAATTGGCGCGCAAGGCGCTGGTCGCCATGAACGCTTTGAGATCGCGTGCCTTGGTCCGTTTGAAACTCTGTTCCAGCGCCTTGACCGGATCGTCCATGATCGCAAAGGCGACGAACGTGCCGTTTTCGCTGCGCACGATCGGACCATGCAGCGTGCGATAGGTGGTGACGGTGCGCTCGCCCATCGAACCGTCGGCGCGGCGATAGCGGACGGTGATCGGTTTGAGGCCGACCGGGCGGATGTCACTTCCGAAGCGATAGCCCAGGCGGCCGTCGGGGAGGTTCACGAACCGAAGCGCAAACTCGTCGCGATTGTCGAGCCCGCTGGTCGTGTGCATCCAGCCTGCGGTCTCGTTGAACCCCTGGTAGATGAAGAGTTGTCCCCAAGTGACCGCGCCATAGGCGTTGAGGCCCTCGCCGCTGGTCATCTGGACGACATCGCGGAAGAAGAAGCTGGTGTGCGGATTGATCAGGAGCAATGGGCTGCCGCTTGCGCTTCGGCCCGCTCCGATTGCGATCCCGTTCGATCCGCTCGGCTCGGATATCGGCTTCAAGGCGACCGGGCGGGCCTCGGCGCGATCATACAGCGCTTTGAGCGCGACCACATCGACCGCTTCGATGTCGCCGCCGATACTGCCTTCCGAAAAGCTCAGCGCCATCCACGGCTCGAACCGGGTCAGAACCTTTGGCTTCACGGACGGGTTGGTGGCGAGAAAATGGTTCAGGCCGTCGGCCCATGCGTCCATCAGCGCGCGCATCTCGGGCTTGCTTGCGCGATATTGGGCCTGCAGCTGCGAATGGTCGACCCACAAGCGTTGCCGGACATCCTGCCACAGAGCGCTTTCGCCCTCGGCCTCGGCCAGCCGTCCCAGGCTAACCAGATAATTGCGCTCGATCCTTGGAAAGTCATCTTCCGCCTGGGCGTAGATCATTCCGAAGACGGCATCGGCGTCCTTGGCGCCGCGAACATGCGCAATTCCCAAACCGTCTCGAATGATGGTGATATCGGCCGCACGCGCGGCGAGACGCTGGCTTTCGGTCGGCGGAGCTTTTGCGAGCAGCGGTGCGGATGCGAGGGCGAGCGCCCACCAGATTCGACGCATCAGCTTTACTCCCTAAAGACACCTTCTGTGACGCCATCCTGTCGAACTGCGGCCATCGACGCAACCGAACCGCTTCCGAAACGCTTGTAGGGCATGACCAACGAAACACCCTTTTGGACCGTGCAGCGCGGTCCCGGCCCGATTGTCGCGACCGCGATCCACGATGGCAACGACCTTCGCGCCGACGTGGCGGCGGCGATGAAGTTGTCCGACGCCGACCGCCTGCGCGAGGAAGACCCCTTCACCGGACAGGCAATCGTCGACGTTCCGACCCATGTCATCGTTCACCGCTCGCGCTTCGAATTCGATCTCAATCGAGGTGTCGACGGCGCCGTGTACGAAACGCCCGACCAGTCGTGGGGGCTCGACGTCTGGCATCGACGTCCCGAACGGTCGCTGGTCGAGGGCTCGGTTGCGCTTCACGCGGCTTACTATCGAATGCTCGGAGACCTGCTTGACGGGATCGCGGACGAACATGACCGTTTCGTCGTGATTGACGTCCATAGCTATAATCATCGCCGTGACGGACCGGGCGGTGAAGCGACGCCGCAACAGGACGCGCCGGACATCAATATCGGCACATCTTCAATGCCACGCGAACAATGGAGCTTCCTGATGGACCCGCTGATCGATGCCATGCAGGGGTTTGACTTCAATGGAAGGCACCTCGATGTTCGGGAGAATGTCGCCTTTCAGGGAAAGGGCGAGCAGACCCGTTTCATCCATGAACGCTACCCCGGCCAGGCTTGCGCCATTGCGTTGGAATTCAAAAAATTCTTCATGGACGAATGGACCGGGCAGCCCGACCCGGCCGAGCTGGCAGCAATGCGACGGTTCATCGCCTTTACGGCCGAGACGGCAAGGACCATTCTGACCCGATGAAACGAGGGGGGCCGAACACACAATCGTCGAAGGACAAGTCCGATTTCGGCAAGGATGGCGCGCTTCGCCAGAATATTGGCGAAAGCGGCCGGGTCCATGTCGACCGCTGGCTGCCTTTCCTGATCGTCCATCGCGGCGGCGGTGATCCGGACAGCCTGGCGCGCCGGATTGCAATCAACAGCCCGGCCTATCTGATCTGGGACGGGCTAGACGACGAAGCGGCACTCGTGGCCCTTGAAGCCGTCGTTTCAAGAATTGCGAGGGAAAGCGGACCGCTCCTCGTCATCTCGATCGCGGACGATGTGCACATCCCGGTCGCACACGATTCCCCCCGACTGCCCTCGTTGGTGTCGACCGTACGTGCTGATGATCTTGGCGGTGCAGGTCGTGCCGGGAAGACCATTTCGAAGGCGTTGGGGGACATCGAAATCGACCTTCGCCGCTGCAAGGTGGATCGGACGGCATTCAAGCCGTTACTGCCGACAGCATTCGACCGGATGTTGAGCGGCATCGACGGGGTAGAGCGCCTCGCGATCATCATCCCGCCGATCCATCGTCGCCCTGACGGCGGCCTTTATCCCGCGATCGCCGATGCGATGATTACCCGGGTGGTCGACGCCATCCTTCGCTCTGCCTGCGCGTTTCTCGACGACGGCAAGGGCAAGGCTCCATCCCATTATCGTTCGCTCGGGCGAAGCGCCTATCTGGCGGCCGCACTCAAGGCGGACCGCCAGATCAGCGAAATCCAGTCGCGCTTCGATTTCCTGCTGTCGATTTCACCGATCAACACGTCAGCCGCGATGGACGATTTTCTTGCGTCAAAGGCGACCCGTGAGCCCAAGCTTCATTATCGCCCGATCACGGTCGATCCCGACGCGGCCAAGCGCGACTTGTACGCGATTGATCTCACCTCACTGGAAGATCCGACGCTGGAATGCCTGCTAGGCGAGAAGCGGCGCGAACTCGATGCGCAATTGACCATGCTTGCGACCCGAAACACCCATTCGTTCCGCGCCGCCTCGATGTTCCTATACGGGTCGATCGAGAATGATCTGCTTGCCGATGCAGAAACGATCCTGCTGTCGACGGCGAAGGATCCGCCGCGCGGCGAGGCAATCGGAGCCGACGAGGTCATTGCCGGTGCACGAGCATTGATCGACCAGTATCGGATTATCGCGCCGTTCGACGCCGTCGTGGAAAAGCGCCACGACGTCAGCGGCCTGATGGTCTCGGGAAGCAAGCTCTACGTCGGCACGGATAGCCTGATGCCGAAGCGACGACTGCGTGCTCTGTTAGCCCATGAAGTCAGTGTCCATCTGCTGACCTATGTCAATGGCGCGGCACAGGGGCTTGGCCTGTTCCGCAATGGGTTGGCGGGATATGAAGGTGTGCAGGAAGGCCTTGGCGTCTTTGCCGAATGGGCGGTCGGCGGACTGACCCGGACCCGCCTTCGGCTGCTGGCCGGGCGCGTCGTTGCGGTTGATGCAATGCTTGCCGGGGCCAGCTTCATCGACTGCTGGAACCTGCTTCACCGCGACCATGGCTTCACGCGGCGCGGCGCCTTCGGGATTACCGCGCGGGTCTTCCGGTCGGGCGGCCTCGCCAAGGACGCAATCTACCTGCAGGGACTGCGCACCGTGCTCGGTCTGGTCATCGACGGTGCGTCGCTCGAGCCGTTCTGGCTCGGGAAGATCGCGGTCGACCATATTCCCGCAATCGAGGAATTGCTTCAGCGCAAATTGGCGCGTCCGGCAGCAGTCCTTCCAGCTTTTTTGGCCGACGCGGACACTAGCGACCGGATTGCGCGTTTGCGCAGGCAGGGAAGTATCCGTCCCGTCCTGTTAGGAGATCAACACCCGTGAACATCGCCTTTTTTGTCAATGATCTCGAGCGCGAGTTTGCCGGGTTCGCAACCACCGTTCTTGCCCATCAGGCCGCCATGCGCGGCCACACGGTCAGCTATGTAACGCCCGGCGATTTCGTGCTTCGCGCCGACGACAGCCTTTGCGTTCATGCCCGCACGATGCCGAACAAGAAGTATAAGGACCGCGACGAATTTTTCGCCATCCTGACCAGCAAGACCAAAGTCGCGCCGATCGACATGGCCGACATCGATGTGCTGATGCTGCGCAATGACCCTTCCGTGGATGCCGAGACACCGTGGGCCGCCGAAGCTGGCATCTTGTTTGGTCGCGAAGCAGCGAAACGTGGCATCATCGTCCTCAACGACCCGGACAGCCTCGGCCGCGCGATCAACAAATTATATTTCCAAAGCTTCCCCGCCGAAGCGCGCGCCGAGACGGTGATCACGCGCAACGCCGCCGACATCAAGGCGTTCGCCAAGGAGCATAAGGGCAATATCATCCTCAAGCCGCTGCAAGGCTCAGGCGGAACCGGCGTATTCAAGGTCGATCCGGGCAACAGCTCGAACCTCAACCAGATGATCGAGGCGATCGGGCGCGATGGTTACATAATCGCCCAGGCCTATGTCCCCGCCGCGAAAAAGGGCGACATTCGCTTGTTTATCATGAACGGCGTCCCGCTCCAGATCGACGGAAAATATTGTGCGCTCCGCCGGGTCGCGGCGAAAGACGATATCCGCTCGAACATCCACGCCGGCGGCAAGGCCGAGCAAGTCGAGATCGGCAAGACCGAATTGCATGTCGCTGAGCTGATCCGGCCGAAACTGATCGCAGACGGCATGTTCCTTGTCGGCGTCGATATCGTTGGCAACAAAATCCTCGAGGTGAACGTGTTCTCGCCGGGCAATCTCAAGAGCTGCTCGGAATTGAACGGGGTCGACTTCTCGGTTCCGATCCTCGAATCGATCGAACGCAAGGTCGGCATCGCGCAGGACTATGTGCATGCGTTCGACAACCGCCACCTGGCGGTTCTCTGATTGATTTCAGCGTCCGGCGGACTTCAATCCGCCGGCGTCCGCGATCTGCGCCGTAACCATCGGCTTGGCGCCATCGCCAAGGATGATGAACGCCGCCCAATAGAACGGATGCGAGGTATCGGGGTCGTCCATCAACTTGCCCTGCGCTTCCGACAGCGCGTCGGCGACCGACTGGCCGGGCCGCGCCTGAACAAGGCCGGTGATCAACCGCTGGGTCGCATTGAAGTCGTCGGGGACCGGCCAATGGCTTGCGATCACCGATCGCGCACCGGCGCCCACGAAGGCGCGCACCATTCCGTCGAGAGCGTAATTGCCGCCGGTCAGGATTCCGGCCTCGCGACTGACGTTCGCGCTTGCACCGCCCGCAGTGTCGCATGCCGACAGGATGACGATGTCGGCATTCAGCTTCAGGTCGAAAATCTCGGCGAAGGTCAGCAAACCGTCCGACGAAGGGCCGCCGAACGAGGTAACGAGTGCGGGTCGCGCGGGGCAATCCTTTCGCGGCGCGGTGACCAGGCCATGCGTCGCAAAGTGCAGGATCCGGTAATTGTCCAGCTTGGGATCGGCGAGTAACGCGGTGTCGCTGAATGCCGCGCCGGTCATCACCTCACTGTTGCCAGCACCGAACGCCGCCTGCGCAACCTTCAGTTCCGCCGACGAAATCGGATTCTGCCAGACCTGCACCGGCCAGTCACATTCGTCGGCGACGGCAGCGACCGGTTTGACCGCCACCGGCTTGTTATCGCCAAGGCCCAGATAGGCGGCGCGTGCCGTCGATGGCGCCAAGGCACGGACATCCAGGAAGCTGCGAGGACTGACCGAAATCGAAATGTCACGACCCTTGCCCAACCAGTCGATCCCGCGCAGGTCGAACGGATCTGCACCAGGTCGTGCCAGCCGCGCCCGATAGGTGTCCAGTCCGGCTTGTTTTGCGATCAGGAGGTAGGGGGGCAATTGCAGCATCGCACCATCCGGCTCGAAAACCAGGTGACGGACACCTTGAATGTCGCCGTCGAAGGCGCCGAACAGGTCGCTGTAAAGTTTGCGCGCCCGATCGACGTCGAACGGATCGACAACCTGTTCGCCGTTTTCGAACCGGACGATGGAGTTTCGAATATTCGAAACGCTGTCGGCAACCATGTTGCGGGTCGGCGCTAGCCGGATCGCACGGGCGCCGTCCTGCGTGGCGAAGATCGCGTAGAAGCGACTGCTCACGCCCATCATCTTGTAGTAGGCCTCGCCCGGCCGAAGCGCGGCACGAAGTTCGGACAATTCGGTCAGGTTGGTGGCAAGCACTTTGTAACGCGGATAATCGGCAAGCTTCGCCTGCAGCGCGACTTGCTCGTTGCGCAATTCTTCAAGGCTGGCGCGCGCAGTGAGCAGATCCTGCTGATCGCGCGCGCTGGGCGCGACTTTTGCCGTAATCGAGGCGATCTCGGCTTCGGTTCTGGCGATTTCGCGGGTTCGCGACACCGCGAGCCGGAACAGCGCCGAGGCGTCATCCTGACCCTCTGAAAACTGGCGCGCCAAAACGGCCTGGGTCTGGGCGACACCGGGTCGTTGCAACGCCTGCGCCGCTCTGAACATCTCGGTTGCAGCGGCCTCGTTTCCGTCCTTGGCGAGCATCTCGAAATAAGGATCGAGCAAATCGCGAAGCGCGGTTCCGCTGTCGGCGATCGACGCGCTCTGCACGACGACGGCAGCGAACAAGGCGCGCGCGTCGGCGCCCTGTCCCTGACGGCTCAAGAAGCCTGCTTTTCGCGCGCGGGCGGCCAGCAACATGGGCAATTCTGGGAAATTGCGTTCGAGAAGGCTGATCGCCGTATCGAATGCGCCAAGTGCGGAAGACGGATTGCCGACCGCTTCGGCCACCAACGCCCGCTCGACGCCAATGTCGGCGGCGAGCCAGGCGGCGGATGGCAACTTTCCGTCCCGGACATTCTTTAACTTCGCCTCGGCAGCAGTCAGTCGTGCCGCCGCTTCGTCGAATCGCCGCGCCTGGCGAAGCGCGATTCCCGCCAATTGCAGTGCCTGTGCGTCAAGGACTTCGGCGCGTTCGGCCGGCCGAAGCCCGCTCGATCCGCTGGTGACTTCGCGGTAGCTCGGGCTCTCGCGATTGATGCCTTCCGCAAGGGGGATATTGATCAGGCCGCGGCGAAGTTCGGCCGTCTCGTTGACGGCGACATTGGCGACCGGCCGTTCCAGTTCGACGAGTGCGTCGGCCGCCGACTGCTGATTGAGTTTGTTGATCGCGCGGTAATTGCGGATCAGGCGCTGTATGACGCCGTCATTCCTGGGCGCGCGACTTTCGGCCGCAGCAAGCAATCGGTCCGCGGCGGCGAAATTGCTCAAATTGGATTGCTGCAGGCCTTGGTTGGCAATCGCTTCGGCAGCGATGGCGGGGTTCTGGGCATCGCGTTCGGCAATGCTCTGGAAGAATTGGTCAGCCTCGGCAAACTGCCCACCATTGTTGCGATTATAGGCCTCCAACCGAGCCGACGCGGCATCGAGCAATCCCGCCTGAATGCGCGCGAAGGCGGCAGCATCGCTGACCTCGGTCGTGGCAACGCGGATCGTTCCTGGGACGGCCCGGTCGCTGACCACCGACGCGAGCGCCAGCTGCAGCGCCGGATCATATCCCGCCAGTCCTTCGACCAGATAGGTCGTCTTCCCGCGGGTCACGGCATAGCGCCGATAATCGAGCCGCGTTTCGGTATCGCGGCAGCGCATCGCGCGGACGGCGCCGATGGCATCGACGGTGGCACTCGTTTCGGCATCGCAGGTCAGTGCGCCGCTTTTCAGCGCACTAGGTTCGCGTGCCAGGTCGACCGCGCGACGAACCGCGATCAAGCTTCCAACCGCGCCGGCTGCATCGCGGCAGGTCAGCGCATAGGCGCGGTCGAAGATGCCCGCGAGCCGGTCATCCGCCGGCCGCGTCTGGGCGCTGCAAACAACACCAGCGTCACCGATCCGGAAGCTGTTGCGATAGCTGATCGGGGCTTCCGCGCTCCACGCCGGCATCCCCAAACCGATTGCGGAGGCGGCGAGAAGAAAGCGCCGGCCGAGCTTATGCGAAACGCTCATTTGCCGTCTCCCTTTTTGACTTTCACCTTGCCATCGGTCTCGTCGTCATCGTCATCATCGTCCTCGTCCGAGTGAACGCCGTAGAGTGACGGGTTGCCGGCGCCCGAGATCGGGTCGTCGATCAATCCCTCGTCGGTCAGCGGGCGTGTATCGAACAATGGCTGCGGCGCCTCGATCGGGTTGGATGCGTCGCCCCCAAAATCACCGTCAACGCCATCGTCGATGTCGGGCTCGTTCCCGAAGTCGCTTTCACCGAGCGGATCGTCGGTCAGGATCGCAATCTCGGTTGGAGTGACGAATACCGAAGGCGGCAAGTTTTCGCCAAGGCGGTTGCATGATCCGGTCAGCAGGCAACCGTTGATCGTGCTTCCGGCAACGAAGGGTTCCGGTCCGAACTCGCCGACCAGCAGGTCGCGCACATCGATCCCGGTCAGCGTTCCTGAAGGGGTGACGATCTGGCCGTTGATCACGAGGTTGATCGATGCTGGATCAAGCCCGCCATCGCCGCCATCGGCGTCGCCGATATCCGCGCTGGTCAGAACGAAGCCGGCCGGAAGTTCGGCGGTTCCCGTATTCTGAACGATGATATTCTGGATAGGCCCGTTGTTGCTGTCGATGTCGATCGAGGCGGCGCGAAGCACGCCTTCGGGACGCTGGACCAGGGCCGGCGCGTTCAACTCTTCGACATAGCCCGCGTAGCGCGGATCGTCCTCAAGCTTATCGAGGATGTCTCCGCTCGCGACGAAGATGTTCTGGGCATAAAGATTAAGGAGGCCGCTAAGGTTGCCCTGTCCGTCAAGCAGCGACACCGATCCCGTCGCGGCATCGATTTCAAACGTTGTCGATTCGAAGTTGATTTCCTGATCGGCTGTTACCCGGAACAATGCGTCTCCAACCACCCGGATCGTTCCGCTCGACACTCCGGTCTGGTTATCGCCAATCCAGAACTCGGCGACGTCGTCATTGCTCGATCCAGTCATGTCGAGCGTCAGGTCGCCGACGATCATCGAAGCGAGCGCACCGCGATCGGTGGAGACTTCGAATTCGAATGCACCGGCATCCGTCCGATCCAGCTCGGCCTGGCTCAGTCGATAGCCGCCCGTTCCGGCGATATTGTCGCCGATGAAGGTTCCCGTTGCGCTGCTCGAGATGAAACCGACCGCGCCAGAACTGACTGTCGCGCCGTTAGCGATATCGATGTCCGACGAGGTAAATCCGACATAATCGGGCGCCGAAATCTCGCCGGTCACGCGGATTAGCCCGCCGGAATCAAAAGTCGCGTATGACCCGCTGGCGACCGATGCGATATCCGTATTGCCGCCAACAAACGACTCGAACGATTGTGCGGTCGATGCACCGGTGAAGGCGGCATTGCCGCCGGTCGCGGATAGCGAATTGAGCGTGAATAGCAGCGACGGATTGAAGCCTTGCGGCGTGAACAACGCTGCGAAATTGCCGTAGCCGGCAAGCGTGAAGCTCTCGTCGGTCGAGATTGCACCGAAACTCGCATTGCCACCGGCAAGCGCGATGATGTCGTGCAGCGCGGTGATCGTTCCGGTCGAAATGCTGCCCGGCGTGTAGAGCCCGACATAACCATCGGTAGCGAGATCGCCGGTCGCGATCGAGGCCCCGAAAATTTCGATCGGATTGCCAGGGCCGATATCCTGTATGGTAATGCCGAAGAACAAATTTTGCTGCAGTCCTGCGGACGCGTCACCAATCTGAACCGCGCCGCCCGCGTCGACCAAAATGCCGTTTCCGGCCAGCAAGTCGTTGGTGGTGATATCCCCGCCCGCAACGAGCGTGATCGAATTGAACAGCGATTGTAGCGTCCCGGCGACAAGGTCGCCGCCTGCCGACAGGTCGATCGGGCCGTCCGTCAGGAGGTCGCCGGTCGTAATTCCCCCGAGAGCAGCAATCGACAGAGCATTGGTCGCGACATTACCGATCGTCACGTCACCGCCCACGGCAACCGGGACCGAAGCGAATGTGGGCCGCGCGTCGAAGTCGCCAGTCAGATCTCCCGTGAATGCGAACATCGAACGGCCACCGAGCAGGATTTGCTCGTCGACCGCCAGGTCGCCCAGGGTGATCGGCCCATCGGAAAGCGCAAAGAGCCGGGCATCGGTCGAGATATTGCCGGTCGAGACGCCTGCGGTGCCAAGCAGCTGGACGTCGCCCAATGCGTCAATCGCGCCCGTCGAGACATTGCCGGCTGTGATCAGCGCAACTTCGTAGAGCGCGCCGCTGTCGCTGCTCGGATTGACGATCCCGGCCGAGACGTCGCCGAGTGCAATGCTGGTGAAGGACGTCGCGATGACCGAATTCCCCGCTGTCACATCGCCAGCGCTGAGCGCTTCGTCGGCTCCCAGGCGGATGCTCTCGCCCGCAAAGATTGCCCCGGCCGAAAGGCTACCGCGTGCTCCAATATCGACCCCGAGTGCCGCATCGACCGCGCCAAACGACGAATTTCCTTCGGACAGCGTCTCAATGTCGGCGGAGCTGGTCAGACTGCCGGCCGAGATGGACGAGTTGGACCCGAGGTACATCGCGCCGCCGGAGGAAACGTCGCCGGCATTCATCGCGCCTTCACTGCGCAGATCAACCGAACCGCCGCCATCGACATCGCCGGTCGTCAACGTGCCGAAGATCAGCAGGTCGATGTCGGTCGCGGCCGTCAGATTGCCGGTGGTCGCAGCCCCCGAGGTAACGATCGTCAGAATGTCGCCGCTGGTAATATCCTGGGCGGAAAAGGTCCCGCCCGCCGCTGCCTGGAACACGCCGGCATCGACTGGCCCGCCGATCGTGATGTTGCCGCCGCTGAGAACCGGGTCGGCGGCCAGGACCGGTGCCGGATCGAATCCCTCGGTGATCGTTCCGCCAAGCGACATCATCGAGAAATTGGCGAGGTAGACGTTGGTCCCGGCTGTAATCGATCCCAAGCTCATATCGTCACCGCCAAGCGCCATGAAGATATTGGCGGCATCGACATTGCCGGTCGAAATCGCACCTGGCGCCGCTACGCCGATGTGATTGGCGGATGCCAGATTGCCGGCGGTCAGCGTCGTCCCGGCCAGCAGTCCGATATTATATTCCGCCAGCGGGTCGTCACTCGGATTGACGAGTCCGGCGGACACGTCGGCGACGTCGATCAGGCCGCCCGCATTGACCCCGACGGAATCGCCCGCGGTCAGATTGCCCGCGAAAATGTCACCGCCGACCTCGTCATCATAGCCGCTGGTCGCGAGGTCGATGTCGCCGCCAGCAACCGCGTTGCCGATCATGATGTCGGTCTGCGCCAACAAGTCGATGTCGAATTCGGCCGTCAGGTCGCCCAAAGTGATCGAGCCGCCATCCGACGCGAAATCCTGACCGGCAGAAGCATAAATATTGGCTGCCGAAACATTGCCACCATTGATGTCGTCGCCTGACGTCAGCGTGGCGCTGCCATCGATATCGATTGACGTGAAGGTCAGGTTCGACTGCGCGAAAGCGTTAAACGAGCCCGCGCCCGTTACCACGCCCGTGTCGACATTGTTGTCGGCGTAGAAGTAGGCGGCTGAGCCGAAATTCACTGCCCCGGTGCTGACCGATCCACCATAGGAATAAATGTCGACGAAACCACCATCGATTGCGCCGACGTTAACGTCGCCATTGAAACTATAGGCCTGAATGAAGGGCCCGTTCAGGTCGCCCGCGAAGACCCCGTTATTCCCAAAGATGTCGATGGTGTCGCCCGCATTCACCGTCCCCAGAGTCGCGGTGTCGTTCGCATCGACCTCGACCGTTCCCAACGAATCGATGTTGCCGACATCGGTCGCACCGGATGAATTGAGGACGACACTTCCTGCTGTCAGATTTCGGGCGGACAGGTCACCGCCCTGTGCGTCGAGAGAAAGGCCGGATGAGCCACTGTCGACATCGTAAAGCGTGATGCTGCCTGGCGCGACGAAATCGATCGCGTTGGCGGTCTGGATATTCGCCGCGATCAGGATGTCCTGATCGGTCTGGAGATCCATCTGTCCAGCCAGGATCAGGCCCTGCGTCGCGGCAGGCGGATAGCTGATGTCGGCAACAAAATTGCGCGCCGTCAGGCGAAGCTGGTCGCCAACGAACAGCTGGCTGCCAACACCGACAAAAACGGATAGATCCCCTGAGGTCGAAAGAAGGAAATCAGCGCTGTAACCGGCCAACAAATTGCCGACGACACTGACGTCGCTGTTGTCGAGGATTAGCGCGCTCGCAAGCGCGCCGGGGGCGACGTCGAAGGCAGACACGAACACGTTGATGAGTTCGAACGCTGCCGTCGTATTGCGGAAGTTGAAATTGACCGGGGAATCGCTGACGATCGATGCGCCGGCGGTCGTTCCGCTACCGCCGGTGGCCACCGAAAATCCGCCGACGTACCCGCCGTTGATCGTTGCGGTTTGCAAAGGGAGTTGGAACCGTTCGCTGGAAAGGATTCCGATTCCTCCACTGCCGCCAATAACCGCGTCGCCGCCAACCCCGTACTGGCCGCCACCGCTGTCGCCGCTTCCTGCGTCACCGCCGCTCGCACTGGATTGCAGATTTGCGGTGTCGAAGTTCAGCGTCGACCCGCGGGCGAGCAGGACCGTGCCGCCATTTTGGGCGTCACCGCCATTGCCTGCAAATCCGAGGGTACCATTGCCATCGTCCCCGCCATTGCCGCCATTGCCGCCAAAGCTGTCGCCGTAGAGCGCGACTATACCGAACGTCGCCGAGCCATTGTTGGCGGCGGTAGCCTGGGCGTTGCCGCTTTCCGTCCCGACATTGGTAAAGCCGCCGATCCCGGCCCCGCCATTCCCGCCATTGCCTCCAGCTGTTCCGAAATCTAGATCGCCCGCACCGCCATCGCCGCCATTGCCGCCGTCGCCGTGGACATAGACGACCGCGGTATCGATGGCCAGGTTGCCATTTCCAGCGGCGGCCGTGATGAACCCGCTACCGCCGGTGCCGGTGCCGCCGTTGCCACCGTTGCCCGCTGCATTGCCGCCGAAACTGTCGACACCGTTTCCACCGTTGCCGCCAGAGCCGCGAACGATGACATAGCCGTTGCCGCTGCCCTCGATTTGCGGGTCGGTGACGATGGTGATGCTGCTTGGCCCAAGGTTGCTGTTGCGAGCATGGATCGATGCGTAGCC
The DNA here is from genome assembly GCA_963843855.1 of uncultured Alphaproteobacteria bacterium. Lineage (GTDB taxonomy): Bacteria > Pseudomonadota > Alphaproteobacteria > Sphingomonadales > Sphingomonadaceae > Sphingomicrobium. The sequence goes on from CAWJMA010000005.1 coordinate 21,776, forward strand.
GCCGGTTCCATGGCCGCCGTCTCCGCCGTCGCCGTTGGCAAGCGTCCCACCGCTGCCGCCATAGCCTTCACTGGAAACGGTCGCTCCGCCAGTGATCGTGATGTCGCCATTCTCAGCGAAGATGTGGGCGCCGCCCGTGCGCGTCGGGGGATCGCCGGTGGCGGTTCCGTCACCGCCGGTTCCGCCGTTACCGCCGGTGCCGTTGTTGGCGACATAAGCATAACCGTCAATCAACAGATCGCCGCCGATCGCACCCAGCCGGGCGGTCGTGCCGCCAATGCCGTCGCCTGCGACGCCGCCGATCGTCGGCGCATCGCCGCCGTGGCCGCTCGCATCGACCGTGACTCCGGCATTAAGGAACGTTGATCCGCCGCCGCCCGCGAACAGGCGCGCGGTTCCGCCAGTGCCGTCACCGGCAATCCCGCCGTCTTGGAAGTGGGAACCGCCGCTCCCGATGGCGCTGACTGTGGTTTCCCCATCAATCGTTATCGTGCCCGCTGTATTCTGCTGGAAGTTGGCAAAGCCGCCCGTGCCGCTTCCCGATGCGCCGCCTTCGCCGCGCGAACCGGCCCCCGAAGCGTCGACGGTCAGATTGCCGGACACCGTAATGTTGTTTGTGCCCCCGCCGTAGGTTTGCAGATAGGCTTCACCGCCGAGCCCGTCGCCACCGAACCCGCCGCAGAAGGTGCAGTCTAACGTATTGTTGCCCGATCCGAACGCGGCGACCCTTGCATTCCCGCCGATCAGGATCGTCGAACCGCCATAGGCAGCCAGGTCCGCTCGCCCGCCGGTGCCGCTGCCGGCCTGTGAAGAAGCGCCGAACGACGATCCGCCCCAGCCGTTGGCGCGTGCGTCAAGTGAGGCGATATTCAGGGTGCCGCCATTGCCGGCCTGGATATAAACCTCGCCGCCAAATCCGTCGCCGCCATCGCCGACACCCAATCCGGTCCCGCCGTTACCTGTCGCTTCCGCATAAACGTCACCATCGACCGTCAGGGTCGATCCGCTTCCGGTTGCACGAACATTCGCCAGCCCGCCGGTCCCGTCACCTCCGTTACCATTTGAGCCGGTCCCGCCGGTGCCATTGGCAAGTATCGTGGCGTTGCCGGTCACCGTGTAGGTCGAACTTGAAGGAAGGTAGGCCGATCCACCGATCGCGTTGCCGCCGATCGGCCCGTTGCCGCCGAATGCGCTGGCGTCCATCGAGCAATAGTCGCCGGTGACGGAGATCGTCGCGCCGAACGCATCGAGCCAGCCAATTCCGCCCTCGCCGTTGCCGCCAACGCCGGATTCCGAATAGCCACCCTGTCCCTGCACCAGACCGGTAAAGCCGCCCAGGAACGAAATCGTCCCGTTGCTGCCGCCATTGTCGGTCTGGCCGCCAATACCGTTGCCGCCGGTTCCAACGTCATAGGCAGCCCCGCCTTCGCCCGAAGCGTTGGCGGTGGCGGCCCCAACCACGGTAATGCTGCCGCCGGTTGCAGCGGTTTGAGAGCCGATTGAAGCACGTCCGCCGGTGCCGTTGCCACCATCGCCGAACGAGCCGCTGCCCCCGAACCCCCGTGCTTCGACGACCAAGTCGGCATTGAATTGAATCGCGCTGCCAGCGCCGAACGTGACGGAAGAATATCCGCCCAGCGCGTCGCCGCCATCGCTGTCGCCGTACCCGCCATTGCCGTTCGCGGTCACGTACGCGCTTCCGTCGACCGTCAGGCTGGCCCCGGCGCCCGATCCGGTGCCGAGAACGGCTGTGCCACCGAGGCCGGAATTGCCGAACGACCCGCACCCGAAGCAGCCCTCGCCGCCGCCGCTGCCGCCGTTGCCGTTGGCCGAGACATAAGCGGAGCTGTCGAGCGTGATGCTTGATCCCGCGCTACTTGCCTGAACGGTAACGTTGCCGCCCTGGCCGATCCCACCTTGCGCGACGTCGCCATAAGCGTCGCCGCCATAGATCCGTCGGCGCGAGCATACAATGTGCCGAGTACCGAAACGCTACCGCCGGTCGTAGCCTGGACGGTAACGGTTCCCCCCGTTCCGTCACCACCCGACTGCCCGGTGCCGAACGATCCGCCACCGTATCCGTTAGCCGAGATGTCGGCGTAACCGTCGACGCTGACCAGTCCGCCATTCTGTGCAATCAGGCGAGAAGTGCCGCCGGTCGCAGCATTGCCGATCCCGAATTCGCCGTACTGGTCGGTGTTGACGATCAAGTTGCCGGTAACGGCAATCGACGCGCCAGATCCGCTCGACACAACCTCGGCCGTTTTGCCTGCGTAGAGTTCCAAGTTTCCGGCGAAGCTGCTGCTCTGTCCCGCCCCTGAAAAGATCGAGACCGTATCCCTAGCGTTCGCTCGCAGGGTTGACGTTGCAGTCACGCCAATGATGCTGATCGACGAAGCGCCAGTGCTAGGCGCCGCAGTGGCATCGGATGCCGAACCGAAGCTCACGTCATTCCCGGCGCTCAGCACGATCGTGTTGCCATCGACTGCCGCCGCGCCGGCAATATCGAAGCCCAAGTTGGCGCCGGCGCCAATTACCATGGTCATCGCCTGGTTCTTGGGAACCGCGACCATAAATATCCGACGATAGTCGCCAAAACCGCTGCTCGCCGGACCGTTAACATCGCCATTCACGATGACGCCATTGGCATCGGTCGTCCCGGCGTCGACCTGAATGTCGAACAAGCCATTCGGCCGGAAACTGATAGTCGCTGCTTCGGCGCCGACGAGGGCGGCCTGACCGTTTACCGTGATGGCGCCATTGTGCACGACGCGCGGCGCGACCATCGCCACGTAACTGCCGCTCATCGTCGCGTTGATCGTGCCGTTCGACGTAATCGATGCGTTCGGGTTCGGAGCCTGGCCGAACGTTACGACATTGTCGCTGCCGACGATAAATTCGTTGTTGCCGCTCAGCGTGAGCGGTGACGCGCTGAGCACCAGTGAACCGACGTTGATCACACTGTTATTGCCCAGCACAAATCCGCTCGGCGAATAGAAATAGATGCTGCCGCCGGTCAGTTGTCCGCCGATGTTGCTGTTGATGTTGCCGTTCATCTCGACGATGCGACTGAAGTCGGCGACGTTGACGTTGTTGAGAACGGCGAAATTGTCGGAACTGGTGAAAGTCGCCGTCGTCCCGCTGGGCTGGAAAACGATGTTCGTCCCGGTTCCGGTCGCATTGTCGATCGGGGTCCAGTTGATCACGCTCTGTCCCGGATTTAGCGTGATCAGCGTAGTTCCCGGCGATGTCGTGATCCCGGCGGCACCGCCACCGTTGACGTCGATCGTGCCCGTCCCGAGCAGGCTCTGTGCCGCCGCGGGTGAAACGCCAACGACCAGCGCGGTGGCCATGGCAAGGACCGAACAAGCTGTCCGGTTGCGGCGGTTCAGGGGACGGCTACGCATAATCACCTCCAGGGCAACAGGCGGGTGGTGAGGGTCAGGAGGAAGCGGGCCGACCCTTTGCGGTCGAGAACCCCTGCTTTTTCCAGCGGAACGGCAATTGCCGCATCGAGTGACAGACGATTGTCAAGCTGGCCGCGGATACCGCCGCCGGCCGACTTGAGATGGTCGGACCCTCCGGACCTCTTGTTCCAGACCCATGCGGCATCGCCGAACAGGTAGGGCTGGATTCTCAGCTCCGATTTTTGCGTAACCTGCCAGCGCGGCCCGCGAACCTCGAGCGAGACGCCCGCGCCGCTATCGCCGGAAATGATCGCCGGGTCGTAACCGCGGCCGACGGAATAGTTGCCGCCGGTGAATTCTTCAAAAGCGAACAGCGGGTTGAAGCCCAGTTGCGCACGGGGGCTGATGGCGACCGCAATCGATTCGCCAAGCGCGAATTCGGCATTGCCGCTGACCCTGATCAAAGTGCCATCTGCCTTGCCGTCGGCGCGGCTTGGCGGCGTTTCGCCGACGGAGCAGCAATTGTCGCTGGCGCCAAGGAAGCCCAGGCCCTTGCGCAATTCGATCGACGCGCCGTAGCGCCAGACTGGCCGCCGCGACGTCAGGTCGATGGCGTCGTAATCCGCGCGCAACCAGAGGATCCGCAAATGATCCCGGGTCAGCGGCCCGAAGAAGTCGACTTTCTGGTCGACCCAGTCGAAGCCAGCGCCGACATTCAGGTTACGGGCCTGCGAGCGTAATACCGGATAGGAAACGCCCAATGTCGCGAACAACGTGCGTGCCTTGATGTCGGGGTCGCCCGGGTTGCTTGCAATTGACGGCCTGGTCCATGCGTAGGTCAACTGGCCATTGACGACCAGGCCTTCGCTGCCCGGCCGGAAGGCGTGGCCAACCTGCAGGATTTGTTGCTCCTTGAAGTCGAAGGTCGAATAGATCGACGCATAAGTGACGTCGCCAAGCCCGGTCAGGCCGAACGCCTGCGCCCGCAATTGCCCGCCCCAGCGCCCGGTTTCCTGCGCGGCGAGATTCTGGACCATCACATCGAGAGAAAAGGGCTGGCGGATGACGGTGACTTCGCCAACCAGGTCGCCCGGCGCGGTGCCTGCGGGTTTCAGCGTCAGCTGCACGTTATAGCCCGGCAGGTCGCGCGCCAGCAGCAAGTAACGTTCGGCCCGGTTGCGATCGAAAATCTCGTCCTCGGTGAGGCGGCCAAGGTAAGTGACCAGCTTGGCTTCCGCGCCCTCGGTTTGGCCACGTGCGCGCACCGCAGTGATCCGGGCATAGAGTACTTCTAGCCGGACCACGCCTCCTTCGATTCGCTGGGTCGGGACCTGAACGGCGGCCAGATAGCCTTTGTCGCGCAAATAGGTCGCCGCCCGGTCGCGAATCTCGCAAATCGCGGACACCGGTTGGTTGGTCCCGGCAAATTCGGCCCAGGTCCGACGCATTTCCTCGGGCGTCGCGCCCTTCAGATTGTTGAACTGCACGTCGGTCAGGTCTACCCGGATGTCGGCATATTGGGGATCGGCCAGCGGGCATGGCGCTCGTTCGACATCACCGACGATATTGAGCGACGATTTGGGGGTCGGCGCCGGCTGGTCCCTGGTTAATTCGTCGCGAGTTGGCGCCAGGGATTGGCTGATCGCAGGACTTGCAAACTGGCCCGCGCCCAGCGCCGCAGCGCCAAACGCAACAAATCGTGAAACGCCGCCCATAAATACCCCCGAACTTAGGCACACCACGCCGGGGCCGCCTGGCGACTCGGCTAAACTAGCGTTAACGAACCTGTAACGATTACTAACCTTAGTCAACTTCTTGGAGAGACCTTCGAGTCCCGCCGTGGGTCGTCAGCTTGCGGTTCGCGCCTCGTAACCGGCCAGACATTCGGCCATCCAGCGTCCCGCTGTCAGCGCGCTCAGGTCGCTCGGGTCGAGCGAAGGGTCCCATTCGGTCAGGTCGATCAAACGGACCCGCTCATCGCTCGCCAACAGGCGCACAGCTGCGAAGAAATCATGCGCCGCTATTCCACCCGGCCGTGCGCCCGGAGCGCCGGGAAATTGTCCGCGGTCGATGACATCGATGTCGCAATCCACGGCAATTGCCGTACAATGGGAAAGACGCGCCAACGCGGTGGAGATCGAGCTAGCGATCCCCTCGCGCCGGACATGATCATTGGTCAGCACCAAATGGCCCCCGGCCACCGCATCGCGGTGCATGTTCGCGCTGTTGGCGAAGCTGGCGAGGCCGATTTGCGCGACATTGCGCCCCGGCAGGCCGTCTTCGCGAAGCGCACGAACGGGGTTGCCATTACCCAATCCGCTGGCCGTTTCGCGCATGTCGAAATGCGCGTCGAGGGTAATCAGGCCAATCTGGTCCAGCGGCAGACCGAGCGCATGGACCCCGGGTCTCGTCACCGCATTGTTGCCGCCAACCAGCAGCGTCAAAGCGTGGCGTGCGACGCTCTTCGCACAGGCATCGCGGATCGGACCGGTGGCCTGCTCGATGCTCAATCCGTCGATGCCGACATCGCCATAATCGGCAACCCTAGTCGCAATCTCGCGCCCGGTTTCGACATCGTACCGGCCGATCCGACGCAATGTCGCGCGCAGCAATGCAGGCGCCAGGTCGCAACGACCGGGGGTCACCGATCCGGCGCTCAGCGGGGCGCCGACCAGCCCGACCAAGGCATCGTCGTCGCCGCCAATCAGGATGTCGGATAAATTGGGCCAGCTCATGCTTGACGACTAGCATCGCGCGCGACCATTGCCAGCCCCCAAGGGAAGACGAATATGTGGGATCGCCTGATTACTGACTGCCATGTCGCGACGATGGTCGCAGCGCCCGGCAATCCGCTCGGAATCCTCAAGAATGCCGCCATCGGGATCGACGACGGACGCATCGTGCGCGTCGGCAGCCGTACCGAACTGGCCGGGTTCCGCGCAAAAGAGGTCGTCGCCTTGGGCGGAGCCTGGGTGACGCCCGGGCTGGTCGATTGCCACACGCACCTCGTCTTCGCGGGCACGCGTGCCAACGAACATGCGATGCGCCGCGCCGGTGCTTCGTATGAAGAGATCGCTCAGGCGGGCGGCGGGATCGTCTCGACGGTCGCTGCCGTGCGCGCCGCGACACCGGAACTGCTGGTCGCCCAGTCGCGCCGCCGTCTCCACGCCTTGATAGCGGGCGGCGTCACCACGGTTGAAATCAAGTCGGGTTATGGCCTCGACACCGAAAACGAACTGAAACTGCTGAAGGCTACCAAGGCGCTCGGGGAGGGGGAGTCGGTGCGGATCGTCGCCACCCTGCTGGCCGCCCATGCGCTGCCCGCCGACGCCAGGGAAGGCCCGGCGCGCGAGGAATTCGTTCGCATGATCTGCGAGGACATGATCCCCGCCGCCGCCAGCGCGAAACTGGCGACCAGCGTCGATGCCTTTTGCGAGACCATCGCATTCACCCGCGATGAGGTGGAGCGTGTGTTCACTGCCGCCCGCGCCAACGGGCTTCCGGTGCGCCTTCATGCCGAACAATTGTCTAACCAGAAAGGCGCGGCGCTGGCCGCGACCTACAAGGCGCTTTCCGCCGACCATCTCGAACATCTCGACGCCGCCGGGGCCAAGGCGATGGCGGCGGCGGGCACGGTCGCGGTGCTTTTGCCCGGCGCTTATTATTCGCTCAACGAGAAGAAGAGGCCGCCGGTCGACCTGCTCCGCAAGGAGAGCGTGCCCATCGCGATCGCGACCGACTGCAACCCCGGCACCTCGCCTCTGCTCAACCCGCAATTGGTGATGAACATGGCGTGCACCCTGTTCGCCCTGACCCCGGAAGAAGCCCTGGCCGGCATGACCGTCAACGCTGCCCGCGCCCTTGGGCTAGCGCACGAGGTCGGCACGCTAGCCGCGGGCAAGGCCGCCGATATGGCGGTTTGGCGGATCGATGAATTGGCAGAGCTCGGCTATTGGGTCGGCCTCATGCCGGAGCGGCGGATGTTCGCCGGGCGCGATTTTTGAACCTCACGGGAGAACCATGACCAACCCCCGCCTCGACAACAGCCGCCATATCAAGGCGCGCACCGGCCCCGAAAAAGTCGCCAAGCACTGGACGACCGAAGCGGCGGTCCGGATGCTGATGAACAACCTCGACGATGAGGTCGCGGAAGATCCGCAAAGCCTCGTCGTCTATGGCGGCATCGGCCGGGCGGCGCGCAACTGGGCCTGCTACGACAAGATCGTCGAGACACTCGAACGGCTCGACGAGGACCAGACCTTGCTCGTCCAGTCGGGCAAACCGGTCGGCGTGTTCACGACGCACCAGGATGCGCCGCGCGTCCTCATCGCCAACTCCAACCTGGTGCCCAAGTGGGCGACGTGGGAGAAGTTCAACGAGCTCGATCGTGCCGGACTGATGATGTACGGCCAGATGACCGCCGGCAGCTGGATCTATATCGGCAGCCAGGGCATCGTTCAGGGCACCTACGAAACCTTTGTCGAAATGGGCCGCCAGCATTATGGCGGCAACCTCAATGGCAAATGGATCCTCACCGCCGGGCTTGGCGGGATGGGCGGCGCCCAGCCGCTTGCCGCCGTCATGGCCGGCGCGCACTGCATCGCCATCGAAGTGCAGGAATCATCGATCCAGAAACGGCTCGACACCCGCTATGTCGATCGCCGCGCAACCAGCATCGACGAGGCGCTGGAGATTATTCGCACCGCGACCGAACCGACCAGTGTCGGCCTGCTCGGCAATGCGGCCGAGATCCTGCCCGAAATGGTCGCGCGCGGAATCCGTCCCGACGCGGTTACCGACCAGACCAGCGCGCACGATCCCGCCAACGGTTATTGCCCGGCCGGCTGGAGCGTCGCGAAGTGGATGGAGATGCGCGACAAAGATCCCGCCGCGGTGATCGACGCCGCGCGCCATTCGATGGCCCGCCATGTCGAAGCGATGCTCGCCTTCAAGGCCATGGGCATCCCAACCTTCGATTATGGCAACAACATCCGCCAGGAAGCTTTCGACGACGGCGTCGCCAACGCCTTCGATTTCCCCGGCTTCGTCCCGGCTTACGTCCGCCCGCTTTTCTGCCGCGGCATCGGCCCGTTCCGCTGGGCGGCTTTGTCGGGCGATCCGGAAGATATCTACCGCACCGACCAGCGCGTGAAGGAACTGATCCCCGACGATCCTCATCTTCACCGCTGGCTCGACATGGCGCGCGAACGGATCGCGTTTCAGGGGCTTCCGGCGCGGATTTGCTGGGTCGGCCTCGGTCTTCGCGACAAGCTTGGCCTCGCTTTCAACGAAATGGTACGCAATGGCGAAGTCTCCGCGCCGATCGTCATCGGCCGCGACCATCTCGACAGCGGCAGCGTCGCCTCGCCCAATCGCGAGACCGAAAGCATGTTGGACGGTAGCGATGCAGTCAGCGACTGGCCGCTTCTCAACGCCCTCCTCAACACCGCCAGCGGCGCGACCTGGGTCTCGCTCCACCACGGAGGCGGCGTCGGCATGGGCTATTCGCAGCATAGCGGCATGGTGATCGTTGCCGACGGCACCGACGATGCCGCGCGCCGACTGAAACGCGTGCTCTGGAACGACCCGGCGACCGGCGTCATGCGCCATGCCGATGCGGGCTACGAGATCGCGGTCGATTGCGCGAAGGAACAGGGCCTCGACCTGCCGATGATCGGCTGATTGCGATGATCCGAACCCGCTTGTCGGTCTGTCGACGCAAGGCGCGCTATTTGACTCAGGCGGAGGCTGCGCTTGCCGCCCGGCAGGCCACGATCACGTTGCGCCCGTATCGCTGCGACCGATGCCGAACCTTTCACCTGACCAGCCGCACCAAAGGCAAGCGTGTTGTCCGCCCGAACGGCGATGGCACCGGTTGAATCAGAGCTTGTTGTCGACCTGGTTATATTTGCCGCTGACCTTGTAGCCCAGCGCATTAAACGAGACGATCGCGGCGACCGAGATCAGTGATGCGACCAGCGCATATTCGATGGCGGAGGCGCCGCGGCTGTCGCGCAAGAGGCGAATGATATTGGTCAAGTCCGTTCTCCCTGATTCCACCCGGCCAACCTGATCCGCCCGCCTGCGCCGCGCTATGGCGCTGCCCGCGTCGTCCCGCGACCGGACAGTTAATGCCTTCATGCTTGCAGCGGCGGCGATGCGCAAAAGTAAAGCGTCCGCGCGAAAACGGCGCTAGAGACACCGCCATGCTGATCCTCGACCCGACCGCAATCACCCTCGACCACCTCGCCAAGCTGTGGGACGGCGCGCCGTCGCGCCTCGATGATCCCAGCATGGTGCGAGTCCGCGCGTCCGCCGCGTCGGTCGGTCGGATCGTTGCCGGCGGCGAAACCGTCTATGGCATCAACACCGGCTTTGGCCTTCTCGCCCAGACCCGCATTCCCGAGGATCGCCTTGCCGAACTGCAGCGCAACCTGATCCTCTCGCATTCCTGCGGGCTGGGGGAAGCACTGCCGCGCCACACCGTCCGGCTGATGATCGTCCTCAAGCTGCTTGGCCTGGGGCGCGGCTATTCGGGGGTTCGCCCGCTCGTCATCGACGCGCTCCAGACATTGCTCGACCGCGATGCCATGCCGGTCATTCCCTCGCAGGGTTCGGTCGGCGCCTCGGGCGATCTCGCCCCGCTGGCCCACCTCATCGCGGCGCTACTCGGCGAGGGGCGGATCGATGTCGCCGGCACCGTCTATCCCGCCCGCGACGCCTTGTCGCGGATCGGCCTTGCGCCGCTCGAACTGGGTCCGAAGGAAGGGCTAGCGCTGATCAACGGAACCCAGGCCTCGACCGCGATTGCGCTCGACGCCTTGTTCCTCGCTCGCCGGGTCTTCTGGTCGGCGATCGCCGCAGGCGCCCTTTCGGTCGATGCGCTCAAGGGGAGCATCAAGCCGTTCGATACCCGGATTTCGGCGGTTCGCGGACAACCCGGACAGATTCGCGTCGCCGCCGCGATACGCGACCTTCTGGCCGGGTCGCACATCGTCGACAGCCACCATCGCTGCGGCAAGGTCCAGGATCCGTATAGTTTCCGCTGCCAGCCGCAGGTCATGGGCGCCGCGCTCGACCTGCTCACCAATGCCGGCAGGACCTTGGAGATCGAAGCCGCGGCGGTCACCGACAACCCGATCGTGTTCGAGGACGAGGACAGCGCGATTAGCGGCGGCAATTTCCATGCCCAGCCGGTCGCTTTCGCCGCCGACATCATCGCCATGGCGCTGTGCGAGGTCGGCTCGCTTTCCGAACGTCGGACCAGCGTTCTGGTCGATCCCAAGATGAGCGGGCTGCCCGCCTTCCTGACCGACGACGGCGGGGTCAATTCGGGCCTGATGATCCCGCAGGTCACCGCCGCCGCACTGGTAAGCGAGAACAAGAGCCTCGCCTTTCCCGCATCGGTCAATTCTATCCCGACCAGCGCGGGTCAGGAAGACCATGTCTCGATGGCCCCGATCGCCGCGCGCAAGGCGCGGACGATCGCAATCAATGCGGCCGGGGTCGTTGCGGTGGAACTGATCGCGGCGGCGCAGGGCGTCGATTACCACGCCCCGCTGGCCACATCGCCGGCCTTGCAGGACCTGCACCGCAAGGTTCGCGCGCTTTCGCCACATCTGGAAACCGACCGCTACTGGGCCGACGAAATGGCCGCATTGCAGGCCGCGGTACTGGCCGGTGATCTTGCCGGGGATTTGGCCAGCCTGTCCTAGTCGACGCGGGTCCACAATTGGGATTTGCAGCCCAGTCCGCGCAGCGCGCAGCCACGCACCTTCAGTGTCGTTTCGTTCACCGGCACGATGGTCGCGTGCGACCGGAAATTCAGGTCGGGGACGAACATCCGCCCCTTCCATCGCCCGTCGCCTGCCTCAGCAAAGCCGGTCATCAACTGGGTGCCGACCAAATTGGGGGTGCCGCCCTTTTCGGCATCGGCCCGGGCCTTGTCGGTCGCCGCGACGACGGTTCCGCACCATGAGTTTCCGCACGGACGGATGGCGACCGTGACACTGCGCGCGGGATTGGTCCAATTCCCCTCGATCGGGGCAACTTGCAGGATCAGGGCCAACGCAACCAGCATAGATTGTTCTGTATCGGAAATCGGCGGTCAGTGGAAATCGCGGCTTTTCGGCATGCATTGCACGTTGCGCGGATGGGTCATGGCCGGCGGCTTAATCGCGCCGCCGCCATCGCCGTTCGACAGGGTGGATGGCATCGCATCCTCGCTCAATTCGCGCAGCATTGCGGTGTCGTCTTCCAGCCGCGCTGCGATCACATGGACGACCGCCTCGTCATGCTGGACGACGCCATGCACCACCATCAGCCGCGCCCCCATCACGATTCCGCGCTGGGCCGCGAACCGATCCGGCCAGACGACAAGGTTGGCGACCCCGGTCTCGTCCTCCAGCGTGATGAAGCACACCCCCTTGGCGCTTCCCGGCCGCTGGCGGATCAGCACCAGCCCGGCCAGCGAGACGCGCCGCCCATAGCGCATCGACCGCAATTCGCCCGCCGTCACGAACCCGCGCCGTGCATAATGCGGGCGCAGGAATTGCATCGGGTGCGCCTTCAGGCTGAGCCGCGTGGTCTGGTAATCGCTGACGACATGTTCGCTCATCGGCATTGCGGGCAGCCGAACGACATCGGTTTCCCAACCCTCGTCGGCTGCATTGGCGGCACGGAACAGCGGAAGGTCGGGCGCGCCCTTCAGCGCCCGCGCATCCCACAGCGCCCCGCGCCGGTCGCGCTTGATCGAACGAAAACAGTCGGCCTCCGCCAGCCGCTGGATCGCCGCAACGCCGATGCCCGCGCGCCGCCGAACGTCCTCGATGCTGGCATAAGGGGTATCGCCCCGCGCCGCGACCAGCCGGGTCGCATCGTCCAGCCGCAATCCCTCGATCTGGCGAAGGCCAAGGCGCAGCGCCGGGCTGTTCGACGTCGGTTCCAGCGTGCAGTCCCAATGGCTGTGGTTGACGTCGATTGCGCGCACTGTGACGCCATGCTCCCTGGCATCGCGGACGATCTGCGCGGGGGCATAAAATCCCATCGGCTGCGAATTGAGCAGCGCCGCCGCGAACGCCGCCGGGTATCGCCACTTGATCCAGCTCGACACGTAGACGAGGTGCGCGAAGCTCGCCGCGTGGCTTTCGGGAAAGCCATATTCGCCAAAGCCGCGGATCTGGTGGAAGCAGCGCTCGGCAAAGTCGCGGTCGTAGCCGCGTTCCACCATCCGCTCGACCATCTTGTCCTGCAACAGGTCGATCGTCCCGCGGCTTCGAAACGTCGCCATCGCCTTGCGCAACTGGTTGGCCTCGGCCGGACTGAACTTCGCCGCGTCCAGCGCGATCTTCATCGCCTGTTCCTGGAACACCGGCACGCCCAATGTCCGCGACAGGATCCGTTCCAGCTCGTCGGGCGGGCCATGATCGGGGTCGGGGCAGGGGAAGGTGACGATTTCCTTGCCTTGCCGCCGCTTCAGATAAGGGTGGACCATGTCGCCTTGGATCGGTCCGGGCCGAACGATCGCTACCTCGATGACCAGGTCGTAGAACACGCGCGGGCGAAGCCGCGGCAGCATGTTCATCTGGGCCCGGCTTTCGACCTGGAACACGCCCAGCGAATCGCCCTTGCACAACATGTCGTAGACGCCGGGCACTTCACGCGGGACGGTGGCCAGGTCCCAATGTTCGTCATGATGCGCGGCAATCAGGTCGAACGCCTTTCGGCAACAGGTCAGCATGCCCAGCGCCAACACGTCGATCTTGAGGATTCCCAGATCCTCGATGTCGTCCTTGTCCCATTCGATAAAGGTGCGATCGGGCATCGCGCCATTGCCGATCGGCACGGTTTCGGTCAGCGGCCGCTGGGTCAGGATGAAGCCGCCGACATGTTGCGACAGATGGCGCGGCATGCCGATCAGCTGGCTTGCCAACGAGATCGTCCGGCGCAAATGCGGGTCGGACCAGTCCAGCCCGGCCTCGCCGACGCGCTCCTCGGCGATCTCGGCCTCCATGCTGCCCCAGTGGGTTGCGGCAATCGCGCCGCACACGTCCTCGGACAGGCCCATCACCTTGCCAACCTCGCGCACCGCGCTGCGCGGCCGGTAATGGATCACGGTCGCGGCGATACCCGCGCGTTCGCGGCCATATTTGGCATAGATATGCTGGATCACTTCCTCGCGCCGCTCATGCTCGAAATCGACGTCGATGTCGGGCGGCTCTTTGCGCTCCTCGCTGATGAAGCGCTCGAACAACAGTTCGTTGACCGACGGATCGACCGCGGTGATCCCAAGCACGTAACAGACCGCGCTGTTCGCGGCGGACCCGCGCCCCTGGCACAGGATCGGCGGGTCGAGGCTGCGGGCGAAGGCGACGATGTCGTGGACGGTCAGGAAGTATCGCGCAAAATCCAGCTTCTCGATCAGCGCAAGCTCGTGGCGGATCTGCGCCGCCACCTTGTCCGGCACGCCATCGGGATAGCGCCCATCCGCGCCGGCCCAGGTCAGCTGCTCCAGATGCTGCTGCGGGGTCCGCCCGTCGGGGATATTCTCTTCGGGATATTCGTAGCGCAGTTCGTCGAGGCTGAAGGTAATCGCGTCGGCAAAAGTCCGCGTCGCGGCGATCGCGTGGGGCCAACGTTCGAACAGGCGGATCATCTCGTCCGGCGACTTCAAATGCCGTTCGCCATTGGGGTTGAGCAGATAGCCCGCCTCGGCCAGCGTCACCTTCTCGCGGATGCAGCTCATCACGTCCTGCAACGGCCGGCGCTCGGGCGTGTGATAACAGACGTCGTTGGTCGCCAGGATGGTCAGTCCATGCGCGCCCGCCATCCGGTCGAGCCGGGCGATGCGCGCCAAATCGTCGCCGTGATAATGATGCGCCGCCGCGACATGGCGCAGGCCGCTTTTGCCTTGCCCCGGCAGCGCGGCGGCCAGCGCTGGCAGCGCCGCCTCGAACGCATCCAGATCCGCGCCCGGCATGGCGATGAAGGCGATACCCTTGGCGTGCAGCGCGACCTCGCTGAGCAGCAGGTCGCACGCCCCTTTCTCGCAGCGCATCTTGCCCATGCTCAGCATCCGCGACAGGCGGCCATAGCCGTCGCGATCGATCGGATAGGCCAGCAGCTGCGGCGCATCGACCGGGGCCAGCCGACAACCGATCAGCGGGCGCAATCCCGCCGCCTTGGCCGCGCTGTGCATTCGAACCGCCCCAGCCAGCGTGTCGACATCGGCGATCCCGATCGCGTCCATGCCATGCTCGTGCGCGGCCAGCACCAGCTCGATCGCATCCGACGCGCCGGTCAGGAAGGAAAATGGGGAGGCAATGCCAAGCTCGACGAACGGTGCGGGCGCAATCGACCCCTGCGGATCGCCGTCATCGAGCACCAGCTTCTTGCGCGAAAAGCCGGTATATTCAGGCATCAGCCGAGCGCCTTAGTGAAGGTTCCGATGGTCATCCGAAAAGGCCGTGCAGATACCATACCGGATCGCCGCCGCGGCCGTCACCGAACAATCCCTCGCGGTAAATCCAGTAACGGCGGCCGACCCGGTCCTCGACACTGTAATAATCGCGCAGCCGGGCGGTCGATCGCTCGCGCCACCATTCGGGGGCGATCCGTTCCGGCCCCTCGGCGCGGACGACGTCATGCACCGCGCGCCGCCATACGAAGCGGCGCGGCAGCCCGGCGGGCGTGGCATAAATGACGTCGATCGCCTCGGGCCGGTCGAGCAGGCGTTGCGGGCGCGGCGCAAGGCCGGTGGGGGGCGGCTGGCACGGTGCTTCCTTGTCCAGTGCGCGGCGCCAGCCGCTCGCGCGTTCGGGCAGGTGGCTGGCACGCGGCTGCGGCCGGGTGACCGCGTCGGGGCCAAGCCTGGTGCTCAACCGGTCGATCAGCCGAGCGACCGCAATTTCGGGCGGCGGACCACCGGCAAGCCCGTCCTGCATCGCCCCCAATGGCTCGCACCAATCGGCTTCCAGCGCGAACCCGTCGAAGCCGAAACCGGGATCGAGTGTCTGCGCCTTTTCGACCAGCAGGCGCTTGAGGTGGTGGGCGTCGCGCGTTGCAATCGTGCATCCCGCCACGGCGACCGCAACTTCGCCGTCGACCCGATATCCGGCAAGTACCAGTCGGCGCACGCCAAGCCGTCTTTTCTCCAGCTGCGCGACTAGGTCGGGGATCAACAGGTCCAAAGATTGCGGTGCGGCGGCCGGATCGGCGACCGGCTCGATCAGCCGGAGCAGTGCACGCGGGCTGGCTTGGTGGACGACCGGCGCCAGCGGTTCGGCCTTGCGGCCAAGCGCGCGGTCGATCGCGTCCAGCGGATTGTCGGCGTCGCGAAACCGCCGCGCCAGGCTGCGCCGCTCGATCCCGGCCAGCGACCCGATCGTCTTGAGGCCAAGCCGCTCGAGCACGCGGGTCACGTCATTGGAAAGGCCCAGCGCGGCAACCGGCAAAGGCGCAAGCATCGCGGCGGCACGGGCCCTGGGCGCGGCGATGCAGTGCTTGCCGCCGAACCGCGCCAGCGCCCAGGCGGCAAGCGGGGTCGGCGCAATCGCGGCGCGGGCGGTCAGGCCCAGCCCGCCGAAGCGGTCGACGATGTCGGCAAGCAGTCCTTGCTCGCCGCCGAACAGATGCGCGGTCCCCGTTGCATCGAGGCGCAAGCCATCAACCACGATCGATGTGGAGGGGTCGATCTCGACCGCGGGGGACCAACGGCTTGCCCAGCGCGTCAGCCGCCGGACCAAGGCGGCATCGCCCGCAACGTCGGCCGGGACCACCTGCAATGCCGGGTCGAGCGCGCGGGCATCGGTCAGCCGCATTCCCGGCCGCGCCCCGGCCAAGGCAGCAGCGGGGGTGACGGCATGAATGCGCTGGCCATGCTGGACCTCGACCGTCAGTGCGATGCGCGCGTCAGCCGGCGGCGCGGCGATCTTCGTCCAGCGCTCGATCGACAGCGCCGGCCACCAGATGGAAACCCGCCGTGTCTCCGGACCCCGGTTCATGGGCGATGGTCCAGCAGCCGGGCTGGGCCCCGCGTGCGCGAAACAATTCGGCCTCCCACGCCGGTGCGCCCGGCGCGCGCGGATTGAATTGGTTGGCAAGGCTGGGCGCACTTGCCACCCGCCAGCGGAAGCGCGCGCCCGAAAGGTTGGCGTGGCCGCCCAGCCGAATCAAAAGGGCAGCCACG
Organism: uncultured Alphaproteobacteria bacterium; assembly: GCA_963843855.1. GTDB lineage: Bacteria > Pseudomonadota > Alphaproteobacteria > Sphingomonadales > Sphingomonadaceae > Sphingomicrobium. The sequence continues at coordinate 38,369 of CAWJMA010000005.1, forward strand.
CCATGCCGCTCGGCAGCGACCGCAAGTCGCCGCGTCGCGGTAAAATCCAGCGTCTGGGGATCGCCGTATAATTCGCCGATGACGGCGCCGATCGACGCGCATCTCAGCCCTTCCTCCATCGCCCAGAGCGCGCCTTGCGAATCGCGGGCGGCGACATGGATGAGGTCGGTCGCGTCCAGCCCCGGCGGGTACAGTCGTCCCGCTTCCAGAATCGCCATTCGATCCTGCACCCACAGCCACGGACGGCCTTGCGGAAGCTGGGGAAGAACCAGTCCGGTCCAGCCGCCGTCGCGCGGGGAGGCGGCAAAGATTTCGGCGAGCGTCGCGGCGCCCGCGCCAGGCAGCAGGACGCGCTCGCCGCGTTCGCTTGGAACGGGCGGGTAAGGGCCCAGGCGCCAGGGATGCGACGCGCCAGGGGGGCGCGCCGCATCACCGCCGCCGGCCACAAGGGACAGGCTTGCGACCACACGAACTCGATACATTTGTTCTACGTTTGTTCTTTTTCTCGCGAGTCAGTGCCGCGAGTCAAGGATTCTCACAACTCATCCCGGATTTCCCCGGAATGATGTGCGGTCAAAAAGGGCTTTTGCCCTCCACTTCCGTCAGGAAAGCGCGGATTTCCCGGACGATCTGGCTCATCGCGGGCCGGTCGACGGTGAAGCCGGAATGGCGCGTGTCGATCTCGATTGCCCTGTCGACCTCGCCAACCGCGCCGCGCGCGGCGGCGGGCGCGACAATCCCGTCACGGCGCGACCAGAAGGCGATCGACGGCACCGGCGGCTTGCCATGATGCCGCTCGAACGGCGGCTTGTTGACGTCATGCCCCGCAATCCGTTCGTAGAAAGCGGTGATGTTGGTGTTGGTCTTGTAATCGCCCGAAAAGGGCGATCCCAGCGTGACGACCGCGCGGATCCGGTCGGGGCACCGCCACGCCATCTCACGCGCAAACATGCCGCCCAGGCTCCAGCCGACCAGCAACACCTTGCGGCCATCCCAGATCGCCTCCAGCCGGCTGCACATCTGGTCCATCGTCTCGGCCTTGGCACCGCGATTCTGACCGAGCAGCCACGGATGGGCGCGCCATCCGCCAAGCGCCAGCGCACGGCGCAGGTCCATGGTCGATCGATCGGTCGCAAGGAATCCGGGAATGATCAGCGCCGGCGGCCCATCCTCTGGCCCGCGCGGTCCCAGGTGGCCCAGTCCCGACAACATTCGCGGCACGTGCCAGGCAACATCGCGCCATGCCTCGCGCTCCGGCGGGGCCAGCATGTCCGGGTCCAGGCCGACTGCCGCTGGCGACAGCTTTTTGGGAGGTTTGTCCCACTTCATGCGGGAAAAGTGGGGCCAATTGTCACACGAGACAAGAAAATGTCGCGTTTATTCGTGGCTTTTCAGGAAGGTGTCGATTTCGCGCACCACCATCGCCGAGGTTCGGCGCGAAACGCCGAACGCCATGTGGCTGCACGACATTGCGACAATCCGGTCGCTCTCGTCGGCTAGTCCGCGCGCTGAACGCGGGCTGACGATCCCGTCGTTCGGCGACCAGATGGCCAGCGACGGAACCGCCGGCTTTGACGAATCGCGGGGAATCGGCGGGTCATCGACCTTGTGCCCGGCGACCCATTCGTAAAGCCGCCAGACATTGTTCGATTTCGGGTCGCCACTGAACGGGCTGCCCAGCGTCACCACGGCTCGCACGCGCCCGGGATACGCCTGCGCCAATGCCCGCGCGAAGAGTCCACCAAGGCTCCATCCGACGACCAGCACCGGCCGGTCGGGCGAAATGGCGTCGAGCCGCGCGTTGAGCATTTCGACCGTATCGGCGCGCGCGCCCAGGTTCCAGCCCGCATCCCATGCATAGGTCCGCCAACCGTGAGCGGCCATGGCGCGGCGAAGCGCCATCGTCGTCCGGTCGTTGGCAATGAAGCCGGGAATGACGAGGGCGGGGTCGCCGTTTTTCGGTCCACGCGGTCCCAAATCGCCAAAGCCGTGGATCATCCGCGGCAAAAGATACGCAGCTTCGGTTAGCCGCCGCCACCCGGCCGGGGGCGCGTCGTCCGCTCGGCTAGAGATAGTCGGCCCCGCCCATCAAGTCGCGAAGCGCGACGGGAAGCCGCACGCGCCCGTCCGCCGTCTGGTGATTTTCCAGCAGCGGGACGAGAATCCGCGGGCTTGCCAACGCAGTATTGTTCAACGTGTGGGCAAAGCGCACCTTGCCGTCGGCATCGCGATATCGAAGGTTGGCGCGGCGCGCCTGCCAGTCGTGCAGCGTGGAACAGCTGTGCGTCTCGCGATACTTGCCAAGGCTTGGCACCCAGCTTTCGATATCGTTCATTCGAAACTTGCCAAACCCCATGTCGCCGGTCGACGTCTCGATCACCTGGTACGGGATTTTCAGGTCGGTCAGCAGGCTTTCGGCCAATCCCAGCAGTTTGGCGTGCCACTCGGCGCTGACCGCTTCGTCGGCCTCGCACATCACCCATTGCTCGACCTTCAGGAACTGGTGGACGCGAAGCAGCCCGCGCACATCCTTGCCCGCGCTCCCCGCCTCGCGGCGGAAGCAGGGCGAGAAACCGGCATAGGTGACCGGCATCTTCGCCGCCTCGACGATCTCGCCCGAATGAAGGCTGGTCAGCGCGACTTCGGCGGTGCCGGCAAGCCAGGCATCGTCGTTGGGCAATTCATAGGTTTCTTCGCGGTGTCCGGGGAACTGACCCTGGTTGAGGAATGCCTGTTCGCGCGCGATGGCGGGGACCGTTATCGGGGTGAAGCCGGCCGCCGCAATCTTGTCGAGCGCCCAGCCCATCAACTTGGTCTCGAGCAGCGCCAGCCGCCCTTTGAGGCAATAGGTCCGGCTGCCCGAGACCTGCACGATCCGCGACAAATCGGCCCAGTCGTTCTTCTCGATCAGCGCGACATGGTCGAGCGGTTCGAAATCGAAGCGCGGCACGGCGCCCTCGGTTCGGATAACCGTATTGAAACTTTCATCCGGCCCGACCGGCGCCCCTTCCCATGGGATGCCCGGAAGCTTGAGCAGCAGCGCCTTCAGCTCGGAATCCTTGCCGGCCAGTTCGCCCTCAAGCTCACCTGCCTGCGCGCCCGCCGCCTTGGCCTCGGCGCCAAGTGCAGCTTTCTCCTCGGGCGCGGCGTCCTTGAATTTCGCGCTTATCGCATTGCGGCGTCCGCGCAGCTCGTCGATCCGCGTTTTCAACCCGCGCGTCTCGCCGTCCAGCGCGATCAGCGCATCAAGGTCCACGTCGACGCCCTTGTCGCGAATGGCGCGTTCGACCGATGCTCGGTCGGTCTTGATCTGGTTCATCGAAAGCATTGCGCTGCACTGCGTCAAAGGCGCCGCGATGACAAGACTTGGCGTCCTGCGCGCTGGCCTCTATCGACGGTGAAAATCGTACAGGGGTCAAACCAGCATGCCATCGGGTCTAATCGCGTTGCTCGACGATGTCGCCACGCTCTCCAAGCTTGCGGCCGCATCGGTCGACGATATCGGCGCGGCGGCAGGCAAGGCCGGCGCCAAGGCGGCCGGCGTCGTCATCGACGATACAGCGGTCACGCCGCGCTACATGACCGGGCTCAGCCCGCACCGCGAACTGCCGATCATCTGGAAAATCACGAAGGGCAGCTTACGCAACAAGCTGCTGGTCATCCTTCCCATCGCGCTCCTCTTGTCGGCGTTCGCGCCGTGGGGAATCGCGCCTTTGCTCATCCTGGGCGGAACCTACCTAGCCTTCGAAGCGACCGAAAAAATCCTCGAGGCGATGGCCGGCGATCATCATGCCGAGGAGGAATTGCTCGAAACCGACACCCCCGAAGAGCTTGAGGCCCGGCAGGTCGCGGGCGCCATTCGGACCGACTTCATCCTGTCGGCGGAAATCATGGTGATTGCCTTGTCCACGCTCGAAGGGATGAGTTTCTGGATGCAGGCCGGCGCGCTCATCGTCGTTGCGATACTCATCACCATCGCCGTTTATGGCGTGGTCGCGCTGATCGTGAAGCTTGACGATATCGGTCTTCACCTCGCCACGAAACCCAATGGCGCGACCCAGGCGTTCGGCAACGGCCTCGTTCATGTTGTCCCCAAGATCATGAAGGCACTGTCGGTGATCGGCACCGCCGCGATGCTGTGGGTTGGCGGCGGCATCGTCCTCCACGCGCTTGCCGAAATGGGTCTTGCCGGGCCCGAGCATCTCGCCAAGGAAATCGCCCATGCCGTTGCGGCGCCGACCGGCGCACTCGCCCCAATGGTCGACTGGCTGGTATTCGCGCTGCTCGCCTCGCTTGCCGGTGCGATCATCGGCGGGATCATCGTGCTCGTGATGAAGCCGTTCCACAAGAAAGCCGCCCCTGCGCCGCAGGACGCAGCCTGAACGCGCTCGCCGTCTTCGTCGGCGGCGGCCTTGGCGCGCTGCTTCGCTTTGGCGTCGGCAAATGGACGCTGGCGTGGTTCGGCCCCGGCTTCCCGGTCGGCACCCTGGCCGTCAATATCGTGGGCAGTCTTGCCATCGGGCTTGCCGTCGGCGCGCTGGACGGCGTCGGCCACCCCGCGCGCCTGTTCTTCATCACCGGCCTGCTCGGCGGCTTCACCACCTTTTCGGCCTTCAGCCTCGACGCGATGACGCTGTGGCAGCGCGGCGAGCCTGCGCAGGCCGCGCTCTACGTCGCCATTTCGGTCGGCCTGTCGCTTGCCGCCGCCGCCGCGGGGATGGCGCTCAGTCGCTGATCGCGCGCAGCCCCGCCAAGTCGAGGCCCTCGAGCAGCCCCGCCGTCGCCTCCAGCGAATCCGATACGAAATAGTGCGGCTGGAAGGCGTCGTTGCGATAGGCGGTCCGCACCGCATCGGGCAGCGTGAAACGCATGCGCGGCACTTCTGCCTCCAGCGCGCGGTGCGCCTCGCCGAAACTCGACGCCAGTCCCGCGCCCAGGATCTTGGTTTCGCCGTCCTCCAGCGCCAGCCCGAACTCGATCGTGTACCAGTACAGGCGGCTCATCGCCTCGCCCATTCCCGCCGCAATCGCCGCCACACCCAATCTGCCCAGCGCTTCCATCAGCCGCGCTACCGGCGTATGCGCGATCATCGGGACATGGCCGAAGATATCGTGGAAACAATCCGGCTCTTCCAGATAATCCAGGCTCTCGGCAGGCCGGATGAAATTGCCGATCGGGAAGCGCCTTGCCGCCAACATCGCGAAAAAGGCATCGTCGGGGACGATCCCCGCGACCGACACCAATCGCCAACCGGACAGCGCCTCCAGCCGGTCGCTCAATCTCTCCAGTTCCGGAATTCCGCCCGCGCCAAGGTCAAGCAAGTCCAGCCCCGCGCGAAACGGCGCGACGATGTGGGTACCCAGATACGGCACCTGCCGCGTGTAAAGCGTGTCCCACACCCCATGTTCCTCGGCGGTAAAGCGCGCCCAGTCCTGCGGAACGATCCATCCGCGCCAATCGGCGGGGCGGGCCAGCGGGTCTTGCGGGTCGAACATCATTTCTTCCTTCATGTGGCAAACAAACAAAAACCCCGCCGAAGCGAGGCTTGGCGGGGCGGTGGTCCGTAAACTGGGCGCGTCGGCTCAGTCGGTCTCCACCGCACGGGGATAATAATAGGTCGCGCCCGCCGGAATGGCGGTCATGGCTGCGGGGCGCAGGGGGATTTGCGTCGTCATAGGCACTTACTATCCGCTTCTCGGGCTGAACGCCAGAGGATCGCCTTCATGCGATCTTGCCGCTAAGGCCCGCGACGATGAATCGCCCGACTTCCTATGACGCGATCGTGATCGGCGCCGGTGCGGCCGGCCTGTTCTGCGCCGCCACGGCGGGCCAGCGCGGCCGGCGCGTGCTGCTGGTCGATCACGCCGACAAGCCAGGCGCGAAAATCCTCATCTCTGGCGGCGGGCGCTGCAATTTTACCAATGTCGGGGCAAGCGCAGCCAATTATCTCTCGTCCAACCCGCATTTCGCCAAGTCCGCGCTTGGCCGGTACACGCCCGCCGATTTCCTTGCGCTGGTCGAAAGCCATGGCATCGCCTGGCATGAAAAGACGCTCGGCCAATTGTTCTGCGACGGATCGGCAAAGCAGATCGTCGGCCTGTTGATGGACGAATGCGATCGCGGTCAGGCCGACACCGCTTTCGGTTTGCCCGCCACCGTCGATCATCGCGATGGCGGCTTCGACGTCACCATCGGCAACCGGATCGTGCGCGCGCCCAAGCTCGTTCTCGCCACCGGCGGTCTGTCGATCCCGAAACTCGGCGCGACCCCCTTCGCTTATGATGTCGCGCGCCGCTTCGGCCACAAGATCGTCGAGCCGCGCCCGGCGCTCGTCCCGCTCACCTTGCCGACCGACGAGGCGCTGTTCACCAGCCTGTCCGGCGTTTCGGGCCAGGTCGTCGCGCGCAGCGGCAAGACCGCGTTTCGTGAAGCGGCCTTGTTCACGCACCGCGGCCTGTCCGGCCCTGCCATCCTCCAGGTCTCGTCCTACTGGCGGCATGGCGAGACAGTCGGGATCGATTTCTTTCCCGACCAGCCCGCCGACTGGCTCCGCGCCGCCAAGCGCAGCGAACCGCGCACGAGTGTAAGGCGCCTGCTCTCCCGCGACCTGCCCGACCGACTTGCCGAAACACTGGCGGAGCAGCTTGGCTTGCCCGGCGACCTCGCCAACATTGCCGACCGCGCGCTCGACGCGGCGGGAGTCCGGCTCAAGGACTGGCGTTTCCTGCCCGACGGCAGCGAAGGTTTCGCCAAGGCCGAAGTCACCATCGGCGGAATCGCCACCGACCATCTGTCGTCAAAAACGATGGAATCGACCCGCCTGCCCGGCCTCTACGCGATCGGCGAAGCGGTCGACGTCACCGGCTGGCTTGGCGGCTACAATTTCCAATGGGCCTGGGCCAGCGCCCACGCCGCGGGTGAGGCGATGTAGGGCGAATTCGCTAAAGTCAGCATCCGACCCGTTGCTGACTCTAGCCACGCCGCTCGGAAGGGAGACGTTTACCGATTGGCTGTATGGATGAATTCAGCGCCTTTCGAATGATTAGTACCGCCAACGGCGATGACGAGTGCGCACTTCCATTAATAGACAGCCTTGAAGCTACTTCCGTATCCCCAATTGTGCACTTGCTCTTCTGCTTCGAGAATGCGCCCTTTGGTGTCGAGCGTAATAAGTACAGAGTGTCCGTACCCCATCGAATAGTCGAGGAGCCGGATTTCCTCGGGCATTGCAACCATAACGGCTGACTCTAGGTCGTTCGGATCTTGAAGACGCTTCAGGGCCGGACGTTTCTCATGAAGCAGTCCGATTGCCTTACTACGTTTCAGCGGGTCCTCAATGATTTTTGCCCTTGCCTTAATCGTCAGAGCGCGAATGCTGGACGGGTCGATGACGTCGCGACCGATCGCCATCGATACGCGGTCATCAAGGCCAATATCGATGAACTTCTGGCTATTTCGGGCTATGACAAAATAGAGGGAGATTTCCTCATGGGCAATTCCGATCATTGTGCAGTGAGGCCAGCCATCGGGATCAACGGTTGCCAATGTCGCCAACCGATTATCGCGTAGGATTTCAATCACCTTGTCGAGCATCGTATCTTATCCCTTCTTGCGCAGGCAGGCCCAATGCAGTGAGTGCGATCAGCTTAGAAGCCCACGTTAGGTCTCAAGCCAACTTTCCCACGCGATTGGAAAGTAGTCGCTGGGATTGTCTTTCACACCCACCCGTATCAGACATTCATTTCTATCGTCCACTTTCGGGCCTAGCGGGCGCGCTCCCGTGAGTGAAACTTGAAGGGGCGCTTTAGCCTAGCCAGAGCGGAAGGTCGGCTATCGGCCAGTGCCAGTTATTCGCTAAAGTCAGCATTCGACCCAAAGCTGACATTAGAAAATCCTGTTCTACACGACCCGGGTCATGGCAGTCTTGCCGCGTCGGCTCTTTGATTCGTTGATTGTCTTGTCCGCCATGCAGCCCGCATCGGATCGGGAAATCCGCGTGGTTATCGTGAACATTGAATGACGATAGGTCTCAAAAAGTCTAGTTCTTCCAGTGGCTTACAGATAGGGCGCCAGTTTCCGCCCGGCATCGCGCGGCGGCATCGCGTCGCGACAAACGTTCAGGCCCCGAAGCGCGCCTCATGCTTGGTCAGGGTCCGCTCGACCCGCGCCAGAGCCCGCAGCGCCCGTGCCTCGAAATCGCGGTTTGGGATGTCGCAAATCCCGCTGTGCGCAGCGCACAGCCGTTTTGCGCCACTCCACCGGCTCGCCAGTTCGCGCGCCCAGGCCCGGAAATCCTCCGCCGCGCCCGCCCTTTGCTGCAGCGCCTTGGCCAGCGTCGGATGGAAAAAGATCGGCGTTTCCTTGATGAGCCAGCCCAGCGGCCGCCCGATCCGCCGATAACCGAACGTGTCGTCGACATGGATCGTCGCCGACGCCCGATGCATCGCCAGCAACGAGGAGAAATGCACATGCTCGTTGGCGGAGATATAGTCGACGCCGCGCGGCAGGGAGAAGTCCAGCGTGTCGGCATAAAGCGCGGCGACGCTGGTATCCTCGACATTCGCCTCCTGCCAGTCGAGCGTCGGCAACTTCGCCTTGTGCCGCGCCGATCCGTACAGCTTTGCGTTCGGGAAATGCCGGTTCGCCCATTCGCAATGCAAGGTGTGGAACGGGTGCAGGTTCAGGATCGCCTCGACCGCCTTGCCGCCATCGGTCAACGCCATCGCCTGCGCCAGCGCGTCACCCTGCAACGTGATGCTGTCGAGCCACAGGAAGTTGCCGCTGGGCAGTGCGATCAGCGACGCCTGCGTCCCCGCCTCCAGCAACCCGGCAATCCTGAAACTGCCGCGTGCGTTCCACATGCCATCGCCGCAATCGATGAAATCGCCGGGCGCGACGGGGGCGGTGATGGTGTCGTTCATCGGGCCAGGCCCTCGATCGCGCTGGCAAGGTCCGTATCGCGCTTGGTCACCCCGCCCGAATCGTGGCTGGTCAGGCGAAAGTCGACCCGATTCCAAACACTGGTGAATTCGGGGTGATGGTCGACCTTTTCGGCATGCATCGCGACCCGCGTCAGGAAGGCGAACGCCGCCGAAAAGTCGGCGAAGGTGAAGATCTTTTCCAGCGCCTGGCCGTCGGCGCTCTTTTGCCAGCCTGTCGGAATGTCCATATGAAGGTCACGCTAGTGGCGCCCGCCCGTCTTGCAAAGCCTGACCGCGCGGAGCAGAGGAGCGCCAACCCAAGGAGAATGACATGTCCACCGCCGCCCCCGCCCCGTCGATCGAGCTCGGCCCGCTGGGCCTCGAAAATCCGATGGGCACCGACGGGTTCGAATTCGTCGAATATGCCGCGCCCGCCCCCGAACTGCTGCGCGGCCTGTTCACGAAAATGGGCTTTCCCGCCGTCGCCCGGCACAAGCGCAAGGACGTCACCTTGCACCGCCAGGGCGACATCAACTTCCTGATCAATGCCGAACCAGGCAGCTTTGCCGCGCAATTCGCGGTCGATCATGGTCCGTGCGCCTGCGCCATGGCGTTCCGCGTCACCGACGCCGCCGCCGCCCATGCCCGCGCCCTGAAACTGGGCGCAACCAACGTGCTGACCGACGTCCAGGAAGGCGAGCTTGCGATCCCCGCGATCGAAGGAATTGGCGGATCGCATCTCTTCTTCGTCGATACCTATGGCGACAAGGGGTCGATCTACGATGTCGATTTCACCTTCTTCGACGGCTGGGAAGAATTGATGAAAGCAGCGGATTCGAAGCTGACCTACCTCGATCACCTGACCCACAATGTGAACCGCGGCAATATGGCGAAATGGGCCGAATTCTACGAGCGGCTCTTCAACTTCCGCGAGATTCGCTATTTCGATATCGAGGGCAAGGTCACCGGCCTCTTCTCCAAGGCGATGACCAGCCCGTGCGGAAAGATCCGTATCCCGCTCAACGAGAGCCAGGACGACAAGAGCCAGATCGAGGAATTCCTTCGCGAATATCAAGGCGAAGGAATCCAGCATATCGCGCTTGGTTCGACCGATATCTATTCGTCGGTCGACACGCTCGCCGCCCGCGGCATCCCCTTCCAGGACACGCCGCAAACCTATTACGAACTGGTCGACAGCCGGGTCGAAGGGCACGGCGAACCGACCGCCGAACTGAAAAAGCGCAACATCCTGATCGATGGCGCGCCGACCGAGGGGCAGGGCTTGCTGCTCCAGATTTTCACTCAGAACGTGATCGGCCCGATCTTCTTCGAGATCATCCAGCGCAAGGGCAACGAGGGCTTCGGTGAAGGCAACTTCAAGGCGCTCTTCGAGTCGATTGAGCTGGATCAGATGCGCAGAGGCGTAATCTAGGACGTATGACCGACGCCTTCATCTGCGACGCCGTTCGCACGCCCATCGGCCGCTACGGCGGATCGCTGTCCTCGGTCCGGCCCGACGACCTGCTCGCCGTTCCGCTTGCCGCGCTGAAGGCGCGCAACCCGGGCGTGCACTGGGAAGAGCTCGACGACGTCATCATGGGCTGCGCCAACCAGGCGGGCGAGGACAATCGCAATGTCGCGCGCATGGCGGCCTTGCTCGCCGAGCTCGGCGACACGGCGCCCGGCACGACGGTCAATCGCCTGTGCGGCTCCGGCCTCGACGCAGTTGGCATGGCGGTGCGCGCAATCAAGGCGGGCGAGGCGGACCTGATCGTCGCCGGCGGCGTCGAAAGCATGAGCCGTGCGCCTTTCGTCATGCCCAAGGCTGAAGCCGCATTCTCGCGCGCCAACGCGGTGTTCGACACCACCATTGGCTGGCGCTTCGTCAACGCACGGATGAAAGCCGAATTCGGCATCGATTCGATGCCCGAAACCGCGGAGAACGTTGCCGAAGAATTCGGCGTTTCGCGCGACGACCAGGACCGGATGGCGTATGAAAGCCAGTGCCGTGCCGCCACCGCGCAGGCCAATGGCCGCCTCGCCGCCGAGATCGTCCCGGTCACCATTCCGCAGCGCAAGGGCGATCCACTGATTGTCGAACGCGACGAGCATCCCCGCGAGACGACGCTCGAGAAACTTGCTTCGTTGAAGCCGATCGTCAAGCCGGACGGCAGCGTGACGGCAGGCAACGCGAGCGGCGTCAACGATGGAGCTGCGGCAATCATTGTCGCCTCGGCGGCGACGGTCGAGCGTTACGGACTGACGCCACGCGCCCGCGTCCTCGGGACGGCGGTCGCGGGCGTGCCGCCGCGGATCATGGGCATCGGCCCGGCGCCCGCATCGGCGAAATTGCTCGACCGGCTCGGCCTTCACATCAACGACATCGATGTTGTCGAATTGAACGAGGCGTTCGCCGCGCAAGGTCTTGCGGTGCTTCGCCAGCTCGGCCTTCCCGACGATGCCGCGCACATCAATCCCAACGGCGGCGCCATCGCGCTCGGCCATCCGCTCGGCATGTCCGGCGCGCGCCTTGCATTGACCGCGACCGAAGAATTGCAGCGTTCGGGCGGCAAGCTGGCGTTGTGCACGATGTGCATCGGCGTCGGTCAGGGCATCGCGATGGTACTGGAGCGAGTGGGATAGTGCATGATCCGGCCGCCATTGCGGCGGTGCTCGACACCGTCATGGACCCGGAAATCCCGGTCGTGTCGGTCGTCGATCTGGGCATCGTGCGCGATGTCACCGACGCGTCAGTGACCCTGACCCCGACCTATTCCGGATGCCCGGCGACCCATGCCATCGAAATGGCAGTGCGCGGCGCGCTCGACGCCGCGGGTTTTTCCGACGTTGCCATCGACACCCGCCTGTCGCCGCCGTGGACGACCGACTGGATCACCGACCGCGGCAAGGACCAGTTGAAGGCGTACGGCATCGCCCCGCCCGACCGGTCCGATACGGTCGAATGCCCGCAATGCGGCTCGACCGACACGCGCGAGATCAGCCGTTTCGGCTCGACGCCGTGCAAGGCGCAGTGGCAATGCAACGACTGCCTGGAGCCGTTCGACCGGTTCAAATGCCACTGAGCTGAGAGCTTAGCCGCCCGATCGGTCAGCCGCATTGGCCCCGATGCAGCAATTTGTGGTCGGCCAACACCAGTGCGACCATCGCCTCCACCACCGGCGCGCCGCGAATGCCGACACATGGATCGTGGCGGCCCTTGGTCACCGCCTCGACCTCTTGCCCGACCGCGTTGATCGACGCGACAGGCTTGCGGATCGAGCTGGTCGGCTTGAACGCGACCCGCACTACGATCGGCTGGCCGGTCGAAATTCCGCCGGAGATCCCACCGGCGTGATTTGCCTCGAACACTTCGCCCGCCCGCATCGGGTCGGCATTCGCGTGCCCGGTCAGACGCGCCGCGCCGAAACCGTCGCCAATCTCCACGCCCTTGATCGCATTGACGCCCATGCACGCCGCCGCCAGTTCGGCGTCCAGCTTGGCATAGACCGGCGCGCCCCATCCGGCGGGAACGCCGGTCGCGACGCATTCGATCACTGCGCCCAGGCTGTCGCCATCGGTGCGCGCATCGTCGAGCATGGCGTCCCACCGCGCCGGGTCAGGTTCGCCGCCGATCTCGACCACTCGCGCTTCGATCTGGACTTCGGGGATGACCAGCCGGGCGATCGCTCCGCCCGCGACCCGCATCGCGGTCTCACGCGCCGACGACCGACCGCCGCCGCGCGGATCGCGTAGGCCGTATTTCTTGTCATAGGCATAATCGGCATGGCCCGGGCGATAGGCCGCGTCCTTGGGATAATCCTTCGAGCGCGCATCGACGTTGTCGATCATCATCGCGATCGGGGTTCCGGTCGCCCGACCTTCGTAGATCCCCGACAGGATGCGGACCTGGTCCGGCTCCTGCCGCGGCGAGACATTCTTCGATGTGCCGGGACGGCGCAGGTCGAGAAAGCTCTGGACCTGGCTCTCGTCGATCAGGATGCCAGGGGGGCACCCATCGACCACGCAACCGATCGCCGGTCCGTGACTCTCACCCCACGTCGTCAGGCGCAGAAGGTGGCCGAAACTGTTAACGCTCATGCGATGTCCGCTCCCAGGTTGCGCATCAGATCGACATAGCCCGGAAAGCTGGTTGCAATCATCCCCGGACGATCGACCGTAATCGGCTGTTGACTGACAAGTCCCAGCGTCAGGAAGGCCATCGCGATGCGGTGATCGCCGTGAGTCAGCACTTCGGCCCCGCCCCGAACGGATCCCCGCCCGAAAATGCGCAACGCATCGCCGTCGGCCAATGCGACGACCCCGCACGCTGCAAGCCCGGCGACGATGGCGCCCAATCGGTCGCTTTCCTTGACCCGAAGTTCGGCCAGGCCTTCGATCACGCTCTCGCCGTCGGCAAGCGCGCAGGCGATGGCCAAGATCGGGATTTCGTCGATCATTGCCGGGACCTGCGATGCGACGACGTGGCAAGGCTGGAGCGGCGCATGGCGAACGATCAGGTCGGCGACGATCTCGCCCGACTGGCTGCGCTCATTTGCCAGATTGATGTCGGCGCCCATCGCTTCCAGCGTTTCATAGAGCCCGGTGCGCAGCGGATTGACGAGGATCCCCGGCGCGGTGACGTCGGACCCGGGCACCAACGCCGCGGCGACCAGCGGAAAGGCCGCCGATGACGGATCGCCGCCGATGACGATGTTCATACCCGACAGCCGACGTTTCGCGCCGAGCGTGATGGCGGCGCCGTCCGCACCCAGCTCGACCTCGATGTCGGCGCCATATTCGGCGATCATGATCTCGCTATGGTCGCGGCTCGACACCGGCTCGGAAACTCGCACCGGGGCATTGCCACTGAGCCCGGCGAGCAAGATCGCCGACTTGACCTGCGCCGATGCGGGCACGTTGCGATGATCGATCCCGCCAAGGCTCGCGCCATGCATCGTCAGTGGTAATGTGTCGCCTCCCTCGATCCGCGCTCCCATCCTGCTCAGCGGTGCGACAATGCGCTTCATCGGCCGCCGAGACAGGCTTTCGTCTCCGACGAAGGTCGCGGTCAATCCGTCCATTCCAGCAACCGCGCCCATCAGCAATCGGACGGCGGTTCCGCTGTTGCCGCAATCGACGGGTGCAGCCGGGGATCGCCATGGCCCTCCGTCGATATGCCATTCGCCAGGACCGACGTGGCTGAGCGATGCACCGAATGCTGCAACGGCATTCGCGGTGGAAATCACGTCGTCGCTTTCCAGCAGGCCGGTCACCCGCGTCGTCCCGGACGCCATTGCTCCCAGGATCAGGGCGCGGTGCGAACAGCTCTTGTCGCCCGGAATGGCGGCCACGCCGGACAGCGCGCCGGCGCGCTGCGCGGTCAGGCTCATGCGATCAACTCGGCAACATGACCGGCCAGGTCGATCGCCTGCCGCGCATTGAGGCGCGGGTCGCAGGCGGTCAGCCAATTCTTTTCCAGATCCTCGACCGATGCCGGACCGCGCCCGCCGATACACTCGGTGACATCGAGCGCGCTCATCTCGAGATGCAAGCCGCCCGGATGGGCGTCTTCGTCGCGCGCAATCGCGAAAAAGGCGTCGATCTCGGCCAGGATGTGGGGCAGGCGGCGCACCTTGCGCGTCCCGGCCATGGTCGTGTTGCCGTGCATCGGATCGACCGCCCAGATCGACTTGCGCCCCTCAACGCGGACGGCGCGCATCAACGGCGGCAGGCTCTGGGAGATCGCCTTCGCACCGAACCGGCCGATCAGGACTAGCTTGCCTGGGCAATTGTCCGGGTCGAGCCGGTCGAGCAGCGCTAGCAATTCGTCACGCGCCATGTTCGGCCCGCACTTGATTCCGACGACATTGTCGATCCCGCGCAAATAGTCGACATGCGCGCCATCCAACTGCCGGGTTCGATCGCCCAGCCACAACATATGCCCCGATGTCGCCCACCACCGGCCATCGTCGGCGCGGCGGGTGAGGGCTTCTTCATAGGGCAGTAGCAGGGCCTCATGACTGGTGAAGATCGGCGCGCCTCCATTGCGTGCGGCGGCAAGGCTTGCCGCTGTACCGACCGATTGCATGTGCGCACGGATCATTCGCTGCGGGTCGGGCGCGCGATCGGCGGGCGCAAAATTCGTCCCATTGATGATGTCGCCGCGATAAGCCGCAAGCGCGACATCACCATGCGTCTCGATCGGCGCGCTGCGTGGCTTGGCGAACTGGCCGGCAATCCGGGCAATTTCGACCAGTGGTCCGCTCGATGCCGGACCCAGTCGTGCGGCCATGTCATCGAACAGGCCGACAATCCCCGCAACCTGCTCGGCAACCGGATCGTCGAAGCTCTCCGCACAATCGCCGCCCTGCAGCAGGAAGCCGTGACCCTCGGCAACGCCAGCCAGCGCCTCGCGAAGCGCGAGGCATCCGGCGATACCGACGACCGGCGCAGCCTGCGCCAACCGTTGCTCGACCGCCGCCAAGGCGTTTGGGTCGGCATATTCCGGCATCTGCGCAGCCTTTCGGCCACGCCATCCAGATTTCGTCCATGGCAAGACAGGCATATCCATGGCGTGCCCCTAGGGCATTCGCGCGATCAGGAAAATGTCGAAGCGGGAAAAATGGCGGAGCGGGAGGGATTCGAACCCTCGATACGGTTTTGCCGTATACTCACTTTCCAGGCGAGCGCCTTCGACCACTCGGCCACCGCTCCGCAACGCAGTTCGACCAACTGCTGCACGAGTGCAGCGGTGAATCGGATGCGCATCCCAAACGCCTTGGAAACCGCGCCCCTTTAGGGACGCTTGGCGATACGAGCAAGCTTGCCTACAGCTTGCGCCATGACACGCCGTTTCGACCACCCCCCGTCGGCCGAGGAAATCGAGGCGATCGCCCGTGCCTCGCTATCGGGCCTGCCCGAACCATTTGCGACCCACCTTCGCGACGTCGTCCTCCAGGTCGACGATATTGCCGACGAAGAATTGTTGGCCGAAATGGGGATCGACCATCCGCTCGACCTCACCGGGGTCTACGAAGGAATCCCGATCGGGGAGCGAAGCGTCGAACATTCGGGGACGATGCCGGACCGGATTCGGCTGTTCCGTCGCGCGATCCTCGATGAGTGGATCGAGGATGGGCATGAGCTCGAACATCTCGTCCGTCATGTCCTGATCCACGAGGCAGGTCATCATTTCGGCTTTTCCGACGAGGATATGCACTCTCTCGAGGAGAGCGAGTGAGCCTCCTCGATGCCCGCGGCCTTGCGTTGGTGCGCGGGGGGCGATTGCTGTTCGCGGGTTTAGACCTGACGATTGCGCCTGGAGGGGGCGTCTTGCTGACCGGACCCAACGGATGCGGCAAATCGAGCTTGATCCGACTGGTCGCGGGACTGCTTCGCGCGGATTCGGGAACGCTGGAGCGAAGCGATGCGGCGCTGGCCAACGACGATCTCGCCCTTGATCCGGAATTGCCGCTCCGCCGCGCGCTTGCCTTTTGGCGCGGGCCACGACTGGAAACGGCGATTCATGCCTTTGCACTGGGTGGACTGATCGACGTGCCGGTCCGCTTGCTGTCGAACGGACAGGCCCGGCGCGCCCGGTTGGCACGGGTGATGGCCAGCGGCGCGCCCTTATGGTTGCTCGACGAACCGATGAACGGCCTCGACCGCGACGGGACCGAACGACTGGCCGCCGCCGTTGCGGAGCATCGCGCGGGCGGCGGCGGTATCCTTGCCGCGAGTCACATCCCGCTTGCCGGTTCGTGGCAGACGCTGGAGCTGTGCCGGTGATGGCGGCGCTGATCTGGCGCGAATTGCGACGCGGCCTGGCTGGCGCGGCATGGTTGCCGGTGGTGTTTTTCCTGATCGTTGCCGCCATCGTCCCGTTCGCGATCGGACCCGATGCCGCCTTGCTTTCACAGATTGGTCCCGGCGCGCTCTGGATCGCCGCGCTGACGGCAGCGCTGCTGCCGATCGAGCGATTGATCGAACCCGACCGCGCCGACGGGATTCTCGATCAGTTGGCGATCGGCGGCATCAGCGAAGAAGCGATCGGCTTTGCCAAGATCATCGGGCACTGGCTGTCATTCGGGCCTTTGCTGCTGATCGCCTTGTTCCCGGCCAGCGCGCTGGTCGGCCTGGATCCGGCAGCGACTGTGCGGACGGCGTGGTCGCTCGCGATCGGAACGCCCGCGTTGGCGGCATTGGCGGTCGCGGTGGCCTCTTTGACGGCCGGACTTGGCCGCGCTGCATCGCTGGCCGGCATCCTGCTGCTTCCGCTCGCGGTGCCACTGGTCATTTTCGGTGCCGCAGCGACGGGCGCAGAGGCGGGGTCCGCACTGAAGCTGGAGGCCGCCGCCGCATTGTTCATCCTAGCCGGTACGCCGTTCGTCTCTGGCGCTTCGATCCGAGCGACGCGAACCTAATCCTTGTGCCACCGGGCGAAGATGGCGGTTGGTAAGAGTAGTCCGCGCGCTTCCTCGCGCACCGCCATTTCGCCGCATTCGACCTGCCCACCGAGATGCTCGGTCAGCTGGCGCATCAATTCCCCGATACTGAGTGGCGACATTCGAACCGCGTAGACCGTCAGTACGAGGAACCGGCTGCTTTGGTCGAGCAAGGCGGCGCAGTCGGCGAGCAAGGGCGCGAGATGTTCTTCCAGTCGCCACACTTCGCCGGTCGGCCCGCGCCCGAACTTGGGCGGGTCGAGCATGATCCCGTCATAGCGGCGGCCCCGGCGCACCTCGCGCGCGGTGAATTTGGCGGCATCCTCTACCAGCCAGCGGATCGGGTGATCCTCCATGCCGGACAGGGCCGCGTTGCGCCTCGCGCCGTCGACCGACTTCTTGGACGCATCGACATGCACCATGCGCGCGCCGGTATCGGCCAGCTGCAGCGTGCCGACGCCGGTGTAGCCGAACAGGTTCATCGCCTCGTCGCCCTCGCGTAGGTGCGCGCGCATCCAATCCCATTGCGGTGCCATGTCGGGGAAGAAAGCGAGATGCCGGAACGGCGTCAGGCTGGCGTGAAAATGCGTGTTGCCGCGCACCAGCGGCCAGTCCGCCGCGACCTGGCGGTCGATCTGCCAGCGACCACCGCCATCCTCGTCGCTGCCCGGAACGAAGGTCGCGTCGGCTTGCCAGTCATCGCCGGCCGGGGCCCACATCGCCTGCGGTTCGGGGCGGATGACATGGACCGGGCCATAACGCTCCAGCTTGCGGCCATGGCCGCTGTCGACCAGCCCCCAGTCGTCCCACGGTTCGGCGACGATGGTCTGAAGATCGGCGAGGCTCATCTTGTTTAGGCGGCCCGTACCGCCGGGACGCCGATTGTCGCGCGCGCCGATCCGCCGGAAATCATTCGCTGCCCCGCCGCCCGGACATCGTCCAGCGTCACCGCGGCAAGCCATTCAAGCTGTTCGGCGATATCGACCAGTCGGCCATGCGTGGACAATTGACGTGCGGCATAGCTGGCCTGTCCCCATGGGCTTTCCAGCATCATGTGGAAGGCCGCGCGTACCTGGGTCCGGACCCGGTCCAGTTCGCGCTGGGTGGCATCCTCACTGGTCTGCCGGATGATCTTGTCGATTAATTGTGCGGCCTCGGCAGACGCGCTTCGCGCCGTCGCGGCATAGATATAGAACAGGCCGGTGTCGGCGTGCGGGTGAAGCTGCGAATAGACCGAGTAGGCCAGACCGCGCTCCTCGCGGACCTCCTGGAACAGCCGCGATGACATGCCGCCGCCGACGATGTCGGCGAACAGGCGCGCTGGCAGATATTCGGGCGCCGACACTGCCGGTGCGGGATAAGCGATGGTCAGATGGGCTTGGTCGCTGGGGCTGCGTCCGACGCGCGCACCATTGGTGAAACCGGCTGCTTCGAACTGTGGCGCAATGCCGCTTTCCAGATCGGCAAAGTGGCGCTCGGCCAGAGCGACCAGCGCATCGTGCTCGACCTTGCCTGCTGCCGATAGGATCAGATTGTTGCCGCGATAATGGTGATCGCGCCACGTCCGCAAATCGTCGAGCGTGATCGCCTCGATGCTGGTTTCGTCACCAAGGATAGAGCGACCGAGCGGCTGGTCGGAATAGGCCGCTGCCCACAATTCGTCGAAGATGATGTCGTTGGGCGTATCGCGCGCCTCACCGAGTTCCTGAAGCACGACCTGCTTTTCACGTTCGAGGTCGCGCGGCGTGAAGTGCGGTCGAAGGATGAGGTCGGCGATGACTTCGATGCCGAGGCCGAGATGTTCCGCCATCAGGCTTGCCGTGAAGCTTGTCCCGTCACGTTCGGTGCAGGCGTTGAGATCGCCGCCGACATCCTCAATCGCTTCGCTAATTTCGCGCGCCGAACGGTCGCCAGCGCCCTTGAAGACCATATGCTCGAACAGGTGGGCGATTCCGTTGATTCGTGCACTCTCGTTGCGCGAGCCGACCTCGGCAAAAAGGCCGACCGCGACCGTTTCCACCGCAGGAGTCTTGCGACTGACCACCCGAAGGCCATTCGATAATGTCGTAAGCTTCATCAACCTGCCTTTTCCTTCGCCCGCTTGGCGAGCGCCAGCATGTAGATGATCGATGCGATGGCGGCAAAAGCGAACCATTGCACCGCGTAGGAGCGGTGATTGTTGGGGATCATACTTGGCGATGGCGCGGCGCTCACCTCCAACCCGCCAAGTCCGGTCGAGGAGACCAGCCGCAATCGCGCCTTTTTGTCGGGCGACGTAATCCCGCTGACGATGCCGCCAGTCCATGTCAACTTGCTTTGCGGGTTGGCCGACCAGCCGGTGTCGACGACCATGCCCGGACCCTCGGCGCCGGTGCGGCAATCGGCAAGGAAGGAATAACCGACGTCGCCCAAGGCATTTTGACCGGCGACCGCGCGCCATCGGGTGACTTGCAGGCAGTTGCCGCTCGCCCGGCGGAACAGCGGCGGCTCGCCATCAAAGGGAATGGTTGGAAAACCGATTTCAGGAAGCCCCTGCGCGGTCGAATAACTGGCGAGCAGCGCCTCCTTCTGGCGCGCACGATCGATCTGCCAGAGGCCAAGTCCGATCATGGTCGCAACCGCTGCCGCGACCACGATCGTCGGCAGGATGGGGATTTTCAGCCTCATTCGACGATTCGTCCTTCGCGTGCCTGGTGGCGATATTCCTGGAAGACCAACGCCGCCTTGCCGATTCTCAAGCCAATCACCGTCAGCATGATCGTCACCGGGATCCAGACTAGGTGAACCCACCATGGCGGAAGATATTTCAGCTGCACGATGATCGCTGCGGCAGCGACGATCGCGCCGACGATCAGGATCAGGAAGGCCGCAGGGCCGTCACCAACGTTGAACGAATCGAAATCCAGCGCGCAGGCGCGGCATTTTGGCGCCAGCTTGATCGGTCCATCGAACAGGGTTTTGGATGCACAACGGGGGCAGAGCCCATTCAGGCTCGCCCCCGCCAGCGTGACTTGGGTCATCAACCGTGAACCGGCGCGCCCCAGCTGCCCCAGATGTAGATCGAGACGAACAGGAACAGCCAGACGACGTCGACGAAGTGCCAGTACCAGGCAGCGGCTTCGAACCCGAAGTGCTGCTTGGGCGTGAAGTCGCCCTTCACCGCGCGCAGGTAGCAGACGATCAGGAAGATCGTGCCGACGATGACGTGGAAACCGTGAAAGCCGGTCGCCATGAAGAAGGTCGAGCTGTAAATCGTGCCGCCGTTGGAGGTTTTGAACGCGAACGGCGCGTGCATATATTCATACGCCTGGACCGCGGTGAAAACGAGGCCCAAGGCGATCGTCAGCAGCAAGCCCTTCTTCAGCCCGTCGCGATTGCCGTGAATCAACGAATGGTGGGCCCAGGTCACTGTCGTTCCCGAACACAGCAGGATCAACGTGTTTAGCAGTGGATAGCCGAACGGGTCGAGCACCTCGGTTCCGACTGGCGGCCATTGCGCGCCAATGGTTTCGACCGCACTCGGGAACAGAGCGGCGGAAAAGAATGCCCAGAACCATGCGACGAAAAACATGACTTCCGACGCGATGAAGAGGATCATCCCGTAGCGCAGGTGGAGTTGGACGACCGGCGTATGGTCGCCGGCATGGGCTTCCTTGATCGTGTTCGACCACCAGCTGAACATCGTCACCAGCACGCCCAGCAGGCCCGCAAAAAAGACGAATTTGCCATAAGGATTGGCGTGCATCCACATTACGGCGCCGCCCGCCATCCCCAGAGAAGAAAACGCGCCGATGATCGGCCAGGGATCGGGGGCAAGGATGTGGTAATCGTGGTTCTTGGTGCCAGCCATGGAATGTTCCTCGGAATCTCGTGAAAAAGCGCTTAGCCGCCGCTGGCGGGATTTTCCACCGGGTAAAATGTGTAACTCAAGGTGATTTCGTCGATGTGCTTGGTCGCGTCGTCTGTCCGGATCTTCGGATCAACGTAAAAAACGATCGGCATTTTGACCGATTCACCGGCCTTGAGGGTCTGCTCCGTGAAGCAGAAGCACTCGATCTTGCTGAAATATTGCCCTGCCTGGGCGGGCGTGACATTGAAAATCGCGCGGCCGGTCGTGGGGCGTGCGACCAGGTTGGTGGCCTCGTAATAAACCGTCGTGCGGGCGCCCGGATGGATCCGCACGGTGGTTTGAGCCGGCGCGAACTTCCACGGCATGGAAGGCTCGATATTGGCATCGAAGCGAACGCCGATCTGGCCGTCGACCGCGCCCGGAGCGGCTAGCGCCACCTGGGTCGTCCCGCCAAAGCCGGTGACCTGGCAGAAAATCCGGTAAAGGGGCACGCTGGCAAAGGCGAGGCCGAGCATCGCAAGCCCGAACAGCGCCGCACGAATGGCAACCTTGTTGTTCTTCGCTGTGACGGGGTCGGTCATCCCTTCAGTGCCATCTTCGCGATGGTGATGGCGAACACCAGGACGACAAAGGCACCGAGCACCATGGCGGTAACCTTTGCTCCGCTGCGCTGGCGGCGACGTACTTCGATTTCTTGGTCGGGGGTCATGCCAGCACCAGACGATCGGCAACGATCGCTCCAAAAAGGATGAAAAGGTAGAGGATCGAAAAGGCGAACAATTTCTTTTCCGGCCCCATCTGGGCGGGTTCCGTCGCCTCATTGCGCCAGACCCGCAGCGCGAGCAGCAGGAAGATCGCGTTGAGCGCGGCCGACACCGTGCCGTAAATCCAGCCGGCAAGTCCGAGCGCCCACGGCGCGAGCGCCGCTGCTACCATTGGCAACGTGTACAAGACGACGTGGCGCCGTGTGGTCCGATTGCCCGAAACGACAGGCAGCATCGGCACGCCGGCGGCGGCATAATCGGTGCGGACGAACAGGCTGAGCGCCCAGAAATGCGGCGGCGTCCACAGGAAGATGATCGCGAACAGCAGCCACGGCAGCAGCGTCGTATCGCCGGTCGCTGCTGCCCAGCCGATCAGCGGGGGGAAAGCCCCGGCCGCCCCGCCAATGACGATGTTCTGCGCCGTCCGCCGTTTGAGCCAGACCGTGTAGATCAATACGTAGAACAGGATCGAGACGAGCAGCCACAGCGCTGCAACGTGGTTGGTCGCAAGGTCCATCAGCACGACCGAAAAGACGGCAAGGCCAACCCCAAAATGAAGCGCGGTCTGGCGTCCCATCCGGCCATCGGGAAGTGGGCGCTTTGCGGTCCGCTTCATCTTGGCGTCGAGATCGGTTTCATACCATTGGTTGAGTGCACCCGCGGCGCCCGCGCCAAGCGCGATGCATAATACCGCAGTGAGGGCGATGACTGGATGGATCGGCACGCGTGCCGCAAGCAGTCCGCATAGGCCGGTAAACACGACCAGGCTCATCACGCGCGGCTTGGTCAACGCAATGAGATCGCGCCATTCGGCCGGCAGCGGCTGGGATTCGGTGACGGGAAGGGTGTTCACGTTCGCGCCTATAAGGCGTTGGCGAGCCTTGGGAAAGGGCGAGCAAGCGACGATTCAGCAAGGGCCTGCTAGAGAGCGTCCATGAGTTCATCGAATCATCCTCGCGGCGATCGCCGTGATCGCAGCCGCCGCGCCGTTGTCGGCCCAGTCCAATCCGTCCGCTGAATTTGCGGTTGTTGCGCCCAACAGTGAATTCGTCAGGGTGGCGCTAGACACGGCCAAGGGGCAGATTGTGCTTGAGCTGGACCAGGGGAAGGCCCCGGTCACGGTCGCCAATTTCCTCGCCTATCTCGACAAGGGATGGCTCGACGGACAACCTTTCTATCGCGCAATGCCTTATGGCAACGGTGGCCTGATCCAGGGCGGCGTGCGCGACGGGAGCAAGCAATTGCCGCCGATCCGGACCGAGCCGACCGGCGAAACCGGATTGAAGAATGTCGCAGGTACGATCGCGATGGCGAACGGCGGTCCCAACACGACCCGCAGCGATTTTTTCATCATGACGACCGACATTCCCGCCTTTGATGGCCCCGGCGGTTTCGCCGCTTTTGGCCGCGTGGTCGAGGGAATGGACGTCGTGAAGGCAATCCTCGCCTCATCGACGTCGCCGACGCTGGGCGAAGGGGTGATGAAGGGCCAGATGTTGGACCCGGTGATTCTGATCGCCAAGGCGGCAAGGGTTGCCGAGTAACGCGGCATCGGCCCAGAGGCTTTCTTAGTCTGGCTCAACACCATGACAGCAGAAACATAGTAAAAAACGGCGAAAATTGATAAGAACAGCCCTCTAGAATCGAAGGAGGGACGCGGTGTTTATCCTGTTCGCCACGATCGCCCAGATGGGCGCTGTTCCGCAGGAAGCGGAATCGAGAAAGAACAAGCCTACCTTATATTGCCGGAAATTGGTGGTTGGCGTCTCGCGCTCCAGCGACGTGACGATTTGCCGAACCAAGGCCGCATGGGCAGCCGAGGATTCGTGTAAAGGCCCGACCCGCTATTGCTCGCCCGAACAGAAGGCGGCGATGCGCGCCAAATACACTGCTTTTGCCTTGAACGAGGACAGTCGGGTGATCTGCCGGATTGTGAAGGGGACGGGGTCACGGCTCAGCACGGGAGAGGTCTGCCTCCCCCAGCGCGAATGGCAGCGGATGTGGGACAATGGCCGGGAGACGACGTCGAGCATTCAGGATCGGTTTTCGAAACAGGATCGGACGGGCGATCGATAAGCCGCCCGGTGCGCAATGCGCTCGATTTAGGCCGCGAAGCTTACACGCTTAGATTCTTGCGGATCTTCGCGATTATGCTTCCTGTTGGAAATACACGACGCTGACCCGCAAATCATCGCGGAAATGCCTAGTTCTAGGCGTCCCAAGAAAAAGGCCGCCATGCTTTCGCAAGACGGCCTTTTTCTTGTTTGCGCGTCGTCAGTCGACCTTCGGCAACGTCTCGAACTGGTGGAACGGCGGCGGGCTGGACAGGGTCCATTCCAGCGTCGTTGCGCCCTCGCCCCAGGGATTGTCCGGGGCTTTCTTTCCAGCAGCCAACGACCAGAACAGGTTGATGAAAAAGATCACCATGCCCGATGCCATCACCATGTAGCCGACGGTGGAGATGTAGTTCCAGTATGAGAAGGCCGGCGAATAATCCGGGATACGCCGCGGCATCCCGTCGAGGCCGAGGAAATGCTGCGGGAAGAAGATCAGGTTCACGCCGATGAACATGACGAAGAAGTGCAGCTTGCCGAGCAGCTCGTTGTACATCTTCCCGCTCATTTTCGGGAACCAGTAATAGAAACCCGCGAACAGCCCGAAGACCGCGCCCAGCGAGAGCACATAATGGAAGTGGGCGACGACGTAATAAGTGTCGTGCATGATCGTATCGACCCCGCCGTTCGCGAGCACGACGCCGGTGACGCCGCCCACGGTGAACAGGAAAATGAAGCCGATCGCCCACAGCATCGGCGTTTCGAAGCTGATCGAGCCACCCCACATGGTCGCGATCCACGAAAAGATCTTCACGCCGGTGGGAACCGCAATGATCATCGTCGCGGCGGTGAAATACATCTTGGTATTCACGTCCATGCCGATGGTGAACATGTGGTGTGCCCACACGACGAAGCCGACGACGCCGATCGCGACCATGGCGTAAGCCATACCGAGATAGCCGAACACCGGCTTGCGGCTGAAGGTGGCGATGATCTGGCTGACGATGCCGAAGCCCGGCAGGATCATGATGTACACTTCGGGATGGCCGAAGAACCAGAACAGGTGCTGGTACAAAACCGGATCGCCGCCATTGGCCGCATCGAAGAAGGCGGTCTGGAAGTTGCGGTCGGTCAGCAGCATCGTGATCGCGCCGGCAAGGACCGGAAGCGCGAGCAGCAGCAGGAAGGCAGTGACCAGCACCGACCAGACGAACAGCGGCATTTTGTGCAGGGTCATCCCCGGTGCACGCATGTTGAAGATGGTGGTGATGAAGTTGATCGCGCCGAGGATCGAGCTTGCACCGGCAAGGTGCAGCGAGAAGATGGCCATGTCGACCGCCGGACCCGCCGACCCGCTGGTCGATAGTGGCGCATAGACGGTCCAGCCGGTACCGGCACCCAGCCCGCTGCCGCCAGAAACAAAGGCGGAGCCGAGGAGCAGGATGAAGGCCGGGACGAGCAGCCAGAACGAAATGTTGTTCATCCGCGGGAATGCCATGTCGGGGGCACCGATCATGATCGGGACGAACCAGTTCCCGAAGCCGCCGATCATCGCGGGCATGACCATGAAGAACACCATAATCAGGCCGTGGGCGGTGATCAGCACGTTCCAGTGGTGCAGCGCCTCGTCAAAATTGGCGGTTCCAGCACCGAGCGGCCAGGCCTGGTTGAGGATCTGGATGCCCGGCTCCATCAACTCGGCGCGCATGACGCCCGAAATCGCGCCGCCGATGATTCCCGCAATAATCGCGAAAATCAGGTAAAGCGTGCCGATATCCTTGTGGTTGGTCGACATGAACCAGCGGGCAAAGAAGCCCGGCTTGTGGTCCGCGTCATGGTGGGCGTCGTGCGCCTCATGAGCCTTGAGCGGAAGCGCGTCGGCGGGAATGGTGCTCATGTTTCTCTCGTTTCCGCTTAATTCGTTGCAGCCGCGGGGGAAGCCGCGACACTGTTGTCATTGGCCGGTGCGGCCGTCGTGACCGGCGAAGCGGCCGTGCTGTCGGCAGGAGCGGCGGCAGCGGCCGGGGCCGCACCGCGCGGCTGACCGCCCTTGGACACCAGCCAGGCGTTGAACTGCGCTTCGGGCAGCACTTCGACCGCGATCGGCATATAGCCGTGACGGGCGCCGCAAAGTTCGCTGCACTGGCCGAAATAAACGCCGGGACGATCCACCTTGACCCAGGTCTCGTTGAGGCGGCCCGGGTTGGCATCCATCTTCGTCCAGAAAGCAGGGACCGCGAAGCTGTGGATGACATCTTCCGAAGTCACGATGAACTTGACGACCTTGCCGGCGGGAATCACCAGCCGCTCGTCAACCGCGAGGAGCGGCGGGCCGTCGGCATCGGTACGACCGCGTGCGTCGGGCGCACGGTTGGGGTCGTTTTCTTCCTTGAGCATGTTTGACACAATCTCGAACCCGCCATTGTCGGGATATTCGTAGGACCAATACCATTGGTGGCCGATCACCTTGATCGTCAGGTCGGCAGGCGGCGGCGAATATTGCTTCGAGATAAGCGTAATCGACGGCACGGCGATGGCGACCAGAATCAGCACGGGAACGATCGTCCAGACAACTTCGAGCAACGTGTTGTGGCTGTTGCGCGATGGCGTCGGGTTGGCGCTGCGCCGAAAGCGGAACATTGTGTAGGCAAGCAACACCAGCACGAACAGGCTGATCAAGGCGCACATCCAAAGCAGGATGCCGTCATGGAAATTTGCCGCACGCTGGCCAAGTTCGGTGACCTGTTCCTGAAGTCCCATGCGTCCGTCAGGCACGCCGATGCCGGGCGTGGGCGCCAGGGCCGGCGCCGCCGCGACTGCAGGAGTCGCAACCGTGTTCGCCACTGGGTCCGCTGCATCGATAGTCGTCGCCGACGGCGCTGCAACTTGTGGAGCAGCCGCCGCTGCTGGAGTCATCGCCGCGGCTGCAAGGGCCATCGCCCAACCAAGATATTTCATTCTCACCCCGGGAAATCTGGGTTGCTGAAGCGTCCGCCTCCTTAATCGATGGAGGACGGAAATCGGCGGCCTTATAGGCGGGGTGCCGCCGCCCCTCAAGGGCGGTTGAAGCATTTGTTGCGCGCCCCTAATTGACGGACTGAGACGCTTGAAGGGACACGCATGACCGACGACCAGATTCTTGCCGAATTCCGTAGCGCCGAAGCGCTGTTGGAAGGGCATTTCATCCTGTCGTCGGGGCTTCGCAGTCCGCGCTATCTTCAGTGCGCGCGCGTGCTGATGGACGGCGAGCGAGCGCAGCGGTTGGCCGAAGCGCTGGCTGCAACCCTATCTGCCGAAATCCGCGATTCTATTGATCTGGTGGTCTCGCCAGCGATGGGCGGGGTGATCATCGGCCATGAAATGGGCCGTGCGCTTGGCCGACCGGCAATGTTCCTGGAGCGACCCGACGGTATTTTCCATTTTCGGCGCGGTTTCGGGCTGACCGGCGGCGAGCGGGTGTTGATGGTCGAAGATGTCGTGACGACCGGCCTGTCGAGCCGTGAAGCCATCGCAGCGGTAGCCGCGGCGGGCGGAACAGTGGTCGCGGAGGCCGCGCTGGTCGACCGCTCTTCGGGCAAGGGGGACCTTGGCGTCCCGTTCTTCCCATTGATCCGGATTGACGTGCCGACCTACGATCCCAACGACCTGCCCCCCGAACTGGCTGCTATTCCAGCGATCAAGCCCGGAAGCCGCGCGGCTTGAGCCTGCCCCTTCGTCTTGGCGTCAACATCGACCATGTCGCGACTGTGCGGAACGCGCGCGGATCGGGTTATCCCGATCCCATCCGCGCGGCACTGCTCGCGGTTGCGGCCGGCGCAGACGGGATTACTGCCCATCTTCGTGAAGACCGGCGTCACATTACCGATGGCGATATTGCCCGGTTGGCCGACGAACTGACGGTCCCGCTCAACCTGGAAATGGCGATGACCCACGAAATGTTGGGAATTGCCCTTCGCCACCGGCCCCATGCCGCCTGTATCGTTCCGGAGAAGCGTGAGGAGCGCACGACCGAGGGAGGACTGGACGCTGCCGGAAACATGGATCGACTGGCGCCCTTCTGCGATGAATTGGCGGCCGCGGGTATCCGGGTCAGCCTGTTCATCGAGCCTGAAGCGCGACAGATTGAGGCCGCGCTCAAGCTGGGTGCGCCGGTGGTCGAGCTTCACACGGGGCGCTATTGCGACCTCGAAGGCGACGCGCAGGTCGCAGAGTTGCGCCGGATCGCCGATGCCGCAGCGCTTGCCGCAAAAGAGGGGGTCGAGGCGCATGCAGGGCACGGAATAACCTTCCACAATGTCGTGCCGGTCGCGGCTATCCCCCAGCTCCGCGAACTCAATATCGGCCATTTCCTGGTCGGCGAGGCGATTTTCGTCGGCCTCGCCGACAGCGTTCGGCAAATGCGCAAGCTGATGGAATTCGACACGTTGATCGTCGGGCTTGGCAGCGACCTGTGCAACATCGAGCGCATCGAGGCATCGCTCGCCCGGTTCGGCGACAAGTTCGAGCGTCGCGTGTTTACCGAGGTCGAACAGGCCAAGGCGGCCAGTCGGCCGTTTACCAAGGCAGGAACATTGGCCAAACGCTTCGCCGCCAAGGAAGCCTTTTCAAAGGCGGTCGGTACCGGCTTCAAGCGGGGCGTTTTCATGAAGGACATTGGCGTGGTCAATGCGCCATCGGGTGCGCCGACTCTTCGTCTGACCGGCGGTGCGCAGGCGCGGCTTGACGCCTTGACGCCAGCGGGCCACGCGATGCACGTCCATTTGACCATGACCGACGATCACCCCTGGGCGCAGGCTTTCGTCATTCTTGAAGCCCGCAAGTTGGAGACGAAAGCAACGTGAGCGATACCAACCAGACGGTCGGCACTGCGCCCGAACCGGTGACTGCCGAAGCCGAAACCGTGCCGGCAAAGGAGACTCGCGGGCAGGCGGTATGGCGCGAGGTGAAGGGCCTGCTCTGGGTGCTGGTCGCCGTGCTGGCTTTTCACAGCTTTATCGCGAAGCCATTTTATATTCCGTCGGAATCGATGATGCCCGTGATGCTGAAGGGTGATCGCCTCGTGGTGACGAAATATCCCTATGGCTGGTCTTATGTCTCGCCGACCATTCCCAATCCCGCTGCGATCTTGCGTACGACGATCCTGCGCGGCGAGCCGGAGCCATGGGGCATTACCTTGCCGTTCCGGAAAGGCCGGGTGTGGTCCAGGCTGCCCGAGCGCGGCGACATCGTCATCGTTACCCCCCCGGGGTCGAACGAAGATTATATCAAGCGCGTCATCGGCCTGCCGGGCGATACCGTTGAATTGCGCGGTGGGCGCCTGATCCTGAATGGCCAGCCGGTGACGTCCGAACCGCGACCGGCCGCCATCATCCCGGTCGATGCCAACGCGCCATGCGAACCGCAGCAATTTGCCGGCAGCTATGAAGTTGGCGCCGATGGCAAATCGGTGTGCCGCCTTCCGATCGTCCGCGAGACGCTGCCCAACGGGGTCAGCTACGACACGATCGACATGGGCTATAGCGAAGGCGACGATTTCGGGCCGTTGATCATAGAACCCGACCACGTCTTTCTGATGGGCGACAACCGCGACCGCAGTGCCGACAGCCGCTTCAGCCTTGAAAAGTCGGGACTTGGCGGGCCGGTCCCCTTCGAAAATATCGGCGGCCGCGCTGAGTTCATCACGTTCTCGCTCGACGGGACGACTGGCCTCAACCCGCTGACCTGGTTCTCGTCGTTCCGATCCGGTCGCGCCGGCGATTCACTTCGCAGCCAGCCCGCCAAGGGCCGCCAGTAATGGCAGTGCGTGGCCGCGTAGCCGAGGTCATGCCGACCGAGCAGCCTGGCCCTGCGGAATTCCGGGATCCGGCCCTGGTGACCGAAGTGCAGAAGGCCGCGATCTGGCTCGGCATGGCGCTGGCCATCGTCGGCGTCATCGTCCTTGCCCAGCCGATCATGCTGATCGTCGGCGGACTGGTTTTCGCGGTGATTCTCGACGGCGGCGTTAGACTGCTCGGCCGGGTGCTCCCGATCGGCCGCGGCTGGCGCCTCGCGATCGTGACCCTTGCCGGCGTCGCCTTTGTCGGTTGGGTTTTCTATTATGCCGGCACGACGCTTGCGGCGCAGGCCGAAAGCCTGCGCGCCGTCGTGTCCGCGCAATTCGATCGGGTGATGAATCTGGCCGCCGATTTCGGCCTCATCAAGACCGGACAGTCGATGGACCTGGCGAGCCAGTTGATGGGCGGTGTCGGACGATTGACCAGTGCGCTGGGGACGGCGGCAGGGGCAATCACGTCCGCCTTCATGATCCTGATCATCGGCATT
Source organism: uncultured Alphaproteobacteria bacterium (assembly GCA_963843855.1). Classification (GTDB taxonomy): domain Bacteria; phylum Pseudomonadota; class Alphaproteobacteria; order Sphingomonadales; family Sphingomonadaceae; genus Sphingomicrobium. Next base: position 68,723 of record CAWJMA010000005.1, read on the forward strand.
TTCGTCGCCATTGAGCCGAAATTATACGATCGCGGCGTCGCCTGGATGCTTCCGTTGCGTCATCGTGCCCGATTTTACGATATTACCAATCAGGTCGGATACACACTCCGCCGACTGATGGCAGGCCGGATTCTCGGTATGGTGGTGGAGGGTGTCGGAACGTGGGTCTTGTTGTCGCTGGCGGGTGTGCCGATGGCGGCGCTCCTCGGCCTGTTGACCGGGTTACTGGCCTTTATCCCGAATATCGGTGCGCTGATTTCAGGAATGCTGATGGTCGCTGTCGGTTTCTCGGCCGGAACCGAGACGGGCCTGTGGGCGATCGCTATCTATTTCATCGTCCAGAACGTCGATGGTTACCTGATCATGCCCTATGTGGCGCGCAAAACGGTCGATCTGGCACCGGCATTGGTGCTTGCGGCACAGTTGATTTTCGGAGCCCTGTTCGGAATTCTGGGTCTGTTCCTGGCCGACCCGATCATCGCGACAATCAAGGTGACGCTCCAGGAATTGGCACGCACCCGTATTCCTGCAGCGGAAACGCCTGTTACGGCTGAGGTTGGCTCTGGGGCTGTGCTTCCTGCGACGGAGAAGCCGCCTGCGGCGCCATCAAAGCGGCGTCGCGCACGACCTTCTTGACCTCGATATCGAATTCCAGATCGCTGTTCGGCGGGATCGTCCCGTCCGGCGTTCCGGTGGAGCCATAGCCAAGCGCGGCAGGGATCGTGATCTTGTAGCGGCCCCCTTCGCGCATTTGCTGAAGTGCTTCCCCGAAACCGGGGATGACCTGGCCGGGGATCATTCCCGCAGGCCCGCGTCCCGCGGTCGAATCGAACACCGTTCCGTCCGCGAGCCGACCTTCATATTCGATGATCGCGCCGTCGACAGCCTTGATCGGTTCGCCGGCACCTTCGGCAAGGGTCACGATCCGAACGCCGTTAGCCGTGATCGCGCCCCGCATTGCACCCGCACCCGTCCACGCCAGCAGCAACGCCGCAGCGACAATCAGGACGATGCCCAGCCAGAATTTGGCGAGCGTGCCGCGCTTGAGCGGATGAAGCGGAACCTGAGTGGCCGACATGTCAGAAGCCCTTGCGGCGAGAGGAAGACGTCGTAACGGCGAGCGCTGAAGTTTAGCGCGCGCCTTCGCGTTCAACCCGCTTGCGCTCGAGCTTGCGTGCGCGGCGAATGGCGGCGGCACGCTCACGAGCGCGCTTTTCCGACGGCTTCTCGTAATGACGACGCAGCTTCATCTCACGATAGACGCCCTCGCGCTGCAGCTTCTTCTTGAGCGCCCGCAGCGCCTGGTCGACATTATTGTCGCGAACGATGATCTGCATAAAAGTTCACCAACTCCATTCTTCTGTTCCGTCCGGCAAGCCGGGCAATCGCTGGACCAGGCCATCAGCGGCCAACAAATGAGAGGCCGCAAACGGCGCTCCATTCGGTCGAGCATGTCAATTCGTTCGTCGCGGACGGATCCGCGGCGTCGCGCGGCCCCTACCAGCGAGTGCAACACCTTTCAAGATGCGGATTTTTTGCAGGAAACGGAATCGGTAGCGACGAATCGAGCCATGGGCGGGACGAGCGTGGGAACCGGGCGATTATCGTTATCGGCAGTTAACATTTGCTCTGATAATGTCCCTTTTCACTCGGGGAGGGTATGGATGTCGTTAAATCGTCGGGAAATCTTGCGGCTTGGCGCTGCTGGCGCGGGGGGATTGCTGTTTTCTTCCGCGGCCAGTTCGGTGGGCCTTCCGCTGAACTCCTAGCGGCGATCCGTTGCGTCCTTTTCCGGGCGCGCCCCCAGTTCCGGCCGTGCCCAGCGCGCCGATGGGGGTCGATCCGGCATTGTTTCAGCGCGCAAAGGCGGCGCTCGACCTGCATCGCGGTCGCGTTCGTTATCGTGACACGATCGGAATCGTCGATTTCTCGCTCGCCTCGGCAGAGCCGCGGTTTCATGTTGTCGACCTGATCGGCGGCCGGGTCAATTCGTACCGCGTCGCTCACGGCAAGGGTTCCGACTTGGGCCATACCGGTTTCCTCGAGCAATTCTCAAACCGACCAGGATCGGAGGCGACATCGAACGGCGCCTATTCGACCGGCGATACTTATCACGGCAAATACGGGCTTTCGATGAAGGTCGATGGCCTCGACTGGAGCAACAACAACGCCAATTCGCGCGCGATCGTCATGCACAACGCCTGGTATGCCGAGGACGATGTCGTCGCACAGCATGGCAAGCTTGGGCGGTCGCAGGGCTGCTTCGCGTTCAGCAAGACGAATCACTGGAAGGTGATGCAGCGCCTCTACGGCGGCCGCATGATCTACGCCGACAAGCTGGCCTGACCGCGTCTTCTGCGACGGACACCAAAAAGCCGGCCCCGAAAGGCCGGCTTTTTCATTGAACGGCGATCAACGCGCCGCAGTCTGAAGCGCCGGCGCCTTTTTCGAGCGATCGAGGAGCGCCGCAATCACTTTGTCATCGCGGCCGTAGAGATCGGCGTAATTGACGATCGTTCCGTCATTCAGCGCCGCTGCACTGAAATAGACGATATAGACCGGCAGCGGTTTGACGAACCGAGCCGTCACCGATTTGCCGCTCTTGAGCGTCGCGTCGACCTTTTCCTCTGTCCATTCACCATTGTCGTCGGCAAGCAATAATTTCGATAATTGCAGGATATTCTGGGTCCGGACACAGCCGTGACTCAGGGCGCGCACTTCGCTGTTGAAGCGACTGCGTGCGTTGGTGTCGTGCAGGAAGATGGCTTCGTCATTCGGCATGACGAACTTGACCTGGCCCAACGCGTTCGATGGTCCCGGTGGTTGCCGCCAGCGCTGCACTCTTCCGTCTGCGCCCTTGACCGCAACATAGCCCGACTTGCCGGCAACCTCGCGGCTGATCGAGCTTGGCACTTCCCACCAGGGATTGAGGACGACGCCGTAAGCAGTCGCGCTGATTTGCGGCGTCTTGGTCCTGACCGCCCCAGCAATCGCCTTGCGCTTCCAGCGGGTCTGGCCGTCCTCGACCAACGTGGCATGAAAGCTGGGCACGTTCACGATGATATATTTTTGGCCCAGGTCGCGCGGTAGCCAACGCCACCGATCCATGTTGAGCCGGATCCGGTTGACCAGCTTTACGTTCGCGGGGTCGGCCTGAGCCAGCGCAGCGCGAAGGGAAAGATACTGTGGATGAGTCGGCAGCAAGTCGTTCAGCGCGCCATGCAAATTGTTGGTCGCGAGCGCGCGGCGCAACAGGTCCATCTGGGCGGCCTCATCGAACTTGTCGTCGTTGATGAACCACTCGTTGCGGTCCTTGCCGCGGACGTGCCCCATCGCCAGATCGCTCGCCAGGCGTAAGAAACGCTCGGTCGCAGCGGCGGAAATCGACCCCGGATTGCCGCCGCGCATTACCGCTTGCAAACCAGCCAAGTCATAGTCGCGCGCGTCAAGACCTTCGGCGCCAACATTGGCGATGGCATCAAGCAACACCTGAACCGCACCGGGCGACCAGGATGGCGGCGGAAGGGTGGCAGGTTCGGGCTGGGACTCTGACGGTTCCTGCGGAGACTGTGTCTGGGGGAGCGGTGCCATTGGATCGGGCGAAGGTGCGACCTGTGCGGTAGCGGGCATAGCAGAAGCCACGCTCGCGAGAGCCAAAATCTTCCAGTCGATGGTCACGAAATTTCCTCTCCGCTTCGGTTCGGTCAGGGGCATCATAGCTCCGCAGCATGGTACACAGGATGAATAAATCCCACCATAGCGAGAAACTGCAAAAGAACCGAAAATCGATTGCCAATCGACCCTTAACGGTTTCAGACTATTGGCAGATCCGGCAGTAGGTTAGGGGCGCCGCCGATGGATGGGACGAAGGGACAAGACTGGCTGGGTCAACTCACCGACCGACTGCGCTCGTTGATCGATCCTCGGCGCGAGGGCCGCCGTGCCTCCGACCCGTCGCAGACGGCCATGCTTTCGCTTCGAGGACGCGATCACGCCATTGCCATCCTCGACCTCTCGCAATCGGGTGCGATGATTACTTTTGACGGGCATGCTTATGAGGGAGATCCCGTGACGATTCAGTTGCTTGACCATGGCCCTGTGGCAGGGCAGGTGCGCTGGATCCGCGATGGGCGGGCAGGAATCGCCTTCAGCCGGCCGTTGGACAAAGAATCGAGGGAAGGTTGAGCGTACGATGATCAAGGCGAATCTGATCAAGGCAGATAAACTTACCGATCGTCGCCGCGCGCCGCGTGTCGATGTAGAAATCGATGCCCGGGTGCGGGAACTCGGTACTGAGGGAGCCGAAGCACGCCTCCTAAATCTCTCCGATACCGGGTTCATGGCGGAGTCACTTGCAACATTCGACGTCGGCGCGCGGATCTGGCTGCTGTTGCCAGGTCGCGATCGGGCCGCCGCGATCATTCGCTGGACGGCTGGAAATCGGCTTGGTGCGGAATTCGCCGAACCGGCGGAAGTCGCCGCCATCGCCAGTTAGCGACAGGCAAGGTCAAGCTCGAAATCGTCTCATTTTGGCAACGTCGGCGCACTTAGATTGCGGCCGCGATGAAACTTCTGCGACGTTGAGCCGTTCAAATTCGCCGAAAGGGACTGAACATGGCACGTTTCCAAACGCTCAGCGATCTGCACATGCGGCATGACCCGGCAGGGCGCGGTTATCATGCGGTCTATCGCGAACAACAAGTCAATAATTGCCCCGGATGCGGACGGACGCACTGGATCATCGGTCGTCTGTCGGCGGAATGCGCATTTTGCGCGACCGCGCTGCCGCTTGCCGAAGCCAGCATGCATTCGCATTCCGCTCCTGCGGTCATTCATCACCGTAACCGCGATCGTTCGATCAGCGCCGCTTGGGCGGCATAAGCGTCACCCTGCCGGTCGAACCGGCACTGGCGCGTTACACAGATCCACCCCACCGGCGGGACGTATGTAAAATGCGTCTCGCCGGTTCTTTTTGACCCTCAGCCAGCGCGCAAACGAGCGACTGGTTTCGCGCAGATATTCGAATGACGGCCGCTCCTCACCCTTAATCGACGAGGCAAGCTGGACCTTCGCGATAGGAACATCCTGCGCCCGATCCTTGTAGAACCCGAGCGCCTCGGTGCCGCGCGGCAGGCTCGACATTGCCTCGATTCCGCTGATCACACGCCCGATCACCGCAATGTTGCGGTCCAGATGGCGGGGTGAGTGGCCAATGGCAGCATAAAGCTCGCCGCCCATACCCGTATCGGGTGACAGATCGCGACCGACCCCGACGCTGCCATAGCAGTGGGTTAGGTTGGCGATTCCATTTTTCGGATCATAGGCGACCGGCCAGCCATCAACAAAGCCGACGGCCGGCGCATAGGAATCGGGTGATCCCAAGGGGACGATCTTCAAACCCTTGAGAGAACGATGATATTCGGCCGGCGGCACTTTGACGACCCCTTGCGGAAGTGCCTTCTCGCTTTCGTTATTTCCCCATTGCACGACGTAATTATCCTGGACGCGATAGATTTTCGCTCCATCCCAATAATTGGCGCGGGCGAGCGCCTGGATATTGGCGACGTGAACCGGTGCGAACCGGGGTGCGAGCTGGACGATGACGCGAGCGCCCGAGGCAAGGTCGATCACCAAAAGTCGATCCGCGGGGATTGCTGCCCATTCGGACTTGCTCGATGCAGCGAGCACGTCTCCGGGCGTTTCCAACTTCGGCGCTTCCTTGGGCGGTTGGGCGGCGCCGACCAGGGCGAAAGCGGCGAACGGTATCAAGCGGTGCATCGACATCTCCTTCCTCGCTTGTGTAAGCGGGCAAAATGTATCTCGCTACCCTCATGCTGCTCGGCTCGGGCGAACTTGGCCGCGAAGTCGCGATTGCCGCCAAACGGCTGGGCTGCCGGGTCATCGCCTGCGACCGTTATGATGATGCGCCGGCGATGCAGGTCGCCGACGCGCGTGAGGTCTTTTCGATGCTTGACGGCGACGCGCTGAGGGCTGCAATCGAGAAGCACCGGCCTGACCATATCGTGCCGGAGATCGAGGCAATCGATACCATGACCCTGGCTGCGCTGGAGGACGAGGGATGGCATATCGTCCCGTCGGCAAAGGCCGTCCAGCTGACCATGAATCGCGATGGAATCCGCGATTTTGCTGCCAGCGACCTTGGCCTGACGACCTCGCGATACCTGTTCGCCGAGACCCGTCACGATGCGGTTGCGGCGGCAAGAACGATCGGTCTGCCTGCGGTCGTCAAACCGGTGATGTCGTCGAGCGGCAAGGGCCAGAGTGTGGTGCGGACCGCCGATGAACTGGGCGATGCCTTCGACTATGCGGTTGCCAACATGCGGGGCGACCGGTCGCGCGTCATTGTCGAAGAGTTTATCGACTTCGACTATGAAATCACCTTGCTGACGGTCGCGACGAAGTATGGAATTCTTTTTTGTGCGCCAATCGGCCACCGTCAGGAATCGGGCGATTATAGAGAAAGCTGGCAGCCTGCTCCGATGAGCCCTGCGGTGCTCGCCTCGGCGCAGGAGCAGGCCGCCAAGATTGTCAAAGCGCTTGGCGGGTTCGGACTGTTCGGAGTCGAGTTTTTCGTTGCCGGGGACCGTGCAATCTTTTCCGAATTGAGCCCGCGACCGCATGACACCGGGATGGTCACGCTAATTGGCCAGTGGCCCAACGAATTTGAACTTCATGTCCGCGCCATCCTCAGCCTCGCGATCCCGGCGATCGAACTGTCCGGACCGGCAGCGTCTGCCGTCATTCTCGGCGACCGTGAAAGTAATTCATTCGCGTTTGATGGCATCGACCGGGCGCTTGGTCTTGGACAAAGCGGAGCGCCGGTCGAGATCAGGTTGTTTGCCAAACCCGTCATGCATTGCGGTCGCCGAATGGGCGTTGCGTTGGCAAGAGGTGCGACCGTGGAGGACGCGATTTCGATCGCCAAGGCAGCCGCTGCCGAGGTCGAGATTGTCGAGGTCGGATGAAGCTGACCCGCGTTTCGAGTGTTGGAATTTTGAAGAGGAGAAGACGATGAGGAACCTGGCCCCATTGCTCGTTGCGGCAAGTCTGATTGCAAGCTGCGGCAAGTCGACCGAGCCTGCACAGCAGCCTGCCAAGGAAATCATGGTCCGCTCGGAGGCGCAAAAGCAACTCTTCACGCTCAACCAGCTAAATCGCGCGATCGCTCTCAAACGCGCAATTCGCGATTTTGGCCCCGGTTGCGTGCGAATCACTAAGTCCGGCTACGTCGGTCGCTATAAGGACATGGATTATTGGACGGCCACTTGTCAGGACGAACGGAACCGTGACCGCGAATGGGCACTGTTCATCGGTGCAAACGATACTGTCCAGGTTCGTCTTTGTGAGGATGTGGCCAAAGTGAGCCTGCCGACCTGCACGATCACCAAAGACGAGATGACCCACGAAACGCCGGCGACCAAGGCCGCCGGCTAAGCGTCAGTCACATTTACGCGTGGTCTTGATTGCACCGTCCGGACGCTTTTCCTTGATCGTAACGCATTTACCGCTGCGAAATTCTTCGCGAACGGTGCCATCTGCGGCGACGGTGCGGCTATCGGGCTTTTCGACCCTCTCGTTGCCCCGGATTTCATAGTTGAAGCCTTGCGGCGTTGCGGCCTGGTTATTGGCGGCCTGCTGCGCATATGCAGCGCCCGCCAGCCCAGCAGCCAACAGCGTCCCCACTCCAATCAACACCAACTTGCGAGTCATTCGACTGCTCCTTCGTGTGCTTTCATAGCCGAAATGAGGTGAACGAGGGGTGAAAATATCGATTGCGGCGATTACCCGCGAAAGGTCGAGAGTTTCGCAAAATGAGCGGCATTTTCGTGCCCGACCATAGGAAGTCCCGCCGACGTCACCCAAACATGGGCCGAGAGTCCGACCGGCTCGTTCGCTCCGCCATAATGAAGCTCATAGGCCAGTCCGCGCCGCTTCAGCATACGCGCGGCGGCAACCCCCTGTTCAAAACATTGTGCACGCCACGGAAGTCGGCGTCCCTAGGCATAAGCCGCCCGGCGAATCCAATAGGCTTGTTCCGCGCTTGCCCACGCGGTGACGATGGTGCCCGATCAAGCCGCTTCGCCAATCGATCTAACGGCGTCAGGCGAATGGCCAAGCTGGCCGCGACGACGTCGCGTCCCGCCTCCGCAAGCAGTCGGATCGGGGCAGGGCGATAGTGGTCGAGAAAAGCGAGATTGCGGGCCATGCGATTGCTGTAGCGCAGGCTAGGCCACCTGCTCCAGCTCTTCCCCCAATTCGCGACAGGGAAACAGGTTGCGGATGTGGCGATTGAAGAACTGCCCTTTCGACTCCGCATCGGCAAAGCGTTCGGCAACGTCGACCGGGACGTTGGCATAACGATATCGACGACCGCTCGGGAAGAGGAGGTCCAGCTCGCGTCGGGCCTGGATATACCAGGCGCCGGTGATGGCCTGATTGATCATGGATGCTTAACGCACATCAACGCATTTTAACTCACCGCACCCGAAATATTCTTCCGTCCGCGATTATCATTCGAAAAACAACCAGATGGCGATGATCAGCAGCCCGCTGCCAATCGCAATTCCATAGGCTGAAACGCGGAGCCCAGGGCTGCTCGGCGGCTTGATACTGTGGGCGGACAGGCGCCCGATCGCACGGCATGCCCGCCGCTCGGCCGAAAGGACGATCATGATCGCCAACAGCATGAAGGCGGTGGCAATCAGTCGGGGCAGCCAGGACGGCTCGACCTGCCCGAACAAGGCGCGAAAGCCAAGCCCCACGCCGATTGCGCCGAACGATGCCGACATCCAGCTCGCCATGGTCCGCTCGACCGCCATCAACGTGCGATCTTCGGCCAATTCGGTCCGGTCTTCGGCCAGCGTGTTGCGTTCGTTGTCGCTGATGGAAGCTGCTCCTTTCTTTTCCAACCCCACTTCACGGGGTGAGGTTCCCCGCGACCATGATCGGCGCTACGCCGGTTGCAACCGAGGAGTCATCGATGGCCAAGCTCAAACGCAAAAAATATGAGAAACTGATCGAACCGATGCAGGCCGAACTGGTGGGCATGGCGCGATGGGTGGCGGCAACCGGGCAGCGGGTCTGCATCCTGTTCGAGGGGCGCGACACGGCGGGCAAGGGCGGCGCGATCGACGCGATCCGCGAAAAGCTCAATCCGCGCCAGTGCAAGGTCGTGGCATTGGCTAAGCCGACCGAAACGGAAACCGGCCAATGGTATTTTCAGCGCTACGTTCCCCATCTTCCGGGCAAAGGCCAGATCACCCTGTTTGATCGCAGCTGGTATAATCGTGCCGGGGTCGAAAAGGTGATGGGTTTCGCGACGCCCGAGCAAGTCGCGCGCTTTCTTTCGGCGACGCCCGACTTCGAGAAGCAATTGGTCGATGACGGGATTTTGCTGTTCAAATATTGGCTGGGCTGCGACCAGGCCAAGCAGGAAGAGCGCTTTGCCGAACGGCTCGACGATCCGCTCAAGCGATGGAAACTTTCGCCGATCGACCAGGTGGCCCGCGAAAAATTCGCCGAATACACCGAGGCGCGGGAGGCGATGTTCAAGGCGACCCACAGCAAATGGGCGCCGTGGACGCTGGTCGACTTCAACGACCAGAAGCGCGGCCGGTTGACCCTGATCCGCGACCTGCTCGATCGCCTTCCCGACACCGCGGTTCCTTACGAGCCGATCGACTGGCCGACCCTGGGGCACGAACCGATTGATGATGAGTATCGCTTTCTGAAGCCGATCGACGATTTTCCGATCACGAAGGATTGAGCGGGATCATGCGGCGAATTCGCGCCGTACTGGTGCTTCTAGTGATGATCGGCGCGGCCGTGGCGCTGGAATGGTGGAATCGTCCCGCGCCCGGTGCGCCGGAACGGGTCGATGAGATGTTCACCATCTGCGGGGTCGGTTCGTCGTTCGCTTGCGTCAGCGACGGCGACAGCTTCCGGCTTGGCCAGCGCAAAATCCGCATCCGCGGGATCGACGCGCCGGAGAGCGGAGAGAAAGCGCGCTGCGATGCGGAGCGGAAGAAGGCCGAACTGGCGCGGGAGACGTTGCTGTCATGGCTGAATCGCGGGCCGTTCTTGATGACCGTCAAAGCGGGCGATGCGCGCGACCAATATGGTCGCGACTTGCGCATTTTGACGCGCGGCGAGGATGAGGTGGAAGCGTTCCTGGTCGGGCGCGGTGTGGCGCATCGCTATCGCGGCAAGAAATTGAGTTGGTGCGGTTGAGCATCCGAACGGTGTTTCGCGCGTTGAGGGCATGAACGCGACGCAAGAAGAGGAGCGAACAATGAGCGATCTGTCGAATATCAAGGAACATATGGAAGTCATCGGCGCGGACGGAGTCCATGTCGGGACGGTCGATAACGTCGAGGACGGGCGGATCAAGCTGACCAAGGACAGCGGGACGCCGGGCCACCAGGATCATCACCATTTCATTTCTGGCGGACTGGTCGCCGGGGTCGAGGGCGCCAAGGTTCGGTTGAGCGCCAACGGCGATGTTGCGGTGACGTTCGAGGAAGAAAAATAAGGGCATTGCCCACCAGGACGAGAGAGGCCGGGCGGTGACGTCCGGCCTTTTTCGTGGCGGTCAGAACGGGTTGAGCGAATAGCCCTGACGCTGGAGTTCGGCGTGGGCGGTCATCGCCGACACGGCCATTTTGACGCCGGGGAGGAGATCGGCTTTGGCGACATCCTGCGCCGCGGCGCTTTGCCCGCAAACCCAGATGTCGACGCCGGCGGCGAGCAGCGCGGCGACCAGCCCGGCGTTGGGATTGTCGGTCTTGCCATATTGGGCGGTGTAGCGGGCAGTGCTGGAGGCATCGAGGACGACGGGCCCGTGAAGCACGACCGCGACCTTCAGCCGGTCTATCGGGACGCCGGCTTCGACCATCATGTTGACGTACCGCGCGGCACTTTCGAGGCCGCGATTGAGCTTGCCGCGCTCCGCATTCGAGACGTCGAAGCTATGTTTCCACACCGCGTCGGCGGGCAGCGGCATGTCGGAGGCGATGGTGGCAACCTTGCCGAATGCGGGAATGGCCGTCCCGGCGTGGAAATCGTCCGGCGCGGCGTCGGTCGGGGCGGCAAGCGCGAGCAAAATCGGGAAGAAGCGGAGGGCGGCGGTCATGACGGTCCTTTCGGGGCGCGAGGTTCGCGACCATGATGCTCCGATCGCAGCGCGGCGCAAGGCATTGTGCGCGCTAACCGATTGATAACGTCCGGACGTTAAGGTGGCGACATGGCCAGTCCGCTTCCGACCGCGAAACAGTCTGTCGACATGGCGAAGGGCGCGCGCGTGTCGCGCATCCGCCGTGATCCGCCGCCGGTGCTGAAAGTCGTGAAGGACGTCGATGTCGAGGGCCGCGAAACCCGGGTGGTGATCGTCGGCATGATCAGCTTTGCATTGGCGATCTTCGTCATCGTGCTGGCGTTCAGCAGCTACGCCGGTTTCACCCCGGCAAACTATACCGCGCACATCTGAGCCGCCGAGCGCAGGAGAGCGATTGCGAAGGAAAACGGGAACCAGCGCGACGAGTCTGTGAAGACCGGACTACAGGTCGAGGAGCGAACCTGATCGACGTCACGGATTCATTCCGCGTCTGCTGACTTTCGCCGAGCAAAGGGGGGCAAATGTTCACGAATCTTACCGAATATTCACGGTAACGGGGCGAAATCGAACGGCTCGACATTCTCGATCGCGTCGATTCGGTCGGCGTGCGCGGCCGACGCGGCTTGTGGATCGCCGATGTCGGCGCGCTGTTCCCACGACATGGCGAAGCGCATGGGATCGACCCGGGCAAGCAACCACATCAGCAATTTGTCGTTGGGCACGCGGCGCCAGGAATCGCTTTGAGTCGATCGTAAACGACCTCCGTCAATCGGAATGCGTCTGGCAACCCCGCATTGATTGACGCACCAGCGCCCAACTAGACGACGGGTTTAGCCAATCACCCCCTCACTCCGCCGCCACGCCACTAGTCTCCCCAAACATATCCACCTCACCGCCGCTCTCATCAGCAGGCGCATCATTCGCCGCACCGCGAGCCTTCTGCCGTCGGTCAAATGAGTCCCAAACTTCGTTCCAATTGCCTTTCGTCGCGGCCTTTGAATATTCGGTCGCGCGGGTTTCGAAGAAGTTGGCGTGTTCGACGCCGTTGAGCATCGGGGCGAGCCAGGGGAGGGGATGTTCCTCGACCATGTAGATCGGCTGGAAGCCCAATTGGCCCAGCCGCCAGTCGGCGATGTAGCGGATGTACTTCTTGATCGCCTTGGGAGTCATTCCCTCGACCGGGCCCATTTCGAAGGCGAGGTCGATGAAGGCGTCTTCGAGCCTGACCGTCTTCTGGCAGGTGTCGATAATCTCTTCCTTGACGTTCTTGGTCAGGCAATCGCGTTCCTTCACGAAGGCGTGGAACAGGCGGATGATGCCTTCGCAATGCAGGCTTTCGTCGCGGACCGACCAGCTGACGATCTGGCCCATACCCTTCATCTTATTGAAGCGCGGGAAGTTCATCAGCATCGCGAACGACGCAAACAATTGCAGCCCCTCTGTAAAGCCGCCGAACATGGCGAGCGTCTTGGCGATATCCTCATCGGTGTCGACGCCGAAGGTGGAGAGGTAGTCGTGCTTGTCCTTCATCTCCTTATATTGAAGGAACATGCCATATTCGCTCTCGGGCATGCCGATCGTGTCGAGCAGGTGCGAGTAAGCGGCGATGTGCACCGTTTCCATGTTGGAGAAAGCGGCGAGCATCATCTTGATCTCGGTCGGCTTGAAGATGCGGCCGTATTTTTCGTGGTAGCAATCCTGCACCTCGACATCGGCCTGGGTGAAGAAGCGGAAGATTTGGGTGAGCAAATTGCGCTCGTGATCGGTCAGCTTCTGTGCCCAGTCGCGGCAATCCTCGCCCAGCGGCACTTCCTCCGGCATCCAGTGGATCTGCTGCTGGCGCTTCCAATATTCGAACGCCCACGGATATTCGAACGGCTTATACTGCTTGCGGGCTTCGAGAAGGGACATCTTACTCTCCGGTCTTGTCGTCTTCGCGACGCGTTTCGATGGTGGTGATCCTGGGGCCGCGGCGGGCGGTCGCGCCGATCAGGATGAGGGCGACGCCGGCAACGGCCAGGACGATGAGGAGCGTGTTGTTCACCAGAAAATCCTCCGTGGATTGCTGTTGCGATGGGCGCGGCGGCGGAACATCTGGACATACATGTACAGGCCGCTGAAGGCGAAGAAGAGCAAGGCGATGCCGCTGACCAGCGAGACGATGACGCCGGCCGGGCCGAACTCCTCACCCGAATGGAGGTGGTGGAGATAGCCGAGGTTCCAGTCGCCCGCTTTGGGGACGCGCTTGGGCCGGCAGGTCATCGTTTCCGGGCAAGCAAAGCTGGCCGGGGTCGCGGCGGCCTCCCGCGCTTTGGCGGCGGCTTCGCTCGCCTCGGTCTCGAACCCGCCATTGTTGACCAGGCTGCCGACCTGGCTGAGCACGCCGGTCGCGCCGATCCACAGGATGAAGAGGCCGAACAGGACGCTGAGCCAACGGTGATAGGTGCGCATTACGGGCGAGCCTCCAGCTCGGACTGGGAAGGGCGATAATTCATCAGGCCGAGGCCGTGGATGGCGATGATCGCGGCGACGACGATCAGGATGACGGCGCCCTGGCTGTCGGGCTTCGCACCATTCCTGGCCGGGCGGCGCAGCAGCGCGAGACCGCCGAGCAGGAGCGCGGCGGCAATGACTAGCTCGACCAGTTGCAGCGCCGTCATGGCCGCACCCCGCGCAGGCCGAACGCGAAGATCGACAGGACCAGGCCGAGCGCAAGCACCATCGTCCCGACGATCCGACGCGCGACGATCGCGCCGTCGCTGCCGCCGCGGCGCAGGAGGAGCCCCATGCCGCCGAGGAGGGCAACGATACCGATTCCGGTCATGATGATGTTGGCGAGGGTCATATGACTATTGGCACGCCAAACATTCGTCATAGTCCGTTGTCGGAAGTTCGTACTTGGCCGGTTCGGCGGTGTTGTCGGCTTCGACCCCGCCCGCGAAGCCGGCGCGCTGGACCGATTTCGAGCGGAGGTAATAGAGCGACTTGATGCCCAGTTCCCATGCGCGGAAGTGAAGCATCAGGAGGTCCCACTTGTCGACGTCGGCCGGGATGAACAGGTTCAGCGACTGGGCCTGGTCGATGAACGGCGTGCGGTCGCCGGCCAGTTCGAGCAGCCAGCGCTGGTCGATTTCGAACGACGTCTTGTAGCAATCCTTTTCCTCGGTGGTGAGAAAGTCGAGGTGCTGGACTGAGCCGCCGCGCTCGAGGATCGAATTCCACACCGCGTCGCTGTTCTTCGACTTTTCGGTCAGCAATTTTTCAAGGTGCGGGTTCTTGATCGAGAAGCTGCCCGACAGCGTCTTGTGGGTGTAGATATTGGCCGGGATCGGTTCGATGCAGGCCGAAGTTCCGCCGCAAATGATCGAGATCGACGCGGTCGGCGCGATCGCCATCTTGCAGCTGAAACGTTCCATCACGCCCATATCGGCGGCGTCGGGGCAGGGCCCGCGCTCCTGCGCCAGCATCATCGAGGCTTCGTCGACCTGGGCACGGATGTGCTTGAAGATCTTCATGTTCCACGACTTGGCCATCGCGCCTTCGAACGGCAGGCCGCGCGCCTGGAGGAAGGAGTGGAAACCCATCACGCCAAGGCCGACCGAACGCTCGCGCTCGGCACTGTACTTGGCGCGCGCCATCTCGTCCGGGGCGCGGGCGATGTAATCGGACAGGACATTGTCGAGGAAGCGCATGACGTCCTCGACGAAGCGCTTGTCGCCGTTCCATTCGTCCCAGGTTTCCAGGTTCATCGACGACAGGCAGCAGACCGCGGTGCGATCCGCGCCGAGATGGTCGGTGCCGGTCGGAAGCGTGATTTCCGAGCACAGGTTGGACGTCGACACCTTGAGGCCCAGGTCGCGATGATGCTTGGGCATGTTGTTGTTCACGGTGTCGGCGAAGACGATATACGGCTCCCCGGTCGCAAGGCGGGTTTCGACCAGTTTCTGGAACAGGGCGCGGGCATTGACGCTGCCGCGCACGCTGCCGTCCTTGGGCGATTTCAGGTCGAAGTCGGCGCCCTCGCGGACGGCCTCCATGAATTCGTCGGTGATCAGCACGCCATGGTGCAGGTTCAGCGCCTTGCGGTTGAAATCGCCCGACGGTTTGCGGATTTCCAGGAATTCCTCGATCTCGGGGTGGGCGACGTCGAGATAGACCGCGGCCGAGCCGCGGCGTAGCGAACCCTGCGAAATGGCCAGGGTCAGGCTGTCCATGACGCGGACGAACGGAATGATCCCGCTGGTCTTGCCGTTGAGGCCGACCGGCTCGCCAATGCCGCGAACGCTGCCCCAATAAGTGCCGATGCCGCCACCCTTGGAGGCGAGCCAGACATTCTCGTTCCAGGTGTTGACGATGCCATCGAGGCTGTCGCTGACCGAATTGAGATAGCAGCTGATTGGCAGGCCGCGGCCGGTGCCGCCGTTGGACAGGACGGGCGTGGCGGGCATGAACCACAGGCGCGAGATATAATCGTAAATGCGCTGGGCATGATCCTGGTCGTCAGCATAGGCCGAGGCGACGCGGGCGAACAGGTCCTGGTAATTTTCGCCGGGCAGCAGGTAGCGATCGCGCAGCGTGTCCTTGCCGAATTCGGTCAGCAGGGCATCGCGCGTCTCGTCGGTGACGATGTTGAAGGCGCGCGTGTCCACGGTCTTGCTGTCGCGCTTGGCGACGGCAACCGCCACATCGTCGTTTGGAACGTCGCTGCCAGTCGAAAAATCCATGTCCTCACCCCGTCACTCGCGCGGCACATGCTGCCGCTTGTTCTTATAATGTTCGACTCGGAACCGAAGCGCCCAGCCTAGCCCATAAAGCCGTCGTCGAGGGGTCTTTTTGACTCATGTCCCCGATATCCACAGGGCGCACGAGTCCGCTTGCTGAAGATAGGTATCTTCAGCCCCAACCACAACAGATTGAGAGCGACCCCCGTCGGAACGCCATATATAGTGTCTAAAGCCGAGTCGGACGGCAACCAAAAAATTAACGATCGATGAAAAAAATCGACGCTACGAAGGGGGCTGTTGCAGACGGGACACGAACACACGCCGCAAAAACTTTCTTCGAACTTGAAACCAGATCGATTTTCTCGCATTTAGACATTGCGGACCGGGCCCCTCTGACGGGCGCCATGCTTCTTGCTGGCACTCGTGATGTCGGACCGCATCGGATATTCCGGTGCGATTCGAGGCCTGTATTCTCCTCCTCATAGCACCGGACCTTCCGATCGAAAGCAACGCTTTTGAAGAGGAATTGATGATGTCCAGACGCCTGTTTCGCCTGATGATGGCCCACCAGAAAATCGACGAAGTGCTCGATCGTGAGCGTCGCTATCGTGTCCCCGATCCTTTCGCGATTTTGCGGCTCAAGAAACTGAAGCTGCGCACCAAGGACCTTATCCACCGCTTCGCCAGAACCCCGCGCCGGGTCGGCTGACGGGGCGGGACGCGCCGCGCACGATGCCTTCACGCGCGGCGCGTCCCAATCGCGCTTCAACAGGGAATTAATATATGGAATTTCTCTTCGTCGACTGGCTCGGCACGCCGGCATGGTTCTGGCTTTCATTCATCACGATCATCGCGGCATTGACCGCCTTCGACCTGGGCATCCTCCACAAGGAGGATCGCGAAATGGGCATTTCGGAATCGCTCAAGCTGAGCGCCTTTTACATCACCATCGCGTTGGCGTTCGGCGCGTGGATCTGGGTCGCGCGCGGCGCCGATCTGGGCATGAAATATTATACCGGCTTCTTCATCGAAAAGGCGCTGTCGATCGACAACGTCTTCGTGATCAGCCTGATCTTCGGCTATTTCGCGATCCCGCCGAAATATCAGTATCGCGCCCTGCTGTGGGGAATCATGGCGGTGATCGTGCTGCGCGGGTTGATGATCGCGGGCGGGGCGGCGCTGGTCGCCGAAGCCTATTGGGTGCTCTACATTTTTGCGGCGTTCCTGATCGTGACCGGAATCAAGATGTTCTTTGCCGGCGACAAGCCGATGGACGTCGCGAGCAATCCCGTCGTTCGATGGATTTCGACCCACATGCGGGTGACGAAGGAGCTGCACAACGAACGCTTCTTCGTGAAGGTGCCCGACGAGAAGACGGGGAAGATGGTCCGCGCCGCGACGCCCCTGTTCCTGGCACTGGTCGTCATCAACCTGGCCGACCTGGTCTTTGCGGTCGATAGCGTGCCGGCGATCTTCGCGATCACCACCGACACGTTCATCGTCTATACGTCGAACATCATGGCGATCCTTGGTCTTCGCGCGCTGTATTTCGCGCTGGCTGCGATGGTCCATCGCTTCCATTATCTGAAATATGCGCTGGCCGCGGTCCTGGTGTTCATCGGCACAAAGATCTTCGTCGCCGATTTCGTGCTGGGCGGAGACAAATTCCCGCCGGTGCTGAGCCTCGGTGTCACCGCGGCGCTCATCGCGGCGGGGATCGGCTATTCGCTGTGGAAAACGAAAGGTCAGCCGGAGCCCGACTGGCCTGACGTGAATCCTCAACCGTAAGGGTTAGCCGGCGCAGTCGCCGAGGCGCTTGCCGGTGACCTTTTCGGTTAGTTCGTAGTCGCCATCGCCCGCGAACAAGGTTGCGGTGACGACCGTCGCGTTCATGCTGTCGGCGGTGTAATTGCCGTTGGCGGTGGGGTTGAGATCGCCGGGCTTGCCGGGGCGCTTGCAGGTGTAGGCCGTGTTGACCCGGCCGTTGCGGGTATAAGAGGTCGAGACGGTGCAGGTGTCGCCCTTCGTCGGGATGACCGCCATCAAATCCTTGCCGTCCTTGATGCAGGCCTTGGTCGTCTCGTTCGATCCGACCTTGCGGCCGTAAGCCGGTGTCGACTGGTCCGTTGAAGCCAGCGCGTCGACCGTCGAGGTGAATTCCCATTCGCCTGCCGGGAAGCTTACCGGCACTTCGGCGGCGGCGGCTTCTTGCTTGGGTGCCTCGCCGCCGCAACCGGCAACCAGCAGGAGCGGCAGTGCCGCTACGATCATCCTGTTCATATTCCCTCCCCTGTTTTCGTTGTTGCGATTAGCCCGCGGCGGCCGGGGCAGCGGGTGCATCGCAATCACCGACCCGCTCGGCCTTCACGTTCATGACTGTCTTTGCGTTGCCCATCGGCGGCGGCGCGCCGGTCAGCTCCGACGTCATCGTCATGTCGCTCTTGGTCTTGGTATAGGTGCCCTTCATCGTCATCGTCTGTGTCATCCCGCCCGGCTTGCAGGTCGCCTTGCCCTCAATCTTCCCGCCGCCGACGCTGTATTTTTCGAACACGCAATTGGCATTGTTTTGACCGATGAACGCGTCGAGCTTGTCGACCTCTGCCTGGGTGACGCAGCGTTCCTGCTTCTGGCCGGAACCCATTTGCGACTTCATGCGGTCAAGCATTTCGGGCGGCATTCCCGGTGCCTGGAAATCGACCAGTTCGATCGTCGTCGACCACAGGCCCGGCTGGCGCATGTCGGAGGCGACGCCGCTTTCCTTCATCTTGGTAGCAACCTCTTGAGGGGTGGCATTGGTCAGCTCGACTTCGGGCGCCTTGTTGCAGGCGGCAAGGGCGGCAGTGGCCAGCATGATGGTGACGAGGCGCATTGAAAATCCTTTGGTTGGCGGCGGGGCCGCAGCGCCCGCCACCATATCCTTCGTGGCGCGCGGCGCAACTATTGCGGCGGACAGCGTCCGGTGCCCGGCCCCGTCACCGCGCGGCCGGGACGGGCGGCGGTCATCTGGCCATCGACCAGCACCGGCTGCCCGTTGACCAGAACATGGTGCATGCCGACGGCGAATTGCTGCGGCTTGTCATAGGTCGCGGTGTCGCGGATTTTCGCAGCGTCGAAGATGGCGAGGTCGGCGTGCATGCCGGGCTTGAGCATACCGCGGTCGCGGATGCCGAGCGTGGCGGCCGGGAGGCTGGTGAGCTTGCGCACCGCCTCGGCAAGCGAAAGGCGCTTTTCCTCGCGGACATACTTGCCGAGCAGCCGCGCGAAATTGCCGTAGGCGCGCGGGTGGGTATTGGACTTGAGGAAGTCGCCGCGCGGGGCCTGCGCGCTTTCGTCGCTGTCGAACATCATCCACGGCAATGCGGTCTGGCGCGCGACATTGGCTTCGCTCATCAGGAAGTAAGCGACGCCGACGCGGCTGCCATCGGCGATGACGAGGTCGATCGCGGTGTCCTCCGGCGACTGGCCGCGTTCGCGGGCGACATCGGCGAGCGTGCGCCCGGTATATTTCTTGAGCGCGGGATTCTTGAACGCCAGGAAGATGACGTTGTCGGCACTTCCGGCCTGGAAATACAGATTGTCCCAACCCACCGGGCGAACCGCCATTTCGGCCTTCACCCGGGCGCGAAGGGCAGGATCGCGAAGCCGCGCCGCCCATTTGTCGTAGCCGCCTTCACGCACCCACGGCGGCATTGCGGCATCCAGCCCGGTCGCGCCGGCGGTGTAATTGTACATGTCGGCGGTGATTTGCAGGCCGGATTGACGGGCGGCGGTCACGCGATCGATGATTGCGTCGAGCTTGTTCCAGTTGCCGGTGCCGGCCTGTTTAAGGTGATAGATGTTGGCCGGGCCGCCCGACGCCCTGGCGATGGCGATGAGTTCGTCGACCGCGTCGAGGACATGGTCGCTCTCGTTGCGCATGTGGCTGGTATACATCCCGCCGCACTGGGCCGACGCGGTGGCAAGGGCGATGAGTTCGGGTGTCTCGGCGAAGGCGGCTGGGGCGTAGATCAGCGAAGAGCCGACGCCCATTGCGCCCTCGTCCATCGCCTTGCGGACGAGGTTCTGCATCCGCGCAAGCTGGTCGGGCGTCGGGTCGACGTCCACCTCGCCAAGCTCGTGGATGCGCACGGTGGTGGCGCCGACGAAGCTGGCGACGTTCACCGCGATCCCGCGCTTTTCGAGGAAATCCCAATAGCCGCGCAAGCTGCGCCAGGTGATCGGATATTTGAGGTCGCCCTGTTGCTTTTGCGATTCGGCGACCATCGCCTCGGTGAACGGGCCTTCGGACCAGCCTTCGCCCATTACCTCGAGCGTGACGCCCTGGCGCAGGTCACTTTCGGCGGCTCCGTCGACGACCAGCGCTTCATTGGCCCAGCTGAGCATGTTGATGAAGCCGGGCGAGACGGCAAGGCCGGTCGCGTCGATCGTTCGACCACTGGCACCATCGATGCGCGGGGCGACGGCGGCAATTCGATCGCCGCGGATGGCGACGTCGCCTACGTAGGGTTCACCGCCGCTGCCGTCGACGATGGTGCCGCCGCGAACGATAAGGTCGTAAGTTTCAACCAGCGATGGCGGCGCGACGCTTGCGCATGAGGCGAGCAGGAGTGCAATCGGCACGATCATTAGGCGCATGTCTTGTCCCCTGGCTTGCCGCGCGGCACCTCGCCGCTTTGGCGACTATTCCTTCTCGTCCCCGCGGCAGCGCCCGGCAAACTGGCCGGTCATCTTCCCCGTCATCTTCATTTCCTTGCCGTCCAGGTCGTTAATGCTGGTCATCACGATGTCGTAGTTGTTCGAGCCATAGCCGCCCTTGAACCCGATCAGTGCCTTGGTTCCGTCGTCCATCTTGCATCGGGCGGTGAAATCGACGGAGCCGCTAGCCGTTTGTCCCTGCGGCGCATCACATTCGCTGCCCGCCGTGCTCATGAAGAATTCGGCCGCGGACCGGACGTCGTTGCGTCCATAACATGTCGCCGTTGTCTCATTGGCGTCCTTGAACAGGTCGAGCGGGAGCGCTTTGCCGTCAACGGTAACCTTCTGGACCACGATGGTTTCTTCCCAGCGGCCGATCTCCAGCCGGGGCTCGTCGCCTGAAATCGCAAGGGCCGGTGAGGCGACGAAAAGACAGGCAAGTAGGTGACGAAAACGCATGAACAATCTCCCCCAGTCACGCGCGACCATGCCGCATTTGCGGTTGCAGCGCCAGCGCCCCATATGCCTGCGATGGCAATCCAGATTCGAACGAGCCTTGCCGAACCGGAAACGGACGAGAAGTTCGTTCCGCATCGACCGGCGCGTCCGCCCAAAGCGGACGGCGGACGGCGATTCAACCTGACCAGCGAATATTCGCCGGCGGGCGACCAGCCGACGGCGATCAGGGAGTTGGTCGAGGGAATCCGCGGCGCAAATGGTTCTGGGGCGGAGGTCAGCCAGGTCCTTCTCGGCGTTACCGGGTCGGGCAAGACCTATACGATGGCGCAGATCATCCAGGAGACGCAGCGGCCCGCGCTGATCCTTGCGCCGAACAAGATCCTGGCAGCGCAGCTTTATGGCGAATTCAAGAATTTCTTCCCCGACAATGCGGTCGAATATTTCGTCAGCTATTACGATTATTACCAGCCCGAGGCCTATGTGCCGCGGACGGACACCTACATCGAGAAAGAAAGCTCGGTGAACGAGGCAATCGACCGGATGCGGCACAGCGCGACCCGGTCACTGCTGGAGCGCGACGACGTGATTATCGTGGCGTCGGTCAGCTGCCTCTACGGGATCGGGTCGGTCGAGACCTATTCGGCGATGATCTTCGATTTGAAGAAGGGCCAGCAGGTCGACCAGTCGGAGATCATCCGCAAGCTGGTAGCGCTGCAATATAAGCGCAACGACGCGGCCTTCGCGCGCGGCAATTTCAGAGTGCGCGGCGACAATCTGGAAATCTTTCCGTCGCATTATGAAGACAGTGCGTGGCGGATCAGTTTCTTCGGCGACGAGATCGAGGCAATCGTCGAATTCGACCCGTTGACCGGAAAGAAAGCGGCGAGCCTGGACACCGTCCGAGTCTATGCCAATTCGCACTATGTCACGCCGGGTCCGACGCTGAAACAGGCCAGTGAGGCGATCCGGTTCGAACTGACCGAGCGGCTGAAGGAGCTGGTCGCCGAAGGCCGCCTGCTGGAAGCGCAGCGGTTGGAGCAGCGCACCAACTTCGACCTTGAGATGATTGCCGCGACCGGTAGCTGCGCGGGGATCGAGAATTACAGCCGCTTCCTGACTGGCCGATTGCCCGGCGAGCCGCCGCCGACCCTGTTCGAATATCTGCCCGACAATGCCTTGCTGTTCGTCGACGAGAGCCATCAGACGGTGCCGCAGATCAGCGCAATGGCGCGCGGAGATCATCGCCGCAAGATCACGCTTGCCGAACATGGCTTCCGCCTGCCCAGCTGCATCGACAACCGTCCGTTGCGCTTCAACGAATGGGAAGCGATGCGCCCGCAATCGGTGTTCGTCAGCGCGACGCCGGGGCCGTGGGAAATGAACGAGACCGGCGGCGTGTTTTCCGAGCAGGTCATCCGGCCGACGGGCCTCATCGATCCGCCGGTCGAGATCAAGCCGGTCGAGGATCAGGTCGACGACCTTGTCCATGAAGCGAAGAAGGTCGCGGCGCAGGGTTACCGCACATTGGTAACGACGTTGACCAAGCGCATGGCCGAGGATCTGACCGAATATCTGCACGAGGCCGGGCTTCGCGTCCGCTACATGCACAGCGACGTCGAGACGCTGGAACGGATCGAGCTGATCCGGGATTTGCGTCTCGGCGTTTATGACGTGCTGGTTGGAATCAACCTGCTCCGCGAGGGGCTCGATATTCCCGAATGCGGACTGGTCGCGATCCTCGATGCCGACAAGGAAGGTTTTCTGCGCAGCGAAACATCGCTGATCCAGACGATCGGGCGCGCCGCGCGCAACGTCGATGGACGGGTCATCCTTTATGCCGACCGCATGACCGGGAGCATGGAGCGCGCGCTGAACGAGACCGGGCGGCGGCGCGAAAAGCAGGAAGCCTATAATGTCGAACACGGCATCACCCCGATGTCGATCAAGAGCCAGATCAACGACATTATGAGCGACGTATCGCTTCGCGATGGTGTGTTGGTCGAGACGGGTGACGAGGATCGCCCGCATCTCGTCGGGCACAATCTCAAGGCCTATATCGCCGACCTCGAACAGCGCATGCGCAAGGCCGCCGCCGACCTGGAATTCGAAGAAGCCGGGCGGCTTCGCGACGAGATCCGCCGGCTCGAGGAAGATGATCTGGGCATCCCGCATCCCCAGCGGGTCGCGCCGCGCCCGGTCGGCAATTCGAACCAGGGCAAGCCGGGCACACGGCGCGACCGCTTCGGCAAGACGCGCTACAAGAAAATGGGCGGGCGGCCCTGATCGGAGTCGCTCTCTTGCTGATGTCGTAGCCGCCGCCCGACGTCTCGGCGGAGGCGTCGCGGCAGGTCGCGCGGCAGGGATGCGACGAGCCCGACAAGGATGTCATTGTCATCTGCGGGCGACGCGGCGCTTCACCCTATCGCCTGCCGCGCCGCGACGGGCCTTTCGACCCCCCAGCGTGATGCGCGAACGGATGAGCCGGATCGAAGAAGGCGACACCGGCATTCAGTCGTGCGTCCCCGTCGGCCTGAGCGGCTGGACCGGATGCATGGTCAAAAGCTGGAAAGAGAATCGAGAACAGACCGCCTGGGGAAAGAACGTCGCGAGCAAAGGCTACTGAGAATTGCGGTCATGTCTCGAAGGTCAGACGGCGCAGCGCCAATCTCGCGGACGAAGGATCGAAATTAATCGGCGCAGCTGGCGGGCGGGCAACGCCTGAACAATTGATGGTTGCCGGGCACCCACTTCTTGCCGCCATCGGTCGAGAGTTCCATCCGGCTTTCGAACTTGTCCGGGCTAACATTGTAACGCGTGAAACGGAGCATCAAGGTCGAGCCATCCGGCATGGTGACGTTCGGCGTGGTGCGCGTCTCGCTATTGGAGGGTCCGGCCATCCGCCACAGCCGCCCATCGCGACCGACCGAGACCATCTCGATCTCCTTGTCGCCGTCTTGAATGTAGAAGAGGATGCCCGAGGAGCCGAGGTCCTTGAGCTCGCTGGTGCCCTGGACAATCCTGTCTGGGGTTACCCAGCGAAACTCGTAGATTCCAGGCAGCGTGCCCCGGATGCTGCCGTCGGGTGCCAGGAAATCGGTATTCACCTGCCACTTACCTACAATGTGCCGGAGCTGACCTACCGCCGGTGAAGGGGGTTCTGCTTGCAAGACGCCGAAGAGCGCGGCCATCGAAAGCATCAGGGCATTCATCGACTTGTCTCGAATTCGATAAGGATCATTGTTCGCATCCGTCCTGCATTGCCGGCCAATTCTTGCACGCGGTCTTCTGCATGACAATGTCGGAAGCTTGACCCCATAACCCATCCTCGAACACGCACACTGCCGATCTTCGAATCCACATGTTGCCATCTTCGCTATTTGCGAAGCGGTCAGGCCAAAGGGGAAGCAAGCGATGCTTTGGGATCACGGTGTGTCACGCTTGCGCCCCGGGCCAGAGAAGCGATAGTCGGGGGTCGGGGCGGGATATGTCCCCTATGACGCGACGAGGGGGCAAATGATGCGACGGACGACATTCCTGATGGCGGTGACCGCGCTGTCATTTTCTTGTGGCGCTCCTGCCCAGACTGCACCGGAAGCCAAGGTCGACGTTTCCCCGCCCGCAAAGAAAGCGCCCAAGGCCGAGAAGCCGCGAGATGTCGTCCCGCAAGTCGTCCGTACGATGCATCAGGGCGCGTTTGGTGGCCAGCGGATGCGCTTTTCCGCGACGATCGGCGAGACCATCGTCAAGAATAAGGACGGGGTCGCCGAAGTCGCGGTCGTTACCACGGCCTACGTCAAGGAGCCGCGCGATCCGGGCCGACCGATCACCTTCCTGTTCAACGGCGGTCCGGGGTCGGGATCGGTTTGGCTGCAGATGGGGGCGTTCGGACCCAAGCGGGTAGGGATCCCTTCGGATGCGCGCGACGACGGGGCGCCGCCCTATCCGATCCTGGACAATCCCGATTCACTGCTCGACGTCAGCGACCTAGTCTTCATCGACCCGCCGGGGACCGGCTTTTCGCATTTGATCGGCAAGGCGGACAGCAAGGATTATTATGGCGTGACGCAGGATGCCAAGCTGGTCGCGGAGGTGATCCGGCGCTGGATTGGCGACAACGGGCGCTGGAACAGCCCGAAGTACCTGGGCGGCGAAAGCTATGGCACGACGCGCAGCGCGGCGGTGGCCAACCAGTTAATGGGGGCGACCTACAATGATGTCGCGCTGAACGGGATCCTGCTGATTTCGACGGTGCTGGACTTCGCGGCCGGTTCGGACGCGCCGGGCAACGAATTGAGCTTCATCACCAACCTGCCGTCAATGGCGGCGACCGCACTGTTCCATGGCAAGGCGCAAGCGGGTTCGCTGGAGGGTTTTGTCGAGGAAGCGCGGCAGTGGGCGATCGGCCCCTACGCCACCGCCCTGTTGAAAGGACAGAAACTGGGCGGCGAGGAACGGGCGCGCATTCGTCGCGAACTGGCACGTTTTACTGGTTTAGATGAAACCTACTTGGAACAGGCCGATTTGCGCGTGACGCCCGATCGTTACTATAAGCAGCTGCTTCGCGATCGCGGGGTGACGGTCGGCCGGCTGGACAGTCGCTATACCGGCAAGGATTATGACAATGCCGGCGAGCAGGTCGACAACGATCCCAGTTTCTACGGCATCGATGCGGGCTACACCGCCGCGGTCAACGCCTGGTCGCGCGGGCCGTTGGGGTTCAAGACAGACCGCGAATATCAGTCGATCGGCGGGATCGGCCGCGACTGGGACTGGCGGATCGGCGGGCGGGACGCCAACGCCTACCTGAACGTAACGCCTTACCTGGGCACCGCGTTGCGCGAGAACAGCGGGCTGAAAATCCTGGTCGCGCAAGGTTATTACGACTTTGCGACGCCGTTCTTTGCCGCCGAATATGCGCTGACCCGAACCGGGATCCCGCAGGACCGGATCGTCTATCGATATTATCACTCGGGCCACATGATGTACGTGCGCGACCAGGACCGGCGGCAATTGTCCGCCGATATCCGTGCCTTCATCCGTTCGCGCTGAACCCTAGGCCAGCACGCCTTTCGCTTTCATGGCGCGGGCGTAAAAGAACAAGGCAAGAGCGATTGCAATAATGACGTACGGCATGACCGAATTGATCCCCGTCGAGAGTTCGCCGATGCCGGACGGATTGGCGACCTGGTAGCCGATGCCGACGATCGCCCCGATCAAGGACAGCGCGAACACGGGCACGGCGAGAACTCTTGCGCATCAGCAGGAGGATCGAGCCGAGCAGGCCGCACCACACGCCGAGCCCCCATCCAGCACTGGCCCAAACGGGAAAGGCGTTGATGTACGCCATTATGGCCTCGCCGTCGGCCGTGTGCATCATCGATTCGATATAGGCCGCACCTTGCGTGCGGGTCATGAAATAGTCGTAGGCACCAAAGCCGTTCCACAGCAGCGCAACGATGCCGACGATCCATAGATGTAACGGCGTCGCCGTCCTGATCGTGTCGTTCATTTGCCCCTCCTTCGGTCCCTCTTGGTTCGGGAACGCAACGAAAAAGGCTATAATCTGACCCCGAAGTCAAGGATTTGGCTTATTGCGTGCCTTCGCGGTCGGGCGCAGCCCAATCGGTCGTGACACCGTTGCCACGGCCTGTCACGACCACGACATTGCGGAACCCCTGCGCTGACAATGCATCGCGAACCAGCGCCGTTTGTGCCGGATTGCCCGTCAATTCGACGGGTGCGGCGACACGCGGTCCGGCCCATGCGATCAACGCAATTGCATCAGCATCGGGTACGTCATCGTTGATCGCGACATTGGGCAACGGCAGTGCTGGCGGCCGCATCGAAAGCTGCCAGTCCGGATAGTCGGCCGCTACCCGCTTCTCGAGCGTTCGATAGGTGTCGAGCGAAGCACCGGGGATCGGAACCGCATTGACGATAACGCGCCGGTGGGCGCGATCGACGATGATGTCGTCGGCGTTCGCCCCACTGATGAGCGCAAGGCTTTGCGTGAGCGCAGAGATCTGGCGATCCGACGCTTCTGCCTGTTCCCGGGCGCGCGCGGCGGCAAGCTCTGCAGCCTCCGCCGCGCCCGGATCCGTGCCGACGCGAAACTGGTCGATCTTGACGTCGAACCGTCTACCCAGCGCGGCAGCCAAGTCTGTTGCCACCTTGGCATCGGCCCGGTCGACGAATGTCGGGGTGAGAATCGTTGCCGTCACCACCGGGTCGCCGTGCGTATTGTCGAGATCGATCTGGGTCACTCGGGCGGTCGAGGGGAACGCATTCTTGATGACCGCCTGCGCCTGCCGGGTCGCATTGGTTTCCCACGCGATTTGGCGAAGCGCGATGCTGAGCGGGATCGCAAGAACGGCAAAGACGCCAATGATGCCCAGCACCTGAAGCCGTGTCTGCTTCTTGGTCATGGCCGTACTGAACCCGTAGAAACGCGCCATCACCGCCGCCGACAAGGCGATGGTCGTCAGGTTGGTCGTGAACAACAGGAGCGCCCCGCCGAACACCGTCCAGTTGAACGTGGCCAAGCCGAAACCGACGACGGCAAGCGGCGGCATGAGCGCGGTCGCGATCGCGACGCCGACGATAGTCCCGTCGCGGCCGCGGATCATCGCATAGGCGCCAGCGAGGGCGGAAAAGAGCGCCACGAACAGGTCGAACAGGTTCGGCCGGGTCCGCGAGGCGATTTCCGCTGTCACCGTCTGGACCGGCGAGAGGAAGACGATCACCGCCGTAATCGCGATCGCAAGGATCGTGCCGTATAACAGGGTCTTGGCACAGGCGCGCAATTCCAGCGCATCGCCGACGACAAGCGCGAAGCCGGCACCCAGGATCGGTCCCATCAACGGCGACAGGAGCATCGCGCCGATCACGACCGCCGGTGACGAAAGCAGCAGGCCGAGCACCGCAATGGCCGCCGACATCAATGTCATGAAGACGAAGCGGGCGCTCAACCGGCTTTCGTCATCGAGTTTCTCGAGAACGGCGACCTGATCGACGCTGTCGACGATCATCCGCCGCCATTTCCGGCGCAACCCGGCAAGAAGCTTCAGCCGCTCCCGGCGATCGAGAACCTTGCTCTTCGACGATTGGCTGCTGGCTGCCGGCGCAGATGAAATGTCGTCCATCGCGGAATTCATGACGCGCTTTGCGCCGATTGGGAAGCGCCGGGTGACCGATTGCGGGAAGGACCACGGATACGCGCAGAAAACACTGTCCTACAACAAACCCATCTGGTTATGAGGATGCAAATCGGAGATGGTGTATGCGGATAGAAAAAGGCAATTATATACTTGACAAAGCAGGCTCAAATGAGGGATAAACTCTCATGGACGACATTCTTGCACCCCGCTTCATCGACCCAGTTGCAGCCCGTAAGCACCTAGAAGCGCTTCGTTGGCCGGACGGTGCCGAGTGCCCGCATTGCGGCCTTATCAACGCTACCGCCGTCTCTGGCGGGCGTGAGGGCCTGTATCAGTGCAACTCCTGCCGCGAGCAATTCACCGTAACGGTTGGAACGGTGTTCGAGCGTTCAAAGATCGCCCTCAATAAATGGCTTCTCGCCACCCATCTGCTTTGCGCGTCCAAGAAGGGCATGAGCGCGGCGCAGATCGGCCGTATGCTTGGCGTTACCTACAAGACCGCATGGTTCATGATGCATCGCATCCGTGAGGCCATGAAGGACGATAGCGGCCCTCTCGGCGGTCCCGGCAAGATCGTTGAGGCGGACGAAGCGTTTGTTGGCGGCAAGAAGAACAAGCGCCTGTCCGGCAAGGTCGCGCCCAAGAAGAAAGTCGTTGCGCTTGTCGAGCGCGGCGGTCGCGCCCGTTCGTTTCCACGTTGCCAATATCCACGCCAACAACGTTCGCGGCGCGCTCGTCACCAACATTGATCGCGCTTCCACCCTTATGACGGACGAAGCAAATATCTATCGCAACGTTGGGCGTGAGTTTGCCCGTCACGGTCACACGCTTCACGCTGGCCGCACCTTCGCCAAGGGCGACATTCACTCGAACAGCGCAGAGAACTTTTTCAGCATCCTCAAGCGCGGCGTTATCGGCACCTACCATCACTGGTCGCCCGCCCATATGCACCGCTATCTCGCGGAGTTCGATTTCCGCTACTCGATAAGGAGTTACCGACCGCGAACGCGCCGACAAGCCCTCCTGCCATCGCGGTAAGGGCCGACCATTTCGGCATCACCGAGGCGGTGGCCAGGCGCATGGCTTCAAGGGCTGATGCGCAATTTGCCGCGCGGCGATGCTGCGGCAATCTATACCCGGTTTTACTAGTTCAGGCCCGGCTTCGACGCGATCGACGGGCGATCGCCACGCATTGCGGCGGAGCTATTCGACACCGGCGTCAAAATGGGCCCGGCTGTTGCCACCACGTTCTTGCAGCGCGCGCTGACCGCGCTGAACCGCAATGGTCGCGATTATGCGGACCTGACACCCGACGGTCGGATTGGCCCCGGCACGCTGGCCGCGCTCGACGCTTTTCTCAAGGTTCGCGGAAAAGCGAGCGGGGAAACCGTGCTGCTTCGCGCGCTCGAAGCGCTGCAGGAAGAACGATATCTGCGTCTCGCCGAGCGACGACCCGCCAATGAAGCATTCCTCTAAGGAAGGCTGGCCAACCGAATCGGTACATCGGAGACATCTGAATGAACCTGCCAATTTGGTCATCGCGTGACTGGCGAGCGATGATCGCTCTATGGGCATCGATCGCGGGCGCGGCAATTTTGAACGGCTATTCGATCTGGCTGGTCACGCCCATCGTCGACTTCGCACGCGCCGACCAAGGTGTGCGGGTTCGCGCAATCGAGGCGCTCGCGAACAGCAATTACGGACTCCTCCGGGTGATCGGTGCGATCCTGCTCAGCCTGGGGTTGGCGATCAATCGCCGGTCTCTGCGGGCGAGCGCGTTCGGTGCGAGCATCGAGGCGGATAGCGGCGGGAGCCGGGCGATGTCGATTGAACTCGTCCGCCGCTTCGCACCTTGGCTGATGCTCGGCACGATACTGATCGAGCTGCTGCTAGTCGGCCCGGGCGCTTGCCGCCGGATGCAGCGAATATCCGCCGAAGCGCGGCTTCAGGAGGAGCAGGGCGAAGCGGCCACGGCCAGCGGTCGCGACGCTGTGCGGACCAGCGGGGACGCGGCCCTTCGCGAGCGTCAGTCCGACCATCTCACCACAAGGAACGAACGGGAAATTCGCAATGCGCAAGGAAGCGAGGCGCCGGTGGCGCGCAATGTTACTGATGCCGGGCTTGGCGGGCTGTGTCGGCGCACCGCCCATCGTGACAGCCAGCGTTGCCGGTTGCGCCAGCCTGCTGCCCGATAGCTGGCGAAATGGCGTCGCGGGCGCTGACCTTCCGCCGGTCGACGCCAATGTTGGTGACTCGATCGTCTTCGGCGATGCCCAGACTGGGCGTCTGGACCAGGCCAACGGCCGAACCACCGATGTGATCGGGATTATCGAACGCTGTGAGGCGCGCGATCGCACGGCGTTGAAGCGCGCGCGGCGCGGCTGGTGGGCGCGACTGATCGGATAGGCTGACGACGTGCCGACTTGCCGCCGACGCCCCGGCTTCCCACATTCCTGCTGCAAACGAGCGGGAGCGACAAGTTGGAGCAATATCACGGCACGACCATCCTTGGGGTGAAGCGCGACGGGAAGACGGTCATCGCCGGGGACGGCCAGGTCAGCCTTGGCAATACGGTGATCAAGCCGAACGCAAAGAAGGTTCGGCGGCTGGGCGCCGACGGCAATGTTATCGGCGGATTTGCCGGTGCGACGGCTGACGCCTTCACCTTGTTCGAACGGCTGGAAAAGAAACTGGAAGCAAGCCGAGGCCAGTTGCTTCGCGCCGCGGTCGAGCTGGCCAAGGACTGGCGCACCGACAAATATCTGCGCAATCTGGAAGCGATGATGATCGTCGCCGATGCCGAAACGATGCTGATCTTGACCGGCAACGGCGACGTGCTGGAGCCCGAGGGGCAGGACGGCAATGCCATCGCCGCCATCGGCAGTGGCGGCAATTATGCGCTCGCGGCAGCCAAGGCGCTCACCGAATATGAGTCCGACCCCGAAAAACTGGCGCGCAGGGCAATGGCGATTGCCGCCGAGGTCTGCGTGTTCACCAATGACCGACTGACGATCGAGACCGTCGGCGCGTAAGGAATTCCATGAACGAGCAATTGACCCCGAAGGCGATCGTCGCCGCGCTGGATGAACATATCGTCGGCCAATCCGATGCCAAGAAGGCGGTTGCGGTGGCGATGCGCAATCGCTGGCGACGGCAGCGGCTGTCACCCGAATTGCGTGAAGAGGTCACCCCCAAGAACATCCTGATGATCGGGCCGACCGGGTGCGGCAAGACCGAGATTTCGCGGCGCCTGGCCAAGCTTGCCGACGCGCCGTTCGTCAAGGTCGAGGCGACCAAGTTCACTGAGGTCGGCTACGTTGGCCGCGACGTCGAGCAGATTGCGCGGGACCTGGTCGAGGAAGCGGTGCGGCTGGAAAAGGAACGCCGCCGCGAACGTGTTCGCGAAGCTGCGGAAGGCGCCGCGATGGACCGCTTGCTTGATGCGCTGACCGGCAAGGGATCGAGTGAGGCGACCCGTGAGAGCTTCCGTGCGCGTTATCGCGACGGGGCGTTGGAAGAGGCAGAGGTCGAGATCGAGGTGACCGAAGCCCCCAACATGCCCTTCGATATGCCGGGACAAGGCGGCGTCGGGATGATCAACCTGTCGGAGATGATGTCGAAGGCGATGGGCGGACCGCCCAAGAAACGGCGCAAGCTGAAGGTGCCGGCGGCGTTCGCCAAACTGGTCGAGGAAGAAGCCGACAAGCGCGTCGACCAGGACGATGTCACCCGCGTCGCGTTGGCCGATGCCGAAGCCAATGGGATCGTCTTCCTTGACGAGATCGACAAGATCGCGGTCAGCGACGTGCGCGGCGGATCGGTCAGTCGTGAAGGCGTTCAGCGCGATCTGTTACCGCTGATCGAGGGCACGACGGTGGCGACCAAATATGGGCCGATCAAGACCGACCATATCCTGTTTATCGCGTCGGGCGCGTTCCATGTTGCAAAGCCTGCCGACTTGCTGCCGGAATTGCAGGGACGACTGCCGATTCGCGTCGAGCTTCGCGGTCTGACGGAAGAGGATTTCGTCCGGATCCTGAGCGACACGCGCGCCAGCCTGACCGAGCAATATCGCGCATTGCTGAAGACCGAGGATGTCACCATCACCTTCGCCGACGATGGCATTGCGGCGCTCGCGAAGATCGCTGCGGAGGTCAATGATTCGCTCGAGAATATTGGCGCCCGGCGGCTGTCGACCGTGATGGAAAAATTGCTCGAGGAGGTCAGCTTCACCGCCGAGGATCGCGGCGGCGAGTCCTTGCTGATCGACCGCGCGTTCGTCGAAGGACAATTGGCGGGCATCGCCAAGAATAGCGACTTGTCGCGCTACGTGCTGTGATCGACCGACGGTTTCGCGAGACGATAACGCCACGTCAGTCCCTGGACGAACGGGCTCCATGACGGTGCCTTGACCCCGGCCAGGCGCAGGCGGCTGGCGATCCACTGGTTGCAGGTGTCGATCGCGCTGGCCTTGCCGACGCCCTCGAAAAAGGCATCGCGCTGCCAGTAGCCGGGATGGTCGATCGCGATCGCGCGGCCGTCGGCATCCAGCCGGAAGCCGGCCCTGATCGCGCTCCACAATCGTCGATATTGCTCGCGGGTGAGGCGGATCTGGCGCGCGGAATAGGTCGGATCGCGGACCCATTCGACATGCATCACCCGTTCCCCGCCGACCAGCGCGCTGCTGATTGTGGCGGGCGATATGTCGGTCCACCTCGGGGTTTCCAGATAGACTTTTCGTTCGCCCGCGCCGAACGCGATCCAGCGCACGTCGCCGGGTTTTTCCTGAAATGCGGCGGCCGGGACGAATTCTTCCCAGTCGAGTCCTTCGGCGTTGACCGGAAGGACCAGGTCGGCATGAATTCCGTTGTCGGCCAGATAGATGGTGATGCCATCGGCGGGCTCACTCCATTGCCGATTGACCGGAACCAGGCCACCGACAAGCGCAGCGGCCAGATAGGCGAGCGG
This sequence comes from uncultured Alphaproteobacteria bacterium, assembly GCA_963843855.1. Lineage (GTDB taxonomy): Bacteria > Pseudomonadota > Alphaproteobacteria > Sphingomonadales > Sphingomonadaceae > Sphingomicrobium. Next base: position 101,860 of record CAWJMA010000005.1, read on the forward strand.
AATCGCCGCGGCGATCCACGCAAACCGCTTCATCCACCGTATTTTCGTCCGTCGCCGTCGTGCCAAAGCTGTTACCGCCATCTTGCCTATCGGGGCTTCCGCCACTAGATGCCCCGACGCACCCCAAACTCCAATGGGGATGCACGGTCGGGGCGTAGCGCAGCCTGGTAGCGCATCACACTGGGGGTGTGGGGGTCGCAGGTTCGAATCCTGTCGCCCCGACCATCTATTCCAAAGGAAGAAATCCTTTCATGATCAACTTCCCAATCTCGCTGATCACCGCAGCCGCCGCCGGCGCTGCCCCGTCTTCGGGTGCATCCTTCTTCATCCAGACGGCACCGCTCGTCCTGGTCTTCATCATCTTCTACTTCCTGATGATCCGCCCGCAAACCAAGCGGATGAAGGAACATCGTGCCCAGATCGACGCCGTGAAGAAGGGCGACAAGGTCGTCACCGGCGGCGGACTGATCGGCCGCATCACCAAGGTCGATGACGGCGAAGTCGAAGTAGAACTTGGCCAGGGACTGAAGGTCCGCGCGGTCAAGTCGACGTTGAGCCAGGTCGTCGACCCGACCGCCAAGCCGGCGAACGACTGATGCTGGATTTCCCGCGCTGGAAAAGCTGGGGAATCTGGCTCATCCTGTTTCTTGGGCTGATCCTGGCCCTGCCCAGCTTCTTCCCCAAGGCTACCGTCGCGACCTGGCCAGGGTTTCTCCCTCACAAGCAGGTCAGCCTCGGGCTCGACCTTGCCGGCGGGAGCCAGTTGCTGCTCGAGGCCGACCTTGCCGACGCTGCCAAGCAGCGTCTTGCGACGATGGAAGAATCGATCAGCACCGAGCTTCGCCGGGGCGACCCGCGGATCGACATCGGTGACGTTTCGAGCAGCGGCGGTCGCATCGCCTTCATCGTCCGCGACCCGACGCTGGTCGATGCCGCGGTCGAGCGGTTGCGCACATTGACCCAGCCGGTCGGCCTGACCGGATCGCGCGACTGGACCGTCAAGGTCGAGGATTCGAGCCGGATCATCGTCGCGCAGACCGATCAGGGCGCTGAAAATGCGCTCAAGAATTCGATGACCGTCGCGCGCGACGTCGTCGCCCGCCGAATCGACCCGAGCGGGACCAAGGAAATCACCGTCATCAATCAGGGCCAGCGCCGCATTCTGGTCCAGGTTCCGGGCGTCGAGGATCCCGATGCGCTCAAGGCACTGATTGGCCAGACCGCGCGTCTCGAATTCAAACTCGTCGACCAGGAAGCTTCGGCCCAGCAACTGGCGGAAGGTCGCGCCCCGCCGGGCAGCCAGATCCTGCCGATGGTCGATGGATCGGGCGCGATCGCGGTCAAGCGTCGGATCATGGTGTCCGGCGACCAGCTGATCGATGCCAAGCAGGCGTTCGACCAGAATGGCGCGGCAGTGGTTTCGATCCGGTTCAACGCGGCAGGAGCCAAGCGCTTCGGCCGGGTGACGCAGGAAAACGTCAACAAGCCGTTCGCGATCATCCTCGACGACAAGGTGCTCAGCGCGCCGAACATCAACGAGCCGATCCTTGGCGGACAGGCGCAAATCAGCGGCAGCTTCACCGTCGAAAGCGCCAATGCGCTGGCGGTCTCGCTGGCCAGCGGCAAGCTGCCGGTCAAACTGAACGTGATCGAGGAACGCACGGTCAGTGCCGATCTCGGCAAGGATTCGATCGAGAAGGGCGTGCTTGCCTCGATCATCTCGACCATCGCGGTGGTCCTGTTCATGCTCGTGACCTATGGCCGTTTCGGGGTTTACGCGACGTCGGCCCTGTTCATCAACGCGATCCTGATCCTTGGCGCGATGGTGCTGTTCAACGGCACCTTGACCCTTCCGGGTATCGCCGGCTTCGTCCTGACGATCGGCGCGGCGGTCGACGCCAACGTCCTGATCAACGAGCGCATTCGCGAGGAGCAGCGGCGCGGCCGCAAGATCCTCGACGCGCTGGAAACCGGCTACAAGGAAGCCTCCACCGCGATCTTCGACGCGAACATCACCAATGTCATCGCGGCGGTGATCATGTTCTACTTCGGGTCGGGCCCGATCCGCGGCTTCGCGGTCGTGCTGATGATCGGGATCGTCACCTCGGTGTTCACCGCGGTCAACTTCACTCGGATGCTGGTGGCCCAATGGGTCAAGTCCAAGCGTCCGCGCGAACTCCATATCTGAGGCCCCCCAGATGCCCCTGCTGAAACTCGTCCCCGACAATACCAACATCGACTTCATGAAGGCGCGCAATATCGCGCTCGTCCTGTCGATCATCGCGACCATCGCGAGCCTCGTGCTGGTCGGCGTCAGGGGCCTCAATTTCGGGATCGATTTTGTCGGCGGACAGGTTGTTCGCACCCAGTTTGCGCAAACCGTCGATATCGAGGAATTGCGCGGCAATGTCGCACGGCTGGAACTGGGCGATGCGAGTATCCAGGAATTCGGCAATTCGCGGACCTACCAGATCCGCCTACCGAAGCCCGTCGGCGGCGACGAGGCCGCATCGGCGGCGGTGACGAAGCTTCGACAAGGAATCGTCGGCCTCTATCCCGGCGCCCGCGTCGATGCCGGGGAATCGGTGTCGGGCAAGGTCAGCGCAGAGCTCGCCCGCGACGGAGCCATCGCAATCGCCCTCGCGATGCTCGGGATCGCGATCTACATCTGGTTCCGCTTCGAATGGCAATTCGGGGTCGGGGCGCTGGTCACCTTGTTCCACGACGTCTCGATGGTGCTCGGCTTCTTTGCGCTTACCCAACTCCAGTTCGACCTCAACATCGTCGCGGCCTTCCTCGCGATTGTCGGTTACTCGCTCAACGATACGGTTGTGATCTACGACCGGATTCGCGAGAATCTGCGCAAATTCCGCAAGATGGCGATGATCCCGCTGCTCAACCTGTCGCTCAACGAAACCCTGTCGCGGACCATCGTGACGTCGTTGTCGATCATGCTTGCGCTGCTCCCGCTGCTGCTGTTCGGCCCCGACGTGATTTTCGGGCTGACCGCGGCGATCCTTCTCGGCACGTTCATCGGCACCTATTCGTCGATCTACATCTCTTCGCCGATGCTGGTGTGGTTGGGGGTCAAGCCCGACAGTTTCCTGAAAACCGACGAGGGTCCCGGCCCGCGGCCGCAGGAAGTCTGACGTCAAGCAATCCGCCGTTCATTTCGATGACGGCAATCTCGGCGCTTGGCCTCATGCCAGCCCCACGCTAGAAGGTTCTCCATGTCGACGAAAACCCGGATCATCTTCCCGCTCATTGCGGCCGCCCTCATCCTCCCGACCGCCGGTTGCGCACGCAACAAGAACAAGACCGGGGATACGCAATATATCGCCCGCGACGTGAACACGCTTTACGCGTTGGCGAAGAAGTATCTCGACCAGGGCAATTACATCCTTGCCGCCAAGATGTTCGACGAGGTCGAGCGCCAGCATCCCTATTCGGTGTGGGCGCGCCGTGCGCAGCTGATGAGCGCGTTTTCATATTATATGGGCCAGCAATATCCGGATACGATCAGCGCGGCGCGCCGCTTCCTGACGATCCATCCGGGCAACAAGGATGCGCCGTACGCCAATTACCTGATCGCAATGTCTTATTATCAGCAAATCGAAGACGTGAACCGCGACCAGAAGATCACGCAGCAGGCCGCCAATTCGTTCGGCGAACTGACTCGTCGTTACCCCAACACACGCTATGCCGCCGATGCGCGATTGAAGATGGACCTCATCAACGACCATCTTGCGGGCAAGGAAATGGAAGTCGGCCGCTTCTATCAGCGCCAGGGCAAATGGCTCGCCGCGACGATGCGGTTCCGCACCGTGATCGACAAATATCAGACCACCAGCCACACCCCCGAAGCGCTGGAGCGTCTGGTCGAATCCTACCTCGCTCTGGGTATCCCGGCCGAGGCCCAGAAGGCCGCGGCCGTGCTTGGCGCCAATTATCCGGGTAGCGAATGGTATGAGCGCAGCTACAAGCTGATCCAGCGTCACGCGCCGGCGGCGCCACAGGGCTAAGCGGGGCGGCTGCGGGCCCGTGCTGCGGCAGCTTTCCATCCACAATGTCGTTCTGATCGACCGGCTCGAGCTATCGTTCGAGCCGGGACTTGGCGTGCTGACCGGCGAGACCGGTGCGGGCAAGTCGATCCTGCTCGACAGTCTCGGCCTTGCGCTGGGCATGCGCGCCGACACCGGGCTGGTTCGGTCCGGGGAGGCGCAGGCGGCGGTGGGTGCGGTCTTCGAATTGCCGGCCGACCATCCTGCCTTCGCGGCGCTTCAGGATCAGGGCATTGAGCGCGAGCCGGGCGAACCGCTGATCGTTCGCCGGACGTTGAAAGCCGATGGCGGCAGCCGCGCGTTCGCGGGCGGCGCAAGTGTTCCGGCGACGATGCTTCGCGATCTGTCGGCCGGCCTCGTCGAAATCCACGGCCAGCACGACGATCGCGGCCTGCTCAATCCTAAGGGGCACCGCGGCCTGCTCAATTCATTCGGGCGGATCGATGACGGTCCTGCCGCGCGGGCGTGGGCGAAGCTCAGCGAGATCGAGACGCAATTGGCGGAGCGCCGACAGGCGCTGGTCGATGCCGATCGCGACCGCGAATGGCTCGATTTTTCGATTGCGGAAATCGACAAGCTTGGAGTCGAGGTCGGCGAGGAAGAGAAACTTGCCGATGCGCGGCTGCAGATGAAGGCGGCGGCGCGGATCGAGGATGACCTCGGCGCGCTCGGCCCGCATTTCACCGGATCCGACGGTGGATTGTCGCAGCTTCGCCAGGCAGCGCGACGACTGGAGCGGATTCACGATGCTCACCCGCTGCTCGCCGAGGCGCTGGCGGCCACCGACCGCGCGATCATCGAGGCCGCCGAGGCCGAGGAAAAGATTGAGCAGGCGCAGCGCGCGCTGGCGCATTCGCCGGTCGACCTGGACGAGGCGGAGGCCCGCCTGTTCGACATTCGCGGGCTGGCCCGCAAGCACCGGGTCGAGCCCGACCAGCTCCCGACCTTGCTGGACGACTTCAGCGCGCGCCTTGCCGCCATCGACAATGGCGAAGAAGCCATCATCGCGCTCGAGGGCGAACTGGCGCTGGCCAGGGACGACTATCGAAGCGCTGCCGAAGTGCTGAGCGAGGCGCGCCGCGCGGCGGCGGTGCGGCTCGACGCAGCGGTGGCCGGTGAACTCGCGCCGCTCAAGCTGGATGCGGCGCGGTTCCGGACGGCGATGGCAGTTGCCGAAGCCGGGCCAGCCGGCGTCGACCGGATCGAATTCGAAGTCTCGACCAATCCGGGCGCGCCATTCGGTGCGCTCACCAAAATTGCCTCGGGCGGCGAATTGTCGCGTTTCATCCTAGCGCTGAAGGTCGCGCTTGCCGAAGAGGGCGGCGCGGCGACGATGATCTTCGACGAAATCGATCGCGGGGTCGGCGGCGCGGTGGCCAGCGCGATCGGCGAACGGCTGGCGCGATTGGCGGAGGGCAGCCAGTTGCTGGTCGTGACCCACAGCCCTCAGGTCGCCGCGCGGGCCGCGCATCATTACCGGATCGAGAAAGCGCACGGCCCCGATGGCACGCGAACCACCGTCCGCCGCCTGTCCGACGACGAGCGCCGCGAGGAAATCGCGCGCATGCTTTCGGGCGCCGACATCACCGACGAAGCCCGCGCCCAAGCGGCGCGATTACTGGAGGCCGCATGACGACCCGACGCGACATTCCCCACACGTTCAACGGCGAGGAACTTGCGCACGTTCTTGTCGCCGACGGGAGCGGAACCGCCCGACCGGCGGTGGTGATCGTGCCGACGGTGATGGGGGTGAGCGACCTCGAGCTGGGCTTTGCCGAGCGGCTGGTGGCGCTGGGCTATACCGCGCTGGTCGCCGATCTGTTCGGCACCAAGTTTCGCGGGGCGGAGCGCGACACGATGTTCGGCGAGATGAACCGCCTGCTGGGCGACCGCGCGGCCCTGCGCGATCGGCTGGTCGAGGTGCTCGATCTCGCCAAGAGCGCGGACGAGGTGAACGCGTCGAAGGTCGCGGTGATCGGCTATTGCTTCGGCGGGCTGTGCGCGCTCGACCTCGCGCGATCCGGCGCGGACTTCCGCGCGGCGGCAAGTTTTCACGGCCTGTTCAAGCCGCCGGGTCTGGCGCCCAACAAGATCATTCCGAAGGTCGCCGCCTTCCATGGCTGGGACGACCCGATGGTCCCGCCCGACGACGTCGTCGCGCTCGGCAAGGAACTGACCGGCGCAGGCTGCGACTGGCAGATCCACGCCTACGGCAACGTCGCCCACGGTTTTACCAATCCGAATGCTTCCGAGCTCCAGATCGACGGCGTCCGTTACAATGAGCTCGCCGCACGTCGCAGCTGGGCGAGCCTGGAAGATTTGCTGGACGAGAGTTTGCGTTGAGCGAAACGCGCGACCTGAGCGAAGCCGATGCCGCCAATCGCCTGATGCGGCTGGCGAAGGAAATTGCGCGCCACGACCGGCTCTATCACGATCAGGATGGGCCCGAGATTTCGGACGCCGATTATGACGCGCTGGTGCGCGAAAATCGTGCGTTGGAAGAAGCGTTCCCAAACCTCGTGCGCGCCGATTCGCCATCGCGGCGACTGGGCGCGGCACCGACGTCGAGCCTTGCCAAGGTCACGCATTCCAAGCCGATGCTCAGCCTCGACAATGCGTTCGACGATGCGGAGGTAGCGGAGTTCGTCGCGCGCGTCCGGCGGTTCCTGTCGCTGCCCGCCGATTCGCCGGTTGCCTTGACCGCTGAGCCAAAGATCGACGGGTTGAGCTGCTCGCTGCGCTACGAGGGCGGCGTGCTGGTGCTTGCCGCGACGCGCGGCGATGGCGCGGTGGGAGAAGACGTCACCGCCAACGTTCGGACGATTTCGGATATTCCGCAGCGGATCGAAGGCGCGCCAGCGGTGCTCGAGGTGCGCGGCGAGGTCTATATGGCCAAGGCCGACTTCGCCGCCCTGAACGCGCGGCAGGAAGCAGCGGGCGGCAAGATTTTCGCCAACCCGCGCAACGCGGCAGCAGGGTCGCTTCGCCAGAAGGACGCGAACGTCACGGCGGCGCCGCCCGCTGCGCTTCCTCGCCCACGGCTGGGGCGAGGTCGAGCGCGCCGCTCGGCGCGACGCAGGACGAGGCGATGCGGCGGATCGCGGGCTTCGGAATCCCGGTCAGCGACCTGCTTGGTGCGCGTCGAAGCGGTTGAAGAGGCGCTGGCCCATTACCGTCGGATCGAGCAGGAGCGCGCCGACCTGCCGTTCGATATCGACGGGGTGGTCTACAAGGTCGACCGGTTCGACCTCCAGGAACGGCTGGGCTTCGTCGCCCGCGCGCCGCGCTGGGGACTGGCGCACAAATTTCCCGCCGAGCAGGCCGAAACCACGCTGGAGGCGATCGACATCCAGGTCGGGCGGACCGGCAAGCTGACCCCTGTCGGGCGGTTGAAGCCGGTCGGCGTGGGCGGGGTGATCGTCAGCAACGTCACCCTGCACAACCGCGACGAGATCGCCCGGCTCGGGCTACGTGTCGGTGACCGCGTCCGAATCCAGCGCGCTGGCGACGTCATTCCGCAAGTGGTCGAAAATCTGACCCGCGACAGCACACGCGATCCTTACCTCTTCCCCGACCATTGTCCGGAATGCGAGTCGGAGGCGGTCGCCGAGGAAGGCGAAGTCGATGTGCGTTGCACCGGCGGCCTGATCTGTCCGGCCCAGCGGATCGAACGACTGAAGCATTTCGTGTCGCGCGGGGCGATGGATATCGACGGGCTGGGCGCCAAGTCGATCGAAGAATTCGTCGCGCTGGGCTGGATCGCCAAGCCTTCCGACATTTGGCGACTGAAGGAGCGGCGCGACGATTTGATCGGGCGCGAGGGCTGGCAGGCGGTCAGCGTCGACAAATTGCTTGCCGCGATCGATGCGCGGGTGGGTTTCGACCCGGCGCGCTTCCTGTTCGGGCTGGGCATCCGCCATGTCGGCGTGGTCACTGCGAAGGACCTGATGAAGGCTTATCGCACGGTCGAGGAACTGGAACGCGTCGCGCGGAGCGAGGGCGCAGTGGCCGAGCTATCGAACGTCGAGGGCGTCGGCGGGGTGGTCGCGGAAGCGATCGTCGATTTCTTCCACGAGCCGCACAACCGGGAGGAAGTGGCGGCGCTGCTCGACCTGGCGAAGCCGACGGCCTTCGTCTCGACCGCGCGCGCGACCGAATGGAGCGGCAAGACCATCGTCTTCACCGGCAGCCTCGAAACGATGAGCCGCGACGAGGCCAAGGCGCAGGCCGAACGGCTCGGCGCGCGCGCGGCGGGGAGCGTCAGCGCCAAGACCGACCTGGTCGTTGCCGGCCCTGGCGCGGGATCGAAGCTCAAGAAAGCCGAAGAACTCGGCATTCGTGTCGCGACCGAAGCCGAGTGGGCGCAGATTGTGGCAGAGAGTTAAGCTGCGGCCTTGAGTACCAGCACGCACCATTCGCCGCGGCCGCGCTCGATGACGGTGCAGCCCTCCGCCGCATAGGCCGCGACGACCGCATCGGCCTGCGTATCGAGCAGCCCGGCCAGGATGATCGTGGCGCCCGGAGCGACGGACGGCGGCGAAGGAGGGGGCGAGCTCCACCAGCGGCCCGGCAAGGATATTGGCGATCAGCAGGTCGAACGGGGCGCGGGCCTGGATCATCGCGTGGTCCATGCCGTCGGCGACCGCCAGCAGCAATTCTCCTTCGCCATGGCCCAGCGCAATGGCGTTGATCGCGGCATTGTCGCGGGTCACGTCGATGCTGACCGGGTCGATGTCGGTCGCGATGCCCTTCGACCGGGGCCACAGCGCCAGTGCGGCGAAGGCGAGCAGCCCGGTGCCGGTGCCGATGTCGGCGACGTTGGAGAAAGTCTGGCCCGCCTGCTCGAGACGGTCGAGCGCGGCGAGGCAGCCCGCCGTGGTGGCATGCTGTCCGGTGCCGAAGGCAAGGCCGGCGTCGATTTCGAAACAGGTTGCACCGTCGGGCCGATCCTTGTGGTGCATCGGGGTGTGAACGAAGAACCGGCCGGCGCGGATCGGTTCGAGCCCGGCCTGGCTCAGCGTCACCCAGTCGGTCGAATCCTCGAGCCGTTCGAGCACGGGATCGCCGTCGATCGCGAGCGCTTCGAGGACGCGCATTTCCTCCCAGCCGGGCTGGCGGTCGAAATAAGCGTGGATGCGCCAATCGTCCGGCTTGGTCTCGTCGGGTTCCTGGGCGACGATGACCGGCGGGTCGAGATGATCGGGGAACAGCAGGTCGCTGTCCGGGATCGCCTCCGCTTCGGCCTTGGTGCAGTCGAGCGTGACGCGCCAGCTCATTGCGAATTCTCCTTGGCAAGGCGGGCGTCGAGGGCGGCGGATTGTCGGGCCGCGTAAGCCTTGCAGCCATTCTGGTCGAACAAGGGCTTTGCGCCCGTCATTCGGTCACGCATCGCCGTGCCCGACGGGTGGGGGGACATGACGATGTCGCACGGGCTGGCGGCAATCTTCGCAAAGGAAGCGCGGAAGTCGGCGACAAGCGCGGGGTGGGCAGTGAACTTGTAATCGTCGCGGCTGACGGCGGAAAGGCTGTCGGCGAAAACCATCGTCCGGCAGACACCGCCGTCGCAACTTTCCCAGCGCCAGCTCAATGCGCCCGGGCGTGTGGCCGGGGGTGGCGACGGCGGTCAATTCAATGTCGAACAGGCGGACGCGGTCGCCATGCTTGACGATCCGGCCGGCGGTGGCGGCCGGGAAGGGGCCATGCAGACCGGCCTGCGGATCGGCCGGATCGGCGGTTCCGGTGGTGAACACCCTGGCCGCGGATTCGGAGGTAACCAGCGTCGCGCCGGTCAATTGAAGGAGGCGTGCAACGCCGCCGACATGATCATGATGTTCGTGGCTGGTCAGGATGAAACGCACGTCCTGGAGGCGAAAGCCCAAGGCGCGGATGTTGGCCGCGACAAGGTCGGCCCCGGCCTCGGTGCCCGAATCGATCAGGACATGGCCTTCATCGCCGGCAACAAGGATCGCGGCGATCCCGCAGGTGCCGACCAGATAGGTGTTGGCGTGGATCCGGACCGGCGGGGCGGGCTTGTCCCAATCATCCCAGTCCTTGCAGGTCGCGGCCCACAACGGACCGGATTGTTCGATTGGCGCCCGGGGCCGTTCGATCTGGCGCGGGGTCTTTCCGAGCGGGATGGTGATTTGCTGCCCGGCAAGCGCGAGTGCAAGAAGTTCAGCGAACATAAGAGGCGCCATTGGCGTCGATCACCGCGCCGGTCGCACTCGCCGGGGCGTCGATGGCGAGCCAGCGGATCACTTCGGCAATTTCATCGGGCGTTGCGACACGGCCGAGCGGGATGTCGGCGAGTAGTTTGGCGCCGCCGCGACTATCGAGGTAATCCTCGACCATCTCGCTGGCGGTGAAGCCGGGGCAGACGGCGAAAGCGAGAATGGCTTCGTGCGCGTAGCCTCGGGCAATGCTCTTGGTCATCGCGACCATGCCGCCCTTGGAAGCAGCATAATGCCAGTGCTTGGGGCTGTCGCCGCGATAGGCGGCGCGGCTGGCGACATTGACGATCCGGCCGCCCGTCCCCGCACCGCGCCACGTGGCGATGGCGAGGCGGCACAGGTCCGCGCTGGCCTGGAGATTGACCTGCATAGTGCGGTCCCAGGCGTCGTGCCAAGTGTCGTCGTCGGCATTGTCGTCGACCGGCTCGAAGATGCCGGCGTTGTTGATCAGGACGTCGATCCGCCCGTCGAGCGCCTCGAACGCCTGTTCCCAAAGACGGCGCGGTGCGGCAGGATCGGCGAAGTCGGCGGCGATCAGGCCATCATGACCGGCGGTCGAATGGCCCGCCACCGTGTGACCGGCATTGCGAAGGGCGGTAAGGGTCGCCGCGCCGATTCCCCGGCTGGCTCCGGTAAGGAGGATATGCATCGCCTCCGCCTAGCCAAAGCCGGACGGAGGCGAAAGCGAAAGTCATTGCGATCAGGAGGCGAGGCGGGCGACGAAGCTGCTGGTGGCGTCGCTGAATTCCTCGATCTGTTTCGATACCCGGCCAAATCCCTGTTCGACATTGTCGATGTCATTGGCGACATTTTCTGTGTCGTGGCGGATCGCGGCGATGGTCGAGCTCATCGAATCGGCGGCAAGCGCGGTTTCATCGACCGCGGCGGTGATCATGGTGACCGTCTGGGCCTGCAATTCCATGGCCTGGCGGATTCGATCGGCGCTGGTCTGCACCTCGCCCACCGTCTTGCTGATTGATGCGTTCGATTCGACGGTTTGCTTTGTCGCCGCCGTAATCGCGGTAATCTTGGCAGTGATATCGTCGGTCGCCCGTGCGGTCTGGCTGGCGAGGCTTTTGACCTCCTGCGCCACGACGGCGAACCCGCGCCCGGCATCGCCGGCGCGCGCCGCTTCGATGGTGGCGTTGAGGGCGAGCAGGTTGGTCTGCCCCGCGATGTCGCGGATCAGGCCGAGGATCGATTCGATGGCTTCGACGTGCGCGCTCAGCGCCTGGCTGACCTTGACGGCGTTTTCGGCCTGACCACCCGCGCGAGTAGCAACATCGGCGGCAACTTCGACTTCCGAACGGGCGTCCTCGATCGCGCGGATCAGGCCGGCGGCGGTCTGCGCGGCTTCGCGCATCGCGGTTGCCGACTGTTCGGCGGCGGCGGCGACTTCGCTGGTCTTGCCAAGCATGCCGCGCGCCGATGCGCTGGTCGTCGAGGCCTTGGCGCGCAGCGCCTCGCTCTCGCTGGTGCAATTGCGAACCACGCCCAGCACCTTGCTGTTGAAATCGCCGGCCAGCCGGGACTGGTTCTTGCTGCTTTCGCCGCGGGTGATGACGATGGCGTGATGGATGAAACAGTCGATTTCGACCGCCTGGACCTCGGACAAAGTGCGGGCGAAGCGGATGATTAGCGCTTCGTCGTCGATCTTGCGGCGAAGGATGGCGAAGGCCGCCTCGGTTTCGGCGGCCAGACCGGCCAGCAGGGTCGACAGGGTCAGGCCGTGGGCCAGCGCACGCTGGACATAATCATGCGCGGTGACGGTCCATTCCGTCGCATCGATGCGTTCGAACTTGGCGGCGACATAGGGCTGGATGCGGCGGGCAAGCGCATCGATCTTGCCGCTGTCGAACTCTTCTCCGACTTCAGGCGATTTGGCGTAGCGGACCCAGAATTCACGGGCCATCTCGATCGAGTCGTCGGCCAGGTAGGACCATAGTTCGCGCGCCCTCAACGGAAGGTCGCCGGCCAGATCGTAGAGCGCGAGCCCACGTGCAAGGTCGTATTCGCCGTTCAATCCCGAGCCGACTACCGTCGCCATCACACCATCATCCTTCAAATGCACCAACGTGGGTCATGCTATGCGCGTACAATGGTTAAAGGCCGGTTAGTGAAGCCGCATCGCTTGCCAGCGCGGGCGATGCTGCCTAGGGAGCCGGGACGTTTTCCAATGCTTTCGCGGACGAGAAATCCATGACCCGCAATCCTGACCGACCTTTGTCTCCCCACCTGACCATCTGGCGTTGGGGGCCCGGCATGCTCGTTTCGATCCTTCATCGCATCACCGGTGGTGCGCTTGCCGTGGCAGGGCTTGTCGTGCTGACATGGGCGCTGTGGGCGGCGATGAGCGGCGATGCGCAGTTCGCGACCTTCCTTGACTGGATGAACCATCCGGTCGGAATCGTCGTGCTGGTCGGCCTGACCTGGGCGTTCTGGCAGCACCTGTTTTCGGGCCTTCGCCATCTATTGCTCGACACCGGCGCGGGCTTCGAACTCAAGATCAATCGCGCCGGATCGGTTGCGACCATCGTGCTTGCCATCTTCTTCACCGCCCTCACCTGGGCCTACGGCGTGGGAGCAATCGGATGAGCCAGTCAAATAGCGCGACTCCGCTTGGCAAGGTGCGCGGTGCCGGATCGGCCCATGAGGGCGGCGACCACTGGCTCCACGAACGGCTGGTCAGTGCGGCGTTACTGTTGCTCTCATTGTGGCTGATTGCCTCGCTGTTGCTGCTTCCCCAGCTCGATCGACGCACCCTGCTCGACTGGCTTGGCCATCCCAGCGGGGCAATCCCGATGGCATTGTTCGTTATTGCCGCGTTCGACCATGCGGTCGATGGCTTGAAGGTCGTCATCGACGACTACGTCCACGACAATGCCAACCGGCTGCTCGTCACCGGAATTGTCAAGTTCGCCGGGATCGGCGGCACGGCGCTATCCCTTTTTTCCATCGCCAAGATCGCATTCGGAGCCCCCTGACCCATGAGCGCCTACAAGATCATCGACCATGTCTATGATGTCGTCGTCGTCGGAGCCGGCGGGTCGGGCCTTCGCGCCACTATGGGCGCCGCCGAAAAAGGCCTGAAGACCGCCTGCGTCACCAAGGTGTTTCCAACGCGCAGCCACACCGTCGCCGCGCAAGGCGGGATCGCCGCGAGCCTCGGCAACATGGGGCCGGACCATTGGCAATGGCACATGTACGACACCGTCAAGGGGTCGGACTGGCTGGGCGACCAGGACGCGATCGAATATCTGACCCGCGAGGCGCCTGCGGCAGTCTACGAGCTCGAACATGCCGGAATGCCGTTTTCGCGCACCGACGAAGGCAAGATTTACCAGCGCGCCTTTGGCGGCATGACCCAGAATATGGGCGAAGGCCCGGCCGCGCAGCGCACCTGCGCCGCCGCTGACCGAACCGGCCACGCCATGCTCCATACGCTCTACCAGCAGAGCCTGAAGTATGACGCCGACTTCTTCATCGAATATTTCGCGCTCGACCTGATCGTGGAAGATGGAGTTTGTCGCGGCCTGCTCGCGATGAACCTCGACGACGGGTCGATCCACCGCTTCAAGTCGCAGGCCGTGGTGCTTGCGACCGGTGGTTACGGGCGCACCTATTTCAGCGCGACCAGCGCCCACACTTGCACCGGCGACGGCAATGCGATGGTGTTGCGCGCCGGCCTCCCGCTGCAGGACATGGAATTCGTCCAGTTCCACCCGACCGGCATTTACGGCGCGGGCGTGCTGATCACCGAGGGGGCGCGCGGCGAGGGCGGATATCTGACCAATGCCGAGGGCGAGCGCTTCATGGAGCGTTACGCGCCAAGCGCGAAGGACCTTGCGAGCCGCGACGTCGTGTCGCGATCGATGGCGATGGAAATGCGCGAAGGTCGCGGCGTGGGCGAGCACAAGGATCATATCTTCCTTCACCTCGACCATATTCCCGCCGACATCCTGGCCGAGCGCCTGCCGGGGATTACCGAGACTGCGAAGATCTTCGCCGGTGTCGATTTGACCCGCCAGCCGATCCCGGTCACGCCGACCGTCCACTACAATATGGGTGGGATCCCGACCAATTATCATGGCGAAGTCGTCACGCTGAAGGACGGCAATCCCGACAGCGTCGTGCCCGGCCTGTTCGCGGTCGGCGAGGCCGCCTGCGTCAGCGTTCACGGCGCCAATCGCCTGGGGTCGAACAGCCTGATCGACCTGGTCGTGTTCGGCCGTGCGACCGGCCTGAGGCTTGGTGAAATCCTCAGGCCGAACGCGCCGCAACCCGCGCTGCCCACCGGCAATGAGGAATTGTCACTGTCGCGCCTCGACACGTTCCGTCATGCCGAGGGCGATTCGCCAACCGCCGACATCCGGCTGGAGATGCAGCGCACGATGCAGTCCGACTGCGCTGTCTTCCGCACCGAACGCACGATGGCCGAGGGCGTCGCCAAGATCGACACCATCTACAAGAAAATGGGCGACGTCCGCGTCTCGGACCGCAGCCTGATCTGGAACAGCGACCTCATCGAGACGCTCGAGCTTGACAATCTGCTCGCCCAGGCGGCGGTGACGATGCATTGCGCTGCCAATCGCAAGGAAAGCCGCGGCGCGCACATGCATGAGGATTTCCCCGAGCGTGACGACAAGAATTGGATGAAGCACACCATCGCCTGGTTCGACGGCTGGGGCGGCAAAAACGGCGGCGTGAAGATCGATTACCGGCCGGTCCATGAATATACGCTGACCGACGAGATCGACTACATCAAGCCGAAGGCGCGCGTTTACTGATCGCCGCGGCCTGCTGGGCGGCGGCCTTCGCGAACAGGCGCGAGGAGAGGATCCACAGCGCGCCGAAGAAGAAGTCGATCACCAGCGTGAAATGACCGTCGAGAAGGTGCAGCGCGCTGAACAGCGCTTGCATCCCGGCCATCGCCAGCATGGCGCGGCCCATCAGCCGGGCCTCGCCCATTGCGACCAGCGATACGCTGATCGCCATCAGGACCATCGCCAAATAGGTCCAGTTGGCCGGATTGTCTTCGCTGCCGATGATCCCGACCGCAAGCGTGATCCACAATTGAAGGAACGGGCAGGCGACGGCGACGACGACCGCCATCCGGTAGGCAAGGTTGCGGCTGGCGCGGGCGGCGAGCTCGAACAGGCCGCCGACGATGCCGAACAGGATTCCGGCGAAGACGAAGTCGCCCGCCGTCCAGTTCACCCCTTTTTCAAACTGTATCGCCACGGCGGGCAGCAGCAGCAGGCCGACGGCCAGCGACCAGCCAGCGATCCGGAGGTTGCGGGTGGTACGGTCGCTCATGTCGGTGGTCAGCATGCTGATTCTCCTGTTGCTCGTTCGATGGCGCGAGCATGCCGGCAAGGGCTGCTCACAGTCATGAGCGGCGGGTGAGCCGCGGGTGAGCAATCAGGTCGTCGAGGTGGAAAGCCGCTGGCGGGCGAGCAAGGCGCCGGTGACGAAGGTGACGAACAACGCCGCCTCGAAGGCGGTGGTGGCCGGCAGGCCAAGCACGAACAGGCGATCGAGGCGAAGCGGCGATTTGGGGAAGGCGGCGGCCAGCGCGGCGAGGCTTCCCGCCAGCAGCCGCCCGCCCAAGAGCGTGAGCGCGGCGCCCGTGACGGCACCGAGGAACAGGGCGGGAAGCAGGCGCAGCGCGGACGCGGCGCGGCGCGGCAATGTGGCGATGGCCACGGAGAGGCCGGTCGCGAGGCCGACCGCGGCGCTGTCGAGCGGGCCGGTAAAGGCGCTCGGCGCACGGCCGAACAGGAGCACGAACAGGTCGTTGCCGACGATTGAGGCGAGCACGCCGATCGCCAGTCCGCCAAGAGCGCCGCCCAGCGTCCCGCGCCACCCCCCGCCAAACAGCGCGATGCCAAGACCGACCGCGCCGCCGCCAAGCACGCCGAGCATCAGGCACAGGCTCATGAACGCTAGCATGGTCGAGGCCGCGCCGAGCCCGGCGCTGACCAGCCCCGACGAGGCGTAGAGCGCCCCGCCAACGAGTCCGGCGAGTCCGCCGCCAAGCGCGGCCGCGAGCGTATCCGCCAGAACCGCGCGGGGGCGGGCGGGCGATGGGGTGGCGGTCGGCGCTTCCGCCTCGACCGAGGCGATGAAACGATAGCCGTGGCCGGGCACGGTAGCGATGAAGCGCGGGTCGCCGGCCTTGTCCCCGAGCGCTTGGCGGAGCGCGCGGATGCACTGGGTCAGCGCTTCGTCGGTGACCGACGCGCCGCGCCAGACGGCGTCGTTGAAGCGCTCCTTCGTCACCAGCTGCCCGGCATTGGCGACGAGCAAGGCGAGCGCATCGAAATAGCGGCCCGTCAGCGCGATATCCTTCCCGTCGCGGCGCAGGACTCGCTCGTCCGGGTCGAGCCGGAAGCCGTCAAAGAGGTGGATGGGGGCGCGCATCGCTCCGGAGCCTAGGGGAAGGCGGTGGGCAGCATCAAGCGGGGGGCTGGCCCGCGCGCGCGCAAGCGGCTAAGCCGCGCCGCTTATGACCGATCCCCACACACCCCCAAAGCGCATTTTCCCGACCTCCAAGGTCGATGCCGCATCCGCAAAGCATGTCCCGTCCAGCCCACAGACCGAGAGCGAGGCGTATAAGCTGGCGTTCCAGGACACCGACTTCCTGCTTCGCGAGGACTTGCGCCCGGTCCGTTTCCAGCTGGAATTGCTGAAGCCCGAATTGCTGATGAACGAGGCGAAGATCGCCTCGACCTTCGTCTTCTACGGCTCGGCCAGGGTGCCCGAACCGTCCAAGGCGGCGGAGATGGCAGCGCGCGCCAAGACCGACTGGGACAAAAAGGTCGCCGAGCGGCTGGTCGCCAAGGCGCCATATTATGACGAGGCGCGCAAGCTGGCGCGGATCGCCAGCCGTTTCCCGATCGACGACAATGGCGACCGCCACTTCGTCGTCACGTCGGGCGGGGGCCCGTCATTCATGGAGGCCGCGAACCGCGGTGCGCATGACGAGGGCAAGGAGTCGATCGGGCTCAACATCGTACTTCCGCACGAACAATTGCCCAACTCCTACGTCACCCCGGACCTCAGCTTCCAGTTCCACTATTTCGCGCTTCGCAAGATGCACTTCCTGCTTCGCGCGCGGGCGTTGGCGGTGTTCCCGGGCGGGTTCGGAACGTTCGACGAAATGTTCGAGCTGTTGACCCTGATCCAGACCGGCAAGGTGCGGCCGCTTCCGATCCTGCTGTTCGGCAAGGAATTCTGGAATCGCGTCGTCGATTTCGAGGCGCTGGCCGAAGAAGGCGTGATCAGCCCGCACGACCTCGACCTCATCACCTGGTGCGAAACCGCGGACGAAGCCTGGGCGGCCGTGTGCGAACATTATGACGTCTGCTAGGTCAGCAGGTGCCGCACTTTCGAGCGTTTTCGTAAATGGAGATCCATTCGGACGGCGTGGTCGAGGCGACTTCGTCCCCGATCGCGTCAAGCGGAAGGTCGGCCGGCTTTTTGAAACGAATGCAGCTTTTGCCCATGTCGAGCTTCTTGCCGTTGGCGAGCGCGGCCTGTTGCAGCTTTTCGGTATGGTCGGGCCCGATGAAGGCGTGGGACAGGTATAGCGAGTTGCTGTTCTTCTGGGCGGCGAGCGCGGCATAGGCCAGCGGCTGGTTGTTATAGGTCGGGCCGCTCATGCTCATCGGCACTTCCCAGGTGATCATCCCCCAGCGCATGACCTCGTCATAACCGAGCGGGATATGGCGGTTCACGAGGTCACGGATTTGAGCAATCACCCCACGGCGATCATCGGGTAGCTCGGCGAGATAGTCGGCGACAGTTTCAGCCTTGCTCGAAACCATCGCGACCTCCTCAATTGGGTTTGATTGTCGGCTTGGTGCCGGTCATCTTTGCCGCGCCTTCGCCGCCGATATTCTTGGGACCGCCTGCAACCGCCTGCTGCTCATTGAGGATGGGCTGGTCTCCCGCTTTCTGCGCGCCGTCACCTTCCGCCTCGGCAGCAGCCTGGTCCCCACCTTCGGCCGCCGGAGCGGCGGTAGGGGCGGCGGGAAGCGGCAGGTTGGTGCCATTCGAATTGAGGTAAGCGATCAGGTTGGCGCGATCCTGCGGATTGCCGAGCCCGGCGAACGTCATCTTCGTGCCCGGCGCATATTTGCGCGGGGACGTCAGCCATTCGTCCATCGCCTTCCAGTCCCAGACCCCCGGAATGCCCTTGAGCGCGTCCGAATAAGCGAAGCCGGCGACATGGCCGTGCGGCTTGCCCATCGTGGCCCACAGATTCGGCCCAAGGCCATTGGCGCCGCCCTGCGCGACGGTATGGCAGGCGGTGCACTTCTTGAAAACGTCGGCGCCCTTGGCGACATCGGCCTGCGCCAAATAGAATTCGACCGGTTGGGCCGCCTCTCCGCCTTCGGCGCCTTCTTCTCCGCCGGCCAGTTCCCAGCCTGCCTTTTCCGGGGATTCGCCGTGAAAGAGTTCGCCCGAGATGATCCAGCCACCAAGGCCGACGATGCCAGCAAAAAGGACCCAGCCGGCGATGGTGTTGTTGCGGTCGTCCATGAAACCCCTGAGGCGATAGCCGAAAGAAAAGGAAGATGTTGGCGTTGCCCTTTAAGGGGAGCCAGTGCGCCTTTCAAGCATCGCCGAGCCAATGATCGATCAGGCTGCGCGCAATCGCAAAACGGGGCGGTGGCAGGAAGGCCGGATCGGGCCCGCCGGCGATCGCATGTTCGACCTCCACACGGCTGAACCAGCGGGCATCGTCGAGCTCGGTTGTGTCGATGGTCAGCCGGTCGTCCAACGCGCGCGATGTGCAGCCGATCATCAGCGATGACGGGAACGGCCAGGGCTGGCTTGCCAGATAGCGCACATCGTCAATCTCGATTCCGGCCTCCTCGTGCATCTCACGCGCGACGGCGGCCTCGATGGTTTCGCCGGCCTCGACAAACCCGGCCAATGCGGAATAGCGGCCGGGCGGATACGCGGGCTGGCGACCGAGCAATAATCGCCCGTCATGTTCCGCAAGCATGATCACGACCGGATCGACGCGCGGGAAATGGTCGCCGCCGCACGAGTCGCAATGCCGCGACCAGCCGCCGCGATCGACCCTGCTGACTTCCCCGCAGACCGAACAATAGCCGTGCCGCCGATGCCAGTTGGCAAGGCTGAGCGCGGCTGCGAACAGCGCCCCGTCGCGCTCGTCGAGCAATCCGAGCAGTGCGTAATGCGATCGGGAATTGACGAAAGCCGAGCCGTCAGGAAGCAGGCTGAAGCAAGGTCGACGATCGTCATCGAAGCCGAGAAAAAGTGGCTCCTGGCCCTCGGCCGCCTGCCAATGCACGCGGCCGTCATCGGCCAGCGCCGGTGCGCCATCGGCCCAATTCAGCGCGCGGGCATCGGGGCGTTGCCGCAGCGCTGCGATCTGCGCTGGATCCGAACGGATGAGGTCGGCGCGATCGAGTCCGGCGCCCGAGAAAAAGGTCTTCATTGGCGTTCCCTGGATCGCACCTGCGCGACGGCTTTTGAGAACAGGGTCGGAAGGCCCGCTTGACCGATCCGGTCGAGCTCGTGCCACCACCCCTCCACTTTCGGGCTGCCTTCGGCGCGAATAACGTGCAGGTCGAGGGTGAAATGGGTGAAGCCGTGGCTGACGGTCGTGATCGCTCCCGCCGACGGCGGCGAATCAGAGGCCCAATCATCCCCCGGCAGCGCGGCCATCCCGCCAAGCATCCCTTTGTCCGGGCGTCGGACCAAAAACAAAGATTCGCCCTCCTGATACCACAGCGCAACGCCGTGCCGATGGGGCCGGGCCTTTTTCACTTTGGGCGCCGGATAAGCTTCCGGACAGCCGCGCAGGAAGCCGATACATTCCGCGCGCAGCGGGCAATCCTGGCAATCGGGATTTTTCGGGCGGCACAGGGATGCACCCAAATCCATCAGCGCCTGCGCAAAGTTGCCGGCCTGTCCGGATGGGGTCATCGCGATCGCGGCAGCCCGAATGGATGCCTTGTCGGTCAGGCCTTGAAGGCGGGCAACGACGCGCTCGACATTGGTATCGATCGGTGTCGAATCGTGACCAAAGGCAATCGCTGCAATCGCCGCCGCCGTATAATCGCCAGCGCCGGGCAAGGCGCGTAGTTCGCGCTCGCTGGTCGGGAATCCGCCGCGCGCGACCACAGCGCGGGCACAGGCGATCAGATTGCGGGCGCGAGCGTAATAGCCAAGCCCGGCCCACTCCCCGAGAATCTCCTCGTCTGTCGCCGCCGCAAGCGATCCGATGCTTGGCCAGCGTTCGACAAAGCGGATGAAGCGGGGGATCACGGTGGCAACCGTGGTCTGCTGCAACATGACCTCGCTCAGCCAAACCTTATAGGGATCCATCGGCTTGTCGCCTGGCGGACTTCGCCACGGCAGCGTTCGAGCGGTCCGGCGATAATGATCGAGCAATAGGCGGACGGCGGCACTGGCGGGCATGGCATCGCTATGGCATGACGTTTCGCAATGGCGAAGACCCGCAACGACAAAGACGCTGCCCCGCGTCAACGACGCGCCCGCCCGGCGGGTGAGCTGGTCGGCGATATCGGCGGCGTTGCCTTCAAGCGCTTCGGCTTCGTGCAGGGCGCCGTGGTCAGCCGCTGGAAGGAAATCGTCGGCGATCGCTACGCCGCCGTCTCGGTGCCCGAATTCGATCCGCTTCCCGACCGGAAAGCGCTCTGACGGGATGCTGACCTTGTTGGTCGAAGGTGCCCATGCGCCGCTGATCCAGCATCTGGGCCCGATGATTATCGAGCGGGTCAATCGCTTCTTCGGCTATGAAGCGATTTCGAAAATCGCGTTCCGCCAGGGACGAATCCCCGCCAACGAACCCGCCGTCCGCCGCCCGCAGCCAGTCGCGGTTCCCGAGGAGCTTGGCGAGGGCCTGCGCTCGATCGCCGATCCCGAACTTCGTACCGTCCTGGAATCGCTCGCGGGTCATGTCGCCCGAACCTCGGGCCCGCCAGTCGTCGACCCGATAGAAACCAAGTCCATTCCCATCATCCGGAGTATCAAGTGACACGCAACTTCCCGATTCTCGCCCTTTCCGCCGCCGCGCTCGCGCTCGCTTCGTGCGGCGACAAGAAGGCCGCCGACGCCAACACGGTCGCCACTGGCCCGATCACGCCGATCGCCGCCCCGAACGGTGGCGACTGGAGCGAAACCGTGTCGCAGACTGCCGAGGGCGGGTTCATCATGGGCAACCCCGACGCGCCGGTGAAGCTGGTCGAGTTCGGATCGATGACCTGTTCGCACTGCCGCGAATTCGATGAGGCCGCGATGACCCCGCTTGTCGACACCTACGTCAAAAGCGGTCGGGTCAGCTTCGAGTTCCGCAATTTCGTCCGCGACGGCCTCGATCTGACCGCATCGGTGATCGCGCGCTGCGGTGGCCCGTCGAGCTTTTTCGGAATGACCCGCCAATTGTTCGCCGAGCAGCCCAAATTGTTCGAACAGATGCAGAAAGCCGATCCGGCCCAGTTGCAGGCGCTCGATACGCTTCCGCCGGCGCAAAAGTTGCCACGCTTTGCGGACCTTGCGGGGCTGAAGCAATTTGCGGCTCAGCGTGGTTTGCCCTCCGCCAAGACCGACCAGTGCCTGTCCAATCAGGCGGAAGTCGACAAGCTGGTCCAGATGCAGAGCGACGCGACATCGACCTATAATATTCCCGGGACCCCGGCCTTCCTGCTCAACGGCGAACTGGTCGAAGTCGAGCCGGGCAGCCCGGTGTGGACCCAGGTCGAAGCCAAGCTGCGCGCAGCGATCGGCAGCTAGGGCGCAACCGGGGGGTCGATCGACTTGCGCATTCGCCGACTGAAACTGGGAGGGTTCAAGAGTTTCGTCGAATTGGCGGAACTGAGGATCGAGCCCGGTCTCACCGGAATCGTCGGCCCCAACGGCTGCGGCAAGTCGAACCTGCTGGAAGCGATTCGCTGGGTGATGGGCGAAGGAAGCCCGAAGTCGCTGCGCGGTGCGGGCATGGAAGATGTCATCTTTGCCGGCACCGCGACCCGTCCGGCGCGCGATTTTGCCGAAGTCTCCCTGCTACTTGAGCGCAGCGCCGACGAAGTAGCAGAAGGACAACCGGCCGGTGAAAGCGAAGTCACCCGCCGGATCGAGCGGGGCGCGGGATCTGCTTACCGTCTCAATGGTCGCGACGTTCGCCAGAAAGATGTCGCGCTGCTGTTCGCCGACGCGGCGACCGGCGCCCATTCTCCGGCGCTGGTCAGCCAGGGACGGATCGGCGCGGTCATCGCCGCCAAGCCGGTTGAACGCCGCCAGATGCTGGAGGAAGCCGCCGGAATTTCCGGCCTTCATGCGCGGCGCAAGGATGCCGAACAGAAGCTTCGCGCGGCCGAGGCGAATATCGTCCGGATCGACGAATTGCTTGGCGACCAGGAAGCGCGCGT
Organism: uncultured Alphaproteobacteria bacterium; assembly: GCA_963843855.1. Classification (GTDB taxonomy): domain Bacteria; phylum Pseudomonadota; class Alphaproteobacteria; order Sphingomonadales; family Sphingomonadaceae; genus Sphingomicrobium. The sequence goes on from CAWJMA010000005.1 coordinate 124,582, forward strand.
CGCCGCCTTGCGTCGACAGGCCCGGGCCGCAGAACGCTACAAGGCGTTGAGCGAAAAAATCCGCGCCGCCGAAGCGCGACTACTGTTCGCCCGCTGGCGCGACGCCGATCTGGCCGCCCAGAAGGCGGTGACCCAGTCCCGCGAAGCCGCCGAAGCGGTGTCGATGATCCAGGCCAAAATGGCCGAGGCGCAGGAGCGGCAGGAAGATGCCGCCCGACTCGCCATTGCCCGTCGTACCGCACTGGCTGAGCAGCGCGATCGTGGCCGCTCGCTGGCCCACGACCTCGCCACCGCGCGCGCGCGCCGCGACACGGTCGCGCGACGCGTGCAGGAACTCGAACGGCTGACAGTCACACTGACCATCGATAGCGATCGCGAACAGGCGCTTAGGGCCGATGCCGACAAGGCGGTCGCCGCGCTCGACGACGAGCGGCGGGCGATTGCGGCGCGGCTTTCGGATGGCGCCGCGCAGGCAGAAAAACTCGCCGCCGAATTGAACCACGCCGAGGCCAACTCGCGCGCCGCCGAAGCGGAACTGGCCGGACTGATGGCGCGCGAAGCGGCAATGGCGGCGGAACGGCGGGTCGCGCTTGCCGCGCTCGACGCCGCCCGCAATCAGGCCGAACGGTCGTCGCTCGAGGCGCGCCGAATTGATGAACAGGTCGCCGCACTGGGCGACGATGATGACCATCGGGCGGCGCGCACCGCGGCCCAGAAGGCCGCATCCGATGCGGCAGCAGCCTTGGCCGCTGCGGAACAGGCGTTGGCCAAGGCCGACCGCGACCGGACGATCGCTGCCGACGACCGCGACCAGGCCGAAGCCGCGCTGGCGGCCGCCCGCGCCGCATATGCGGCGGCAACATCGGAACGCAACGCGCTGGCCAATGCACTGGCGCAGGTCGGGACCGGCAGCTTGTCGGTCCGTGCCAAGCCGGGCTTCGAACGCGCGCTGGCTGCGGCGCTGGGCGACGATCTGGAAGCGGCGCTTGGCAATGACGGCCCGCGCCGCTGGACGGGCGCGCCAGCCCCCGCCGACGACCCAGCCGTGCCCGACGGGTCGATCATTCTTGCCGACATGGTCGACGCGCCGCCTGAGCTCACCCGCCGCTTGCGCCAGATTGCGGTTGTCGACACCGACGACGGACAGACGCTTGCGATGGGCCAGCGCCTCGTCACGAAAGAAGGCGTGCTGCGCCGTTGGGATGGTTTCGTCGCGGTGGGCGGCGGCGGGGCGACGGCCGAACGCCTGATTCGCGCAAACCGCCTATCGGCCATCAACTCGGCGCTCCCATCGTTGGAGGCCAAGGTTGCGGCTGCGACCGAGGCCCGCGATCGCGCGGCTGCGGCGGTTGAGGATCATCGCCAGTCTGCGGATAGTGCCCGGCAGGGTGCTGCGGCGGCCGAGCGACAGGCGCGTGACGCCGCCCGCACCATCGACAGCGCGGAGTCGGCGATCGAGCGACTGTCGGCGCAGCGCGAGAATTTACGGGAGCGGCGCGCCGATCTGGAACCCCTGCTCGATGCATCGCGCCAGTCGGTGGCGGGTGCGCAGAAAGCGCTCGACGACCTGCCCGATCCCGCCATCCTGGCGACGGAGATCGACGCAGCGCGAACTGCCGCGACGGCTGCCGGCGAGGAAGTCGCCGATTGCCGCGCCGCCGCCGCGACGCGCGGCCGTGAGCTTGCGGCGACGCGCGATCGAGACGCCGCCGCCGAGCGCGAGCAGGAAGAGTGGCGCGCGCGAGGGAAGGCCGCAGCCCAGCGCGTAACCGATGCCGCCGAACGGGCTGACGCCATCGCGCAGGAACGCGCGGTCCTGGCCGATGAACCGCAATCGCTCGATCAGCGGATCGCGGAGATGGAGCGCGACCATGCGACCAGCGACCAGGCAATCGGGAAGGCGCAGGCGGCAACCAACGAGACGGAAGCGGTGTTGGCGACCCTGCAACGCGCGATGGCCGAAGCGGGCGAGGCGTTCGCCAAAGCGCGCGAAGCTCGCGCTGGTGCCGTCGCGCGCGCCGAGGCGCAGGAAGCACGGCGGATCGAGCTGGCGCAGGAGTGCGGGGAGAAATTCGAATGTCCGCCGCCCTTGCTGCCCGGCAAGTTCGATTTTGACGAAAATGCGCTGGCGCCATCGGACCAGGAGCGCGAGACCGTCGAACGTTTGTCAGCGGAGCGTGAGCGGATTGGCCCGGTCAACTTGGTCGCCGAAAGCGAGCTCGCCGAACTGGAGGAGAGCCGGACCGCGGGCGCCGCCGAACGCGACGAATTGCAGGAGGCGATCAACCGCCTGCGCAAGTCGATCGGCTATCTCAATCGCGAAGGGCGGATCCGCCTGCTTGATGCGTTCGAAAAGGTAGATGGCCACTTCCGCAGTCTGTTCACGACCTTGTTCAATGGTGGGCAGGCCCATCTCGAACTGGTCGAAAGCGACGATCCGCTTGAGGCCGGGCTGGAGATCATGGCGCAACCGCCCGGCAAGCGCCTGTCCGCGCTGACCTTGCTGTCAGGCGGGGAGCAGGCGCTGACCGCGATCGCACTCATATTCGCCTTGTTCCTGACCAATCCGGCTCCGATTTGCGTGCTCGACGAAGTCGATGCGCCGCTCGACGACGCCAATGTCGACCGCTTCTGCGACCTGCTCGACCGGATGACGTCCGAGACCGACACGCGTTACCTGATCGTCACTCATAACGCCGTGACGATGGCGAGGATGCACCGCCTGTACGGCGTCACCATGATTGAAAAAGGCGTTAGCCGCTTGGTCTCGGTGGATTTGGGGAGCGCTGAGCAATTGCTCGCAGCGGAATGATAATCATTCGCAATTAGTTGTTGCGAACGATTATCAATAACGCTATCTCGCTCATATCAGAGCTAGAGGATCCCATGCGTTTTAAGTATCTCGCCGTCTCCGCCGCATCTGCGGTGGTGGCTTCGCCGTTGGCCGCCGAAGCGCCGATCATCGCCGCAACAGCTTCATCCGTCGGGGCGGCGCCGGAAGAAGAGCCGATCATCATTGCGGGTGAGCGCTCAAGCTACGGCGCCGGAAAGATTACCAGCGCGACCAAGACCGCGACCGACGTCCAGGATATCCCGCAAGCCCTGACCATCGTCACCAAGGCCCAGATCGACGACCAGCAATTGCGCTCGATCGGGGATTTGCTGACCTTCGTTCCGGGCGCCTCGCCCGCGACCGGGGAATCCAACCGCGACCAGTTCACGATCCGCGGCAACAACAGCACGGCGGACATGTTCATCGACGGACTGCGCGACGACGTTCAATATTTCCGCGATTTCTACAACGTTTCCCGGGTCGAGGTGCTCAAGGGACCCAATGCAATGATCTTCGGACGCGGTGGTGGCGGCGGCGTCATCAACCGCGTAACCAAGCGGACCAGCTTCCAGCCCCGATATGTCGGTGACATCAGCGTCGACAGCTTCGGCGGTTTTCGCTCGACGATCGATCTCGACCATCCGATCGGCAGCGACGTCGGGCTCCGCGTCAACGCGCTTTACGAGGACGGCGACAGCTTCCGCCGCGGTGTCGATCTCAAACGCTACGGCATCAATCCGACGCTAGGGTTCGGGATCGGCGAGGATTCGCGGCTCGACCTGTCATACGAATATTTCCATGACCGCCGAACCACCGATCGCGGGGTCCCGTCCGTCACCGACCCGACCGGTATCGACAAGCCGCTGACCGGCGTGGACCGCACCTTCTTTGGCGATTCCGACGACAGCAATGCCAATATCGACGTGCATCGGTTCAGCGCCGCCGTCGAACATCGCTTCAGCGATCGACTGACCCTCCGGCACCGCACGGTCTATGGTATTTACGACAAATTTTACCAGAACATCTATCCGTCCAACCTTGACGAAACGACCAGCGAAGTCGTCCTTGGGGCGTATAACAGCACCAACGATCGGCGCAGCCTGCTGAGCCAGACCGACCTGGTCTGGGAAGGAACCATCGCCGGCGTTGACCAGACCCTGCTGGCCGGTGTCGAACTGGGCCGCCAATGGTCGCGCAACCGCCGTCTTTCGGGAACGATCATCGGTGGCAATCGCGTGCCTCTGGCCGATCCGTCGGTCGACGTCGATGTGACATTCGCGCCGACAACGAGCGATGCGAACAACCGGACGCGCGCATCCGTCGCGGCATTCTATATCCAAGACCAGATCCGCTTCGCGCCGTGGATTGAACTGGTCGCCGGTCTTCGTTTCGACCGTTTCTCGCTTCACGTCGACGATTTCCGTATTGGCGGCGGCACATTCAACCGCACCGACAATCTGGTCTCCCCGCGTCTCGGGCTGGTCCTGAAGCCGACCGAGCGCCTGTCGATCTACACCAGCTACAGCCGATCCTTTTTGCCCCAATCGGGCGATCAGTTCAGCGGCCTGACCCTCGACACCGAGGCGCTCAAGCCCGAACGTTTCGACAATTTCGAACTCGGCGCGAAATGGACGCCAATCGAGGGATTGCTCGCAACCGCAGCCATCTATCAACTCGACCGCACCAACACGCGGGCCAGCGATCCGCTCAATCCCGGCCTCACCATCCTGACCGGGGAGCAACGCAGTCGCGGGCTCGAAATCGGCCTCGAACGGTCGATCACCGCGCGGGTGCAGATTTCGGCGGGCTATTCCTGGCAGAAGGCAGAGATCACCCGCGACACCAGTGCGGCGACCAAGGGCACCGACGTTCCGCTGGTTCCGCGGCACAGCGCCTCGCTGTGGGGCAAATATCAGGCGACGACCGATCTAGGCCTCGGTCTCGGCATCGTTGCTCGGTCGAAAAGCTATGCCTCGCTGACCAACCAGGTGAAATTGCCCGGCTATGCCCGTGTCGATGCGGCCATTTTCTACCGGATCGCCAAGGGCGTCGACGTGCAGGCGAATGTCGAGAACCTGTTCGGCGCGGACTATTTCCCCGCCGCCCACAACGACAATAATGTAGCCCCGGGCGCACCGCGAAATGCCAAGTTGACCCTGCGCTTCGGGATGTGAGCGATCAGGCCGCGAGCGCTGCGGCGCGCTCGCGGATACGCTGCAAATCCTCGACGAACCGGCGCCGTTCGATGACTCGCGCCTGTTCGTCGGGCAGGCGAAGCAGGAAGCTGGGATGGACGGTGATCCACGCCTCGCTACCGTCGGGCAGGCGGTGGGGAACGCCACGGTTCTTGCCAACGGTCATGACATTTCCGAACAGGCTGCGCGCCGCCGCCGCGCCCAGCGCCACCGTGATGGGCGGACGGATCAATTCACGCTCCTGCTCTACCCACCAACGGCATGCCTCGATCTCGGCGGAGACCGGTGACTGGTGAATTCGCCGTTTGCCGCGAAGCGTGAATTTGAAATGTTTGACCGCATTGGTGACGTAGGTCTCGGCACGGTCAATCCCTGCCTCCACCATTGCCGCATCGAACAGCGCGCCAGCCGGTCCGACAAACGGACGTCCGGCCAGATCCTCCCGATCGCCGGGTTGCTCGCCGACGAACAGGATTTGCGCATCGAGCGGCCCTTCGCCGAAGACGGTTTGTGTCGCGTGACAATGCAGCTCGCATCGCTTGCAAGCCAGCGCCTCGGCTTTCAGCGCGGCCCACGCCGTTTCGACATTCGGCCGTGCTGCGGCGAACGCAGGAGCCGTAGGAAGTGCCGGCAAGGCCTGTGTCCCAATACTGCGTTCGATCATCGCCGCCTCGCGCGCCTGTGCCCCGGCAAGCAAGGGCGCAACCAGCGCGGTTTCCGGCATGTTGGCCCAATATTTCTTGGGCATTTCCTTCAGCATCGCCTTCACCTTGACCCGGGCCGGGTTGAAGATGCTGGCGTAATAGGTCTTCCAGACGTCTTCGACCGGGTCGCCGTCGGGCGCATCGGCGCGGGTTGCGCCCGGCCCTTCACGAAGCGTCGATCCGTCCCAGTGGATGCTGACCGCAGGCGTCAGGATTGACCAGGACATGTTGGCGAAGCGTCGGACGAAAAATCCTGCCTCGCGCCGGACAATGTGATGGTCGGGTTCGAAAAAAGCCACGAAGCGGGCGGTGCCATCGGCCGCATCGATTTCGCGAAAGCGGACGAAAGCATGCATCTTGTGCGCGTCACGGCGCACCTCCTTGGCCATTTTCTCAATTCGGTCGACCAGTCGGTCGGCGCGGTCTTCCAACGCCTTTCGATTGGCGCGGATCTTTAGCAGTAGGGCATAAAGCAGGGCAAAGCGTTCCGGGTCCGAATGGCAGATCGCCGCCTTGGCCAGGCTGACAAAGTCGCGAGGAACCGCAAAGCTGCCGCCTGTGGGCGCGGGCGTAGAGCCCAATGGCGTTCCGAACAGGTCGGCGTTGCCGCCTTCCACTTCCCACACGATTGCGCCTGGTGGAACACCGGCCTCGGCAAGGCCGCGCGCGGCATCGCGCCAGCCGTCGAAATCATCGGGGGCCGACAAGGACACGCGAAACGCATCGATCATCGGCCCCTCGCGAAGCATTCGATCAGTCGCTTTCTTCCTCGATGGCATGCTTGATCTCTTCGACATCGGCGCCTTGCTTGACGCGCTTGATCTCGACCGGCTTGCGCTCCTCGAACACGGGGGTCAGCGCGGCCGCCTTTTCCGCGCCCAGTTCCTTGCGCGCCTTGGGGAATTTCTCTTCCTCTTCCTCATCGATATGATGCGTATATTCATGGCCCAGCGTGTTGAACTTGTTGAGCCAGCCTGACGACGCCATGTCCATCTCGTCCAGTTCGACGAACAACATGCCAAGGTCGGCATGTTCCTTGACGCTATGCTGCGCGTCCTGCCGGATTTCCGGATCTTCCATCATCGCGACGTAAAGTGTGCCTTCTTCGGCGGCGGCGTGCGCCATCGCGTCGACCTTGAATTTTTCGAACAACGTCTTGCGATCGTCGCTAGCGCCCGTGGTCTCCTTGATCGCGTCGATCAGCTTGCGGTGATGATCATGATCTTCGATCAAACGTTCAAAAATGTCCTTGGCCATATAATTGCTCCTTCGCGGGCGATAACGGCTCAAGCCGCAAACAGGTCCAACTGCGTCGCGCGCGGCGCAATTAAAGCGCGCAAGTCGGCACGATCGGTCAGCAGAGTCGGCCGCCAATCGCTGGCCACGATGAACGGCCGCACCTTGGCGACGCTGACGGTCAGGCGCGCAACATCGTCGAGGGTAATCGACCGCCAGCGGCGCGATCGAAGGATCCGGCCGACCGCCTTGGTGCCAAGGCCAGGCACGCGCAACAATTGTTCCTTGGTGGCGCGATTGACGTCGACCGGAAAACTTTCGCGAAACTTCAGCGCCCAGGCGAGCTTGGGATCGATGTCGAGGGGAAGCATTCCGTCCACCGTCGTAGCGACGACCTCCTTTGGCTGGAACCCGTAAAACCGGATCAGCCAATCCGACTGGTACAAGCGGTGTTCTCGCATCAGGGGCGGCCGTTTCAGCGGCAGGACGGCACTTGCGTCGGGGATCGGGGAGAAGGCCGAGTAATAGACCCGGCGCAACCGGAACCGGTCGTACAGCTGGCTTGCGCGCGTTACGATTGCGCTGTCGTCGGCGGCGTCCGCGCCGACGATCATCTGGGTCGATTGCCCGGCCGGCGCGAACATCGGCGCGCTCTTGTATTTCTTGCGCGCGTCCTTGCCGTCTTCGATTGCGCCTTTCATACCCAGCATCGCGCCCTCGATCCGCGCGCCATCCTTCTCAGGCGCCAGCGCGGCGAGGCCTTGTTCGGTTGGCAATTCGACGTTGATCGACACGCGGTCGGCATGAAGGCCGGCCTGCCGCACCAGTTCGGGATCGGCATCGGGGATGGTCTTGAGGTGGATATAGCCCCGAAAGTCGTGGACCTCGCGAAGCTGCCGCGCGACCGCGACCAATTGCTCCATCGTATAATTGGATGACCGGATAATTCCGGACGAAAGGAACAGCCCTTCGATATAATTGCGCTTGTAGAAGGACAAGGTGAGTTGGACGACCTCCTCGACCGAGAAGCGCGCGCGGCGGACGTTGGAGCTCTTGCGGTTGATGCAATAATGACAATCGAAGATGCAGCTGTTTGTCAGCAATATCTTGAGCAGGCTGATGCAGCGCCCGTCCGGCGCATAAGCATGACAGATGCCCATTCCCTCGGTCGACCCGATGCCCTTGCCACCTCGACTATCGCGTTTCGCCGTGCCGGACGAAGCGCACGATGCGTCATATTTGGCCGCATCTGCCAGAATCGCCAATTTATCGCGGGTATTCAACTGCGCCATATGTTCACTCTATGTTCCATGTGGGCAGAGTCAAGCTTTTCAACGATTTGTCGGTCTGTCGAAGCAGGATTGCGCTCATTGAAGACAGGGTTAGTCTGCACCAGTTCAAAAGGGGGAATGTCATGCGTCATTTGATCATCGCGGCGTTGCTGTGTGCCGCCGCCGCGCCCACGCAGGCCAGACCGGTCGAGGACTTCAAGGCGCTGCAGGACGATTATTGGGCGGCCTATCTGCGCGACAATCCGACCGCCGCATCGCTCATCGGGGTGAAAACCTACGACCGGGAGCTTGAGCGGGCGGGGCGCGCTGAGGTTGCGCGACAGACCGCCGAGGCCAGGGCGATGCTCGCCCGCCTGGTCGCCATTCGGTCGGAGCAGCTTCCCGCCAGCGAGCAGGCCAATTACGTCATTCTCAAAAGCCAGCTGACCGACCAGATCGATTCGTCCGGTTTCGGCGCGAACTTCATCCCTTATTCGTCGGGCGGCACCTTCGCCGACAATTTCGCCCAGGTCCTGGGTTTCGTTCCACTTCAGTCGGTCACCGATTACGAGAATTTCCTTGTCCGTCTCGGTCAGGTCGGCGATCGGATGCGAACGATGAACGCGCTTGCCATCGACAGCGCGAAGAAAGGCTATGCGCGGCCCTGCTCGAACTCTCGGCCCGCTCGACAAGACGCTCGCCGCCGCGCCGGATGCCGATCCGGCCAAGTCGCCATTCTACGAACAATTTGCGAAGGCCGCGCCCAAGGGCATCGACGCCGCGAAATGGGCATCGTTGCAGGCCGAGGCGAAGGCGATCATCGCTCGCGATATCATTCCAGCCACGTCGGCTTTCCGGCAGGCTTACCAGCAGGATCTTCGCCCCCGCTGCCTGAAAAGCGACAGCATCGCCGCGTTGCCGGACGGCAAGGCGCATTATGACTATCTGGTCCGATATCACACCACCACCGACATGACCCCGGACGCGATCCACGCCCTGGGCCTCAGTGAGGTCGCCCGGATCCGTGCCGAAATGGACGCGCTCGCGACAAAGTCGGGCTTCGCAAGCCGCGAGGCGATGATCGCCGACATGCGGACCAACCCGAAATATTTCGCGCGGACACCCGAAGAGTTGATGGAACGTGTGTCGCGCCTAGCCAAGATCATCGACGGCAAGATGCCCTCGCTGTTCGGCAAGTTGCCGCGCCTGCCGTATGGCCTGAAGGAAATACCCGCTGCCACCGCCGAAGGTGCGACCACGGCTTATTATTTCCCGGGCAGTCCGCAGGCGGGCACCGCGGGCTTCTATTTCGTCAACACCAGCAAGCTCGACCAGCGGCCGTTATGGGAATTGCCGGCACTTACCGTCCATGAAGCAGTGCCCGGCCACCACCATCAAATCGCGCTGCAACAGGAAGCCGACACGCCGATCTGGCGCCGCAACCTCGTCTTCTACACCGCATTTACCGAGGGTTGGGGGCTTTATTCCGAACGCCTCGGGATCGAGATGGGGATTTACGACACCCCGCAAAACGACATGGGCCGGCTGGGTTATGAAATGTGGCGCGCGATCCGGCTGGTGGTCGACACCGGCCTCCACGCCAAGGGCTGGGACAAGGCCCGAGCGGTCGCGTATCTCAAGGACAATAGCACGCTGACCGACGGCAATATCGACGCCGAGGTCAATCGGTACATCTCCACTCCCGGCCAGGCGCTTGCCTACAAGATCGGCGAGCTGAGGATGCGCGCGCTAAGGTCCGCGGCGGAACAGAAGCTGGGCGCGCGGTTCGACCTTCGTGCGTTTCACGACGCCTTGCTGAGCGAGGGGCCGGTGCCGATTGGCGAGCTGGAACGGCGGATGACCGCGTGGATCGCCGCGCAACCCACGTCCTGAACTAGTTGCGCGGGGTCGTCTCGGCGGCGACCTGCTCGCCGCGTTCGCGGAAGCTTTCCTTGATCAGGTTGTCGACGCAGCCCGTGAACCCTCCCGGTCCAACCGGCGAGCAACTGTTGATCCCGGTTCGACCGACCGTCTCGAAGCTGCGCGCGCGGGCTGCCCACGACTGGCGCGATTGCAGCGATCCGCCCTGGCGCAGCTTTTCCGGAATACGGTAACGCTCGGTTTCCGGCTTGCGGGCGCAGATGACGATCGCATCGTCGGTCGAGCGCGGGCACGGGTCGGTGCCATAGACGATGATTTCGTTGACCTGCGCGTTGCTGTTCTGCGCATGCGCCACCGAAACGGCGACAAGGCCGCCTCCCAAAAGGCTTGCGGCGCCCAGGGCCAAAGACAATTTCGACATCACTCGATCCTTTCCATCACGATAGCGGACGAGCCGCCTGCGAAGTTCCTCAAATTCGTTTCGACAGGCCGATGGCAATCCGGCAGCCCGCCCTAATCGCCGCTGTCAGTAAAGGGTAAGCGGGGGCGTTGGTCGAGCCCATCGCGCGCGCCTTGTCGAGATGCTCGAGCTCTTCGGCGCGAAATTCGGCAATATCGGCGGCCAGTTCCGTTTCGTCCTCGCCAAGCGATTCCAGTTGCTCGCCATAATGCCGGTCGATCTCGGTTTCGACCGCGTCGGTGCAGGCCATCGCCGCTTCTTCCGAAATCAACGCGGTTGCCGCGCCCAGCGCAAACCCGGCCACGTTCCAAAATGGTTGAAGCGCGGTCGGTCGAATGCCGCGCTGCGCCATCAACTGGTCAAAACGGTCGAGGTGACGCTGTTCCTGGCTCGCCATCCGAGCGATTTCGTGCGCCGCCGCCGATTTGCCGCGAAGGACGGCCATCTGGCCCGCATAAATCCGTGTCGCGCCGTATTCGCCGGCCTGATTGACCCGGATCATCGAATCGACATCGACCTTGCGCTCGCCGGGTGTCCAGCCGGTCATGTGCTCTTCCTTGCCAGCAGCACGGCGATCGTCGCAGCGCTGCCAAGGGAAATGATCGCATTCCATCCCGCCATGCTGATCCCGGCCAGCGACCATTGCACCTGGTCGCAGCGGACCAATGGCGCGCTCAGGAGGTCATCCAGGTTCATCGCTCCGCCCGCCGCGCATCGTGTCAGGCCTTCCCACCAGCCGATTTCGACCCCAGCATGGAACACGCCGATGGCGCCCGACACCGCAATCGCGAAAGCGGCCAGGGCAGTCAGCGTGCGCGCCGGGCGTGATCCTGCCGAATAATAGAAGGCCCCGGCAGCCATGATGATCGCGACCCCATGCGGCCAACGCTGCCAGTAACACATCTCGCAAGGGTTCAATCCGCCGACATATTGCGAGAATAGCGCCCCGCCGAGCAGCGCGACCGGAACCGCCAGCGCCAGCGCGCGTGCGCTGGTCGCGGGGTTGGTCGGACTGACCGGTTCGAGGATGGCGTCGTTCATACCGGTCGCTTCTCGCTTCAGCGCGTCTTGGCAGGCGCCGATGGCGCGCCGGATGCGCCCAGCCGCTTCAGAGTCTTGATCGCATAATCAAGCTGGAAGTCCTTGATGCCCTGCTTCTCAAGCTGCTCGGCGGTGGCGGAGAAGCGCGGATCGGTCGCCACATCCTTTTCCAGGACATCGTCCTTGACGTTCTCCTGGCTGACCAGGTGACGACGCAGATCGGCTTCGCGGACGGCCGGGCGTTCCTTGTAATCGGGATCGCTGAGCTGCGGCACGACGATATCCGGGTCTATCCCGCCGGCTTGAACCGAACGGCCCGACGGGGTGTAATAGCGCGCAATGGTCAGGCGAAGCGCCTTGTCCTTGCTGATCTCCGACACGCCCTGGACCGAGCCCTTCCCGAAACTGCGTTCCCCCATCACGATGGCGCGGCGATGATCCTGCAGCGCACCAGCGACGATCTCGGCAGCCGAGGCGCTTCCGACGTCGACCAGGACGATGATCGGCAGGCCATGCGCCATGTCGCCGGGCTTGGCGCTCCAGCTTTCGAAATCGCGTTTGTCGCGGCCACGTTCGGACACAATCTCGCCGCGCTCCAGGAAGGCGTCGCTGACCCGAACCGCTTCGTTCAGCAGCCCGCCCGGATTGGAACGCAGATCGATGACATAGCCCTTCGGCTTGCCACCGGTCGCCTTGTCGATCGCGGTCAGTGCCCCTTCGACCGCCGCGCCGGTGTTGCCGCTGAACGTGTTGATATTGATGATCCCGATGCCATCCCGGACCTCCCACTTGACCGGCCGAAGCTCGATCCGGGCGCGGGTCAATGCGACATCGAACGGCTTGTCGCGGCCCGGACGGACGATGGTCACGCTGGTTTTGCTGCCCGGCGCACCGCGCATCTTTTCCACCGCCTGGTCCAGGGTCAGGCCGTAAAGCAATTCGCCGTCGAGGTGGGTGATATAATCGCCCGCCTTGATCCCTGCGCTGAACGCGGGGGTGTCCTCGGTCGGTGTGATGACCTTGACCGCACCATCTTCCATCGTGACCGACAGGCCCAGCCCGCCGTAATTGCCATCGGTGGTGGTGCGCAGCGAGGTATATTCGCTACCTTCCATATAGCTGGAATGGGGGTCGAGCGCGGCAAGCATGCCGTCGATCGCGCCCTTGATCAGGACATGGTCGTCGACCGGATCGACGTACGAAGCGCGGACCTGGTTGAACACGTCCATGAAGGTGTCGAGTTCCTTCATCGTGTCCGCTTCCGACGCGGCGACGGTTGCCGTCGTCATCGGGATCAGCGTCAGTGCACCGACCACGGCGAGCGGCGGAAGAAACTTGGCGAAGCTTTTCATCAATCGATTCCTCGTCCTTTAGCGGAGCATCCTAGCGACCCTGCGCCTGAATGGACAGTGACCGAACCGATATCATCGGTGCCGAAACGGGATGGCCATCCCGGGTCAATTCGACTGCCATTTCGCCCAACGCGCCGCCCAGTTCCTGCCCTTGCGTCACCTTGCTTCCCTTTTTCAGCCGGGTCTGTACCCCGACCAGCATCGTCATCCAGCCATTGCCATGGTCCAGGATCACGACGCCATCGCTTCGACGGAACGGTCCGGCAAAGGCGATTATCCCGTCAGCCGGCGCGATAATCCGGCTTCCCCGTGAGGTGGCAAGCCGGACGCCGCGCGACCGGACACCGTCACGGCTGATCGATCCCATGCCATCGACCAGCGGCGCCGCGGCCGGCATCCGATAGGACAGGGGAGACGGAGCCGCGCCCCGTTCGCCCGGCCCGGGTCGCGGTGGAAGCGCGCCAAGCGCGGCAAGGTCGACCGCACGGCGCCGCGCATCGCGTTCGGCGCGGGCGTCGCCTTCGATCCTTCCCGCCGAATCGCGGGCCATCACCATCCGATCGACCGCCTCGACCGATCGCCCGCCCAGGCTCCGCGCGGTCGCTTCGGCTTCGGCCTCCAGGGCGGCAAACCGTTCCTGTCGATCGCCAAGCGCGGCGCGGGCATCGGCAAGTTTTGCCGACGAGGCCCGAAGGCCCTCGACCATGCGGCGGCGCTGGGAAAGCTGCGCGCTCAGCCCGGCGGTTCGGGCACGAATCACCGGCAGTGTAGAATCGAGCAACATCCGCACTCGAACCACGTCGTCGAGCGAGCCGCTGTTGGCGAGGGTCAGCAACGGTGGCCGGCGCCCCATGTTGACCAGGCCTCCAATCAGCGCGGCAGCGGTGGCCTGTCGGGAAGCGAGTTGCGCCTCGGTCTCAGCAATAGCTTGCTGGCGCGCGACCATTTCGGCCTGGAGGGCGCTGATTTCGGCTTCCGCAGCAATGATTCCGGCGGCGGTGATTTTCCGTTGGGCGGCGATCCGCGAGGCTTTATCGCGGGCCTGCGCTGACTCTTTCTCCAACCGATCGACGTCCGCCCGGGCCTCACGCCATTCCGCGCGCGCCTGTTCCAGTCGCTGATTGCTGTCACCCCGGCCTTGGGCAGTCACGGACCCCGTCAACAGGGCCGGTGTAGCAAGGGCAATCAGGAAGAGGCGGCCACGCATCGTGTCAGCCTTCGCGGTGATAAGGGTGGTTGGCAAGGATAGACGTCGCTCGAAACAATTGTTCGGCGAGCATCGCGCGGACCATCAAATGCGGCCATGTCGCCGGCCCGAACGAAAGCAACAGATCGGCACCTTCGCGCTGGGCGTCGCCATGGCCGTCAGCCGCACCGATCAGGAAACGCGCTTCGCGCCGCCCGGTGTCGCGCCATCCCTCCAGGATCCTGGCAAAATCCATCGACGACATTGCCTTGCCGCGTTCGTCCAGCACGACGGTGACGGCATTCGCCAACGCGTCGGGCATCGTTCCGCCGCGATCGGGCAATTCGGTCAGCCGGGTCGGCCAGGCAATCCGCTTCAGGTAGCGATCGACCATCTCGGCCTCGCTCGATCGGCCAATCTTGCCGCGCGCGATGATGTGAAGCTGCAACGCCCGTCAGGCGGGGCGGGCGGTCTTCTCGGCGTCTTCGTCGCCGAAGGCCCACATCCGCTCAAGGTTGTAGAAGGTACGCACCTCGGGCCGGAACAGATGGACGATGACATCGTCGGCATCGATCAGCACCCAATCGGCGACCGGCAGGCCCTCGACTCGGGCGACCTTGCCGAAATCCTGCTTGATCTTGGCCGCCAGCTTGTTCGCCATGGAGGCGACCTGGCGCGAAGAACGGCCCGACGCGATCACCATGTGATCGGCAATCGACGACTTGCCGGCCAGTGGAATGGAAATGACTTCGACCGCCTGGTCGTCGTCAAGCGATTGCATCACCAACTTGTGAAGCGCCTCGATATCGGCGGGCTTCGCGGTTCGGGTCGGGACAGCAGCACGTGTCGGGTCGGCCAAGGTGGCTCCTATCTGCGGTTAGCCGACGAACCCTTGTCGGTCAGTCGGCGATACCAATGGGGATCAAGCGCGCGGGTAGCGGTTGCGGAAGTCGTGTCGGGCGGCAGGCGAAGGAATGTGATCGCCGGTGCACTCCACTCGGTCCAGCTTCTGGCCTTGGCCACGGGTCGGACAAACCACCGTAACCAGCCCATCGCGCGCGCCGCGCGGGCATCGTCATCATAGCCCGGGCGCGATAACACCGCAATCGGCACGCGCCGCGCCAGCACGCGCCAGTCCTTCCACTGATGAAATTGGGCCACAGTGTCTTCGCCCATCAGCCAGATGAAGCGGTGCTGGGGATAGGTTTTCAGCAATGCTCCGATGGTATCGACGGTGTAACGCGTGCCCGCCTCGGCCTCGAACGTGCTGACCTGGATCGGCGCGCGCTTTGCCATTTCTCGCGCCAATTCGACCCGCGCATCATACGGCGCCATCCCGGCCTTGGGCTTGAGCGGATTGCCCGGCGAGACCAGCCACCAGACCTCGTCGAGCGCGAGCGCCTCGAGCGCGGCAAGGCTCATCCGGCGGTGGCCGCGGTGGGCGGGATTGAAGCTTCCGCCGAGGAGCCCGATGCGCTTCATTGCTTGGTGGCTAGCATCCCAACTTGTCGTGCGCCACCGCGTCGCGATAGGATGGGGCAGGGGAACGTGATGGGCGGACTCGAAGGATTAGGCGACATTGTCAC
This sequence comes from uncultured Alphaproteobacteria bacterium, assembly GCA_963843855.1. GTDB lineage: Bacteria > Pseudomonadota > Alphaproteobacteria > Sphingomonadales > Sphingomonadaceae > Sphingomicrobium. Next base: position 140,327 of record CAWJMA010000005.1, read on the forward strand.
CGGCGGCCTAGCTGCCGGCGCCGTCGAACCGACGGCAGACGGGCCGAGGGGCGGGCGGGTCGATGACGGTCACACCCAAGAAAGCGCATGCCTGAACTGCGCAGCGCCAATAGCGGGCCGGTTCTGCGCGAATTGCGGGCAGAAGGCGCATGTCCATCGCTCGCTCCGCGCCTTTTTCGGGGACCTCATTGCCAATCTGTTTGATTTCGAAAGCAAGATTTGGCGAACGCTTCCGATGCTTGCTTTTCGGCCTGGCGAGATGACCCGTCGCTACGTCGCGGGTGAGCGCGCCCACTTCGTATCACCGATCGCGCTTTACCTGTTCAGCGTGTTCGGGATGTTCGCCGTGCTCAACTTCAACGGAGTCCTGGATCCGGACATCGGAGACCAGGTGCAGGTCAACATCAAACCCGCGATCGCCGAACAGGTGAAATCGATCACAAAGCTGGAGGAAGAGCGAAAAACTGCCGCCGCGGCGAACGAAGATTTCGCCGCGCTCGATCGCAAGATCGCAAGCGAGCGCGGCGAGCTCGAACAATTACAGGCGATTGCGGCGGGCAAGGTCGGCCTGACCATCGACCAGGGTGACGAAATCCCGCCCTGGGCACGGGAAGTCGTCGCCCAAGCGCAGCGCGACCCCGAAAAGCTGGTCTACAACGTTCAGGACGCCGCCTCGAAATACAGCTGGCTGCTAATCCCGATATCAATCCCGTTCCTGTGGCTGCTGTTTCCGCTTCGCCGGCGCACGCACCTTTATGACCACGCCGTCTTCGTCACTTATTCGTTGTCATTCATGATGATGCTGGTGATTTTGGCCGGATTGCTCGTCGCTGTTGGCTGGACCTCGATCGCAACCCTGCTGTTCTTCGTCCCGCCGGTCCACATGTACCGTCAGCTCAGGGGTGCGTACCAGCTCGGCCGGATGTCGGCCCTGATCCGTACCGTCGCGCTCACGATCTTCGCCTTCTTTGCCGTAGGCCTGTTTGCGGCGACGATTTTCGGCCTTGGACTGTTTGGCTAGCGACTGCAGGGAAATTTCATTGCCATGATCCGCATGGTCGCCTCGGTCATGTCGATCCGGCGGCGGTCGGTGGCGGGAATCGCGGCAAGCTTAGTCATATATTCGTCGGACGTCATCTTCTGCGGCCCTTCGGGTGGGCAGAATCGCGTCGGCCGTCCGGCGGCCTTGTCGGCCTTGTAACGCGCATTCGACGCTTTGCCCGATGCCTGGCCTTCGCGCATCAGCACCTTGATCTCGCCGCCCGAAAACAGCGCCAGTGCGCCCTTAGCCTTCAGCTTGAGCGCGCGTTGATAGAAATTCTCCGCATTCATCGCTTGCGCGGCGGCGGGTCCGGCAATCCCCAGTGCAAGAACGGCAATCAACGCAAGACGCATAAAAGACCCTCCCTCGTGACGCCGCACAAGGAAGGGTTTTTCGATGAACGCAAATTGAACGGTCAGGCGCCTGCCGGGGCCGCCCCGCCAATGCCCTTTTTCGGCCGCTTCGATTTGGGGATCGACGTTCCGCCGGTCGGGAGCACAGGCTTGGTCGACGCGCCGCGATCGATCGTCCCGCCATCCAGCACGATGCGGATTTCGTCTCCGCTCAGCGTCTCATATTCCAGCAAGGCCTGGGCCAGTGTTTCCAGCTCGTCGGAATGATCTTTCAACAGCTGATGGGCACGGTGGTAACCTTGGTCGACGATCCGGCGGATTTCCTTGTCGATCAACTTGGCAGTCTCATCTGACATGATCATGCGCTGGGACTGCGAATAACCCAGGAACGTCTCGCCCTGCTGTTCCTCATATTGCAACGGGCCCAGCTCGTCCGACATGCCCCATTGGGTCACCATGTCGCGGGCCAGCTTGGTGGCATATTGAATGTCGCTCGATGCGCCCGAACTGACCTTGTTGTACCCGAAGATCACTTCCTCGGCGACGCGGCCGCCCATCGCGACGGCCAGGTTGGCGTGCATTTTGTCACGGTGATAGCTGTAGCTGTCCCGTTCCGGCAGGCGCATCACCATGCCCAGCGCGCGCCCGCGCGGAATGATCGTGGCCTTGTGGATCGGGTCGCTCGCTTCTTCGTGTATCGCGACGATGGCGTGACCGGCCTCATGATAAGCGGTCATCTTCTTCTCGTCCTCGGTCATGACCATGGACTTGCGTTCGCTGCCCATCATGACCTTGTCCTTGGCCTCCTCGAACTCTTGCATCGCGACCAGACGCTTTCCCTTGCGCGCCGCAAGCAACGCCGCCTCGTTGACCAAATTGGCAAGATCGGCGCCCGAGAAACCCGGCGTGCCGCGCGCAATAACCCGCGGATCGACGTCGGGCGCAAGCGGGACCTTTTTCATATGGACGTAGAGGATCTGTTCGCGGCCTTCGATGTCGGGCCGCGGCACCACGACCTGCCGATCGAATCGGCCGGGGCGAAGCAGCGCCGGGTCGAGCACGTCGGGGCGGTTGGTCGCGGCAATGATGATGATGCCTTCATTGGCCTCGAACCCGTCCATCTCGACCAGCAACTGGTTGAGCGTCTGTTCGCGCTCATCATTGCCATTGCCCAGTCCTGCGCCGCGATGGCGGCCGACTGCGTCGATTTCGTCGATAAAGACGATGCAGGGGGCAGATTTCTTGGCCTGTTCGAACATGTCGCGAACCCGGCTCGCGCCGACGCCGACGAACATTTCGACAAAGTCGGAACCCGAAATCGCGAAGAAGGGAACGCCGGCCTCGCCCGCAATCGCGCGGGCAAGCAGCGTCTTGCCGGTGCCGGGGCTTCCGACCAGCAGGGCGCCCTTGGGAATCTTGCCGCCAAGCCGCGCGAACTTGCCCGGATCCTTGAGATATTCGACAATTTCCTCAAGCTCCTCGCGGGCCTCGTCGATTCCGGCAACGTCAGCAAACGTCACCTTGCCCTGCTTTTCGGTCAGCATCTTGGCACGGCTCTTGCCGAAGCCCATCGCGCCGCCGCCGGTATTCTTCTGCATCTGGCGCATGATGAAGATCGCGATGCCGATCATCAGGATGAACGGCAGGCTGTTGTAGAGCAGCAGCATCCACAGGCTCGCGCCTTCTTCGCGCTTGACCTCGATCTGCACACCCTTGCCGACCAGCAACGGCGTGACGGCAGCATCGGCGGGGGCGATGGTCGTGAAGCTCTTTCCGTCGCCCAGCTTGCCGCTGATCGAGGAATCGCCGTTGTTGGACCGAGTCATCGTCACCGAACGAACATTGCCTTCGTTCACTTGGGATACGAATTCGCTGTAGCCGATCGCGCTTCCCGCCGGTTCGCGTGAGCCACCGATGGCCTGGCCGACCAGCACCAAACCCATCAGGATTGCCATCCAGATGAACAGTGACTTGGTCCAGGGGTTGCCGGGCTTCTTTTCTTCCATGATCTCAGCTCTCTTCGTTCCAGGCCCTCAAGATAGGCCTTCGTCCCTTAATAACAATGGAATGGCGTTCGCTTCGTTCATCGCTTTCGACGGGCGGGTGCAGGGGAAAGGTGCCAGCGCTCGCCGCCGACCAGCTTCAGGCCCGAAAGCGTGGCTTTCCCGCCATTGCTGAGCGCCCGCATCGCCCGATCGAGTTCCGGTCCGCGCGGCCGGCCGGCGCCCATGCGATCGAACGCGACCAACAGCAGCCTGCGCTGCAATTCGCGGGGCAGGTCTCCGGCGTCGAGTGCGATGCCGCTGCCATCATGTCCAATCCGCGCCTCGGAAAGATCGCGCATCGTCCACTCCAGCGCTTCATCGGCTTCGGACAGCCATTGCGCAGATAGCGCCAGGCGCTCGGTATCGGCCCATTCGGATTGCTCGACCAGGCCGCGAAACCGGCTCCGGTCATGGCGCGGATCGCGGTTGCTGGGGTCGTCGATTGCGGTCAGTCCGGCATCGGCGATGACCGCCGCCAGGTCGCTGCGCCGCCAGCCGAGCAGGGGACGAACCAGCTGCACGCCGGGTTCCAGCACGCGATTGCGGCGGGTCGCCGACAGTCCCGACAAGCCGGCACCGCGCGCCAATCGCATCAACAATGTCTCGGCCTGATCGTCGGCATGGTGCGCGGTGGCGACCGCATCCAGCGATTGTTCGATCGCCCAGTCGCCAAGTGCTCGGTAACGCGCGCCGCGGGCCTGGGCCTGAAGACTTGCAGCGCGCCCGACACCGACCCGAACCGAATGGTGGACGATCTCCAATCGATCGCAAAGACCGGCAACGAACGTTGCTTCGGCGTGACTTTCCGCGCGAAGTCCATGATCGATGGTCGCCGCCTCGACCTTTCCGGGCCGTGCCGCAGCGGTCAGGAGGAGGAGGGCGAGACTGTCGGGACCGCCTGACACCGCGACCCCGATCCGGTGATCGCGTTCGACCAGCGAATCGAGATCGGCGCGAAAGCGGTCGAGGATTGCAGCGGCAGGAATCAGGGGGGCGGTCACGCCGCCACCCTTATCAGGTCAATTGCACTTTGCCTGCGATTTCGCGGCCGGTAGCAGTCGCGCCAATTCCGATCGCATGGTCGCGCCATAGACGTTCTCGAGCTCGGAATAGGCCTTGCACGCCTGGCTCGGCTGACCGAGCTTCGCCGAGGCCTGACCCAGATAATAGAGGCTGTCGGCGGCGCGCTCCCCGCGCGGATCGGCGCGGTAATTAGCAAGCAAAGCCTCGGCAGCGGCGCGATACTGTCCCTTGTCGAGCAAGGCGCGGCCGGCCAGGTTGTTGGCCCAACTGACCCGGCGGTGACCGGGGAAGGACGATGCCATCGCGCGCAGCGCGGTAATCGCCTGATCATATTTCTTCTGCGTCCAAAGCTGGTAGCCGACGTCATAGGCTTCCTCGCCCGCAGCGACGAAATTCGAATCGCCGCGCGGCACCGGCCGGATCACCGGCGGTGGCGGATTGTCGTCGGCGCGGTTCTCATACTTCGGGCCGCCCCCCCGCACGGGCACCTGCGCTCCGTCGTCACCGGTCGCCGCATCTTGCGGTTCGCGCTCGTTCGTTTCGGAAGGCGGCGGACGGCGTTCGGCCTCGGCTTTCAGGCGAAATAGCTCGGCCTCCATCGTCGCCACCCGATTGCTGTTCTCTTCGCTGGTTCGAACCAGATCGGCCAACTGCCGCTCGATTGAATCGAGCCGTGCGGTGACGTTGCTCAGGTCCGACTGGGTCACCGCAGGGTCCAGCACGTAGCCCGCCGTGTCGACCGGCTGCTTGCCATAAACCCTGCGCTGGACCTGATTGACCTGCTTTTCGAGCCGTTCGATCCGTTCCTCGGGCGATGCCTGGCGGCGCTGGGCGTGGGAAGGGGTGAAGGCGGTTGCCGCAAGCGTGGCGGCAAGCAGGTAAATCTTGAGGCGCATGGTCTTCCCTGATCTGGTCATTTTAATGCGTTCGCATCATCGCCCGCGCGGCCTTGCGCGGGGATGAATGTCACTCCTGTCCGGCTGGCTGGGCCGGTTCCGTCGCGGGCTGGGCCGCCGGTTGCACGGTCGGCGCCACGGTGGATTGGGTGTTCGCGGCCGGAGGGTTCGCGCTGCGCCGCACATTTGTCCGCTGCGTTGCGCCCGGGGCGGGAACGGTGGCCGGCGTCGCCGCCGGCGCACGGGTCAAGTCGGCGGCCAGCAGACTGACGTCCGACACGGCCTTGCCGGCCGGGCCAACAGCGGCGATGGGCGTTGTACCGACCGTAATCGTCAGCGCTTCGGGCCGACCGGTTTTCAGGACCGGTGCAACGGCCGTCATCGGAACCTCGAACCGTTGACCGGGCGCCATTTCGCCTTGGAACAGGATGGCGCCCGCCTTCTCGTTGACCTGGACCCAGACGCGGTCGCTGGCGGTTATGGCGACGGGCGCTGCAGTGCTGGCCGGCGTTGCCGGGACGTCGGAGACCGGGGTGGCGCTATTCTCGGCAGCGACGACCGCGTCGGGGGCATCCAGTTCGCGCGACCTGAGCCAGCTGAACCCTGCCACCGCCACGACAAGGATACCAAGCGCTGCAAAGATCAGCCATTTCGGCATCGCACGGCTTGGGTCGGCCGGTTCGTAAACCTCGATTTGAGCCGCGGGGCGGTCGGTGCCCAATTCGCCGCGCAACTGCTCGGCTATCTCGGCGCGGTCCAGGCCAACCACTGCCGCATAATTTTTCGCAAAGCCGATCGAATAGGTCGGCGCAGGAAGCTTCGAGAAATCGCCGATCTCAAGGTTTTCGAGGTGACGGACCGGAATTCGTGTCGTTGTCGCGACTTCCTCGATCGTCATTCCGGCCGCTTCCCTAGCCGTGCGCAGCCGTGCACCAGTCGTCGGCAGGGCCGTTTCTTCGATCGTCTCTGATCTTGGGCCTTCGACTTCGTCCATTTCGCTCCCCCGAGCCGGTAAGCTCTTTTCGCGGATATAATTTTCTTGTCGAGCGACGACCGCGCCCTGTCAACAGTCAGCCGAGCGCGATTTTCTGTCGTTTGGCCCAATCGGCCAGCAAACGCCGCGTATCGCGTTTCGGCACTTCGATCAGCTTAGCGACCTTTTTCTCGGTCGCGGCAAGGTCCATCGACCGGATCATCGCCTTGATCGGGCCAACGGCCGCCGGAGTAATCGACAGGCTTCGCACACCGAGGCCGATCAGCGCCAACGCTTCGAGCGCCCTTCCGCCCATCTCGCCGCAGACCCGCAACGGCACCCCGGCTTCGTCGACCTCGGTCACGACCCGCTTCAGGTAGCGCAGGATCGACGGGCTAAGCCAGTCGTAACGTTCGGCAAGGCGCGGGTCGGCGCGGTCGGCGGCAAACAGGAATTGGGTCAAATCGTTGGTGCCGATCGACAGGAAATCGATCCGTGGCAACAGGATGTCGAGCTGTTCGGCTAAGCTCGGCACCTCCAGCATCGCACCATATTTGATTTCGCGCGGCAGCGGCTTCCTTGCACCGCGTGCCCAAGCCACCTGCTCCTCGATCAGGGCGCGCGCTTCTTCATATTCCCACGGCTCGCTGACCATTGGAAACATGACGTAGAGAATCTTGCCGGCCGCCGCCTCGATCAGCGCGCGGGCCTGCGCCTTCATCAAGGTGGCGCGGTCCAGGCTGAGGCGCAGCGCACGCCAGCCCATGGCCGGATTTTCGGATTCGTCGGTGGTGTCCTGCAGATAGGGCAAAGCCTTGTCGCCGCCGATATCGACGGTTCGGAAAACCACCGGCTTGTCGCCTGCCGCGTCCAGCACCTGGCGATAGAGTTTCAGCTGGCTTTGCCGTCCGGGCAGGGAGGCCGAGACGAGAAACTGGAATTCGGTACGGAACAGGCCGATGCCGTCCGCCCCCGATGCCTCCAGCATCGCGGCATCCTCGGCCAGCCCGGCATTGACCATCAGCGAAATCGTGACCCCGTCCTTGGTGATCGCGGGCTTGTCCTTCAGCGTGGCATATTGGGCGCGACGCTTCTGGCTCATCGCCATGCGCTGGTCGAACCCCTGGGTCAGGACGCGGGTCGGTCGGACGACGGCGGTTCCACTGTCGCCATCGACCAGGATGGTGTCGCCTTCGCTGGCACAGTGGCGGATGTCGGCCAGCTTGCCGACCACCGGCACCCCCATCGCCCGCGCGACGATCGTCATGTGCGCGGTCAATGATCCTTCTTCCAGCACGACGGCTTTCAACCGGCGGCGGTCATATTCCAGCAATTCGGCCGGACCCAGGTTGCGGGCGATCAGCACCGTGTCCTTCTGCAGGCCGGTCTGCGCCGCGGTCCCCATTCGTCCCGACACGATCCGGAGCAGCCGGTTCGAAAGATCCTCCAGGTCGTGCATCCGTTCTTTCAGGATCGGATCGTCAATATCCTGCATCCGCGCGCGGGTACGCTGCTGAACGCGCTCGATCGCCGCTTCGGCGGTCAGGCCGCTGTCGATGGCTTCGTTGATCCGCCGCGACCAGCCCTCGTCATAGGCGAACATCTTGTACGTCTCGAGGATCTCATTGTGCTCGCCGACCGTGCCGAATTCGGCATCGCGGGTCATGTGATCGATCTGTTCGCGCATCCGGCGGAACGCCGTGTAGACCCGCGCACGCTCGGCCTCGGTATCCTCTGCCACGGTATGCTCGACGACGACGCGGGGTTGGTGGAACACGGCAACGCCCTTGGCCATCCCGGTAACGAGTTTCAGCCCGGTCAAGCGCTGCGCACCCGTTTCGCGCCCGTTCGCCGAGCCGTCGGCCAAACGCGCGCTCGCGATCATTTCGGACAAGACCATCGCGACGGTCTGAAGCGCCTCGATCTCGACATTTTCGTAGCAGCGCGGCTCGGCATGCTGGACGGCAAGCACCCCAATCGCAGTTTCTCGGCGAACGATCGGCACGCCGGCAAAACTGTGGAATCGTTCTTCGCCGGTTTCGGGCCGGTAGGCGAATGCGGGATGGCTGGCGGCTTCGTCGAGGTTCAGGATCCGCCCTTCGGCGGCAATCGTCCCGACCAGGCCCTCGCCTTGCGACAGGCGCGTCACGTGGACCGCCTCGGCGCGCAGCCCGTGGGTCGCGTAAAGCTCCAGCATGCCTTCGCGAAGAAGGTAGATCGAGCACACTTCGCTCCTCATCTTTTCCGCGATCAGGTCGACGACATGGTTTAATTTGGCCTGGGCGGAAGCGCGCTTGGCCATCAGGTCATGAAGCCCGACAATGATCTCTCGGGAAGCAAGGGCAGCGGTCAATGGCATGGCAAGAGCGCTATCAGATGGATCGACCACGCGCCACACTGCCGTTGGCCAACTCCATTGGCCGCATCGGAGTCTCGCTTGGTCGCGCTTCTTAGGGATTTGTTAACCTTGAGAATGGATTCGTTCATCATCAATCAGTTACCAAGAGGGCTTGGGTAGGGACCGAGGGGATCGAATGCGCATCACGACGCTTCTGTTTTGGCTATTGGCGCTTGTCGCGACGCCCGCGATGGCGGCCAGCTCGCCCGGCATGGCTTCGCTCGAACGCGATCTTTCCGCGATGTTGCAGGGTCAGTCCGGCGACGTCGGGGTTGCGGCGCTCGATATGCGGACTGGCGAGATGATCAGCCTGAAAGGCGACACGCCGTTTCCGATGGCCAGCACGATGAAGATCGCGGTCGCCGCCAATTACCTCGCCCAGGTCGAATTCGGACGTCGCTCGCTCGATGACGTGATCGGCGGAACCTCCGCTCGGGCCTTGATCGAGGCAATGATGGTGCGCAGCGACAATCGCGCGACCGACCGGCTGATTTCCAATCTCGGCGGCCCCGCCAAGATCAACCAGTGGCTCACCGAACGCAATGTCCGCGGAATCCGAGTCGACCGCAACATTGCCGACCTGCTTGCCGCCAAGCGCGACCTGTGGGATGTCCGCGACAGCGCGACCCCGCGCGCCATGGTCGAATTGCTCCGCAAGATCGATCGCGGCGAATTGCTCCGTCCGCAGGGCACCGCTTATCTGCTCGGTGTGATGGCCCGTTGCCAGACCGGCAAGAACCGGATGCGCTATCTGCTGCCGAATGGTACCCTGGTCCAGCACAAGACCGGAACGCTCAACAATTACACCAGCGATGTCGGCTATATCTCGCTTCCCGACGGACGCCGGCTGGCCGTTGCCTTCTTTGCGCGCGGCGGGACCAACCGCCCGGCGACCATCGCGCAGGCGGCACGGGCGATTTATGATGGTTTCCGCAACGTCCTGTCGGTGCCGTTTGGCCAGCCCTTTACCCGCTCGTTCGGGACAGTTGGCACCACCAACTGACCCTCCGGTCAAACAGGCTCAGCCGCGGCTCTCCAGCGCTGCTGCCCCGCCCTCGACCAGCTCGGCGATAATGTCGGCTACCGGTTCTTCCCTGGTCACCATGCCGACCGACTGACCGGCCATCACGCTTCCGCTTTCGACATCGCCGTCGATCACCGCGCGTTTCAGGGCGCCGGCCCAATAATGCTCGATCTGAAGCTGGGCCTCGGCCATTTCGATGGCGCCGCTGTCGAGTTTCCCGGCCACTTCGACCTGCTTGGCGGCAAACCGCTCCATTTCGCGATTTTTCAACGCCCGCACCGGGATGACCGGAAGGCGCGGGTCGATCTGGACGGACGGAATCGCGTCGCGGGCCGAGGCACGAAGGAAGGCTTTCTTGAAATTCTCATGCGCGATACATTCGGTCGCACAGACGAACCTCGTGCCCAATTGCACACCAACCGCACCCATTTCCAGGTAGGCCGCAATCGCCGCGCCGCGCCCGATTCCGCCGGCGACAAACACCGGGATATCGGCGGCGACGACCGGCAGGATTTCCTGCGCCAGCACGCTGGTCGACACCGGCCCGATATGACCGCCCGCCTCCATCCCCTCGATCACCAGCGCATCGGCGCCCGACCGGATTAGTTTTTTGGCCAGCGCAAGCGCCGGAGCGAAGGCGATCAGCTTGGCGCCATTGCCCTTGATCCGGTCGATCGCACCGCCCGGCGGCAAACCCCCGGCCAGCACGACGTGGGTGACGTGGTGCCTGGCGCAAACGTCGATCAGCTCGCTCAATTGCGGATGCATGGTGATCAGATTGACGCCGAACGGCTTGGCCGTGCGCTTCTTCGTTTCGGCGATCTCGGTGTCGAGCAATTCGGGCGTCATCGCGCCGCAGGCGATCACTCCGAAGCCCCCGGCATTGGAGATCGCGCTGACCAGGTGACGCTCCGAAATCCAGCTCATCGCGCCGCCCAGGATGGCATAGTCGCAGCCCAAAAATTCGGTTCCGCGATGCATCAGCTGCTTCAGCCGGGCATGGCCGCCGCTACCGCCGTGCATCGGTCGTGCTTCGCTGATCAGGCCTTCACCGCTCATTGACTGTCCCCATTCCCGTCCAGTCCGAAAGCGGTATGGAGCAGTCGGACGGCAAGCTCCATTTCGTCTTCGGCGATCAGCACGCTGACCTTGATTTCGCTGGCGCTGACCGCAAGCAGGTTGATCCGGCGCTTTGCCAGCGTTTCGAACATCGTCGCCGCCAGTTCAGGATTGGACCTGATTCCAACGCCGACGATCGACACTTTGGCGACCGCCGAATTGGTCAGCAATTCGGCATAGCCCAGTGATTCTTTTAGCGCCGAGATAACGGCCACCGCCGCCGCAGCGCTGGCGCGCGGCAGGGTAAAAGTCAGGTCGCTTTCGCCGACGCCCTCGGTGGCCGAATGAACGATCATGTCGATTTGGATCCCGGCCTGTGCCAGCGGCCCGATCACCGCCGAAACCATCCCTGGCCGGTCGAGGATCCGGGTCAGCGTGATTCGCGCCTCGTTTCGGTCGGCCGCGATTCCGGCGATGGCATTGCGTTCCATGTCATTCCCCAATTCGGCGACGATTTCGGTGCCGGGCTTGTCTTCGAATGCGGTCAGTACGCGAAGCGGCATTCCTTCGCGCATCGCCATTCCAACGCTACGGACCTGCAGCACCTTGGCCCCGCTTCCGGCCAGCTCCAGCATTTCCTCGAACGTCACGCGCGCCAGCTTGCGCGCGCTCGGCACGATCCGCGGGTCGGTGGTGTAGACGCCATCGACATCGGTGTAGATGTCGCAGCGGTCGGCGCTGACCCCGGCAGCAATGGCCACCGCGCTGGTGTCGGATCCGCCGCGCCCAAGCGTCGCGACCCGGCCATCCTCGCTGACACCCTGGAATCCCGGAATGACCGCGACGGCACCGGAGTTCAGCGCCTCGTCCAGCGTTATCGCCTCGATGCTCTCGACCCGCGCATTGCCGTGCACGCCGATGGCGCGAACCAACTGCCAGCCCATGAAACTGCGTGCCTTGACGTCCATGTTCTGCAACGTCATCGCCAACAGTCCCGCAGTCACCTGTTCGCCGCTGGCGACGACGACGTCATATTCCTTCGGATCGTGGAGGGCGGAGGCTTCCTTGCACAATTGGATTAGCCTGTCGGTCTCTCCTGCCATTGCGCTGACGACGACCAACACCTGGTTTCCTGCCTCAGCTTCGCGCTTGACGCGCTGCGCAACGCTTCGGATGCGCTCGATCCCCGCCATCGACGTGCCGCCGAATTTCATCACGATACGGGCCATTGGGACGCGCGTTTCCTTATGGGCTGCCAGCGGTCGTCCTGTTAGGAGGGCGTCATGAGTAAGACAAGCATCCGCCCCGACGAAGCCGCCCACTTCGGTGCCATGGCGGGCGACTGGTGGGATCCCGACGGCGCATCGGCGATGCTCCACAAGCTCAATCCGGTCCGGCTTGGCTATATCCGCGACCGCATCGACCAACATTGGCACCTCGACGAATGCGCCTTTCGCCCCCTCGAGGGTAAAAGCGCGCTCGATGTCGGCTGCGGCGCGGGCTTGCTGGCCGAACCGCTGGCGCGCCTCGGTGCGACGGTCACCGCCATCGACGCCGCGCCCGAATTGATTGCCGCGGCAAGGGCCCATGCCGAAGCGACAGGCCTCGACATCGATTATCGCGCAACCGGGGTGGAGGAGCTTTCTGGCACCTTCGATCTCGTTACAGCGATGGAGGTGGTCGAACATGTCGCCGACCCACGATCGTTCCTCGCCGACCTTGCCGCGCGGCTCGCGCCCGACGGCCTTTTGATCCTGTCGACGCCCAATCGCACCGCCTGGTCCAAATTGCTGACGATCACGCTTGCCGAAGGGCTGGGCCGGATTCCCAAGGGCACCCATCACTACGACGATTTCATCACCCCAGAGGAAATGACCGTGATGCTGGCCGACGTCGGGTTGACGGTCGACGATGTCGAAGGGATTGCGATGTCGCCGATGAAGGGCTTGCACCTCAGCGACGACACCAGCCTCAACTATCTGGTCGCCGCACGCCGCGCCTGATCGCGGGAAAGTTCAGGCCGCGGCCTGCTCCAGCTGCTCGCTGACTTCCATCCAGCGCGCTTCGGCCTCTTCCAGTTCCTGCGCCAAGGCTGCCCGGCGCTTGCCAAGTTCGTCGATCGGCACCGCGGCAAGCTCCCCGCTCGCCGTCGACGGGTCGGCCAGAACGGCGTCGAGCGCTTCGCACAATGCCGCGATCCGCGCGCTTTCGGCTTCGGCCTCGGCCGCCGCTTTCTTCAACGAGCGCTCGGCCTCGCGGTCTTTGTTGCTCTTGCGTCCGCCTTTGCTTTTGCCGTCCGACTTGGGCTGGTTCCGGCCCAGGATGAAGTCGATATAATCGTCCATACTGCCGGCATATTCGACCGCGGCGCCGCCATCGACCAGCACGAGCCGGTCGGCGGTCAATTCGACCATGTGGCGGTCGTGGCTGATCAAGATGACCGCGCCGTCATAGCCGTTCAGGGCCTGCACCAACGCTTCGCGCGCATCAACGTCCAGATGGTTGGTCGGCTCGTCCAGGATCAAAAGGTGCGGCGCATCCCGCGTGATCAGCGCAAGCGCCAGCCGCGCCCGCTCGCCGCCCGACAATTTGCCGACCAGTTGCGTCGCCCGGTCGCCCGAAAAGCCGAACCGTCCCAATTGCGCGCGCACCGCGCCCGGGCTCTTGCCGTCCATCGCGCGGGTCATGTGCTGCAACGGGGTCGAATCGGTTTCCAGTTCCTCGACCTGATACTGGGTGAAGTAACCGACCTTCATCTTGCCCGACGCGTTCATTGCGCCGTCCATCGCGGGCAGTTGCGCCGCCAGCAACCGCGCCAGCGTGGTCTTGCCGTTGCCGTTGCGGCCAAGCAGCGCGATCCGGTCGTTGGGGTCGATCCGCAAATTCAGCCGCTTCAGCACCGGCGTGTCCGAATAACCCACCGCGGCCATGTCCAGCGTGATCAGTGGCGGCTTCAATTCGGTCGGTGACGGGAAATCGAAGCTCAGGCTGGGGTCTTCGGCAAGCGCTGCGATCGGCTGCATCTTGGCCAGCATCTTGGCGCGCGACTGGGCCTGCTTGGCGGTCGATGCGCGCGCGCTGTTGCGGGCGATATAATCCTGCAACCGGGCACGCTGGGCATCCTGCGATGCCTTCGCGGCGGCCAGCTGCGCCGCGCGTTCGGCGCGCTGCTTTTCGAACCCGTCGTAATTGCCCGAATAGATAGCGATCCTGCCGCCTTCGAGGTGCAGGATAGTGTCGACGACATTGTTCAAAAGGTCGCGCTCGTGGCTGATGATGACCAGCGTGCCGACGTATGACTTGAGGAAATTTTCCAGCCACAAGGTCGCTTCAAGGTCCAGGTGGTTCGACGGTTCGTCGAGCAGCAGGACGTCGGGCGCGGAAAACAGCAAGGCGGCCAGCGCGACGCGCATCTTCCACCCGCCCGAAAAACTGTCGAGCGGCTGGGCCTGCATGTCCTCGTCGAACCCAAGGCCCAGCAAAATCCGCGCCGCCCGCGCATCGGCGGTATAAGCGTCGATCGCAAGCAAGCGGTCATAGACATGGGCAAGCCGGTCCATGTCGGTGCAATTTTCCGATTCGGCCATCAGCGCGGCGCGCTCGGTATCGGCGGCAAGCACGGCTTCGAACGGCGTAATCGTGCCATTGGGCGCGTCCTGCGCGATATAGCCTAGCCGGGTGCGGCGCGGCATCTCGATCTCGCCCTCATCGGCTTCCAGTTGGCCGACCATCACCTTCATCAGGGTCGACTTGCCCGCGCCATTGCGACCGATCAGCCCGACCTTGCTGCCAGGTGCAATCGCGGCCGTCGCGCGGTCGAGGATCGCCCGCCCGCCAAGGCGCACCGTGATTCCATTGATATTCAGCATGGCGGCGCGCCTACCAGCGAATTGCGGCAAACCCAAGTCACGCACGCATATTATTGCCGCCCCCTATCGCTCGGCACGTTTTGCGGGTAGGGGCGCGCCATGCCTCATGATCAACTTCCCGCCGCGCTCGCCGGAGCGCTGGCCGCGCGCGGCTATGACAGCCTCACCCCCGTCCAGGCCGCCGTCGTCGAAGCCGACGCCGCTGGCCGCGATCTCATCGTCTCCGCCCGCACCGGGTCGGGCAAGACGGTCGCCTTCGGAATCGCCATCGCCGACCAGATGCTCGACGGGGATCGCGTGCCGTGGACCCGCGAACCGCTCGGCCTCGTCATCGCCCCGACTCGCGAACTCGCGATCCAGGTCTCCAAGGAGCTCGAATGGCTCTATGCCGACACCGGCGCGCGGGTCATCACCTGCGTCGGCGGGATGGATCCGATGAAGGAACGCCGCGCATTGCAGGGCGGCGCGCACATCGTCGTGGGAACGCCGGGCCGACTGCGCGACCATCTCGAACGCGGCGCGCTCGACCTCAGCGCGCTCAAAGCTGCCGTCCTTGATGAAGCCGACGAGATGCTCGACATGGGCTTTCGCGAAGAGCTTGAGGAAATCCTCGACGCGACCCCGGCCGAACGCCGCACCCTGATGTTCTCGGCGACCATGCCGCGCGCCATCGTCGCGCTCGCCAAGCGTTACCAGAAGGACGCGCTGCGCATCGAAACGCTTGGCGACCGCGAAGCCCATGCCGATATTTCGTATCAAGCCGTCGCCGTCTCGCCGACCGATATCGAACATGCCGTCGTCAACCTGCTGCGCTTCCACGATCCCGAAACCGCGATCCTGTTCTGCGCGACGCGCGACGCGGTTCGCCGCCTTCACGCCAGCCTGGTCGAACGCGGCTTCCATGCCGTCGCGCTGTCGGGCGAACATAGCCAGAGCGAGCGCAACCACGCGCTTCAGGCGCTGCGCGACAAGCGTGCCCGCGTCTGCGTCGCAACCGATGTCGCCGCGCGCGGTCTCGATCTGCCGTCGGTCAGCCTGGTCATCCACGTCGAATTACCGCGAGATGCCGAAGCGCTCCAGCATCGCTCGGGCCGTACCGGCCGCGCCGGTCGCAAGGGCATTGCCGTCCTGCTCGTGCCGTATCGCCGCCGCCGCAATGTCGAAATGATGTTGCGCAACGCCAAAATCCAGGCCGACTGGATCGACCCGCCGATGCCCGATGCCATCCGCAAGCGCGACCAGGAACGCCTGCTCGCCTCGCTCGCCGAACCGATCGATCCGGACGAGGACGATCGCGCCCTGGTCGATCAGCTGATGGCGCAATTGACGCCGCAGCAGATTGCCGTCGCATTGGTCCGCACGCTGCGCACCGACATGCCCGCGCCGGAAGATATCCTTCCTGCCGGACAGCGTTCGGAACAGCGCGAAGGCGGTCCGCGTGCCGGCTTCGAAGGCTCGGCCTGGTTCCGGATGAATGCCGGCCGCCGCCACAATGCCGATCCGCGCTGGCTGCTCCCGTTGATCTGCCGTTATGGCCACGTCAATCGCAACGACATCGGCGCGATCCGGATTGCCGCCAACGAAAGCTATTTCGAAGTCACTCCGCGCGCCGCGCCAGGTTTTATCGCGGCGCTCAAACGCGCCCGCATCGCGCCGGAAGATGAAGGCCTGATTATCGAACAGGCCGAACCCCGCGACGCCCCGGCGCACCAGCCCGGCGGTGGCGGTCGCGGTCCGCGCCCCGACCATGCCGGTGGGGGTGGCAATGGACCGGGCGGTGGGAAGGGCCGTCCCCAACTCGCCGCCACGCCGCGCCACGACCCCGTCGACATGCGCGCCCGCCCCAAAGCGAAATGGAAACCGCGCAAAGTGGTGAAGAAAGTCTAAGCCACCGAGCACACCGACGCCGACGCGAAGGGTCGCCGGAGCAAGCAGCGCGCAAGCCGACCGACCGGCGCGTCAGCGACCTGATCGACGTCACGGACTTATTCCGTGACGGATTTTCCTTGTAAAGTCAGCTTTCGACCCATTGCGGACATTGGCCAGCTATGGAAGGCAGTGCCAAACCTACCCGGGGGGCGCCCATGTTCAGGTTATTGAAATTGAATCCGCCAAACGGCTGGAATGCCGTTGTTTGGGAGTTGGCGGTCGTCGTCCTTGGCGTCGTGATCGCCCTTGGTGCCCAACAAGCTGTCGAAACGCTTCGCTGGCGGGACGAGGTCCGGCTGATTGAGGAGGCGCTGACCATTGAAATTGCTGAGTCGGTCGTGCACGCCAGTGAGCGCCAGATGGTTGGTCGCTGCCTAAGCGACCGGCTGACCTATCTAATCAGCAAGGTGAGATCCAATGAGGGGGCCTGGAAGGGATCACCTATGCAAGTGCAACAGACTGCGCTTGTGGTAGAAAGTGTGCCTGCAGCCTATCGTACGCCAAATCGCAAATGGAGTGATGACGTATGGAAATCAGCTCAGAATGGCGAAGTATTCACCCACATGCAGCGCGAACGTTTGGCAAGCTTTTCAAAGATATACGCGATCATGGAAGGCCTTCGTAAGGATAATGAATTCGAACATCAGGTCTTTCCCCAGTTGCTCTACCTCAGCTTCGACACTCAACTTGACGCAGCGGCACGCCGGCAGGCCTTGACTACACTTGGTACGCTCGATTGGCTGAACGCAACGACTTTACTCGATAGCAAAAGACTCATCGACGAGATCCGGAACATGCGTCTTGATTTTTCGCGCACAAATTTGAAACGTGGATTGGCAGAAGTGGAGTCCACCCAACGAACGTTCCGAGGCAAGTGCGTTCAGGATTTCAAAGTCCAAATGTAGCTCAGGTGGATCAACTCATCATGATTCATCGAGAGTCCGCTTACTACCCGTGATTGCCGTAAAGCCGCCATTTAGCTCCCAACCCATTGCGGACACTTCCAAATCGTGGGTAAACTCGCATTCAGGGGCGCAGCATGACCGGGTTCGAGCTTTATTTCTCTTTCTTCGGTCTCTTGCTGGGTCTCTCGGTCGCGCAGGTTGCCAACGGAATCGGACATGCCGTTGTTGCCCGAAAGACAATCACACTCGGAGTGCTCACGCCTCTACTTGCAGTTTTTGTGCTGCTGGACATCGCCAGCTTCTGGGTGTGGGCGTGGGGTGCGCGCGATGTGATCGAGGTTACATACGCCAGCATCAACCTCGGGCTTGTAGTGACACTCGCTTACTACATGGCCACGGTTTTGCTTTTCCCACTACCGAGCGGTACCTGGGACAAGCTTGACGATCATTATTGGAGCAATAAGCGGTTCGTGATCAGCGGGGTGATGCTGGCTAACGCGGTTGTCGTCGCCCACGGGTTGGCAACTCGGCCAGAACTATTGGCGCTGCCGCGCTTCTGGCTGTTGCAGCCGATCTATTGGGTGCCGCTCATTAGTCTTCTCTTCAGTCGGAGGAAGAGTGTCGACCTGATTTTCCTGTGCGTTCTCATAACCGGCTATTTGCTCGCCTCTGTGACCTTCTGAGCGCGCAGGCAAAGGTCCGCTTACAACCCAAAGCTGACTCTAGAAAAACCTGTCCTACAACCCCCGACCAATGCAACCGAGGTCGCGGCTCTTTTCATCGTTGGTTCCGGTACAGTGTCCGTCGGCGGGAATCATGCTCGTCACCGTGAACATTCGGTAGGATTCATGAACATTCGCGGCCGATTGCGTCGCGGGGCAGGGCGGCCTGCCCCGTCGGTCCTGTCGCCGAAGCGGCGCAGGCCGTCCGGCATTCGCGCTCTCTTCTCGCAAGCTCGTCTTTGCGTTGCAAAATCTCCCTTGCGTTCGGCGCTCCTGCTAGAAATCAACCTTGTCGTAGTGGGCGGGGGGGACGATGACTTCCATCCGTTCGCCCAGCAGCGGGCGGAAGGCGGGGCGGGACTTCATGACAGCGTACCAGTCCTTGGTCTGCTTGTGCCCGCGCCAGTCGAGTGCGCCCAGATAATCGACCACGCTCAGATGCGCCGCCGCGGCGAAGTCGGCCAGGCTGAGCCCCGCGCCGGCGATCCAGCGGCGATGGTCGAGCAGATAGTCGAGATAATCGAGATGCCCGTTGGCGACCCGCATCGCTTCGCGAAGGACGCGGGTGTCTGGGCTTTCGCTGCTGACCAGCCGCTTGCGCATCCGTTCGTGCATCAACGGCTCGACGACCTCGCGGAAAAGTTTTTCGTCGAACCAGGCGGTCAGTCGGCGGATTTCGGCGCGGACGACCGCATTGCCGTGGATCATCGGCGTCTTGTCGATGGTCTCGTCGAAATATTCGCAGATCGGCTGGCTTCCGATCAGCACCGTCCCGGCCTCGCTGTCGACTAGCACCGGGGTTTCCCCGGCCGGGTTCAGGTCCAGAAATTCGTCGCGCCGCTCCCACGGATTTTCGCGCACCAGTTCATGCGCCACGCCTTTCTCGCCCAGCACCAGCCGAACCTTGCGGGAGAAGGGGCAGAGCGGGAATTGGAAGAGTTGCCACATGGTCGGCAAGCTTTAGCGCAGCGCCGCCGACAGTCCACCGGCCCCGCCAAATAATTCCCGCCATGCGCGCGAATTTAGCGGCGCGGATAGCCCGGTTGCGGCAAATTGGCGGTCGCCCGCTCCATTTCCTCGCCGACGCTTTCCAGCGCTTCCATCATCGCGGGCAGCACCTTGACCATCGCGGCCACGCCCTTCTGGATTGCCGGACCGCTCGCCGCGACCTGCTGTTCGAGCCGCCGTTCGGCATTGGGATCGCCGCCCATCGCCATGTCGCGCACGGTACGGTTCTTCTCCAACGGGCTCGCCTCGCGCCCCTGCGCAATCGCCGCAACCTCGCCAACCTTCACATCCAGCAGCGCCTTCGACAACGCCCCCGCCATCCGGCCAAGCTTCTCGGCCAGCGCCGGATCGGTCAGTTCCGGCGGCAATCGCGGCGCAGCCTTCGGAGCGGCGGCGGCAGGGGCGGCGCACATCAACAAGGGCACGAGGGCTAGGGCAAAACGCATGACAAGACTCCGAAATCCAAGCGACAAGAATGCACTAACGCGCTGAAATCGCAAGCAGGAATGCGTTTCCCGCCTACCCCTTGGAAGTTGCGAGATGTTCCTCGATCAGTTTCATCATCCGTTCGCGCATGGCCGCTTCGCGTCTTCCGTTGATGCCTTGCATCAGGGTCATGATCTCGTTCAGCATCGACGGCATGATCTTGACCGATTTCTGCATCAGCGGATCGGCTTGCATGATAGCCAGGCGGTCGAGCTCATCGGCGGTGAAGTAGCTCGCGTACAGGGTCGCATAAGCGGTACGCAGCTGCTGGTCGTTTTCGCGGAACATGCTGCGGATTTCGCCTCCCAAGAATGTCCCGAGCTTGGCCATCATTTCTTCGTCGGCGTCATCGCCCATCTTCTGTCGGATATTCTCCGCGATTGCAGCGCGCTGCCCGGTAATCAGGGTCTCAACCGTATCGGCCATCAGCCGATCATAGCCGGTCGCCTTCATGAGACGCTCGGCCGCCGCGATACCCTTGGCATCGGCGGCATGACGGACGACCTTTTGGACGGGCGTCGCGATCGGTGTAGCATTGGCTGCCGGCGCGGCGGCCAGCAGAGTGGCAACCAGGATATTCATCGGGTCCCCTTCGATACGGGGCGCCAAGTGCGCCAGTCGTCATGAGCATCGCAGTCTTCAGCGCATCGCCAGCCAGATTAGCGCGGCGCTTCCGGCGATGATCCGGTACCAGGCGAAAGGCGCGAAGCCGAAGCGCTGGATGGTCGCGACAAACGCTTTGACGACCACCACCGCGACGATGAACGAGACCAACGCGCCAAGCAGGATCCAGTGGGTCATTCCGGCCGGCATCGCGGCACCATGCTTGTAAAGCTGGAGCGCGGTCGCCCCGGAAAGCGTCGGCACGGCGAGGAAGAAGCTGAATTCCGCTGCGGTCTTGCGATCGACGCCCATCGCCATCGCGCCGATGATCGTCGCCCCTGATCGGCTGACGCCCGGGATCATGGCGATACATTGGACCAACCCGATACCGATCGAATGAGTCAGCGTCACGTTGGACACGCCGCCGCTATCGGTCGGCTTGGCCCAGCGTTCGACCAACAGGATGACGATCCCGCCAAGGATCAATGCCCACGCCACTACCGTCGCATTGCCGAGCAGCAATTCCACATAGTCGCCGAGCAGCAAGCCCAGCACGACCGCCGGGAAGAAGGCGACAAGCAGGTTGCGGACGAAACGCCACGCATCGGGTTCCTTGTGGAACATGCCGATCAGGACATCGCGGAACGTGCGCCAGTACAACACGACGATGGCAAGGATCGCGCCGGGCTGGATGGCGATGTTGAACAAGGCCCATTTGTCGGCATCGTAGCCCAGCAATTCGGTCGCCAGGATCAGATGACCGGTCGAGCTGACCGGCAGATATTCGGTCAGTCCCTCGACAATGCCGAGGATGACGACGAGCCAAAGGATGGGCATGAAGCGGTTGTCCTACTCGGCGTTGATCGGCGTTGCACGGGCGGCGAACCGGCCACCTTCGACGAACCGGCCAAGCCATTCGCCCGCGACCGAGGCGAGCGGTGTCGCTGCGATTCCGAAAGCGTCAAGTCCCGCCGCTTTCTTGCCGACAACATTGTCCTGCTGAAGCATCAGCCACTGGTCCCAGGTCAGCGGCGCGCCCGGCAGGAAGCCGAGCCGCGCCATCCCGGCAGCGGCGATGTCCGGCATGTCGATCAAGGTCGTGGACTGGCCCGCAAGCGTTCCGATCTGGCGGGTCATGTCGCGCATCGTCATGACATCGGGACCGCCGATATCGAATGTCTTGCCGGCAAAGTTCGATGCATCCAGCGCCGCGCGCGCTATCGCCTGCGCGAGGTCGCGGACATAGACCGGTTGGAACTTCGTGTCGGGCGCAATCACCGGATAGACCGGAAGCATCGCGAGCAGCCCGGCAAAGCGGTTGGTCAACTCGTCTTCCGGCCCGAACACGATGCTCGGTCGAAGGATGACGGCCTTCGCGAAATGCTTTCGAACGGCCGTTTCGCCCGCGCCCTTGCTCTTGGCATAGCGCGCTTCGCCCGATGCGTCGGCACCGATCGCACTGATGTGCACCAGCGCCTTGGCCCCTGCTTCGGCGGCGGCCCTGGCGACATTGCCAGCGCCCTCGGCGTTGATCGTCTCCATCCTACCGCCCATCACCGCGACCAGATTGACGACCGCGGCGGCGTTCCTGACGGCCAGCCTGACGCTGTCCGGCCGGGTCACGTCGGCAGGCGCAAACTGGATCTGCCCGACCTGGCCGAGTGGCTGGAGGAAATACGCCTGCTTTGGATGGCGCTGCGCAACCCGGACGCGGGCCCCGGCCTTCAGCAGATATTCGCAAACATAGCGACCGATAAATCCGCCGCCGCCGAAGACGGTGATGAGGGGAGGGGTGCCTTTTGTCATGGACTGCCACTAGCGCCGGGACTTGCCCGTTGACAAGCGGGCTCGCGCCCCTCTAAGCGCCGCCGCCTACCGCAAGTACGACCCTGTGCCCAGGTGGCGGAATTGGTAGACGCACCAGCTTCAGGTGCTGGCGCTCGCAAGGGCGTGGAGGTTCAGAGTCCTCTCCTGGGCACCATTTCCTAAGATGTTTGCCTGCATGACGGTAATCCCGGCGTAAAACGGATGCTCACGTATCGCGCTGGACGCGTTGACGGCAATTCACTACCCGATACGCATCGTCGAGTGAATGAAGGGAAAATGCGGATGAGCGCCAGTGGCCTGTTGTTGTTCGGGGCGACCGGCGACCTGTCGCGGCGGATGCTGCTTCCCTCGCTTTATGCGCTGCATGATGAAGGATTGCTGCCCGAAGGTCTGACGATCGTGGCGACGGCGCGCTCGGATCTTGACGACGCCGGGTTTCGCGACATGGCGAAAACAGCGCTGGACGACCATCTGCCTGCCGACCGCCGCGACGAGGCAACGGTCCCGACCTTCCTCGATCGTATCCGGTATCAGGCCCTCGACGTATCCGATCGCGCACATTTCGATCTGCTTGCCCAGAAACTGGGCGACCATCACCAGAATCTGTCGATCTTCCTGTCGACGGCGCCAACTTTGTTCGAACAGACGATTGCGGGATTGCAGTCGGCGGGACTTGCCCATGACGGAGTTCGAATCGGCCTTGAAAAACCCCTTGGGACCGATCTGGGATCATCGCGCCAAATCAACGATGCGGTTGCCGCCGCCTTTCCTGAGAACCGCATCTTCCGGATCGACCATTATCTCGGCAAGGAGACCGTCCAGAACCTGCTTGCGCTGCGTTTCGCCAATCTGATTTTCGAGCCGCTGTGGAATTCGGCCTATATCGATCATGTCCAGATCACCGTCGCCGAAACCGTTGGGCTGGAAGGCCGCGTCGATTATTATGACGGGGTCGGCGCACTTCGCGACATGGTCCAGAACCATGTTCTGCAATTGCTCGCCCTGGTCGCGATGGAACCGCCGTCGGATTTTGAGGCGACCGCGGTGCGCGACGAGAAGGTCAAGGTCCTGCGCGCGCTTCGCCCGATCAAATGCAGCGACACGGTGACCGGCCAGTATCGCGCGGGGGCGATCGATGGCCAGCCGGTTACCGGATATGACGAAGAGTTGAAGCGCGACAGCGACACTGAAACCTTCGTCGCGGTTCGCGCCCAGATCGACAACTGGCGTTGGGCTGGCGTGCCTTTCTATCTTCGCACCGGAAAGCGGATGGCCGCGCGGAAAACCGAGATCGTGGTTCGCTTCAAGGCAATTCCGCATTCGATCTTTGCTGCAGCGACCCAGCCCAACGAACTGGTCATTTCGATCCAGCCGCAGGAGAATATCCATCTGTCGGTCATGGCCAAGGTGCCGGGGCTGGGCCAGGACGAAATCAAGCTGCGCAGCGTCCCGCTAGACATTTCAATGCCCGACGCGTTTGCCGGCCCAAAGCGCCGTATCGCTTACGAACGCCTGCTCCTCGACCTCATTCATGGCGACCAGACCTTGTTCGTCCGCCGCGACGAAGTCGAAGCGCAATGGCAATGGATCGATGCCATTCGCGCTTGCTGGGCAAGTGAAGGATTGAAACCGCAATCCTATCCGGCGGGAAGCAACGCCCCGCCATCGGCCATCGCCTTGATCGAGCGCGACGGCCGCAGTTGGCATGACTGATCGAGGCGCGCGGTGACGCGCGTCGCGATTGTCGGCGCCGGTGCGATCGGCGGCTGGGTCGCGGCTCGTCTGGCCCTGGCCGGTCACGATGTTTCGGTCCTCACTCGCAAGGGCCGCGCCGGCATTTACAATCACGGCATTGAACTGTTCGAAGGCGACGAAAGGGTTCAGGCCAGCATTCGCGCCAGCGATGATGCGGCGGCCCTGGGGCCGCAGGACGTCATCGTCTTTGCAACCAAGGCCTTCAGCCTCGCCGACGCGGCCGAGGCCGCCGTTTCGATGATGATGCCGGAAACGTTGGTCGTGCCGATGATCAATGGCGTGCCATGGTGGTTTGATGACTTGCCGCTGGCCAGCGTCGATCCAGGCGGGCGGATTGACGCGGCCCTGCCAAGCGACCGGATCATTGGTTGTGTCGTGCACGCCTCATCGCTTCGCGAAGGACCCGCTTCGATCCGGATCCAGAAGGTGGACCATCTGATTTTCGGTGAGCCGGCGGGCGGACCCAGCAGTCGGGTCGCCCATCTTGTCGCCTTGTTCGATCACGCCAAGATCCCCGCCCGCGTCGATCCCGCGATCCGACGGGCGATCTGGTACAAAGCGTGGGGCAATATGACGATGAACCCGATTTCCGCGCTGACGCTGGCCACCGCCGACCAGATTCTGGGCGGCTGTCGGTCGTTGATGCTGGCGGCGATGGAGGAAGCGCGCGCCATTGGAGCCGCAATTGGCTGTGCAATCACCGAAAGCGGCGAGGCGCGACTTGCGGTTGCCGAGAAGCTGGGCCCCTTTAAGACGTCGATGCTACAGGATGTCGAGGCGGCGCGGCCAATCGAGCTCGACGCCCTGCTCGGCGCACCCCTAGAACTGGCGCGCCGTCACCGTGTCGCCGCGCCGACGCTGGAGCATCTCTATTCGATGACCCGGTTAATGGCCCAAAGCCGGGGACTGCTTCCCTAGGCGGCGGGCAACACCCGGCCGCTGACCGATCCAAAGCCAATCCGGACCGCGCCGTCAGCATCGCAGAAGGCAGTCAACGTCACTTCGTCGCCATCTTCCAGGAAACTGCGCGTTTCCCCGTTCGGCAACATGATCGGTGCCTTGCCGCCCTTCGAGATTTCGAGCAGCGAACCGAGCCCGCTGTCCGACGCCGTCGACAAGGTGCCGGTGCCGATGAGGTCGCCGGGCGCGAGGTTGCAGCCGTTCGAGCTGTGGTGCGTGACAATCTGCGCCGCCGACCAGTACATTGCCGAGGCCGCGTCGCCTTCGCTCAGGACATGAGGTGGAAGCCCCGCTTCGCGCATCTTTTCGGTGACTAGCACCGTACGCAGTTCAACACCGAGCGCGCCGCGCGCTCGGTCGGCGCTGTCGTCCAGATACGATAACGGAGCAGGGTCGCCTGCCGGGCGCTCGGGCGTCGGTCGCATGAACGGGGCCAGCGCATCGGGCGTCACCACCCACGGGCTTACCGTCGTCAGAAAGTTCTTGGCCAGGAACGGGCCGAGCGGCTGATATTCCCACGCCTGCAGATCGCGCGCCGACCAGTCGTTGAGCAGGCAATAGCCAGCGATGTGGCGCGGTGCCTTGCTGATCGGGATGGTCGTTCCGATGTCGTTCCCGCTGCCGATCCAGATCCCCATTTCAAGCTCGTAATCCAGTCGGCGCGACGGGCCATATTCGGGCACCTCGGCCTCCGGCGGTTTGCGCTGGCCCTTGGGTCGGACCAGTGCGGCACCTGACACCCGAACCGAACTGGCACGGCCATGATAGCCGATCGGGATATATTTATAGTTGGGAAGCAATGGATTGTCGGGACGGAATTGCGTCCCGACATTGGTCGCGTGATGAATGCCGACATAGAAATCGGTGTAATCGCCGACCGTCGCGGGAAGGTGCATTGTCGCGGCAATGCCGTCATACAGCATCGGCTCGAGCCGTTCGCGCCAGCCGGCATCGGCCAGCATGTCGCTGAGGTGGCGGCGCAGTGAACGGGCGTCGTCGGGTCCGCGCGCGAACCAGTCGTTGAGCGTTGCCTGCGACAGCGAATCGGTCCATGCGATGGGCAGGGCCGTGCTCGCCGCCGTCAGGTCGAGGATCTTTTCGCCGATCGCGACGCCGATGCGTGGGTTGTCGCCCCCGATCGAGAAGATGCCTATCGGCAGGTTCTGGATGGGAAAGACGGGATGTCCGTTGGCGCTCTCGACCCAGGACGTGCGGGCGGGATCGTGGGTTTCGTCAATCATACTCATTCCGGAAGTTGTGCCTTTGGGAAATCGGCCCAGGCCAAATCATAGTCGCTTTGTGCGTGATCAAGAGCGTAGCGGGTAGGGACGAAGGGCCAGCAGCTTTCGACCATGAAGGCCATGCTGTTGTCGATCTTGACGGGGGCCAGCTTGGCATCGCTCGCCTTGCGCCAGCTGTCCACGTCCGGACCGTGACCGCTCATGATATTGTGTAGGGAAAGGCCGCCCGGGGCAAAGCCGCCTTCCTTGGCGTCGTAGGTGCCGTGTATCAGCCCCATCGCCTCGCTCATCACGTTGCGGTGGAACCAGGGTGGTCGAAACGTATCTTCGCCGACCATCCACCGAGGAGGAAAGATAACGAAATCGGCATTGGCGCGACCCGGCGTTTCCGACGGACTGGTCAGGACGGTAAAGATGCTGGGGTCGGGATGGTCGAAGCTGACCGTACCGATCGTATTGAACCGCGCCAGTTCGTAACGGTAAGGTGCCAGATTGCCGTGCCACGCAACAACGTCGAGCGGGGAATGGTCCAGCGTCATCGTCCACAGATCGTCGAAATATTTCTGGACGATCTCATGATCGCCATCCTTGTCTTCGAAGGCCGCGACCGGCAATTCGAAATCGCGGGCATTGGCCAGACCGTTCGACCCGATCGGGCCAAGGTCGGGCAGCCGGAATGGCGCGCCGTGATTCTCGGCAATATATCCCCGGCATTCGCCGTCGACATCGACCCGGAATTTCATGCCGCGCGGAATCACCGCGATCGATCCGGGCGCCACGATCAGGCGACCGAGCTCGGTAAAGATGTCCAGCGTTCCCGTCTGCGGAATGATCAGCATCTCGCCGTCCGCATTGACGAAAATGCGCCGGTCCATCGACCGCGTTGCGCGATAAAGATGAACCGCTACGCCGGTAAGTTCGGCCGGTGTCCGGTTAGTCAGCATCGTCGCCACGCCATCGATGAAGTCGACGTCGCCGGGAAGGTCGGTGGGAGAATCCCAGCGCAGGCGATTGGGTTCCAACGGCTCGGCAATGTCACCGCGCGCGAACAACTTGGCGCGCTTATAGCGTTTGTAAGGTGGGTGGTCGGCAGTCGGGCGCATGCGGTAAAGCCAGCTTCGGCGATTTTCATGACGCGGGGCAGTGAAGGCCGTTCCGCTCACTTGTTCGGCATAAAGCCCGAACGCAGGACGTTGCGGGCTATTGCGGCCCTTTGGTAGGGCGCCGCTCACGGCCTCGGTCTCAAAATGACCGCCGAAACCGGTCAGGTACGTGTCAGGCGCCGTCATCATTCCTCGCAAAAACCCCCTCGTCACCGCAGGAGTAACGAGGGGGCGTTACGCGTCTCGCTGGAGACAATCAAATCGGCATCAGTTGATGTTGACGTCGATCTTGTCCGGAATGTTCACCTCGGTCGTCGTGCTTCCAAAGCCCAATTGATCACGGAAGACGAAGAGCAAAACGAGAACGACGATGATCAGCAGGACAACGGCCATCACGCCGCCTCCACCGCCGCCGCCATCGCCGGTTTCTACGATCGTAGTGCGTTCGACGGTGTCATGTTCGTCGGCCATAAGGTTACTCCCTGTTGAACTTAATTATCGTTGCCGTAACGAACGCGCGCCTTGGCGGGCGGTTCCACAGGGGAAGCGCACAACGCAAAACGGCCGGGACTGGCCCGGCCGCAGATCGCATGTTTTTGGCTGAGCCCACGCGGGCTCGGCTTGGCAAAGCTCCCGCGGAGCTTAGCCCTGCCTCGCCTTGAAGCGGCGGTTCGTCTTGTTGATGACGTACGTCCGACCGCGACGGCAAATCACCCGACAATCGCGATGACGCGACTTGAGCGACTTGAGCGAATTACGAATCTTCATGGCCGGAACGCCTGCCTTGCTAATTTTGTTGTCAGAAAAGGGTCCGAAGACCGGCGGTGCAACTAGTAGCGGGCGCAGTGCAAGTCAAGGCGTTGGCGGCGGCTTTCGCACGGGCCGGGACTAGGCATCGGCGTGTCCCGGCTCTATCAGGCCCGCAAAATTCCCTCGTTCGATGTCAGGTCTACTATGTCCCTAACTATCTCCAGCGCGTTTGATTCCGGCAACATCCGTGTTGTTTCGCAGGACGGAAACACTGCCCAGCTCGAGATCGTGACCGACCACATGAGCGATTTCTACCAGTGGTTCCACTTTCGGCTTGCCGGCGGCGGCGGGCGCGAAGTCACGCTGAAGATCACCAATTGCGGGGGTTCGGCCTATCCGGACGGCTGGCCCGACTACAAGGCCTGCATTTCGGTCGATCGCGAAGATTGGACCCGGATCGAGAATACGACCTATGCCGATGGCACCTTGACCATGCGTTTCATGCCAGAAACCGATATCGTCTGGATTGCCTATTTCGCGCCTTATTCGATGGAACGTCACCACGACCTCATTTCGACCGTCGCAGCGATGCCCGGCGTTTCGTACCGCAGCCTCGGCAAGACGCTGGACGGACAGGATCTCGATTGCCTTTCGATCGGTGAAGGCGCGACCACGGTCTGGCTCTATGCGCGCCAGCATCCGGGCGAATCGATGGCCGAATGGTGGATGGAAGGAGCGTTGGAAAAGCTCACCGATCCAGACGATCCCGTTGCCCGCATCCTGCGCCGCGATTGCACTTTCCACATCGTCCCGAACATGAATCCCGACGGATCGAGGCGCGGCCACTTGCGGACCAATGCGGTCGGCGTGAACCTCAATCGCGAATGGCACGCGCCAAGTGCCGACAAGAGCCCGGAAGTCCTGTTCGTGCGCAACGCGATGGACAAAGATCCGCCGATGTTTGCGATGGACATTCACGGTGATGAGGCCATTCCGGCCAACTTCCTGGCGGGTTTCGAAGGCATCCCGTCGATCACCGAGCGCCAAAGCGGATTGTTCAGGCTGTTCGGCGATACGCTGGAAAAGCTGTCGCCCGATTTCCAGCAGAAGAAGGGATATGAAACGGCATCGCCCGGCCAGGCGAACATGTCGATGTCGACGACCCAATTGGCCGAGCGATTCGGCGCGGTGTCGATGACATTGGAAATGCCGTTCAAGGACAATTTCGAGCTCCCCGACGAAGTCTATGGCTGGGGCACGGAGCGTTCCAAATATCTCGCTCACGCCTGCCTTGATTCGCTCTATGCGATACTTCCGGAATTGATCGCGACGGCTCCGGTAAAAACGCCGGAAAAGGCCGACGCCTGATGCCCCGGCTGGTCTTGCTGCGGCATGGTCAGTCGCAATGGAATCTGGAAAATCGCTTTACCGGGTGGTGGGACGTCAATCTGACCGAGACCGGAGTCACGGAGGCGCGGGCTGCAGGGCAGCTGATGAAAGCGAAGGGGATCGACGCCGATGCCTGTTTCACCTCGGTCCTGACCCGTGCCATCCGAACGCTGAATTTTGTGCTCGACGAGATGGATCGGGCGTGGTTGCCGGTCACCAAGGACTGGCGCCTGAACGAACGGCATTACGGCGGGCTGACAGGGCTCAACAAACAGGAAATGATCGACAAGGTCGGGGTCGATCAGGTCAGGATATGGCGCCGCTCGTTCGATATCCCGCCGCCGCCATTGGATCATGACAGTCCCTTCGCACTAGCCGGCGATCGGCGCTACGCGGAGATCGATGTGCCCGACACGGAAAGCCTGAAAGACACGATCGCGCGTGTGCTGCCATATTACGAAGCCAATATCGTTCCGCTGCTGCGCGGCGGCCAGAATGTGATCGTCGCGGCGCACGGCAACTCACTACGCGCGCTGGAAAAACATCTTTCGGAAATTGGCGATGACGAGATCGTCGGACTGGAAATTCCAACCGGCCAGCCGATCATCTACGAACTCGGTGACGATCTGGCGGTCCGTGATCGCTATTATTTAAGCGAGCGTTAGGACGAGTTTGCGCTGCCGCCTTGCGTGACGGAAGTCGCCCGGACATCCTACGCGGCGGCTTTATCCCGATACATGGCTTGATCGGCGCGATCGAGAATCGCTTCGGGGTCATCGTCGCCAGCAACCATGGTAAAACCGATCGCCACACTTAGCGGCAGTGTGTGCCCATTGTGGACGAAGTCGCATCCTGCCACCTCGTCGGCCAGTCGCGCGGCCGTGTCGCGGGCGTTGGCCTCCTCGGCGTGGTCGAGCAAGATGGCGAACTCGTCGCCGCCCAGTCGCGCAACCAGGTCCGTTCTTCTGACGGCACGAACCATCACCTCGGCGATATAGACCAGGGCCGCATCGCCAACGCCATGGCCATAATTGTCGTTGAGCGACTTGAGGCCGTCTACATCAACGAACAACATGGCGCTTGGCGTATTATGCCGTGCGCGCCGCGCAATCGAAATTTCCATCTGCCGGACAAGTCCGCGTCGATTCGCGATTGGAATGAGAGGATCCATGTGCGCAACACGGTCGAGCTCCTCGACCCGTTCGCCAAGGCGTGCGACTTCACCCCTCAAATGTCTGATTTCGTCGTTCAGCGCCGACCGTTCGGCACCAGACAAGACATCTTCCATGATCGTCACGCTCTCGATTCCCCTGGCACTTCATAACCCAGGTTAAGGTTCTTGGGAAGATTGCTTGTTGCGACACTTCGCATTGCGCCGACGCGGCCTTCCACCTAAACCGCGAATTCCGCATCGCCAGCAAGGGACTTTCGATGAACGACGCCAGGGTCGGGATCATCATGGGTAGCCAGTCTGACTGGGACGTCATGCGCCATGCATCCGAGATGCTGGACGCGCTTGATGTCATCCATGAGACAAAAATCGTTTCGGCGCACCGAACACCGAAAAGACTGGTCGAATATGCCGAAAGCGCGCGCGATCGCGGCCTGAAGGTGATCATTGCCGGCGCCGGCGGTGCGGCGCATTTGCCTGGCATGGCGGCCTCGATGACGGCGTTGCCGGTGCTTGGCGTACCGGTCGAATCAAAGGCGCTTAAGGGAATGGATAGCCTGCTCTCCATCGTACAGATGCCCGCTGGCATCCCGGTCGGCACCCTTGCCATCGGGAAGTCGGGTGCGATCAACGCGGCGTTGCTGGCCGCGGCGATCCTGGCGACTTCCGACGAGGCGCTGGGCCAGCGCCTCGCCAACTGGCGTTCGCAGCAAACCGACGGCGTCGCCGAAAGTCCGCAATGAGGCTTGCGCCGGGGTCGACCATCGGGATCATCGGTGGCGGCCAGCTTGGCCGCATGATGGCGATTGCTGCCGCCCGGATCGGCTATCGCACCCACATCTTCGACCCGCATGAGGCGCCATGTGCTGCGGAGGTCAGCGGCGGCTTCACCCGCGCGGCGTTTGACGATGAGGATGCACTCGTGCGGTTCGCCGAGACCTGCGACGTCATCACCTATGAGTTTGAAAATGTCCCGGTCGGCCCGCTTGGTGCCGTCGGTGCAAAGCTCCTGCCGGGCACGCGGAGCCTGGAAATCGCCCAGGATCGCGCTGCGGAAAAGAAATTCCTCGACGGAGTAGGTGCCCGGATCGCCCCGTGGTGCCGGGTCGATACGATCGACGATGCAGCTTTTGCTGAGCGGAAGCTGGGTGTTCCCTTCGTGTTGAAAACCCGGCGCCTGGGATATGACGGCAAGGGTCAGGCATGGGTTCGCGATGGCGGCGGAGCTGTCGCGGCGTTCGAATCCATCGCGTCGCAGCCCGCTGTCGCCGAAAAAGGCATCGTCTTCGCCGCCGAATTTTCAGTGATCGTGGCGCGCGAGGGTAGCGGAGCCACCCGTTGTTTCGATCCACCCCGAAACGACCATCGCGACGGAATCCTGCGTCGATCGACCGTGCCGGGCGGCGACCTGGTCGCGGCGCAATCGGGCGAAGCGCTTGCGCTTGCCGAGCGAATTGCAACGGCTCTTGGCCACGTCGGCGTGCTGACGGTTGAATATTTCGCGACCGAAGACGGACCCATGGTCAACGAGATCGCACCACGCGTTCACAACAGCGGGCACTGGACGATCGAAGGTGCCCTGACGTCGCAGTTTGAACAGCATGTCCGGGCGATCTGCGGCCTTCCTCTCGGCGACCCCGGTCTGGTCGCCTCATCGGCCAGCATGGAGAATTCTGATCGGCGACGACGTCGATCGCTGGGAAGAATATCTCGCGGAAGACGGCGCGGCCCTCCATCTCTACAACAAGGGCGAAGCGCGGCCGGGCCGCAAGATGGGGCACGTCACCCGCTTCAAATAAGAAACGGCGCGGAGTTTCCCCCGCGCCGTACCTTCAGGTCGAAGCTGGCTTCAGCGCGCCTCGACAACCTCCACCGGGTAGCCGAGCTTGTCGAGCTGCGGCTTGACCTTGGCAGCGTCGCCAACGACCACCCAGACGAAACCGTTCGGGTCGACTGCGGCACGCATCGCCTGGTCGAGATTCGCCGCCGAATAGCCTCGATATTTGCCCGCCAGATTTTTGTAGTAATCGTCCGGCCGTCCGTAGAGGTCGTTGCTCATCATTGCCCCTAGCACTGCTTCCGACGTCTCGAACCGGCCAGGCAGGCCGTTGACGCGGTTGGCGATCGTGCGCTCCCGCTCTTCCGAATTGACACCCTTGTCGCCAAAGAAGGATTTGAGCTGTTCGTTGAGTGCAACGATGGAATCGCCTGTACGGTCGGCCTGCACCGGGGCGGAGATGATGTAGGGCACCGCCTTTTCCTGCAGGCTGGCCGATCCACGAACACCGTAGGACCAGCCCTTCGATTCGCGAAGGTCCATGTTGATCCGGCTCAGGAAGCTGCCGCCAAGTACGTCGTTTGCTGCGCCCAACGCTTCGGTGTCGCCACGCGGATCAACGGGCGTGACTTGACCGGCAAGGATAACCGACTGCGGGGACTGAGGGCGGTTGATAAGTACAATGCGCGGCGTTTTCGGGCGTGCCGGGATCGTCCCGAACACCTTTGTGCCCTTCGCCGATGTCGGCGCCGACCATTGACCAAACTCCGCCTCGAGTTGCGGCATCAGGAGGGAAAGTGGGCGATCCGACACGATGTAGATCTTGGCATTGTCGGCGCGCAGCCACTTGTCGCGGAATGCGACGAGATCGGCGCGACTGAACGATTTTACGGCCGCTTCATCGCCGCCGCGAACCACGGCATAGGGGTGATTTGCGCCGTACAGCAAAGCAGGCAGAATACGCGCTCCGATCGAATTCGGATCCTTCTTAAGCTGCGCGATTGCCGTCAATGTCTGGGTGCGAACGCGTTCGATCTCGGCCGCGTCAAACGACGGATCCTTGACGATTGATCCCATCAGCGCCAGCGATGGCGCGAAGTTGGGCGTCAGCGCCGACAAGTAAACGGTCGAGCGGTCAATCGAGCCCGATGTGTTGATCTGCGCGCCAAGGCTTTCTTCCGCTTCGGCCAATTGCTGCGAATTGAGCGCCGACGTACCCTCATCAAGCATTGCCAGCGTCATTGCCTGCAAGCCATTTCGGTTTGCGGGATCGGCCGCGTCACCGGCATCGAACGACATGGCGACCTGTGTGATCGGCACGGCCGTCCGCTGCGCATATTCTACCTGAAGGCCGTTCGACAATTTGGCATGCGTGACGGTCGGAAAATCGAGCTCCGACAATTGCCCGAGCGGCGGGATTGTGCGGGGCGCACCCTTGGGCGCTGCAGTAACGCTCTTGTCGACCTTCGCGGTTTTGCCTGCCGTAACCGACTTCGCTTCTTCATAAGCAGGCCGGTCACCCGGCTCCAGGCGCAGCGCAAAAGCAGGCTTCGACAGCCATTGTTTCATCGCCTGCTGAACTTCGGCCGGGGTCACGGTGGCATAATTGGCAAGCGTTCGTGCGTAATAATTGCTGTCGTTCGCGAAGGTTTGACCTTCGGCCAGCGTTACCGCCTTGCCGCCAAAACCGCCGACCGATTCCAGCCCGCGAATTCGTCCACCCACTTCCGAAGTCGCGGCGCGGCGAACCTCTTCTGCGGTTGGGCCCTTGGCGATGAATTCCGCCAGTACTTCATCGAGACGCTTTTGGACGACATCCGGATCGACGCCGGGTTTGACGGTCGCCTGCATCTGGAACACGCCGACCCGCTGGAAGGCATAAAGACCGGCGGAAACCGAAGTCGCAATCTTTTCATCGCGAACCAGAATGCGGTCGAGGCGCGAGCTGGCAAGCCCGCCCAAGACCGAGCCACCGACGTCAATGGCAACCAGTTGCTTGTCGAGCATTCCCGGGACCGGCCAGTATTTGGAAACGGTGACGGCAGCGACGCTGTCCTTCATCACCATGGATTTCTGTGCACTTAGCGTAGGCACATTTGCCTTCGCAGGATTGTTGACGGGACCGCGCTTGATGTTGCCGAAATAACTCTCGACGAGCGGTCGTGCTTCGGCCTCCGTAATATCGCCGGCAAGCACGAGGACGGCATTGTTGGGGCCGTAATTGTCGATGAACCAGTTGCGGACATCGGCCAGGCTTGCAGCATCGAGATCCGCCATGGAGCCGATGACGCTGTGGTGATAAGGGTGCCCGGCCGGGAACAGGTTCTTCAGGATTTCATAGAAGACCAAACCGCCAGGATTGTTGTCGCCCTGCCGCTTTTCGTTCTGGACGACACCACGTTGGTTATCGAGCACGCCTTGGCTGACCGCGCCAAGCAAGTGGCCCATGCGGTCGCTCTCCATGAAAAGGACGCGCTCCAGCGCACCCTTGGGGACAGTCTGGAAGTAATTGGTCCGGTCGAAATTGGTGGTGCCATTATAATCGGTCGCGCCGATCTGCTGAAGATATTTGAAGAAATCTTCCGGCAGATTCTCCGACCCGTTGAACATCAGATGTTCGAACAAATGGGCGAAACCGGTCTTGCCCTTGGGCTCATCCTTCGACCCGACATTGTACCACATGGCGACGCCGACGACCGGGGCCTTGTGGTCCTCATGCACGATCACGGTAAGGCCGTTGGCAAGCTTGAACTGGCTGTGCGGGATCGACACCCGATTGACGAGTTGTGGGACGGGAGTCGCCTGGGCTTCGATTGCGGCGGCGGGATTGGTTTGCGCATACGCCGGGGCGACGGCCACGAGGGCAGAAGCGGAGGCGAGCAGCAGCGACAGTCGAAGCGGACGGTTCATTTACAGTAACTCCCGGTTAATTGATCGCGCATAACCCTAAGGCCGGGCTCTTGTTTGGCAACCCGCAAGACATTGAACGTGGTTCGTTTTTCGACTAACGGCAAACGAGGAAATGGGGCACGGAAGGCATTGCCCGCCGCGCCCCACGGTTACTTCGTCGCCTATTAGCGCGCTTGCGGCGCAGCAGCGGCAGCGTTGGCTGGAAGCCCGCCCAATTGGGTCACCAATTTGATGTAAGCATCGAGATAGGCGAGCACGATGACCTGCCCAATCTCTGTATTCTGGTAACCGGTGGCACCGGCTGCAGCAAAGCCACCCCACCAACCAGCACCGCCACCAGCACCCCAGCTAATGTCCTTCTTGCGCGAATAGCCTTCGACCAATGCTTCTTCTTCGGTCGTCCGGGCGTTCACCACAGACAGCGTGACAGATGCCTCGCCTTTCTTGACATTGATCCCGCCGGCAAGGCCGCCGATGACCCGTCCGGCACCGCCGAACAGACCGCCCAGCGCACCTGCAGCAGCGCCAACGCCGCCGCCGCCCGAATTGCGGTTGGCGGTCACGATGTTGGGTTCGAGAAAATAGTCGGCGGCCTTGACCTGACCGCGGCCAAGGTTCGATCCGGCCTGAAGCTCGCCATTGTCGGCGAGCGCGCGCTCCATCGCGCGGCTCTGCATCGAGCGCCCGCGATTGACCATTCCGAAGCACCCCGAACGCTGGACGAAAATTTTCAGGATGGCTTCCGGGCTGCCAAGATTGAGCTCGCGCCACCATTGATTGTCCGGCTCTACGATCGCGATCGTGCCGAGTTTGCGGGTGCAGACCGGAATTTCGCTCATTGCGTTCAGCTGCATGTTGCGACCGGAACTAGCACGAGTGTTGCTAGTTTGGGCGGCGGCTGGCATCGCTATCGCAGCGGCGGCCGAAAAGAATATTATCTTACCAATCATGATCGAAATTACCCTCCGAAAAGCAGAGGGAGGTCA
Source organism: uncultured Alphaproteobacteria bacterium (assembly GCA_963843855.1). Classification (GTDB taxonomy): domain Bacteria; phylum Pseudomonadota; class Alphaproteobacteria; order Sphingomonadales; family Sphingomonadaceae; genus Sphingomicrobium. The sequence continues at coordinate 176,531 of CAWJMA010000005.1, forward strand.
CCAGCAGGTATACAGATGCGACGACAAATCGCACGGAACGCCACCCAACGCCCGGAATACCCCCCGTATCGACCCGAACAGAGCCGCTGCCAATCTTAACTTACATCAATCCGGATGAATAGGGGGGGGCGACCAGTCATTTGTGACCGGTGGAGGCCCAACCGGATGGCGAGCCTCGCTGCGCGGGCATGGATACTATCGTGGCGCCTTCGTGCTGCCGGATGACACTTGCCTCCGCCTCTGCTAGCGGGCGCGAGAATCCTCCATCCCCAGCGTTTCTCGATAACGCTCGTTACGGCAACGAAATGACAGAACTTTCTCAGATTCGGAATTTTTCGATCATCGCGCACATCGACCACGGCAAGTCGACGCTTGCCGACCGGTTGATCCAGCGCACCGGAGGCCTCACCGACCGGGAGATGACGCGCGGGCAGATGCTGGACAATATGGAGATCGAGCAGGAACGCGGGATCACCATCAAGGCGCAGACGGTGCGGCTGAAGTGGAAGGCGGCGGACGGGGAAACCTATACGCTGAACCTGATGGACACGCCGGGCCACGTCGATTTCGCTTATGAAGTGTCGCGGAGCCTGGCGGCGTGCGAGGGGGCGCTGCTGGTGGTCGATGCGGCGCAGGGGGTCGAGGCGCAGACGCTGGCCAACGTGTACCAGTCGATCGAGCATGACCATGAGATCGTGCCGGTCATCAACAAGATCGACCTGCCCGCCGCCGAGCCCGAAAAGGTCCGTGCGGAAATCGAGGATGTGATCGGGCTGGACGCGAGCGAGGCGGTGCTGGCCAGCGCGAAAAGCGGGATCGGCATCGACGAGGTGCTGCAGGCAGTGGTCGACAAGATCCCGCCGCCCAAGGGCGACCGAGATGCGCCGCTGAAGGCGATGCTGGTCGACAGCTGGTACGACCCGTATCTGGGCGTCGTCATTCTGGTCCGCGTGATGGACGGGGTCCTGAAGAAGGGCCAGCAGGTCAAGTTCATGGCGACGGGCACGCAGCACCTGATCGACCGGGTCGGCTGCTTCACCCCGAAGATCGAGCAACTGACCGAGCTTTCTGCCGGCGAAATCGGCTTCATCACCGCGCAGATCAAGGAAGTCGCGCAGACCGCGGTTGGCGACACGATCACCGACGTCAAGCGGCCCGCGGCCGAGGCGCTGCCGGGGTTCAAGGAAGTCCAGTCGGTCGTGTTCTGCGGCCTGTTCCCGACCGACGCGGCGGATTTCGACAAGCTTCGCGAAAGCTTGTTCAAGCTGCGGCTGAACGACGCCAGCTTCAGCTTCGAAATGGAATCGAGCGCGGCGCTGGGCTTCGGCTTCCGCTGCGGATTTTTGGGCCTGTTGCACCTGGAAATCATCCAGGAACGGCTGACCCGCGAATATGACCTGGACCTGATCACCACCGCGCCAAGCGTGGTGTACAAGATGCATCTGTCGCATTCGAAGAATGAGGATGCCAAGTCGATCGAGCTGCACAACCCGGCCGACATGCCCGACCCCAATAGGATCGAGAGCATCGAGGAACCGTGGATCGAAGCGACGATCTATTCGCCCGACGAATATCTCGGCCCGATCCTGAAATTATGCCAGGACCGGCGCGGCATCCAAAAGGATCTGACCTATGTCGCGGGCCGCGCGCAGGTGAAATACGAATTGCCGCTGAACGAAGTGGTGTTCGACTTTTACGACCGGTTGAAAAGCCTGTCGAAGGGCTATGCCAGCTTCGATTATGTCCAGATCGGCCACCGCGAGGGCGACCTGGTCAAGATGAGCATCCTGGTCAACGAGGAGCCGGTCGACGCGCTGAGCATGATCGTCCACCGCGGCACCGCCGAAACGCGCGGCCGCGGCATGGTGGAACGCCTGAAGGAATTGATCCCTAGGCATTTGTTCAAAATCCCGATCCAGGCCGCGATCGGCGGCAAGGTCATCGCCCGTGAAACCATCAGCGCGATGCGCAAGGACGTCACCGCCAAATGTTACGGCGGCGACGCGACCCGCAAACGCAAACTGCTGGAGAAGCAGAAAAAGGGTAAGGCGAAGATGCGCGAATACGGCAGCGTCTCGATCCCGCAGGAAGCGTTTATCGCTGCGCTTAGGATGGGGGATGAGTCGTAGCGCCGAGCGCAGGCGAGCGATTGCGCAGCAATCGGGAGGAAGCGTGTAGAGATGCTACGATACGGCCGACGGGTCCCACAGCGAACCCGTTCGACGTCACGGATTACTCCCTGACGGCTTAGCGCCCGTTGCGATCGTTCCGACCCAGCTCGCCATGACCCATAAGCAGACGCTCCATCAGGTTTTGCACAAGTTTCGGTTTCGAACATCTGAGCATTTGAATACCCCGCCGCGCTTCCGTTACACGATGGGCAATAGCCGCATCATAATCTCCAGGGGTGTTGGCATCTATCGCGGCGACCAAGTCGGCTTTCGAAACGACCTTCGACAGTGAGAAGCAAGTCGATACCAATGGCAGCTGTCGGCAGCCGAACTGTAAAACTAGTGGACCGAAGCGGCTAGCGGCCTGAAGCGAACAAAGCCGTCGCCGGAAGTTCTGTGGTCTCAATGATGGACGCCAATAACGCTAGTTTCTAAGGTGGGCTGCGGCGCGCGCGCGTTGCGCAATAGTGGCTATGTCGGTCTCTCCTGCTTTGAGAATCCAGCTTCCGCCGATGCAACGTACCGAGGGATGGGCCAGCCAAGCCGGCGCATTGTCGAGGGTGATTCCGCCGGTCGGGCAGAAGCGGACGGTGTCGAACGGTCCGGCGAGCGAGTTGAGGGCCTTCAATCCGCCTGCCGCCTCGGCTGGGAAGAATTTGAAGCGGTCGAACCCGACGTCAAGCCCGCGCATGATGTCGCTGGCGCTGGCTACGCCAGGCAAAAAGGGCACGCCGCTGGCGATCGCTGCTCGCCCTAAATTTTCGGTCAGGCCGGGCGAGACAATAAAGCGCGACCCCGCCGCGAGGGCCTTGTCCAGCATTGCGGAGTTAAGCACCGTCCCCGCGCCAACGATCGCGCCGGGCACGGCAGCCATCGCCCGGATCGCGTCCAGCGCATGGGGCGTGCGCAGGGTGACTTCGAGCACACTCAGCCCGGCACCGACAAACGTTTCAGCCAGCGTCACGGGGTCGATATTGTTGTCGAGCACCAGCACCGGGATCACCGGCGAGACCTGCATGATGTCGTCGATGGTCATGGATGACTTTCCGCAAAGGCCGCCGCGGCACCGAACAGGCCGGGCTGTGGATGGGTGACGAGTTTGACCGGGATTGCTTCCATGCGCCGCTCGAACCGCCCCTTGGCGATGAACCGATCGGCGAAACCGGACTTGGCAAAGCGGTCCCGGAGCCGATAGCTGAGGCCGCCCGCGAGCACGACGCATTCGGCGCCATGGGCCAGAGCGAGGTCGCCGGTGACCGCGCCCAGGGTCAGGAAAAAACGGTCCAGTGCTGCCCCCGCTATCGGATCGGATCCTTGCATCGCGGCGGTCCACAGCGCTTTGTCTTCGATGTCGGGTACCGCCTTGCCCTCGATCGCGGCCAAGGCTTGGTAGATGTTGAGCAGCCCCGATCCCGACGCGATACGCTCGACCGACACCCGGCGAAGCGTTCGGCGGAGGAACTGCAGCATATAATCCTCAAGCGGATCGAGCGGCGCGAAATCGCCGTGTCCGCCCTCGGTTTCGATAACGTGATAGCCGCCCGACACACGCAGCAATTGCGCCACGCCCAGCCCGGTACCGGGGCCGACGATACTGGTCAGCCGCTGCCCGGATAGCGGCTCGTCGGGCCCGCACAGATGTTCGAAATTTTCCTCACCAAGTTGCGCCACGGCATGGGCGATTGCCCCGAAATCATTGACGATCACATAGTCGGCGACGCCGAGCTTTTCCTTTATCAGCGCCGGCCGGATAACCCACGGATTGTTGGTCAGCTTGAGCACATCGCCGCCCACCGGCCCGGCAAATGCGATCCCGATCGCGTCGGGTTCGTCGCCCGGATGTTTGGTGCAGAAATCCTGCCAGGCGAGCTGGAAGCTGGCATGGTCGGCGGTGTATTGCGTGATCGGTTCGCCCAGCTTGACAACCCGACCGCAATCAACCGTCGCGATCGCGAAACGCACGTGGGTGCCGCCGATATCGGCCACCGCGATAGTCCGGCTCATATCACTTCCTCCATACCCGCGAGCATTGCCGACGCGCCGCGCTCCGCCTCATCGGCCCCGGCGCGCAGAAAAGCGAACAGTTCGCGCCCCGTACCAAGGGCAGGCGGCGGCGTTGGCGCGTCATCACGGCTCGCCAGGTCGGCCTTCGTCTCGAGAATCCCGTCATGGCCGCACAGCCGTATCACATCCCCATCGCGCAGCCGCGACACATGTGGGAGCGCGACCAGCCCGTTGAGGCATGATCTGTTTGTCCCGGTCGAAGCGCCTAGTCTTCGCGATTCTGAAATAGGCAAGGAGTGAATCAGCTGCCGGAGACGGGGCCGCGAGCATTCGCAAAAAAGCACGTCGAGCGAAAGCTGAAGAAAAGGCGGCGCTTTTGGCAAAGAAGGTGCCGTGTTCGTTGGTTCGGGGGTCAGTTTAGATCGGCGGCGCTGTGGCGTTCGCGAATTCGGTCGGGGTGGTCGTCGCTCGGGTTGAGGTTGACCCGGCGGCCGCGCTGGACGGCGGGGCGAGCGGCGATCTCGTCGACCCAGCGGATGACGTTGGTATAGCTGGCGGTATCGAGGAAGGTGGCGGCATCGCCGTAAGCCTGGCCGATCGCGACGGCGCCGTACCACGGCCAGATCGCGATGTCGGCGATGCTGTATTCCGCGCCGGCCATGAAACGATGATCGGCGAGGTGGCGGTCGAGGACATCATACTGACGCTTCACTTCCATCGAATATCGGTCGATCGGATATTCCATCTTGAACGGCGCGTAAGCGTAGAAATGGCCGAAGCCGCCGCCAAGGAAAGGCGCGCTGCCCATCTGCCACATCAGCCAGCTGAGCGCGGCGGTGCGGGCGGCCGGATCGGTGGGCAGGAAGGCGCGGAACTTCTCGGCTAGGTAGAGCAGGATTGCGCCGCTTTCGAAGATGCGTTGCGGTGCGGGCGGGTCACTTCGGTCGAGGAGGGCGGGGATTTTCGAATTTGGGTTGAGCGCGACGAAGCCGCTGCCGAACTGGTCGCCCTTGCCGATATCGATATACCAGGCGTCATATTCAGCCCCGGAATATCCCGCCGCAAGCAGCTCCTCAAGCAGGATGGTGACCTTTACGCCATTGGGGGTGCCCAGACTGTAGAGCTGGAGCGGATGGTTGCCGACCGGAAGCTCGGCATCGTGCGTCGCGCCGGCGATGGGCCGGTTGATGCTTGCAAATTTGCCGCCGGACGGGCGTTCCCACGTCCATACCTTGGGCGGCGCATAATCGGCGGGCTGGTTGGGCGGGGCTTCCTGGTCGGCCATCGTGATCTCCTGTCCCGGTTGCAAATGGGAAGGGTCCTCATCCGGGACAAGACGTCTTCGCCAGAGACGAGCATGGCGTCTTGCGCCTGTCGCATCGAGGGCGCAGCATGCCGCGCATGGCCGAGCGAGGGGGACATGAGTTGGCAGAAGCCGGATCAGCCGCGTCATGGGATGCGGCGGGGTTTGATTTCCCTCAAGTCCTGGCCATCGCCGACGCGCTGCCAATGGGGCTTGCCTTCCTCAGTCCCGATCACCGCTACCGCTTCGTCAATCGTGCGCTTGCCGACTTTTTCGAGCGACCACGGCGCGACTTGATCGGCCTGACGATGGAGGAAGTGATGGGCGCAAAGGCGGCGGCCTTGCGGATGCCGATGTTCGAGGCCGCGCTCGGCGGCGAGCGGCGCTGGTTTTCGGCCGATTTTCCGCACCCCAGTCGGGGAACATTAGCAATCCAGTCCGAGTATCTGCCGCAACTCGCACCGGATGGAACGGTAATCGGGATCATCATCCTGACCAACGATGTCACCGAGCAACGGGTTGCGGAGGAAGCGCTGAAGGAAAGCGAATTGCGCTTCCGGCGGATCGCCAACAGCGCACCCGTGATGATGTGGGTGACGAGGCTGGACCGGACCCGCGATTTCGCCAACGACGCTTACGCCGGATTTTTCGGCCTGTCTTCGGAAGAGGCCAGGAAGCGCGACTGGCTGGAATTCGTCCATCCGGACGATCGTGCGCAAATCCTTGCCGACATCGAAATCGGGCCGATCGACGGACAGATGGTCGAGGTCGAGGCCCGATACCGGCGCCATGACGGTGAATGGCGCTGGCTGCGCAGCGTTTCGCAGCCGCGCTACGGACCGGAAAACCAATTGATCGGCTACATCGGCGTCGCTACCGATGTGACAGTGGCCAAGCAGGCCGAAGGCGATCTTCGCCAGCAGGTCGAGGAGCGAACCCGCGAACTGGCAGAGAGCGAAGCGCAGCTTCGCCAGGCGCAGAAGATGGAAGCGCTGGGCCAGCTGACCGGCGGCATCGCGCACGATTTCAACAATCTGCTGACCGTGGTGGTCGGCGGACTCGACCTGATCGCCAAGCAGGTCGAGGACGAACGGCTCAAACGCTATGCCGGCAATGCACTGAAGGCGGCCGAACGCGGCGCGCGACTGACCGCGCAGCTGCTGGCGTTCAGCCGGGTCCAGCGGCTTGAAGTCGAGCCGATGAATGTTCGCGACCATTTGGAGGAAATGCGCCCGCTGCTGCGCAACGTGCTTGGACCGGGAATCGAAAAGAAGATGGACCTGTCCGACGAGCCAATGGCGGTCATGGCCGATGCAACCCAATTGGAAGTCGCGGTGCTCAACCTGGTCATCAACGCACGCGACGCCATGCCGGACGGCGGGACCCTGACGATTTCCACCCATAACCGAACCATCGTCGACGATCCCGAACTGGATGATGGACATTATGTCGAGGTCGCGATTTCCGACACCGGAACCGGCATGCCGCCCGACATCGTCGCTCGCGTTTTTGAGCCATTCTTCACGACTAAGGAAGTCGGCAAGGGTACCGGGCTGGGCCTGTCGATGGTGTATGGGATGGCACGGCAATCGGGCGGGACGGCGCGGATCCGGAGCGAGGAGGGGGTCGGCACCACGGTCAGCCTGTTCTTCCGTCATGCCGATGAGGATGTGTTCGACCTGTCAGATCGCCTTGCCGCCGACGGGTCGGAGATGGAGCAAGTGACCCATAAGATCCTCATCGTCGACGATGATGAGGATGTCCGCTGTTTCGTGGCGTGCAGTCTTGAGGAATTCGGGCACAGCGTCAGCGAAGCGAAGGATGGGCCGAGCGCCCTTGCCGCCTTCGACAAAAACAGACCCGATCTCGTCATCCTGGATTATGTCATGCCCGGCATGACCGGTGCGGAAGTGGCGATCGAACTTCGCAAGCGCGTTCCCGGCCAGCCATTGCTGTTCGTCACCGGCTACAGCGAGAGCCAGGCGATCCGCGACGCTGCGCCCGATGCATCGGTGATCACCAAGCCGTTTCGTCCTGAAACCCTGGACCTTGCCGTTCGTGACGCCATGACCGTACGGAAAGAAAGCGGCGGTTGAGGCGTTATCCCCTTCAACGAAGGAGGAATGACGCGATGCTGATGCTGATCATGGCCTTCGCCGGACAGACCGCGGTTGCGGCGTCGCCCGTATCGGCATCCACGCCAACGATCTATCCCAATTCCAATGAATTGTTCGACCGTGACGACGTCCTGCGCCGCTGGGCGGTTCGCAATTATGACGGCAACCGCGATGGTTGGCTGACACTTTATGAAGCGCAGAGCGCGCTCGCGGCGTTCAAGGAAATTGCCGACAGCGACAGCGACGGCCGGGTCACCACCGCCGAATATCGCCGCGCCAAGGAGTTTGTCTTCGCGCGTTGACGATGACCTGGGTGCGTAGGCGGGTTCGTCATCCTGGGTAACTGGTCGAGCCCTGTGCGACTGCTGTATGATCGACGCGCAGGCTGCGGCCCTTCAAGACGTTCGCAAATCCGCAACGGCTTGCGGCCGGAAAGATCTTCTTTCTCGTTCAGCCGACCACGGCGCGGATCACGCCATAGGCGCTGGTGACGGTCAGCACGACACCCACGAAGATGAGCAATTGCTTGGAAGGAACCCGCTTCGCCAGCAACGCCCCGAGCGGCGCCGCCATCACGCCGCCGATCAGAAGCCCGGTGGTCGCGATCGTGAACGCTTCGAATCCGAGCGAGAAGATGAAGGTTGCCGACACCGCGACGGTCAGGAAGAATTCCGCCGTGTTGACCGATCCGATGACGTGACGCGGGCTTGCCCCCTGGACCAGGAGATTGCTGGTCACGACCGGGCCCCAGCCGCCGCCCCCTGCTGCATCGAGGAAGCCGCCGACAAACCCGAGCGGAGCGATCACCTTGGGCTCCTTTTCGGTCGGCGGATATTTAATTCCGCGCCACAGGAGATAGAGACCGATCCCGGCGAGGTAGGTCAGAACGAACGGCCGCGCCACCGCGGCATCAATCTGGCTGAGCAAATAGGCGCCGATGACGCCGCCGATCACGCCGGGGATGACCAATCGCAGGAACAGGCTCCACCGGACATTTCGATGGAGGACATGACTGATCCCCGACACACCGGTTGTGAAGCTTTCAACGACATGGACCCCCGCAGAGGCGGCAGCAGGCGGGACGCCGATGCTGACCAGCAAGGTGCTGGAAATGACGCCGAACGCCATGCCGAGCGCGCCATCGACCAATTGCGCAGCGAAGCCGATAGCGATGAAGGGAAGAAGATCGGCCAACCCAAAGGCAAAGTCGGGCATATGGTCAGTCTCGCAAGGGAAGCACACTGCTATTGGGAAAGGGCGTATTTGCAACCGAAAAAGCGGTCGCTGACGTTCAAGCGAGCCGTCGGCAAGGCCGAGCCGTGGAATTCGTTACGTCGCGTCAGTGCTGAGCATGGTCGATGATGCAGGGGCGCCCCGCTGATCCGGACGCCAGCAGATCAACTTGCCTTACGCTGCTTAAGTCCGACGACCAGCTGATTGGCGCGATCGTAGCTTAGCGGCTTGCCGAAGAGGTAACCTTGGATGGTGTCGCAGCCAAGTTCGCGCATACGCTCGAAATCCTCGGTGGTCTCGACGCCTTCGGCAGTCACGCTCATCCGGAAGCTCTTTGCGAGTTGGACGATCGACTTGATGATCGCGACATTTTCCGGGCGCGTGCCCGCTTCGCGAACGAAGCTGCCGTCGATCTTCAATTTGTGGAAGACCGCCTTGTTGAGATAGCCGATCGACGAATAGCCGGTGCCGAAATCATCGAGCGCGATCCCGACGCCAAGCGCGCGCAAGCGCTTCAACGTATCGAGCGTCGCGCCATTGTCGCCCAAGAAGATGCCTTCGGTAACCTCCAGCTCGAGCCGATTGGCCGGCACCCGATAGCGCGCCAGCGCCTGGCTGACGACGTTGGGCAGCGACGGCAGGACAATCTGTTTCGGGCTGATGTTGATCGCCAGCGTGATCGGCTCCGGCCAGCTGGCCAGCGCACGGCACGCTTCCTCAATCACCCATTCCCCGATGACCGGCATCAGGCCGGCTTCTTCGGCAACCGGAATAAAGACGAATGGCGGCACCAGCCCACGCTGCGGATGATTCCAGCGGATCAGCGCTTCGAAGCCGATCACGGCCTGCGACTTGGCGCTGACCAGCGGCTGGAACATCAGGTAGAATTGCTTTGCCGCGATGGCGTTGCGAAGATCGGTTTCCAGTCGGACCCGGTCATCTTGCTCATTTTGCAATTCTGCCGAGAAATATTTGGCGACGCCGCGACCGGCGTCCTTGGCTTGGTAAAGCGCGAGATCCGCCTTGAGGATAAGATCGTCGACGGTTGCGCCGTCAATCGGGCCGAAGGCGCAGCCGATCGATACGCCGATGCGAATCTCGGTCTGGTCGATCATGTAAGGCTCGCCGATCGAGCGAATGATGGCGTCGGCCAGTTGCTCGACCTTGTGACGGCTTTGGGCGTCCGTAACGACGATCGCGAATTCGTCTCCACCCATGCGTCCGACATGTCCGTCGGGGCCGACCTGTTCGCACAGGCGCTTGGCGACCGCCTGGAGCACGGCGTCTCCCTTGGGATGGCCAAAGGTGTCGTTAACCGGCTTGAACCCGTCGAGGTCGAGGAACATGATAGCGCAAGGTACATTGCCAACGGTTGCTGCACGAAGCGCTTCGCCGAGCAACTGGCGCACCCGGCCGCGGTTGGGCAGTCCCGACAGCACGTCCATATTTGCCAGGTTGGTCAGCCGTTCCTGGGTATGCCTGATCTCGGTGATGTCGCTGCCGACGCCGCGGAAGCCTTCGAAGCGGCCGGCGGTATCGATGATCGGATCGCCCGCCATCGAAATCCAGCGCCCGCCGCGCTGGGTCTTCAATTCCATTTCCAGCGCATTGAACGGCTGACGCTCGAGCAGCACCCTGCCAAGTTCTGCAGATCCGCCAAGCAGGGATGGTAGCGAATGGCCGAGCAAGGCACTTGCCGGACGTCCGAGCAGAGCGGTCATGCGCGACGAAATATAGGTGACGCGGTTGTCGCTATCGACCTGCCACAGCCAGCCGACACCGCGCTGCTCATATTCCTGCAGCAGTAGAGAGGCGCTTTCGCTGGCGGAGCCCATATCGGCATTGGTCTGAAGCTGGCGAAACGCCCAGCGCGCGACGACCTGCACGCCGATCACGGCTACGCCGAGCGTGAAGGCGATCTGGAGCAGGGAAAGAACGGAAATGGATTCGCGGCCCTGGAACATGGCGTAGCAAACCGCGACGGTGAACACCGACATCCAGGCAGTCGCACAGATCGGGACGACTACCAGGCCAAGTGCCGAAACGCCGACTGCGGCAAGCAACGATGCGGCGGCGACCTGTGAAATCGGGTCGAGCAAACCGAAGGTCGCGATTGGCAGGCTGAGCCAGACCAAGGCGCGCAGGACGACATCGCCGATCATCAATATTTGCGGAACGCGCCGACCTGATCGCCCGACATGGGTCACGGCCTGGTTACGGGCAATGTGCATCGCGCCAAGATTGAGCGCGGCAACTAGTAGCGACCAGCCGAAGATCAGCGGAACCGCGGCCTTGCCCCACAACATGCCTCCCATCAGCAAGGCGGCGGCGACGTTGGCGGCGGCAAAGAAGGGGGCGAGATGGGCGCGGGCGATCAACTGCGCATCGCGAAGCGGCGAGGCATCGCCGTCCGCACCCTGGTTCGTAAGCGCGAGCAATTCCCCGCCCGGAAGGCGAGCAGAAACCATGCGCTTGTAACGGTCAGGTGCTTCGTACATCCCAAATCCTGCTGTGAACGGCAGCCTTCGGACTAGCCCAAGAGGGTTTAAGCGCAGTTAAGATCGCCACTTCCGGGCGATGTAATATCCATTTATCTAGCCCGCCTTGTCAGTCTTCCCGACCACGAGTTCGTCGACCGCGCTCCCCGTCAACGGGTGGTACAGCGGACGGACCTGCGGATAGAGCCGCCTGGCAATCGGAACGCCCCATGCCGGATCGGCCATCAATGCCTTGAACAGCGGCCGGACGAACTTTCGTCGCCCCTGAGAAAGGAGGAATTCCTCGAGCGCCGGAACCGCCGGATCGAAGCGATTGGCAACAGCAAGCTCCAACCATGCGAACAGCACTTCGTTATTGCCGGTCGTGTCCAGACCCAATCGGCCGTCAAGCGCGGACAATCGCTCCGCCGACATCTTGCGCGGCAAACGGGTGAGCATCCGCAATTTCTCGTCCGTGGTCCACTTTGCCCAATCGGCGGGCGGCGTGCCGGTCGACGCGAACGAGGAAAGCGCCGCATCGGCGCGGGAGAAGGCCGCGGGGTCGGCGGCGATCGTGTTGGTCGGAATGCCTGGCTCATAAACCCACCGGTCGAGCTGGAGCTTTGCTTCCAGCGCCGTGTCGCCCTTCACCAATTGTTCGCGAATGTCGGCCAGGAACATCTTCGAAGTGACCGGCTGGAATGCATGACGTTCGAACCACCCGCGCATGAACGCATCGAATTTCTCGCGGCCGACATTGGCTTCGATCATGCGCAGGAATGCGGCGCCCTTCTCATAAGCGATATCGGTCAGACCGTCATCGGGATGGCGGCCCTTCAGGTCGATGTGGAGGCGGGTGTCGGCACCGGAGGCTCCACCATTTTCCGTGATCCCTTTTTGCATCGCATCAATACCAAGCGCAACCTGCTGCCGGGCGACGTCGGGCCCGTAAATCTCCTCGATGATGCGGCGCTCGGCGTAGGTTGTGGTCCCCTCATTGAGCCAGAAATCGGCCCAGATCGCATTGGTTGCCAGATTGCCCGACCAGCTGTGCGCCAGCTCGTGGGCGATCAGGCTCACCAGGCTCTTGTCGCCCGCAAGGAAGGTCGGCGTCAGGAAGGTAAGCGTCGGGTTTTCCATGCCACCAAAAGGAAAGGACGGCGGCAGGACGAGCATGTCGTATCGGCCCCAGCGGTACGGTCCGAACAGCTTCTCGGCGGCATCGATCATTTTCTCGGTATCGCCGAGTTCGGCGGCGGCCCGGTCAAGCATGGCGGGCTCGGTCCACACGCCGCTGCGCGGGCCTAGCGAACGGAATTTGAGGTCGCCGACCGCAATCGCGATCAGATACGGCGCGACGGGCCTGTCCATTGCGAAGCGGAAGGCGCGATTTCCGTTGGCGTTGGTCGGTTCGCCCGCGCTCGGCGCGCTCATGACCGCGGTCAGCGCTTCGGGAACCCGGATGGTGGCTTGCCAGGTCTGTCGGATACCCGGCGAATCCTGGGTCGGAATCCATGTCCGGTTGAGGATCGATTGGCCTTGGCTGAAGAGGTAAGGCTGCTTTTTGCCGGCCGTCTGGGCCGGGGTCAACCATTGCAGGGCCTCGGCATCCGGAGCGCTGCGGTATTTGATGATCAATTTCCCGGTGTCGGGCTTGAGACCGATCGTGAGCGGGGCGCCGAGTTCCGGATCGATCGGCCCGACCCGGTGGTCGAGCGCGGCCCCCTTGCCGTCGGTAATCGATTCGATGATCAACCCTTTGTCGTCGAGGATGATCTCTTTCGCGTCGGCCTTCTTCTGGATGTCGAGCGTCGCGGTGCCCAAAATCTGTTTGGCATTGAAGTCGACATCAAGGTCGAGCGCGACGTTGGTCACGCGTGCCTCGAGCGGCCTGGCAAAGCTGTGAATGTCGACGGCGTCCGCGCTATCCAGGACTTGCGCGACCATCCGTTCGCCGTTGGCGGAAATGGGGGCATCGGGCGCAGTCCCGGCCTTGCAGGCCGACAGAAGCAAGGCAGATGCGACAGCAATAGAGCGAAATTTCACAAAAACTTCCTTCATCAGGATCCGGCAACACCAACGTCGACCGAAGGCTTTGGTGCCGAAAAAACGCCGGGTGCCACCGGGCCGACATGCGACCCGATTGCCTTCCAGCCCCGGCAGTCCGGTCGTGCATCGCGCGAAATGCTGACGTTGCGCAATCGGTCACGGTCGGGCCTGCGCGATCTTTTCGCTACCTAGCCAATTTCCACATCGAACCTAACAGCTTTCGATGGGTGGCCCGATAACGCCGCCGAACCGCGCTTGGGGTTGGCGCTGTGCTGTCCTATATCGACCGCATGACGTTTAGCGAGACCGACGCCTGACGATGGCAAGCGACAGCGCCCGAATTCGCGATTCCGAAACGCCGGCTGCTCCCTCGCTGGCGCCTGCGCCAACGGTAGAGCTCGCCGCCCGGCCCAAAGGACCGGCCCGCCCGGTACTGAAAAGTGTGGGTCTCGACGCCCCGTTCTTCTCGGACAAGAACCGCGCCTTCTGGGTGCTACAGTCGATCGGCTGGGCGGGGTATTTCGTTCTCCGCTCGCTCAGCGGCATCGCGAACTCGATGGGCGCGATTTTCATCGTACATGCATTGTTGCTGACCGCCACCGGCTATTCGCTGACCTTGTTGATGGCGACGTTGTTTCGCCGCCTGATCGCGATGCGGGTAATCTGGACGCTGGCGCTGTCGTTCGCGACGGTGATGATTGCCGCCGGTACATTTTCGGCGATCGAAACCTGGAGCTATGCCACCTTCCTGAAACCCGATTACCAACCGGCCGGGCTTGAATATCTGGGCGCGTTGCTGCTCGATTTCGTCCTGCTGATCGCGTGGACGGCGCTCTATTACGGGATCAATTATTACCTGCTGCTCGAGGAAGAGATCGACCAGCGCGCCGAGCTCGAGAATCAGGCGTCGAGCGCGCAGCTGGCGATGCTGCGCTACCAGCTCAATCCGCATTTCCTGTTCAATACGCTCAACAGCATTTCGACGCTGGTGCTGCTCAAACAGACCGAGCGGGCGAATGCGATGCTGGCACGGTTGTCGTCGTTCCTTCGCTATACGCTGGCGAACGAGCCGACCGCGCAAGTGACGCTGGCGCAGGAAGTCGAGACGCTGAAATTGTACTTGGAAATCGAGAAGATGCGGTTCGAGGACCGGCTGCGCCCGCATTTCCGGATCGACGCGCAGACCATCGGCGCGCGACTGCCGTCGCTGCTGCTTCAGCCGCTGATGGAAAATGCGATCAAATATGCGGTGACGCCAAGCGAAACTGGCGCCGACATCTGGTTGCGCGCCGAGCGGCAAGGCAATGGCGTCCGGATCGAGGTGGCGGATAGTGGGCCGGGCGATGCCATCAACCTGATGAACGCCCAGTCGACCGGGGTCGGCTTAGCCAACATCCGCGACCGCCTGGCCCAGGCGTATGGCGGGGCCCACGCCTTTTCGACCCGAAAGAACGAACATGGCGGGTTCAGCGTCGTGATCGATATTCCTTTCGAGGAAGCCGCTCCCAGGGGAGCCAATAGGAACAGCCAATGACGATACGTACCATCCTGGTCGACGACGAGCCGCTTGCCACACAGGGCCTCCAGCTACGCCTGCAGGCGCATGACGATGTCGAGGTCATTGCGACCGCCGCCAACGGCCGCGAAGCGATCCGAGCGATCAAGACGCACAAGCCCGATCTCGTCTTCCTCGACATCCAGATGCCCGGATTTGACGGTTTTTCGGTGGTCCAGGGATTGATGGACGTCGAACCGCCCTTGTTCGTCTTCGTCACCGCTTATGGCGAACACGCCATCCGCGCGTTCGAAGCGCAGGCGATGGATTATCTGGTCAAGCCGGTCGAGGAAGACCGGCTTGCCTCGACGCTAGACCGTATCCGCACGCGGCTTGCCGAAAAACGCGGCGCCGAAGATGCTGAGCGCCTGAAGGAAGCGCTGGAAGAACACGCCCCCGAAGCGGCCGAAGAATTGGCCGATGCAAGCGGCGGTGACGCGCCATCGGCCAATCGGTTCGAAAAGATGATCAACATCCGCGACCAGGGCCAGATCTTCCGCGTCGACGTCGACACGATCGAGCGGATCGACGCAGCGGGCGATTACATGTGCATCCAGACCGGCGACAACACGCTGATCCTTCGCGAAACCATGAAGGACCTGGAAAAGCGCCTCGACCCGCGCCGGTTCCAGCGTGTCCACCGTTCGACCATCGTCAACCTCGACCTGGTCAAGCAGGTGCGCCCGCACACCAACGGCGAATGCTTCCTGGTGCTGGATTCGGGCGCCGAGGTGAAGGTCAGTCGAAGCTATCGCGACGTGGTGGCGCGCTTCGTTCATTAGGAAGGGAAACGCTATGGCAAAGGTCACTGGTATCGGCGGCGTCTTCATCAAGCGCCCGGACGTCGCGGCAAGCAGTGCGTGGTACAAGGACGTGCTTGGAATCAGCGGCGAATATGGCCCCACTTTCCGTTGGTCAGATGAGCCGCAGGACGATCCGTTCAGCCTGCTGTCCAGCTTTGCAGCCGACAGTGATTATCTCGACCCCAGCCCGCATCCCTTCATGCTGAACCTGCGCGTCGATGATCTCGACGGTTTCCAGAAAATGCTGGAGGACAAAGGTGTCGAGATCCTCGGCCGGGTCGACGAGCCCTATGGCAAATTTGCATGGATCCTCGACCCCGACGGTGTGAAAATCGAATTATGGGAACAGATCGGACCAGCACCGCAATGAGGGATTTTGCAACCTTCGCCGCCCTTCATGTGCCGGGCGATCCCGTCATCCTTTATAACATCTGGGACACGGGCAGCGCGCTCGCGGTCGCGGCGGCGGGCGCGAAGGCAATTGCGACCGGCAGCCATCCGGCCGGCGATGCGGCGGGGTTCGGCGACGGGCAGCAGGTCCCGCTGGATTTCGTGTTTGCCAATGCCCGGCGCATTCTCGCGGCGGTCGACCTGCCGCTGAGCGTCGATTTCGAAGGCGCTTATGCCACCGACCCGGTCGAGGCGGCAGCCAATGTCGCGGCGTTAAAGGCGACCGGCGCGGTCGGCTGCAATTTCGAGGACCAGGTGATCGGCGGCCAAGGCGTTCACCCGTTGCAGGATCAAGTCGCCCGGATCCGCGCGATCCGCAATTCGGTGGGCAGCGACTTCTTCATCAACGCGCGCACCGATTTGATGATCAAGGAGAAAGAGGATGACGGGACGCTGATCGACCGCGTGATCGAACGCGGCAAGGCATTTGCCGATGCCGGCGCGTCGGGGTTCTTCGTTCCGCGGATCGCCGATCCGAACGACATCGAACGGGTCGTCCGCGCGGTGCCCTTGCCCCTCAACGCGATCGCTTTTCCGGGTGCTCCGGACAAGGGCATGTGGGCCGACGCCGGTGTCGCGCGGATCAGCCACGGTCCCTTTCCGCACAAGGCGTTGATGGCGACTCTGACCGACATGGCGAAGGCGGCGATTTCCTGACGCGATATGCGTCGGAGACGAGAACCCTCCTTCTTGCCGATTTTGCGACTATATAAGGCAAATATGCTTCGTCTTTTCCTCGTCTGGATCGCCACCGTCGCCTTCATGGAAGGTTTCGCCTACGTCATGCATCGCTGGGTGATGCACGGACCGGGCTGGTTCCTCCACAAAAGCCATCACCGCCCGCGGACCGGATGGTTCGAACTCAACGATCTTTATGGCGCGATATTCGCCATTCCCTCGATCGCGCTCATCTATGGCGGGACGATCGGCGGATGGGGCTGGTGGGCAACGCCCGTCGGGGTTGGGATTGCCACTTATGGCGCCATCTATTTCGGTTTCCACGACGTTATCGTGCACAAGCGCGTCGGCCACACCTATGTGCCGCGCTCGACCTACATGAAGCGGATCGTGCAGGCCCACCGGATGCACCACGTGCTGGAAAGCAAGCATCACGGGATCAGT
The DNA here is from genome assembly GCA_963843855.1 of uncultured Alphaproteobacteria bacterium. GTDB lineage: Bacteria > Pseudomonadota > Alphaproteobacteria > Sphingomonadales > Sphingomonadaceae > Sphingomicrobium. Next base: position 193,815 of record CAWJMA010000005.1, read on the forward strand.
TTCGGGTTCCTCGTCGCGCCAACCATCGACACGTTGAAACGGCAATTGGTGGAGAGCGAGGCGCAGCTTCGCGCACCACGCGAGTTTAGGCAGGCCTAGTCCACAGGCCGTCGCGGCCGCGCGTTGGCGGCGGCAGGATCGCCTGCCACACGGCAAGCGCAAATTCTTCCAGTTTTTCGCTGTCAGTCACGATGGTCCGGCTGTTCCACGCACCGGCGCCGCGCTCGACCACTTTTTCGCCGATCGCACCGTAGACGTTGGACGCCGCAAGTACCGCAAGCCGGGAACGGAGCGGCAACCGCCGCGCCCCGACCCGCGCGGAGGCGCGATAATCACGCGACAGCATCACCAGCCGGTGGGCGAGCGGCGCAATCCGGTCGCCATTGGCGGGATCGGCCAGTGCCGCCGCATCCAATCCCGCTTCGTCGAGCCAGTCCTTGGGCAAATAGACCCGTCCTTCTTGCGCATCGGCGACGATGTCGCGGGCGATGTTGGCAAGCTGGAAAGCAAGGCCAAGGTCGCTTGCACGGTCCAGCGTGTCCTTGTCTTCGGGATCGACCCCCATCACCAATGCCATCATCACCCCGACCGCGCCCGCCACATGGAAACAATAACGCAGCAGGTCATCGGTTGTCTGCGGCCGCCAGCCGTCCGCATCGAGCGCGAACCCGTCGAGATGGTCGTGGGCGGCGCGCTCCGGGATCTGGCATTCGTGTGCGACGATACCAAACGCGTCGAACGGCGCTTCCCCGGTCGTTTCGCCAGCAAGCGCCTGGTCGGTCAGCGCGACGATCCGTCTGTGCGATGCTTTTGGATTGGCGGGCACCTTCATGTCGTGGCCCAGCGTCTGGCCGTCGGTCAGATCGTCGCAGGCCCGGCACCAGGCATAGAGCAGCCACGCCCGTTCGCGGGTTTTTTCATCGAACAAAGCCGATGCGCTTCGAAAGCTTTTCGATCCATTGGCGATGATATCGCGCGCCTCGATCACCAGTTCGGCCCGGTTCGGGGTCACGCGATCGACCGTCGCGCTCATCCGACGATCAGGCCCGCCGTTGCCTTCGCGCTTCCGACGACGCCGGGAATGCCGGCGCCGGGGTGCGTCCCGGCACCGACGAAGTAGAGATTCTCCAGCACGTCGTCGCGGTTATGCACCCGGAAGTATGCACTCTGCGTCAGGACCGGCTCGAGGCTGAACGCGCTGCCAAGATGCGCGCCGAGGTCGGTTTCGAAGTCCGCCGGCGTGTAATGGAAGATCGTCTTGATCCGCTTGCGGATGTCGGGGATCAGCAATTTCTCGATCCGGTCGAGTACCACTTCGCGGTAGGCCGCGCCTTCGACCTCCCAGTCGCGGCCCATCTTGCCGCGATGCGGCACCGGGGCGAGCGCGTAAAAGGTCGAGCAGCCCTTGGGCGCCATCGACCGATCGGTCGCGGTCGGCTTGTGCAGGTAGAGCGAGGGATCGCCCGCCAATACTCCATTGTCGTAGATGTCCTTGAGCAGCGGGCCGTAGCGATCCGAAAACAGGATCGAGTGATGCGCGATCTCGGGGAAATCGCCCTCAAGGCCAAAGTGGACGACGAACAGGCTGGGCGAATATTTGCGCCGCTTGAGCCGCTTTTCCATCGCCGGCCCGCGCTTGTGATCCTTGATCAGACCATAGCTGTGAACGACATCGCCATTGGTCGCGACCAAGTCGGCGGTCAGAAGACTCTTGGCGGTCCGGACCCCCGTCACGCGATTGCCCGACGTGGTGATTTCTTCGACCGGTTCGGCCAGGCGAAGCGTTCCACCAAGCCGTTCGAACAGCGCGACCATGCCGCCGATCAGCGCATTGGTTCCGCCCTTGGCGAACCACACGCCGCCGTCGCGCTCCAGCTTGTGGATTAGCGCATAGATGCTGCTGGTCTTCATCGGGTTGCCGCCGACCAAGAGGGTGTGGAAGCTTAGTGCCTCGCGCAATTTCTCGCTCTTCACGAAGCCGGCGACGATCGAATAAACGCTGCGCCACGCCTGGTAGCGGGCAAGCGCCGGGGCCGCCTTGATCATCGAGGTGAAGTCGAGGAACGGCACTGCGCCAAGCTTGACGTAGCCCTGTTCATAAACGCCCGCCGAATAATCGAGGAACTTGCGATAGCCCGCGACATCATCGGGGTTGAGCGCGGCAATCTGTTTGTTCAGGCTTTCGTCGTCGTTCGAATAATCGAAGATCGTCCCGTCGTTCCACATCAACCGGTAAAATGGCATGACCGGTTCTAGCGTGACGTCGTCGGCCATCTTGTTGCCCGACAGCGCCCACAATTCCTCAAGGCAATCGGGATCGGTGATGACGGTGGGCCCGGCGTCGAAAGTGAAGCCGTCCTTTTCCCAATAATATGCGCGCCCGCCGGGCTTGTCGCGGGCTTCGACGATGGTCGTCGCGATTCCCGCCGATTGCATCCGGATCGCGAGCGCGAGCCCGCCGAAACCGGCTCCGATGACGATTGCAGTCTTCGCGTCGCTCTTGGGGGTCATGCAAATAAAGCTTTCATGGCGTTTCCGACAGGAACGGGAGGTTTGCCGGTAAGGATGCGCAGTTGATCAGTTAGGGACAATCTCCCGGCATAAAAGCGGGCAATGACCGGTTCGCGCAAGCGGTAGAAATGTTCGAACACGCGAACCCGCTGATCGGGCGCGGCGGCGCGAAACAGCATTCGGTCGAGCGCACGGAAAAAGCGGCCATTGTTCCAATGATCGATGAAGCGGGCTCGGCTCCATTGCGCAAGGGCGCTGCTCGACCAATTGCCGACCTCGGCCAGCGCCAAGGCGTTGGCCACCGCAAGCGGCAACGAATAGCCGGTCGTGGGGTGGAAAAATCCACCCGCGACGCCAAGCCGCGCGACCGGGTCCTCGGCGGGCCAGAAGACATCGGGGTCGCCATCAAGCAGGACCGGAAGAAGGCCGATTTCTTCGCGCAACACCGCGCCTTGCCAACCCTTGACGGCGGCATAATCGTGGATCCGCCCGCGAATGGCGGCAACTTCGAGCTCGGGCCCATCGGAATAATAGGTGTCCTCGACGAAAATCCGGTCGGGCGCGAAGGGCAAGGAGTAGACAAAGCGATAGCCGTCGATCTGCTCGACCGTCCCGTCCATGATGATCGGCGCGTCGAGGCCGTGACCGGGCACCGCAAATTCGATCCCGACGAACTTCTGCCACGCCAGTTCCAGTCCAGCCATCGGTCCGCTGGGTCCGCGTGCATCGATGACTCCGCGCGCCGCGATGCGCCGACCGTCGGCCAACGTGACCGCGTCCGGCGCGACCTGAATCACGGCAATTCCGGTCATGACCGACGTGGGATCGAGCCGCGCGCGCACCAAGGCGTCGAGCTTTTCCGAATGAATGCTGTTGTAGCCGAAGCCGAGCGTCCGCTTGCGCGCCGGAAAGTCGATGTGGTGACGCGGCCAGCGCACTGGGATGAGCGGAGCGACCAGCGCCTTGCCCGCCGCGTCCAGGTCGCCATCGAAAAACGACCACACGTGGTTGCCGCCGATCTGCGTCCCGGCTTCGATCAACAGGACGGGCAAATCGGGCCGCGCATCCGCCAGCGCAAGCGCGGCCAATGCGCCGGCCAGCCCTCCACCGACGATCACCAACGGCGCACTTCGATCCATTTGCTCGCCATAGGGGCTCCAACTGGGTAAGGAAACCGGCGATGCACATGTTCGGGGACTGGATTTGGCCGGTGCTGGCCAGCGCGCTTGCGATGTCGGCGATCGTCGGCGTCCGTTATGTCGTGACCAGCGGCGGTTTCGCGTTGCTGACCCGCGTCAAGAAGCCCGGTCTTTACAAGGGGATGGATCGCCAGATCCGCAGCGAAATCGGATGGTCGCTGATCAGCGCCTTGCTCTATGGGATTCCGGCCGGGATCGTCGCCTGGGGCTGGCAGACCCACGGCTGGACCAAAATCTATACGGACGTCAGCGATTATCCCATTTGGTGGCTGCCGTTGTCGGTACTGACCTATCTCGCGCTCCACGACACCTGGTTTTACTGGACGCACCGCTGGATGCACCGTCCGGCCGTGTACCGTGTCATGCACGTCGTGCATCATGCCAGCCACCCGCCAACCGCGTGGACGGCGATGAGCTTCCATCCGTGGGAGACGCTGACCGGTGCTTTGGTCATCCCGGCGCTGGTCCTGCTCGTCCCGATCCATGTTGGTGCCTTGTTGGCCGTGCTGACCATCATGACCGTGATGGGAATTACCAATCACATGGGCTGGGAAATGTTTCCGCGCTTCCTCGTTCAGGGTTCTGCAGGGAAATGGTTGATAACTGCCAGCCATCATCAGCTCCATCATCAGAGGAACAAGTGCAATTATGGGCTCTATTTCAGGTTCTGGGATCGCCTTTGCGGCACTGACGGCGGGCTTGGCAGCTTCGAGCCTCGCCGTTCCGGCCGACGCGCAGCCGCAACCCCAGCTACACCGCGTGAGCGTGGAAATCGTCGGGCTGCGTAACAGCAAGGGCGTCGTGCGCCTTTGCATGACCAGCCGCGTCGATGCGTTCCCGGCCTGCAAGAAGGGGGCCGCCATGACGGCGACCGTCGCAGCAAGCAAGACCGGCGCCCGTTACACGTTCGAACGTGTTCCTGCTGGCACTTATGCAATCGCTGTCTTCCACGACGAAAATGGCAACGGCAAGATGGACAAGTTGATGTCGATGCCGACTGAGGGGTTCGCCTTTTCGCGCAATCCGCCGATGCGGCCGCGCGCGCCGACCTTTGTCGAGGCACACTTCAATGTCGCCGCCGATGATAATGAAGTGCTGAAAATGCGCTACATTCTCTAATCGGCTCGTCGCATGGTTTCGGCGACGTATCTTTAATTCGTGGAATGAACGGGTACCGGCTGCGCGATGGCCGCGTTCAATTTAGGTTGCCGGCAAACGTCATCCATGCGCTCGCCGTCGGAAAGAAGAAGCGAGTGCTCGCCGGTCGCTAGATCAGCCTTTCGATCCAATTTCCATTTCTGCCGCCCGCTGTAAGAAGCGGGACAATTGCGCCATTCCGCTGAGGTAGGGCGGGGGTACGGCAATGTCGCGATACTCTTGCGTAGCGGCGGCACGCAGCGTCCACATCGGGTCAACCAGATGCGGCCGCGCCAGCGCGACTAGGTCGGCCCGGCCCGATGCAAGAATAGAATTGACGTGATCCACCTCGCTGATGTTGCCGACCGCCATCGTCGCAACCTTGGCTTCGTTGCGGATCTTGTCACTGAACGGGGTTTGGAACATGCGGCCGTAAACCGGTTCCGCATCTTTCCAGGTCTGCCCAGCCGAAACGTCGATCAGATCGGCCCCGGCATCGGCAAAGGCGCGTGCAATCGCCACCGCGTCATCGGGCGTCACGCCATTGTCGCCGGCCCAGTCGGTGGCCGATATGCGCACCGACATCGGCCGGTCCGCTGGCCACACCGCGCGCATGGCGGTCAACACTTCCAACGGGAAGCGCAGGCGATTTTCCAGCTTTCCGCCGTAATCATCATCGCGCTTGTTCTGTAATGGCGTGAGGAACCCGGAGAGTAAATAACCATGCGCGGCGTGAAGCTCGACCATGTCGAACCCTGCATCGATCGCGCGCATCGTCGCAGCGACGAACTGGTCGCGAACCTCGTCCATGTCGGCGCGCGTCATCGGTCGCGGTTTCTGGTTGGCGGGCGACCAGGCGACATCACTCGGCGCGATCAGCGGCCAGTTCCCTTCGGGCAGCGGCGCATCCATTTCCTGCCAGCCGACCTGCGTCGATCCTTTCGCTCCCGAATGGCCAAGCTGCAGGCAGAATTTCGCCCTGCTGTTGGACTGCACGAAATCGGTGATGCGCCGCCACGCCGCCGCCTGTTCGTCATTCCACAAGCCGGTGCAGCCTGGTGTGATCCGGGCGGTCGGTGACACGCAGGTCATTTCGGTAAAGACCAGTCCGGCCCCGCCCATCGCTCGCGCGCCGTAATGGACCAGATGGAAGTCGCCGGGCATTCCGTCGGTCGCCGAATAGGTCGCCATCGGCGATACGACGACGCGATTCTCCAACGCCATGTCGCGCAGCGCGAAGGGCGCGAACATCGGCGGAGCCGCTTTGTCCTTACCCGACTTCTGCCAGAACTTCTGCTCGACCCCAGACAGCCATTCGGCATCGCGAAGCCGCAGATTGTCATGGCTGATGCGCTGGCTTCGGGTCAGCAGTGAATAAGTGAATTGCCACGGCTCGAACGGCAGGTAGCGTTCCAGCGTCTCGAACCATTCGGTCGAATTGCGCGCGCTATTCTGCAGCTTGACGACTTCCAGCGATCGTTCGGCCTGATATTCGGCAAGCGCGCGATCACGCGGCAGGCCGGGGCGATTGAGCACTTCGGCCAGCTTGATGGCGTCTTCCAGTGCCAGCTTGGTGCCCGACCCGATCGAGAAATGGGCGGTATGGGCGGCGTCGCCGATCAGGATCAGCTTGCCGTCGCTCCAGTTGGTGCAATTGATCCTGCGAAAATTCAGCCACGCCGCCGATCCGCGCAAATGGATCGCGTTGCTCTCCAGCTTATGGCCATCGAGATAATTGGCGAAAATCCGCTCGCATGCCGCAATCGCCTCCGCCTGCTCCATCCGGTCGAAACCAAGGCCGCGCCACGTCTCTTCCGAACATTCGATGATGAAGGTCGAGCAATCGGGCGCAAAGCGATAGGCGTGCGCCCAGATCCACCCGGCCTCGGTATGTTCGAAGGCAAAGGTGAAGGCGTCGAAACATTTGCGCGTGCCGAGCCACACGAAGCGATTGGCGCGCGTATCGACATCGACACCGAAGGCGTCGGACCGGGAATCGCGAAGACGGCTGTTGATCCCGTCGGCGGCGATGACAAGGTCATAATCGTCCCATTGATCGAGGTCGGCCGGGCATTCGTGGCCGAAGTGCAATTGCACGCCCAGTTCCTCGGCTCGATCCGACAGGATTTCCAGCAATTCGCGCCGCCCGATGCCGATGAAGCCATGACCTGATGAGCGGTGACACTCACCCCGAACGTGCACCTCGATGTCGTCCCAATGGGCAAAGCGGTCCGCAATCGTCTTTGCCGACACCGGGTCGTTCGCCATCAGGTTTTCGACCGTCTGATCGGAGAAAACGACGCCCCAGCCGAATGTGATGCCGCGCGGATTGCGTTCGAACACGCGGACATCGTGACCGGCATCGCGAAGCTTCATCGAAATGGCGAAATAGAGGCCCGCTGGCCCCCCACCGATGCAGGCGATTTTCATGGTCGCAACCTAGCGGTCATCCCGGCCGCGGCAATCCCCCAAGGCGTCAAAGCGGCCGAGTCGCGACTCGCGCGTTCGTTTCGGAGCCGTGTCGCGCGCGCCACCGATTCGCGTGAAACTGTCCCGATCCGAGACGCTTAGGGAGTCTTTTTTACGTTCTGTCGCGCCATGTGCCGGACCGCTTCCGCAAAGCATTTCTTCTCGCCCTCACCGCGTTAATTATTCGGTAACTGCATTCTTAAAATTAACGCACGTTAACTTCGTGAGAATATGAAAGTATGTCGCGTAGGTTCATGCTGATCAATAGACACTATTTTGCGTCCTGCCCCAGCTATTATTCGAGCAGAGGCCGTTAGACTAATAGAAGACTATTGAACTTATTCTTATTAGTTAACAGCAAAATTGGGCACATTACGGTCAGTCATTTGCAATCGTCACGAATGGTTTGAGTCGGGGTTTCTTGCTTTTTCCTCAATACGGTGGTTGTTATCTACGCGGACACGGGAAGACTGGCCGAGCTGTTAACCATATCGGGTTAACTGGCGCGACCGAACCTTCCCAAAATTTCATACGACGCTGCCGGCCCCATTGGCTGACAGGTCCGGGGGAAAAGGTGAGTTATGCGAAACGAAGATGCTTCCCAGGCGGGACTCAACCAAGCTGGTTCAATCAATGCGCGCGACGATGCTGATCATCTCGCAGCCAATGAATATGGCCCGGCCACCGGCAACACCATCACAGGGGCGGGGACGATCACGGGCGCGACCGGCGTCGATCTCGCCGGCTCCAGCGCGAAGATCACCGCGATCGAGGGCGCGGGCGGAAGCGACAATAGTTTCTCGGCTGGCAAGCTTGTCGTCGAGGGCCAATATGGCACGCTGACGATCGATGCCGAGGGCAATTACAGCTACGCGCGTAACCCCGGCACCCCGGCCGGCGTGTCGGACGTGTTCAATTACACGCTTGCGGATGGCTCGGGCGGAAGCGACACTGCCAAGCTGATCATCAACATCGGCGATGTCCCGATGCTCGCCACCAACGGTACGCGCGTCGTTCCCGGCGCCGATGGCGTCGTGGTCCTCCCTGCAGGGGTCGAGCTTTCGGATGTTCGCATTGTCGGCCGTGACCTTGTTGTCACGCTCCCCGACGGCTCCACCATGGTCATCGTCGACGGCGCGGTTTTCGTTCCGCAGCTCGTTCTTGACGGTGTCGAAGTGCCGGCCAGCAACCTTGCTGCACTGTTGATCGGGTCGGAACCCAAGCCGGCGGCTGGTGACATCGGTTCCAACAACCAGAGCAGCGGCGGCAATTTCGAAGTTCCCGTCGGACCGCTCGATCCGGGCGTTCCGCTCGGCGATCTGCTGCCGCCGACCGAACTATATTATACGCCGCCTGAGTTCGAAGAAATTGGGCAGGCAATCAAGGAAAACGAGGCGCCGTTCCTGCTCGGCTCGGCTGTCAACGTATCGGAAGAAGGTTTGGCGGGCGCCAATCCCGACGATCAGCCTGGTCCGCCGCAAGATACAACGAACCTTGCCGTGATGCAGGGCAACGTCACCATCTCTGATCCCGATGGCGATCCCTTGACTCTGACGCTCGGCACGCCGCTCGAAGGACTGACGTCGCACGGCGTCGCGATTACCTGGGTGCTCAGCAACAACGGTCAGCTGCTGACCGGCAACGCGGGCAACACGCCAGTGGTGACGATCGCAATCAACAACACCGGCGCTTACACCGTGACGCTGCTCCAGCCGATCGACCATCCCAATGGCGGCGGCGAAAATTTGGCCTCGATCAGTGTTCCTGTGTCCGCGAGCGATGGCGATCTGGTTGCGACCGGCGCGATCACTGTCAACTTCGAAGACGATTTGCCCAATGCCAGTGCCGCACGCGCGGCATCGGGAATCACGATCGATGAAACGTCGGCGGGTTCGCCCGCGGGTTTCCCGATCAGCGTGACCAGCGATTCCGCGATGATCAATGCCGGCGGCACGTTCGGCGCCGATGGACCGGCAGCGTCGGGATCGGCGACCTATGGCCTCCAGCTGACCGGTGCGGTAGCGAACCTTGCCAGCGGTCTGTTCACCACCGATGGCCATCAGGCAATCACGCTCGTCCAGACGAATGCGACGACGATCAGCGGCACCTACGGTGCCAACCTCGTTGCCTTCACGCTCGTGATCAATCCGAACGGAACGGTGACCTACACCCAGAATGTACCGCTCGATCACATCACCGATGGGTCGAGCGCAGAGGCGCTTAACGACACCAATACGCCGATCACGCTGACCGGCTTAGTCAATGCCACGGTGACGCTGACCGATTATGACGGCGACAGCGCCTCGGCATCGGTCGCCATTGGCGACCGTATCCGCGTATTCGATGATGGCCCCACGATCGGAGCGACGGTGAGCAGCGTAGAGCCGACCCTGACGGTTGACGAGACCAACCTTGCGGTCAACGCCTCGGCGAGCTTTGCGGGTCTGTTCACGGGTGCCTACGGCGCCGACGGTGCGGGCACGACCAGCTATGCGGTTACGACCACGGCTGACGGGACCGACAGCGGCCTGGTCGACGTTGCGACCGGCAGCGCGATCCTGCTCTACAACACGGCGACCGGCGTTGAAGGCCGGGTTGGCGGCGTTGGCGGCCAGGTTGCGTTCAGCGTGACCGTGAACGGTTCGGGCGTTGTGACCCTCGACCAGGTGCGTGCGCTTCAGCACTCGCCGGACACGGGTCCCGACCAGAACTCGTCGACGATCCTCGACAGCGCGATCAAGCTGGTTGCGACGATCACCGACAAGGATGGCGACAGCGCTTCGGCAGCGGTCAACATCGGTGCCAACCTCAACATGAAGGACGATGCGCCTTCGATCAGCACCAACTCCACGGCCGAGCCGACCCTGACGGTTGACGAGACCAACCTTGCGGTCAACGCCTCGGCGAGCTTTGCGGGTCTGTTCACGGGTGCCTACGGCGCCGACGGTGCGGGCACGACCAGCTATGCGGTTACGACCACGGCTGACGGGACCGACAGCGGCCTGGTCGACGTTGCGACCGGCAGCGCGATCCTGCTCTACAACACGGCGACCGGCGTTGAAGGCCGGGTTGGCGGCGTTGGCGGCCAGGTTGCGTTCAGCGTGACCGTGAACGGTTCGGGCGTTGTGACCCTCGACCAGGTGCGTGCGCTTCAGCACTCGCCGGACACGGGTCCCGACCAGAACTCGTCGACGATCCTCGACAGCGCGATCAAGCTGGTTGCGACGATCACCGACAAGGATGGCGACAGCGCTTCGGCAGCGGTCAACATCGGTGCCAACCTCAACATGAAGGACGATGCGCCTTCGATCAGCACCAACTCCACGGCCGAGCCGACCCTGACGGTTGACGAGACCAACCTTGCGGTCAACGCCTCGGCGAGCTTTGCGGGTCTGTTCACGGGTGCCTACGGCGCCGACGGTGCGGGCACGACCAGCTATGCGGTTACGACCACGGCTGACGGGACCGACAGCGGCCTGGTCGACGTTGCGACCGGCAGCGCGATCCTGCTCTACAACACGGCGACCGGCGTTGAAGGCCGGGTTGGCGGCGTTGGCGGCCAGGTTGCGTTCAGCGTGACCGTGAACGGTTCGGGCGTTGTGACCCTCGACCAGGTGCGTGCGCTTCAGCACTCGCCGGACACGGGTCCCGACCAGAACTCGTCGACGATCCTCGACAGCGCGATCAAGCTGGTTGCGACGATCACCGACAAGGATGGCGACAGCGCTTCGGCAGCGGTCAACATCGGTGCCAACCTCAACATGAAGGACGATGCGCCTTCGATCAGCACCAACTCCACGGCCGAGCCGACCCTGACGGTTGACGAGACCAACCTTGCGGTCAACGCCTCGGCGAGCTTTGCGGGTCTGTTCACGGGTGCCTACGGCGCCGACGGTGCGGGCACGACCAGCTATGCGGTTACGACCACGGCTGACGGGACCGACAGCGGCCTGGTCGACGTTGCGACCGGCAGCGCGATCCTGCTCTACAACACGGCGACCGGCGTTGAAGGCCGGGTTGGCGGCGTTGGCGGCCAGGTTGCGTTCAGCGTGACCGTGAACGGTTCGGGCGTTGTGACCCTCGACCAGGTGCGTGCGCTTCAGCACTCGCCGGACACGGGTCCCGACCAGAACTCGTCGACGATCCTCGACAGCGCGATCAAGCTGGTTGCGACGATCACCGACAAGGATGGCGACAGCGCTTCGGCAGCGGTCAACATCGGTGCCAACCTCAACATGAAGGACGATGCGCCTTCGATCAGCACCAACTCCACGGCCGAGCCGACCCTGACGGTTGACGAGACCAACCTTGCGGTCAACGCCTCGGCGAGCTTTGCGGGTCTGTTCACGGGTGCCTACGGCGCCGACGGTGCGGGCACGACCAGCTATGCGGTTACGACCACGGCTGACGGGACCGACAGCGGCCTGGTCGACGTTGCGACCGGCAGCGCGATCCTGCTCTACAACACGGCGACCGGCGTTGAAGGCCGGGTTGGCGGCGTTGGCGGCCAGGTTGCGTTCAGCGTGACCGTGAACGGTTCGGGCGTTGTGACCCTCGACCAGGTGCGTGCGCTTCAGCACTCGCCGGACACGGGTCCCGACCAGAACTCGTCGACGATCCTCGACAGCGCGATCAAGCTGGTTGCGACGATCACCGACAAGGATGGCGACAGCGCTTCGGCAGCGGTCAACATCGGTGCCAACCTCAACATGAAGGACGATGCGCCTTCGATCAGCACCAACTCCACGGCCGAGCCGACCCTGACGGTTGACGAGACCAACCTTGCGGTCAACGCCTCGGCGAGCTTTGCGGGTCTGTTCACGGGTGCCTACGGCGCCGACGGTGCGGGCACGACCAGCTATGCGGTTACGACCACGGCTGACGGGACCGACAGCGGCCTGGTCGACGTTGCGACCGGCAGCGCAATCCTGCTCTACAACACGGCGACCGGCGTTGAAGGCCGGGTTGGCGGCGTTGGCGGTCCGGTTGCGTTCAGCGTGACCGTGAACGGTTCGGGCGTTGTGACCCTCGACCAGGTGCGTGCGCTTCAGCACTCGCCGGACACGGGTCCCGACCAGAACTCGTCGACGATCCTCGACAGCGCGATCAAGCTGGTTGCGACGATCACCGACAAGGATGGCGACAGCGCTTCGGCAGCGGTCAACATCGGTGCCAACCTCAACATGAAGGACGATGCGCCTTCGATCAGCACCAACTCCACGGCCGAGCCGACCCTGACGGTTGACGAGACCAACCTTGCGGTCAACGCCTCGGCGAGCTTTGCGGGTCTGTTCACGGGTGCCTACGGCGCCGACGGTGCGGGCACGACCAGCTATGCGGTTACGACCACGGCTGACGGGACCGACAGCGGCCTGGTCGACGTTGCGACCGGCAGCGCAATCCTGCTCTACAACACGGCGACCGGCGTTGAAGGCCGGGTTGGCGGCGTTGGCGGTCCGGTTGCGTTCAGCGTGACCGTGAACGGTTCGGGCGTTGTGACCCTCGACCAGGTGCGTGCGCTTCAGCACTCGCCGGACACGGGTCCCGACCAGAACTCGTCGACGATCCTCGACAGCGCGATCAAGCTGGTTGCGACGATCACCGACAAGGATGGCGACAGCGCTTCGGCAGCGGTCAACATCGGTGCCAACCTCAACATGAAGGACGATGCGCCTTCGATCAGCACCAACTCCACGGCCGAGCCGACCCTGACGGTTGACGAGACCAACCTTGCGGTCAACGCCTCGGCGAGCTTTGCGGGTCTGTTCACGGGTGCCTACGGCGCCGACGGTGCGGGCACGACCAGCTATGCGGTTACGACCACGGCTGACGGGACCGACAGCGGCCTGGTCGACGTTGCGACCGGCAGCGCGATCCTGCTCTACAACACGGCGACCGGCGTTGAAGGCCGGGTTGGCGGCGTTGGCGGCCAGGTTGCGTTCAGCGTGACCGTGAACGGTTCGGGCGTTGTGACCCTCGACCAGGTGCGTGCGCTTCAGCACTCGCCGGACACGGGTCCCGACCAGAACTCGTCGACGATCCTCGACAGCGCGATCAAGCTGGTTGCGACGATCACCGACAAGGATGGCGACAGCGCTTCGGCAGCGGTCAACATCGGTGCCAACCTCAACATGAAGGACGATGCGCCTTCGATCAGCACCAACTCCACGGCCGAGCCGACCCTGACGGTTGACGAGACCAACCTTGCGGTCAACGCCTCGGCGAGCTTTGCGGGTCTGTTCACGGGTGCCTACGGCGCCGACGGTGCGGGCACGACCAGCTATGCGGTTACGACCACGGCTGACGGGACCGACAGCGGCCTGGTCGACGTTGCGACCGGCAGCGCGATCCTGCTCTACAACACGGCGACCGGCGTTGAAGGCCGGGTTGGCGGCGTTGGCGGCCAGGTTGCGTTCAGCGTGACCGTGAACGGTTCGGGCGTTGTGACCCTCGACCAGGTGCGTGCGCTTCAGCACTCGCCGGACACGGGTCCCGACCAGAACTCGTCGACGATCCTCGACAGCGCGATCAAGCTGGTTGCGACGATCACCGACAAGGATGGCGACAGCGCTTCGGCAGCGGTCAACATCGGTGCCAACCTCAACATGAAGGACGATGCGCCTTCGATCAGCACCAACTCCACGGCCGAGCCGACCCTGACGGTTGACGAGACCAACCTTGCGGTCAACGCCTCGGCGAGCTTTGCGGGTCTGTTCACGGGTGCCTACGGCGCCGACGGTGCGGGCACGACCAGCTATGCGGTTACGACCACGGCTGACGGGACCGACAGCGGCCTGGTCGACGTTGCGACCGGCAGCGCGATCCTGCTCTACAACACGGCGACCGGCGTTGAAGGCCGGGTTGGCGGCGTTGGCGGCCAGGTTGCGTTCAGCGTGACCGTGAACGGTTCGGGCGTTGTGACCCTCGACCAGGTGCGTGCGCTTCAGCACTCGCCGGACACGGGTCCCGACCAGAACTCGTCGACGATCCTCGACAGCGCGATCAAGCTGGTTGCGACGATCACCGACAAGGATGGCGACAGCGCTTCGGCAGCGGTCAACATCGGTGCCAACCTCAACATGAAGGACGATGCGCCTTCGATCAGCACCAACTCCACGGCCGAGCCGACCCTGACGGTTGACGAGACCAACCTTGCGGTCAACGCCTCGGCGAGCTTTGCGGGTCTGTTCACGGGTGCCTACGGCGCCGACGGTGCGGGCACGACCAGCTATGCGGTTACGACCACGGCTGACGGGACCGACAGCGGCCTGGTCGACGTTGCGACCGGCAGCGCGATCCTGCTCTACAACACGGCGACCGGCGTTGAAGGCCGGGTTGGCGGCGTTGGCGGCCAGGTTGCGTTCAGCGTGACCGTGAACGGTTCGGGCGTTGTGACCCTCGACCAGGTGCGTGCGCTTCAGCACTCGCCGGACACGGGTCCCGACCAGAACTCGTCGACGATCCTCGACAGCGCGATCAAGCTGGTTGCGACGATCACCGACAAGGATGGCGACAGCGCTTCGGCAGCGGTCAACATCGGTGCCAACCTCAACATGAAGGACGATGCGCCTTCGATCAGCACCAACTCCACGGCCGAGCCGACCCTGACGGTTGACGAGACCAACCTTGCGGTCAACGCCTCGGCGAGCTTTGCGGGTCTGTTCACGGGTGCCTACGGCGCCGACGGTGCGGGCACGACCAGCTATGCGGTTACGACCACGGCTGACGGGACCGACAGCGGCCTGGTCGACGTTGCGACCGGCAGCGCGATCCTGCTCTACAACACGGCGACCGGCGTTGAAGGCCGGGTTGGCGGCGTTGGCGGCCAGGTTGCGTTCAGCGTGACCGTGAACGGTTCGGGCGTTGTGACCCTCGACCAGGTGCGTGCGCTTCAGCACTCGCCGGACACGGGTCCCGACCAGAACTCGTCGACGATCCTCGACAGCGCGATCAAGCTGGTTGCGACGATCACCGACAAGGATGGCGACAGCGCTTCGGCAGCGGTCAACATCGGTGCCAACCTCAACATGAAGGACGATGCGCCTTCGATCAGCACCAACTCCACGGCCGAGCCGACCCTGACGGTTGACGAGACCAACCTTGCGGTCAACGCCTCGGCGAGCTTTGCGGGTCTGTTCACGGGTGCCTACGGCGCCGACGGTGCGGGCACGACCAGCTATGCGGTTACGACCACGGCTGACGGGACCGACAGCGGCCTGGTCGACGTTGCGACCGGCAGCGCGATCCTGCTCTACAACACGGCGACCGGCGTTGAAGGCCGGGTTGGCGGCGTTGGCGGCCAGGTTGCGTTCAGCGTGACCGTGAACGGTTCGGGCGTTGTGACCCTCGACCAGGTGCGTGCGCTTCAGCACTCGCCGGACACGGGTCCCGACCAGAACTCGTCGACGATCCTCGACAGCGCGATCAAGCTGGTTGCGACGATCACCGACAAGGATGGCGACAGCGCTTCGGCAGCGGTCAACATCGGTGCCAACCTCAACATGAAGGACGATGCGCCTTCGATCAGCACCAACTCCACGGCCGAGCCGACCCTGACGGTTGACGAGACCAACCTTGCGGTCAACGCCTCGGCGAGCTTTGCGGGTCTGTTCACGGGTGCCTACGGCGCCGACGGTGCGGGCACGACCAGCTATGCGGTTACGACCACGGCTGACGGGACCGACAGCGGCCTGGTCGACGTTGCGACCGGCAGCGCGATCCTGCTCTACAACACGGCGACCGGCGTTGAAGGCCGGGTTGGCGGCGTTGGCGGCCAGGTTGCGTTCAGCGTGACCGTGAACGGTTCGGGCGTTGTGACCCTCGACCAGGTGCGTGCGCTTCAGCACTCGCCGGACACGGGTCCCGACCAGAACTCGTCGACGATCCTCGACAGCGCGATCAAGCTGGTTGCGACGATCACCGACAAGGATGGCGACAGCGCTTCGGCAGCGGTCAACATCGGTGCCAACCTCAACATGAAGGACGATGCGCCTTCGATC